>NZ_BONF01000010.1 GCF_016862575.1 Catellatospora bangladeshensis | reverse complement strand
CCCGCGCTTTCCGGACAAAGGGGCAACAGTTCGCGCAAGATCAACGCGATCTTGGGGTCGTGGGGCGGCGCGGTGGCGTGAAGATCGCGGGTTCGTGTCGATACCTGTGGTCAGAGCACAGGTTTCGACACGAAACAGCGATCTTGGGCCCGGCCGAGCGGGCTGGGCCGAGCTGGCTGGGCCGAGCTGGCTGGGCCGAGCGGGCTGGGGTCAGGCGGGGAGGGGGGTGGCGGTGATGGTGCCGGTGGTGCGGGCCTGTTCGGCGGCCCAGACGACGCGGTGGCCGGCGAGGCTGGTGGCGGCGTCGGAGTTGAGGAGCTTGGCGTTGCCGGTGGCCACCGCGCCGAGAAAGGCGTCCATGATGGCCTCGTCGCCGCCGCCGTGCCCGTCGGCCGCGGTGCCCCCGGCGGTCAGCCCGGTGTCGACGGTGCGCTGCTCGCCGGTGCGGAAGTCGGTGAGGTGGAGCAGGCGCCCGTCGCCGTCGAGCTGGCCGTGGGTGCCGAACAGGCGGGTGCGCCGGTTCTCCATCGGGGTGAACGCGGTCATGGTGAAGGTGCAGGTCGCGCCGTCGGGGAACTCCATCGCCACCACCTGGTGGTCGACCACGTTGTTGTCGGCGTCGTAGACGCAGCGCCCGTACGGGCCGGTGCGCAGCGCGGCGTCGATGCCGTCGGGGGTGTGGTCGCGGGTCACCGCGGACAGCGGCCAGAACTCGCGGGCCGGGTCGCCGAGGCAGGACCGGTACAGCCGGGGCGCGGAGTACGGGCAGCGCGGTTCGAGCGGGCAGTCCAGGCACCGGTCGGCGGCGCCCTCGGGCCGCTGCTCGGGGCGGAAGTGGGTGAGCCCGCCGAACGAGCTGACCCGGCTCGGTTCGGTGCCGAACAGGTACAGCAGCCAGTCGATGTCGTGGCAGGACTTCGTCAGCAGCAGCGGCGCGGACGTCTCGGAGTTGTTCCAGTGGCCGCGCACGAACGAGTGCGCGAAGTGCCACCAGCCGATCGGCTCCAGGTGCTGCACGTTCACCAGCCGCCCGATGGCGCCCTCGTCGAGGAGCTTCTTCAAAGCCTGCGTGTACGGGGTGTACCGCAGCACGTGGCACACGGCGAGCATGACCCCGGCCCGATCGACGGCCTCGGTGATGCGCAGCGCGTCCGGCTCCGTGGTCGCCATCGGCTTTTCCAGGAGTATGTGATAACCCAGTCCCGCGAACGCGACGGCGGCGTCGGCGTGCGTCTGGTCCTGGGTGGCGATCACGACCGCCTCGGCCAGCCGCCCCGCACCGGCGAGGTCGGCCCAGTCGGCGTAGACGTGCTCGGCGGGCACCCCGAACTCGGCCGCGAAGGCCGCCCGGCGTGCGGGGTCGGGCTCGGCCACGGCGACCACGCGGGCGCCGGTGGCGGCGGCGCGCCGGGCGTACCCGATGCCGCGCAGCCCGGCACCTGCCACGACCAGCCGCACCCCGTCTACAGTCATCTCAGCCATCCCAGGAGGAGTTACTTTTGAAGGTCTCCATCATTAGTAACATGATTACCCGACGCGCAAAAGGGGGCCGACGGTGACCGAACAACTGGCGGGCGGGGATCTGTCCCGGTTGCGGCAGCTCAACGCGCTCGCGGTGGTGCACGTGCTGCGCGGCCGCGAGGCGCTGACGCTGACCGAGCTGTCCCGAGACACGGGCCTGTCCCGGCCCTCGACCGAGGACGTGGTGCTCCAGCTCCAGGAGCAGGGCTGGCTGGAGGAGGTGCAGCCCGCGCCGGGGGTGATGGGCCGCCCGGCCCGGCGCTACCGGTTCCGGGCGGACGCGGGCCACGTGCTCGGAGTCGACATCGGCGGGCACACCATCCGGGTGCTGGCCGCGGACCTGGACGGGCAGGTCAAGCACACGGTGCGCACTCCGGTGGCGATCACCGCGGGCCGCGTCGACCGGCTCGGCGCGGTCGACGCGGCCGTGGCGGAGTGCCTGTCCGGGGCGGGGCTGAGCGGCGCGGACGTGTGGGCGACCACGGTCGGCACCAGCGGCCTGGTCGACGCATCGGGCCGGGTGGTGCTCTCGGTGGCGTTCCCGGAGTGGACCGGCGTGCACCTGGCGCAGCACGTCGGGCGGCTGGTCGGCGGTCCGGTGCTGGTCGAGAACGACAGCCGGCTGGCCGCGCTGGCCGAGACCTGGCGCGGGGTGGCCCGCTACGCCCAGCACGTGGTCTACCTGCTGGCGGGCCTGCGTACGGGCACCGGCCTGATCATCGACGGGCGGCTGCACCGGGGCTTCGCGCAGGCCGCGGGCGAGATCGGCGCGCTGCCCGAGCTGGGCTGGATCCGGGCCCAGGAGCACCTGCGCGGCTGGACCGGCGCCCCGGCCGGCACCGACCCGGACGAGCTGGCCGGCTACGTGTTCGCCGCGGCCCGCGAGGGCGACCGCCGGGCGCTGGCGGTGGTCCGCCGCTACGCCAAGGATCTGGCGCTGGGCGCGTCGGCGCTGGTCCTGGCGCTGGACCCGCAGCTGGTGGTGCTCGGCGGCGGCTTCTCCCGCTCGGCCGACGTGCTCCTCGAGCCGCTGCGCCGGGAGATCGAGAAGCGCTGCGTACGCATCCCGGAGATCGTCACCTCGGCGCTGGGCGACGAGGCGGTGGCGCTCGGCGCGGTGAAACACTCGCTCGAACATCTGCAGGAGCATCTCTTCGACGCGCGTACCGGCGTGGCCGCACCCGTCCGACCTGGGCGTTAGCGTTCGAGCGCCGTCGAGCCACGGGTGAGCTCTTGACAAACTTATTCAGGAGTCCATTAATACTGGGCAGCGCATGTGATGCGGGTCCCGACGGCACCGGGTGGTGTCACGCCACTCGACGGCCCCACGCGACCCGGGTGATTCCCCGATGATGTTGCTCTGGCGAGAAGGGTTCCTCAGATGTGGAAAGCAGTGCGGACCGGCGCGGCCGTGATGGCCGCCGCCGTGCTCGCGGTGACCGTGGCGGGCTGCGGCGCCGACGAGCCGACCGCGGGCGCTGACGAGAAGGCGACGCTGTCCTACGCGGTGTGGGACAAGAACCAGGTCCCGGTGATGGAGGAGCTCGCGGCCGCCTTCACCGAGGACCACCCGAACATCACGGTCGAGGTCCAGCTCACCCCGTGGGCCGACTACTGGACCAAGCTGCGGGCCGCGGTCACCGGCGGCGCCGCCCCGGACGTGTTCTGGATGAACGGCCCCAACGTCCAGCTCTACGCCGACAACGGCGTGATCATGCCGCTGGCGGACAAGGTCGCCGAGGCGAAGCTGGACCTGGGCGTGTACCCGAAGGCCCTGGTCGACCTGTACACCTTCGAAGGCAAGATCTACGGCCTGCCGAAGGACTTCGACACCGTCGGCGTCTGGTTCAACAAGGAACTCTTCGACGCGGCCGGTGTGAAGCACCCGGCCGCCGGCTGGACCTGGGACGACTTCAAGGCCGCCGCCGCCAAGCTGAGCAACCCGGCCAAGGGCCAGTACGCCGTCGGCGCCAACATCGCCGGCCAGGAGTACTTCTACAACACCATCTACCAGGCCGGCGGCAACGTGATCTCGGCCGACGGGAAGAAGTCGGGCTACGACGACCCGGCCACCATCGAGGGCCTGCGCTTCTGGACCGACCTGATCAAGAACAAGCAGTCGCCGGACCTCAAGACGATGACCGACACCCACCCGATCCAGCTCTTCGAGTCCGGCAAGCTCGCCATGTACTGGGGCGGCTCCTGGAACGTCACCGAGTTCGGCAACAACGAGTACACCAAGACCCGCGTCGACGCCGCGCCGCTGCCGACCGGGGTCAAGCAGGCCACCATCATCCACGGCCTGGCCAACGTGGTCTCCGCGAAGACGAAGTACCCGGCGCAGGCGTGGGAGTTCGTGAAGTTCCTCGGCTCGAAGCCCGCCGCGGAGATCCTCGGCAAGAAGGGCCCGATCCCGGCGTACACCGGCACCCAGGACGCCTGGCTCGCCGCCAACGCCAAGTTCAACGGCAAGGTCTTCCTGGACGCGGTGAGCTACGCGGTGCCCTACCCGGTGTCGCGCAACACCGCCGCCTGGAACGACGAGGAGTTCAAGCAGCTGACCAAGGCGTACACCGGTGAGGTGCCGGTGGAGCAGGCGGCCAAGGAGCTCGCCACCCAGATGAACGCCCTGCTGGCCAAGGAGTAACCGCACCATGGTGATGACCGAGGAGGGCATCGCGGCCGGCCGCGCCGCGGTGCCCGCCCCGGCGCCCGGGGGCCGTGCCCGCCGCCCGCGCCGGTGGACCGCCGAGGCGGGATGGGCGTACCTGCTCATCGCGCCGACCGGGCTGGGGCTGGCCGTGTTCTACCTGTGGCCCGTCCTGCAGACCGGGTACTTCTCCTTCACCGAGTGGGGCCCGTTCGGCGGGCACGAGTGGGTGGGGCTGGACAACTACCGGGCCCTGGCCGCCGACGCCGAAGTGCGCCAGGCGCTGGTCAACACGCTGCTGTTCGCGCTGCTCGGCCTGCTCGGCATCCCGCTGGCGATCGTGTTCGCGGCCCTGCTCAACCGGCCGAAGCTGCGCGGCGTCTCGGTGTACCGCGCGCTGTTCTTCATCCCCGTGGTGACCATGCCGGTCGCCGTGGCGATGGTCTGGCGCTGGCTCTACAACGGTGACTTCGGCCTGGTCAACCAGCTGCTGTCGGTGTTCGGGGTGGAGGGCCCGCACTGGATCGCCGACCCGGCCACCGCGCTGTACGCGCTGGTGGCGGTGTGCATCTGGGCCGGGCTCGGCTACAACATCGTGGTCTTCCTGGCCGGGCTGCAGGCGATCCCGCGCGAGTTCTACGAGGCCGCCGAGATCGACGGCGCCGGGCCGGTGGCGCAGTTCCGGCGGGTCACCCTGCCGCTGCTGTCGCCGTCGATCTTCTTCGTCTCGGTGCTCTCGGTGATCGGCTCGCTGCAGCTGTTCGACCTGGTGTACGTGATGGCCGGCAGCGGCCAGGCGGCCCGCTCGAACCCGGCCATGCCCCGCATCCAGACCGTGGTGGGGCTGTTCTACGACAAGGCGTTCTACACCAACGACCGCGGCTACGCGGCCGCGATCGTGATGGCGCTGCTCGTCCTCATCGTGGTGTTCACCGCGATCCAGTTCCGGCTGCAGAAGCGGTGGGTGCACTATGGCTGAGTCCCGGGCGCAGGGCCGGATGGCCGGCACGCACGGCACGCTGATCCTCGGCGCGGCCGTGATGGTGATCCCGTTCGCCTGGCAGCTGCTCACCTCGCTCAAGACGCTGACCAACGCCACCCGGGTCCCGCCGACCATCGCGCCGGACTGGCGCTGGTCGAACTACGCGCAGGTGTTCGAGCTGCTGCCGTTCGGCGACCAGTTCCTCAACACCGCCGTGGTCGCCGCCGCGCGCACCGCCGGGCAGCTGCTGTTCTGCTCGATGGCGGCGTACGCGTTCGCGCGGCTGCGCTTCCCCGGCCGGGGCCTGCTGTTCGGGCTGTTCCTGTCGGTGCTGATGGTGCCGCCGGCGCTGTTCGTCATCCCGCAGTACGAGATCATGGCCGATCTGGGCTGGCTGAACTCGCTCGGCGCGATCATCGCGCCCGGCCTGTTCTCCGCGTTCGGGGTGTTCCTGCTGCGGCAGTTCTTCCTCGGGCTGCCCCGGGAGCTGGACGAGGCGGCCCGCCTCGACGGGGCCGGGCCGCTGCGCATCTACTGGTCCGTCATGCTGCCGCTGGCCAAGCCCGGCCTGCTGGCGCTCGGCATCCTCGTGGTGCTGGCGTCCTGGAACGACCTGTTCTGGCCGCTGATCGTCAACACCGACCCGGAGCAGATGACCCTGTCGGCGGGCCTGGCCTCGCTGCAGGGCCAGTTCCAGACCGACTACCCGGTGCTGATGGCCGGGTCCCTGCTCGCCTCACTGCCGGTGATCGTGGTGTTCACCGTGCTGCAGCGCCACTTCATCCAGGGCATCGCCTTCAGCGGCAACAAGAGCTGACCACTCCCGCCAGCGGCTTTGCTCTGCACACAAATACGCAACGCGTGCGTATTTGTGTGCAGAGCAAAGCATGACCGACCCCTCTCATATCCCCCAGATCGGAGACACGACCATGCTGCATCGGCATGGCCGCGGACGCCTGCACCTCCGGGCGGCGGCCGTACTCACCGCACTGATCGGCATCCTGGGCGCGAGCACGCCCGCGCAGGCGACCGGCGGCCCGCCCGCCACCGCCGCCGCACAGCAGCTCGCGGTGCCCGCGTACTTCTATCCGGGCGGCGACGGCGCCGCCCTCTGGCAGCGGCTGAACACCCCGGGCGTCGGCATCGCGGTGGCCAACCCCTTCTCCGGGCCGGGCAAGACCCGCGACCCGAACTACGCCGCGGCCATCGCCGCCGCGAAGGCAGCGGGGGTACGCGTGTTCGGCTACGTCGCGACCGGCTACCTCGGCACCACCGGCCGCGCGACGCGACTCAACGAGACCACCCCGGCGGCCTGGGCCGCGCAGGTCCAGCAGGACGTGGCCACCTGGTACCGGCTCTACGGCGCGGACGGCCTGGGCGGCATCTTCTTCGACGAGGTGCAGAACGTCTGCGGCCCGCAGGACGCCTACGTCAAGACCTACCGCGAGCTGGACCGGCACGTGCGCCGCGCGTTTCCCGGCGCGTTCACCGTGGTCAACCCTGGCATCGACACCGAACCGTGCTACGCCGACGTCGGCGACGTGATCCTCACCTTCGAGGGCGCCTACGAGACGTACCTCGGCTGGCAGCCGCCGAGCTGGCACCGCGCGCTCGACCCGCGCCGGTTCTGGCACCTGGTGCACGCCACGGACACGACCGAGCAACTGGCGAACGCCGTCGCGCTGAGCAAGCAGCGCCAGGCGGGCTACCTCTACGTCACGCCGGACGTGCTGGCCAACCCGTGGGACTCGCTGCCGCCGGACGCTTACTGGTCCGCGCAGCTCGCCGCCGCGAGCGGCAACGGCGGCGACACCGCCGCGCCCCGCGTCTACGGCACGCCGCTGGCCGTGCACACGACCTCGACCGAGACGACCGTGGGCTGGCTGCCCGCCGCCGACGACGGCCGCGTCACCGGATACGACGTGTACCTCGACGGGGTCCGGGTCACCGGCACGCTGAACGCGCTGCCGCTGGTCACGCTGCACGGGCTGGACCCGGCGCGGTCATACCGGGTGGCCGTGGCCGCGCGGGACGCGGCGGGCAACGTTTCCGCGCCCGGCCGGGCCGCGACGGTGACCACGAAGGCCGCCGACGCGTCGGTGCCCGCTGCCCCGTCCGGGCTGCGGACTGCCGAGATCAAGGTCGCCAGCGTGCGGCTGGCCTGGGACGCGTCGGGTGCGGCGGACCTCGCGGGCTATGACGTCGAGGTGAACGGGCAGCCGCTGCTGTCGCTGCCGTCGTGGCTGGTCACGGCCGGGGACACGGTCGGCGTGCCGGTCAGCGGGCTGGAGCCGGGGACGGCGTACACGTTCACGGCGTACACCCGGGACAGCAGTGGCAACCGCTCGGCCGCCGCCGGGCCGCTGACCGTCACCACGACTGTGCCCTCCGGCGACCCGATCACCGACGCGGGCGGGGTCATCGGCACCGACAGCGTGACCTACCAGGCGCAGTTCAACCTGCCGTTCGACTTCCACCACCTGTTCATCGACGTCGACAACGACGCCGCGACCGGGTTCGCCACCGCCGGCATC
Source organism: Catellatospora bangladeshensis (assembly GCF_016862575.1). Lineage (GTDB taxonomy): Bacteria > Actinomycetota > Actinomycetes > Mycobacteriales > Micromonosporaceae > Catellatospora > Catellatospora bangladeshensis. Next base: position 373,395 of record NZ_BONF01000010.1, on the reverse strand, counting down.
GGGGCGGACCTGCTCATCGAGAACGCCTGGTTCTACCGGCACACCGGCACCGGCTGGAGCTGGGCGCCGGTGGACGGGCCGAGCCCGCTGGTGTCCAGCGACGACGACCACTACGTCTGGCGCGTGCCCGCGTCCGTGCTGTCCGACGTGCTCGGCGGCGCACCGGTAGGCCCGCACCGGGCGGTGTTCCACGGCTCCGGCAGCTCGCCGGAGACCTACACCGCAGTGATCACCATCAGCTGATCCCCTCCCACCGAAGCGAGGTGCCCATGAACCGCCAAGCTCATCCGCACCACACCGCTCCACCCGCGCGCCGGGGCATCGCCCGGCTGCTCGCCGCGGCCATGGTCGCCGCCACCGCGCTGACCGCCGGGTTCGTCGCCACCGCGGCGACCCCGGCGGCCGCGGCCGGCTTCGAGATCGGCCGCACCCCGTTCTACGGCAAGGTCCCCACGCTCAACCAGCACAGCCGCACCGCGTTCTGGTACGGCGCGGTCGACCAGGCGAAGGTCACCCAGCTCAAGGGGTACGACCTGGTCGTCCTCGAACCGACCCTGCGCGTGCTGAACGTGACCGCCGACCACTTCTACTTCGAGTCCGTCACGTCCGCGCAGGTGCAGGAGATCAAGCGCGGCGTGGACGGGGCGCTGGGCACGGCCGACGACGTGATCGTGCTCGGCTACCTGTCGGTCGGCGAGATGCTGCCGACCATCATCCCCGGCCACAGCGGGCACATGACCATCCAGAAGGGCATCGAGCTGGGCCTGCTGCCCGCGGGCTACGGCGGCCCGTCCGGCCCGCTGCACGGCCCGAACCCGTGGAACTACAACGCCTCCGGCTCCTACCTGAACGTCGAGGGCGGCGCGACCCCCGACGGCACCTACGAGGATGGGTACGCGAACTACGCCGGGACCTCGATCGGCGCGAACTACTCCTCCTGGGGCAACCGCCTGACCTGGCGCAACAACGGCGTCATGCCGTGGTACCTCGACCAGCAGGGCACCTGGGTCAACGACAGCCGCTACCTCTACGGCGGCTACTGGAAGGACGGCGACGGGACGGTCGACGTCAACCCGACCTACGGCGGCGGGTACATCAACGGCGGCGACCCGGCCTGGCAGAAGTTCGTCACCTACCAGGTCGACAAGATCGTGCACGACGGCGACTACGACGGCGTCTTCCTGGACACCGTGGACACGCCCGACCCGGTCGGCGGCGCGGGACCGGGCATCTCGTGGGGGCCGCGCGGCAACTTCGGCTTCACCGCGGGCGGCATGGTCGACCTCGTCGAGAAGATCAAGGCGGTGGACCCGAGCAAGGTCGTCGCCTCCAACCGGGGCTACTGGTACTTCAACCCCGACGAGGGCACCTCGCAGTTCGCCGCCCGCTACCGGCACGCGATCAACATCTTCGTCACCGAGTCCTGGTACTACAACACGTACATCCCGGGCTTCTACGACACCAGCCCCGGGTTCGAGGCCAACTGGAACACGAACACGTCCTCGCCGACCTACCGCAGCCGGGACAACTTCGGTGGGTTCTGGAAGGACTACGTGAACGCGCAGGCCGGCCAGGCCGACGGGTTCAACGTGGCGATCATCGACTTCCGGGTGCCCAGCACGGGCACGCAGAAGTGGATGAACGAGGTCGTGGGCAACTCCGACTACCTCGCCTACGACGTGTCGGGGGCGAACCACTTCAACTCGGCCGTGTACGACGACGCCAAGAACTGGCTCGACGCGCAGGGCCTGGCCGCGCCGGCGCAGACGGGGGCGCACCCGGCCGACCTCTACGGCGGGTTCGTCGCGGACGGCAGCACGGGGGAGTGGGGCGCCGAGACGCCGATCTTCAACGACGCGGCAGGGAACAACGGCAAGGGCATCACGAAGATCTACGTGAAGTTCGTCGGGGACCGGTTCTTCATGATGGTCGAGGCGAAGCAGACCATCAGCCTGGCCCAGGAGATGATCTACTTCGACTACGACAAGGACGGGCCGACCGGCTGGCAGCCGTCCTGGCCCACCTCGCCGGACTCGCGGATCTACCTGGAGAACCTGAACCAGGCGTACCTGCTGCCGCACGCCGGGGCCGGGCAGGGCGACGTGTTCAAGTTCAGCAGCCCGAGCGCGCCGACGAACCGGGGCTGGCCGGTGCGGGTGGTGCAGTCGGGCACCCGCGCCGAGTTCGAGTTCGACCGCAACTACGTGTTCCCGGCCGCGATGGCGGGCACGGAGGTGTGGACGTGGCTGCGGGTGGCCAACTTCGGCGGTTCCTCGGTGAAGTTCACCGTGCCCGGCGGCGGCACCCCGCCGACGCCGTCGCCGACGCCGTCCAGCTCGCCGCTCCCGGCGCAGCCGCCGGTGATCTCGAACGTGCAGTACACGAACGTCACCACGACCGGCGCGACCGTCACCTGGACCACGGACGTGGCCTCGACGTCGGTGGTCGAGTACGGCACCAGCACCGCCTACGGCTCGACCGCGACCGGCGCGAGCAACGTGACCAGCCACTCGGTCACGCTCTCGGGGCTGTCTCCGGGCACGGCGTACCAGTTCCGGGTCCGCTCGGTGTCCACCGGTGGCACCACGAACAGCCCCAACGGCACGTTCACCACCGCGACGAGCGGCGGGAGCTACCCGGCGATCACTGTCGACGGATCGGCCGGTGACTGGGGGAGCGTCTCCCCGGTGCTGACCGGCAACACCACCGTGCAGTCCCTGTCGGTGACCAACAACGCCACGAACCTGTACCTGCTCGCGCGGGGCACGGGGCTGAACGTGCTCGGCCAGTTCTACCTGAACACCGACAACAACACGGTGACCGGCTACAACGCCACCGGCTGGACGAACCCGTCCGGCGCCGACTACATGCTGGAGAACGGCAACCTCTACCGGCACGCCGGTGGCGGCTGGGCGTGGACGTCCCTGGGCGCGGTCACCTTCAGCCGCAACGACACCGTCGCCGAGGCGGCGATCCCGCTGTCCACGCTGGGCCTGTCGCCGGGATCGCAGCTGCGCGCCGGCTACCTGAAGAACAACTCCGCCACCGACCGGCTTCCGGCCGCGAGCGGCACGTTCCCGGTGGTCACCCTGCTCAACGGCTCCGGCGGCGGGGGCGGCGCACCCGTCATCACCAACGTCCAGTACGCCAACGTCACCACCACCGGCGCGACGGTCACCTGGACGACCGACGTGGCCTCGTCGTCGGTGGTCGAGTACGGCACCAGCACCGCCTACGGCTCGACCGCGACCGGCGCGAGCAACGTGACCAGCCACTCGGTCACGCTCTCGGGGCTGTCTCCGGGCACGGCGTACCAGTTCCGGGTCCGCTCGGTCTCCGCCGGCGGCACCACCAACAGCCCCAACGGCACCTTCACCACGGCCACGAGCGGCGGCGGCACTCCGGCGATCACGGTCGACGGCAACGCGGCCGACTGGGCGGCCGTCACGCCCGTGCTGTCCGGCGGCACCGGCGTGCAGTCGGTGTCGGTCACCAGCAACGGCACCACGCTCTACCTGTGCGTCAAGGGCACCGGCCTGAACGTGCTCGGCCAGTTCTTCCTAAACACCGACAACAACACCGCCACCGGCTACAACGCGGCCGGCTGGACCAACCCCTCCGGCGCCGACTACATGCTGGAGAACGCCAACCTGTACGACCACGGCGGCAGCGGCTGGTCCTGGACCCCGCTCGGCGCCATGACCTTCGTCCGCAACGACACGGTCATCGAAGCCGCCATCCCCCTCTCCAGCCTCGCCCTAACCCCCGGCGCCCAGCTCCGCCTCGGCTACATCAAGAACAACACCACCGACCGCCTCCCCACCCCCTCCGGCACCTTCCCCTTGATCACCCTCTAGAAAGGAAGGGCACCTTCTTAACGCTATGCGTAGAGGAAGGTGCCCTTCTTAACCTGTCACCGCGCTGTGGCATGGTGGCGGTTCGGCCCGCGCGGGCGGACAGCGGTGAAGGAGCGGCTCATGGGTGACTTCGTGTTCGACCACGACCGGGTCGAGCCTTCCCTGGCCGCGATGGAGGCCCGCTTCGATGACGTCGCCGCGCGGCTGCGCACCGTGTACGGCCTGCGCCTGCCCCGCCACCTGGCCGTCTTCGCCGCGTACCTCGACGCGATCGGCGCCTCGGGCAGGCGCGCTCTGGCCGACGGCGTGGGCGTCAGCTCCGGCGGCATCGTGCGCTACTTCGAGGACGGCGGCCTCGCGCTGACCGGGCGCGACGGCCTCGACGAGCGGCTGGACTGCCGCTTCCGCTGCGACGCGCCCGAGTTCGTCACCGTCCTGTGGGGCGACACCGACGGGCTCCACTTCGGGCTGTGGTACGACGACCCGGCCGAGCTGCCCACCCAGGTGGTGCACAATTACGCGCGCGACTCCGCCGAGACCTGGAGCGAAGCCCTGCCCACGGTGCTCGCCCAGGTGCGCAGGCGCCTCGACGACGCCGAGCGGGACGCCGCCGACGACCCCGACTACGACGCCCCGGACGGCGCCCGGCAGCGCGCCGAACTGCTCCGCGCGATCGAGGCGTTCGCCGAGGCCGACGAGCGGGCCTGTACGCAGGACGGGCCGGTGCGCTGGCGGGGCACGCCACGCCCGGCGATCCTCGGCGGGTTCGGGCCCGCGCTGCCGGAGGGCTCCGGCGATCCGCGCGGCGGCTACGAGCGCTACGACGAGCGGTATCAGGCGTACCGGGCGCGCTCGCCGCTCGTGCGGGAGTGGATCGCGGACGCCGAACGCGAGCTGGCGGCCGGGCTGCCCGCGTACGCCCTGGTCCTCGGCAGGGAACTGCACTGGCTCGACGCCGCGGACCACCGCGAGGACGCGCTGCGGCTGCTTACCGGCGCATACCGGGCACTGGGCCGGGACGCGCTCGCCGAGATCGCCGCCGTGCACTACGCGAATCGCGACCTGCGCTCGGTGGAGGTCCTGGTGTCCTGAGCGGCGTGGTGCCGGACAGGCCGCCACCTCGTCGTGGGCGGCACGTTTGGGGTACTCACGTATGGTGTCGCCGTGTCCATGATCAGTGAACCGCTCGACCAGACGCCGCTCACCGTCGGCTCCACCGGCCCGGAGCTGCGGGAGTACACCACGCGCGTCCTCGGACACCGCCCGCGGTGGAACGTCTGGGCCGGTCTGGTCGCCCTCTACGCGGTCGCGACGGCCGCCGTCGCCGCCCTCGTCTACGTCGCCCTGATGCTCGGCGTGCTGGGCGCGCAGGCGCAGGCCGGGCCGTTGCGCGAGCACGCCGTGCTCCTGGCGGCCGGCACGGCGGCCTGCCTCGTCGCCGTCGTCTTCATCCTGGTCGCCCACGTGAAGAGGGGCGACCGGGAGGAGCTGTTCCGGCTGCACCGGTTCGCCGCCGCCAACGGGTTCGAGTTCGCGCCCGAGGTCAAGGAGCCTGACCTGCCGGGGCTCATCTTCCAGCGCGGCACCCTGCGTCGGGCTTCGGCGCGCCTGCGCCGCTCCGGCCCTCGCCCGCTGGAGGTCGCGAACTACCGCGCCTGGATCCCCAAGGGGCGCGCGGGCGAGTCGCTGAGCTGGTCCTACTTCGCGCTCACGCTCGACCGGCCGATGGCGCGGGTCGTGCTGGAAGCCCGCGTCGGCGGCGGACGCCTGCTCGGATCGAGCCCGGCCGGGATGGACAGGCGGGCGGCGCTGGGCGGCCCGTTCGAGGAGACGTTCCGGCTCTGGTGCCCGCCCGAGGCGGAGGGCTGGGCACGTGCGCTGTTCACGCCGGACGTCGTCGCGCGGCTCGTCGGCCCCGGGAAGACCGCTTTCGACGTGGAGGTCGTGGCGGACCGCCTGTTCGTGTACTCCCACCTCCGATCGCTGTCCTGCTGTGATCCGCAGACCTGGCGGTGGATGGGCGAGACCGCGGATGCGCTCTACACGCGGCTCGGGGAGCTGGGCGACACGGTGGAGACGCCCACCCCCGGTCCGACCGGCGCCGGGAGCGTGACAGCCAGTGAGCCGCCGATCGGTCTCGCGCCGCCGTACGCGCCGCTGCGCCGCCCGTTCCCCGTCCTGGTGCTGGTCCCGCTCCTCGTCATGATCGGTGTCTGGGCCGTCGGCCTCGCCTGACCGGATCCTCCCGCGCCCGGTGGGAGAACCTACTGCGAAGATCTTGCGAACCTTGGCAACCATTCGTCGACCAGGGGTTGTTGGTGGGCCGAGGAGGTCGGTGGTGGAGGACTTCGACGCGTACGTCGTGGCGGCATGGCCACGGCTGGTGCGCTCCGCCTGGCTGCTGACGGGGGACTGGCACAAGGCCGAGGACCTCGTGCAGACGGTGCTGGCGCGGGCGTACGGCCGCTGGTCGCGGATCAGGGACGACGCGCCTGACGCGTACCTGCGGGCCATGCTCGCCACCACGTTCCTGACCTGGTGGCGGCGTAAGTGGCGGGCCGAGATCCCGACCGAGGCGCTGCCGGAGCGCGCGGGCGCCGACGCGCTCTCGCCGGTGGAGACGCAGCGGGTCGTCCGGGCCGCGCTGCTGTCGCTGCCGCAGCAGCAGCGGGCGGTGCTGATGCTGCGCTTCCACGCCGACCTGACCGAGGCGGCGACCGCCGCGGCGCTGGGCATCAGCGTCGGCACCGTCAAGTCGTACACCGCACGCGCCCTCACCACCCTGCGCGGCCACGCCGGCCTGCGCGACCTCGTCACGGAAGGAGCACCGCTGTGAGCACCTCCGACATGCGCACCCTGCTGGACGAGGCGACCCGTGAGCTGCCCGCCGACGTCGCGCGGGCGCCGCTGGGCGAGATCCGCCACCGGGTACGCCGCCGCCGCGCCCGCCGGACGATCACGGTCGCGGCCGTAGCGGCCCTGGTCGCGGCAGGGCTGGTGCCGCTGCTGCGCGGCGTCCCGCAGCCCGCGCCCGACCCGGCCGTGTCCCGGCCCCCGGCGAACAGCCTGCCGTGGTCGTTCGCCTACCGCGACGGCGAGCAGGTGCGGCTCTACCTGCACCGGCAGGACTGCCAGGTGCTCGACGCGCCCGTGGTGGCGGTCGAGCCGCAGGGGAACACGGCGGTCGTGACCGTCACCGGGACCCTGCGCCGCCCCGACGACTGCACCCGTGCGGGCATCCCGATGGTCGAGCTGCCGCCGCACTCCGTCGGCGCCGGGCAGATCCTCGTGGACCCGGTCACGGGCCGCAGGCCGCCCGTGTACGACCGGGCACACCTGCCGGTCGCGTGGCGGGGCCTGGAGCTCAACGGCTACGGGGCCATCAGCCGCGACGCGGGCCCGGAGACGTTCACCGTCTCGTACATGACGAGGAAGCCGAAGAACCTCGAAGTCGTCACATCGCAGGTGGACATCGTGGGCACCGATCCGGCCAAGGCGACCCAGGGTGGTGTGCCGCTGCGGGTCGGCCCGGTCGACGGGGTCCTCTACGACGTGCTCGGCGAGTACCGCTTCCTGTGGCGGGTGCCCGCCCCGGGTGGGGAGCTGGGCTACGAGGTGACGCCCGTGCGGTTGCGCCTATCCCGCGCCGAGTTCATCGCGCTGCTCGACGGCTTCACCTGGCGCTGAGCGGCGCCTGAGCAGGTGCGGCGGCGGCGACGTTAAGAAGGTGCCCTTCCTCTACCAATAGCGTTAAGAAGGTGCCCTTCCTTTCAGGCGGATTCGCGGGTGACGAGTTCGGTGGGGAGGACTACGGGGGTCACGGTCTCGGCGCCGTCGATGAGTTCGAGGAGGAGGCGGACGGTTTCGGTGGCTACCTGCTCCAGGGGCTGGCGGACGGTGGTGAGGCGGGGGTGGGTGGAGGAGGCGATGGCGGAGTCGTCGAAGCCGCCGACGGCGACGTCCTCCGGGACGCGGCGGCCGCGGGCGCGCAGCACGGCGAGCGCCCCGGCGGCCATGAGGTCCGAGCCGACGAAGACGGCGTCCAGGTCGGGGGTGCGGTCGAGCAGTTCGGCCATCGCGGTCTCGCCGCTGTGCCGGGAGTAGTCGCCGTGGGCGATGAGCTTCTTGACGGCCTTGCGGCCGAGCACGTCGCAGAAGCCCTCCAGCCGGTTCAGGCCGCCGGGGGTGTCGAGCGGGCCGGTGATCGTGGCGATCTTCCTACGGCCCTGGTCGACGAGGTACTGCGTCATCTGGCGGGCGCCCTCGCGGTCGTCGGCGGCGGCGTACGGGATCACGCCCTCGCGGCCGAGCACCGCGCCGCAGGCCACGGCCGGGATGGACAGGCCGTCGAGTTCGGCGAGCAGCGGGTCGCCGGAGTGCGCCGACAGCAGCAGCACCCCGTCGGCGTGGCCGCCGCGCAGGTAGCGGATGACCCGCTCGCGGTCGCCGTCGTCGCCGGCCACCATCATGACCAGCGCGACGTCGCGCTGGGCCAGCCGCCGGGTGGCCACGCGCAGCAGCACGCTGAAGTTCGGGTCCTCGAACAGCTTCTCCTGCGGCTCGGACAGCACCATGACCACGGTGCCGGTGCGCTGGGTGACCAGGCTGCGCGCGGCGCGGTTGACCACGTACCCGGTCTCCGCGACGGCGCGTTTCACGGCGGCGAGCGCGGCCGTGCTCACGTAGGGGTCGCCGTTCAGCGCACGGGACACCGTGCCCCGGGAGACTCCCGAGGCACGGGCCACGTCGTGGATCGTGGGACGCCGCTTGTTCGTCACGGCCATCAGCTTTTCACAGACCCGCCGGACAGGTCCGTGCGCCAGTACCGCTGCATGGTCAGGAACAGCGCGATCAGCGGGATGATCGACAGCAGCGCCCCGGTGATCACCAGGTTGTACAGGGCAGGCTGGTTGGCCCCGGTGGCCAGCAGCGTGTAGAGGCCGACGGTGAGCGGGAAGCGCTCGTCGTCGGCGAGCATGATGAACGGCAGCAGGAAGTTGTTCCAGATCGCCACGAACTGGAACAGGAAGATCGTCACCATGCCCGGCGCCATCAGCGGCAGCGCCACCACCCGCAGCAGCCGGTGCTCGCCGGCCCCGTCGATGCGGCCCGCCTCCAGCAGCGCGTCCGGGATCGCCGCGGCGGCGTAGATCCGGGCCAGGTAGATGCTGTACGGGTGCAGGATGCTGGGCAGCAGCACCGCCCAGTACGTGTTCGCCAGCCCGGCCTTGGCCAGCAGCAGGTACTGCGGGACCGCGAGCACCACCGCCGGCACCAGGATGCCGCCGATCAGCACGGTGAAGATGGTGTCGCGGCCGAAGAACCGGAACTTGGCCAGGGCGTATCCGGCCAGCACCGACACCGCCGTGGACAGCAGCGCGCCGACGCCCGCGTACAGCGCGGTGTTGGCCATCCACTGCCAGAAGATGCCGTCCCGGTACGCCGACAGGTCGGCGATGTTGTCCAGCAGCCCCGTGCCCGGCGCGAACGCGTTCGAGGTGAACAGCTCGCCGCGGGTCTTGGTGGACGCGGCGAGCACCCAGCACACCGGCAGCAGGCAGTACAGCGCCCCGAGCAGCAGCACGGCCGTCGGCGCGAGCCCCAGGCCCCGGCGTACCCCCCGCGGCCGAGACTTCTCCGCGGCGACGCTGGTGCGCGGCTTCTCCGCGATGGCGGTCATCGTTCCTCCCCGAACGCCTGGCGGCGGACCAGCCGCATGAACAGCAGCGACGGCACCACCGAGATCACCGCGATGACCAGCGACGTCGCCGCCGCCGAGTAGAGGTCGCCGTTGATGAACGCGTCCGTGTACACCTTCATCAGCGGGCTCCAGGTGGAGCTGACCGCGTTGGAGATGGGCCGCAGCGTCATCGGCTCGGTGAACACCTGGATCGTCGCGATGATGGAGAACACCGTGGTCAGCACCAGCGCCGGGGCCAGCATCGGCACCTTGACCCGCAGCGCGATGGCCAGCTCGCCCGCGCCGTCGATGCGGGCCGCCTCGTAGTAGTCGCGGGGGATGGCCCGCAGCTGCGTGTAGAGGACCAGCATGTTGAACCCGGTGCCGCCCCAGATCGCGACGTTGACCATGGAGAACAGCACCGTGCTCGGGTCGAGCAGGTCCACGTTCTCCACCCCGAACGCGCGCAGCGTGGCGTGGATCGGGCTCAGGCTGGGCAGGTAGAGGAAGCCCCAGAGCAGCGTGGCGACCACGCCCGGGACCGCGTACGGCAGGAAGATCGCGATGCGGGAGAAGCGGGCCAGCCGCACCCGCGCCGAGTCCAGCAGCAGCGCGAACACCAGCGCCAGCCCCAGCATCAGGGTCAGCACCAGCCCGGCGTACCCGAGCACGCGCAGCCAGCCCGCCCAGAACTCGCCGTCGGCGACGGCGGCCCGGTAGTTGTCCAGCCCGGCGAAGATCTCGGTGCGCGAGTTCTTGCCCAGGCCCAGGCCGGAGAACTTGACCCGGCGCATGCTCAGGTAGGCCGTGTAGCCGATGGGCGCGGCCACGAACAGCGTGAACAGCACGACCGCCGGGGCCAGGTACAGGTAGGGGGTGGCGCCCGCGCGGTGCGCGCGGGCGCCCTTCTGTGCCGTGGACATGGGTCAGCCGGCCAGCGTGAAGCCGGACTTCTTCATGTCGGCGACCGTCGCGTCCTGCACCGACGTGAGCGCGTCGGCGAAGGAGGACTTCTGCTGCACCGCCTTGTCGAAGGCGTCCTTGTACGCGCCGTACGCCACGTTGACGTTCGGGCCGAAGGTGAAGCCGCGCGCGGTGCCCGCGATGGTGGTGGCCTGCTGCCAGAAGTCGGGCTGGTTGGCGAAGTACTCGGGCGCCGTCGTGAGCAGCTTCTGCCCGCTCTTGGCGGCCGGGTAGATCGCCGCCTCCTTGATCAGCAGGTCGACAGCCTTGGCGTCGGTGTTGAGCCAGCTCAGGAACTGCGCGGCGGCCTTGCGGTGCTTGCTGCCCGCGGACACCGCGATCGACGAGCCGCCCCAGAAGCCGGAGTAGCTCTCCCCGGCGCTCCACTGCGGCAGCGGCGCGATCGCCCACTTGCCCTTGCCGTCAGGGGCGTTGCTGGACAGCACGCCCGGACCCCAGACCGCCGACGCCCAGGTCAGCAGCTTGCCCCCGTTGAGCGCGGCGTTCCACTCCGGCGTCCACGGCGCCTGCGTGTCGACGGCGCCCTCCTTGGCCAGGCCGCCCCAGAAGTCGGCGACCTTCTTCGTGGCCTCGTCGTTGATGCCGACCTTCCACGCCTCGCCGGTGATGGCCCACCACTGGCCGCCCGCCTGCTGCGACAGCCCGGCGAACCAGCCCGGGTCCTTCGTGGAGAAGCCGCCCAGGTAGACCGACTTGTCCTTGGCGCGCACCGTACGCGCCGCGGCGGCGTACTCGTCCCACGTCTTCGGCACGGCGATGCCGTACTTGGCGAACAGGTCCTGGCGGTAGTAGAGCATCATCGGGCCGCTGTCCTGCGGCAGCCCGTAGACGGCATCCGTCCCGAGCGTCACCAGGCTCCAGATGCCGTCGGAGAACTCGCCGCGCACGCCCTCGACGTCGGCCTTGATGTCGGCGACCGCCTCGGCGGCCACGAACGACGGGAGCATCTGGTACTCGGCCTGCACCAGGTCGGGCGCGTTGCCCGCCTTGGCCGCGGTGAGGAACTTCGCCGCCGCCTCGTCGCCGCCGGCCTGCTTGCTGACCGTGACCTTGATGTCGGGGTGCGCCTCGTTCCACACCGCCGCGATCTTGTCCATGTTGGGCGCCCAGGTCCAGAAGGTCAGCTCGACCGGTCCGGTCTCCTGCGGGGTCTGCTCCTCCGCGCCGCTCGAACAGCCCGCCACGAGGGCGCCGGCGAGCAGCACGGACAGCGCCGCGCTGAGCCGCTTGGTACGCATAGGTCCTCCGTCAAAAGGCGAAATCTCTGTGAACGTTCACAGTGCGCCACAGTCTGCGCTGCCGTATCGACCCCGTCAAGGCCCCGTGTCCGACGCGTTACACGCGGGTCTGGGCTCGCATGATCGTCCGACTTGCCTGGCAATCGGGCGAATCTTGAGCCGGCTTTCGCCCTTGTGCCTGGCAAGTCGGATGATCATGCCGCCGCGCCCCGGACCGCCCTTCCGGCGGCGGCAGCGCTCGGCTACTGTGCACGTTCACAGACGTACCGTGCTTCTCAGGGGGATCCTGTGCCTCAGTCCGATCATGTCGTGCCACGCCTGCGGGGGCTGGCCTACGGCGGCGACTACAACCCGGAGCAGTGGCCCCGCGAGGTGCAGGAGGAGGACGTCGCGCTGATGCGCGAGGCCGGGGTCAACCTGGTCAGCCTCGGGGTGTTCGCCTGGGCGCTGCTGGAGCCGGCGCCGGGGCGCTACGAGTTCGGGTGGCTCGACGAGATCGTGGACCGGCTGCACGCCAACGGGGTCAGCGTCGACCTCGCCACGCCCAGCGCCGCCCCGCCGCCGTGGTTCGCCAAGGCGTACCCGCACACCCTGCCGGTCAACCGCGAGGGGGTGCGCTACGGCGTGGGCGGGCGGGAGACCGCCTGCCCCAGCTCGCCGGAGTACCGCGCGGCCACCGCTGCGCTGGCGCGGAAGCTGGCCGAGCACTACCGCGACCACCCGGCCGTGGTGATGTGGCACGTGCACAACGAGTACGGCGCGCCGCTCGGCGAGTGCTACTGCGACACCAGCCTGCACGCGTTCCGCGACTGGCTGCGCCAGACCTATGGCGAGCTGGACGCGCTCAACGCGGCGTGGGGCACGAACTTCTGGGGCCAGCGCTACGGCGACTGGGACGAGATCGACCTGCCGCGCGCGAACCACACCGTGGTCAACCCGGCGCAGCGGCTGGACTTCGCCCGCTTCAGCTCGGCGGAGAACCTGGCCTGCTTCACCGTGCAGCGCGACGTCCTGCACGAGGTGACGCCGGGCCTGCCGGTGACCACCAACTTCATGACCACCAACTGCAAGTCGATGGACCTGTGGCGGTGGGCGCCCGAGGTGGACGTGGTGTCCAACGACCACTACCTCAACGCCGAGCAGCCCGACAACCACATCGACCTGGCCCTGTCGGCGGACCTGAGCCGCTCGCTGGGCAACGGCCGGCCGTGGCTGCTGATGGAGCACTCCACGGGCGCGGTCAGCTGGCAGCCGCGCAACATCGCCAAGCGGCCGGGGGAGATGCGCCGCAACAGCCTCGCGCACGTCGCGCGCGGCTCGGACGCGGTGCTGTTCTTCCAGTGGCGGGCCTCGCGGTCGGGTGCGGAGAAGTTCCACTCGGCGATGGTCCCGCACGCCGGCACCGGCTCCCAGCTCTGGCGCGACGTGGTCTGTCTGGGTGCTGAGCTGCAAGCTCTGGAGGGGGTACGCGGCTCGCGCGTGCACGCCGAAGTGGCCGTGGTCTGGGACTGGGAGTCCTACTGGGCGCTGGAGCTGGAGTGGCGGCCCAGCGTGGACCTGCGCTTCCGCGAGCGCGTCGACGCGTACTACCAGGCGCTCTGGCGCGAGCACGCCACGGTCGACTTCGTGCACCCGGCCGAGAACCTGTCGGCGTACCGGCTGGTGGTGGTGCCCAGCGGTTACCTGCTGGGGGAGGCCGCGGCCAAGAACCTGCGCTGCTTCGTCGAATCGGGCGGGCACCTGCTGGTGTCGTACTTCTCCGGGATCGTCGACGAACATGACACGGTGCACCCGGGGGCGTACCCGGGTGCGCTGCGCGACGTGCTGGGACTGTCCGTCGAGGAGTTCCACCCGCTGCGGGAGCACGAGACGGTCGCGCTGTCGGACGGCTCGTCCTCGCGGGTGTGGTCGGAGCGGGTGCGCCCGGCCGGTGCCGTGAGCGTCGCCGACTTCGCCTCCGGCCCCGACGCCGGGCATCCCGCGATCACCCGGCACGAGCTGGGCAACGGCACCGCCTGGTATGTCGCCACCAGCGTGGACGAGCTGCGGCCGGTGCTGGCGCGGGCGCTCGACGCGGCCGGGGTGGACCGCCCGCGCGGCCTGCCGGAGACGGTCGAGGCGGTGCGGCGCGGCGCGTTTCTGTTCCTGATCAACCACGGTGACGAGCCGGTCACCGTGCCGGACGTGGCCGGGACCGACCTGCTCGACGGCACCGGCTGGGCCGGGGAGGTCACCGTGCCGGGTGGCGGAGTGCGCGTGATCGCCACCGCCTGAACCGCGCCGCCGGACGCCACGCGCGATGCGTGGTCGCGGCGGGCGCGGCGCGAAGACCGCCGATGTGTCTGTGAGCGTTCACATACTCGCAACAGTCGCGTCGGCTGTCAACGGCGGCGTCGCCGGGTGCCCTACCACCCGGCGGCGCCGTCGCCTACATCGAGCCGTACACCGACATCGCGGTCAGCGCCCGCGAGCTGTAGTCGAACAGGGCCTGGTTCTCCCAGCCGTTGCCCGACGACGGGTTGGTGGGGTCCCAGCCGGCGCCCGCCTGCGCGGTCCAGGCCGGCTCCCAGTAGAAGACGCCCATGCCGCGGCCGTTGGGCACGTTCTTCACGATGTTCACCACCGCCTGGAACGCGTCCCGCTGGCCCTGCGCCGTCGCCGGGTAGCCGCAGGTGCTCGCGAGCGACGAGGTGAAGATGTTGGTCTCCGCGTCGTCCTGCGCGGTGGTGAACCCGTAGGCAGTCTCCGCGACGAGCACCGGCTTGCCGTAGCGCGAGGCCATGTCGTTCAGGTTCGTCTGCAGGCCGGACATCGGGCCGTGCCAGTAGCAGTAGTAGGACGCGCCGATCACGTCGAACGGCACCCCGTACGCCACGGCCTGGTCGAACCACCAGCGGAAGGTGGCGTTGTCGCCGCCCTCGGCCAGGTGCAGCATGACCAGCGTCGACGAGTTGACGGCCTTGACCGCGCTGATACCGGACTTGAGCAGCTGCGACAGGTTGCCCCAGTTGGAGGTGCTGCCGGTCGGGAGCAGCATGCCGGGGTTGATCTCGTTGCCGACCTGCACCATGTCCGCCGTCGTGCCCTGCGCCTTCAGCGCGTTGAGCACGTCGTACGTGTGGTTGTAGACGTCCGTCACCAGCTGCGACAGCGAGTGGCCGGACCAGGCCGCGGGCGGCACCTGCTTGCCCGGGTCGGCCCACGAGTCGGAGTAGTGGAAGTCGACCAGCAGCTTCATGCCCTGCGCCTTGATCCGGCTGGCCATGGTGAGCACGCGGGCCTTGTTGTTGTAGCCGTCGGCCGGGTTGACCCAGACCTTGAGCCGGGCGTAGTTCATCCCCGCGTTCCTGAGGATGAGCAGCGGGTCCTGCTGCGTGCCGGAGGCGTTGTAGTACAGCGCGCCCTTGTCCTCGTTCTTCTTCACCGAGGACACGTCACCGCCCTTGACCTGCAGGGTGGTGCCGCCGCCGTTCTTGGCGAAGGTGACGTCGTCCACGTTGATCCACTGGTTGGCGGCGGCGTTGGAGTAGACGCTGATGGTGCAGTTGGTGGAGCTGACGTTGGCCGTCACCGACACCTGCACCCAGGTCGAGCTGCTCGTGGGTATGTTCGCCTGGGCCTGCGCACCGCCGCAGTTCTTCATCGCGACGTACGCCGCCGACTGGCCGCCGCCCGAGCGCACCCACGCGCTCAGCGTGTACGACCCGCTGGTCAGGCCGGTCAGGGTCTGGTACGTCTCGACGGTGTACGCCGAGGCCGACCAGTGCGTGCCGCGGTAGCTGCCGCTGCGCCCGCCCGCCTCGGACTTCGACGCCGCGACCGTGCCCGACTCGGACCAGCCGGACGGGGTCTGGCTCGCCCCGTTGGACTCGAACCCGGGGTTGGTGACCGTCGAGGCGGCCGCCGCAGGCAGCGCGGGAGCGGCCAGCGCCGTCGCGACGGCCAGCGCCGCGGCGGCGAGCAGTGCCTTCGTTCTGTGCATGGGTCCTCCTGAGGTGTTTGTTTGCCCACAGACACATCGGAGGCGTCCACACCGGACCGGGCGCCCGCTGTGAACGTTCACAGAAAACATCCACGAGCCCGCGCTGTCAAGTGCCCCTGCCGCCTGCTCCGCCGCGCTCCGGCTTGACCGGGCGGGGGCGTTCGGTGGAGGATCGCTGCCGTGGAGGGCCCCTCCTCTGTCCACGCCTCGTGCGTGTGACCTGACACGTCCCTTGCGGACTTGCTGAGGGGTCCTCCCACCTTCTTCCCGGACCGCCACCCCGTGCCGGCCGCGAGCCGCCATGATCATCCGACTTGCCTGGCACTCGGGCGTATCTTGAGCGCGCATTCGCCCATGTGCCAGGCAAATCGCGCGATCTTGGCGCGGGCGAGGCTCGAGGCGCGGGGCGGGGCGGGTGGTCAGTGGGTGAGGGCGGTGGTTACTTCGGTGCGGGAGGTGACGCCTAGTTTGCGGAGGATGCTGGAGACGTGGACGGCCGCGGTGCGGGGGGAGATGTAGAGGCGGCGGGCCAGTTCGGCGTTGGTGAGGCCGTCGGCGACCAGGAGGGCGACCTCGCGTTCGCGGGTGGTGAGGGCGGCGATGCCGGTGACGGTGTGGCGGCTGTCGGCGGGGGCGAGGCCGAGCTGCGCCTGGAGCTGGGTGAGCTGCTCGACGCGCCAGCCCGCCCAGTGTCGTAGCAGCTCACCGGCCCGGTTCACCCGGTCGGCGGCTTCGGCGTCGCGGCCCAGGGCGAGCAGGCAGCGGGCCGCGCCGAGGTGGGCCGTGCCGTTGACGGCCGGGGCGAGCAGGGGTGTCCCCGCGACGGAACGGTAGCCGTCGAACGCCGCGGCGGTCCGGCCGCATACCTCGGCGACCTGGGCTTCGACCAGGGTGCGCCAGTGGTCCCAGACCTGGCCGTCGAGCAGCGCCTCGGACAGCTGCTTGAGCCGGGGCAGCGGCAGCCCGAGGTGCAGCGCGGCGGACAGCAGGTCGTGGGCCTGCTCGCCGCTGCGCCAGGGCTGGGCGCGCAGGGCGTCCAGGACCCGGTCCAGCAGCGCGTCGGCGGTGGCGAGGTCGCCGTCGCGGCAGGCCAGGTGGAAGCCGACGCTGTGCAGCACCATCGGGTCGACCTTCTCGATCCCGCCGAGGTCGGCCAGCAGTCGGCGCACCCGGTCCAGCGCGCCGGACTCCAGGCACAGCCCGGCCAGGAACACCGCGTGGTAGTCGGCACGGCGGCCCGAGTAGTGGTAGCCGCGGTCGCGGGCGCGGCCGTCGTCGAGCGCGCCGATCGCCGCCCGCAGGTCGCCCTCGCGCATGGCCAGCCGGGCCCGGCCCTGGTAGTACGCGGCCACGGCCAGCGCCTCGAACCCGGCCCGCTCGGCGTCGCGGCGCATCCGCTCCAGCAGCTCGGCCTGCTCGGTGAGCGAGGAGGTCTGCGGCATGTGCAGCAGGCGGTTGAGCGCGCGGGCGGCCAGCACCCACTCGCCGCGCCGCTCGGCCTCGGCGACGAGCCCGGACAGGATCGCCCGGCCCTCGACGGCGCGCTCGGAGTAGCCGGTGAGCACGGTGCCCTTCTCGACCAGCGCGGCCAGCCGGATCTGCGGCAGATCGAACTCGGCGGCCAGCGCGAGCGCCCGGTCGGCCCAGGCCAGCGACTCGTCGTCGTAGTCGCGCAGCATCGCCGACTGGGCCACCGCGGTCATCGCCCGCGCCTGGTCCGCGCCGGGCGGCAGCTCGGCGATGAGCTGCTCCAGGTCGGCGGTGACCCGCTCCAGCCACGGCAGGTCGTCGGCCTCCCAGGACAGCCGGATCAGCAGGTAGAGCGCGTCGGCCCGGTCGGCGGGGCCGTCGGCCAGGTCGCGCCAGCGCCGGGCGTACCCGGCGGCGTCGTCGAGCAGCCCGGCCAGCCACGCGGCGCGCGCCGCCGCCGACAGCAGCACCAGGTCGTCGGGCTCCTCGGCCATGCCCATCTCCGCCAGCTGGAGTGCCTGGTACGCCGAGCCGATGGCCAGGTACTCCAGCGCGCCGCGGCGGGCCGCGGACACCATGTCGGCGTACCGACCGGCGGCCTGGGCGTGGTGGGCGACCAGCGCCGGGTCGGCGTCGCCGCCGCGCTGCAGCGCCTCCAGGGCGCTCTCGTGCAGGCGGCGGCGCTGGCGGCCCAGCATCTGGCCGGTGATGGCCTCGCGCACCAGCGCGTGCCGGAAGCTGAACTCGTCCTCGCCCGCCTCGACCAGCACGCCGCGCACCACCAGGTCGCGCAGCACGCCGATCAGCTCGTCCTCGCCCGCCCCGGTCACCTCCGCGAGCAGGTCGAACGGGGCCCGGCGGCCGAGCACCGCCGCGGCCTCGACGACCCGCTGCGCCGCCGGGTCGAGGCTGGCCACCTGGCGCCGCAGCACCTCGGCCAGGCTCCACGGCAGCGGCTTCTCGACCAGCGACTCCAGGTCGCCGGGCGCGCAGGAGCCGAGCAGCTCCTCCAGGAAGAACGGGTTGCCGCCCGTGCGGTGGAAGAGCGCGGCGGCGGTGCGGTAGGGCACCGGGCGGCCGGTGACGGTCGCCAGCAGCGCCGCGGTCTCCGACTCGGTGAGCCGCTCCAGCCGCAGGTGCGTCACGGCGTGGCGGCGTTCCATGCGCTCCAGCAGCGAGGCCAGCGGGTGGCGGTTGCTCACCTCGTCCGGCCGGTAGGTGCCGACGAGCAGGCGCGGGCCGTCGGTGTCGGCCAGGCGCTCGAACAGGGCCGCGCTCTCCGAGTCGGCCCAGTGCAGGTCCTCGAACACGATGACCGTCGGCGCCTCGCCGGACAGGTCCGCGACCAGCGACAGCCCGCTGTGCAGCCGCTCGACCGGGCTGAGCTGCGGATCGGTCAGGGCGGTCAGGCGGCCGGCGGGCACGTCCACGCCGTCGACCGCGTCGAGGAGCAGCTCGTACGGCCGGGCCAGGGAGTCGGGCTCGGCCTGGCCGACCAGCGCCACGGCCTGCTCGGGCAGGGTCGTCAGCAGCTCGCGGACCAGGCGGGTCTTGCCGATGCCGGGCTCGCCGCCGACGAACACCACCGCCGGTCGCCGGGCCGCCACGAGCTGGGTCAGCTGGCGCAGCTCACGGTCGCGCCCGATCATCGCCGAGCTGACCCCACCACGCTGACTACCCACGGGCGACAGCGTACCGGCGGGTACGGACAGGACCGCCAGGCGTTTTCCGCCCGCCGGACTGTGTGCTCGGCCTCATTCGCGCCACGGGTGAGCCGTCACCCGGCGAGGTCGGCATCGCGGGCGGGCCCCGTCCGGAGCAATCACCGTCGCCGGGCCACAACTTCTGCGTTGTGGTTACAACCCAGAAGTTGTGGCGGCTGCGGAGATGCCTCCACGCAGGGCGCGGTAGGCGGTGCGGCGCAGCCGGGCGGGCGCGTCGGCGAGCAGGTCCCACAACTCGCCCGCGGTGACGGGGCGGCTGCGCAGCCAGCCGCCCAGGGCGATGGACTGCAGCTCGGGGTCGGGGTCGGCCAGCGTGGCGATGACGGCGTCGCGGTGCCCGGCGACGGTGGCGAAAAACAGCCTCAGCTCACGGTGGAACGTGTCGCCCGTGCGGAGTTCGGCCAGCAGGGCGTCGAGCGCGGGCGTCCCGGCCAGCTCCCGCGCGCGGCGTGCCAGCAGGCGCAGCCGCTCGGGACGGGCGAGCGGGTTGATCTCGGTCAGCAGGGCGGCGCTCAGTCCGGGCATCGGGACATTGTGCCGTCCGGGTGCCGCGCGAGGGCACCGGGTTTCGCGGCGGGCGGGGCATACGAACAGGCCCGGGGCCGTGTGACGGCTCCCGGGCCTGTGCCGGTGGGGTTCACCGCGCGTTGCGGTCGTGCGCCTGGCGGCGCTTGCGGCCGTGGCGCTGCAGCCTCGCGGCCACCCGCTCCTTCTCGGCCTCGTCCAGGAGCTCGCGGTGGTGCAGCTTCGCGAGATCGAAGTACAGCTCGGGCGATCCGAACATCTCAGACTCCTCAGTCCGTGGTTCCTGTCTTTCTGACATGACCAATACTCGTCTCCCGGCGGGCTCGATCCATCCGCAGCGATGGCGTATCTTGCCTGGCCGTGGCCTACCTAGAGGGGTGCGTGGGGCCGTCTAGTCATACGTAGGACGCCGGTCACCCGCACCGCGTCCGTCCGGTCCGGACGGTGTCGTACCAGGCGGTTAGGGTCGGGCGATCTTCGAGGCGTGGAGGCGACGATGCGGGTGGAGGTGCGTAGCCGGGTCCCGGGCGGGGAACGGCTGCCGGACGTGCTGATCGAGCTGGCGCGGGAGCGGACGACGGTGCGCGAGCTGATCCGGGCCGCGGTCGCCGAGCAGGTCCGCGCCTGGCGTGGGGACCACTCACGCTGCCGGGCCATGCTGGACCGGCAGTACCTCACCGACGCCGAGGTCCGCGCGCAGGCCGCCACGGGAGTGGTGCGCCTGCCCGGCCGTGCCGAGGCGGACCCGGACCCGGACGCCGAGGTGGCTCGCGCCTGGCGCGCGTTCGAGGCGGGCGCGTTCGCCCTGTTCGTGAACGGTGTCCAGGCCGACGCCCTGGACGAGGAGATCGTGTTGCGGCTCGGCGAGCCGGTGGTGTTCGTGCGGCTCACCGCGCTGGTCGGGGGCTGAGGTGCTGCATTATCCGGTGCCGGAGCAGTACCGCGAGGCGTTCGAGCAGGAGCGGGCCGCGCTGCAGGCCCGCGTCGAGGAGGTCCGGGCGGCGCTGCGCGCCGGTGATCGCGGGCGGCTGCTGGAGCTGGGGCCGCAGATCCGCCGCCAGGTCAAACGCGGCGACGACCGGCTGCTCGGCAATCTGCACGGCGCCCGCATCGCCGACCTCGACGCGGCGCTGAATGCGGCCTACGACGAGGCGTTCCCGCTGGCCCCCGGCGCGGGCGCGGTGCAGGTGCTGGACGCGCCCTGGCCCACGGCCACCCGGCTGGCGGCGCTGTGCAAGCTGCTCCACTTCGGCCTGGTCCCACGCCCGCCGCTGGGTGAGATCGTCACGCAGGTGGTGAGCGCCGGTGACGTGCCCGGGATGCGGGTGCTGCTGCGTACGCCGCTGGGCTGGCTGTCGCGCACCGACACGGTGCGGCTGCTGGGCGGGCTCGCCACGGCGGGCGCGCTGGACGAGGCGCTGGTCGAGGAGGCGTTCGCCGCGGACCGGTTCCTGGGCAACGAGCTGTTCGGCGACGCGTCGAGATACGGCGGGGCCGCGCAGGCGCCGTCGCCGCACGCGGCGGCGGTGCGGCCGTACGCGCAGGAGGTGCTGTGGCGCCTCAGCGCTGAGGCGCCGCCGGACGACGAGCTGCCGCAGTTCAGGCCGCACGGGCTGCGGTTCGCGCTACGCGGGCTGGACTGGGCGGGTGAGGCGGCCACCGGCGAGCGTTTCGGCGCCGCCGCGCTGACCCCGGACGAGCTGGCGGCGTACGTCGCCCACCTGGACGGGCAGCCGGAGGCGGTGCGGCAGCGCGCGTTCCGGCTGCGCCGCGCGGCGGGCGACGCGTACGCGGTGCTGCCGCTGCTCGGCCTCGCGCCCGCCGTCGAGCTGTTCCGGCTGCTGGAGGAGATCGAGGGCGGCGAGGTGGTGCGCCACGACCGGGCCGCGATCCTCGCCGCGGCCGCGACGGCGGGGCCGGACGGCACCCGGGAGCTGCTCAAGCTCGTGCCCAGCGAGCTGGTGAGCGCGGTGCTCGGCCACAACCGGGCGGCGGTGCTCAAACGCGTGAAGCACAACGCGCTGGCGGGCATCGCCGCGTACGGCATGCTGCCCCTGGCCGACGGCGAGACCGTGCTGGACCGCTATCTGGCGCTGCGGGAGGCCGCCCGGCGCGGGCCGAAGCTCGGCCCGAACCGGCGGCACAGCCACGCCGCCGCGGTCGAGGTGGCGCTGGAGCACCTGGCGCAGGTCGCCGGGCTGCCCGACGCGAGCGCGCTGGAGTGGGACTGCGAGTCCCGGCTCGCCGAGGAGCCCGCACCGGCGTGGCAGCTCGGCGACTACACGGTCGCGGTGGTGCTCGACGGTCCCGACCCGGTCATCACCGTGACCAGCGCGGGCAAGCCGCTCAAGACGGTGCCGAAGCAGGTGCGGTCCGACGCCCGCTACACCGCGAGCCGCGAACACCAGGACCTGCTGCGCGACCAGGCCCGCCGGATGCGCGCCGGCACCATGGAACGGCTGGTCGCCGGGGGCGGCGCGCTCGCGCCCGCGGACCTGGCGCGGCTGCGGCGGCTGCCCGCCGGTGCGGCGATGGCGGCGGGTCTGCTGTGGCAGGACGCGTCCGGCGGGATCGGGTTCCTGGGCGACGTGGACGCGGGCGGGCCGGTTACCGCCGTGCACCCCTACCACCTCTTTCAGGCGGGGGAGCTGGCCCGCTGGCAGGCGGAGGTGGTCCGGCGGCGGCTGCGCCAGCCGGTGCGGCAGGCGTTCCGGGAGCTGTACCTGCTCACCCCACCCGAGCGGGAGGCCGGGGACGCGTCGGCGCGATTCGCCGGGCACGTCGTGTCGGGCCGGGTGGCCGCGCGGCTGCTGTCCGGGCGGGGCTGGCACACCCACCACGAGTACGCCGACCACCAGGCGACCCGCCCGGCCGGCGCCCTGACCGCGGCACTGAGCTGCGACTTCCACGGGTACTGGGGCATGGGCGAGGTCGAGGTCGGCCGGGTGCGCTTCCTGTCCGGAAAGGACGCCGTGCCGCTGGCCGAGGTCCCGCCGGTGGTCTTCTCCGAGGTCATGCGCGACCTGGACCTGGTCGTGTCGGTGGCCGGCCGCGACGCCGCCGGGCACCTGTCCACCCCGGCCGCGCAGAGCCGGGCCGAGGTGCTCGCCGCCCTCGTCGCCGACCTCCGCCTGCGCAACGTCACCGTGGACGGCACCGCCGCCGTGGTGCGCGGCACCCGCGCGACCTACCGCATCCACCTCACCAGCGGCAGCATCCACCTCGAACCGGGCGGCCACCTCTGCATCGTCCCCGCCGGGTTCGGCGACAAGCCGCACCGGCGCCTGTTCCTGCCCTTCGCCGACGACGACCGGATGACCAGCGTCATCCTCAGCAAGGTCCTCCTGCTCGCCGACGACGCCAGGATCACCGACCCCACCATCCTCACCCAACTGCAAGGAAGGGCACCTTCTTAACGGTATGCGTAGAGGAAGGTGCCCTTCTTAACCCTCAGCGGTCCGGGCTGCTCAGGAGAGTGCCGTCGCCAGCAGCGGTTCGAGGTCGCCGGCGCCGGTCGCCTCGGAGTCGCTCAGCACCACGATGCGTACGTCCCGCTCCGGCACCCACGCCAGGAACGAGCGGAACCCGGCGTTGCCGCCGTCGTGGTGGAACCACGGCGTCCCGCCGACCGTGCCCGTGAACAGGCCGTAGCCGTACCCGGCGGCATCCGGCCCGCCGCCGGTCGGCGTGTGCGCGGTGTGCATCAGGCGGCGACGGCGCTCGTCGAGCAGCCGCCCGGAGCCCAGCGCGTCCACCCAGCGCAGCAGGTCGCCGGTGGTGGACCAGATGTCGCCCGCGCCCATCGCCACGACGTCCAGCTCGTACGGCGACACCGGCTCGCCGCTCGCGTCGCGGCCCACGGCGAGGTCCGCGCGGTCGCCGGGCTCCCCGGCGAACGTGTCCGCCATGCCGAGCGGCGTGAAGATCATTTCAGCCAGCGCCTTGTGGTACGCCGTCCCGGCGGCCTCGGCCACCACGTGCGCCAGCAGCACGAACCCGGGGCTGCTGTAGTGGAAGCGGGCGCCGGGCGCGAACAGCGGCGGCACCTCGTGGAACGAGGCGAGCAGCTCACCGGGCTCGACCCGGCGGTGCAGGTCGATCAGCGGGTACTCGTCCCAGTGCCCCAGCCCGGACGAGTTGCTCAGCAGGTGGTGCAGGGTGATGTCGCGCCAGGCCGGCGGACAGCCGCCGAGCCGGTGTCCGATCGGATCGTCCAGGGCCAGTGCCCCACGCTGCGCCAGCAGGAGCACGGCGGCCGCCGTGAACTGCTTGCTCACCGAGGCGATCTGGTAGCGGGTGCGGGCGGTGGTGCCAGGGGCGAGGGTCTCGGCCAGCACCGTGCCGCCGCGCCGGAGCAGCGTCGCGCCGGGGATCTTGGATGGGGGCATGTCACCGACCCTAGGTCACCGCGCCGTGTCGCGGGCCGATGAGCGGTTAAGAAGGGCACCTTCTTATACACATAACGATAAGAAGGTGCCCTTCCTTCGCATGAAAGCGGTGGGGGTGGGGAACGGGGGAGCCGGTGGAAAGGGGACGGCCATGACCGGGCGCAGGGAGGACATGCCGTCGTCGGTGTCCGGGAAGGACATGTCGCCGTTCGACCGGTTCGCCGAGGCGGCGAGCAGTTTCGCGTCTAAGGCGTGGTTCTTCGCCCTGTGTGTGCTGCTCATTCTGCTGTGGGCGCCGTCGATCCTGATCTTCCGGGACATCGACACGTGGCAGCTGATCATCAACACGGCCACCACGATCATCACGTTCCTGCTGGTGGCGCTGTTGCAGAACAGTCAGACCCGGGCGAACGAGGCGGTGCAGCACAAGCTGAACGCGATCGCCGACGGGCTGGCCGACCTGATGGAGGCGCACAGCGAGGACAAGTCCCGGCTGGCGCAGGACATGATCGAGCTGCGGGACGCGGTCGGCCTGGAGCACCGTGAGGGGACCCGGGGCTGAGTCCCCTCATCAGCTGCTTCGGCGTCGTCAGGGACGGGCGGGCAGTGGCCGTCCGGACGGCGGCCGGCTGCGGTGGCGGTGCCGGCTGGGCGCCGCCTGCCCCACGGGTGCGGGCAGGCGGCCGGTCACCGGGTCCCTGAGCAGGTGCTCCGCCCCACACAAGCCGATGGTCGAGGTCACCGCACGTGACGGGTTGACGATGGCGAAGGGGAGGCGGTGTTCGGCCGCCTCGCGGCGGCAGCCGATGACCGCGGCGATCCCGGCGGCGTCGATGAAGGTGACCGCGGACATGTCCATGGACAGGCTCGCCGCGTCGCGGGTGCGCAGCACCGCCGTGGTCACCCTGCCGAGCAGGTACGCGGTGGCCATGTCGACCTCGCCCGCGACGAGCAGGCAGAGATCGCCCGCCCGGGTGTGCAGGCGGATCCGCAGATCGTCAGACATGGCGGCCCCCCTCGGGCCGGACGGCCGGGGGAGATGCCGGCTGCCGCAGCGGCGCGTTCAACGTGCTCTCCGGCCGCGGCTGCGGCGGCCGCGGGCGGTCGGCGGTGCCTGCTCGGGTGTCGCGGGCGTCGGCGCGGGCAGCACGGCGGGGACACCGGAGGGCGTACGCGCCCCGGTGATGCGCGTCAGCTCGTGATCGTGCGGGCCGACCGTCGTCGTACGCGCCTTGACCCCGGCGGCGGCCAGCAGGCGCGAGGTGGCGCGGCGCTCGTCGCCGGACACCAGGGTGACGACCGTGCCGCTGCGCCCGGCGCGGGCGGTGCGGCCGCCGCGGTGCAGGTAGTCCTTGGCGTCGTTGGGCGGATCGTAGTTGACGACGAGGTCCAGGTCGTCGATGTGGATGCCCCGGGCCGCCAGGTCGGTGGCGATCAGCGCGTTGACCGCGCCGGACCGGAACTGTTCCAGGATGCGGGTGCGCTGCGGCTGGCTCTTGCCGCCGTGCAGGGCGGCCGCGGTGACACCGCTGGCCAGCAGGCGCTTGGCGACCCGGTCCGCGCGGTGCTGCGTCTTGACGAACATGATGACGCGGCCGTCGCGGGCTCCGATGCGCGCCGTCGCGGCGTCCTTGTCGGCCGCCTCGATGTGCAGCAGGTGGTGGTCCATGGTGGCGACCGCGCCGGCCGGAGGGTCGACCGAGTGCCGGGCCGGCTCGTTCAGGAACCGGCGGATCAGCCGGTCGACGTCGCCGTCCAGCGTGGCGGAGAACAGCATCCGCTGCCCGCCCGGCGGGGTCGCGATCAGCAGCGAGGTCACCTGCGGCAGGAAGCCCATGTCGGCCATCTGGTCCGCCTCGTCGAGCACCGTGACGGCGACCTCGTCGAGCCGGCAGTCGCCGCGTTCGAGCAGGTCGTTCAGGCGGCCGGGGGTGGCGATGACGATCTCGGCGCCGTTGCGCAGCTGGTCGCTCTGGCGGCCCAGCGACAGGCCGCCGACCACGGTGACGGTACGCAGTTTGAGTTCCCTGGCGTACGGGGCCAGCGCGGTGCTGACCTGCGCGGCCAGCTCCCGCGTGGGCACGAGCACCAGGGCCAGCGGCCGGCGGGCGGCGGCGCGGCGACCGGCCAGGCGGGTCAGCATCGGCAGCCCGAACGCCAGGGTCTTGCCCGAGCCGGTGCGCGCCCCGCCGAGCACGTCCCGTCCGGCGACGGCGTCGGGGATCGTGCGGGCCTGGATCGGCGACGGCACGGTCAGCCCCTGCTTCGCCAGGACGCCCAGCAGCGCCGGGTGCAGGGGCAGGTCCGCGAAGCCGGGCGCGTCGTGGTGGACGGCGGGCTGTGGCGGGACTGCCGCGGCGGTCTCGGGTGCGGTCGCGGCGGGAGCCTGCGGGGGGCGGCGCCTGCGCCGACGTGCCCGGTCGGGTGCTGCTGTGCTCAAACTGGAGCCTTTCGCGGTAGGTGGACCAGACGGCGGCTCTCGACCCGGACCGGGGAGAGCCGGCCGCCGGCGAGCTGGGGACCGGCCGGACGCCGGGCCCGGTTCCGTGAGGTGATCCGCGGAACCGGGCTGCGGCGTCCGTGTCACGCCGGCGGTTGACCGGGCTCAGACGAGGCGCACTGCCTCAGCCTGCGGGCCCTTCGGGCCCTGGACGACGTCGAACTCGACGCGCTCGTTCTCGCGCAGCTCACGGAAGCCGTCGAGCTGGATGACCGAGTGGTGCACGAAGACGTCGGCGCCGCCGCCGTCGACGGAGATGAAGCCGAAGCCCTTGTCGGCGTTGAACCATTTCACAGTGCCGGTGGCCATGTAGTTCTCCTTGATACAGAGGGGCCCGCATGCGTCGCGAGGCCCCGATGGGCCGTCTCGAGCAGCGGCAACCGCGGTAATCCGGAAGGAGAACCCGACCCCGGGATAGATGATCCAGGGGAGGTGGAAGAACCACAAACAAGAAACTGTCTCCCCACCATACACGCGGGGAACCACCGCCTCGGCCGTCCGGCCCGCGGCCGGTGCGGGGCGTCACCCTTCGCGGTGGGCGCGCCGTGCGCCGGGTTCGGCGCGGCCGCGTCGCTCGCGGACCACCGCCAGCCGCTCGTCGAGCAGGATCTCGAGCTCGTCGAGGGAGCGCCGTTCCAGCAGCATGTCCCAGTGCGTACGCCGGGCCCTGCCGTGCTGCGGCGAGTCCTCGGGTGCGTCGACGCGCCGCGCCGGGGTGCCGTCGAAACTGCAGTCCCACGTCACGGGCGCGGCCACGTCCTCGGCGAAGGTCACCTCGAAGAAGTGTCCGTGGGCACAGCTGAACTCGCAGATTTGCCTCGGCGCGAACTGGGTCTCCCGCACCGGCGTGTAGCTGTTGGCTCCCAACCGCGTTCCACGCAGCATCCGGTCTGCCATTGACGGCTCCTCACGTTGCATCAGTGTCGATGTCGGTGACGCGACGACGCGTACAACGCGAGTTCCACGTGACCCTGGTTTCGTTCCAGCAGTCCAGACTTCAGGTGCTGTCCGACACCCTACCCCGGAGACCGGGTTCACAGGTCCTCCGCGGGACCCGGAGCCTGGACGATGATCAGCCGCGGTCGCGGCGGGTCCAGGCCAGCAGGCGCTCGGCGGGCCAGGTGTTGACGACCCGGTCCACCGGCACGCCGCAGCGGGCGGCCCGCTCGCAGCCGAAACGCAGCCAGTCGAGCTGGGTGCGGTAGTGCGCGTCGGAGTCGATCGCGAACAGGCAGCCCGCCTCCACCGCGAGCCGGAGCAGCCGCTTGGGCGGGTCGAGCCGGTCCGGCCGCGAGTTGATCTCCACGGCGACGCCCCGGGCGGCGCAGGCGGCGAACACGGCCGCCGCGTCGAACTCGCTCTCGGGCCGGGTCTGCGTGCTCGTGTCGCCGGCCGCGCGGCGGACCAGGCGGCCGGTGCAGTGGCCCAGGATGTCGATGTGCGGGTCGGCGACCGCCGCCAGCATCCGGGCCGTCATCACGTCGGCGGGGGAGCGCAGCTTGCTGTGCACGCTGGCGACCACGACGTCCAGGCGCCCGAGCAGCTCGGGTGTCTGGTCCAGCGACCCGTCGTCGAGTATGTCCACCTCGATGCCGCTGAGCAGCCGGAAGCCGTCGCCGTAGCCGGTGTTGAGCCGCTCGACCTCGATCAGCTGCGCTTCGAGGCGCTCGGCGGACAGGCCCCGGGCGATGGTCAGCCGGGGGGAGTGGTCGGTGAGCACGAGGTACTCCCGGCCGAGGGCGCGGGCGGCGTCGGCCATGACCGCGATGCTCTCGGTGCCGTCGGACCAGTCCGAGTGGCTGTGGCAGTCGCCGCGCAGGGCGGCGTGCAGCTCCTCGGTCGCCTCGTCCAGCGGCCGGTCCGCGGTGGCCAGCAGCCGCCGCAGGTAGACCGGCTCCTCCCCGGCCAGCGACTCGGCGACGCAGCGGGCCGTCACGTCGCCCAGGCCGGGCAGCCTGGCCAGGCTGCCCTCGGCGGCGCGGGCGGCCAGCTCCGCCCGGCCGGTGGCCGCCACGGTCTGGGCGGCCCGCCGGAACGCCTTGATCCGGTAGCCGGCCTCGCCGGCCCGCTCCAGCTCGATGGCGATGGCCAGCAGGTCCTCGGCGGGGTCCCGATCCACCCCTGCTGCATACCACAGGTATCGGACATGTCACATTCAGCGGCGGGTCCGCGCGTACCCGTCGAAGATGGCGGACCGACCAGGGCGGATTCGCGGCTAAGCTTGCGGATCCTCGCCGGACCCGGCGGGGCAGGCCGCGACGACGCGGCCGCGCCACCCTGAGAGGTTGTCGTGACCGCAGGCCTCGCCCCCGTCATCGCCGCCACCACCCACTGGCTGGCCCGCGCCTACCCGTCCGACGGCGGCCCGGCGCAGGCCGCGCGCGTGCTCGCCCAGGCCCGCCAGGCCGCGACCGTGGCCGCGTGGCTGCGCTACCCGACCGAGACGGACGCGAGCCTGCTGTCGATGCTCGGCCCCGGCGGCACCGCAGGGCTGGACCGGGCCGTGCGCGCCGACGAGTACGACGGCGACCGCGAGAGCGAGCGGGTCTGGCGCGGCTGGGTCGACGAGGTCGTCGCGAGCTGGGCCGCCTGCCTGCTGTCGGACGCGCGCCTGACCGCCGACGCGGTGACCGCGGTGGCCGGCTGCGAGCACGCCGCCGAGAGCGGCCACGACTTCGCCCGGCTGGCCGAGCCGGACGCCGAGGACCGGCGCGCGGCCGCGCTGCTGCGCCACCCGGACCTGGTCGCGCCGGTGGCGAACCTGCACCGGGCGCTGCTGATCGAGCGGCTGCGGCTGGACCCGGTCGAGGTCGCCTGATTCCCACCCGGCCTGGCTGGGTACGCGTCCCCTCATGGCTGTGCGGACAGAGCGGGGTGCTCAGGAGTACGTACCGGACGATCCGGGGTCGATCGAAGGGCTGCGGGCGGCCGCCGCACACTGCCGGGGCTGCCATCTCTACCGCGACGCCACCCAGACGGTGTTCGGGGCGGGGCCGGAGCACGCCCGGGTGGTGCTGATCGGCGAGCAGCCCGGTGACGTCGAGGACCGGCGCGGGGCTCCGTTCGTCGGCCCCGCCGGCAAGCTGCTGGACCGGGCGATCGCGGAGGCGGGCCTGGACCGCGCGGACGCGTACGTGACGAACGTGGTCAAGCACTTCAAGTTCAAGGCCACGGCGTCCGGCAAGCGCCGGATCCACCAGAATCCCAACCGCACCGAGATCGTGGCGTGCCTGCCCTGGCTGGCCGCCGAGCTGAGCCTGCTGCACCCGCAGGTGCTGGTGGCGCTCGGCGGGACCGCGCTCAAGGGCCTGCTCGGCCCGGCTGCGACGGTCTCGGGCTCGCGCGGGGTGCTCCTGCCGTGGCCGGCCTCGGCGCACCGGCCGGAGCTGTTCGCCGAGGAGGGGGCGCGGCTGCTGGCCACCGTCCACCCGTCGGCGGTGCTGCGCGCCGTCGACCGCGATGCGCTCTACGACGGCCTGGTCGCCGATCTGCGCCTGGCCGCCTCGGCGCTGACCGGCTGAGGCCGCCCCGCGTTTGGCCGAGATCCTTCCCGGGTAACGGATAAATGGTGCGAATCGGCACCACCCTCCGACGCGGAGCGCGGGCCGATGCACAGATCGAAGGGGGACGCACATGGCCACGCTGCTGTGGATCCTCGCGGTCGTACTCGTGATCGCGGGTATCTTCGCCCTGCTGCGCAGGGAGATCCTGTGGGGGATCGTGCTGATCGTCGTCGGCCTGCTGGTCGGCCCGGGTGGAGTCAGCATCTTCACCTGACGGGCGTCCCGCTCGACCGGATCACGTTTGGTCCGGTTCGGGCGGGGAAGACAACCATTGCACGGAAATGCCACACAAGGAGGTTCGAGATGGCAACCGCGCAGATGGTCCGAGACATCATGACCACCGATCCGGTGTGCATGCTCGACAGTGCCACCGTCACGGAGGCGGCCGAGCAGATGCGCCGGCGCAACATCGGTGACGTGCTGGTGACCGACCGGCAGGGCAATCTGGAGGGCGTGCTCACCGACCGCGACATCGTGGTACGCGCGCTCGCCGAGCACAGGCAGCCCGACAGCACCCTGCTCCGGGACGTCGTCAGCGAACCCGCCGTGACGATCCGCCCGGACGAGCCCGTATCCCGGGCCGTGCAGCTGATGCGCGAGCACGCGCTGCGACGCCTGCCGGTGACCGAGAACGGGCACGCCGTGGGCATCGTCTCCATCGGCGACCTGGCCACGGAGCGTGACCCCGACTCGGCCCTGGCCGACATCAGCCAATCGCCGCCGAACAAGTGACCTCTGATCATCCGACTTGCCAGGCACCTGGGCGGAAGCGCGTGCAAGATTCGCCCGTCTGCCAGGCAAGTCGGATGATCTTGTGGGCGTGGGGCGTCAGTCGACGGCGTACGCGCGGAGTTGCTGCATGACGTCGGGGGCGGGCCAGCCGCCGACGCGGTAGCGGGCAGGGGTGAGCAGGGGCTCCGGTGCGAGCGGGACGAGCCGGGCGACGGCGTCCCACGGCACCCGGCCCCAGACGCCGTCCGGCCCGGCGAACGCGATGAAGTCCGCCTCCGGCAGCAACGACTCGATGCCGTCGCCCCAGGACGCCACGGTGAACGGCGGCTCGTCCGCCCCCGCCGCCGCGAGCAGGCCGCCGACGTACACGTCGATGCCGTGCTCGGCGTACTGCGCGGACAGCCACTCGGTCTGCGAGCGGTACTGCGTCACCGTGAGCAGGACCCGGGCGCGCTGGGCGGCGGGATGTGCGGGGTGGCCGGGCGGCGGCGCGTACGGCACCACCCGGCCGCCGTCCCCGGCGATGTAGCCGACCGGCGAGATGCTGCGCGCCGCCTCGCCGAACTCGCTCTCCACGATCGTGTGCAGCGCGGTCGCCGCGCCGCCGTCGGCCGGGCACAGCAGCACCGTGTTCACGTCCGGCACGAACGCGACGACCGGCTCGCCCATCCGCTCGCTGACCCCGGCCAGCCAGCCGGGAGCGAGCAGCAGCGAGGTGAAGTAGCCGTCCCCGGAGTCGACCATGCGCACCATGGCGTTGCCGTCCGGCCAGTGCTGTCGCAGCGACTGCTCGGCCAGCTCGGCGAGGTTCTGCCGGGCGGCGGCGAAGACGTCGTCGGCGCTGACGCCCCACTCCTCCAGGCGCGGCGGCGTCACGTACGCCATCGACTCGGGGCGGTCCACGACGACCAGCTCGCGCAGGTGCGGCAGGGCGGCCCGGGACAGCGGCGGCACCATGCCCATCGGCCCGGCCTGGCCGAACGTGTCGGGGCGCAGCACCGGCCGCAGCCGGGTCCGCACCTCGTCCCAGCTCTCGTCGTCGTGCGGGGTCAGGATGATGCGTACGAGCTGCGTCAGGCGGGCCGCCCGATCGGCCGGGCGGGCGTCCTGGGTCTCGGCGAACACGTTCGCCAGGTAGATCCAGACCGGGCTGCCCGAGCCGTCGCGCCACGCGGCGACGGCGAACTTCTCCGCGTCGTAGGCGGCGCGCACGATGCCGGGCGCGCGGCGGGCGATCCGCAGCGCCTCGGCCGCGAACCTGTCCCGGGGCGATCCGAAGAACCTGTCCAGCAGACCCATGGCGAGCAACGTAGTCCACCCCCTCGCGACCTTCCACCCGGACCACTACACCGACGCACTCGACGCCTACGACGTCCTGGAGCTGTCCTGACCGGCTCGGCTCGACGGCCGGCCCGCGAAGATCGCTGTCTCGTGTCGAAACCTATGGTCAGACCGCACTTTCTGACACGAACCAGCGATCTTGGGTGCGGCGCGCTGCGCGCGGCGGGCGGAGCGCGGCACGCGCGGCACGCGGGGTGGGCCGGTCAGGCCGCGGCTCGGCGGCGCTTGGCCGGTTTCGGGCGGGGGGCAGGGCCGTCGGCGGGTAGGCCGAGGGCGATGCGTTCGGCGGCGGTGAGCATGCGCTTGCCGGTGATCGGGATCGGTGGCGGCGGCGGGGTCTCGGGCTGCTCGGCCTCCGCCGCCTTCTTCGGCTTCGCGGCCTTGGCCGGTTTGGCGGCGGCGGCCGCGGCCTTGACCCGGTCGTTCTCCCCGGCCAGGGTGATCAGCTTGCGCACCTTCGGGACCGCGCCGAGGTTCGTCTTAGCCGCGACCGCCTCTACCGGCGTCCCGGACACCACCAGGTCGGCCAGGGCACGGCCCCGTTCGCGCCGGAGCGCCTCGACGATCCCGTCGAACAGCACCTGGTGATGGGTGAGGTCCAGGTAGCGCTGCAGCGGATCGGGCTCGCTGAGCGCGTACCCGCACAGGTTGCGGACCATCCCCTCGATCTCGGCGACGGAGACGGTGTAGCCCTCGGTGGTGGGGTCGGACATGGACGGCATCCCTTCACCGCACGGCTGCTGGCCCTCGTCCGGCGGCGAACGGAACTGTAGCCGTCCCCGCCGACGTCCGGCAGCAGCCGTGCGACGCTGGTCAGCGTCCCGCGCCCGGAACCGGTTCCGCCACGCAGGACGGCACCGCGGTCACCACGGCGGGCCACACCAGGGTGGTGCGATCCGCGTCACGGCGGATGGTGTATCCGAGCACGAGCGTGTCCCCGGCCGGGATCTTCCACGGCTGGATCAGGATGACGACCTGCTCGCCGCGCAGCTCGTACCGGACCGGCATCCGCGCGAACAGTGCGTCGCGCTGCTCGGCGGTGGGGTCCGGCGGCAGCTGGAAGGCCGGGTCGACGCCGGGCGGCACCGGGCAGCGCTCGGCGGGCACCATCGCCAGCACGGTCACCGGCGTGCCGGACCGGGCCAGCTCGGCGTTCAGCTTCGCCGGGTCCGTCAGCTGCGGCGCGCGGATGGTCACGCTGACCGACCCGTCGGGGTGCCGGTCGACGGTGTACGCCGTGGCCGGGTCCCCGGCGGACCAGGGCTGGACCACCGCGAGCGCCCCGGCGGTCAGCACCGCGGCGGCGCCGATCGCGAGGCGGGGCAGGAGGCGGCGCGGCCGGGTGGGGACGGTGCGGTCCTCGGTGGCCAGCACCCGGTCGAGCAGGGCGCGGGCGTACGGGTCGTGCGGGTCGGGCGGCGCGACGGCCGGGTCGGCGGCGCGCAGCCGGTGCAGGCTGTGTTCGACGACGTCGTTCATCAGCGGGTGCTCCCTTCGGGAAGGATCGTCGGCAGTGGACCGCGCCGGGCGGTGGAGAGGTCGGCTCCCTCGGCCGCCCGCAGGCGGGCCGCGAAGCGGCGGCGGGCACGGTGCAGGCGGACCTTGAGCGCGGTGCGGCTGCAGCCCAGCACCAGCGCGGCCTCGGCCACGTCCAGCCCGTCCCAGGCGGTCAGCCGCAGCACCTCCTGATCGGCGGGGGACAGCGCGGACAGCGCCGCCCGGACCCGCAGGTGCTCGCCGACCTGCCCGGCGTGGTCCTCGGTGACGGCGTGCTCGGCACCTCCCGCCTTCGCGACGAGGCGGTCCCGGCGTTCGCGGGAGCGCAGCTCGTTGGCGATGACGTGCCGTGCCACGCCGTACAGCCAGGCCCGGGGGTGCGTCTCGGGCACCTCGGCGAGCCTGCGCCAGGCGATGAGGAACGTGCCGGAGACGACGTCCCCGGCCGTGTCCGCGCCGACCCGGCGGGAGGCGAACCGCGTCAGTTCCGCGTAGTGCGCGTCGAACAGCGCCTCGAAGCGCGCGCGTGCGGCCGCGTCGTCTGATTCCATACCCGGGAATGTCCACCAGCGCCGTCGCGGTTACCACCTGCCACGAGGTTTCTCACGGGAGGTGCCACGGCATGTCGTCGCAGGAGGCGGGGCCGCTCGCGCAGCACCACGCGGTGTACCGGCGGGTCGCGTTGCGGGAGCTGGGCCCGGACATGCGCATCGGCCTGAACCTGGCGTTCTACCGTACGTTCGCCATCCCGCGGATCGCCCGGCTGCTGGCCGACACGGGCGAGATGACCGAGCGGACCGGCAAGCGCGCCGACGACACCGGCCTGATGCTGTACGAGCTGATCCACCACGGCCCGGCGCACCCGCGCGGCCGCCACGTCATCGCGGCCCTCAACCGCATCCACCGGGTGTACGACATCACGCCGGACGAGTACCGCTACGTGCTCGGCACGCTGATCTTCATCCCGGTGCGCTGGGTGGACCGGCACGGCCCGCGACGGCTGCGGCCGGAGGAGCGGGACGCGGCGTTCCACTTCTGGAGCGAGGTCGGCCGCCTGATGAACATCCGCGACCTGCCGCCGACGTGGGCGGAGTTCGAGGCGTGGTTCGACGGGTTCGAGCGGGCCGAGCTGGGCCACGACCCGGCCGCGACGGCGCTGATCGGCGCGACCCGGCACCTGCTGGCCGCGAAGTTCCCGCGGCCGCTGCGCCGGTTCGCGGGCGCGTTCGGCGACGCGCTGCTCGACGAGGACCTGCGCCGGGCGCTGGGCGTGCCCAGGCCGGGTCTGGCCGTGCGGGTCACGGTTGCGGCGATGCTGCGGATGAGCGCGGTGACACGGCGGTTCCGCAGGCCGAAGGACTTCTTCGTGCCCGGCCAGCCGTCCCGGCACTATCCCGGCGGCTACGAACTCGAACAGCTCGGCCCCGACCCGCTGCGCCCGGTCCCGCGCCGGTGACGGCTCCCGCCACGGTCATCGAAGCTCCCGCCGTGCCAGGGATGCGGCAGGACCGGAGCTTCGGTGACGGACGGCTCAGCTCGGCGGTGGGAGCGTCGCGGCTGTGGTGATCGAGGCCGCGGGTGCCGGGATGGTGAGGGACACCAGCACGGCCACGGCCCATGCCGCCAGCGCGCCCCAGCTGAGCAGCGCTCGCTGCTCGCCGCCGCCGGACTCGGCGAACTCCGCGACCAGCCCCCAGACGCTGAGCAGCAGAGCGAGGCCCGCCAGCACCCCGGCGGGCAGCCGGCGGCCGTGCCGCCAGACGGCGTGCCCTGCGTAGGCGAGGGCCGTCGCGACGGCGGCCACCAGCAGCAGGGCCACGACCACGGCGGCGAGCGCACTGCCGCTCAGGCTCGCGTCGCCCCGGCCGAAGGCGTCGCCGGACACGAGCGCGACCGCGATCAGCACCATCAGGACGGCGGCCCCGGCCGCGCACAGCCAGGCCGCGAGGAAACGGGGGGTGGGCGGTCGCCCGGAGTGCGGCGCCCCCGAAACATCGGACATGGCCGGAGAATAGCAGCCCTTCTCGACATCCATCGATCCCGCGGGGACGGGCACCTAAGGGGCGGGTTCAGGGTTCACGCCGATGCGGTGCGGCGGGCCCGCTGCCTAGCGTGAGGTATCGGCCGACGCCGCCCGATGCCGTTGCCGCCGCAGGGATGAGGTCGTCATGCGAGCTGTCGTGCACACCGCGTTCGGGTCGCCGGACGTCCTCCGGCTCACCGAAGTGGACACTCCCGTGCCGGGCGAGCGGGACGTGCTGATCCGGGTGGCCGCGACCACGGTCACCTCGGCCGAGTGCGCGATGCGGCGCGGGGAGCCGCGCTGGGGGCGGGTGATCATCGGCTTCACCCGGCCCCGCCGGAGGCTGCGGACGCTCGGCATGGAGCTGGCCGGGGACGTGGTCGCGGTCGGTGCTCGGGTCACCCGGTTCCGGCCCGGCGACCGGGTGTTCGGCTTCACCGGCTTCGGCCTGGGCGCGTACGCCGACTACAAGGCGATGCCGGAGCGCGGCTCGCTCGCGGCCATGCCCGCGAACGTCGGCTACCCGCAGGCAGCGGCCGCCGTGGACGGGGCGACGACCGCGCTGTTCTTCCTCCGTGACCGGGCGAGACTCCAGCCCGGTCAGCGGGTGCTGGTCATCGGCGCGTCCGGCAGCATCGGCACGTACGCGGTGCAGCTGGCCAGGCACCTCGGGGCGCATGTGACCGCCGTGTGCGGCACGCGCAACGTGGAACTGGTCACGTCCCTCGGCGCCGACCGGGTGATCGACTACACGGCCGAGGACTTCACGGCCACCGGCGACACCTATGACGTCGTGTTCGACACGGTCGGCCGCAGCTCGTTCACCCGGTGCCGCCGGGTGCTCGCGCCGCGCGGCTGCTACCTGCCCACGACCGGCCTGCACCACCTGCCGCTGTCCTGGTGGACGGCGCTGCGCGGTGGCCCGCGCGTGGTCACCGGCATGTCGGTGTCCAAGAACGAGGCGCTGGTCTACATCCGCGACCTGATCGAGCAGGACCGCCTGCGCATCGTCATCGACCGCACCTACCCGCTGGCAGACATCGTCGAGGCGCACCGCTACGTCGACTCCGGCCACAAGACCGGCAACGTCGTCGTCACCGTCGCGGCCGAGTGAGCGCCCGTACGCGGCGGCGAATGGAAATTGTCGTGCGCCGACGGTAGTTTCACCGCGCCGCCGCAGCCGCTCTGGCCGGTGGAAACCACCGTTGAGGGAGGTGTACGCGGGTGAATGCTGCCCAGACGCCGCCGTGGGAGCAGCGCAGCACGGCGCGGGTGCTGTCGCCGGCCCGGCCGCGCAAGCTGGCGAAGGTGCCGTTCGTCGAGCTGGCCGACGGCCGGTTGCAGGGTGTCGTGTCGAGCGGCTCGGACATCGAGCGCGTGTACGTGTCGTCACTGACCGCCAAGGACTACTCGTTCCACTGCAGCACCAACAACAACCGCCCCTGCGGCGGCATCCGCTCCGGCGGCTGCAACCACCTGCGGGCGCTGGCCGACGAGGCGGTGCTGCAGTACGGCATCGCCCGGGTGGCCCGCTACCTGCGCGCCGACGTGGCCGACAGCGCCACCACGGGCGGTGAGGTGCTCAGCGCGGTGAACGCGTGGCACCAGCCGTCGGCGGGCGCGCCGGTGTTCAGCCGCTTCCTGCGCCACCTGGCCTACCTGGAGCTGCCGGCGTCGACCGAGCCGCTGGCGGAGCTGCAGTGGTTCCCGGCGGGCGGGGCGGTGCGCTGATGCGGTTCGACATGCTGGCCGCGCCGGTCGACGGCGTCGCCGAGGCGTACGACGTGGTGGCCGGGTTTGACGAGGTGCTGGTGCAGGGCCTGCTGCGGCCGGGCACGGAGCAGGTGGCGGCGCTGCAGGCGCTGGGCGGCGCGGTGTCGGTGACGCCGCTGGCGGGCCGGGTGGCCGAGGCGGTGGAGAAGACGATCGCCGGTTCGATCGCCGAGGAGCACGTGGCGGCGCTGGTCGCGGCGCGGTCCGCGCTGCTCGGCGCGGCGCACGACGCGCTGCTGGCCCGGCTCGACGAGGCCGCGGGACGTTCCCGCGAGCCGTGGCCGGTGACCCCGGCGGGCGACGTCGCGGGGGAGAACCTGCTGGCGGCGGCCCGGTCGTGGCTGTCCGACCTGGCCATCGCGGGCTGGCGCGGCATCGACCACGACCTGGTGTCGCACGCCGACCAAGCGGTCGCGGCGCTGCTGGCCGAGCCCCGGCTGCGGCGGCTGGGCGTGCTGCTCGACGGGTTCGCCGGCGAGCTGCGCGCCTGGTGCCCCGGGGCGACGATGCCCCGGGTGCCGGTGCGGCGCTGGGCCGACCTGTGGGCGCGGGCGGTGCTGCTGGCGCAGCCGGGCGCGCTCGCGCCGGTGCCGGTGGGCACGGTGTCCGGGCGGCTGCTGCCGCTCGGCGTCGACCTGCACGAGCACCCGACGGCGGTGCAGGCGCAGGTCCACGCGGTGCTGGAGACGGCGGACGGGCCGCGCCTGGTGCGGGCGAGCGTGTCCGCGCCGAAGGTGGACACGCTGGTCGGGCCGGGCGTGTGGCAGCTGCTGCGCGTGCACAGCGCCCTGCTGGGGGCGTACTCCGAGCAGCGGGCGATGGAGCTGACGGACATGCCGGTCACCGCGGGCGGGGATCTGATCTGGTCCGACGCGTGTGCCAAGGCGGGGGAGCCCGCCGAGTCGTTCGCCACGGCGCGGGTGCTGCTCGCGGGGGCGACGGCCGCGCCGGTCCCGCCGCTGGAGCGGCACCCGGTGCGGCTGGCCGAGCCGGTGCTCGTCGAGGGGTACGCCGCCGCTGCGCAGGACGACGTCGTCACGTTCACCCTGCCCGGCCTCACCATCGAGGTGGACGGACTGCACAGCGCCGGTCCCCTCACCCCCGCCCTGGTCGCCGCGTCGACGGCGTGCGTCGGGCTGCTGCGCTGGGACGGCCGCTGGCTGCTCCAGCCGCTGGCGGTCGAGACGCCGGTGAAGCGCAAGACCGTCGCCGTGCACGCGGGCGCGTGGGCGGGCGGGGCGAGCGACGCCGCCGGGGCCAAGGCCGAGGCGGCCGCCGCCGACGCGGTGAAGGTGCTGCGCGAACGCGCGGGAAGGCTGCTGCGGAAATGACCGTGGACGCGGACTTCAACCGCCGCCAGGTGCTCTACTGGCGGCTCATCGCCCGGCTGTTCAGCCGCGAGGAGCAGGCCGCCCTCGAATCGGCGAGCCTCGCCGTCGTCGAGGACCTCGGCCTGCCCGCCGCGCTGCTCGACCCGTCGGTCTCGGTGGACAACATCGTCCAGCGCTTCCCGGACCTGGCCGAGGACTTCGACGGCCTGATGACCCCGGAGACCGACGCGGACGCCGGGCGTGACTCGGCGGCGGAGGTGCGGCGGGCGGCGCTGGCGGCGAAGGTGCTGCTGAACGTGTTCGACACCGGGTCGGGATCGGTGTCGGCGACGCAGCTGGCCAAGTGGCAGTCCGACGCGGGCTGGCTGGAGCGGGCGCTCGGGCAGGAGCCGGGCAGCCTGCGCCGCCAGGGCGGCGGCGGGCCGGGCGGCGAGGGCGGCGGGATGGGCGGCACGCTCGGCGAGCTGGAAGGCGACCTGATCAGCCGGATGCAGCTGCGCGAGGTGCTGGCCGACCCGAAGCTGGCCGCGCAGCTCACGCCGAGCATGTCGCTGATCGAGCAGCTGCTGCGGGACAAGTCGAACCTGTCGGGCGTCGCGCTGGCCAACGCCAAGGCGCTGATCCGGCGCTTCGTCGAAGAGGTCGCGGCGGTGCTGCGTACCCAGGTGGAGCGCACGGCGGCGGGCACGATCGACCGCAGCGTGCCGCCGAAGCGGGTGTTCCGGAACCTGGACCTGGACCGCACCATCTGGAAGAACCTGACCAACTGGAGCCCCGACGACCAGAAGCTCTACGTCGACCGGCTCTTCTACCGGCACACCGCCAGCAGGACGACGCCGTCGCGGCTGATCGTGGTGGTGGACCAGTCCGGTTCCATGCTCGACTCGATGGTCAACTGCACGATCCTGGCCTCGATCTTCGCGGGCCTGCCGAAGGTCGACGTGCACCTGATCGCGTACGACACCAAGGCGATCGACCTGACGCCGTGGGTGCACGACCCGTTCGAGGTGCTGCTGCGCACCAAGCTCGGCGGCGGCAACGACGGCCCGGTGGCGATGGCCATGGCCCGCCCGAAGATCGCCGAGCCGAAGAACACCGCCATGGTATGGATCTCGGACTTCTACGAGTTCGACCGCTCCCAGCCGCTGTACGACAGCATCGTCGCGGTGCACCGGTCCGGGGTGCGCTTCATCCCGGTCGGCTCGGTGACCAGTTCCGGCCAGGGCATCGTCAACCCCTGGTTCCGCCAGCGGTTCAAGGACCTCGGCACGCCCGTGATCTCGGGCCACATTCGCAAGCTCGTGTTCGAACTCAAGAACTTCCTCGCCTAGGAGATCGACCCTATGTCTGACATGCTGCGCGCCCCCGCCGAAGTGAAGTACGCCGAGGAGCTGGACTGGCTGGAGTCGGTCGACGACGGCCCGAAGCCGTTCTCGTGGCGGCTCAGCCCGAAGATGGTGCGCCTGTTCGTGCTCGGCTCCGAGCGCGCCGACGGGCTGGACCGTGAGATCAGCCAGAAGTGGTTCGGCGACCGCAGTTTCGTGGAGCGGGCCATCGTGACCCTGGCCTCCGACCGGGGTCTGCTGCTCATCGGCGACCCCGGCACCGGCAAGAGCTGGCTGGCCGAGCTGCTGTCCGCAGCGATCTGCCGCAACTCGACGCTGGTGGTGCAGGGCACCGCCGGCACCACCGAGGACCACATCAAGTACTCGTGGAACGTGTCGGCGGTCATCGCCAACGGCCAGTCCCGGGCCTCGATGATCCCGTCGCCGATCATGACGGCGATGGAGCGGGGCGTCATCGGCCGCTTCGAGGAGCTGACCCGCTCCACCAGCGATGTGCAGGACGCGCTGATCTCGATCCTGTCCGAGAAGTACGTGTCCATCCCGGAGCTGGACGACGACAACATCGTCTTCGCCAAGCCTGGTTTCTCGATCATCGCCACCGCGAACAGCCGGGACCGGGGCGTCAACGATCTGTCCTCGGCGCTCAAGCGGCGGTTCAACTTCGTGCGCATCCCCGTGGTGACCAACAAGAAGAGCGAGGCGGAGATCGTCCGCTTCCGCACCGGCGAGCTGCTGCGCCGCCACCAGATCGAGCTGGAGGTGCCGCCGACGCTGCTGGACATCCTGCTGCAGAGCTTCGCCGACCTGCGTGCGGCGGCCGCGTCGGCGGGAAGCGACGACGAGAAGCTGGAGTCCGCGCTGTCCACCGCCGAGCAGATCGGCGTGCTGGAGGACGCGATCCTGCACAGCAACTTCTTCGGCGACCGGGCCCTGCGTGCGCAGACCCTGGCCGGTTCGCTCGTCGGCTCGCTGGCCCGCCGCGCACCGGAGGACCTGGCCATCCTCAACAAGTACTGGCACGGCGTGGTCGAGCCGCGCAGCAAGGCCGAGGGCGGGCTGTGGCCGGAGTTCCTCGAGGGCGGCCGCGACGCGATCAAGACCCTGTCGTGACCACTCCCACCTTCGACGCGCTGCGCGGGCAGCTGCTCGACGCCGCCGCGGCGCTGGCCGACGGTCCGGACGCGCTGGCCGGGATCCTGTCCGGCATCGTGGACGACGTGGACCGGGCGCTGCGCGAGCGCATGGAGATCTTCCCGGTGTGCCACCACTCGCCCGCGTCCGCGCTGGCGATGGCCCGGCGGCTGCGCGAGAAGCAGCCCAAGGTGATCTACATGGAGCTGTGTGAGGACATGCTCCCGCTGCTCACCGAGCTGCGCAACTGCCGGCTGCCGGTGGCGGTGCAGGCGTTCGCGTCCGAGCTGGACGGCTTCCCGCAGGACTGGGCGCCGCTGTCGGTGGTCGCCCCGATCACCGAGGCGTCGGCCGAATACCAGGCCATCGCGTACGCGCTGGACACGCCCGGGGTCGAGCTGGTGCTGGTGGACCGGTCGACCGACCACGTGTTCCAGTGGCAGCCGCGCAAGGACAAGACGGCTGAGACGGCCGTCGCGCCGGAGGGCGAGGAACTGCCCGAGGCCCCGCCGGAGGACGCCGACCTGCACGGCGACGCGGTCGGCGTCGAGATGGGCGACCTGCGGCCGCGCTTCGCCGAGCTGGAGCAGCACCTGCTGCACCACGGCAAGGTCCGGCACTGGTCGGAGTGGTGGGACCAGTACGTCGAGCAGCCGCTCGGCGACGCCGACTACGACACGTACCGGCAGGTCATGGTCCTGATCGGCAGCCTGTTCCGGCGGCTGGCGCCGGGCGCGCACGACCGGGTCGCCTCCGACGAGGAGCGCGAGCGCTACATGTGGACCCGGATGCGGCAGCACCTCGCCGCGACCGGGGCCGACGCGGCGGACTGCCTCTACGTGTGCGGCGCGTTCCACGCGGCGAGCCGGGTGGACGAGTTCGGGCTCGACGGCGCGGACACGTACGAGATCAGCCCGCGTACGGCGACGAAGTGGCACTACGGGCTCATCCCGTCCAGCCACTCGGCGATCGAGGCGCAGTTCGGGCTGGCCTCGGGCTCGGTGTCGATCGCGGCGGCGGTGTTCGGGAAGTCGCTGACCCGCACCGGCGTCACGCCCTACCGGCTGGAGGGCCAGCAGGGCTCGGGCGCCGCGCCCAAGAAGAAGGCCAAGGCGGCGGCGGTCGTGTCGCCGGTGTCGCGGCAGGTCGCCGACCGGCTGTCCGGGTTCCTGGCCCGGCCGCCGGTGCTGGACACGCTCGACGAGGACGAGCTGCTCGGCTGGTCGGTGGAGATCGTGCGGCTGGCCCGGCGCAACGGCTACCTGGCCAGCACCGCCGACGCCATCGCCGTGTTCGAGACGTCGATCCTGCTCGCGGGGATGCGCAACCGGGCCCGGCCGACGCCGTACGACTTCCAGGACGCGGCGGTCACCTGCATCGAGAAGGAGTCCGTGCCCGGCCGGCGCGACGTGCGGCGGCTCTGCGAGATCATGCTCGGCGGCGACCGGATCGGGCAGGTCGGCTACGACTCGCTGCCGCCGCTGGCCCGTGACGTGCACGACCGGCTCACCCCGCTGGGGCTGAAGCTGGAGCAGCGCGGCGTGCAGCGGGCGCTGCTCGACATCGCCGCCCGGCCGGAGCTCGGCCGCTGCTCGGACGTGCTGTGGATGCTGCGCTACCTGATGCCGCAGGCCGCGGTCCGGCCGATCATGGGCGAGCGGCGGCTCGGCGAGACGGCCATCCAGGAGTCCTGGGACCTGGCGCTCGGCACCCACCAGCGGGAGCTGATCGAGCTGGGGTACGAGGGCATCACCGTCGAGCAGGTCCTCGAACAGCGGCTGCGCCGCTCGGTGTGGGGGCCGCAGGCCACCGCCTCGGTCGCGCTGCGAGCGGTCGAGGACGCCACGCTCTACCTGCGCAGCCGCCGCTTCGCCGACGAACTCGGGGCCCGCGCGGTGGACCTGCTGGCCGCCGAGCGCACCGTCGACGACGCGCCCGAGGTGCTGCGGCGGGCCCGGCGCCTGCTCGCGCACTACCGGGCCACCGAGCCGGTGCTCCCCGGCTGGCTGGAGTCGTTCGTCAAGGCCGGGTAC
This sequence comes from Catellatospora bangladeshensis, assembly GCF_016862575.1. Classification (GTDB taxonomy): domain Bacteria; phylum Actinomycetota; class Actinomycetes; order Mycobacteriales; family Micromonosporaceae; genus Catellatospora; species Catellatospora bangladeshensis. The sequence goes on along the minus strand of NZ_BONF01000010.1, from coordinate 330,277 downwards.
GCCCATTACTGCACCCTGCTGCCGAACGCGTTCGTCGACGAGGAGACGGGCACCCGGCAGGTGGCCGCGATGCTGGGCTTCCTGTTCAGCATGGAGAGCCTGGCGCTGTCGCTGGGCTGCGACCGTACGCAGCTGGAGCTGGCGGTGGCGCAGTCGCACCCGACCACGCCCGCCAAGACCGCGCTGCTGTGGGCGGCCCAGCACCAGCTCGGCCGGATGTCGCGTGCCGAGCTGCGCGAACGCTGCGCGGAGCTGCTGGCCAACCCGCTGGTCCTGCCCGCCTACCCGCAGTACCTGAGCGGTTTCGTGCAGGCGCTCGAACCGGTCCCGGCGCTGGCCGGGTTCGTCGTCGAGGCGATCTCGGAGGCGTTCGCGAAGCTGCCCGATCCGGTGCTGCTGCCGTGGCTGCCGACGCTGATCACCACGCTGCGCAAGGAGGGCGGCGACCACGTCGGCCTGCTGGTCCGCGAGGCGGGCCGGGTCTTCCCGGCGGGCCTCGCCGCCCTGGACTCGTGGACCCCGCCCTGGTCGGCGCAGCCGGCCGAACCGGCCGCCACCGGTGCGCCGCGGGCCGCGGCGGGTCCGGTGACGGCGCTGCTCACGGCCCACCCGGAGCCGACCGACGCGCTGGCCGCGCTGCTCGGCTGCCCCGGCCCCTGGCAGCAGCCCGACCCCGAGCCGGGCACCGGCCCCGTCCACGACCTCCTCCGCCGCCACCCCGACACGGCCACCGCCCTCGCCACCGTGGCCACCCGCTAACCGGCCGCCGACCCGCCGGGCCCCGCGCCCGCGCCCCGCGAAGATCATCGAACTTGCCTGGCACATGGGCGAATGAGTACTCAAGATTCGCCCGTGTGCCAGGCAAGTCGGGCGATCATGGGGGGCGCGGGCGGGAGTCGTCTTTCCGTCGCGTTCGGAGGGGCGGCATGCCTGAGGTGGGGCGGGCTGCGGAAGGTGTTGCGGGAGCGGGTATTCGTACGGAAAACGCGACTCCTCGGGGGAGGCGCGTTGTGGTAGGACTGTGCTCATGGATCTCAATGAACTCCTCTCCGAGGAGGGACGCGTGGATCCACCAGCCCTCTACGCCCGCCTGCACCGTGCCGGCGCCGCCGTGGCGGTGGATGGTGGCGCGCGGGGTTTCGCCGTCGCGGTGCACGGCTTCGAGGCGGTCGCCCAGGTGCTCAAGGACGGGCGGTTCCACCAGCTCGACGCGGCCTACCTGGACCTGCACACGCCGCAGTGGCGGCGCCACCCGGCGCTGCGCGTGCTGCGCGATTCGATGTTCTTCACCGACGGCCCGGCCCACGACCGCGTCCGGCAGATGATCGGCCGGGTGTTCACCGCGCGGCGGGTGGCGCGGCTGGAGCATGCCGTGACCGGGCTGACCCACCGCCTGCTCGACCGCATGGACGAGCTGTCCGCGGACGGCCCGGTCGAGTTCATGGGCGAGTTCGCGTACCTGCTGCCCAGCAGCGTGATGGCGGAGCTGCTCGGGGTGCCGCAGAACGATCTGGCCTGGTTCCGGCCGCGGGTGCTCGCGATCGGCGCGATCCTGGAGCTGGACGGGGCGACCTGGCGCAACATGGCCCGCGCCGACACGGCCGCGCGCGAGCTGACCGCCTACTTCACCGAGCTGGTCGCGTTGCGGCGGGCCGAGCCGCGCGACGACCTGATCAGCCTGCTGGCCGCCGAGGACCTCAGCGAGGACGCGCTGATCGGCAACCTGATCACGACGTTCAACGCCGGCTTCGTGACGACCACGCACCTGCTCGGCAACGGCCTGACCATGCTGCTGGAGCGCCCGGAGCTGGCCGCGTCGCTGTCGGGGGAGAACGTCGCGTCCTACGTGGAGGAGATGCTGCGCTTCGAGCCGCCGGTGCAGATCCTGGTGCGGTACGCGCCGGAGGACGCCGAGATCGAGGGCGTGCCCGTGCCCGCGGGGCAGGCGGTGCTCGCCATGGTCGGCGCGGCCAACCGGGACCCGGCGCGGTTCGCCGACCCGGACACGTTCGACCCCGGCCGGGCCGACGCGGGTTCGCTGAGCTTCGGGTTCGGGCCGCACTACTGCATGGGCGCGGCGCTGTCCCGGCTGGAGGGCCAGGTCGCGTTCCCCGCGCTGCTGGCGCGGTTCCCGAAGCTGGCGCTGGTCGAGCCGTCCGGCGGCGCGCCCAAGCCGCTGATCCTGCGCGGCCACGACACCCTCGCCGTCGCGTGCCATGGCGGCTGAGGACAACTACGTCCGGCGTGGGCTGGCCCTGTTCGCGGGCCAGGGCGAGGCCGAGGCGATCGTGCACGGCGACCGGCGGATCACGTACGCCGAGCTGCGCGCCGGGGTGTTCCGGGTCGCCGGGGCGCTGCTGCGGCACGGGGTGAGGCCGGGCGCCGCGATCGCCGTGCTCGCCGGCAACCGGCCGGAGGCGGTGTACGCGCAGCTCGCCCTGCATCTGCTGGGCTGCCGGTCGGTGTGGGTCGCGCCGAACGCCCCGCCCGCGCTGTGCGCCGAGTACCTCGCGCTGGCCGAGGTCGACGGGTTCGTCTACGACCCGAGTACCCACGCGGCGCCTGGGCTGGCCCTTGCCCGGCACCTGCCGCACCTGCCCGTCTGGTGTCTCGGCGCGGACGGGGATGGACCGGATCTGACCGCGCCGGACGGCGCCTGGCCGCTGCCGGAGACCGAGACATCGGCGGGGACGGAGGCCGAGCCGCAGTCGCTGTTCCAGACCGGTGGCACCACCGGGCGGCCCAAGCTGGTGCACCACCGGCACGACTTCTTCCGCAACGTGCTGGACGCCGCGATACGGCAGCGCGACGCGGGCGGGCCGCGGTTGCGGCAGCTCGCCGTGGCCGGGTTCTGGCACTCCAGCCAGCAGGCGTCCGGGCTGATCACGCTGTTCAGCGGCGGGCTGCTGGTGCAGCACGACGCGTTCGACGCGGGGCGGTTCCTCCAGACGGTGCAGCGGGAGCGGATCACGGTGGCGACGCTGCCGCCGCCGATGCTCTACCAGGTGCTGGACCACCCGGACCTGCCCGGCACGGACACCTCCAGCCTGGCCATGCTGTCCTGCGCGGGCAGCGCGGTCGCGCCGTCGCGGCTGGCCGAGGCGATGGACCGGTTCGGGCCGGTGCTGCTGGTCGCGTACGGGATGAGCGAGGCGACGCTGATCGCCGCGTACCCGGCGGCGTCGCACGATCCGGCGCACCCGGAGCGCCTGGCCTCGTGCGGGCAGCCGGTCGGCACGTCCCGGGTCGAGATCCGCGACGACGTCGGCACACCCCTGCCGCCCGGCGAGGTGGGCGAGGTGTGGGCGTCGGCCCGCCTGATGACCTCCGGGTACTGGGGCCAGCCCGAGCTCACCGCGAGCACCCTGGTCGACGGGTGGCTGCGCACGGGCGACCTCGGCTACCTGGACGACGGCGGTTACCTCTACCTGGTGGACCGGGCCAAGGACATGATCGTCACGGGGTTGACCTCGTCCAACGTGTACTCCCGCACGGTCGAGGACGTGCTCGCCGCGCATCCGGCGGTGCGCGAGGCCGCCGTGATCGGGGTGCCGGACGAGCGCCTGGGCGAGGCGGTGCACGCCGTGGTGCGGCTGCGCCCCGGCGCGCGGGCCGAAGCCGACGAATTGCGGCAATGGTGCACGGAGCGCCTCAATGACCTGTGGGCGCCGTTATCGGTGGAGTTCGTGTCACGCCTTCCGCTGACCGGGCTCGGCAAGGTCGACAAGAAGGCGCTGCGGGCTGTGCATGCTGCTGGCAGGGGTTCCGCGCGGGACCGCGGCGCCGTCTGACGCATGTGAGACAAGCTCTTAAAGATCGCTGTATCCCCATGTAAGAATCGCTTGCGCGAAGGGGCATGGCCTTCGCCGTCGTGTCCCATTCAGACGGTCGTCATCCCGGAGGCTCTGCTCCACATGTTCCGCACAATGCTCAAGTCCAAGGTTCACCGTGCCACCGTCACCCAGGCCGAGCTGCACTACGTGGGCTCGCTGACCCTGGACCCCGACCTGATGGACGCCGCCGACCTGCTGCCCGGCGAGCTGATCCACGTCCTCGACGTCACCAACGGCGCGCGCCTGGAGACCTACGTCATCGAGGGCGAGCGCGGCAGCGGCGTGGTGTGCATCAACGGCGCCGCCGCACACCTGGTCAACCCCGGTGACCTGGTCATCATCGCGGCGTACGCCGTCATGTCCGACGACGAGGCCCGCGACTGCAAGCCGAAGGTGGTCTTCGTCGACGAGGCCAACCGCATCGCCGCGGTGCACAGCGATCCCGCCGTCTGAACCATGACCAGCCCGCACCACGTCGCCGTCGTCGGCAGCGGCAGCCTGGCCGCCGCGATCTGCCGCTCGCTGGCGGTGCTTACCCCGCCCGGCGCGGCCCCGCTCCAGGTCACCGTGTCGGCCCGCAACGCCGCGGCCGTGGACGCCATCGTCCGCGACTGCCGGGTGCGGGCCGCCGTGGCCGGCACCACCGTCACTTTCACCGGGCAGGCGCTCGGCGACGACCTCGCCGCCCCCGCCCGGCTGAAACCGGACCTGCTGGTGTGCTGCGCGTCCGCGCACTCGCCGTACGAGAAGGCGCTCCAGCCCTCGGCCTGGACGCACCTGCTCGGGCAGGCCGGGTTCGGGGTGACGCTGCCGTTGCAGGCGGTGCTCGCGGTGCGGCTGGCGCGGGCGGTCGCCGCGGAGTGCCCGCAGACCAGGCTGGTCAACGGCTGCTTCCCGGACGCGGTGAACCCGCTGCTGGCCGCGCTGGGCCTGCCGGTCCTGTGCGGGATCGGCAACGTGGCCACCCTGGCCGCGTGCCTGCAGGCGGCGCTCGGGCTGCCCGACCAGCGGCGGCTGGCCGTGCTCGGGCACCACGCCCAGCTCGACGCCCCGGACGGACCGGACGGCGAGGTGCTGGCCTGGTGCGACGGCGTGCCGGTGCCCGGCGTGACCGAGCTGCTGGCGCCCTACCGCGCCCTGCCGCGCGCCGACCTGAACGCGCTGGCCGGGCACGCCGCCGCGCGGCTGCTGACCGACCTGCTGTCCGGGGCGGAGTTCCACACCAGCGTGCCGGGGCCGCTGGGACTGCCCGGCGGCTACCCGGTGCGCGTGTCCGGCGGGGCGCTCGCCCCGGACCTGCCGGGCCTGACCCTGCCGGAGGCGGTCGCGTGGAACCACCACGCCGGGCGCCGGGACGGCATCGAGATCGCCGACGGGCGGGTGCGGCACCTGCCGCAGGCCGCCGCGGTCCTGGCGCCGCACCTGCCGGAGTTCGCGCAGGGCTGGGACGCCGCCGCATACGACGAGGTGCACGACCGCCTGCGCGCCCTGCGCCGGCGGCTGCGGGCCACGAGCCCGGCCGCCGTCTGACTCACCCCTTCCACCGAACCCCAGAAGGAGCACCGGTGCTCACCACAGCCACCGCTCCGGTCACCCGGAACCTCATCGTCGACTACTACGACGTGATCTCGTCCGCCGTCGCCCGGCTCGGCGCGGGACCCGGCGACCCCGCCGGCACCCCGGGCTTCGCGCCCGGCTTCGACCTGCCGGAGCTGTCCGGCGACGTGCGGCAGTTCTTCGCCGTGGCCACCGCCACCTGGCGCGAGCTGGGCGCGTACGGCGGTCACGAGCTGCGGTTCATGGACCTGACCGGCAACCCCGGCACGCACACCACCAAGACGTTCCCGTCCATGCTGATCGTGGCGCGGGCGGTGGAGCACATCCGGCGCACCGGCGAGCGCGTCTGCATCTTCACCCCCACCTCGGCCAACAAGGGCATCGCGCTGCGCGACGCGGTCGGCCGGGCCGTCGCCGCGGGCCTGGTCACCCCCGGCCAGCTGCGGGTGGTCGTGCTCGCGCCCGGCTCGACGCGGCACAAGTTCCGCCACGACCCGCTGGCCGCCGACCCGGCGCTGCGGGCGCTTAACCCGCTGCTGCGCTTCACCGGCGACGAGCCGGAGGGGGTCAAGGCGCTGGGCCGGGCCTTCGTGGACGCGTACGCGCGGGAGGCGTACGACAAGCACGGCACCGCGCTGTGGTTCTCGCTGGCGCTGCCCAACTACCTGGTCGCCGACGCGGCGCGGGCCGCGTTCGAGCTGGACGCCGCCCCGGCCACCGCCGCCGCGCCGCGCTGGCACGCGCACGCCGTGTCCAGCGCGTTCGGGCTGCTCGGTTACAACCTCGGCCGTGACGTGCTGGAGGACTCCGGCCGCGCCGACGGCTCGCCGCGTCCCGGCTTCCTGCTGGTGCAGCACCTGGGCACCCCCGACATGGTGCTCAGCCTGCGGCACGGCACGTTCTCGCGGGACCGGCTGCCGGCGTACCGGCGCGACGCCGCCGGGGTGTGGCGCCAGGACGCCGACCCGCACTTCCCGGCCGTCACCGACGACCCGGACGAGGTGCTCGACCCCACGTTCTACACCCACCGCCCGGTGACCTCCCCGGCGATGAACGACCTGATCGGACGGTACGGCGGCGACGGCGTCACGGTGTCGCGGCGCGAGTGCCTGGAGCGCTACCCGGTGCTGCGGGAGCGGCTGCGCGGCACGCCGTGCGAGCTGCCCGCCGACCCGGCGGACCTGCGCGAGTGGTCCATCGTGATGGCGCTGACCGGCGTGCTCAACGCGATCGACCGGGGCCTGGTGCCGACCGGGCAGGAGCTGGTCGTGCACGGATCCGGCTGCTACCGGGGCGACGACTACACCGTGTGCGAGCCGGACGCGGAGGTGTCCACCGTGGAGGAGATCGCGGCGGCGGTGCTCGGCGGCGGCAGATGACGGTCGATCTCGCCGCGCTGCACGGCGGCCCGCGTACGGAGCCGCTGGGCTGGACGGTCGCGGCCGACACCCTCTGCACCGCGTTCGCCGCGCAGGTGGCGCGCCACCCGGAGCGGTCCGCGGTGCTCGCCGACGACGCCGAGCTGACGTACCGGCAGCTCGGCTCGGCCGTGGCGGCGACCGCGGCCGCCATCCGCGACGCCGTCGGCGACGCCGGGACGGGCGGCGGGCGAGCCGCGCTGCTGTGCCGGCACGGCGCGACCACGATCACGGGGCTGCTCGCCGTGCTGGTCAGCGGGCGCGCGTACGTGCCGCTGGAGCCGAGCTTCCCGGCCGAGCGGCTGGCCCACATCCTGGCCGACAGCGATCCGGACGTGCTGCTGGTCGACGCCGCGCACGCCGCGTGGGCGCGTGAGCTGGCCACGGCGGCGGGGCGGCCCGGCCTGGCCATGGTCCACATCGGCCCGCCGGCGCCGGACCCGGACCTGCACGAGGTGGTCGTCGGGCTGGCGAGCGCCGCGGCGCCGGAGGACCCGGCGTACCTGCTCTACACCTCCGGCTCGACCGGGGAGCCGAAGGGCGTGGTGCAGAGCCACCGCAACGTGCTGTTCGGCGTGGCCAACCACGTGCGCAACTTCGCGCTGCGCCCCGGCGACCGCACCAGCGTGCTCACCTCGTTCGGGTACGACATGGCGGTGACCGACATGTTCAGCGCGGTGCTGTCGGGCGCGGCGGCGGTGCCGTCCGACATCCGTACCCACGGCCTGGCGCACCTGGCGCGGACCCTGGCCCGGCACCGGGTGACGGTCTACCACTCCACCCCGACCGTGTACCGCTACCTGCTGGCGAGCCTCGGGCCGGACGGGCGGCTGCCCGCGGTGCGCGCGGTCCTGCTGGGCGGCGAGGAGGTCACCCGGCACGACGTCGAGCTGGCCCGGCGGCACTTCGCGCCGGACGCCGTCTTCGTGAACGGGTACGGCACCACGGAGATCAGCTTCGCGGCGCAGCACCACATCGGACCGGACACGGAGCTGGACCACGCGGTGGTGCCGGTGGGGTGGCAGCTCGACGGCATCGAGGTGGTGCTGGTCGGCGCGGACGGCAGGCGCGCGGAGGACACCGGCGAGGTGGTGGTCCGGTGTGCGCACGTCGCGCTCGGGTACCACGGGCTGCCGGAGCTGACCGCGACGCGCTTCGGGGAGTTCGAAGGGGTGCGGGCGTACCGGACCGGCGACATCGCGCGGCGGCTGCCGGACGGGCGGCTGGTCTTCCTGGGCCGCGCCGACCGCATGGTGAAGATCCGCGGCTACCGGGTGGAGCTGGGCGAGGTCGAGTCGCGCCTGGCCGCGCTGCCCGGGGTGGGCCACGCCGCCGTCGTGGCCCGGGACACCGGCGAGGGCTCCGGCCCGCGCACCAAGGAGATCATCGCGTACGCCGTCCCGGCGCGCGGCGCGTCCGTGGATCCCGCCGGGCTGCGCACCGCCCTGGCCCGGCTGCTGCCCGACTACATGCTGCCCCGGGCCGTCGTCCTCGTCGGCGCGCTGCCGATGGGGCCGACCGGCAAGCTGGACGTGCGGGCGCTGCCCGAGCCGCCCACCGCCGGCGGTGTGCCCTCGCCCGTCTCCGACGTGCTGGAGGAGCGGATCGCGGCGGTGTGGTGCACGGCGCTCGGCGTCGAGTCCGTGCCGCGGGAGACCTCGTTCTTCGAGCTGGGCGGGCATTCGCTGCTGATGGCGCTGGTGCAGGAGCGGCTCGCGGACGTCCTGGGGCAGCGAATCCCGCTGCTGCGGCTGGTCGAGCATCCGACGGTGGCCGGGCTGGCCGCGTTCCTGCGGGCGGGGCCGCCCGCCGCGGAGGCCGCGCCGGACCGGGCCGCCGACCGGATGCGGCGGCGCCGCGAGGCCCGCCAGCGCGCCGCCGTGCCCGTGGAGGCGCGCTCGTGAGCGACGACGACCTGATCGCCGTGGTCGGCATGGCCTGCCGGGTGCCCGGCGCATCCGACACCGCGACGCTGTGGCGCAACCTGTGCGACGGGGTGGACGCGATCCGCCGGTTCACCCCGGACGAGCTGGCCGAGGCCGGTCTGCCCACGGACGACGGCACGTTCGTGCCCGCGTTCGGTCACCTGGACGGGCTGGAGGACTTCGACGCCAACCTGTTCGGGTACATCGGCGCCGAGGCGGCGCTGCTCGACCCGCAGCACCGGATCTTCCTGGAGCTGGCCTGGTGGGCCCTGGAGGACGCGGCGCTCGACCCGTCCCGCGCGCAGGCGCAGATCGGCGTCTTCGCGGGCTGCGGCGCCGACCGCTACCTGCGCCACCACCTGCTCGGCAACCCCGCCGTGGGAGCGGCCGGGCCGCTGCCCGACGACTGGGACGACGCGCTTGCCGGTGGCAGCTGCGACTACCTGCCCACCCGCGTCGCGTACGCGCTGGGCCTGACCGGCCCGGCCGTCGCGGTGCAGACGGCGTGCTCGTCGTCGCTGGTGGCGGTGTGCCAGGCGGCGCAGAGCCTGCTCGACTACCGCTGTGACGTGGCGATCGCGGGCGGCGCTGCCGTCGCCTCGACCGTGCAGCGCGGCTACCGGCACCGGCCCGGCGGCACCTGGTCGTCCGACGGCGTGTGCCGCCCGTACGACGCCGACGCGACCGGCCAGGTGTTCGGCAACGGCGGCGGCGCGGTGGTGCTCAAACGACTGGCCGACGCGATCGCCGACGGCGACCACGTGTACGGCGTGCTCGCGGGCTGGGCGGTCGGCAACGACGGGGCCGCCCGGGGCGGGTTCACCGTGCCCGGTGTGGCGGGGCAGGCGGCCGTGGTGGCCGAGGCCCTGGCCGCGGCGGGCTGGGACGCCGCCGACGTGGGCTTCGTGGAGGGCCACGGCAGCGGCACGGCGCTCGGCGATGCGATCGAGATAGAGGCGCTGACCAGGGCGTATCGTGCGTCCACGAGCCGGTCGGGCTACTGCGTGCTCGGCTCGGCGAAGGGCGGCCTCGGCAACCTCGACGCCGCCGCCGGGGTGATCGGCCTGATCAAGGCGACCCTGGCCGTGCGGGACGGGGTCATCCCGCCGACCCTCCACTTCAAACAGCCGCACCCCGACGTCGACCTGGCGGCGACCCCCTTCACCGTCGAGACCGCCGCGCGATCGTGGGTCGGGCCGCGCCGGGCCGGGGTCAGCTCGTTCGGCCTCGGCGGCACGAACGCCCACGTGCTCGTCCAGCAGGCACCGTCTTCGGCGGTCCACGACTCAGGAGTGGTGAGCACAACTCCTGAGTCGTGGACTACGGCGCAACCCACCGCCGGGGACCGCGAGCGCTGGCTGCTGCTGCCGCTGAGCGCGGGCGATTCCCAGGCGTTGCCGCAGCTCGCGGGGCGGCTGGCCGAGACGCTGGCCACCGGCTCGCAGCGCACGCCGAGCGCGGGACCGGGCACCGGGACCGACGGCGGGGACGCCGCGCCGCGCGGCCTGGCCGACGTGGCGTACACCCTGGCCGTCGGACGCCGCCGCCTGCCGCACCGCGCCGCCGTGCTGTGCCGGGACGAGACGGAGGCCCGAGCAGGGCTGGCCGAGGTCGCGGCGGGCGGGCCGGGTACGGTCCCGGACGGTGCGCCCGAGGAGGTCCGGCGGCTGCGGGAGACCTGGCTGAGCGGCGGGGACGTGCCCGCCGGCAGCGGGCGAAAGGTGCCGCTGCCGGGGTATCCGTTCCAGCGGCGGCGGCACTGGATCGAGCCGGTGGCAGGTCGCCGTGGCTGAGCCGGAGGCGCTGGTGCCGCTGGGCGAGACCGGCTGGCACGTATGGCGATCCGCGGTGCTGCGCGCCCCCGGGTTCGCCGCGTCCGGCCTGGACCTGCTGGCCGCGCCCGACTGCGCCAAGCATGCCGACGCGTTCCTCGCCGGTGACCTGGACCGCGCCGGGTTCGAGGCGGCGTTCACGGCCGCCACGGCCCGGTCGAGCGGGCAGCTCGCCGCGATCGCCGCCGATCCGCTGTTCCGCGAGGCGGTGACCTGGCAGAGCCTGCACTCGGTGGAGGCCCTGGACGGGCTCGCCCGCACCGGCCCGGACACGGCCCGCAACTCGCGGCACCGGCAGCGCGAGATCGTGATCACCCGCTACTGGCAGCGCTACTGCGCCAAGAACGACACCATCGGCTTCTTCGGCCCCGTCTGCTGGGCGGCGCTGTCCGACGGCGGCCCGGCCGCCACGGTGCACGCCGGACCCGCGCTTACCCGGGCGCGGGAGGTGGACCTGGAATGGCGGGCGCTCGCCGCGTACGCCGAACGGCTCGCCGAAGACACTCGCTACCACCCGTGGCTGCCGGTGTCCCGGCGCCCCGACCTGGCGCTGGACGGCGACGACCTGCTCCAGCCCGGCCTGTCCCCGCAACGGCTCGCTCCGGCGACGGCGGCGCTGCTCGGCGCGTGCGACGGGCGGACGGCACGGGAGGTGGCTGCCGCGGTGCTGGCCGACCCGCGTGCCGGGTTCCGCAAGGAGGCCGACGCGTTGCTGGCGTTGGCGCAGCTGGCCGAGCAGGGTCTGGTCCGGCGGGGAATCGACCTGCCGCTGACCATCGCCGCCGAGGACGTGCTGCTGCACAGCCTGGCCGCCCTGGGCGAGCCGGAGCTGCGGGACGAGGCGCTATCCGGGTTGTCCCGGCTGCTCGCGGCCCGCGACGGGCTGGCCCGCGCGGCGGGGGACGCCGACGCGGTCCGCGCTGCGACGCTCCATCTGCGCGACGAGTTCGCCGCGATCACCGGCGGTGAGGCGGTGCACCGGCCCGGAGCCACGTACGTCGGGCGCGGCCTGGCCTACGAGGAGACCGTCCGGGATCTCGACGTGACGCTCGGCGGGCCGGTGCTCGACCTGCTCGCCGAGACCCTGGTCCCGCTGCTCACGGCCGCACGCTGGCTGACCGCCGCGATGGCCGCCGCGTTCGAGTCCGCACTGCGGGAGCTGCACGCCGAAGCAGGCGGCGGCGCGGTGCCGCTCGGCGACATCTGGGACGCCGCGCTCGGCGTGATCTTCGGCGCGGGGCCGGTCGCCGACGTGATCGACGACTTCTCCGCACGCTGGTCCCGCGTGCTCCGGCTGGACGGCCGGGCCGGTGGCGACGGCGGGCGGATCGGCCTGGACCCGGCCGAGGTCACCGATGCCGTCGCGCGGGAGTTCCCCGCGGCGGCGCCGGGATGGCGGGCGGCCCGGCTGCACAGCCCGGACCTGCACCTGAGCGCGGGGAGCGTGGCGGAGCTCGCGGCGGGGGAGTTCACGGCGGTGCTCGGCGAGCTGCACGTGGCCTGGCTCACCTGCGACAACGGCATCTTCACCCGGTTCCACCCGGAGCCGGGGGCGTTGCGAGCCGCGGTGCACCGGGACCTGGGCGACCGGGTCGTACCGCTGTATCCGCAGGACTTCCCCGAGTTCACGGCGCGGATGGCGTTCACCCTCAACGGGCCGGACGACGTACGGCTGGCGTACACCCCGGCACCGGTGCCGCCCGGCGCGCAGGTGCTGCCCACGGCTGCCGTGACCGTGTCCGTCGTGGACGGTGAGCTGGTCGGGCAGGCCCCGGACGGGCGCGCGTGGCCGCTGGTGGAGCTGTTCGGCTCGTTCCTGTCGGCGCGGTCGGTCAACGCGTGCAAGCTGGTGGACGCGCGCCCGTACACCCCGCGCGTCGCCGTGGGCAGGCTGGTGGTGCAGCGGGAGACGTGGCGCACCACGGTCGGCGACTGCGGCGTGGACGCGCCCCGGTCCGGCGAGGCGGAGCGCTACCTGGCGATCCGCCGCTGGCGGGAGCGGCTGGGCCTGCCCGAGCGGGTGTTCGTCAAGGTGGGCACGGAGATCAAGCCGTGCTATGTGGACTTCACCGGCCCGGCGTACGTGGCCGCGTTCGTGGCGCTCGTGCGCGCCGCGGCACGCGACGGCGGCCCGGACGTGCCGCTGACCGTCTCGGAGCTGCTGCCCGCGCCGGAGCAGGCGTGGGTGCCCGACGGCGCGGGCCGGCGCTACCTCAGCGAGCTGCGGATGACCGTACGCGACCCCGCAACCGCCCGATGACCAGGAGAGACCGATGACCCAGGGCGATGTGCTGCCCTATCCCGACCGGCGGTTCCCCGACCTGGTCGCCGACCGGGCCCGCGCGTTCCCGGACGCCGTCGCGGTCCGCCAGTGGGACGCCACGCTGACCTACGGCGAGCTGCACGCGTCCGCCGGAGCGCTCGCGGCACGGCTGCGCGCGGCCGCCCCGCAGCCCCTGATCGGCGTATGCGCCGACCGGCGTCCGCCGCTGGTCACCGCGCTGCTCGGCGTGCTGCGCGCCGGTGCCGGGTACGTGCCGCTGGACCCGGCGCTGCCGCCCGCGCGGCTGCGCGAGATCGCCGCCGAGGCGGGCTTGCGTACCGTGGTCTGCGACGACGTCGGCGCGCGGCTGCTCGCCGACTCCGGCCTGGAGCTGCTGTCCCTGCCGGACACGGCCGCCGACCCGGGCGGGTGCCCGGCCACGGCCGAGGATCTCGCGTACGTGATGTTCACATCCGGCTCGACGGGCCGTCCCAAGGGCGTGATGATCACGCACGAGGCGCTGACGGAGTTCGTCAGCAGCCTGGCCGCGATCGCGGGGCTCGGCGCGCGGAGCGTGATGCTGGGGTTCGCCTCGATCGGGTTCGACGCCTCGGTGATCGACCTGCTCGCGCCGCTGGCGGCGGGCGGCACGATCGCGCTGGCCGGGACGGCGGACCGGGCCGATCCGGTCCGGCTGCAGCGGTTCTGCGCCGAGCACGGGGTCACGATCGCGTTCCTGCCCCCGGCGCTGCTGCCGGTGCTCGACCCGGCCGCGCTGCCCGAGCTGCGGGTGGTGCTGACCGGCAGCGAGGCGCCCGGCCCGGAACAGGCCGCCCGCTGGACGGCCGGCGGCGGCCGCTTCCTCAACCTGTTCGGGCCGACCGAGACGACCGTGCTGGTCACCTGGTTCGAGGCGGCGGGGGTCTGGGACCGCCCGCTGCCCATCGGCCGCCCGGCGTTCAACCACCGGGTGTACGTCGTCGACGAGCAGCTGCGCCAGGTCGCCCCGGGCGAGGCGGGCGAGCTGCTGGCCGGTGGGGCGGGGCTGGCCCGGGGCTACCTGGGGGCGCCCGAGCTGACCGACGAGCGGTTCGTTCCGGACCCGTTCTCCGGGCTGCCCGGCGCCCGCCTCTACCGCACCGGCGACCTGGTGCGCTGGGGGCCGGACGGCGAGCTGGAGTTCCTCGGGCGGGTCGACCGCCAGGTGAAGATCCGCGGCCAGCGGGTGGAGATCGGCGAGGTCGAGGCGGTGCTGCGGCGGCATCCCGAGATCGGGCACGCCGCCGTCGCCGCGTCCGCCGGACCGGCCGGTACGCAGCTGCTCGCGTTCGTGACCGGGAGCGCCTCGCCGGAGTCGGTGCGCGAGCACTGCGCGGCGCGGCTCGGTGCGGCGATGGTGCCGGCCCGGGTCGTGCCGGTGCCCGAGCTGCCGCTGCTGCCCAGCGGCAAGGTCGACCTCGACCGGCTGCTCGCCGACCATGCCGCGCCGGGCGGCGAGGGGCCGTACGAGGAGCCCGCCGGGGATGTGGAGCGCGAGGTCGCCGAGGCGTGGGCCGAGCTGCTCGGGCTGGCCCGGGTCGGGCGCGGCGACGACTTCTTCGACACCGGCGGCCACTCGATCACCGCGATGCGGCTGGTCGCGGCGCTGCGGGCCAGGCTGGGCCGGGATGTCGCGGTCGAGGACGTGCTGCACGGGCGCACGCTGCGGGTGATCGCCGAGCGGGCCGCGGCCGCCGCGGCGCTGGACGGCGAGCAGCCGGTGCGCGGCCGACCGCCCGCGCTGTCGCCGTCGCAGCAGCGGCTGTGGTTCCTGGAGCGCTACTCGCCGGAGGCGGCGGCGGCGTACAACATCGTGCTGGCCGAACGGCTGCGCGGGCCGCTGGACACCGAGGCGCTGCGCGCCGCGCTGACCGCCGTCGCCGCCCGGCAGGAGATGCTGCGCTGGCGCATCCCGGACACGGACGGGGTGCCGTACGCGGTGCTGGACCCGGCCGCCCCGGTGCCGCTGCTGGTGACCGACCTCAGCGGCCTGCCTGCCGAGCAGCGTGAACAGGAGCTGGCCGGGGCGCTGTCCGCCGAGGCCGGGCGCCGGTTCCGGCTGGCCGCCGACGCGCTGTGGCGGGTGCGCCTGTTCCGGCTCGGCCCGGACGAGCACGTGCTGGCGATCACCGCCCACCACGCGGTGTTCGACGGCTGGTCCCAGTCCCTGCTGTACGCCGACCTCGCCGTCGCGTACGCCGACCCGGCCGCGCTGCCGCCATTGCCCGCGACCTACGCCGACTACGTCGCCTGGCGCGACGAGCGGCGCACCCGGCGTGCGGACGGCGACCTGGACTGGTGGACGTCCCACCTGGACGGCGTGCCGACCGTGCTGGAGGTGCCCGGCGACCGGCCCCGCCCGGCCGAGCAGACCTACGCGGGCGGCTATGCGGGCTGCTGGCTCGACGAGCCCGCCACCGCCGGCCTGCACCGCTTCGCGCGGAGCCTGGGCGCGACCCCGTCGGCCGTGCTGCTGGCCGCGTTCGGGCTGGTGCTGGCGGGCCGGGCCGGGCAGGACGAGCTGGTCGTCGGCACGCCCGCGGTGGACCGCCGCCACCCCGACTTCGAGGACATGGTCGGGTTCTTCATCGACATCATGCCGCTGCGGCTGCGTGCCGAGCCGGGGCGCGGCTTCGCCGAGCACGTACGCGCCGCGCGGGACGAGCTGATCGCGGCGCTGGCGCACCCGGAGGCGCCGCTGGAGCGCATCGTGCAGGCGTTCGGGCTGGGCGGCCAGACCGTGCGCAGCCCGCTGGTCCAGGTGCTGTTCAACGTCTTCAACTTCGCCGCGCCCCGGCTGGAGCTGGCCGGGCTGACCGCCGAGCCGGTGCCGGTGCCCGCCCCCGGCTCCGCGTTCGACCTGACGCTGTACGGCGTCGAGCGCGACGGGCGCATGCGCCTGGAGGTCGTCTACAACAGCGACCTGTACGACCGGTCCACGATGGACGGGTTCCTGGACGCGCTGCGCGAGGTCATCGTCCGCGGCACGGCCGACGGCGAGCTGTCCGCGGCGGAGCTGGTGCGGGAGCCGATCCGGGGCGCGCGGGCGGCGACGCCCAGGGCCCGGGTCCGGCCGGTCAAGGCGGAGGCGGTGGTCAGCCGGCCGCCCGAGACGGCGACGGAGCGGGCGGTGGCCGCGGTCTGGTGCGAGGTGCTGGGCCGGGACGCGGTCGGGGTCACCGACAACTTCTTCGACTCCGGCGGCGGCTCGCTGGCGATGGCGACCGTGCAGCAGCGGCTCAACCGGCTGCTGGGCCGGAAGCTTCGCGTGGTCGACCTGTTCCGGTATCCGACGGTGCGGGCGCTGGCCGCCCACCTCGACGGTGCCGGGCAGGGCGCCGACGGCACGGACGACGCGGTGGAGCTGGCCCTGCGCCGGGGGGCGGCACGGCGTGCCCGGACCCGGCAGCGGCCCGGCGTGGCAGGGGAGGAACTGTGAACGAGCCGGACGACGGCGTCGAGCCGATCGCGATCATCGGAATGGCCTGCCGGGTGCCGGGCGCGCCCGACCTCGGCCGGTTCTGGGAGAACCTGGTCGCCGGGCGCGACGCGCGCACCGAGCTGAGCCGGGAGCGCCTGCTGCGCGCGGGCGTCCCGGCGGAGCAGGCCGACGACCCGGACTACGTGCCGGTGGCGTACCTGCTCGACGGCCTGGAGGACTTCGACGCGGGGCTGTTCGGCATGACGCCGCGCGAGGCGGCGCTGGCCGATCCGCAGCACCGGCTGTTCCTGGAGCTGTGCCACGCCGCGCTGGAGCACGCGGGCTGGGACCCGGCCCGCCACCCGGGCGACATCGGCGTGTACGGCGGGCGCGGCATGGAGAACTACCGGTGGCGGCACATCCACGCCAACCGGGCGATCATGGCGGTCACCGACCACACCACGATCGGCAACGGCAACCACGCCGACACGTTCACCACCCTGGTCTCGTACCACCTGAACCTGCGCGGCCCCAGTGTCGGGGTGTACACGGCCTGCTCGACGTCGCTGGTCGCGGTGCACACGGCCGCGGAGGCGCTGCGCGCAGGCGAGTGCGACATGGCGCTGGCCGGGGGCGTCAGCATCGAGCTGCCCGCCGACCACGGCTACCTGCACCGCGAGGGCGCCGCCGACTCCGCCGACGGCCGCTGCCGTCCCTTCGACGCGGCCGCCACCGGCGTCGTCGCGGGCAGCGGCGGGGGAGTGGTGCTGCTCAAACGGCTCGGCGACGCGCTCGCCGACGGCGATCACGTGCACGCGGTGGTGCTCGGCAACGCGGTCAACAACGACGGCGCCGCCAAGGTCGGCTTCACCGCCTCCGGGGTCGCGGGCCAGGCCGCCGTGATCGCGAACGCGCTGGCCACGGCAGGCGTCGACCCGCGTACGGTCACCTACGTCGAGGCGTCGGCCACCGGCAGCGCGCTCGGCGACCCCATCGAGGTCGAGGCCCTGACCAGTGTGTACGGGCGTGGTCGCGCTGATCGGCAGTGGTGCGCCATCGGCTCGGTCAAGTCGAACATCGGCCACCTGAGCCAGGGCGCGGGCGTCGTCGGGCTCATCAAGACCGCGCTCGCCCTGGAACACGGCCTGATCCCGGCCAGCCTGGGCTACACCGCGCCCAACCCGGCGATCGACTTCACGGCGAGCCCGTTCTACGTCAACGCCACCCTCGCGACCTGGGACGCCGGGGACGCGCCGCGCCGCGCCGCGGTCAGCTCGTTCGGCATCGGCGGCACCAACGCGCACGTCGTCCTCCAACAGCCACCCGCCCGGCACGACGACGCGCCCCGGGACGGCGCCGTGGCGCAACCGCCCGGCGCCATGTCAGGCGTGCCGCGGGAGGCATCCCAGAAGTTGCCTCCGCAACCCCTGGGATGCACACCGCGCGCACAGTTGCTGGTGCTCTCGGCCCGATCCGCCGCGGCCCGGGACGCGGCTGTGGCACGGCTCGCCGACCACCTTGCGGCCGCCGGCGCACCGGACCTGGCGGACGTCGCGTTCACTCTTCGGGCCGGTCGCGCCGAGCACCCGCACCGCGCCGCGGTCGTCGCGACCGGCGCGGCAGACGCGGTGACCGCGCTGCGTACCCCGCAGCGGCTGCTCACGGCCCCGGCCACGGTCACCGTGCCCCGGGTCGTGCTGCTCTTCGGCGACCAGGCCGTCCCACCCGTGGATCCCGGCCTTCACCCCGCCGAGCCGGTGTTCGCCGAGGCGGTCGACCGCTGCGCGGCCGCGCTGGGCCGGACCGTGCCGGACCTGCTCGCCGACCCACTGCCGGGCTCGTTCGCGCTCGGCTACGCCACGGCGCTGCTCTGGCGCTCGTGGGGCCTGCGCCCGGCCACCATGCTCGGCCACGGCACCGGCGAGTACGCCGCCGCGACCCTGGCCGGGGTGTTCACCCTGCCTGCCGCGCTGCGCCTGGTCGAGCTGCACGGGCGGCTGCAGGAGAGACTGCCGACGACTCCCGCATTCACCGTGTCGGCGAGCGCGGCGACGCTGGCCGGGCTGCTGCCGCCGGAGGCGGCGGTCGTGGCGGTCAACGGCCCGGCGAGCAGCGTCGTCACCGCGCCGGCCGAGGTGTTCGCGCAGCCGCTCACCGATCCGGCGACGGGACGCCCGATCCAGGCCCGGCGGCTGCGCGCGGACCTGCCCGAGCGCGGCGCCGTCACCGCCGCCATGCTGGACGAGCTGGCGGTGGCGGTGGCGGCGGCCCACCCGTCCGCCCCGGCGCAGCCCTACCTGTCCTGCCGCACCGGGCAGCCGGTGACCCCGTCCGACGCGACCGATCCGGCTCACTGGGCCGGGCTGCTGGGTGAGCCGGTCCTGTTCGGACCTGCGGTCGCGGTGGCGCTGGCCGGTGGCGCGACCCAGTTCCTGGAGTGCGGGCCGGGGCGGCAGCTGGCCGGGCTGGCGCAGATGCAGTTGCCCAAGGGCTCACCCGCGCCGCTGCACAGCCTGCCCGCCGCCGGTGAACCCGCCGACGCCGTCACGACCTGCTACACCGCCGCCGGGCGGCTGTGGGTGCAGGGCCTGCCGGTCACCGTCGGCGGCACGGGCCGCCGGGTGCCGCTGCCCGGCTACCCCTACGAGCGGAGCCGGCACTGGATCGACCCCGATCCGCCCGTGGCGGCCGCTGCGGCGACCGGCAACTCGGCGGAAGGCGCTGCGGCCGCCCAGGTCGCCAGGCACGAGGCCCCGCCGGATCAGCTCGCCGGGCAGGCAACCTCGCCGGGCCCGGCCGTAGGGCTGGCGGCCGTATGGACGGCGCTGCTCGGCATCGAGCACCTCGGGCCTGACGACGACTTCTTCGCCGTGGGCGGCACGTCGCTGACGGCCGTGCAGCTCGTCGCCCAAGTCCGGGCGGCCTACGGGGTCCGGCTCTCGATGCGCCAGATCTTCGACGCGCCGACCCTGTCCGCGATGGCCAAGACCATCGAGCAGCGCCTGCCCGCCGACCGTCCCTGATCCACCGCTGATCGAGGCTCCCGCCTGCGGCCAGGCAGGCCTGGCGGGAGCCTCGATCCCGAGGTCAGCGCTGCTTGCCCAGCTCGGACAGGCGGAGGCCGGGGTCCTCGACGGCGGTGCGCAGCAGGTGCTCGTAGGTGGCGGCCAGGGCGGTCACGGTGGGTTCGGCCAGCACTCCGGTGTCGTAGACGAACTTCAGGGACAGGCCCTCGGGGCTCGGCCCGGCGTACACCATCAGGTCGTGCAGCACGCGGGGGATGCCCAGCGGGAAGCCCTCCACCCGCAGGCCGGGCAGGACCAGGCGGGCCGCCGGCTCGACCTCGTCGTGCAGGAACATGGCCTGGAAACCCTGCGCCCGGCCGGGGTCGGCGGGTTCGTCGAGCAGCGCGACCACCTGGCCCCAGGGCAGCTCCTGGTGGTCCAGCGCGTCGAGCACCGTCTCCCGGGTGCGGGCCAGCAGCTCGCCGAACGGCGGATCGCCGGACAGGTCGCCGCGCAGCGCCAGCGCGTTGTTGAACAGGCCGACGATCCCGGCCAGCTCGGGACGGGCCCGCCCGGCCCCGGCCACCGGGATGCCGATCGCGAAGCCGTCCTGCCCGCTCGCCTGCGCCAGCAGCACGTGCAGGGCCGCGAGCAGCACCATGAACCGGGTGCCGCGCGCGCCACGGGCCAGCTCCTCGATCCGCCGGGTCAGCTCCGCGTCCAGCGTCCGGGTGACCTCGGCGGCGGGCGCGCCCTTGGCGGCGGGCCGGGGCAGCGCCTCGACCAGCTCCAGCGGCACCAGCCCGGCGAGCTGCTCGCGCCAGTAGGCGCGATCCTCATCGGCCTGCTCGGTGTCGGCGTGCGCCTGCCACACCGCGTAGTCGCCGTACTGCACGGCCGGGGCGGGCAGGTCGGGTTCGCGGCCCGCGGCCAGCACGGGGTAGAGCGCGGTCAGCTCGCGGTCGATGACGGCCAGCGAGGCGCCGTCGGCCAGGATGTGGTGGATCGTCATCCGCCACACGTGGTCGTCGTCGGCCAGCCGCAGCAGCGACGTGTGCACCAGCGGCCCGGTCTCCAGATCCAGGGTCAGGCGGCGGCGCTCGTCGAGCAGCTCGCGGGCCCGCTCCTCGCGCCGGCCGGCGGGCAGGTCCCGCAGGTCGATGACCTCCATGCGGATGCCGTCGGGCGGGCCGACGAGCTGAACGGGACCGCCGGGCCGGGAGGCGAACAGGGTGCGCAGGATCTCGTGCCGGTTCACCACCGCGTCGACCGCGCGCGCCCAGGCGCCGGCGTCCAGCGGTCCGCGCAGCCGGTGCACGAGGTCCACCAGCGGCGACATGCCGCCGGGATAGCTGGTGCACAGGAACCACCAGCGGGCCTGCAGCGGGCTGAGCGGCAGTTCCACCAGATGTGACGGTCTGGCGCGGACGGGCGAATCCCATGTCACATCGGTCATGTTGAACATCTTCGGTGCGCTCGCCGGACCGTGTCCAGCGGCCGTCGCCTATCTAACCGCGTTCCAGGGCGCTGGTGAGTTCGGCCAGGCGGCGTTCCAGGTGGACGACTCGGGTGCGCACCGTGCGGGTCCGGTCGGCGACCCTGGCGCGCTCGTGCGTGACGGTCTCGCGCAGCGCCGCGTGCAGCGGCGGCACGTCCAGCCGGGTCAGCGCGCCGACCGCGGCACCGGGTGCGACCGGCCGCTGCCGTGCCAGGCGGCGCAGGCCGTGCCGGGCGTGCAGGGTCCAGCCGCCGTCGGCGTACCGCAGGCTGACCCGTGGCCCGGTGACCGCCCCGGCCAGGCCGTACAGCGCGGGCAGCGGCCTGCCGTCGCCCGGTTTGGGCGGGGCGGGCGCGGTGTCGTCGAGTTCGCGCCACAGCCGGTGCCCGATCACCGGGGTCAGCGTCACCGCGAAGTAGAGCCCGGTCGCCACGAGGATCGCGTCGGTCAGCCCGAAGAACCGCACCAGGTATCCGGCGAGCAGCCCGCCGAGCGGCACCCCGCCGAACGCCACCGCGGTGATGATGCCGCCCATCCGGGCCAGCATTTCCTTCGGCGTCCGCTGGTAGATCATCGCGCCGACGGTCGGGTTGAGCGACGACATGGCCACCCCGCCCACCACCGTCACGGCGACGATCACGAGCAGGTCGTCGGACAGCGCCAGCACCAGGAAACGCGGCACGCCGCCGATGAGGTAGCCGGCCACCAGCATCGGATACCGCGGCAGGACCGGGGACAGCCAGGCCACCAGCGCGTTCCCGGCGATCAGGCCGACGGCGTACGCGGTCGCGACGGCGCCGAGCGCGGCCGGGTCGTCCATGTTGGCGTACACCCACAGGGGCACGAACACCACGGCCGCGGCCTGGTTGAACAGGTTGGTGAAGAACAGCATGCCGGTCACCGCGCGCATCAGCCGGTTGCGCCGGAACCAGGTGAACCCGTCGCGCAGCGCGGTGAAGTACGGCACCGCCGGGGTCTCCGGCGCGGCGGCCTCCGCCGTGCGGGTCGGGACGGTCAGCGCGACCGCGACGACGTACGTGGCCGCGTCGAACCAGATGCCGCCGATCGGCCCGAGCACCACCACGGCGACCCCGGCCAGCGACGAGCCCAGCAGCGTCGAGGTGCGCAGCACGCCCTCACGCACCGCGGCGACCCGGGCGTAGTCGGTGCCGGTGGCGCCCATCAGCGGCACCAGCAGCGTCGTCTTGGCCCGGTCGCCCTGCGCGCGCAGCACGCCCAGCACCGCGACCAGCACCAGCAGCAGCGCGAAGCTCTGCCGCCCGGCGAGCGCGACCGCGGCCATCACCGCGACGCTGCCCGCGTCCGACCACAGGGAGGTGCGCCGGGCGCCGATCCGGTCCTGCAGCGGCGCGGCGAGCACCCCGCTGACCACGTACGTCAGCGTCTCCGCCCCGGCCACCAGGCCGACCTTGACCGGATCGCCGGTGGTGACCAGCACCAGCCACGGGATGGCGAAGAAGGTCATCCGGGTGCCGATGTTGGACACGGCCTCGGCGGCGACGAGCCGGACCAGGTCGGCCCGGGTCTGCTGCGGCGTGGTGTCCATCGTGGCCACAGCATAGACGCCCGGCCATGCCCCTGCCGTGGCGCCGCTAGGTCCGCGTACGGGTGTGGTCGCGCGCGCTCGCCGGGGCGTCCCGGTCGATCCGCAGGTCGCGCTCCAGCTCGTCGAGGACGGCCCGCAGGTCGTCGAGGCGCTGGGTGATGAGGATCCGGTCCACGTGGTCCGGCTCGCCGTCGCCGTCGGAGTCGAAGTCGGGCGCCAGTCCCCGGGTCATGTCCAGCCGCCGCGCCTCCTCCATCGAGTTGACGATGACCGCCATCAGGATGTTGAGCAGCAGGTTCGCCGTGATGAGCACGTAGCTGACGTAGTACACCAGCGTCCACGGCGACAGGGCCAGGCCCTGCTCGATGAGGTCGGGCAGCGTCTCCAGGGACAGCAGCACGAACAGCGTCAGCACGGCCCGGCCGATGGTGCCGTACTGCTCCGGGTAGTGCTCGGCGAAGATCAGCCAGCCCGCCATGCCGTACACGTAGAAGGTGACCATCGCCAGGGCGAGGAAGCCGCCGACGCCGGGCAGGCTGCGCAGCAGCGCGTTGACGATGGTGCGCAGGCCGGGCGAGAAGCGCACCAGCCGCACCACCCGGGCGATCCGCACCACGCGCAGCACGGCCGAGTCGCCGTGCAGGCCGGGCACGAACGCGGCCGCGATCACCGCGAGGTCGAAGACGTTCCAGCCGTGCCGGAAGAAGTCCTGCGGGCGCCTGCCGTAGCTGAGCAGCCGGATCGCGATCTCGGCCACGAAGACGACCCGGAACATCCACTCCAGGGCCTGCAGCCAGGGCCGGGCCGCGCCGAGGTCCGGGTACGTCTCGATGCCGAGCAGGACGGCGTTGGCGCCGATGGCGACGACGATCGCGATCTCGAAGGCGCGGGACTCGGCGACCCGGCGGCACCAGGCGGTGAACGGCGCGGGCGGGGCGGGCGGCGGGGCGGTCTGCGCCTGGTGGGGTTCGAGCAGCAGGCTCATGCCTCGCACCGGGGCGGCGTCAGGGGCGGGACTGGCATGCGCATCACCTTACGGGCCGCCACTTCGGACACCGTTGCGAGATCGCCTCAGGCTCCCCGGCATGTGGCCGGCCTGGTCCACGCCGGTTTCGTCAACCTGGGGCGGCTGGAGTGGCGGGCCGGGAACACGGACTGGTCCGTCAAGGTTTGAGCAGCCGGTGGTGCGGTACACAGCCGGAGAGGACAACCTGCCCGCTGACTGCGGAGCGTAGAGGTCTCGATTACGTTCAGTGAAAAAATCTTGAGTTTGCCCTGGACGGGGCCCTGTCGGCCGACGTAGCGTGTTCAGCAGTGGCGCGACGCTCGATGAAGGCCCCAGGGGTCCCAGCGGGCCGGCCCGGGCGGAGAGATTCCGTCAGGAGGCGCCGAGCGAAGTGCACAGGGGGATGGGTGGACAGATGCCGTTGGGGGACGGCGTCCACCCGGACAGTAGAAGGCCGGCGGTCGCTGACGGGGGTGAGCGACCGCCGGCCTGTCCGTTTCCGCAGCGCGGAATAAGCCCCGGGATGGCGGCTTGATAGGCAAGTGGTTACTTGCCTATAGTGGCTGACGTGGGCGACGTTTTCAAAGCGCTGGCCGACCCTACGCGCAGGCGCATTCTCGACGGGCTGGCCGAGCGCGACGACCAGACTCTGTTCGAGATCTGCGCGCGGCTGGCCACCCAGCATCAGATCAGCTCCTCCCGGCAGGCGATCTCGCAGCATCTCGAGCTGCTGGAGGAGGCGGGGCTGGTGCGCACCCGCCGCGAAGGCCGCTACAAGTTCCACACCCTGGACACCGCACCGCTGGCGCAGATCGCCCAGCGGTGGCTCCGCAAGCCACAGGAGAACCCATGAGAGTCACCCTGACCAGCGTCCTCGTCGACGACCAGGACAAGGCACTGGCCTTCTACACCGACGTGCTCGGCTTCGTGACGAAGCACGACATCCCGATGGGCGAGGCCCGCTGGATCACCGTCGTATCGCCCGAGGACCCGGACGGCGTCGAGCTGGTGCTGGAGCCGGACGGCCACCCGGCGGCCAAGCCGTTCAAGGCGGCGCTGGTAGCCGACGGCATCCCGTTCAACTCCCTCGCGGTCACCGACGTGCACGCCGAGTACGAGCGCCTCACCAAGCTGGGCGTCGTGTTCACCCAGCCGCCGACGGAGATGGGCCCGGTGGTCACCGCCGTCTTCGACGACACCTGCGGCAACCTCATGCAGATCGCCGAGTACCGGGGCTGAGCACAGGCGGACCGGGCCGCCGCGGCGCGGCCCGGTCTGTCGGGTACGGCACCGCGGGCGGGCGCTTTCCCGACTGAGATCCGGCGGTCGCGCCCCTACCATCCAGGCATGCGCCGAACCCCTCGCCTGATCCTGATCGCGGCCTGCGTGCTGGCCGCCGGCACCGCCTGCGGCGGCAAGGGCGGTGACCCGGTCACCGCACCGCCGACGTTCTCCAGCGTGATGAGCCCGTCGGCCGCCCCGGCGACCTCGGCCGCGCCGTCCCCGGCCCGCACCTCCGCCCGGCCGTCCCCGGCGGCCCCGTCGTGGCCGTCGCCGGCCGACTGCGTCTCCTACAACCCGAACAACCTGACGGTGCACTACGAGGCCGGCATCCACGAGGTCCGCGACGGGTCCAAGGTGGTCGCCCGCCTGCACGGCGGGCCGGGCGAGCAGATCGGCGAGCAGGGTCTGGCCCTGGCCCAGCGCTACAAGCGGCACTGCTTCATCGGCCGCGGCAACGGGCGCGAGGACGAGAACGCCTACGTCTTCGACTACTGGCGCGACTCGTCCGGCAAGCGCACCACCATCCCCGGCGAGGACGAGGCCTGCTCGTCGTACGACCGCGGCAACCTCCAGGTCAACGACATGGGCAGCGGGCACGGCTGGCGGGTCAAGGACGACGACCACGTGCTGCACGTGTTCGACGACGAGTCCGACGCCCGTGACGGCCGCCTGGTGCTGGCCAAGTACGGCAAGATCTGCTCGCTGGGCAGCCCGCCGGACGACGACCAGGACTACGTCACGTACGGGAAGTGACCCTGCCGAGGAAGGCGCGCACCGCCGCGGTGAACTCGGCGGGGCGCGCCTCCCCGGCACCTGTCGTCACCACGGCAGCGGCACGCCGTGCCGGAAGAAGCCGCCGGTCGGGCCGTTCTCGGGCAGGTCGGCCGCCCACAGCACGCTCGCCGCGCCCTCGGCGACCGGGCGCCCGCCCGGCCCGCCCATGTCCGTGGCGATCCACCCCGGACAGACCGCGTTGACCAGGATGCCGCTGGTGGAAAGCTCGACGGCGAGCTGGCGGGTCAGCGCGTTGAGCGCGGTCTTCGACACGGCGTACGCGGGCGCGCCCGTGCCCATGGTCTCCAGCGACCCGGCCTCGCTGGACACGTTGACGATGCGCGGGCGCTGCCCCACGCGCAGCAGCGGCAGCAGCGCCAGGGTGGTCTGCCAGGCGCCGAGCAGGTTGGTCTCCAGCGCCGCGCGCACCGTGTCCAGGTCGGCGGTGACGGCCGACTGCCAGGTGTCGTAGAGGATCGCGGCGTTGTTGACCAGTACGTCGACCCGGCCGAACCGCTCCCCGACGGTGGCCGCGGCCGAGCGCAGGACGGCCGGGTCGGTGACGTCCATGTGCAGCGCGAGCAGCTGCCCGCCGTCCTGCCCGGCGGTGATCTCCTCGGCGGCCTGGGCGCCCTTGGTGTGGTCGCGGGAGCCGAGCACGACGGTGTCGCCGCGGGCGTAGAGCTGCCGGACGACCTCCCGGCCGATGCCCCGGTTGGCTCCGGTTACCACCACGATCCTGGGCGATGCTGCGTCCACGTGCCCATCGTGCCGTGCCGCGGGCGCTCGGGCAGGCGGCTCGCCGTGGTTCAGGGGCGCAGGCCCTCGCGCACCACGCCGAGCACGCGCTCCGGGGCGGCGTCCCCGCCGTAGCGCTGCATCGCCTGGCAGCCGACCATGAGCGTCTTGACGTCGGCGACGGTGACGTCGGGCCGCACCGTCCCGGCGGCCTGGGCGAGTCTCAGCAGCTGGCCCAGCGCGTCCTTGAACGCGCGCTCGTGCTCGGGCATCACGTCGCCCAGGTCGATGCCCTCTCCGGCCAGCGCGTCGGCCAGGCCCTTGTCGGTGGCGCCCTCGGTGGTCATCAGGTCGAAGAAGGCGTAGAAGGCCTCGCCGGGGGCTTGTGTGGCGGCCAGCTCGCGGGCGGTGGCCACCAGGTGCTCGACCCGGTCCACCACGATCGCCCGGTAGAGGGCCTCCTTGGTGGGGAAGTGGCGGTAGACCGTGCCCGCGCCGACCCCGGCCCGGCGCGCGATCTCGTCGATGGGCACGCCCAGCCCTTCCGCGGCGAACACCTCGTAGGCGACCTGGAGCACCTTGGCGCGGTTGCGGCGGGCGTCGGCGCGCAGCGGCTTCACGGGCTCCACCGTGCCGGAACGGTCGCTCACGGCGTCACCCGGACGGGGAGACCTGGGTCACTGGCTAACCGGAGCGAACGTTCCGTATAGTAAGTGGGGCGCACGTTCCGATTATATGCCCGAGGAGTTCCGCCGATGACCCCGACAGCCACCAGGGCCCGCCGCTGGACCGCGGCCGATGTGCCCGACCAGACCGGCCGGGTCGCCGTGATCACCGGCGCCAACACCGGCCTCGGCTACGAGACCGCCCAGGTGCTCGCCGCCCACGGCGCGACCGTGGTGCTCGCCTGCCGCGACCCGCGCCGGGCCGCCGACGCCGTGGCCCGCATCGAGGCCGCCGCGCCCGGCGCGCGGGTGCAGACGCTCGCGCTGGACCTGTCCGACCTCGCCTCCGTCCGCGCCGCCGCCGCCGAGCTGCGCGAACGCCACCCCGAGGTGGACCTGCTGGTGAACAATGCGGGCGTGATGTGGCCGCCGCGCAGCACCACCGCCGACGGGTTCGAGCTGCAGTTCGGCACCAACCACCTGGGCCATTTCGCCTTCACCGGGCTGGTGCTGGACCGGCTGCTGCCCGTGGCGGGCTCCCGCGTGGTCACCGTCAGCAGCATCGGCCACCGCAGCGGCCGGATCGACTTCGACGACCTCCAGTCCGAGCGCGGGTACGGCCGCCACCGCGCCTACGCGCAGTCGAAGCTGGCCAACCTGATGTTCACGTACGAGCTGCAGCGCCGCCTGGAGGTCGCGGGGGTGGACACGGCAGCCGTCGCGGCGCACCCCGGCGGCTCGGCCACCGAGCTGGTCCGCAACTCGCCGCCGCTGATCCGGGCTCTGTTCCCGATCGTCGGCCCGCTGCTCAGCCAGAGTGCCGCGCAGGGCGCGCTGCCCACCCTGCGCGCCGCCACGGACCTGGACGTGCGCGGCGGCGAGTACTACGGCCCCGACGGGCTCGGCGAGGTCAAGGGCCATCCGCGCCGCGTCGCCTCGTCCGCCCGCTCGCACGACAAGCTCGCCCAGCGCCGCCTGTGGCAGGAGTCGCTCCAGCTCACCGGCGTCACGTACCCAGTCTGAACCCACCGACCGTTTAGGACGATTCGATGACCATCCTCGCCGCCCTGGGCGCCCAGCCCACCGGAGCCCGCGCGGAGCGCGTGCGGCGCTCGCCGCACTACCGCGACGGCGCCTTCCACAACACGATGCAGACCCGAACCATGGTCGGCGGGGACAGCCGCCCGTCGGTCCGCGAGTTCCTCACCGGTGGCGAGAAGCGGCGGCCGTCCGGCCCGGTGCCGCTGGTCACCGAGCCGCCCGCCGCCACCGCCGCGTCCGGCCTGCACCTGACCTGGTACGGCCACGCCACCGTGCTCGTCGAGATCGAGGGCAGGCGGGTGCTGCTCGACCCGGTGTGGAGCGACCGGTGCTCGCCGACCCCGGGCGTCGGCCCGAAGCGGCTGCACGCGATGCCCGTCGCGCTGGCCGACGTGCCCCGGCTCGACGCGATCGTCATCTCCCACGACCACTACGACCACCTCGACATGCCCACCATCCAGGCGCTCAACCGCAGCCAGCAAGCACCGTTCCTGGTGCCGCTGGGCGTGGGCGCGCACCTGGCCCGCTGGGGCGTGCCCGAGTCCCGCATCATCGAGCTGGACTGGGAGGAGAGCGCCGATGTCGCCGGGCTGACCCTCACCGCCACCGAGGCCCGCCACTTCTCCGGCCGTACGCTGCGCCGCAACGGCACCCTGTGGAGCTCCTGGGTGGTCGCGGGCGAGCACCGCCGGGTCTTCTACACCGGCGATTCCGGCTACTTCGACGGCTACGCCGCGATCGGCGAGCGCCACGGCCCCTTCGACGCCACCCTCATGCAGATCGGCGCCTACGACAAGGGCTGGCCCGAGATCCACATGTTCCCCGAGGAAGCCGTGGCCGCACACCTCGACCTGCGCGGCAACCTCCTCATCCCCGTCCACTGGGCCACCTTCAACCTGGCCCTGCACGCCTGGTCCGAACCCGTCGACCGCGTCTGGGCCGAGTGCAAGGCCCACGACGTCCCCCTCGCCGTCCCCCGCCCCGGCGAGCGCGTCGACGTCGACACCCCACCCACCCTCGACCCCTGGTGGCAACCCCTCTCCTAAAAGGAAGGGCACCTTCTTAACGCTATGCGTAGAAGAAGGTGCCCTTCTTAACTCTCCGGTCAGAGCATCTCGGCGAGGAACTCCGCGAGCTTGGCCTCGGCCTCCGGCGAGCCGGGGCGCAGGTGCTCGTGCGCCTCACCCTGCTTGTGTCCCTGCTCCAGCCACTTCATGAAGTCGCGGCGCGTCTGCGGGTCCTTGATCTTGTTCTTGAGCCAGCCGGAGTCCTCCAGCTCGGCCTTGTTGGCGTCGCTGATGCGCTCCCGGCGCGGCGGCGGATCGTCCTGGCCGTACTTCTCCTCCCAGTAGTCGTCGCCCCGGCCCCCGCTGCCACTGCCGCCCATCATCATCGCCAGGATCGCCATCGCGCCCGCCGCGCCCAGCGTGGCCAGGAACTTGCCCGCCGCGGCGGTCATGACGATCTCGAACCCGCCCCCGGCCAGCGCGGCCATGCCGAACGGCGGGAACCACACCATGGCGAGCATGGCCAGCAGCAGCGACGCGATGAACAGCGTGTTGCTGATGGCGTCGAGGATGTGCGCCGGCAGGATCGGCCGGTCGGCCGAGCCGCCCGCGGCCAGGCCCAACAGCAGGCTGCTCGCCGCGGCGGTGAGGCTGCCGAGGCCGGTGAGCAGGCGCAGCTCGGCGGTGACGGCGCCGTACGCGGCCGGCACGGCCAGCAACGGCCGCAGCCGCCGGACGATGACCACCAGCTGCCAGCCGAGCCAGATCAGCCCCGCCACCGCACCAGCCATCACCAGCGGGAAGACGAACGACGAGCCGAGCAGCTCCTGCACCCCGGAGAAGGTGGGCAGGCCGCCGGGCAGGAAGTACAGCACCGCGGGCACCAGCAGCACGAGCCAGAGCAGCAGCGGCAGGTACGCCTTCAGCCCGCGCGGCGGCGTCACCCCCGCGCGGCGGCGCAGCCCGGCCCCGCGCCACGCCTCGGCGCTGCGGGACTCGTCGAGGGCGGTGGTGGCCTCGGCGACGGCGCGCCGCATCGGGTCGTCCTCGCCGGTCCGGCCGTGGCCGTACAGCGCGGCGCGCCGGGTCAGCACGTACACCCAGGCCGGGTACGGCGTCCACGGCAGCCCGGCGAACGCGAACCCGCTCAGCGCCGCGAACGCGGGACGCCCGGCCCGCTCCGGCTCGGTGAGCGTGTCCGGCCAGGCGCGCTTGGCCGCGAGCAGCGTACGCCGGTCCAGGAACGTCGCGGCGCCCAGCGCGATCAGCGGGTACAGCCACAGCGCGTGCCGCAGGAAGGCCAGCGGCCCGGCGACCACGCCGATGAACCCGCCCTCCTCGGGGTTGACCACGTCGTGGTTGAACGCGGCGTGGTCCAGCCACGGGAACACGATCAGCGCCGCCCCGGCCAGGCGCTGCAGCGCGCTGCCCCGGATCAGCAGGCCGAGCCCGAGCCCGGCCAGCGCGCTCCACACCAGGTGCAGGTTGGTGTCCGGGCTGGGCGTGTCGGTGCCGAACGCGTCGAGGTAGGACACCGGGGTCGGCAGCCACGAGGTCAGCAGGTCGGGCAGGCCCCAGACCTGGAGGAAGCTGAAGCCCCGCATGATCGTCCAGCCCTGGACCGGCCCGCCCGCGCCCGCGTTCGCGGCCTCGCCGGCGTGCCGCAGGAGCTGCTCGACGAGCGCGAACCCGGCCCCGCTCGCCGCGCCGAGCAGCAGGAAGTCGGTGAGGCCCCACTGCGCGCGCACCTTGCGGTGCAGCAGCGCGAGCAGGGCGAACGGCGCCACCTTGGCCAGCTCCTCGATGAGCGGGTCCGTGGTGTAGCTGGCCGTCCGGACGATCTCGGCCACGGAGTCGCCGGTGAGCGCGGCCACGCCGCGGGTGTAGGCCAGCTGCAGGCCCAGGGCGAGCATGCCGGCCCCGTAGAGGCCGGTCACCACGCCGAGGATCAGCAGCGGCATCCGTACCGTGCGCGTCGCCGAGGCGAGCATCGTGAGCTGCCATACGCCGTAGCAGGCAGCGAACATCATGAGGACGGTCACGACGCGCACGGTAGCCGGTATCGACAACGGCAACTGTCTACCAGCCGACTCCCGGCCGCGCGGGCGGTCCGGGCGCGCCTGGCGTGGCGGCGCCCGGACCGGCGGCAGCCCTGATCAGGCTCCGGTGCGGCTGACGGTGTCCCCGCGGGATCCGTCCACGGCGAGCGCGGCCTCGGCGGCGAGGGCGCTGCGGCGGTCCCGCCGGTTGGCGAGCACGCTGGCCACGATCACGACGGTCAGCACGCCCAGGATGACGCCCAGCGATAGCAGGGTCGGCACGTCCGGCACCGCGGGCCACACCGTGTGCGCCCAGTGCAGCACCAGCTTGACGCCGATGAAGGCGAGGATCAGCGCGAGGCCGTGGTTGAGGTAGCGCAGCGCGCCCAGGGCGTTGTGCAGCACGAAGTACAGCGCGCGCAGGCCGAGCAGGGCGAACGCGTTGGTCGCGAAGACCAGGTACGGGTCCTCGGTGACGCCGTACACGGCCGGGACGGAGTCGACCGCGAACACCACGTCGGTCATGAACACGGCGGCGACGACCAGCGCCATCGGCGTCAGCGTCCGCACGCCGTCCAGGCGCACGGTCAGCTTCGAGCCGTGGTACTGCTCGGTCACCGGCATCAGGCGGCGCAGCAGGCGTACGCTGCGCAGGTCGCCGATGTTGACGTGGTGCTCCTCGTCGCGGGTCGCGTCGCGCATCACCTTCACCGCGGTCACCAGCAGCACCGCGCCGAACAGCAGGAACGCCCAGGTGCCGGTCTGCAGCACGGCGGCGCCCGCCGCGATGAAGATCGCGCGCAGCACCAGCGCGCCGACGATGCCGTACAGCAGCACCCGCTGGCGCAGCGCGGCGGGCACCGCGAACGCCGACAGCAGCAGCATGAAGACGAACAGGTTGTCCACGGACAGGGACTTCTCGACCACGTATCCGGTGAAGAACTCCACGCCCGGCGTGGAGCCGTAGGTCCACCACACGAACAGCCCGAACACGGCGGGCAGGGCGAGGTAGAAGACGCTCCAGCCGACGGCCTCGCGCATGCCGACCTCGTGCGGGCGGCGGGTGACGACGAAGTCGACGGCGAGCAGCAACAGCAGTACGCCGATGGTGACCGCCCACAGCGTCGGCGTGGCGATCGACTGCAGCGGGGCGGCGAGGACGGACGCGGACATGAGGTCTCCCAGACGTTTCGGTCTGAGGTCTCCTTCACCCGCCTGCGGGCGCCGATCCGGGGGCTGGATGACCAGCCCGTACTGTCCGGAGCGAACTTGCCGAAGTACTCCCCTCGGAGCGCCAGGCTAGCCACCTGACCTGTGAGCTTCCTGTGTGTGACGGGTGAGAAAGCTGAGGTTGACCAGGGGCGGCGTCGGGCGTGACCGTGGAGGAAAGGTCACGGCCCGGGGGAGGCCACATGATCATCAACCTGCTCGTCACGATCCTGCTGCTCGTCAGCGTCGCCGTCAGCTCCGTGGCGCTGATGTCACCGCCCTACCGCACGCCACGCGACGGCTACCGCCACCGGCACGGCCACTGAAGCCACGACCGTCCGAAGGGGACGGCCGGCGCCGGGGGGAGGCGCCGGCCGTCCGGCGCGGCGCCGGGGCACACGGTCCCGGTGTGCGGCGCGCGCAGTGGCATGCCGCGCCGCGGACGGGCGGGCAGCAGATGCCCGGCGCCGTATGCGCGCAGCGACGCGGCCACCACTCGGGAGCAGCCGTCCAGGGTGAACGGGATGCCGCGCCGGGCCGCCTCGCGCCCGCACAGCACCACCGCGGCAACGCCCACGTCGTCGATGCGGCGCACCGCCCGCAGGTCCAGCCGCACCGCGCCGACCCGGCGCGTACGCAGCAGCGAGACCAGGAACTTCGGCAGCCGGTGGGCGTTGTCGGCGTGCAGCGCACCGGCGGCGGTGAGCTGCACCGGGCTCGGGCGCCCGGCCAGCCGCAGCTGGAGGTCCTCAGCCACGGCGGCCCGCCCGGCGGTCCCGGCTCACAGCGCGGCCTGCTGGGTGCCGCCCAGGGTGAGCGTGCCGTCGGCGCCGATGACCTGCAGCACCCGGTCGACCTTGGCCAGCCGCAGGTTGCGCTGGGCGCGGGCGGACGGCGAGCGCAGCGCCACCGAGCCGCCGTCGCGCATCGCCCGCCGGTGCGTGTCCAGCAGCAGCAGGATGCCCGCGGCGTCGATCATCTCGCAGCCGGCCAGGTCGATGACCAGCCGGCGCGGGTGCAGCGCGAGCGCCTCCTCCAGCATGTCGTTGACGCCCGGGGCGGACTGGGCATTCAGATCGCCGTTCACCCGCACCTCGACCAGCGGCACCACCGGCACCGCCTGAGCCTCGTCCACTGCCGCCTCCCTCACCGCCGGGACCGAGCCTTCCGCGGGGGTACGGCGATCACCCCGCGGAACCGTGACAGTTGTGTGACAGGCGTTCACCGGTGCGGCCGCCTCGACAGTGACAGCCGGCCCAGCCGCGGCGGCCGCAGGCAGTGCCGTCCGGGGCGGTGGCTGCGGCGCAGCGCGGCGGCGGGCGGCAGCTGCGGCCGGGTCCCCGGGGCGGGCGCGAGCAGGTCGTCGGCGCCGCAGGCGCGCACGGTGGCCCGTACGCAGGCGCTCGGCTGGGTGATGCGCAGCTCGGCGCCCCGCGCGCGGACGTCGCGGCGGCACGCGATCAGGGTGGCCACCCCGGCGGCGTCAATGTGGTCGACGTCGCGCAGGTCGAGCACCAGCCGGGACGGGCGCAGCCGGCGCAGCGCCAGGTCGATCGTCGTGGTGAGCCGGTGCGCGCTGGCCGTGTCGAGCCGCCCGCCCGCGGTCAGGTAGAGGCCGAGCGCGGTGGAGTAGAGGCGCAGCCGGAGCGCGGCGGTCACCGGCTCCTCCGGCCGGAGCAGCCCTTTCGCGGCATGTCACGGTGCGTAAACGGCACGTCCACCTCCTGCGGTCACGGTGCGGCAAACGATCGCGGCGCGGTGTGGCGAAAACCTCGCGGACGCATGACAGTTCTGTGACAAACCCCAAGAACGCCTGATCAGGCCTGTTTACCTCCGGCCGGGGTGCGGCATGATGCCGCGGTGTTCGAGGTACTGGTGATCGAGGACGACGACCGGATCCGGCTGGCGCTGACCCTGGCCCTGGAGGACGAGGGCTACGTCGTGCGCTCCGCGGCCACGGCCGAGGAGGGCCTGCTCAGCCAGCGCCGCGAGCCGGCCGACACGGTGCTGGTCGACCTGATGCTGCCCGGTATCGACGGCTTCCAGTGCATCCGGGAGCTGCGCCGCACCGACGACGTGCCGGTGGTCGTCATCAGCGCCCGCGACGACACCCACGACATCGTCGCGGCGCTGGAGGCGGGCGCCGACGACTACCTGGTCAAGCCCGCCGCGACGAAGGAGCTGACGGCGCGGCTGCGGGCGCTGCGCCGCCGGGCCCGGCCGCTGCCCGCCGCCCAGCCGGCCGAGCTGGTGCTGGGCGAGCTGGAGGTGCGGCCGCTGGCCGGCGAGGTGCTGCTGCGCGGCGAGCAGCTGACGCTGACCCGCACCGAGTTCCGGCTGCTGAGCGAGCTGGCCGAGCACGCCGGGCAGGTGCTGTCGCGCCAGCAGCTGCTGCAGCGCGTCTGGGAGTACGACTTCGGCGACGAGCGCCTGGTCGACGTGCACGTGGGACGGCTGCGCCAGAAGATCGAGGACAACCCGGGCAGCCCGCAGCGGCTGGTGACCGTACGCGGTCTCGGCTACAAGATGCCGCGATGAGGCGCCCCGGCCTGCGCACCCGGGTCACCGCGGGCTTCGCCGTCGGGGCGCTGCTGGTGTCCGCGGCGATGGCGCTGCTGTCGTACCAGGTCACCGAGCGCTACCTGCTCGACGAGCGGGAGCGCAGCGCCGGGCGTGCGGTCCTGTCCGACGCCGGCATCGTGCGGGCCGGTCTCAGCGGCGACGATCCGGACGAGCTGGAGGTGCTGCGCTCGCTGGACACCGGCGCGAACCGGCGGGCGCTGCTGCTGCGCGAGGGCGTGCCCTACTCCCGCACGGTCGACTCCGGACTGGCCCGCAACCTGCCGGACAGCCTGGTCGCACTCGTCGAGCGGGGCGAGCCCGGGGTGCAGCGGGTGCGCATCAACGACCGCCCGGCCATGGTGTTCGGGGTGCCGCTCGGCCCGTCCACGGCCCTCTACGAGGTCGACTACCTGCACGAGCTGGACCGCTCGCTGAAGGCGCTGGCGCTGGTGCTCACCCTGGCCGCCGCGGGCACCGCCGGAGCGGGCGCGCTGCTGGGCTGGTACGCCAGCCGCCGCGTGCTGCGCCCGCTGAGCACGGTGGCCGACGCCGCCCGCGACATCGCCGACGGCCGGCTCAGCGCCCGCCTCGACCCGGAGACCGAACCGGACCTGGCCCGGCTCGCCGCCTCGTTCAACCGCATGGTGGACCAGCTCTCCGCCCGGATGGAGCGCGACCGGCGCTTCGCCGCCGACGTGAGCCACGAGCTGCGCTCGCCGCTGCAGACGCTGTCGTCGGCCGCCAGCGTGCTGCAGCGGCGCAGCGCGAACTACGACGAGCGCACCGGGCTGGCCGCGCGGCTGCTCGTCGAGGAGGTCGACCGGTTCCAGGAACTCGTCACCGACCTGCTCGAACTGGCCCGCAGCGACCAGCCCGCCGACGTGGCCGCGACCGACATCGCCGCGCTGGCCCGGCAGGTCTGCCGCAGCCGCGGCCTGCCCGCCGAGCTGGTGGTGGTCGCGCCGGACGCGGGCGCGCTGTGGCAGGTGGACCGGCGGCGCGTCGAGCAGGTGCTGGCCAACCTCGTCGACAACGCGCAGGCGCACGGCGGCGGCGCGGTCGCCGTACGGGTCGGGCGGGACCCCGGCGGGCACGTGCTGGAGGTCGATGACGAGGGCCCCGGCGTCAGCCCCGCCGACCGCGACGCGATCTTCGACCGGTTCGTGCGCGGCCGCTCGGCCGGGGCACGCGGCAACACCGAGGGCACCGGCCTGGGCCTGGCGCTGGTCGCCCAGCACGTGTCGGCGCACGGCGGCACGGTGCAGGTGCTGGACCGGCCCGGCGGCGGGGCCCGGTTCCGAGTCGTACTGCCGCGGGAGGACGCATGATCCGCGCCGTCGCCGCCCTGGCCGGGGGCTTCCTGCTGCTGGGGGGCCTGTCCGGCTGCGGGGTGCCCGCCGAGGACACCGCCCGGGTCATGGAGCAGACCGCCCCCGCCGTTCGGCGCAGCCCGGCCCCGGCCGTGACCGCGACCGGCACCGTCGTCGAGCGGCTGTTCCTGGTCCACGACGGCCTGCTGGTCGCGGTCGAGCGCAAGGTGCCCACCCGGCCCGACGCGCAGCAGCTCGTCGCCGACCTGATCGCCGGTCCCACCCAGGCCGAGCAGGACGCCGGGATCATCAGCGCGCTGCAGGGGGTCACCGCGATCAGCTCGGCCACCGACGCGGGCGGCTCGGCGACCGTGGAGCTGTCCACCGCGCTGGAGGTCACCGGCCGCGCCGACGACGTGCTGCCGTTCGCGCAGCTCGTGTGCACCCTGTCCAGCCGCCAGGAGATCAGCCGGGTGCTGTTCACCCGGCAGGGCGCGCGCATCGGCGTGCCCCGCGAGGACGGCTCGCTCACCGAGGAGCCGCTGACCTGCGACGACTACGCGGGCCTGGTCCGGCACTGAGCCGGGTCACGGCTCGATCAGACCGGCCCGGATGGCGTAGCGGGTCAGTTCGAGCCGGTCCCGCAGCCCGAGTTTCTGCAGCAGGTTGGCGCGGTGCCGCTCCACGGTCTTGACGCTGATGAACAGCAGCCCCGCGATCTCCTTGGACGAGTGGCCCTCGGCGACCAGCTTGAGCACCTCCTCCTCCCGCTCGGTGACCACCCGCGCGGGCAGCTCGCCGCCCCGGGCCGCCCGGTCCAGATAGTCGCGGATCAGCGCGGTGACCGCGCCCGGGTAGAGGAACGGCTCGTCGCGCATCGCCGCCCGGCACGCCTCGACCAGGTCCCGGTCGGCCACCGACTTGAGCACGTAGCCGCTGGCCCCGGCCCGCAGCGCCTCGAAGAAGAACTGCTCGTTGTCGTACATGGTCAGGATCAGGATGCGGATGCCCGGCAGCAGCCGCGACAGCTCCCGCGCCGCCTGCAGGCCGGTGAGCCGCGGCATGGCGATGTCGAGGATCGCCAGGTCGGGGCGCTCGGTGCGGGCCAGCGCGATCGCCTCCGCGCCGTCGCCGGCCTCGGCCACCACGGTCAGGTCGGGTTCGCTGTCGAGGATCAGCCGGACGCCGCGGCGTACCAGCGCGTGGTCGTCGGCGAGCAGGATGCGGACGGGTGTGCTCACGTCGCCGGGCCCTCCTGGCGGATCGGGGCGCGCAGCCGGATCTCGGTGCCGCCGGTGGCGCTGCGGTCGACGGACAGCTGGGCGCCGATGAGCAGCGCGCGCTCACGCATCCCGCGGATGCCCGCGCCCTCGGCGGCGCCCGCCGCGCCCCGGCCGTCGTCGGTGACGCGTAGCTCCACGTCCTGCCCTCGGCGCTGCAAGGACACCTCCACCGCCGAGGCGCGGGCGTGGCGGACGGCGTTGGTCAGGCCCTCCTGCGCGACCCGGTAGAGCACCAGCTCGGTCTCGGCGTCCAGCGGCGGCAGGTCGGGGCCGAGCCGATGGGTCACCGTCAGGTCGGTGTGCCCGGTCACCTCCGTGATCAGCGCCTTCAGCGCGGCGTTGAGCCCCAGCTCCTCCAGTACGCCGGGACGCAGGCGGCGGGCGATGCGGCGGATCTCGTCGAGGCTGCCCCGGGTCGTCTCCTGCACCTGGCGCAGCTCGGCCCGCACCGGCTCGGGCGCGCGCCGCGCCGCCTGCTCCAGCTGGAGCAGCACGGCGGTGAGCGTCTGGCCGACCTCGTCGTGCAGCTCCTGGGCGACCCGGCGGCGCTCGCCCTCCTGCGCCGACAGCGCGCGGGCGGTGCTGGTGGCCCGCTCGGCCTCCAGCCGGTCGAGCATCGTGTTGAACGCCCGGATCAGGTCGGCGATGCCGGAGTGCCCGGTCACCAGCGGGCGCGGCGCGGGCTGGAGCAGGTCGATGGTGCTCATGGCGCGGCTGAGGCGGCGCAGCGGGGCCAGCCCGACGCGTAGCAACGCCGCATTCGCGACCAGCATCAGCGCCAGCCCCACCGCCAGCACCAGGGCCTCGGTGAGCACCACCGGCGTCGACACGGTGACCGGGCCGAGCAGCAGCACCACGGTCGCCGCGACCAGCACGGCCGCGTTGAGCGCGAAGATCCGCCAGAACAGCGGCACCGATCGTCTCCCTCCACGGGGCTCGGGGACGTGCCGTTCGCGGGCCCGCATCATCGCTGTCGCGCGGGCAGCCCGGCTGACGCGGTTCGAGGCCCGTCCCTCCGTCACCACGACGCTATCCCCTTCTTGCCGTACGCGGACCGCGCGCGACCAGGCCCGGGACGGCCGCCACGCGCTCACGCCAAGGCAAGCGCGCGCCGCGCCCGGCGGCAATGGGCACTGCCACCCATTTCCGGCGGCGCCGGCCCGAATGCGGGTGACCCCCACGTGCTTATGGGTGGCGGCACGCATGGTCGCGGAACACCCTCGCGGCCGAGCATGGACACGGGCCGGCCCCTCCCGGCCGGCCCGCCACCGTACCCGCAGGCAGTGGGCCTACGGGACGACCCTCAGGAGGACCCGATGACACGTCCCGCCACCGATCGCAGGCGCTTGCCCAATCCACCCGACCCGCACCACCGCGCCGCCGACGCGGACACCGGCCCGCCGGGTGGGCGCGCGTGACCAACCTGCCCGCCGTCGTGGCACTCGCGATCTTCACGGTCGCGTTCGTGCTCATCGCCACCGAGAAGGTCCACCGCGTAGCCGTCGTGCTCGGCGCGGCCGGCCTGATGACCCTGCTCGGGCTCGTGCCCGGCTCGCACGTCTTCTACTCCCCGCACGCCGGCATCGACTGGGACGTCATCTTCCTGCTGCTCGGCATGATGATCATCGTTGGGGTGATCAAGCAGACCGGGGTGTTCGACTACCTCGGCGTCTGGGCCGCCCAGCGCTCCCGCGGCCGCCCGTACCGGCTGATGGTCCTGCTCATGCTCATCACCGCGGTGGCGTCACCGTTCCTGGACAACGTCACCACGGTCATGCTCGTCGCCCCGATCACCATCTCGGTCTGCCGCCAGCTCGGCATCCCCGCCGCGCCGTACCTGATCGCCGAGGTGCTCGCCTCCAACATCGGCGGCGCGGCCACCCTCATCGGCGACCCGCCGAACATCATCATCGGCAGCCGGGCCGGGCTGAGCTTCAACGACTT
Source organism: Catellatospora bangladeshensis (assembly GCF_016862575.1). Classification (GTDB taxonomy): domain Bacteria; phylum Actinomycetota; class Actinomycetes; order Mycobacteriales; family Micromonosporaceae; genus Catellatospora; species Catellatospora bangladeshensis. The sequence continues at coordinate 291,057 of NZ_BONF01000010.1, read as the reverse complement.
CCTCATCCACATGGCACCGATCACGGTGGTGCTGTTCGCGGTGTTCGTGCTGATGGCGCGGGTGATGTTCCGCAAGTCGTTCGTGTACCGGCCGGAGAAGTTCGCCGACATCGCGGCGCTCGACCCCCGCGAGAAGATCACCGACGGGCGGCTGCTGATCCGCTGCCTCATCGTCCTCGGACTGGTCACCGCCGGATTCACCCTGCACACCGTCATCCACGTCGAACCGGCCATCATCGCGCTGCTCGGCGCCGGTCTCATGGTGCTGGTGTCCCGCGCCGACACGGCGCAGTACCTCGCCGAGGTCGAGTGGTCCACGCTCGTGTTCTTCATGGGCCTGTTCGTCATGGTCGGCGGCCTGGTCGACACCGGCGTCATCCACCGGATCGGGCAGTGGACCGCCGACGCGGTCGGCTCCGACTACCTGGTCGCCGCGACCGGCCTGATCTTCGGGTCGGCGGTGCTGGGCGCGTTCTTCGACAACATCCCCTACGTCGCCACGATGTCCCCGATCGTCGAAGACCTGGTGGCCCAGAGCCCCGACCCGGCCACCGGGCGCAACCTCTGGTGGGCCTTCGCGCTCGGCGCCGACCTCGGCGGCAACGGCACCGCGGTCGCCGCCAGCGCCAACGTCGTCGTGCTCGGCATCGCCGCGAAGGCGGGGCAGCCGATCACGTTCTGGCAGTTCACGAGATACGGCATCGTCACGACCGTCGTGACGACGATCATCGCCTGGGGGTACGTATGGCTGCGTTACTTCACCTAGACCCGTCCACCCGCGAGGACGCGAGAGCGAAGGCACCGCCGTCCCGCCGCCGGGCCCGAGCAGGGCTGACGCTGCTCGCCGCGCTCGTAGTGCTGGGCGTGGCCGTGGCCCAGGGCGACGGGACGGTGCTCGCCGCCGGGCTGCTGCTCGCCGCTGCCGCCGTACGCCTGCTCGACGGCGGGGCGGGCGGCGCGATGAGCCGGACGGGCTGGTCCGGCCACGCGGCGTCCCCGCCCGGACCGCGAGCGCCCGACAGCAGCCGCCGGGGCGACCGGCCGCCGGCGGGAGAGGAGATGCCGTGACACTCATCGAACGTGCCGCCCTGCCCGGGATCGGCGTGCGGTTCAGCCTCACCACGTCCGACGGGCGGCGCCTGGCCATCGTGTGCCACCACTCCGGCCGCCGGGACCTGGTCGTCTACCCATCCCCGGAGGCCGAGACCGCGACCGGCTCGGTCTCGCTCACCTCGCACCAGGCGCACGACGTCGCCGAGCTGCTGTACACGCACGCGGCAGCGGGCACGGGGAGGTGCTGCTGCCAGGCGTGAGGCTCCTGTCGAAGCCGTCCCGGCACCGCTCGCCCGGTGCTGGGACGGCCTTCTCCTGTGCGCGCCGCGCCGTTGCCGGCTCGCCCACCCGATGCGTTAACCTCACCCGCCGCCCGGAGCGTTCAGGTGGTGGGAGGTTCACACATGCAACGACTCTGGGAACCGGCGCCGCCGGAGGGCTTCGCCCAGTTCGTCGCCGCGCGCTCGGATGCGCTGCTGCGGTCGGCCTGGCTGCTCACCGGTGACGCCGGGCGGGCCGAGGACCTGCTGCAGACGGTCCTGACCGACCTGTGGCGGCGCTGGGCCTCGATCACCGACGGCGGGCAGCCGGAGGCGTACGCGCGCAAGGCGCTGTTCACCACGTACGTGTCGTGGTGGCGGCGGCGGTGGCGGGCGGAGATCCCCAGCGACCCGCCGGAGCGGTCGGCGGGCGGGGACACGGCGGGGGAGTCCGCCGACCGGGACGCGGTGCGGCGGGCGCTGGCCCGGCTCAGCAGGCAGCAGCGGGCGGTGGTGGTGCTGCGCTACGTCGAGGACCTGTCGGTGCAGCGCACCGCCGAGGTGCTCGGCTGCTCCGAGAACACGGTCAAGGTCCAGTCGCTGCGCGCGCTGCGGTCCTTGCGTACCGATCCGAATCTCGAACTGTTCGCCGCAGGGAGGCCGTGACATGACACCCGAGGACGAGGACATCAAGCGGCTGCTGAACGGGGCCGTGCCGGTGCTGGCCGCGCCGGAGGACCGGGTGGGCGCGGTGGCCCGGAGGGTCGGCCGACAGCGGCAGCGCCTGCTCGCGGGCAGCGCGTTCGCCCTGGTGCTCGCTGTGGGGCTGGGCTTCGGCGGGGTGCGGATGCTCGGCGGGGGCGTCACCACGCCCGCCACCACGCTCGGAGCCTCCGTCGAGCCGAGCCGCTGGGTCTCCTGCGAGCGGACGGCACCGGAGCAGGGTCTGCTGCGCTACCACCTGACGGCGGATGAGGCCGCGGACCTGCCGCGTCTCGACGACGGCTTCGTCCCCGTCGCGGTCGTTCTCTGCGGTCAGGAGCAGCAGCGGCGGCCCGACGGCGGCGAGGACATGATGGGCGTCGAGCGGCGCGGCGAGGACGTGGCCGCCATCGTGGCCGCACTTCGCCTGCCGGATGAGCCCACGGCGACGGAAGGCCCCTGCTTCGCGATGCTCCCGGGCGCTCCGTGGCTGGCGGTCGTCGACGCGGACGGGCGGTGGACCCGGCCGGGCATCCCGCTCGGGCGGTGCCGCGCGTCCCGGCCGGAGTTCACCCAGGCGCTGCGGGCACTGCAGACGACCACGGTCGCGACATGGCGGATCAGGGAGGTGATCTCTGCCGAAGCCGCCGCGTCCGGGTGCAGCGAGAGCTACAAGGACGTGATCGCCCTCCAGGCCACGACCGAGTCCAGCCCTCGCCCGGGAACACCCACGCCGTTCCCGTCCGGGCCGGTCCGGGTGTGTGTGTACGAGGTGGCGCAGGGCCGGGACGGCGCGGGCGAGTTCGTCCACGGGACGGTGCTGCCGGAGGACCGGCGGGTGGCGATCGAGCAGGCGCTGCTGGCGGCGGGGCCGCCGAAGCCGTGCACCGAGCACGCGCGCCGCTTCGCACTGGTGCATTCGGTGAGCGGCTTCGACCCGCAGAACTATGTGGAGCTCGGCGGCTGTCACCGGATCATGTCGACCGGCAGCGGCGGGACCGTGTTCGCTCAGGGCGAGGCCGCGCTCGCGGAGCTGATCGACAAGCCCTGAGCGACCAAGGTCCGGGCCGGGCGCCCTTCAGCTGATGAAGGGGCCCGGCCCGACCGGATCGCCGGTCAGCCGAGCGGTTCCGGGAACGCCCAGGTGCCGAAGAACTCGCGGAGGACTAAGCCCAGCGCGGCGAGGGCGACCGAGGCCGCGACGGCGATGAGAAGTCCCCTCAGGCCCCGGTGGCGGCTGTCCACGTCAGGCTCGGACATCGGGCCCGGCCGCGCTGACCATGGGCGTTCGATGGCCAGCCAGGCCAGCACACCCAGTCCGAGGGGAACCCCCGTGGTGAGCCAGAACCAGTACCACCGCGTGCCGAGGGCGGGCGCCGGCCCCCTCACGATGATGGCCAGGCAGATGAGGCCGATGAGCATCGGCAGGTAGCGGGAGGCCGGGCGGATGTCGCCGTGCAGCGGCCGGGCGGTGTCCAGCAGCGACGCCATCACCGCCGCGCGGATCGCCTCCGTCTGCGGGCGGGACGGCTCGGCACCGCCGCCGGCCAGGAGACGGTCGGCGGGTGCGGCATCGGCCACTGCGTAGTACGTGCGTCCCTCGTTCGTGCGCCAGATGAACAGGGGGCCGTTGTGGCCCCACGACCGAAGTTCGGGCACCGTGCCCCACGAGGACAGCATTGGCCGTTCCCACTTGTCGGCCCACTGGTAGACCGTCACCTGTCCGGCAGCGATGTCCGTGCGGGCGTCGTCGGCCTCCGCCGGACGCGGCGCCGACCACCATGCTGCGACCGCCCACAGGCACCACGCGCCGACCAGCGCGATACGCAGTACCCGCCACGTTCCCCAGCCGCGCCACCTGCCGTCGCGGTGTTCACCCTTCGTCCCCGTCATGCGCGGCATCCTCCCAGCGAACGCCGCCGACGGGAAGCGGCGGCCGATTCGTCCTGGGCGGCTTCGAACAGGGGCCCTCAGGTCGGGTGCTGGTTAAGAAGGTGCCCTTCCTTTCTAGCGGAGGTAGCTGTGGGGAGGGTGGGGGCGGTCATGCCGTCGCCGATGAAGAAGCTCGGGTGGGGCGGCTGGTTGTAGGCGGTGTCTTGTCGCGTCTCGTTGCGCCTGTATTCAGGCGTGAGGGGCACCGGGTGGGACTTGCGGAGTTGAGCGTGTTGGAGCAGCGGTTCCATGCTGTGATGGAGTGCCTGGGCGGGACGCCGAAGACGGAGGTTGCCGCCCGCTATGCGGTGTCGCGGCAAACGATCCACAACTGGCTGACCCGGTATGCCGCCGAGGGCGTCGAGGGATTGGAAGACCGATCTCATCGGCCCCGCCTCTGCCCGCACCGGGTTGACGCCGAGACCGAAGCGCTGGTATGTGAGCTGCGCCGGGATCACCCTCGATGGGGTCCGCGTCGACTGCGGTTCGAGGCTGGTCGTCGCGGTGTCACGCCGCCGCCTTCCATCCCGGATCAGCAGGAGCAAACGCGCCTACGTGCCTGATCTGGTACTCACCGATCTGATCGCAGCCCGACCATGCTGTGTTCGATGAGACCTGCCGGAGTATCTGTGCGTCCGGACGTCTGCGTCATCAAAGCGACCAACTCGACGCGCAGTTCCCCGGCGGGCTCGCCAAGCACGATCGTGCTGAGGACAAGTTCAAGCATCACGCGGTCGTACTGATCCGAGGTGCGGCCGCATCGCGACGGATCGGCTTCTGTGACCGCCGCTGAGATGCGCCAGCCTTCGCCGGCCACGGCCGAAAACGATGCTTCGTAGATCCCAAACCCCGTCCAGCTGCGGTGCAGGAACACGGTCTGGTCCTCGACAAACACGTCCCACCGCTCGTCCATGCCACGGGCGCGGTAACCGAGCGTGATTCGTTCCCACTGCTCGTCGGACCAGGTCCGGGTCGGCAGCACCGCCATCGGCGCTGGCACGAGGATCGGTAATACGTGGCGCAGCGACGACCGGGTTACAGGCGAGGGCTCGATCATCGGGAGATCATACGAGTGCCGATGCCGCCAAGACGGCCTCGCCGGTCTCGGGCGCCGTACCATCGGCGTCAGCACCGGACATGACACAAATCGATCTTGACTGGGTGTAAAGCATCCTGCGACGCCGTACCGTCAAGCATCATGCGAGCCCAGACAGTTCGACAAGCCCTGAGCAGGAAAGGGCACCTTCTTGTTCGACGAACAAGAAGGTGCCCTTTTGATCGGTGCAGGCGTCCGGCGCTGGCGCTCACTAGCCGTCGGCGTCGCTGGCCGGAGGGCGCAGCTGGGGCAGCGGACCGATAGCCTGTACGCCGAGGTCACGGCGCGCCGCCGCATAGAAAGCGTCACGGGCTTCGCCTACGGCGATGTCGGCTTTTCGCCATTGCTGTCGGGTGCAAGCGTCTCCGCGGACGATCTCGACAGGTCGCCACAGAGCCCGATCCCATGCTCGCGCGGCATGCACAGCGTCGACATCGCCGAGCAGCAGCACAGCCTCCCAAGCGGCCTGCCGCGCGGCTATCGCGGTGGCGAGCTGGTCGAGACCCTCTCTGGGCGAGAGCGGTTCGATCGCCTTGTCAAGCCCGCGAGCAGCGGCGATACGGTGGGCGATCGTCATGATCTGTTTGCTCGTCTCGCCATAGGTTATGTAGGCAGTGAGCCTGCGGTCGTCCCAGCGAGTGCTCTGGGTTCGCCGCCAGCGCTGGCGCTCCGTGGCGGCCGTCGCCCAGTAGGCTCCTGCTGCGCCGACGACGACACCGAACAGCGGAAGTACAGAGTTCAGCAGGTCCATCGACCCTCCGGCCATGCTGGCGACTGATGTCTGAGCGTAGGACCGCTTGTCGACAGCACACCGTGATCCGGAGTTAAGAAGGGCACCTTCTTCTACGCATAGCGTTAAGAAGGTGCCCTTCCTTTCTAGCGGAGGTAGATGTTGGGGAGGGTGGGGGTGCTCATGCCGTCGCCGATGAAGAAGCTCGGGTGGGGCGGCTGGTTGTAGGCGGTGTTCTGCCAGGCGATGGCGACCCGGTACATCGGGTCGTGCATCAGGGTGTGGATGCGGCGGTCGGTGGTGTTGGTGGTGGCGTAGATACGCAGCGCCGTGTTGTCGCTGGTGCGCCAGATGACTTCCTCGCGCCAGTCGCCGAACAGGTCGGCGGACAGGGCCGGGGTGGACTTGGTGCCGTTGTTGGAGGCGACGTTGCTGCCGGTGAGCAGGCGGGTGTCGCCGGAGGTGCCGTACTTGTCGATGTGCGTGCCGTCGAGCAGCTCCCGCACCGGGTCGCCGTCCCACCAGACCAGGAAGTTGATCGAGCTGGGTTCACGGCCGAGTGACGCACCGTTGGAGGTGTTGCGCAGGGTGGTGTCGGAGGCCGACCAGGCTTCCGCGCCGGGGCTGCCGGCCCAGATGTCGCCCGCCACGCCACGCCCGTTGTCGGCCCCGGAGGCGGTGCTCCAGAGGATCTGGCCGGTCCGCGCGTCGGCCAACCACGAACCTGGCTGGCTGGTGCTCTCGCTGACCTTGAACACTTCCAGCCCGGCCCGGCTCGGGACGAGGTCGCCGACGTGCAGGGCGTCGCCGTGGCCGCGGGTGGTGTTCCACAGCGGCTGGCCGTTGTCGTTGATCGTCATCGCGCCGAAGATGATCTCGTCGCGCCCGTCGGCGTCCACGTCGCCGATGGACAGCTGGTGGTTGCCCTGCCCGGCGTACTGGCTGCCCGCGCTGTTGGAGTCGAAGGTCCAGCGGCGGGTCAGGCTCCCGTTGCGGAAGTCCCAGGCCACGATGACGGTACGGGTGTAGTACCCGCGCGACATGATCAGGCTCGGCCGCGCCCCGTCGAGGTACGCGGTGCCCGCCAGGAACCGGTCGACCCGGTTGCCGTAGCTGTCACCCCAGGACGAAACCGTGCCGCGCGGCGGCTCGTAGTTGACCGTCGACAGCGCCGCCCCGTTGAGGCCGTTGAACATGGTCAGGTACTCCGGCCCCGTCAGCACGTAGCCGGAGGAGTTGCGGTAGTCGGCGCTCGCGTTGCCGATGACCGTGCCGACGCCGTCGCGGGTCGCGTCGGCGGTCTTCATCGCGACCTCGGCGCGGCCGTCGCCGTCGTAGTCGTACACCTGGAACTGGGTGTAGTGCGCCCCCGCCCGGATGTTGCGGCCCAGGTCGATGCGCCACATGCGGGTGCCGTTGAGCCGGTACGCGTCGACGTAGACGTTGCCGGTGACCCCGGACTGCGAGTTGTCCTTGGCGTTGTCCGGGTCCCACTTGAGCACGATCTCGTACTGCCCGTCGCCGTCGAGGTCGCCGACCGACGCGTCATTGGCCGAGTATCCGCTGGCCGGCGCCGAGATCGGCACGTCGAGGTAGTTGCCCCCGGTGAAGCGCAGCGACGCCCCGGACGCGGCCTGCTCGACCCCGTTGACGACGGCCCGCACCGTGTAGGACGCGTCGGCCGCGGCACCGCTGTCGAGGTAGTTCGTCGAGTTCGTGATGGGGGAGGCGTTCACCTTGGTGCCGCCCCGGTACAGGTTGAACCCGGTGCTGTAGGACTCGGTGCCGAGCAGCCGCCAGGACACCAGGTTGGCGCTGCCGGAGCGGACGCTGACCAGGCCCCGGTTCAGGTCCTCCATCTGCTTCGCGCCGGACGGCGGCGGCCCGGACGGGCTCGGCGACGGCGGCGCGGAGGGTGACGGGGAGGCCGACGGCGACGCCGACGGGCTCGGTGACGCGCTGGCCGACGGCGACGGCGCGCCGGAGGTCGGCACCGGGGCGCCGGTGCAGGTGGTGCCGTTGAGCGCGAAGCTCGCCGGGGCCGGGTTCGACACGTCGTTCCAGCTGGCGTTGAAGCCGAACGCGGTGCTCGCGTTGGTCGCGATGGGCGCGTTGTAGCCGGCGTCGCGGACGGACACGGCCGTCCCGGACTGGGTGAACGTGCCGTTCCACAGCTGGCTGATGACCTGCCCGCCGGTGAAGCTCCAGGTCAGGGTCCAGCCGTTGACCGGGTCGCCGAGGTTGGTGATGGTGACGTTGGCGCCGAAGCCGCCGCCCCACTGGTTGGTGACGGCGTAGTCGACGCGGCAGCCCGCGGCGGCCTGGGCGCTGACCGCCGCGATCAGGCCGGCGGTCAGGGCCGTTGCGGTGGCGCCGGCGAGGATCGCCAGGCGCCGTCGGGTACGTGTGGGCATCTGTGTGCTCCCGAGGAAGGAGGTACGGGGGTCGCTGCCGACCGGCCGATGCATGCCCGTGCATCCGGTTGGCGTAGTTCGCGGTAGCGTGCCCTGCTCCCGCGAGCGATGTTAGACCCATCAATGAACCGTTTCAACCCGGGAAGCGGTCAGGCGGTCAGGACGCCGAGACGCGGACCGACACCGGCGCACCCCACCAGCCGTTGCGGACGAACAGCGCCCCGTACCAGCCCGACTGCGCGGGCCGGAAGGTGAGCGTCGCGGTCTGCGGGGTGTCCAGGTCGTAGACCGGCGTCGAGGCGGAGGCCACGGCGGTGCCGGGGGTCCGCGCCCACGTGGCGGGCTCGGTGCTGCTGCTGCCGAGCAGCTGCAGCGAGCTGAACCCACCGGTCGCGGTGAACGTGTACGTGGCCGTGTTCGACAGGTACACGTCGCGGATGTCGACGATCCAGTCGAGGTAGCTCGCGCCGATGGGCTGGTCGACGGCCGGCGTCGACGTGGACAGGGTGCGCCCGCCCTCGACGAACTGGACGTTGTACTTGACCGGGTTGGTCTCGCCCGGGTGTCCCAGCACCCGGGTCGCGTAGGCCCCGGCGGGCAGGCGCCCGGAGTTGTTGTCGAAGGCGACCCAGTCGGAGGGGATGAAGTCACCCTGCCGGCTCTCGCCGATCGCGCATCCCTCCAGGCTGAACAGCACGATGTCGGAGTCGTATCCCTGCGAACCCCGGGTGGCCACGACCGACCAGAAGTTGCTGCGGGTGGTGACGCGATAGGTGGCGAGCTGCCACTTCAGCACGGCGCCCGCGTCGTAGAGCGTCGCGCTGGCGGGCGCCAGGCAGGGCAGGGGTCCCGCGCTCGCGGGTGCGGTGGTAGGCCCGGCCAGCGCGGCGGCGGCCAGCAGGAACATCGCGGCGGCGGTGCCGGTCGTGCGCCGGGCGAGGGTGCGTCGTCGGTTCATCCTGGTCCTCCGAGGGGTGACGGGGTTCGCCGGCCGGTTGCGTGGACCACCATGGTGGTGCCGCCACCGGGGCCGCAGTCACCGTCGGTCGCCATCTCGACAGCACGGCCTGCGCAACCCGCCACCGGATCTTTCTGGCCGTTCGGCTGATCTGCGGCATCTCAAGATCGCATACCATCGCCCAGGCTACGACCTGGGAGGACTGGCGATGCGGGGACGCCTTTTGGCCGGCACTGTGCTGGCCGCACTGCTGACGAATCTGGCGCTGGCGGGCTGTGCGCCCGGCCTGCCGTCGCAGGCGGACGGCAAGCTCGTCGACGACTGGGCCAAGATGGCCGCCGTCACGGGCTGGGAGCCGAAGGTGGGCGAGTGCCTCGGCGGCGCCCCGACGGACGTGGCGATGCGCAGCGCGCCGATCGTCGACTGCGCGGAGACGCACTTCGGCGAGGTCGTGCACGTGGGCACCATCAAGGGCGACAAGTACCCGGGCCCGGCGCAGAAGGCCGCGGCGCTGGCCGAGTGCGACGCCAAGGCCAAGACCTACCTGGGCCGCCCGTGGGGCGACGCCCGGCTGGAGCTGCGCGTGGCGTTCCCGCGCACCGGCACCTGGGAGAGCGGCGCCCGCTGGTTCCGCTGCGAGGTCGCCCAGGTCAAGACCGTGGAGGACGACAGCAGCTTCACCACCCGCACGGGCAGCCTGAAGGGCGCCATCCCGGCCGCGCTGCTGGCAGGCTGCGTCGTCGTGCACAAGACCGGCGACGACATCTCCCAGATGGAGGACGTGCCGTGCAGCAAGGCGCACCACGCCGAGTACGTGGGCGTCTTCCGTGACACGGCCACCAGCCCGTACCCGACGTCCGACCGGCAGTGGAACCGCATCCACCGGGAGTGCGACAAGCTCACCGCCAAGTTCGTCGGCGTCAGCGTGAACCAGACCCTCTACTACGGCGGCATCGCCACGGTCCGTGACAAGGACACCTGGGCGTCGGGCGACCACGCGGTGCGCTGCGCGATCTCCTTCGGCAAGAAGACCGTCAAGAAGTCGGTCCGCGGCAGCAAGGGCAAGGGCATCCCGCTCTGACCTGTGACCAGCCATGACGCCGGGGACCCTTCGACACGGAGGGTCCCCGGCGCCGTTCAGGGCAGCAGCATCCGGGTCAGCCGCCGCGACGCGATCCAGCCGCCGGCCAGGCCCATGAGCAGCAGGTACGCCACGGCGAAGAGCGTGCCCGGCCCGAGTTGCCCGGTGGTGAGCCCGCGCAGCAGCTCGATGCTCTGGTAGAGCGGCAGCGCGGCGACCACCGGCCGCAGCACCTCGGGATACACCGACAGCGGGTAGAACGTGGTCGCGAACAGGAACATCGGCAGCATCACCAGCTGCAGGTACTGCTGGTGGTGGAACTCGCGGATCACGGTGATCGCGGCCATGCCCGCGGCCGAGAAGGCGTACGCGACCAGCACGCAGGCGGGCAGCGCGAGCAGCGCCCACCACGAGCGCACCATCCCGAACCCCGCGATCACGGCGAGGAAGCAGGCCGAGGACAGGGTGCCGCGCAGCACCGACGCGGCGATCTCGCCGTACGTGATGTCGCGCACCGTCAGCGGCGTGGTGACGATCGCGTCATAGAAGCGCTCGAAGCGCAGCCGCCACCACACCGACCCGGTGGTCTCACTGATCGCGCTGTTCATGGCCGAGGTGGCCAGCAGCGCCGGAGCGACGAAGGCCGCGTACGCCGCCGAGCCGCCGTCGATGAGCTGCCCGATGCCGACGCCGATGGACATCAGGTAGAGGAACGGCTCGAAGACCCCGTTGACGGCGAGGTTCCACGGGCGGCCCTTGCGCAGCACCCACAGGTGCCGCAGGACGATCAGGTGCGCTGCGGGCATCACGGCCCCTCTCACGGGTGCAGGTGTCGGCGGAAGTTGCGCCGGGCCACGAGGTAGCCCGCGAGCGCCATGACGGACAGGTACGCGACGTGCCCGAGGCTGCCCGCCCAGGTGGCGGTGCCGAGGGTGAGCGTGCGGCACAGCTCGACGCCGTGCCACAGCGGCGTGAGCGCGACCAGGTGACCGAGCGCGTCCGGCAGCTGGGCGGTGGCGAAGAAGGTGCCGGAGAACAGGTACAGCGGCATCACCACCCACTTGAACAGCGTCTGCACGGGGCGTACGTCGGGCAGCGTCACCGCCCAGGCGGTCACCGGCATGGCGAAGGCGAACCCGGTGAGCGTCGCGGCGGGCAGCGCCAGCAGGGCCAGCGGCGACGCCGCGACCCCGAACGCGAACATCACCGCGCAGAACGCGGCCGCGCCGATGGCGACCTTGACGGCCATGAACAGCGCGTGCCCGTGCAGCACGTCGACCGGCTCGAGCGGCGTCGACACCGCGACCGGGTACGCCCGGCCGGGCATGCGGTGGTAGCTGACCGGGAACGCCGACTCGACCATGCCGTTCTGCATCGACGCGGCGGCGAGCATGCCGGGGGCGAAGAACGCCAGGTAGCTCACCCCGCCCAGGGTGGCGTTGCCGGAGCCGACCAGGGTGCCCAGCCCGGCGCCGATGGCGACCAGGAACAGCAGCGGGTTGGCCACGCTGATGACGATGGTGCCCTTCCAGTTGCGCCGGTAGTGCAGCCAGAGGTAGCGGTAGAAGCGCAGGGCCATGTCCGGCGCGACGGCGGTGGTCGTCATCAGTCGACCAGCGTCCGGCCGGTCAGCGCGAGGAACACGTCCTCCAGGCTCGCCCGGCGCACCAGCGCGGTGACCGGGGACAGGCCCAGGGCATGCGCGGCGGCCAGCGCGGCGTCGCCCTCGGCGGTGTACCACAGCAGCCGGTCGGGCAGCTCCTCGATCCGGTCGCCGGTGCGGGACTGGCGCAGCTTCTCGACCGCGGCGGCCTGCTCGCCGATGCCGAACCGCAGCTCCAGCACCTCGCGGGTGGAGTGGGCGGCGATCAGCTCGGCGGGGGAGCCCTGGGCGACGATCCGGCCGCCGTCCATCACCACCAGCCGGTCGCACAGCTGCTCGGCCTCGTCCATGTAGTGCGTCGTCAGCACCAGGGTCACGCCCTGCTGCTTGAGCCGGAACAGCCGGTCCCACAGCACGTGCCTGGCCTGCGGGTCCAGGCCGGTGGTGGGCTCGTCCAGCAGCAGGATCTCGGGTTCGTTGATCAGCGAGCGGGCGATGGTGAGCCGCCGCCGCATCCCGCCCGACAGCGCCTCGACGCGCTCGCCGGCCTTCTCGGCCAGCTGCGCGAAGTCGAGCAGGCCCGTGGTGCGCTCGGCGACGACCTGCTGGGACAGCCCGAAGTAGCGGCCGTAGATGAGCAGGTTCTCCCGGACGCTCAGCTCGCTGTCGAGGGCGTCGTCCTGCGGTACGACGCCGATGCGGGCGCGGATGCAGCGCCCGTCGGTGGCGGGGTCCATGCCGAGCACGCGCAGCGTCCCGGCGGTGGGCGGGGAGACGCAGGCGATCATCCGCATGGTGGAGGACTTGCCGGCGCCGTTGGGTCCGAGGAAGCCGAACGCCTCGCCCCGGCGCAGGGTGAAGTCGACGCCGTTCACGGCGGTGAAGGGAGAGGAGCGCCGGTCGCGCGGCGGATAGGTCTTGACGAGCCCCGTGGCTTGTGCGATCACGTCTGACACAGCCGCCAGCGTATGAAGTGGACGGGAAATCCGCAAGAAATATACTTCCGTGCGGCAGTTGTTTGCACAGTTCCGCAAACCGCCGTCAGGGTATGAGCACCGCCGCGCCCTCCACCCGGTCCGCGGCCAGGTCCGCCAGCGCCTCGTCCGCCCGGTCCAGCGGGTACGGCGTCACCGTCACGGCCAGCGGGTGCGCCGCGGCCAGCGCCAGGAACTCCCGGCCGTCGTCGCGGGTGTTCGCCGCGACGCTGCGCAGCTGCCGCTCCTGGAACAGGTGCCGCTGGTAATTCAGCACCGGAATGTCGCTTAGGTGGATGCCCGCCACGGCCAGCGTGCCGCCCCGGTCCAGTGCCGACAGCGCCGGCGGCACCAGGTCGCCCACCGGCGCGAACAGGATCGCCGCGTCCAGCGGCTCCGGCGGGCGCTCGTCCGCCCCGCCCGCCCACGCCGCGCCGAGGCGCAGCCCCAGCTCGCGTGCTTCGGCCGAGCGGGTCATCACGTACACGGTCGCGCCCTGGGCGAGGGCGACCTGCGCGGTGAGGTGCGCCGAGGCGCCGAAGCCGTAGATGCCCAGGCGGCCCCCGGGCGGCAGCTCGGCCCGGCGCAGCGCGCGGTAGCCGATGATCCCCGCGCACAGCAGCGGCGCCAGGTGCGCGTCGTCGTAGCCCGCGGGCAGCCGGTAGGCGTATTCCGCCGGGACCACGGCGTACTCGGCGTAGCCGCCGTCGGCGTCCCAGCCCGTGTAGCGCGACGCCGGGCACAGGTTCTCCTGGCCGCGGCGGCAGTATGCGCACATGCCGTCGGTGTGGCGCAGCCAGGCGATGCCCACGCGCTCGCCCGCGGCCCACCCCGTCACCGCCGCGCCGAGGGCGGTGACCTCGCCGACCACCTCGTGCCCCGGGATCACCGGGCTGCGGTGCGGCGGCAGATCCCCCTCCGCCACGTGCAGATCGGTGCGGCACACCGCGCAGGCGCGTACGCGTACCAGCAGCTCGTCGTCGGCGGGCGCGGGCACCGCCCGCCGCACCGCCCGCAGCGGCCGCCCCGCGATCGGCCCCGGCCGCGCCACCTCCCACGCCGCCATCGAGTCCACGCGACCATCATCGCGCGGTGCTGACAAGATCATCCGACTTGCCAGGCATACGGGCGAAAACTCGGTCAAGATACGCCCATGTGCCGGGCGAGTCGGATGATCTCGCGGGTTAGCATCGGGTGCGTGACCGACGATGAGGCTCTCCCCCGGGGCATCGGCAGGCCCGCCACCGGCGCGTTCGCGGAAGCCGGATACACCAGACTCTCGCAGTTCCCCGCCCTGAGCGCGAAAGAGCTGCTCAAGCTGCACGGCGTGGGGCCGAAGGCGATCCGCGTGCTGCGCGAGACGCTGGCCGCGCGCGGGCAGACCTTCGCCGACGAGCGGGAATGACCACCGGCGCCGTGGACCCCCGCACGGGCGGGGGAGACGACATCATGTCCGGACGGGACGCGCGCCTGACCCGGCACCGCCTGGTCGGCGCCGAGCTGGCACGGCTCGGCGACGCCGACCTCACGGCGCGGCTGGCCGCGTCCGGGAACGCCGTCACCAGCATCGGCGGCACCAGCTGCGCGCTGGACGTCGGCGGGATCCGCGTGTTCGTGAAGCGCATCCCGCTCACCGACCTGGAGCTGCGGCCCGAGCACGTCCGCAGCACCGCGAACCTGTTCGACGTGCCCCCGCACTGCCAGTACGGCGTCGGCTCGCCCGGCTTCGGCGCGTGGCGCGAGCTGCAGGCGAGCCTGATGAGCACGGCCGCGGTGGTCGCCGGTGGCACGGCGGTGTTCCCGCTGCTGCACCACTGGCGGGTCCTGCCGGGGCCGCCGCCGGCCAGGCCCGTCGACGTCGACGCGGAGACGGCGTTCTGGGGCGGGGCGTCGGGCGTGCGGCGGCGGCTCAAGGCGCTCGCGGCGGCCTCCGGGACGCTGGTGCTGTGCCTGGAGCACGTGCCGCACCAGCTCGACGCGTGGCTGGCCGGGCCGGTCGCGGCGGGCGGGGACGAACTGCTCGCCGCGTGCCGGATGCTGGAGCACGGCCTGCTCGGCGCCGTGGCCGGATTGCGCGCGGCGGGCCTGCACCACTTCGACGCGCACCTGGGCAACCTGCTGACCGACGGCACCGATGTCTACCTCGGTGACCTCGGCCTGGCCGTCTCGGACCGGTTCGAGCTGTCCGAGGCGGAGCGGGAGTTCCTGGAGCGCAACGAGACCCACGACGCGGCGTACGCGCGCATGCGGCTGGTGAACTGGCTGGTGCAGCGGGTGGCCGGGGTCCCCGTGCCGGACGAGGGCGGCCCGGTCCAGCGCAACGCGTATGTGCGCCGCTGCGCCGAGGGCGCCGCCCCGGCGGGTGTGCCCGCCGAGGTCGCGGACATGATCAGCCGGTACGCGCCGGTCGCGGCCGAGATGAACGACTTCTACTGGCAGCTGTTCGCCGGGGCGACGGCGACGCCCTACCCGGCCGACCGGATCGGCGACCTGCTGGCGGCCGAGTGAGCAGTCTGCGCCCTCACCTGTTCCGACGAGGACCCCGTCATCCGGTGTGACGGGGTCCTCGTGTACCGGAAGCCACTGCTGTGCAACAGATTGCAATGTAGACGGCGGAAAGCTCGGGTGTAACGATCGGATTTTGGAAATGTTTCCGTCGACATCTTGCCGAGCTGATTGCGTGGGCATAGGGTTTTGCCAATCCCCGCCCCGGGGACGCGGTCCCGCTCACCGCCCGTTCGCTGCCGGACATCCGATGTTCCGGCGACGGAGGGTGTCTCGCTCCCATGCCACGCCACCCTCCGGCTGTGCACGAAAGGGAGTGCGTCATGGCAGTAACCCGGCGGAGGTTCGTCGCCTCCGTGGCGTCCGGGTCCGCACTGGCCGCCACCGGCGGCGCCGTCGCGGGAGGCCTCACGGCGGCGAGCCCGGCCGCCGCGGCCAGCCCGCCCGGCGACGTCGTCGGCAAGATCTCGGTCGGCTACCAGGGCTGGTTCGCCGCCATCGGTGACGGCGCGCCGATCAACGGCTGGTGGCACTGGAGCAACAACTGGGGGCAGCCGCCCTCGCCGAGCAACAACGCGATCGTGTCCTGGCCGGACATGCGCGACTACCCGGCGCAGTACCAGACGGCGTACGCCAACCTGGGCAGCGGCCAGCCCGCGAAGCTGTTCTCGTCCTACGACCAGTCCACGGTGAACCTGCACTTCCAGTGGATGCAGCAGCACGGCTGCGACACGGCGGCGCTGCAGCGGTTCAACCCGTTCGGCGGCGAGGGCCCCACCCGCGACGCGATGGCGGCCAAGGTGCGCACCGCCGCGGAGGCCTACGGGCGCAAGTTCTACATCATGTACGACGTCACCAACTGGACCAACATGCAGTCGGAACTGAAGACCGACTGGACCACCAAGATGTCGGCGTACACCGCCTCGCCCGCGTACGCGCGGCAGAACGGCAAGCCGGTCGTGTGCATCTGGGGCTTCGGCTTCAACGACCCGGGCCGCCCGTTCGCGCCCGCGCCGTGCCTGGAGGTCATCAACTGGTTCAAGGCCCAGGGCTGCTACGTCATCGGCGGCGTGCCCACCTACTGGCGGCAGGGCATCAACGACTCCCGGTCCGGCTTCTTCGACGTGTACACGGCGTTCAACATGATCTCGCCGTGGATGGTGGGCCGCACCGGCGACCTGAACGGGCTGGACTGGTTCTACACCAACGTCAACGTGCCCGACCAGGCCGAGTGCAACAACCGGGGCATCGACTACCAGCCCTGCGTGATGCCCGGCGATCTGTCCTCGCACCACCGCTACCACGGCGACTTCTACTGGCGGCACCTCTACAACATGATCCGGGTCGGCGCGCAGGGCCTCTACGTCTCGATGTTCGACGAGTACAACGAGGGCAACCAGATCGCCAAGACCGCCGAGAACGCCTCCCAGGTGCCCACCAACTCCGGCATCGTCACCCTCGACGAGGACGGCACCGTCTGCTCCTCCGACTACTACCTGCGCATCACCGCCGACGGCGGGAGGATGCTCAAGGGGCAGCTCCCGCTGACCGCGGTGCGGCCCACCCAGCCGGTGGTCGGCGGGCAGCCGCCGGTCGACACCAACCTGGCGCTGAACAAGCCCACCTCGGCGAGCAGCGTCAACGGCGGCTTCGGCACCGGCAACGCCGTCGACGGCAACCAGGGCTCGTACTGGGAGAGCGCCAACAACGCGTTCCCGCAGTGGCTGCAGGTCGACCTCGGCGCGGCGGCCACGGTCAGCCGGGTGGTGCTCAAGCTGCCCACCGGCTGGGGCGCCCGCACCCAGACGCTGTCCGTGCAGGGCAGCACCAACGGCTCGACGTTCAGCACGCTGGCCGCGTCGGCCGGGCGGGTGTTCGACCCGGCGCAGGCCAACACCGTCACCATCACGTTCCCGGCGGCGAGCGCGCGGTACGTGCGCCTCGACGTCACCGGCAACACCGGCTGGCCCGCCGCGCAGTGCGCGTCGTTCGAGGTGTACGGCACCGCGCCGCAGGGCGACACGCAGGCCCCGAGCGCCCCCGGCAACCTGACCGTCACCGGCCAGACCAGCAACAGCGTCTCGCTGTCCTGGCAGGCGTCCACCGACAACACCGGCGTCACCGGCTACCAGGTGCGCCAGGCGGGCAACGTCGTCGCGGGCGCGACCGGCACGGCGTACACGGTGACCGGCCTGAACCCGTCCACCACGTACAGCTTCACCGTCACCGCGCAGGACGCGGCGGGCAACACGTCGTCGCCGTCCAACACCGTCTCGGCCACCACCAGCGCGGCGCCCTCGTCCAACCTGGCCCGCAACAAGCCCGCCACGGCCAGCAGCTACAACCAGAACTACGTCCCGGCCAACGCGGTCGACGGCAACGCCGACACGTACTGGGAGAGCGCCAACAACGCGTTCCCGCAGTGGATCCAGGTCGACCTCGGCGCGGCCACCACGATCAGCCGCATCGTGCTCAAGCTGCCCCCGCCCGCGGCCTGGGGCGCACGCACCCAGACCCTGTCCGTGCAGGGCAGCACCAACGGCTCCACGTTCGGCAACCTCGTCGGCTCGGCCGGCTACACCTTCAACCCGGCCTCGGGCAACAGCGTCACCATCACCTTCCCGGCCACCTCCACCCGCTACGTCCGCCTCAACTTCACCGCCAACACCGGCTGGCCCGCCGCCCAGCTCTCCGAATTCGAGATCTGGGCCTCCTGACCCCGCGGCCGCCACGCCGAGGCGCCCCGCGGAAAGGAAGGGCACCTTCTTATCGTTCTGCGTAGAAGAAGGTGCCCTTCTTAACCTTCCAGTGACCGCACCGGCTGTCGGCGGCGGGACAGCGAGGACTCCGCTGCCATGCGAACCTGAACGCGATGCGACCGTCGGCGTTCCTTCACACCGTGCTGCCACTGCTCGCCGTGGCGGTGCTGCATTCTGCCGCGCAGGCCGCCGCACCCGGCACGTCCGTGGCGATCGACCTCGGCGAGCCGGCCGTACGCAGCCGCACCGTCGCATTCGGGCCGACCGCCGCGCCTCAGTCGTTCACCGTCGGCTGCGCCCCTGGCGAGCAGCTGCTCAGCGGCGGATACGGCGATGCGGACCCGGAGGTCCGGGTGCTCGCCAGCCACCCCACCGACGATCAGGGCGGCCCCGTCGCCGCCGGCTCTCAGCCCCGTGCCTGGACCGTCACCGTGCTCGGCCTGCGGCAGTCGGCGGGCTCCCTGCGGGTCAGCGCCCTCTGCCTGGCCGGCGGCGAGGTCACCGCGGCGGCCTTCGCGGGCCCGCCCGCCGACGGCCTGCCGGACCCGCCGCCCGCCGAGTGCCCGTCCGGCACGGTGCGCTCGGGCGGCGGTTACGCGACCGCCTGGCAGGCCAGGCTCGGCGCGGCCGTGGTGAGCGGCAGCCACCCGGTGGGCGAGCGCGGCTGGGCGGTCGACGCCGGGCTGACCCGCGGCCAGGCCGCGCTGCGTGCGTCGAACTGGGCGACGGCGTACGCCGTGTGCCTCACCGGGCCGGTGCAGCCCGTGGCCGTCGAGGACGTCTCGTTCAACCTGGACACCCTGGCGCGCGAATGCGTGCCCGGCATCGCGGCCGGCGTGTGCCTGGTGCCCCGCCTTGGCGTGGCCACCGCGCACTGCCCGCCGGGCGCGCTGACCTCCGGCGGCGGGTTCCGGGCGGGGGACGCCGCGGGGCAGCGGCAGTACTCGGTGGCCGAGGACGGGCCGTCGGCGTACGCGACGTGGACGGTGCGGGTGAGCGCGTACACCACCGACGCCGCACCAGCGCCCATGCGCCTCACCCCGGTCTGCCTGTTCCCCGTCGCCGCGCCGGACGCGCCGGTCGGCGACCTGCTCCCCGACAGCGGCGCCAGCCGAAACCAGGCGCTGACGATCGTCGGCCTGCTCGCGCTGCTGCTGCTCGCCCTGCTCGCCGTGCTGGCGCTGCGCCGGGGGCGACGGCGGCCCACGCCCGTGGGCGGGATCGAGGTCGTGGTGCGCACCGTCCGCACCCGTTACCGCACCGACCAGTACCGGGAGGACGGGTGACCACGGTCCGCGACATCCTGTTCGGGGAACTGCTGCCCGGCGAGGCCGGTGCGGCCGCCCGGGAGGTCGAGCGGGCGGCCGAGCGGCTCGCCGAGGCGGGCGTCGTCGGCGAAGGGCCGCAAACGCCCGCGCCCGCGCTGGCCCGCGCAGTGCTGGCGAAGGTTACCGAGCTGCTCGACATCGAGGTCAGCGACCTGCTGGTCGGCGCGTGGCGCACCCGGTCCGCGCTGCTGGCCG
The DNA here is from genome assembly GCF_016862575.1 of Catellatospora bangladeshensis. Classification (GTDB taxonomy): domain Bacteria; phylum Actinomycetota; class Actinomycetes; order Mycobacteriales; family Micromonosporaceae; genus Catellatospora; species Catellatospora bangladeshensis. The sequence continues at coordinate 271,467 of NZ_BONF01000010.1, read as the reverse complement.
CCGCGCGGGAGACCTACGCCCAGCCCGGCCTGCGGCGAGAGGTGGGCATCCGCAGCTTCACCATGCCGTGGGAGTACGAGGCCGACGTGGACGTGGTCGTCGACGGCCGGACGGTGAGCACGCTGACCGCCGCGGTGACCGTGCAGCTCACGGTCACCGCGCTGGCGGCGGTGGTCGAGGCCGGCCGGCTGACGGCACTGACCGCGGGCGACGCGGTGGCGCACGGGGAGCTGCGGTTCCGCTGCTCAGCGCCGGAGGGCGAGCACACCGTCGTCGAGCGCGAGCGCCCCGTCGACCTGCACCGCGAGCTGCGCCTCGGCGGCGGCGGGGTGGCGCTGATCGACGAGGCCCGCGCCGCCGAGGAGGCGCCTGAGGCGGCCCGGCCTCAGTAGTAGCCGGTCTCGCCGTCGAGGATCTCGCGGATGGTGTCGAGATGGCCGAGGTGCCGGGCGGTCTCCTCGATCATGTGGATGATCATCCAGCGCAGGTTCGCCTGCGCCGACCTGAAGTCGGGATGGCGGCCGGTGTCGTCCAGCGAGTGCGCGGCGATGATCTCGTTGGACCGCGCGCAGGCCTGCTCGTACTCGTCGAGCAGCTCGGACAGCGGACGGCCCGCGGCGACCTTGAAGTCGAGATCCTCCTCGGTCTGGTCGAACGGCGGCGAGTCCGCGGCCTTGCCCAGGAACAGCACCTCGAACCAGCAGTGCTCGGTCCAGCGCAGATGTGACACGAGGCCGGCCACGGTCATCAGCGGCGAGGACGGCAGGACGGCGCGGTGCGCGTCCGCGTCGGACAGGCCCTCGCACTTGTATCGCACGATCGCGCGCTGCATGTCGTACCAGCCCATCAGGGCCGTGCGCTCGTCGGCGTCGAAGGGTGGGCGTACGCGGGAGATGGTCATGAGGGCCGACGCTAGCCCGGGTAGCACGCCCGCGCAGCGGGTTTTCGCGCCGGCCGGCGGGGTCGGCATCGCCGCGCCGGGTCAGGCTGGCGGAGCGCCATCGTGTACGGCAGCATGATCACGTGACCGGATCGGATGCTCAGACGACGACCAGGGTGGGCGCGGTGTTCGTGCCGCAGCTGCCGCCGGAGCGGCTGAAGTCGGTGGCGCAGGCCGCCGACGAGGCCGGGCTCGACGAGCTGTGGCTGTGGGAGGACTGCTTCCTGGAGAGCGGCATCACCACGGCCGTCGCGGCGCTGGCCTGGACGCAGCGGCTCACCGTCGGCGTCGGCCTGCTGCCGGTGCCGCTGCGCAACGTCGCCATCACCGCGATGGAGCTGGCCACCGTGCACCGGCTGTTCCCGGGCCGGGCCCGCATCGCCGTCGGGCACGGTGTGCAGGACTGGATGGGCCAGGTCGGCGCGCGCGCCGAGTCACCGCTCACCCTGCTGCGCGAGCACCTGACCGCGCTGCGGTCCCTGCTGTCCGGGCGGCGCGTCACCAGCTCCGGCCGGTACGTGAAGCTGGACGGCGTCGCCCTGGACTGGCCGCCGCCGAGGATGCCCGAGCTGCTGTCCGGGGCGACGGGTGACCATACGCTGCGGCTGGCCGGCGAGCTGGCCGACGGCACCATTCTCACCGGCGGCAGCACCGTCGCGCAGGTACGCCGGGCGCGCGGGCTGATCGACGAAGGCCGGGCTCGCGCCGGGCGCACCGACCCGCACCGCATCGTGGTGTACCTGCACTGCGCGACCGGCCCCGACGCCGCGTCCCGGATGGAGGCCGAGCGGGTGCGGTGGGGATACGACACCATGGACGGCCACGGCGTCGCCGGTGGCGCGGAGGCGGTGGCGGAAGCGGTGCGCGCCTGGGCGGCCGCCGGCGCCGACACGGTCGTCCTGCAGCCCACCCCCGACGACCCCGACCCGGAGGGCTTCATGGCCTTCGCCGCCCAGGAGGTCACCCCCCTGGTCCACGACTGACCACGGTCCGGCCGGCCCCGGTCGCGGCCCGGCTTCGGGCTGCCTTCGCGGCGTTGATCGCGAGTTCGTGTCATGATCTGCGCTCCAGCCGCAGATCATGACACGAGACCGCGATCATCGAGCGGAACCGCGTGATCACGGGGCCGAATCGCGTGATCACGGGGCCGAATCGCGTGATGATCGCGCCGAACTGCCCGATCATCGCCGGGAACCGGCCGCGCGGGGCGGCGATTCAGGGGACGCTGATGGCGTGACCGAGCGCGGGGACCGGCCGCCGCCGCAGGTGGGCCATACCACCGGCCCGCCGGGCGGGTCGGCGGGTGCACCCGGCGGCGCACCCGGCCGGGCCGCCCACGAGGCTGCGGCCGAACCGTGGTGGGGCCGGCTTTGGTCGAGACAGGCGCTGGTACGCGCCGTGCGGGCCGCCGTGCTGGTCCCGGCGGTGTTCGCGTTCTGCCTGCTGGTGCTGCGGCTGCCGCAGGTGGCGACCTTCGCGGCGTTCGGCGGCTTCGCGAGCCTGGTGCTCGCCTCGTTCGGCGGGACCCGGCGCGACCGGGCCGTGGCGCACCTGATGCTGACCGCGGCGGGCGCGGCGCTGATCGTGATCGGCACGCTGGTCAGCTCGTCCGTGGTCGCCGCGACGGCGGCCACCGCCCTGGTCGCGTTCACCTCGTACTTCGCCGCGGTGATCGGGCCCAACGACGCCTCCGGCGCGGCGGCGGCGATGCTGCCGTACATGCTGGCCGCTTCGGCGGCGGCCCCGGCGCACGTCATCGGCCCGCGGGTGAGCGGCTGGGTGCTGGCCACGGTCGTGGGCGGGATCGCCGTGGTGCTCACCGCGCCCCGTTCGGCCGGCCGCGAGCTGCGCCTGGCCACGGCGACGCTGGCGAGCGGGCTGGCCGACCTGCTGGAGGCCGGAGGGCGGCGGGCCGCCCTGCCCGAGTTGCGGGCGGCGGTGTCCGGTGCCACCCATCAGATGATGGCGCTGTTCGTGTCCGCGCCGTACCGGCCGAGCGGGCTGGTCATCGCCGACCAGGCGATGGCGGGCGCGGTCAGCCAGCTGGAGTGGTGCAAGGGCCTGGTCGCCGACGGCATCGAACGCTGCGGCGACCTGCGCGACGCGCCGCCGACCCAGCGCGCCCCGCTGGAGGCGTCGGCCCGGGTGCTGCGCCAGGCCGCGGCGGTGCTGCGCGGCGAGCCGGTCGACCCGGACCTCGCCGCGCTGGAGCAGGCCCGCGTGGACAGCGTGGCGCAGCTGACCCGGCCCGGCCGCGGCGAGGCGGACGACATGGAGCTGGTCGTCGCCTTCTACGGCCAGACGACCGCCACCTGCGTGCACTCCTTCGCCACCGACGTGCTGATCGCCACCCGGGGCGCCGACCCGCTCACCGCCGGCAGCAGCGTGCGCCGCTGGTACGGCCTGGCCCGGCCGGACCGCCCGCCGCTGGCCCGGCTGGTCACCCTGGCCGGTGTGGCGGGGATCGTGCTGCGCAACGCCAACCTGCGCTCGGTGTGGTTCGTCAACGCGCTCCGCGGCGCGCTGGCCCTGTCCGTGGCCGTGATGATCGTGCAGCTCAGCGACGTGCGCAGCGGCTTCTGGGTGCTGCTGGGCGCGCTGAGCGTGCTGCGCACCAGCGCCGCGTCCACGGGGACCATGGCGGTGAAGGCGATCGTCGGCACCGCGGCCGGGGTGGCGGTGGGCGCGGCGCTGCTGCCCGCGCTGGGCAGATCGCCGGAGGCGCACTGGGCAGCGCTGGTGGTGGCGGTGTTCGTGGTCGCGTACGCGCCCGGCGTGCTGCCGGACGTCGCCGGGCAGGCGGCGTTCACGGTCGTGATCCTGGTGCTCTACGACATCCTCGCGCCCACCGGCTGGACGCTCGGCCTGATCAGGCTCCAGGACGTCGCGATCGGCTGCTCGGTCAGCCTGGTCGCGGGCCTGCTGGTGTGGCCGCGCGGCGCGGGTGACCTGGTCCGCGACGACGTCGCCGAGCTGTACCGCGACGGCGGCGTACGCCTGTCCGAGGCCGTCTCCTGGTCTCTGGGCCTGCGCCCGATACTGCCCGCCCCCGCACAGCGCGCCGCCGGGGCCGGCTTCCGACTTGAGGACGCGCTGCGAGGCTACCTCGCCGAACCCGGCTCGAAGCGGATGAACCGGCAGGACCTCTGGCGCCTCGTCATCGCCGGCGTCCGCCTCCGCCTCACCGCCGACGCCCTCGACGACCTCACGCCGCGCGACGCCTCACCGGACCCGAACTGCGACGCCCTGGTCCGCCACGCCGACGCGCTCGCCGCCTTCTACGCGAGCCTGGCCGACCAGCTCGGCCGCCCCACCGGTCCGATGCCGCCGCCGCTGACCCCACCCGCGCCGGACCGCAGCGAGGTCTCCGGCGCACTGCCCGGCGGCACCGCGCCGCAGCGCCTCCGCCGCCGCTGGGTCGGCGAGCACCTACGACACCTGGAACTCCACCTCGCCGACCTGGTGGTCCCCGCCCAGGCGCTGGCCGTGCAACGCCGTCGTCCCTGGTGGCGCTGAGCGCGCGGCGTCCGCCAAGGTCGCCCGCGACCGGCGGGCTCTCGTCACGGCAGCAGGAGGTATCCGATCGCGACGGCCGCGAACAGCATGGTCGTCATCGTCGCGACCGCGAGGCGGCCGCGCGGGCTCAACGTCGTCATCAGATCTCCTCCAGACGGCGGTACGGGTGTTCGCACCCGGTAAACGCCGCTGGGCACCTCGACGGCGCGCGCCGATCCGGACGGCGTCCTGCCCATGCTGCGCCGTTCGTGGTAAGCCGAACCGTCGGCCGTGCCACGGCCAGACGTGCGTCCGGTGAACAGGCCGTGCGGAGCACGCTTACGGGCTCCGGGGCGGACTCGGCGCCCCGGAGCCCGGCACAGCGGGCGCTACCTCGTGGTTTCAGTCCCGCTGGAAGTGCCAGATGATCGCGGCCGGGGTGGCCTCGTACGCCGCCGCGGCCGCCTCCGGGCACCACTGCCGCGCCTGCGGCCCGCCCGCCCACGGGCTCGGCGTCCAGCGCGGCTCCTCGCAGCGCAGCACCCGCAGCCCCAGCGGCACGGCCGCGTTCAGGTAGTCCCCGGCCAGGAAGCGGCCCGCGGGCAGCAGCTCACGCCGCCCGTCCGGGCCCTCGGCGTGGGCGACCCCGCCCAGGTAGAGCGACATGACGTGGATGTCGGAGACCACCAGGTGCCCGCCGGGCCGCAGCACCCGCGCGAACTCGCCCAGCACCGGCGCCAGGTCCGGCACGTGGGTGAGCGCCAGCGCGCACGTCACCAGATCGACCGAGGCGTCCGGCAGCGGCAGCTCGTGCAGGTCACCGAGCTGGAACGCCGCGCCCGGCACCTTCGCGCGAGCACGGTCGAGCATGTCCGGGGAGCTGTCCACGCCGATCACCCGGTGCCCCCGCGCCGCCAGGTACCCGGTGTGCCGGCCGGTGCCGCAGGCGGCGTCGAGCGCGTCGCCGGGCGGCAGCGTGTCGAGGATGCGGCGGAACACCGGCTCCTCCACCTCGATCAGCGGGTTGCCGGGGTCGTCGTAGGTCCGCGACCAGATGCCGTAGCCGCCGACGGTGTCCACCTGCCCGGCGTCGATCCCGTCGCCGAGCTGCGGCGCCGCCTCGTCGAGCAGCCTGCGCACCTCGGCCAGGCGCGCGTGCACGAAATCGCGGTCCATACCCGGATCACCGGCGAACGAGCGCAGCAGCGCGACGCCCTCCAGTCCGAGCAGGAACGCCAGGGGATGCTGGAATGCCATGGGCGGCAACGCTACGGACGCGGTCCCGGGCAGTCGATCCATTTCGGCTGACGAGGGGGCCACCCCGGCGGCGGCCCGCCGCGTATGAACCGGTGACGGCAACGTCCGGCTTCAGCGCGGAAGCCGATACCCGCCGCGGATTCTGTTACATCGTGCGTTTCACCTGCGGCGCATTATGTTTCAGGATTTCGTTGACACCGCAGCGCGCGCCGTGTTGGCTGGCGGGTGCTCATCGCCGCGAGAGGGGCACTCGCGGCCGTTTCCCCATGCCACCAAACCCCTTCGGGAGAGGCTAGATGACGACGACCGTGTCCGCCCCGCCGACCGCCCCCGCCCCGCCGCCGCGCCGCCCCCTGCTGATCGCCGCCGGGCTGGCACTGGTGCTCCTGGCCGCGGGCGGCGTCTACTGGTTCACCCGCGACGACGGGCAGACCGGCGCGTTCGACCCCGACGCGCCCTACCTGGACGCGTCCCGCCCGGTCGCCGAGCGGGTGGACGACCTGCTGGGCCGGATGACGCTGGACGAGAAGCTGGGCCAGATGACGCAGGCCGAGCGCAAGGAGGTCGGCGCGGGGGAGATCACCTCGTACGCGCTGGGCTCGCTGCTGTCCGGCGGCGGCTCGGTGCCGTCCGACAACACGCCGCAGGGCTGGGCCGACATGTACGACGCGTTCCAGGCCGAGGCCATGGCCACCCGGCTGCGCATCCCGATGATCTACGGGGTGGACGCGGTGCACGGCCACAACAACGTCAAGGGCGCCACCATCTTCCCGCACAACATCGGCCTGGGCGCCACCCGTGACCCGGAGCTGGTCCGCCGCATCGGCGAGACCGTCGCGATCGAGGTGACCGCGACCGGGCTGGACTGGGACTTCGCGCCATGCCTGTGCGTGGCCCGGGACATCCGCTGGGGCCGCACCTACGAGTCGTTCGGCGAGGACCCGGAGCTGGCCTCGGCGATGACCACCATCGTGACCGGCCTGCAGGGCGAGAAGCTGGGCGGGCCGAACTCGGTGCTGGCCACCGCCAAGCACTACGTCGGTGACGGCGGCACCAACGGCGGCAAGGACCAGGGCGACGCGCAGCTGTCCGAGGAGGAGCTGCGGAAGGTCCACCTGCCGCCGTTCCAGGCCGCGGTCAAGGCCGGCGTCGGCTCGGTGATGATCTCGTTCAGCTCGTTCAACGGCGTCAAGCTGCACGGCCATCGGCAGCTCATCACCGACGTGCTCAAGGGCGAGCTGGGCTTCACCGGGTTCGTCGTCTCGGACTGGAACGCCATCGACCAGATCGACGGCGTACGCGACGTGTTCACGCCCGAAGAAGTCAGCGCTGCGGTCAACGCGGGCATCGACATGGTCATGGTGCCCGAGCGCTGGCGCGAGTTCATCAGCGTGCTGCGCGACGAGGTCAACGCGGGCAGGGTGCCGCTGGACCGGATCGACGACGCCAACCGCCGCATCCTGGCCAAGAAGTTCGAGCTGGGCATGTTCGAGCACCCGATGGCCGACCGCTCGCAGTTCGACAAGGTCGGCGCACCGGCCCACCGCGAGCTGGCCCGCCAGGCGGTCCGCCAGTCGCAGGTCCTGCTCAAGAACGACGGCGGCGTCCTGCCCCTGAAGAAGGACAGCAGGATCTTCGTGGCCGGGCGCAACGCCGACGACATCGGCAACCAGTCCGGCGGCTGGACGCTGACCTGGCAGGGCCAGTCCGGCCCGATCACCGACGGCACCACCATCCTCCAGGGCATCCGGGACGCCGTCGGCACCTCCGGCAAGGTCACCTTCAGCGCGGACGGCACCGGCGTGCCCGCCGACACCGACGTCGCCGTGGCCGTCATCGGCGAGACCCCCTACGCCGAGTACGAGGGCGACCGCCCCGACGGCGTGACCCTGACCCAGGCCGACCTCGACACCCTCGCCGAGCTGCGCAAGTCCGGCAAGCCCGTGGTCGTGGTCCTCGTCTCCGGCCGCCCCGTCGACGTCACCGCCCAGCTCCCGCAGTGGCGCGCCCTGCTCGCCGCCTGGCTCCCCGGCACCGAGGGCGCCGGCGTCGCCGACGTCCTCTTCGGCTCCCACAAACCCACCGGCAAACTCCCCATGTCCTGGCCCGCCACCCCCGACCAGGAACCCGTCAACCACGGCGACCCCAAAACCCCCCTCTTCCCCTACGGCTTCGGCCTGACCTACTGACGTTCTACCCCGGCGATCTTGCGTGGACTGTGGGTGCGACACGCGCTAATCGGGCGTATCGTCAACAGTTCGCGCAAGATCGTCGGGATCTTGGCCGTCGGGCGGGGGCGGGGACGGGGCGGTTGGGGGAGCGCGGAGGAGTTCGGCGGTGTGCTGGATTATCGCGGCGACGGGGGCGGCGATCATCACGCCGATGATGCCGGCGAGCAGGCCGCCCACGACGGTGGCGAGCAGGATGGTCAGCGGGCGCATGCGCAGCGCGGCGCCGTAGGCGAACGGCTGGAGCAGCGTCTGCAGCGTGCCGTTGGCCAGGAACACCACGAGCGTCATGATCAGCGCCGTCTTCGGGCCGCCCGAGGCGAGCGCGATGAGCACCGCGAACGCCCCCGCGACCCAGGCTCCCAGGTAGGGCACGTAGTTGCCGAGCAGCGTGATGATCAGCAGGGTGCCGATCAGCGGCACGCCGAGCGCCAGCGCGCCGAGCCCGACCACGGCCGCGTTGAACGCCCCGAGCAGGGTCAGGCCCACCACGTAACCGCGGATGATGCGGCCGACCTGGTCCATCCAGGCGCGCCCGAGCGGGATCCACGGCTCCGCCCCGCGCGCCATCCGCGGGCCGTCCTTGAGCATGAAGAACGTGGTGAACAGGAACACGAACAGCCCCACGAACAGGCTCGCGGTGGTGCCCGCGAGGTTCCCCAGCTTCGGCAGGAGCCCGGACACCAGTGTCGAACCGCGGTCCTCCAGCGAGTCGCGGGCCGACTCGGCGAGCGAGCCCTGCAGGCCTCTCGACTGCAGCCATGCGTGCAGGTCCGCCACGGCCTTGTTCATGGCCGCGGTCAGCTCGCTCCACTGGCTGGCCAGGCCGGTGACCACCAGCCACACCACGAGGATGCCCAGAAAGATCAGCAGCAGCACGCCCAGCCCGGCGCCGAGGCCGCGCCGCAGCCCGCGGCGGGCGAGGGCGTCCACTCCGGGCGACAGCGCCAGGGACACGCACAGCGCCCCCAGCAGCGCGACGACCAGAGGCTTGAGCAGCAGGATCACGAAGACGCCGATGGCGACGGCGACGGCGATGCCCACCAGCGCCCACGCCTTCGATCCGGCCGTCCGGAGTGCGTCCATCAGCTCGCCTTCGTCCCTTTAGATCACATTTCATGTTAGGTGACGAGCGGGCCGCTCCGGGCGATAAGCAGCTGCGACGGGCGCGCGTCGGCGGCTACCGTGCGGGCCGTGCACGCACTCTTCGAACCCCCGGTCTCCCAGCGGCTCCGCCAGGCGCGGCACGTGCTCGTCGCGGGCGCGGGCGGCGGTTTCGACGTGTACGCCGGGCTGCCGCTCGCGTTCGCGCTGCGCAACGCGGGCACCCGGGTCACCCTGGCGAGCTTCGCCGTCAGCGAGCTCGGGCAGCTCGGTCCAGGCGCCTGGCGGCGCACCGGCCTGGCCACGGTGCGCCCGGACAGTCCGGGCAACGACCGCTACTTCCCCGAACGCACGCTCGCTCGGTGGCTGGCGGGGCAGGGCCATGATCCCGTCGTGTACGCCTTCCAGCGCACCGGCGTCCGCCCGCTGCGGGCCGCGTACCGGGCACTGATCGAGTCGCTGGGGATCGACGCGGTGGTGCTCGCCGACGGCGGCACCGACATCCTCATGCGCGGCGACGAGGCCGGTCTCGGCACGCCCGAGGAGGACATGACCAGCCTCGCCGCCGTCGCCGGCCTCAAGGTGCCGGTCAAGCTCGTGGTCAGCCTGGGCTTCGGCATCGACGCCCACCACGGCGTATGCCACGCGCACGTGCTGGAGAACCTCGCCGCGCTGCAGCGCGCCGGGGCGTACCTCGGCGCCTTCTCCATCCCGCCCGGCAGCGCGGAGGCTCGCGCGTACGTGGACGCCGTCGCACACGCGGCAAGGGAGACCCCCTTGCACGCCAGCATCGTGAACACGCAGGTCGCGGCGGCGCTGCGCGGCGAGTTCGGCGACGTGCACAGCACCGGGCGCACGGCGGGCACCGAGCTGTTCGTCAACCCTCTGATGGCGATGTACTTCACCGCCGACCTGGACGGGCTGGCCCGGCACGTGCACTACCTGGACGGCCTGGAGCGGACCCGGACGCCGATGGAGGTGGCGCTTGCGATCGAGGCGTACCGCGAGGGTCTGGACCGCACCCGGGCCCGGCGAGCCATCCCGCACTGAGCGCGCGGAGCGGCTCGCCCGGCCCGACGGCTATCGGGTGGTGCTGTCCACCCGCGCCTGCTCCAGCTGCTGACCCGTCCGCCGCACGCCGACGATCAGCAGGTACAGCAGCAGCCCGAACTCGGCGAGGCTGGTCGGCACCGAGACCGCCGTGCGGACCGTCTCCGGCAGTCCGGGCGCCGCGAAGAACAGCAGCGGGTCGGCCAGCCACGTGATCACGCCGACCAGCAGGAGCACGCCCAGCGCCGTGGGGAACAGCGCCGAACGCATGGCTACGTACGCCACGGGCAGCAGCCACAGCCCGAACAGGACGCCGCCCAGCACGTACCCGTGGTGGTGCAGGTCGAGCAGCAGCAGCGCCAGCCCGCTGTCGTACGCGGGGTCGGTGGCGACGAGCATCGCCCCGGCGTGGAACACGGAGTTCGCCAGGATCGCCGTGGCACCGCCCGTGACGAGCACCAGCAGGGCGGTCGCCGCGCGTCGGTGTGACTCGTGCAGCAGCCGGTGCAGGGTGAGGCCGAGCAGGATGAACGCGATCGCCATGAGCAGGTCGGCGGCCAGGCCGAGGCGGAACAGCGTCTCGTCGGCGGTGATGTTCGCGGCGGTGGCGGCGGCGTCGCCGGGCACCCGGACGCGGTCGCGTACGTACAGCTCGGCGAAGCCGCCGAACACGGCCACTGCCAGGTAACACAGCCCGGCGAGGCGGCCGAGCGTCTTGGGGTCGGACATGGCGTCTCCTAAGCCCGTCTGCGGGCGCGGTGAGGGAAGGCCGCGTGCCTCGCGCACGCGAACCGGGAGAAGAGGGTGAGCTGCCTAGCCGGCGTCGGGGTACTGGAACACGTCGTCCAGCGGCACCCCGAAGACGCGGGCGATCTGGAACGCCATCTCCAGCGACGGCGAGTATCTGCCCTGCTCGATGGCGATGACGGTCTGGCGGGTGACGCCGAGCCGCTCGGCGAGCGCGGCCTGGGTCATGTCGTCGTGCCGGGCGCGCAGGGCGCGGATCGAGTTGGTGACGCGGGTGGGCTTAACCATGGAACCCCCCGCGGTAGGCGCGGATCTTCGCGACCGCACCCCAGGTGGTGCCGACGGCGCCGATGAGGAACAGCGCGTTGCCGATCCAGAACTGGTCGGCCCGCAGCATCGCGAGCACCAAGACCGCCGCCGCGCCGAACCCCGTGATCGCCTGGGCGATGCGGTCGCCGTGCCGGTTGATGTCGCGGTCGCGGACGTCCGTCTCCATCCTGGCCTCGCGGGAGACGATCGCCGACATGATCGCTGAGATGATCGAGCCGATGATCGAGGCGACGATGACGGCGCCGATCGACCAGAGCATCGGCCCGGCCCAGGCGACCTCGCCGACGGGCCGGCTCAGCAGCCGGGGGATCACCACGGCGAGATACCCCAGCGTGCTGAGCGGCACGAGGATCGCGGCCAGCCAGGTGTTGCGCTCCTCGAAGGTCATGGGCACGCGGTCGGTGTCGGCCTCGGGGGTCATGACGGCATCCTCTCGCGCGGGGCGGGCGGCGGATCACGCGCATCGCCCATGTAAAGAATTCTTGACACCATCACGGTAGGCTGCGACCCCGGGTGGTGTCAATAATTCTTTACACCGATGCCGGTATCCGATGTAGCTGGACGTCGGTGAGCAGCCCGTTCATGGCCGTCGCGGTCAGGTAGGTGTGGTGCGGCTGACGTCGCCGGTCGGTCGGCGAGCCCGGGTTGAGCAGGCGCAACCCGTTCGGGGCCACCGTGTCCCAGGGGATGTGCGAGTGGCCGAAGACCAGCACGTCGGCGTCCGGGTACGACTGCGCGCACCGGCGCTCCCGGCCGCTCGCCGGGCCGGTCTCGTGCACCACCGCGAGGCGCAGCCCGGCCAGCTCGGCATGGGCGATCTCCGGCAGCCGGGCGCGCAGGGCGGGACCGTCGTTGTTGCCGTACACCCCGATCAGCCTGCGGGAGCGGGCCTCCAGCGCGTCGAGCAGTGCCACGTCGACCCAGTCCCCGGCGTGCACCACCACGTCCGCGCCGTCCACCGCGGCCCACAGCGGTGCGGGCAGATCCCTGGCTCGCTTCGGCACGTGCGTGTCCGCCATGATCACCAGTCGCATCACCTCCACGCTACGCGCCCGGCCCGGCGGCGGAGGCGAGGTACGCGGCGGTGGCGGTGCGGACGGCGGTGACGCAGGCGGACACCGCGGGGTGGCCGCCGGAGCCGCGGCGGTACGCGAGCCGGGTGCGCCGGCGTGAGGGCAGCGGCACCAGCCGCACGCCGGGCGGCGCGTGCACCGCGCCGAGCTGCGGCACCAGGGCCACCCCCTGCCCAGCCGCGACCAGGGCGAGCACGGCCGTGAAGTCGTCGGCGTGATGGCGTACCCGGGGCTGGTAGCCCGCCGCCTGGCAGGTGCGCAGCGCCACGGTGTGGCACAGGGTGCCCGGCGTGCCCGCGATCCAGGCGCGGTGCTCGACCGTGGCGATGGGGTCGCCGTCCACCGGGTGGTCGGCGGGCAGCGCGAGGAAGACCGTCTCGTCGAGCAGCGGCTCCGACTCCACGGTCGGATCGGGGGTGACCGGCGCGAGGTCGTAGTCGTGCAGCAGCGCCACGTCCAGGCGGCGTTCGCGCAGCGCGTCGGGCATGTGCACCGGGTCCAGCTCGGTGACCATCAGGTCGAGGGCCGGGTGTTCGCGGCCGAGCGCGACCAGCGCGGCGGGCAGCAGGGTGCGCACCGCGGTCGGGAACGCGCCGATCCGGACGGTGCCGTGCAGGCCGCTGCGCGCGGCGGCCAGCGTCGCCGTCGCCGCCTCCAGCGCGGCCAGCACCGTCTCGGCGTGCCGGACCAGCGCGGTGCCCGCCGGGGTGAGGGTGACGCCCCGGCCGGTGCGCTCCAGCAGCGGCACGCCCGCCTCCCGCTGCAGCGCCGCGAGCTGCTGCGAGACCGCCGAGGGGGAGTAGGTGTGGGCCTGCGCGACGGCGGCGATGGTGCCCAGCCGGGCCAGGTCGCGCAGCAGGCGCAGGCGGCGTACGTCAAGCATCAGCTCAGCTTACGGATCCCCTCAGGAACCGGAACTGGTCCTTCCGGGTCCGGGGCGGCAGCATCGGTGACATGACGACACTGCACGGGCTCTGGATTCCACTGGTCACCCCGTTCGACGCGGACGGTGGGGTGGCGCACGGCGCGCTGGAGCGGCTGGCCCACGACAGCCTGGACGCGGGCGCGACCGGGCTGGTCGCCCTCGGCAGCACCGGCGAGCCGGGCGCGCTGACCGAAGCGGAGAAGCACGCAGTCGTGGCGACCGTCGCGCGGGTGTGCCGGGAGCGCTCAGCGCCGCTGATCGTCGGCGCCGCCACCGCCGAGGCGCTGGCCGCGCTCGGGGAGGTGCCGGAGGCGACGGCGGCGCTGACCGTGGTGCCGCCGTTCGTCCGGCCGGGCGAGGCCGCCGTGGTGGCCCACTTCGCGCGGCTGGCCGCGGCGAGCCCGGTGCCGCTGGTCGTGTACGACATCCCGTACCGCACCGGGCAGTACCTGTCCGTGACGGCGCTGCGGCAGCTGGCCGCCCTGCCGAACGTGGCCGGGGTGAAGTACGCCGTCGGCGGCCTCAACGAGGACACGATCGCGCTGCTGGCCGAGCCGCTGCCGGGGTTCGCGGTGCTCGGCGGCGACGACGCGTTCATCTCGCCGCTGCTCGCGCTGGGCGCGCGCGGCGGCATCCTCGCCTCCGCGCACCTGGCCACGGCACAGTTCGCCCACCTCGTCACCGCCTGGCGGGACGGCTACGCGGTACGCGCCCGCGCGCTCGGGCACCGGCTCGCGCCGCTGTCGCAGGCGCTGTTCGCCGAGCCCAACCCGACCGTCATCAAGGCCGCGCTGCACGCGCAGGGCCGCATCCCGACCCCCTCGGTGCGCCCGCCGCTGCTGGAGGCCGACCCCGACAGCACCGCCGCCGCGCTCAAGCAGCTCGCCGAGATCGGCAGCCCTTCCTGACCCTGCTCGCGGCCCGAGCGCGCTGAGCAAAGCTCCCGTCCCGTCGTTGCGACGACGTGACGGGAGCTTCCGCATGGGCGGCGGGCGGCCTGCGGGTCAGCGGGTGCCGAGCTGCCACTCCAGGCCGGGGATCTGCTCGGCGGCCGCGGCCATGATCGCCTCAAGCTCGGCGGACTCGACGGTGCTGGGCACGGTCGCCACGGCGAACTGCCGCTGCGGCGGCGCCTCGACGTAGCCGCCGACCGACTCGAACGCCTTGGCCAGCCACGCCAGCGCGTGCTCGTCCAGCGCCGGGTCGGCGTACACCTGCACGCAGTCGTTCGGGCCGCGGCGCACCACGTGGAAGCCGTTCGCCTGGATGACGACGACGTCGCCGGCGGCGGCGCCGGTGACCACGCCGGGGCTGCCGAGCAGCTCGATGAGCCCGCCGGGCAGCTGCCGCGCGGGCAGCACCTCGGTGATCAGCTCGCCGTCGGGCTCGACGGTGGTGAGACGGATGTGGCCGTACGAGTCGTCGGCGTCGTGCTCGGTCATGGCGGGGATCATGCCAGCCGCACCCGGTCCGGCGGAAGCGGCCCCGCCCGGCTGCCACGGCGCGGACCTGCGGCACAACCCTGCCACAACCCCGTGACAGCCGCGCCCGCGTACCCCTGTGGGCAACTCGACGTTCGAAAGGTTGGTCGTGATGAGACGGATCCCCCTGGCGCTCGCCGCGGTGCTGCTGTGCGGCAGCGCGGTGGCGCTGTCCGTGCCCGCACAGGCGGCGGGCACCCCCGAGGACACGGCGATCGCCCGTGCCCTGGACGCCATCAAGCGAAACCCGGAGGCGGTGCGCACGGCCGAGGGCGACCGGTACGAGGTGTGGAAGGCGAACGTCACCGAGACCGGCGCCGCCCACGTCCGCTTCACCCGGCTCTTCAAGGGCCTGCCCGTGACCGGCGGCGACTTCGTCGTCCACCTCACCCCCGACGGCTCCTTCGACGGGGTGTCGGTGTCGCTGGAGAAGCCCCTGGCGGTCGACACCACCCCGAAGCTGACCGCGGAGCAGGCCGCGGCAGCGGCGAAGGAGCAGCTCAAGGCCAAGGAGGTGGGCACGCCGCAGCTGCTCGTCGATGCCGCGGGCGGCGCCGGCCGGCTGGCCTGGCAGCTGCCGGTGACGCTGGAGGCGGGCGCGGCGGACGCGACCGTCGACGCGACCGAGGGCCGGGTGCTGCGCGCCCTGCCGGACGAGCACACCGCGACGGGCACCGGCAACAGCATCTACAGCGGCACCGTCACCCTGAGCACCTCGGCCGCGGGGCTGCTCGGCTACCGCACGATCGACCCGCTGCGCGGCAACTCCCGCACGTGCAACCTCAACCACGCCTGGTCGGGGACCTGCACCACGTTCAGCGACTTCAACAACGTGTGGGGCGACGGCAACCCGCTGACCGCGCAGACCGCGGCGGTCGACGTGCACTACGGCGCGGCCAACGCCTGGGACTACTTCAAGAACCGGCAGGGCCGCAACGGCATCTTCGGCGACGGCACCGGCGTCGAGTCGCGGGTGCACCGCGGCACCGGCTGGGTCAACGCGAGCTGGAGCCTGAGCCAGAAGGTCATGCAGTACGGCGACGGCGTGAACGACGCCAGCCCGCTGGTGGCGCTGGACGTGGTCGGGCACGAGATGACCCACGGCGTGAACCAGGCCGAGATCCCGCCGGACGGCATGCTCTACACGGGCGAGTCGGGCGGGCTCAACGAGACCACCAGCGACATCTTCGGCACGATGGCCGAGTTCTACGCGGCCAACGCCAGCGACCCGGCCGACTATGAGATCGGCGAGGAGCTGGACCTGTTCGGCAACGGCGAGCCGCTGCGCTACATGAACCAGCCGTCGCTGGACGGCGCCTCGGTGGACTGCTACTACAACGGCGTCGGCAACCTCGACGTGCACTACTCCTCGGGCGTGGGCAACCACTTCTTCTTCCTGCTCGCCGAGGGCAGCGGCAACACCCCGTACGGCAGCAGCACCACCTGCAACAACTCCAGCCTGGTCGGCATCGGCCGGACGAAGGCCGCGAAGATCTGGTACCACGCGCTGCGGCACTACTTCACCGCCGGTGAGTCGTTCAAGAACGCCCGCTCGGACACGCTGGCGGCCACGGCCGAGCTGTACGGCAAGTGCGGCACCACGTACCGCAGCGTGGCGCGGGCGTGGGCGGCGGTCGGCGTCGGCTCGGCGCTGCCGATCGAGTGCCTGATCATCCCGGTCTGGGACCTGGTGTGGGAGGAGTGGCCGCGCAATCCGATCCCGGACCCGGGCCCGTACAAGTGGCTGCACAAGATCCAGGAGAAGGGCAGCCTGGAGACGATCGAGGTGGGCGTCAACATCACCCACCCGCGCCGCGGTGACCTGCGCATCTCGCTGGTCTCGCCGGCCGGCAAGGAGTACCTGATCAAGGCGCAGAACCGGGAGGACCGGGAGGCCGACGTGACCGAGGTGTTCCCGGTCCGGCTGGGCGGCGTCGCCGAGCCCGGCGAGTGGACCCTGGTCGTCGAGGACGTGGTCAAGGGCGAGAGCGGCCACGTGCGCGGCTGGAGCCTGCTCTACTGATCGACTGAGCACCGGGTGCCTGGTCGCCGGCCGCAGGGCCGGTGGCCAGGCACACAACCTTTCCACAACCCGCCCGGCCTACGGTGCCGGGCATGAACCGCTTCGTGCGCTGGCTCAGCGCCTCAGCTCTGGCACTGTTGGCGACGATCGTCCTGCTGCCGCAGCCCGCGGCCGCCGCTCCCATCCCGTGCGGGCACGACTGCCTGGGCATCTCCCGTGACGCGATCTGCTGGGAGAAGGAGTGGTGCGCCGTCCCCATCGAGATCAAGGGCACGCTCCCCAAGGAGGGGTATGCGCTGCCGTACCGCACCGCCGACGGCACCGCGTCGGCCCCGGCCGACTACACCGAGGTGCGCGAGGGCGTGCTGTGGCTCAAACCCGGTGGCTCCCTGCAGCTGGAGGTCTTCGTCGAGGGCGACAGCGTGCGTGAGCGCGGCGAGACCTTCCTGATCGAGTACCTGGACCGCGAGGGCCGCGTCGTGGCCACCGCCACCGTCGTCATCCGCGACGGCGTCTAGGCGCCAGACCCCTCCTCGGGATACGAGGCCCCGCCCGAGCCGGCTGCTCGGGCGGGGCCTCGGTGTGTTCAGACCAGGGTCGCCGCGAGGCGGTCGGCCTCGTCGGTGGCGTCGGCCTTGCGGAACAGGTCCACGGCGAGCTGCCACTGCTCCCGGGCGGCGTCGGCGTCGCCGGTGCGGTGCGCCAGGTCGCCCAGGTCGCGGGCCAGCTCGGCGGCCTCGTACGGGTCGGGCGCGCGGTCGCGCACCGCCTGCGCCAGCCGCAGGTAGCCGCCCGCCGCGACGGTGTCGTCGTGGCGCAGGTGGGTGCGGCCGATGTTGGCCAGCGCGGTGGCCTCCAGGTGCCGGTCGGCCAGCTCCCGGCTCAGCGCCAGCGCCTGCCCGAACTCGGCGAGCGCGGCGGCCCGGTCCCCGCCGCGCAGGTGCGCCACACCGATGGTGTTACGGGTGGCGGCCTCGTGGCGGCGGTCGCCGCTGTGCCGGCGTACGGCCAGCGCCCGCCCGAGGTGCTCCAGCGCCGCGCCGAAGTCGTCCAGGGCCAGGTGCGCCTGTCCGAGGCCGCTCAGCGCGGCCGCCTCCAGCCGGGCGTTGGGCAGCTCCCCGGCCGCGGCCAGGGCCCGGGTCAGGTATTCGGCGCCCAGCTCGGGCAGTCCCATCCGGACGTACACGTCGCCGATGTTGTTGAGCGCCAGCGCCACCCCGAGCCCGTTGCCGATCGACGTGTGCAGCGTCAGCGCCTGCTGGTAGGCCTGCACCGCGTCGTCGAAGCGGCGCAGCCCCGCGCTCGCCACCGCGATGTTGTTGTGCGCGTGGCCCTCGCCGCGTACGTCGCCGCAGCGGCGCATCAGCGCCAGCGCCGAGCGCAGCACGTCCAGCGCCTCGTCGAAGCGGCGCGTCATGATGAGGGCGACGCCGAGCCCGCTGCGCATCAGGCCCTCGGCGGCCGGGTCGCCGGTGCGGGCCGCCGCGGCGACACCCCACCGGCACAGGTCGACCCGTTCCTCCCAGTGCCCGCGCGAGTCGAAGAACCCGGTCAGCAGGTACGTCAGCTGCCAGGCGGCGGTGTCGTGGCCGTGCTCGGCGGCGTGGCGCACCACGGCGAGCATGCCCGCCCGCTCCCGGTCGAGGAAGTCCAGCGCGGCGTGGTGGTCGGCGGGGAACGGCAGCTGCGCCGGGGGGTGGGCCAGCACGGGGGTGACCCGGTCGCGGCCCGGGTCGACCAGGCGGTTGGCCGCGTCCGCGACGGCCGTGTGCCAGTCGACGATCCGGGCCAGCGCCTCGTCGCGGGCCGGCGCCGGCTCCTCGCTCAGGGCGCGCTCGCGGGCATACAGCCGCAGCAGGTCGTGGCAGCGGAACCGGTCCGGCCCGGCCTCGGCGACCAGGTGCGCGGCGACCAGCTCGTCGAGCACCCGCCGCGCCCCCGCGGGCGCCGTCCCGGTGACCGCCGCCGCCAGGTGCGCGGTGAACGTCGGTCCCGGATGCAGGCCGAGCAGGCGGAACAGGCGCGCCGCCGGTCCGGGCAGCGACCGGTACGCCGACGCGAACACCGTACGCACGCTGCGGCTGTCGCCGGGGACGGAGAGCCCGTCCAGCCGGTCGTCGTCGGCCAGCTCCTCGGCCAGCTCCGTGAGGGTGCGCCCGGGGCGGGCGGTGAGCTTGGCCGCGGCGATGCGCAGCGCCAGCGGCATCCCGCCGCACAGCGCGGCGAGCCGGGCCGCCCCGGCCGGTTCGCGGTCCACCCGGTCGCGCCCGAGCACCTCGGCGAGCAGCGCGACCGCCTCGTGCCGGTCGAGGGCGTCCAGGCCGACCGCGTGTACGGCGTGGTGGGTGCTCAGCCCGGTGGGCTGGCTGCGGCTGGTGACCAGCAGCAGGCTCGACGGGCTCGGCGGCACCAGCGGCAGCAGCTGGTCGGCCCCGCCCGCGTTGTCCAGCAGCACCAGCACCCGGCGCTCGCGCAGCAGCGTGCGGTAGAGCGCGGCGCGGGCGGGCAGCTCGGCGGGCACCCGCCCGGCGGGCACGCCCAGGCTGCTCAGCAGCTGGGCCAGCGCCTCGGCCGGGCCGAGCGCGGCGGCCGGGTCGTGCCCGGCCAGGTCGAGGAACAGCTGCCCGTCGGGGAAGTGGGCGAGCGCGGTGTGCGCCCACTGCAGCGCCAGGGCGGTCTTGCCCATGCCCGCGGGCCCGGCCACGAACGCGATCCGCGGCTGCGGGCCCCGCTGCGCCAGCACCCCGTCCAGTGCGGACAGTGCCGTGTCCCGGCCGGTGAAGTGCCCGGCCGGGCTGGGCAGCTCCGTGGGCACCGGCTCGCCGGTCCCGGCGGGCGGCTCCGTCGCGGCAGGCTCGGGCACGGGTCCGGTGTGGTCCAGTGCCGGGTCCTCGCGCAGGATCGCGGTGTGCAGGCGCTGCAGGTCCGGGCCCGGGTCGGTGCCCAGCTCCTCGGCCAGGAACGCGCGCAGCCGCCGGTATGCGTCCAGCGCGTCGGCGGCCCGGCCGCAGCGGTAGAGGGCCAGCATGGACAGCCCGACCAGGCGTTCCCGGTGCGGCTGGGTCACCAGCAGCCGCTCCAGCTCGCCGACCGCGGCGCGGTGGCGGCCCAGCCGCAGCTCGGCGTCCCACAGCTCCTCGACCGCGCACAGGCGCACCTCGTTGAGCCGCGCCGCCTCGGCCGCGGCCCAGCCGGTGGGCTCGCCGTCGACGAGCGCGTCGCCGCGCCACAGCGCCAGACCCTCGCGCAGCTCACGGGCGGCCTGTTCGGGCGCACTGGCGCCGAGGTGGCGGCGCGCGGCGGCCACCTTGGACTCGAACAGGAACGCGTCCACCGACTGCGCCGGGATGTCGAGCACGTATCCGGCGTGCCGGGTGTGCAGGGTGCCGGGCAGCCCGCACGCCTCCAGCGCCTGGCGTACCCGCGCGATGTGGCTGTGCAGCGTCTTCACCGCCGTGCGCGGCGGATCCCAGCCCCACAGCGCGTCGATGAGCCGCGGCTGGTGCACCACGGTGCCTGCGTTCATCGCCAGCACCGCGAGCAGGGCCCGCTGGCGGGCGCCGGACAGCGCCGCCGGGCCGTCGGCCCCGGCCACCTCGATGGGCCCGAGAATGCGTACCCCCGCCGGTCCGGCCCTGGTGGGACTCATCGCCGACTCCTTCCCCGACACCCGCCCGCAGCCCCGGGCCAGGCCGCGGCATCACGTCGCCCCCAGGTTGGCAAAGCCCTCGCCTGTCCCGCCCCACTCTGTCGCCATGCCGTCGAAACCGAAAGGAAGGGCACCTTCTTAACGCTATAGGGGGTCCACGCGGATCCGCATCGCACCTTGCGGCCCGCGTGCTCATCCTTTCGGAACAGGTCGCCCTACCTACGCCTGCCCGTCGACACCCCACGAAGTAGTAGTCGCGCCACGAGTGGTCCCGGAATGCGAACTCCTCCGGGACCACTCCCTACGTACGTCAGGAAGCCGCCGGCCGCCGGCCCAGACCGCCAAGGTCTACGGCGCAACTCATAGCTCTGCGTCGACTGCACGTGGCGGCGAACTTGCGATCATGGTGAGTGTGTCCCAAGCGCCATCGATATCGAATGCTCTCGCTGCGTAGGCGCGGTCGAGTAGCTCATCGCTGAGGTAGCCGTCGTACTTGTCGCGGGCCTTGCCGTCCGCTACGGCCGCGAGCGCCTCAGCAGTCGGCTTCGACTCACCTGCGAGCCGAGCGACGAGCCGGTGCAGGTCATCTGGCCTCGTTCTATGAACTGTCAATGCCAGGCCATCAAGTCCGACCTCGAGATCTCGCGATGCCAGGACAACGGCAATAGTGTTCATGATCCGGTCACCCCGCCATGGGAAGAGAAGCACGTCTCCTCCCCAACCGAAGATCATGGAGTGGGCATGGCCCTGGCGCTGGAAGGCCGATCGACCTTCAATGAATAGATCTTGCGCGCCATTGTCGAGGTATCGGGGCACGACGTCGGAGGAGTAAAGCGCTCGCATCGTGCGCCGTACCTCATCGGCGACCTCTCCGCCACCGCCGAAGAACTTCGGCGGTCGACCAGCGCCAGCCTGAGTCAGGTCGATGACCTTCTGCCTGTCATCCACATTGAGGATCTTCCAACGCCGTCCGGCGAAGATCAGGAGCGCGCCAGGCAGAATGCTTTGGTCTACAGGTACGGAGCCGATCGTCTGCCCGTTGCTGACGAGCCGGTACTCGACTGGTGTCTGGAAGGCAGTGTAGAACGTGTAGTGGTTGATCACCCGCTCGCCGTGTATGCCCGGAAGTAGCATGCCCCGGCCATCCTGAGTCAGCAGGTCATGCTGCCCCATCGCGCGAAGCAGAGCGGTAAAGGTATACCGATCAACCTGAGCGAACGGCCCATGGCCGCACAATGCGCCATAGAGCTGTTGTGCATCGGCACCCCCGTGCTGCGCTATTACTGAGAGAATCTGTTGAATCAGCGTAGAGAGGTGTAGTTCGCCGACATATGGATGCTCGTAGCGACCCTGCAGTAGCATTTCGACGATTGCGGCACTCTGGAACGTCTCTGCGCGGAGAAGGTCGACGGGAGGTGTCGAGTTAGTAAGTTCCGGCTCGGAGACGTAGATGCGCAGGATAGCGCTCTTCCCGTCACGCCGCCCTGACCGCCCGAGACGTTGGCGAAGGCCGGCGACACTTGCCGGGGCGCGGATCTGCGCGATGGAGTCGACCGAGCCGATGTCAATTCCCATCTCAAGGGTTGATGTACACACGGCAGATGCGGGTGAAGATCCGTCCTTGAGCCGGCCCTCGACGTGCTCGCGGATCTCCTTCGAGAGATTGCCGTGGTGTGCAAAGAACTCGGTCGCAACGCGCGCTTCCGCGCATAGTCTGTTTAGGAGGTCTGTGTAGATCTCGACGTCGCGCCGGGTATTTGCGAATATCAGGTTGTCTGTCCCGCGCAACGTCTGGAAGAGGTGGGCAGCGATCGCGGCCTTGTCATACTCGCTGCTCTCGTCGTCCCTTGGCGCAGCGGCGTCCGATCCCGTCGCGGTGTTCGTCGCTCGGCTCGGCTCGGCGCACTTGTATCCCTTCAATACGAGTTTGATCTCGACATCACCGTCTACCGCCTTGATCCTTTCGACCTCGGCACCTTTCCGTGGCCGAAGGAAGTCTGCGGCCGTGGAGAAGTCGCCCAATGTCGCTGACAGCGCGATGCGAGGAACGCGGCGACGAACGACCAGTTCGATGCGGTGCAGGAGCGACTGTAGCTGAGCACCCCGCTCAGTACCGATGAACGAATGAAGTTCGTCGACGACGATGTACTGCAGACCTCCGAACAACGTCGCCAAGCTGGAACCGTGGTTGACGAACAGCGACTCGACAGACTCGGGCGTGATAAGCAGAATGCCATCTGGATTGCGGACCACTCTGGACTTCTGGGAACTGGCGACGTCACCATGCCACCGGTGCACCGGCAGGTCGAGATCCTCGCATAGACCTGTAAGACGCATATATTGATCGTTGATCAAGGCCTTTAGTGGACTGATGTACAGCGCCTTTACTCCGGGTACCTGGTCTCGGCGATGCTCGGCTCCGAAGAGCAGCGCAGAGCAGATCGGGAGCCATGCGGCCTCAGTCTTACCGCTTGCGGTCGCGGCCGCGATGATGACGTCGCGGCCGCCGGCGAGGATCGGCTCGACCGCCTTCTCCTGCGCCTCACGAAGACGTGTCCAGCCCTTGGCGTAGACCCAACGCTGGACCTTCTGATGCAAGATGTCGAACGCCGCCGAAGCGTTGGCCCGTGGAGCATGCTCGGGTCCGAAGCGCAGGTCAGAGTCGGAAGGTAGCGAGTTCGTCATCAGGCGCGCCTGCGATGGCTGGCTCATCGGTGGTGTCGAGTGGTTCAAAATCGGGATCGGTTTCGGGAGCGATCGTCACCGCGCCTAGAAGCGCTCGCCAGTCCTGTCCGGGATTCTGTTCGAGTACGGCGAGCAGGTCGAGGAAGGCCTTGATGGTGTTACGGGGCGTGCGGAAGTAGGTGTCGCCAACGCGAGCAGCGCAATGACTCATGAAGGCCTGTAGTCCCTCGTCGGGCAGCAGGTACGCGCTCGGGTCGCCGCTGGCTTGCACGTGACGCAGGTTTCGCAGCAGGAGGTAGAAGTCCTCGGGCGAGAGGTTGGCTAGGCGGATCACGGGCCCGGAGTAGTCCACGAGCCCGTCGCGAGCGAAGGTGTTCTCCGCCAGCCGTGACTGAAGCGCTGCATACGAGTAGAGGCCCCGCCGGGTGTCGAGCAGGAAGTCGGGAGTTCCCCCGAAAACGAAGCCGATATGCGAGGCGGCACCCTGCAGGCTGTCGTTGAGGATGCGCAGAATCTGCTCGTAGTTGGCGTTGCGGGCTTGCGTGTTGGCGAGTTTGTAGAGGTTGACCATCTCGTCGAGGCAGACGAGCAGGCCGTCGAAGCCGGCCATGCACACGAAACGGGACAATAGTTTCAAATTGTCGTAGAAGCTGGAGTCGTCGACGATCGTGCGCACGCCGAGCGCGTTGCGCGCGTCGGTTCGGGTGGCGAACTCGCCGCGCAGCCAGCGGACCGCGTCGTTCTTCAGCTGTTCATTTCCGGTGTCGTGGCCCTGCCAGTACTTCGCCACAACATCGGCAAAGTCGTAACCGCCGGTGAGTTCGGAGAGGCTGTCCAGCCGCTGACGGATCACGACCTGCGGGCTCTGCCCCGAGTCGCGGGCCTGTGTCAATGCCTGCGAGACGAAACGCTCGACCACCGACGCGACGGCGCCGCCGTCGGGCTTGGCACGGGTAGCCATGTTTCGCATCAGTTCGGCGTACAGGCTGCGGGCCTGACCGCCGGTTGCGTGGAGTCGGCGATCCGGCGACAGGTCAGCGTGGACGGTGACCAGCCGCTTCTCCATAGCGATGGAGCGAACCAGGTGGAGGAAGAAGGTCTTGCCGGAGCCGTACTCGCCGATGATGAACCGGCTCCCCGCGCCACCATCGGTGATGCGCGAGATGTCGGTGAGGAGTGCCTTCACCTCTTCGAAGCGACCGACCTGTACGTGTTGATGTCCGATCCGCGGCACCACTCCCGCACGGAGTGACTGGATGATCGCGTCACGTTCGCGGGGACGGATGCGTGGGGGCGTACCGGCCATGTGGTCGATCATCGGCTCATCTCTCCAAACGCGTACTGGTTGATCTGAAGGTCGCCGTCGTCCTCGATGACCGGCTCGCCGGCCTTCTCATACGCGGCTTCGTTAAGCACGTCAATGGCGCCGTCGGGCATCAGTCCATGACGAGCCGCCAGGTCCTCGAATCCGGCACGGGTCCACGACGGTTTGCTGGCCAGGTCGCGAAGGAGCGCGCCGTGGCCACTGTCGAGTCCGGCTATGCGATCAGCTTGCTCGGACGAGGCGTTAGGGTCGGCAGAGGTGACCCACGTCGTCGGTGAAGTGTTCACCATCACGTCATCGTCGGTAAAGATGCTCGACAACAGTGCCGACACCGTCGCGGTTTCGTGGAGCTTCACGGCGATCGCCTCGGAGTCGAGCGTGAATGCGTCAGAAGGAGGCGGCACCGACGCGGAGGCCGGTCGCCGGGTTGCGGTTGCCAGCTGGTTGGAACTTGACGGCGGAATCACAGGTATCGCGTACTCGATCGGCGCCTGTGAGGCCGGGCGGACCACCACGGGGCCGATCGCGGGCGTCGGGCGATTGGCCGATGGTGGCCTACTCGCTGCGTGATGGAGTTTGCCGAAGACCGTTGCCGGATCGAGGCCGAGAAGCCCGTAGATTTTCGACAGCGTCGCGACCTCCTCCGGCGAGATCACCCCGTCAGCTGCTGCAACTGTTACGAGGAAGTCACCGATCTCCACGAGTCGGTCGGGAGCCAGCGCTTCTACCCGCTTCTTGACGCCCGCCAGCTTGACACCGCTCACGATGAGCCAGTGGAGGTGTGCCTCCAGGCGTACCTGTTCGGAGCGGTTGAGCTCCAGTGCGTGCTTGAGATGCGAGAGGAGGTGTTCTTGCTCCTCAACGCTCACCTCTCCATCGGCGGCGCTGACCGCCACTGCCAACAGCAGAAGTGTTGCTGCGGCTGTGTAGGCGGGTCCCGCCGTACGCGACGTCTCGCCCTCGTCGCGAAACAGCACTGCGGTCTGGGCCAGCGCGGGACCACCGAATCGGATGTCCGGCTCGATGCCGAATCCAAGGCGAGACAGCAGTTGCGCCAAGGCGACGAAGTCTGCCTTCGGCAGACGGGCCTGATCTGTGCCTGGCCAGAACGCGATCAGTTCGGCGCCGTTGACAACCGCAACCCTCCTACCGCCGAGGTGAGTCTCAGCCCATTGCTGCAACGCAGCCACGGTGCTGGAACGATTGTCGGCGAGCTCTGCAGGGAGAAGGGCCATGGCGGCGAGGGAGCCCCGGCCTTGCGGGTTGCGGCCGAGCCAGCGACTGTAAGCGTCTAGCTCGCCGGTGACGGAATCCACCAGGTCCGTGAGCATCCGAGTCGGTGCAGCCTGCTCGAACACGTCAGGGAAGTCTCGAAGTGGTATGTCCTGTGAGTCGATTCCAGCGCTCGCCGGATGATACGAGAGGCGCACGCGCGACTTGCCGGGTCGTAGACGAATGCCTTCGTTGAACCGCTGTGTATATCGAAGCTCAAAGAGCTTCTCGAACTCCTCCGCGCAGCGGGTCTGTGGCGTGCGGGGATAGATAGAGGGGTGATACCAGGCCCAGGCACGTGCCCAGTCGGTGGGCACAGGGGTGCCGGAAGCGGCGAACGAACCGAGGCCCAGGCGCAGCATCAAGGGAACGGACCAGTGGTCGTCGCTGAGAGCCGGCGGCCGCTTGGGAAGGGACCCGGGTGTGCTGCCCAAGCGCATTGCTCGGATCAGATCGAGAAAGCCAGAGGCGTAGGAGCGGAACGAGTCGCTACGTCCATAGACAGAGAGCAGCCTGGTGACCTCTGCCTCGATGGCGGGAAGGTCCTGGAAGGCGTTCGCATCGTGGGACAGGTCGACGAGAACCCTACGCTCAAGGCCATAGAAGTAAAGAAAGACGTAACCGATGGGTGCCTGTGGTGACCGTCGGCCGTCAGCGAGCCAGGACAGGTACGCAGCGCGAGCACGTGGGCTCAAGTCCTCATATGCAGGCCAGTAGTCGAGCCCACGGCCTTCATGGTCTGGGTTCTTGAGGTCGATGCGCAAGCTGGGGTCGATGAGGGCCGGCTCGACCATTCCGTGTACGGACTCCAGGCCTTGGCCCAGGTAGAAGAGCCCGCCATCGATCAAGAGCGGACCGAGCTGCACAGGCTGGTCGTGGGGTACCCAGTGGGCGTGTGGCCCTACCGGAAGCAGTCCGGCAACCACGGTCGTGGCACGAGCCGCCGACGGCTGCGCGGCAGCAGATGCCGGAGGCTCGCTGGCAGATCCGGACAGGCTCGGTTGTGCGGATGCCACGGGGGCAGCTGATCCCGTCGCGGCGGCGAGAAGGGACAGGAGTTCGCTGCTGCGTCGGCGGTAATCCGCCCAGAGCTGGTCGACTACCGGCTCGTCCGACAGCTTGCGAAACGCCCCGGACACCGCCATCTTGGCGGTATCTAGCCGTGGTGAGCGCATCACATCGGCGACTGCGCTCAGAGCATCACGGTCGGCGGCCCTCCCGCGTGGTGAGCGCCACAGACTCCGCCAACGGCTTGCCGCTCGACGCGCGCCGATCAGATGACCGGCGATCGCGTCATGCAGCTCGCGTGCGGCTGGCACCGTCGCGTGGATCTCGCGGCGTACAAGCGACAGACGGGCCAGTGCCAGGAGCAGCTGCGCATCGTACGGTCGAGGTCGATTGGCATCAGGACGGATGGTCACGGATGTCGCGATAGTTCGCGCCAGCGCGTCGATGGCGGTCGACACCTGGGCGACCGTTGCAGGCCCGACGCCGGGATAGTGAGCGAGCTGGTGGCGCTGCTGAACCAGCTGTCCGACCGTGCGGAAGCCGGCAGCCTGAAGTGGGCCGAGGCGCAGCCCGCCCCCGCGGACGCTGGCCCGCAAACGCGTCACGTCCGATTCGTGAAGTTGCTCCTCCACGAGGTGACGGCGCGCCAGCTCGGAGAGGTTGCGGATCTGTGCAATCTGGCTGTGCTCGGCGTGGATGAGACAGTATGC
This sequence comes from Catellatospora bangladeshensis, assembly GCF_016862575.1. Taxonomy (GTDB): domain Bacteria; phylum Actinomycetota; class Actinomycetes; order Mycobacteriales; family Micromonosporaceae; genus Catellatospora; species Catellatospora bangladeshensis. The sequence continues at coordinate 244,166 of NZ_BONF01000010.1, read as the reverse complement.
GGCGTTACGGATGTTCTCGGCATGTCCCACGAGCGTACGGGCCTCGCGGCCTGGTGCGAGATCTTCCACATCTACCTCACTTGCCTGGTTTTGGCACAGCCCACACGTGCCGGATTAGGATCGTTGCAATCGGCGCACTTCGGGTATCGGACGGACGGCCAGCCGTTGCCCTACGATTACCCCGAGTTGCCTTATCGTCGCTCGATGAGGGCCACGGTAGTAGCTCAGGTTGGAGTGCAAGGCGCCGCCTCAGCTGTCCTTTACTCACTGGTCGGCAGCCGGCCGTCGTTGTTGCATTGGCCCCGAGCGACCGGCTGCATCGACGCCACCGATTTAGAGGATCTTGATCGAGTCAACCTGCAGTAACGGGACAGTCGTGGATCCGCCGATCTGCGTGTCGTACGAGAAGGAGCCCAGCACCGTCACGTTTGCTCGGAACTCGTCGTCTTCGACCAGGTTCTTGAGCTGCGTGGAGGATCCGGACAGCAGCGTGTTGGTGTCGTATTCGTAGCGTTGGTCATGTTCTTGTGCGAGATGTCGGCGCGGAACGTGTCGTCGCCGGTCGCTGCGTCGAACTGGGTCACGACCCCGTACACGACATAGGTCTTGCCGATGTACGAGTCGGGGTTCTTGGCGATCAGCTTCCATTCGCGAGCGCTGAGGGCCTTGTATGTCGGCTTCGGCGGTGGAGCGACGGGCTTGGTCGACGCCAGGCTGCTGGGCACTGCGGTGCTGGGTGCCACGGCACTGGGCGCCGCAGTCGTCAGTGTCGGTCGTGTGGCAGCGGCCGTGGCGGCGACCTGCTCCGGGTCCTTGCCGTTAAGGAAGCTGCTCGCCACGAAGGCGGTGCAGCACAGCAGCACGGCGGCGGTGCCCCCGGCAAGGATCCACAGCCAGACCCTGTGCCGTTTCGGGGCCGAGACTGGGAGGGGTGCCTGGACAGTCGGCATGGATCCGACGCGGAATCCGATGCCCGACGGCAGCGGTGGGAGATTCGGCTGGTCATTCATGAGATACCCCAAGTGACGGGTGGCGTTGAGGGCGGATGATCATCGCGTTCCGTGGTCGCTGCCTTGTTCGCCGCGGACCAGGCTGGGTCGAGTCGGGGTAGCAGTGACGCGACGTCCTGGTGCCAGCCGTGAAGTTCCGCGGCGGTCGGCGCCAGCTCGTAGGTGTGGTGGTGCATCGCCCGCGACAGCCCGTACCAGGCCGTGCGCGCGGTCCGAGCAGGTTCGTCGCCCGCGAAGGCAGGCAGTGCCAGTAACTGGTGACGCATGGGGCTGCTGGCCACGGAGGGCGCCACGCGGGACCAGTAGCTGCGTAGTCCCTCCTCCAGGGCGATGCGGGTCAGGCAGGCGCATCCGCGGTGCCAGCACCGGCGCATGCTGGGGCTGGGTCGGATCAGCAGGTTGCCTGCCACGTCGAGGAGCTGCTGAGGTGTCATGGCCGGCCCAGCCGCTCGACTACGCGCTGCGCGTCTTGCACCAGGGCGATGAGGTCGGCTCCAGCGCCGCCGTGCGCGTTGCTGTTGGCGATGGCGACCACCCGCGCGGCTGCCGGGTGGAGCCGGTGCAGAGCGGCGTTCAGGTCGCCGAGCCGCTTGGCGTCGGACAGCAAGGCCAGGGCCAGGATGGGGCGCAGTCCATGGGCCTCGCTGATCGCCTGCTCGGTCTCCGCGATGGGCATCCCGGCTTGGAAGCCGCGGATGCGGATCAGTTCCTGGCAGGCAAACTCGATGGCGTCGCGGATCAGGTTGCCAACGACGTGTACGCGCACATCGTCTGCCATGGCCTCATCGCGTGCTATCGCCCACGCATCGTCGAGGTAGCGCATCGCCGGGTTGGTAAGCCTGTCGCCGGTGACGGTCACTCGGGACCCCGTAAGCCGACTGACGGTCAGGACCCGCGCGCCCAGTTGGAGGTGCCGAACCGCGGCGGGTAGCCGGTCGTCGTGGGTGAAGACGACGACCTGGCGGTGTTTGGCGACCTCGGCGAGGACTTGGGCGAGGCCGTATACCTTCGCGGGATCCATGGACTGCACCGGGTCGTCGATGACCAGGAACCGGAATGGGCTTTCCGGCATCGTGGCGCGGGGCAGGAACAGCGCGAGCGCGAGCGAGTGCAGCTCGCCCTGGCTCATCACGCCGAGCGCCGCTCCGGGTACGCCGTCGACGGTGACGTTCAGATCGAGGCGGCGAGTGGGACCTGTGCCGGTCAGCTGGATCACGCCGAGGTCGACGTTGCTCTCCTGGCGTAGCGTGTTCCAGATAGAGGTCGCCTCCTGCATGAGAGGTGCGAGCCTTTCGTTGCGGATCCGGTTGCTGACTGCCTGCAGCCAGGTGATCGCCTTGCGTAGCGCGCTGTACGCCTCGGATGCGTGCCGGCTGGCTCGTTCGGTGGCGATCCAGTCGCGGATCTGGTCTGCCACCGGCTGCCACGCCTGACGGCGGCGCTCCAGTGCTCGTCGTGCTGCCGCCTGAGTCGGTTGCAGTGCGGTGTGCAGCGCATCGAGTGCGGCAAGCGTGCCGTTCGCAATCTTGGCGGAGTCCTGGGATCCGAGCAGGTGGTCCCAGTCCCGCCAGGCGATACGGGCGTCGGCGGGCTGGACACCTTCGGCGGTGAGGTCGAGGGCCAGTACGGCGGGCAGCGCGGGAACCAGGTCGCGCAGCACCCTGCGCGCCAGCTTCTCGACGCGGTAGGAATCTTCCAGTTGTTCGGCTCGCGTGGTGAGCTGCATCAGTTGGGCTTGCGCCTGCTCGGCCCATGCCGCGTCCAGGGTGCGACCCCCGCACACTGGACAGGGCTGGTCCGGGTGGCTGTGGTGGTGGCGCAGGGCGTCGCGGAGCAGCCCGGCCAGTGTCCGCGCCTGTTCGACAGGCGTGCCGGAAAGTTCTTCAATCTGGCGTAGCGCGGTGCTCAGTCGCTCGACCTCGGCGGCTACCTGGTCGCGGTCAGGCAGTTGCAGCACGGCAAGCTGGCGAAGCGGCGTGACGTTCGCGTCGTCGGCCGGTTCGTCCGCGGTCACCAAGGCTTCGAGCTGGTCGAGGTCGGCGAGTTTGCCGGCCAGTGCCTGTTCGGCTCGGCGGCTGCGCGGGTCGGGGTGGGCGGCCAGCGCTGCTCGCAAGTCCGGCAGCCTGGCTCCGGCCAGCTTGCGGCGGTCGTCGGCGTCCTTGCGCGCCGTCTTGAGCAGGCTCTCGATCTCGACAAGCCGGCCGAGGCCGAGAATGCGCTGCAGGGAGTCGTGCATCTCGCTTGGCTTGCCACCGAGCAGGCCGCCGAGTTCTGCGTAGGAAAGGAATGGCCGGTACAGCTGCAGCGCCCTGTCCCAGCCGAGTTCGGCAACGGACTGTCGGGGCTGGCCGGTCAGCTGCAGGAAGGCGGTGCAATCCGTCAGGCCGCCGCCGGTGCGCCAGTGGCATTCGACGCTGGCGCCGTTGCGGTGGCCTTCGACGCCGAGCCGTACCCGGATTCGTGGGTCCTCGGTCGTGTGAAGGTTGCGCCAGCCGTCGCGCCAGATCGTGCTGCGTCCGGCCCATCGCTGGTTGTCACCGGTCAACACCAGCTCGGCGGCTTCGGCGAAGCTGGACTTGCCCGAACCGTTACGGCCGGTCACGATCGTCAGTCCCGGACCCGGTATCAGGTTGAGCGTGGCGCTCTGCCCGATGCCCCGGAATCCGGTGACCTCGATACCGGCGAGGTAGGTGCCGATCGGCTCGGAGTCGCCGGGGGTGGGCGGCGGTGACAGCTCGCCGCGCGGAGCCGCCCCGTCGAGCGCCGCGGCCAACTCGTCGTCGCCGAGTACGGCGGCGAGGATGAGGGTCGCGGCTGCCTCGGGCAGGTCGGCGTTGTCGAGGTGGTCAAGGATGAGGTGGTCGATGGTCTCGTCAGGGATGGTCATGGTGTGCCTTCTCCTGGGTGGCGTGCCTGCGCCGCCCGGACCAGTCGCTGATCGAACCGGTCCAGGCAGGCTTCGGCCACGGGCGGTGCTGCGGGCAGGTGGGGAGGGCTATAGGGCCCAGTAGGCGGCGGGCTTGTCGTAGTCGAAGCCCATGCCGTCGATCTGGATGCGGCCGCCTGTGATTGCCGCTTTCGGCACGTCGAAGACGATCTTCCCGGCGACCTTCTGCCCGCTGGACAGGTCGGTGGCGTTGAGGTCGGGCTTGAAGCCCACGCTGAACGCGCCCTCGGAGACGGTGCCGTCCTTGGCGACGAACTTGAAGTTGAACGGATTCGCGTGATAGGTCCCGTCCTTGCAGACCACCGTCACATCCAGGACGAGGAAGACGCCGTGCTCGGGCTTGCTGCCGTACTCGCCCGGCTCCTTGGAGTGCTGCTTGGCATTGGCGACGGTGACCTCGACGACCGACTTCTCGCCGAGGCCGTCGCGGGTGAGGGTGACGGTCTGGCCGACCTTCGCGGTCGCGGTGGTCTTCTCGGGCGCGGCCTCGACGGCCGTGCCGTCGCCACCAGTCACCGACGAGCTGGTGTCGCCCGAGCCGGCACCGCAGGCCAGCGAGAAGGTGATGAGCGCCGTGAGGCCGGCCAGGTGGATCTTTCGCATGAACGTGCTCGCTTCCGTAGTGGTGTTTCCGCCGGAAGGCCGGCGACGACATCCATGACAGCGAGCAATTAATGGTGAGGCGATGTCTTGCTCTGATAACGGGGGTTCGCAACCCGGCTCGAAAGGATAGTGATAATCCCCCTTATCAGCGACCCGCGTTGACTCAGAAAGGAGCCCCGCCGTAGCGTGCCTGCTTGACTGTATCGAGGCGGAAGGAGGGGAGGATGCCCGTGACAGTGACCATGGCGCAGATTGCGAAGTTTGCCCAGGTGCAACGACCCAGTGTCAGCAACTGGCGACGCCGCCACGGCGACTTTCCGCGCCCGATCGGCGGTTCGGCGACCCAGCCCCTGTTCGACGCCGAGCAGGTGGCGCAATGGCTCGACCAGCGGCCGACCAGCCTGCCTCAGCAGCGGAGCGCGACGTACGGCGAGCTCTTCCGCGAGGGCCTGCGCCGCGGTCCTGCCGTCGGCACGCACTCCGCCGACGCCGACGCCGACGCCCGCGTGCGCGCCGGCCTGGCAGTGGCCGCGCTGCGTCACCTCCACGGCCGGCCGCTGCCGACCAGCGAGGAACAGCTGCGCGCCACCGCCGAGGCGGCCGAGGCTCAGCACGTCGACCTCACCGGCGTCTTCCAGCCGGTCCGCGAGCACCCGGCTGTGGCGTTGTCGCAGCTCGCCGAAGTCGAGCGTCTGATCGGCCAGTTGGGCGCCCCTGCCGCGGCAGAAGCGATCATCGAGTCGGCAGGCGGCACGTGGTGGGCGGCACCGACCCAGACCCCTACTGCCATCAGTGACCTGGCCATCCACATTGCCAGTGAGCTGCTCGGCGAGTCCGGCGAGCTCGCCGTCGCCGACCTCGCCGCCGGCAGCGGGGCGTTCCTGGCCACCGCCGCCTCGCGCGGCCGAGCCCGGACCGCGCGGTACGCGGAGACCGACCCCGCCGCAGTGGAGTTGATGAGGCTTCGCCTGCTCTGCCACGGCCTGCGTGACGTGGCTCCCCACGACGGCAGGGCGAGTGCCGACGTCGTCTTCGCCGACCCGCCGTTCCAGTCCGGCGAGCATGAGCAGCAGCAGGATCACCCGCTCTCCTGGGCGGCCAGCGTCGTTGAATGCCTTGACGACGACGCGGTCGGCTTCGCCGTCGTGCCGCAGTGGACGCTGACGCGCACCGCGACCGCCACCCGGCTGCCGGTGACGTGGTCGCGAGAGCAGCTGGTGCGGCGTGGCTGCGTCCGCGCGATCATCCAGCTGCCGCGTCACGTCCACCCGTACCTCGGCGGGGCCGACCTGGTGCTGCTGGTGCTCGCCGCCGACACCGGCGACACCACGCGTCAGGTGGTCGTCTGCGACGCGGACCGGGTGCGCGCCCGCGTCGGCGCGACCTGGACCCAGCACACCGCCGAGCTGGTGTGCGGTTCGGCCACTCGGGACGCGCGGCTCTGCCGGGAGGTTCCCGCCTCCGAGCTGCTGGCCGGGCGCACCCTGCTCCCCGCACACCTGCTGACACCGCAGGCAGCTCCGCAGGATCACCTCCTCGACGCCGTGCGGGCACGCACCACGGCGATCGCGACGTTCACCGCCGCCGTCGACGCGGTGTCAGCGCTCGACCGCATCGACATCACCCCCCGGCAGGCGCGAACCGTGCACCGCAGCATCGGTGAACTGATCCGGGGACGCCAACTGATCCGCCTGCCGGGGCACCGCATTCCCGCAGGACAGCTTACCCGCCAGGGCCAGCGGGTGTTGGGCAGCGAGGAGCTGCTCGGCCACCTGCCGGTCGGCGCACGCCGGATCGAGCTGGCTGCCCTCGGGCAGTACAACGCGGCGGCCGTCACCGAACCCGGCGACGTCATCATCCTGACCGGCGAGCAGTTGCGCGCCATCGTCGACGAGCAGGGCGGCAGCGTCCTGCTCACCCCTGTGCAGGGTCTGCGCATCCCAGGTCAGGTCAAGCACAGCTCGCTGCACCGCGACGAGCCGCAGCAGGCATGGATCGGCCCGTACGCCCTGGCCGCGCTGATGGTCGCGGACCGCAACACCGCCCGCGGCGACCACCGGGTCCGCCGGGCGGGCCTGGACCATCTTGACGTCCCGATGCTCTCGCCGACCGAGCTGCAACAGCTCGACCTGGCGGCACGGGAGCTGACCGAACTCACCGAACAGGCACAGCAGCAGGTGAACGCACTGGACGCCGCTCGGAGGCGGCTGGCCACCGGCGTCGCGTCCGGAGCTTTCAGCCTGCGTATGAAACTCAGCACCGCCAAGTGACAGTCGAGGGAGAAGAACAGATGCCACCACGTGCCCGAAAGAGCGCCGAAACGGCGCCCGCCGACCTGAGGGACATCCTCTGGAAGGCGGCGGACAAGCTGCGCGGCAGCATGGACGCGGCCGAGTACAAGCACTTCGTGCTCGGTCTGATCTTCCTCAAGTACACCTCCGACGCCTTCGACGAGCGGCGTGCGCAGATCGAGAAGGAGCTGGAGGACGAGGGCATCCCCGAGGCCAACCGCATCGAGCTCCTCGAAGAGCGCGACGAATACGCCGGGCGCGGGGTCTTCTGGGTGCCGGCCGCGGCCCGCTGGGAGACCCTGGCCGAGCGCGCCAAGAGCGGTGCCGGGCAGACCCCCATCGGCGAGCTGCTCGACGGCGCGATGAAGGTAGTCGGTGACGCCAACCCCGACCTCAAGGGCGCGCTGCCGCAGGGCCTCTACAACGGCCGCGGTGTTGACGAGCGCCGCCTCGCCGAACTCGTCGATCTGATCCACAAGCTCGGGTTCCGCGACCAGCTCAACGAGGACGGCACCCGCCGCAGCGCGCGTGACGTGCTCGGCGAGGTGTACGAGTACTGCCTGGAGAAGTTCGCGCTCGCGGAGGGTCGCCGGGGCGGCGAGTTCTACACGCCCAAGCACGTGGTCAAGCTTTTGGTGGAAGTCCTCGAACCGCAGCCGGGCGAGCGGGTCTACGACCCCGCATGCGGGTCAGGCGGCATGTTCGTCCAGGCGGAGAAGTTCATCGAGACCCACGGCGGACGGGCCTTCGACATCTCCGTGTACGGCCAGGAACTCAACCAGAACACCTGGCGGCTGGCGAAGATGAACCTCGCCATCCACGGCATCGAGGCCAACCTCGGTAAGAAGTGGGCCGACAGCTTCCACGAGGACGAGCACCCCGATCTGCGTGCCGACGTGGTCATGGCCAACCCGCCGTTCAACATCTCCGATTGGGGTGGCGAGCGACTCGTCATGGACCCGCGCTGGGAGTACGGCATACCGCCAGTGGGCAACGCCAACTTCGGTTGGCTGCAACACATGGCCCACAAGCTCAGCCCCAAGGGCCGCGCCGGCGTCGTGCTCGCCAACGGCTCCATGGCAAGCAAGCAGTCCGGAGAGGGTGACATCCGCAAAGCGATGGTCGAGGGTGATCTCGTCGCCTGCATGATCGCGTTGCCCGGACAGCTGTTCCGCTCGACGCAGATCCCGGTCTGCGTGTGGTTCCTTGCCAAGGACAAGAGCCCGCAGGGCGCGAAACGACTTGCCAACCGCGTCGATCAGGTGCTGTTCATCGACGCCCGCAACATGGGCGTGATGATCAACCGCACCGATAAGGAGCTCACTGACAAAGAGATCCAGCAGATCAGCCGGACCTACCATGCCTGGCGAGGCACCGACAAGACCATTGATTATGCCGATGTAGCTGGCTTCTGCAAGAACGTCACCCTTGCCGAGATCCGCGAACACGACTTTGTGCTCAGCCCCGGTCGGTACGTCGGGGTAGCCGAGATGGACACCGACGGCGGCGAACCGACCGAGGAGAAGATCGCAAGGCTAACCGAGGAACTCTTCGAACACTTCGACGAGGCAGCTCAACTTGAAGCCGCGGTGAGGAAGCAGTTGGGGAGGGTCGATGCTTGAGCTAATTCTCGGCGACTCCTTGGAAGTCTTAATCGATAACCGAGGAAAGAATCCTCCGTATACGGAGAACGGCATCCCCGTGATCTCAGCAAAGGCGGTGAAGAATGGACGCATCAATCTCGGAGAGGCTCGGAGAATTTCCCGGGAAACTTACGAGAACTGGATGCAGGTCGAGATCAATCGTCACGATGTTATCTTGACGTCAGAGGCACCCCTTGGCGAGTGCGCGTTAGTCGAGAGTGACGAACCATTAGCGATCGCACAACGTCTCTATGCTCTGCGGGGCCGTAAAGGGGTACTGGATAGCAGGTATCTTTACTACGCTTTTAAGACAAAAAGTGTGCAGGCAGACCTATACAGCAGGGCCAGTGGATCAACCGTCGCTGGAATCCGGCAGCCTGAGCTACTGAAAGTCCGTATACCTGATCCTGGCTACACAACCCAGATGGCCATCGCTGAAATCCTAGGAGCGCTGGACGACAAGATCGGGGTTAACGAGCGGATCGCCGAGACGTACGAGGCATTGTTGGCGGCACGCTTTGTCCAATACGGCTGGGACGATGAACCCGGCCTGCTGTCGAACACTGTTCCTCTTATGGATCTCATCAGCTTCAACCCGACCTACCCGACTCCGCGCGGAATTGCAGCGTATGTCGACATGGCTGCGGTTCCGACAAGTCGCGGTCGGGTGACGTCGCCGGGACGGCGAGTGGCCACCTCGGGAATGAAATTCCGCAACGGCGACACAATCATGGCCCGGATCACTCCCTGCCTTGAGAATGGCAAGACAGCCTTCATCGACTTCTTGGATGCCGACGAGATCGCAGTTGGATCTACTGAATTCATCGTGCTTAGATCTAAGCCGGGGATACCTCAGCATTTCACCTATGCCATTGCCCGTAGCCCGAGGTTTAGACAGCACGCTATCTCTAACATGGTGGGTACCTCGGGGAGACAGCGTTGCCCAGCCGATGTGCTGCCGGGCTTCCGCATCGTGCGTCCCGACGAAGCAGATCTCCAAAAATTTGGAGCCGATGCGCAGGCGATGTTTAACCACGTTCGGTCGCTCGACGCGGAATCCATACACCTCGCGGGGCTTCGCGACTCCCTGCTGCCAGGCCTGATTTCAGGCGCCTTGCGGCTCAAGGATGCCGAGTGCTTGGTATCGGACGCGGCCTGAGTAGATGCCCGACCCCATTCACCCCTCACAGAGTTGGCGATGACGATGGCGAACGAGGCGGCATACCCCCATGACGAGTCTGAGGCTGAGTGGGAACTGGAGGTCAAGGAGCAACTCGGCGAGTGGTGGCAGCCGCAGAACGGCGCGGAGTTGGCTCCAACCCGCAAGGGCGACGGTGAGCGTCGGGCCTGGGATGACCTGATCCTGCACGACCGGCTGCGTGACGCGGTGGCCCGGATCAACCCGCTGCTGCCGGCCGATGCGGTCGACGAGGTCGTGGCGGAGTTCGGCAAGCGGATCTCGGCGGACCCGTTTACCGAGCGCTACGAGTTACACAAGAAGATTACCCGGGGAGTGAAAGTCTCCTATGTCGATCCGGTGTCAGCGGAGAACCGCACCGCCACCGCCTGGGTGATCGACTTCATCGACCCGTACGCCAACGATCTAGTCGCTGCCAACCAGGTGGTGGTCAAGAATGACAAGCGCAAGCGTCGCCTTGATGTCGTCGCCTATGTCAACGGGCTGCCGCTGGCCGTGTTCGAGCTGAAGAAGGCCGGCGGGGCCGACGGCACCCGTGAGGCGTACGACCAGCTCATGACGTACCAGCGGGAGTTCGGTGCGACGGCGCTGGCACCCGTGGCGTTCGCGGTGGCCAGCGACGGGATCACCGCGCGGATCGGCACTCTGCTCACGCCGTGGGAGCACATGGCGCCGTGGGACGTCGACGATGTCGGCAAGCCAGCCGACGTCAGCGACGGGCGTGCGCTGGAGGTGATGCTGGGCGGTGCGTTCGACCCGCGCCACTTCCTGGACCTGCTGGCGAACTTCACCGGCTTCTCGCGCGAACGCGGTGGCGCCATCGACACGGTGCGGCTGGCGAAGGCCCATCAGATGTACGCGGTGAACAAGGCCATCGATAAGACCATCACGGCGATCGCCGGGGACGGCCGCATCGGCGTGGTCTGGCACACGCAGGGCTCGGGCAAGAGCATGGAGATGGCGTACTACGCGGCGAAGGTCATGAAGGAGCCGGCGCTGCGCAACCCGACCATCGTCGTGCTCACCGACCGCCTCGACCTGGACAGCCAACTGTTCCTCACCTTCGCCGCGAGCGACCTGATGCCGGACACGCCGGTGCAGGCCGACTCGAAGGAGCAGTTGATGCGTCTGCTCGACCGCCCCTCCGGCGGCATCGTCTTCACGACGCTGCAGAAGTTCAACCGCTCCAAGGCCGACCGCGAGGCCAACATCGACTTCCCGCTGCTGTCGCGACGCCGCAACGTGCTGGTGATCGTCGACGAGGCGCACCGCAGCCACTACGACTTCCTCGACGGGTATGCCAAGAACCTGCACGACGCGCTGCCCAACGCCGCGTTCATCGCATTCACAGGCACGCCGATCTCACGGGCGGAGGCCAACACCCGGGCGGTCTTCGGTGACTACATCGACGTGTACGACCTGACCCGGGCCGTGCGCGACGGCGCCACGGTGCGGGTGTTCTACGAGAACCGGCACATCACCGTCCGGCTGCCCGACGGCGTAGACCCCGCCGAACTCGACGAGGAGGCCGAGGACCTCACCGCCGAACTCGATGAGGACGAGGCACGGCGCATCCGGCGCGCGTTCGCCCAGTACGAGGACGTGGTCGGGCACGCCGACCGGCTCAAGCTGCTGGCCGAGGACATCGTCGACCACTGGGAGCAGCGCCGCACCGAGATGGTCAAGCTCACCGGCAAGCCGGGCAAGGGCATGATCGTCACGTTCTCGCGCAGGATCGCCGCGCGGCTGTACGAGGAGATCATCGCGCGCCGTCCGGCCTGGGATCCGGACCCCGAGGACGACGCCACCGGGCAGATCAAGGTCGTCTACACGGGTTCGGCCAAGGACCAGTTGCCGGTCGCCAAACACGTTCGGTCCACCGGCGCGATCAAGAAAATCCAGCAGCGGGCCACCAACGGCGAGGACCCCTTGGAGCTGGTCATCGTGCAATCGTTGTGGCTGACCGGCTTCGACTCCCCGCCGATGCACACCATGTATCTCGACAAGCCGATGAAGGGCGCCGCGCTCATGCAGGCGCTCGCCCGGGTCAACCGGCGCTGGGGCGAGAAGCCCAGTGGCCTGGTCGTCGACTATCTCGGCATCGCCGACGACCTCACCAAGGCGCTGGCCGAGTACACCGACACCGACGCTGCGGAGATGCCGATCGGCAAGGACATCAGCGCCGCCGCCGACATGGTGCTCGAACTGCACGGCGTCATCAGTGCTCAGCTGCACGGCATCAACTGGAAGGCCAAGCGGGACTCCGGCCGTCACCGGGCCTTCTACAACACGGTGCTTGACGTGGTGAACTACCTGCGCGCGCCGGAGCCGGACCTGGAAGAGGGCAGGCCGACCCTTTCCGAGCGGTACATGGACAACGCCCGCAAGCTCGCCCGCGCCTTCAGCAACTGCCCGCGCGACAGCAAGCTGCGTCAACTGCGCCCCGACCTGGAGTTCTTCGAGGCCGTGCGGCTGTACCTGGCCAAGCTCAAAGCCGAGGAGCGCGTGGAGCGCGGTCTCGCCACCCCCGCCGACGTGGAACTCGCCATCAGGCAGCTCGCGGCGAGCGCCATCGCCGTCGAGGATGTCGTCGACATCTACGAGGCCGCAGGCATTCAGCGTCCCGACCTGTCACACCTGGATGAGGAGTTCATCCGCAAGCTGCGGGAGAGCCAGCGCCCGAACCTGGCCATCGAGGCGCTGCGCCGCGCGATCGAACGCGAGGTCCGCTCGGTGCACCCGCACAACATCGTGGCGCAGGAGGGCTTCACCGCGAAGCTGCTCAAGACGATGCAGCGCTACACCTCGGGTGGGCTCACCGCCGCCGAGATCATCGCTGAGCTGGTAGAGCTGGCCAAGCAGATCTCCGCGGACCGCGGCAAGGCCGCCGAGATGGGCCTGTCCCAGGACGAGTATGCCTTCTACACCGCGGTCGCCCAGAACGAGTCGGCCAAGGAGGTGCTCGGCGACGCCAAGCTCGCCCAGCTCGCGAAGGAGCTCGTCGAACGTCTGCAGAACCTGCCGGTCGACTGGTGGATCCGTGAGCAGGCGCAGGCGCTGGTGCGCACAACTGTCAGACGCCTGCTGGCGCGCTACGGCTATCCGCCGGACGCCAGCAAGGAGGCCGTTGAGCTGGTGCTGAAGCAGACCCGCACCTACGTGGAGAACAACGCGTGACCATACGGCCGCAGCAAGCGAGCCGGACCGCCACAACTGATGGTGGAACACCCGTCAACCAGCCGTGGGAGCCGCGTCAGCGGTTTCCGACCCTACAATCCCTCCAGCCGGGCGATGAGAGAGAGCTCACGTGACAAATTCCGAAGTAGAGCCCACCGGAACCCCGGCGGCCCCGACCGATGAGCCGACGGTGAGCCTGGTCGAGATCGAGCCGGGAGTGGCCGTACTCTTCGCGGACAAGGCACCTGATGACCTCGACCTGATCCCCTTCGAGATGCTGAGTGCTAAGACAGGCCGGCGCCTGACCGACAAGCTCGCGATGGCGGCGGGCATCGGCAATCTGGCGGCGCAGGGCGCGCAGGGCGCGACGACTGTGCAGGGGCTGGTGCGTCTGGCGCCCCAGACCTTGCAGGCGCTCAAGACGGCGCAGCCGATGACGTCGGGCGGCTGGAACATGGGCACGCTCGTCACGAGCAACAGCAGGTTCGCCCACTCGGTGCGCTGGGCGCCGGCGACCGGGGCGCAGACCGCAGGCCTGCTCGCCACCCTCGGACCGGCCGCCGCGCTCTTGGCGCTGCAGGTGCAGTTGGCGTCGATCTCACGGCGCATCGACGAGAACATCGAACTCACGCGTGACGTGCTCCGGGCGCTGCACGAGGATCAGTGGGCGACGCTGCTCGGCCTGCACGAGACGACGATGCGCGCTGTGCGTGAGGCCCAGGTGGTCGGCGCTGTCACCGACCACGTCTTCGCCCCCATCGCGACCAGGGAGGCAGACCTGCGCACGCAACGCCTCCTCTTCATGTCGTTCCTCCGCGGGCACATCAAGGCGCTCGACACCAACGGGCCGAGCCGTCGCGCCTACATCCAGAAGAACATCGAGCAGCTTCTCGCCGACGCACACGGCGTGCTCATGGCGGAGTGGTCCTGGTATCGCGCGCAGGTGTTGCGGGCCGGTCACATCAGCCGCGACGAGGCGAATGCCGTCGAGAACGAACGACTGCTGGCTGAAATGGTCCCCGCGGCGGAGCGCGAACACACCCAGGTCATGGACGACGTGGCGGCTCTGCTCGCCGGCCTCGAACGCCAGTGCCGTCTGATGGCCGAATTGCCGGAAGAGCGCAGCCTGCCGTTCACCACCAAGCGCCGGAACATCCGCGACGCCGTCGCCATGGCCGAAGCGTTGGCCGAGCGGGTGGCGGAGCTCCGCAATGTCGCCCGCACCCAACGTGCTCCGCTTGATCCGCCTCTCACGGTATTCGATGAGGCCGTGCCGGCGGATGTGCTGCGGATCCTCCGCTGGGCCGTTCCCGACGAGGAGCCCTTGCTGGCCATCGCCGACGTGAATCTCGACCGCCTCGTCGGCGACAACGCGTACCTCGGCGTGACACCCCGACGCTTCTTCATCTCCGCACAGAACGCGGTGCGCAGACAGGGGACGATTGATCGCGAGTTCCCTCTCTCGGACATCCGCTACGTGCGGTTCCGTCAACGTGACAAGCGAGGCCCCGTCCTGGATGTCATCACCATGGACGAGAACATCAGGCTCACCTTCGACGACTGGGCGGGCAAGGGGCAAGGGCTGGACGACGCCCGCCGGCTCGGCGATCTCCTCGCCGCAGCGATGAATCTGCCCGAGAGCGAGCAGCGCACCGACCCACTGTTGGGCGGCGAGTCCTCGACGGGGCAGGCACTCACCCGGTAACCCGACCGCGACCGAAAGTGGCCCGGTTCGGCGAGCGTTGCGGTCACGGCGACTGCAGCGGGATCCACGCCGGGCTTGACAACACCGGCGGGAAACTACCAGGAGCCGCCCGCCTCGTCGCGACGTTCCCAGGCGCGCCGTCACGATGTCCCAGTCCGCCATCACGCGGAGTGGAGGCATCACACAAGCGAAGATGACCGATGATTTTCGCTGCTCAAGGACCCCGACGACCACCATCGAAGTGCGGGCGTCCAGCCGCCGTACGGTCCGGCGCACGGCGGCTGTCGCGTCCGAGAAACAGCGACGCGTGGATCCGCTGGGGGTGACGGGGAGCGTTGCGCAGGACCGGCCTCAGCGTGCTGGGTACTCGACCGTCAGCGAGCAATCCCGCTTGGCGATCACGACCAGGCCGGGCTGGTCGTCGGCGAGCGTGCCGCCGCGGTAGGCGATGACCTTCGGCTCCTCTTTGCGGGCCGCGTCCCAGGCCCGAATCTGTGCGCACAGCCGGTCGGCGAGCTGCGGGCTGGCGGGGCCGTGCGCGGCTGCGCCGAGTTCCCATCGGCGTTGTGGCGCGTCGGACTTGATCCTCAGCACGAAGTACGCCAGCGAGTCGCCCTCGGCTATGGCCGGGCTGCGTACTGGAATGGCCGGCTTGCACAACCCGGACGCGACGGCGGCGGGCTTGGCCTCGATGCGGCACGTGCCAGGCTCTACGGCGGTCATCCGCAGCCAGATGCCGTCGAACGGCTCCTCCGCCACGATCGTGACGTCCGTCCAGGTCTCGGTCTTCGGCTGGTCGAGCACCTCCGCGAGCGCGGCGGGGTTGATGGCCTGGTCCTCGTCCCAGTAGAGGTGCACGGTGCCGTCGGGGTCGATCGCGGCGGACCTCTCGCCTTCCTGCCCGATCATCGGTACGAAGCCGCACAGCACGACCGACTCCGAGACGAGCCGGTCCCGGTCGCGGACCAGGGCGAGGCTGCGCGTCTGGCCGCGCCAGCGCAGCGGCACGACGATGCGCCCGCCGGGAGCGAGCTGGTCCCACCAGGCGGCGGCGAGGTCGAACGCGCCGACGGTGACCACGATCTTGTCGTAGGGCGCCGCTTCGGCATAGCCGAGGGCTCCGTCGCGGGTGACCACGCGGACCTGCGTGTAGCCGTTGGCGTCGAGTGCTCGGCGGGTGCCGTCGGTGACCCATGGGTCGATGTCGAGTGTGGTCACCTCGCCGTCTGGTCCGGCGAGGTGGGCGAGGTAGGCGGCGTTGATGCCGGTTGCCGAGCCGATCTCCAGAACGCGGTCACCGGGCTGGATGTCGGCCTGGTCGAGCATCGTGGCGACGAGTGTCGGCACGGAGGAGCAGCTCAGCGTCGCGCCGGTGTCCGGGTGCTTCAGCGTGATGACGGCGAGTTCGGGATTGTAGGCGTCCTCGGCGGTGACGTCGGGGTTGATCTCGCGCAGGAACTCCAGGCGCGGGATGGCGCTCATCGTGTCGATGGTGCGTGGTCGGTGCGGGCTGTGCGCGTTGATCGCGGCGATCATGCGCGAGTGCAGCTCTTCGGCGGGTGTGTCGGTGGCGATGCTCATCGCGTCCTTCCGGGCAGTCGGGTGGTCTTCGGTTGTGTGGCGGGCTGGTCAGCCGTCCAGTAGCAGGCAGGCGTCCCAGCGAGACAGCGGCAGGTGGGTGCGGGTGATGCTGTGCTGGGCGAGGTGGATCCCCTCGGCGCCTTCGAGAAGGCCGTGCCCGCGGACGGGGTGGTCTCGCAGGTGGCGATCGAGGCGGCCGATCAGGTACGGCATCCGGTCGGTGAGCCGGTGCGGATCGTGTGAGTCCGCGGCGACGCGCCAGACGGTCAGCGCGAGCCCTGCCCAGCCGTGGCACAGGGAAGCGTCGGTCACGCGGTTGAGTTGAAGTCCATCGCCGATGGCGGCGGCCAGGGCGTCCTCGGCGGATCGCCGGCGGTGTTCGTCGGCCAGGGCGAGCCCGGCGAGTTGCATCGCTCGGGCGATGCCGGGCGTGCCGTAGCACCACGAAGGGCGGTGCGGGTGGCGGGCGTGTGATGTGCCGGATCGCAGTTCGCCGAGCGAGATCGTCTCCGGCCACCAGGGCTGCGCGGCGGTGCCTCGTCGCCAGGTATTCAGCCAGGAGCAGACGCGCTCGATGGCCTCCGGTTGCCCAGCCACCGTCGTCCCGCGTCTCATCGCGGATGACAGTAGTGCGAGCGGCCCGGCGATGCCGTGGGCCATGCCGAAGTTGCCGTGACCTCCCACCCAATCCGGTGACGGCATGTCCTGCGGGCCGTGGGCGGTCCACCAGCCAGGCACCAGACCGTCGGGCGACAGCAGTGGGTCAGTGAGCCGGACCAGGTATTTGAGCACGCCGCGAAGGGTCGCGTGGTCTCGGTCGCGGCGCAGCATGTATACGCCGAGCCCGGTCAGCCCTGAGATGAGATCGAACTCGGCGAGCGCGGGCGGCCGCTGCCCGTCTATGCGGTCGTGGGCGGTAGCCAGCCGCTGCTGCACGATCTGACGTATCTGACCGTCGAGGACGTCCAGTGCGGGCGCGTACGCCTTGCGTTCGGCGGCGTGGAGTGCGAAAGCCACGGCCGGTGCGCCCCGGAAGAGGCTCGCGCTGGGGTGGGTGCTCACCTCATGGCGCATCGTCGCGGCCGCCCAGTGCTGCACCGTCGACCACTCGCACAGACCACAGCGGGCAAGCTCGACGTGTAGCAGTGCGATTCCGGGTGCCCCGGTCGCGAGCGACTGGCTCCAGCCCGGTTCGGGATCGTCGGTCGGTGGCAAGACATCGCTCATAGTCGGGTACCAGCCCGGGTCGTCCAGGACACACCCGCTTGCCGCGCCAGCCGTCGTGCGATGCGCTCGCCGGCCGGGTCGATGCCCACCGCGCGGTTGTGGTGCATGTGAAGCAGCGACTCGAGCACGTCAGCGCGCGCATCGCCGCCGATGTGTTCGGCGTAGTCGGCCAGACCCAGGTTCCGAGCCCGCCAGGCAGCCGCGACTTCTTCCGTCGACGGCGGCGACCAGTCCGTCCCCGGCCCGGTCAAGGCGAGCACGTGGCGGGCGATGTCACGATCGATCGCGGGGCCTGTGGCGGGCGGGCGCGAGGTGAGCCAGTTCATCGCCTCCTCGAGGCCGCCGAGGAACCCTGCTGCGATCGACACCATCGACACCGCTACCTGGGCCGTCGGTGGAAGTCCGAGCTCAGTCGGGCCGCGTAGTAGCGCGCCGACGACGGCGGAGTCCGTGGCGAACACCCGCTCGGCGGCGGACATAGCCGGGCCGGTGCCGTAGCGGCCGACCTCGGGGTAGTACGTGTCGGCCACGACATGCCCGAGGACACCGCGTTCTCGCAGCCGGTGTGCCCACTGCCCGGCCGCTGCCGTATACGAGGCGTGGTGATACAGGTCGGGGGTGTGCAGCCTCAGTCGCAGGTGCGGGGTGTCCAGCGGGCTGCGGTAGCGCACGAACCACATCTGCGGGTCACCGTCGATCATGTGCATGAGCTTCGGCAGGTGAACGCGGATGATCTCGTCCATGCGTTCCGGGTGTGTGAACAGCTTGAGCTGTATCCAGCGGCTGTCCGGAGCGCCAGGGGTGTGCCCGTGACGGTTACCGATCGTCGGCCGTGCCGGGCGTAGCGGCGAGGGTGCCGGAGGTCGGCAGGTGACGAGCGGGATCGCGATCTCGTGTACGTGCCCGCCGGCCCAGCCGAAGTCGCCGGCCGCGCCTGGCGCCTCGGTGAAGGTCGCCGCGGGGTGGCGGTCCAGATGCTGGCGCAACAGGACCCGGTGTGCGGGGACGGTGAGGTCCAGGCGCAACGTGCGGTCGTCGTCGCGCAGCTCCACGACGTCCGGGCAGCGCCACGTCGCACGCCAGCGGGCCAGCGCCGAGTCCCAGGCGGCGGTCGCGGCCGGCGGCGCGGGCAAGACACTGGCGGCGAGCTGCCAGCGGGCCGGGGCGATGACGCTGCGTCGGTACCGCAGGCGCGGCAGGAACGGCAGGTCATGGCAGTGCGGACCCCAGTCGACCTCGGTCCACAGCGCACCGAACCCGCGCGCCAGGTGCGCGAGGAACCGCACGAGCGGCGGGGGCTGCTTCTGCAACGCCAGGGCGTGCAGGACCTGCGGCTCGATGACCTGGTTCCGCGAAACGCCGACCAGGTAGAACCGCTCATGCGTTGCCAGGATCGCCAGGTCGTCCAGCGTCACGTCCGCGGCCAGGTCTGCCCGGTGGTGCTCGCCGAAACGCATCACGTTCGGCAGGAACGCCGGGATGCGGCAAACGTTCTCCGCGTGCGGGTAGGCGGGCGGGAAGCTCATCTGCACCGGCACGGCACCGTCGACCGTGACCGGCAACGACCGGTACACGTCGTCCAGTCCGCTGCCGGTGGACAGGACGCTGAAGCGGCATGTCAGCGTCCCAGCCGACCGGGCGGGTGTGACGATCAGCCCATAATCCCCTGCGGTGAGCGCGTTCGTGTCGGTGGCCTGGATACGTGCGGCCAGCTCCACGTGAGCGGGAAAGTGCCGGCCGTCGAAGCCGTTGTCCTTGGTCAGCTCGGCGAGCACGTCATCTGTCAGCACCACCTCGCCGGTGCCGTCGGCGATCGCCTGCATCGCCAGGCCGAGCAGCAGTTGATCCCGGCGGGTCGGCGGCTCGACCGGCTCGGCAGCCACCGTTCCCAGGTACGACGCCGGGAACCCGAGCCCGGAGTCGAGGTCCGTCACGTCGGTGACGGGCACGAGCACCCCCGTGCCGTAGCGCTCGATGAACCTCGTGTGGAAGTCCTGCCACGCCGCGTCACCGGCAGGCCGCCGCGACAGGCGCAGCATCACGCTCGCGGCGTGCTCCATCTCTTCGGCCACCTGCGCCGGGATCTTCATGTCGCAGTCGAGTACGAGGTCCACCGCCAGCGGATGCCGGCCATCCGTGGACAGCTCGGCCATCCAGGTCATGATCTCGTCGCGGCGCTCCCGGCGGCCTGCTCCTGGGCCCGGCCGGTTGTGCATCCGCAGCCCGGTCCCGATCATCGCCAGACGCCGCAGAATAGGCGAGGCGGCAGGAATCTGATCGGCGCCGACCGCATCGAGACGTTCGATGACATGGGACAACGGGTCGACCACCGTGAACGGCGCTCGCAGGTCGGTGATGAGGAAGCCCTGCTTGATGAGACCCGCCAGCAGTGCGTGAAGACTTTCCACCTTCCCGCCGGGGAACAGCGCGAGCAGGCGTTGGCTGAGCGCACCGACTTGGATGGGCGTCGCGGTGAGCTCGTGCACTGTCTGAACGGCCTTGGAGTAGGCGACGCTGGCACGCTCGGGACCGAACGGCGTCTCGATCCGGTCTCCGCGCCGCGCGGCGAGGTTCGTGAACTGCACGTTCAGCAGCGACAGCAGATCCGGAATCGCCTCGAGTTTCGTGATGACATCGGCAAGCCACTGCGTATCGACTCGCGCCACGGCTCGGTGCTCCCGACCCCAACGAACTGCGGCGCTGTCTGCCAGCACGACCGGCGCGGTTCCCGCGAACAAGCCGAAGGGAGTCGGACGACCGGTGGCCCGCAGCAGGTAGCGCATCGCAGAGACGCACGCACGGCGGACCTCGCGGTCCCTGATCGACCGGCGGCCGTCCAGCATCGCCTCGATGCTCTGGGCCAGGGAGCGGCTGGACTGCCATACCTCATCGGCGAAGCCGGGACGGTCCCAGATCGCGCGGAGCCAGTCCCTGCACGACCCGGTGTCGTCGAGGTCGGGCCACCAATCCGGCCCGTCATCAAGCGGAGCTACGGCAGCACGCAGTAGCGCGGCTCCGCTGTGCCGATAGAACAGCGTGCGGTCAGGGTTCACGGCTTGCTCCTCCTCATCGGTGTGGAAGGGTGCGGAGCCGGGCGGGCAAGCCCGGCCCCGCGTGGCCTTGGATCAGTTGGGGCTGTGCGTAACGCACGACGACGCGCACGTGCCCGCGCAGCCGTCGTTGGTCCCGCACCGCTTGTTGTCCAGTCCCGGAGGGACGTCGTCGGTGACGCGGAGGTCCAGGGCGAAGGCGTCCTGGACGTCGTCAATTGCCTGCATGACGGTCTCCTTGAAGTCGGATCGGTGTACGGGGTGCCCAGTGGGGCGATCTTGGCCTGTATCAGCGAGCGCCTTTACCTGCCGTCACGGGCCGGCGCGCGGAACCTTCGAGTGCCGGATGCGGTCTCGCATGTCTCACCTCCTCGGTTCGCGTGGGAGAGAGCTCCCGGCCCGGGATGCCACACACCCTGTGTGGTCTCACGGGGGCGATGACCGTGCCAGGTCCAGGCCGGGAGCAAGATGCGGGTCACCCTGGCCGTGACCCGGCTGTGAGTGCTCTCGTCCCGAGCACATACGGCCTGCTGAGCGCAGTCGAGTCGAACATCGCGGTGAACCCGCACAGAGCGCATGGGCAGCGGCAACCGTGCATCGCCACCCGACCTTGTACGGTGCCGATCGGGTCGATGCAGCTCCGTTTGCGCCACCGCCTGGGCAGCCACATGGCCTCTCCTAAGGTCATGCTCGCCGCAGTCAGGCTCACGGCGCGCATCCGTCAGCCGGGTCTCCTACCGCCGCCGCTCTCGACAGCCACCGACGGCAGGGACTTCCGGCGTTGCATCCACCCGCGAGTCGCGAGCGGAGTCGACATCCGTCTGGATTGGACTGTCGACTGACCTGACGTTAGAGCGACGTCGATGCACGGAGTTGCACATAGTTTTCACACCTGTCACAGCTCCAGCGCTGTCAGTGGCGGTCGGAGTCGCCGTAAGCTGGAATAGATCGAGCCCATCGGGCGCCGAAGGAGCGGATCGTGGACAGGGACAGGGTTCTGACAGTCGGCGACAACATCGCAGTGCTGCGCAAAGCCGCCGGCATGACGCAACACAAGCTCGCCCGCGAGGCGAACGTCTCGCACAGCCTGCTGACCAAGGTCGAGACCGGTGACCGGCCCGCCAGCCACGCGTTCGTCGCCGCTGTAGCCCGCGCGCTCCACGTCCCGATCGAACGTGTCTACGGCCAGCCCTACGACGGCTCCGACGTTCCCACCGCCGTCGACGCGCTGCGGGTCGTCCTGCGCGGCTACGACCTGCCACCGGCCGGAGACGTACCTCCGCGCTCCTACGACGAGCTTCGCGCCTCAGTGAAGGCCATGTCCGACCTGCGCCGCGACGGCAAGTACGGCAAACTGGCAGCCCAACTACCCGCAGTCATCGAACAGCTCACCGAGGCCGTGCATGCCACGGCCGGCACAGAGAACGAGCGGACCTACGGCCTGCTGGTCAGCGCCTACTACGTGGCGCACGGACTCGCGTACCGCCTCGGATACGCCGACCTCGCGGAAAGCATCGAGCACAAGCTGATCTGGGCCGCCGAACGAGCCGGAGACCCGCTCGCGGCCGGACTCGCCCAGTGGACGCGGGTCACCACGTTCCAGTCGGCAGGCGACTACCAGCGTGGGCTGCGCATCCTGGACGCCGCCCGCTCCGCCCTGGCAGACCAGGTTGAACGCGACCACGAGGACGCGGCGGTCACCGTGTACGGGAGCATGCACCTTCGAGCCGTCACCTTGGCCTCCCGCGCGGGCGACGCCACCACCACCACAGATCACCTCGCGGCAGCGGAGGAGCTGACGCGCTACGCACCGGCCGACAAGGTCCGCTACCACGTCACCTTCGGCCCGGCGAACCTCCGCATCCACGAAGTGGCCGCCTGGGTCGAGCTGGGCGAGCCTGAACGCGCGATCCGTCGTGGCCTCGACTTCACTCCACCGGTCGGAATGCCCGCCACCAGAGCCGGCCACCACTTTATCGATCTTGCGCGTGCGCACGTGCTCATCGGCAACCGGCCTGAGACACTGGCGGCTCTGGAGTCCGCGAGGCGACTCGCGCCTGAACAGACCCGGTATCACCCGATGGTCCGTGAGACGACCCGGGCACTCCTGACTTTGCACCGCCGGTCGAACTCGGAGCTGACCGCGTTCACCACCTGGCTCGGGATCGAGAACTGACCTCGCGGCCGAAACTGCTGGTTCCGGGCGTAGGCTCGGTAAGGCTGAACCACGATGCCCGCGGCGTGCCCCGTGTTATGCGGGTCAAACGGGCCGGGTGGGGTGCTATGTGGCGGCTTGAGGGCGGGCAGGACTTACCAGATGACGGCTGGCAGGCTGCGGTTGCTGGCGCCGCCATCGACGATGGGCACGGCTGATAGCCGCGTGATGAGTGCAGCGCCCGCCCCGAGCCTGGGGTGGGCGCTGCACGCTGGTTTCAGGCGGTGGCGGTGCTGGTGGCCCAGCCACAGGTGGTCAGGGCGCGCAGGATGAGCGTGATGATCGGGCGTGGTCGGCCCAGTCGTACGGCGAGTTGGGCGATGGAGGCGGTGCCCATGCGGTGTAGCAGTTCAATGAGGTTGCCCCTGTCAGCGGCCAGGGGCGCGGTGGGGGGCACGTCGTAGGCGGCGGTGGTCAGCAGCCACACGCGGGCCGTGTCGGCGGTGTGGGCGGGTTCGGGGCCCGTCGCCGGGGGCGGGTCGGTGTGGGCAGCGATGACGTGCCGGGCGGTGGTGACGGCGGTGCATGGCCATGTCTCGTGGGCGCATCGGGCGTGGTCGCAGTGTTGGCCGTCCGGGGTGCGACGGTGGCGGTCGAGCAGCTGCCGGGCGTCGCGGTAGGTTTGGTCGAGGCGGCGGGTCATGGTGTCTCCCATGGGCTGTGGCGGGAGGTCCATGAGCGCTCGGGGTCGCGTGCCGATCAAGTGGATGCTGATGTGCTAACGCATCGATGCTTTCCGGTTGTCCACCTGCGCTGTCAGATTTCATCCGGCGCGGTTGTCAGGTCCTGTCAGGTCGCCGTGGGCGTGGGGTGAGTCCGGTGTGGCTGTCGAGTCGCCATCGGGCCTTGCGTGGTCGGTGTGGGTGCGTGCGGTCCCGGGGTGGGCTTGGGGCTGTTTCGGTGGGAGGCTGTACGGGTGGTGACGGGCGGGCAGGCGCAGCGGCAGGGCGCGGTGATGGACCGTGCGCGGCGGCAGACGTTGGGCAGTGCGCTGGCCACGGAGATGACGCATCGCAGTGCGGGGTTGTGGGATCAGGGCGCGCGCGGGCGGCTGGAGTCGCTGGCCGTCGACATCGACAAGCGGCCCGGTGCCGCCGACGTCATCGCTGACGCGTTCGACCTTGCCCATTCGCGCCCCTCGGCCGAGACCGTTCAGGTCACCGACGGTGCCGCGGGTGCGGTGGTCCTGGCGCACGGGGCGTCGTGGTCGGTGGTGGCGCGTTCGGGCGGGCCGGTGCTGCTGCTGATCGACGGAACCGCGGCGGTGCTGCGGGTTGATCTGGACGTCAGTTGGCAGATGGAGCTGAAGGCGCTGGTGACGGCTCTGGTGCGCGCGGGGCGGGGATTGCCGCCGGCGGACGAGTCGCTGTCGCCGCCTCCGCCGCCGGACGGGCCGTGGCGCTCGCGCCGGTGAGGTGGGCGGCCAGGCGGGCTTCGGCGCGCTGTCGGCGTTTGTAGGCAACCGGGGCGGCGATGCCCAGGGCTCGGGCCGCTTCAGGCAGTGGGTGTCCGTTGAGGCGGGTCGCGGCGATCAGTTTCACGTCGAGGGCGGCCAGGCTGTTGCCGTCGGCGCGCATCTGCGCGGCGGCCTCCTGCAAGGCCTGACGTGCCGCATCGGCCAGGTCGGGTGGCGGCGCGGGTGGGTGCTCGGACTCGGTCGGGGTGGGCCGCGACAGGTGCGCGGACAGGCGGTGGCCCGCGTAGGCGGTGGCCGTGTCGAGCAGCCTGCTGGCAATGTTGGCGGCGGCCGGGTCGATGACGGCCAGGCGCCGCAGGAAGCCGTAGGCGAGGTCGGCGTCGAGGTCGGCGCGCGCGACGATGTCGTACGGGCGGACTTTCGCCCGCCAGCCCATGAGGCCGGGCAGTGCAAGCCCGAACGCGATCAGCCTGAACTTTGCTCCCGTTGCGGGATCGCGGGAGGCGAGGACGATGCCCGCCCAGATCCGGTCGCGTTCGTCGAAGCCGGTGTCGGGGTCGAGCAGGTGTCCGCTGAGGTGTACCGGTCTCATGGGCCGGTGCGGAAGGCCGAAGCCGAGGATGCCTGCCGGGATGGTGAAGGTCAGGGTGTCGAAGACGCCCCCGAACCAGTCCAGCAGTGGTCCGTCTCGGACGAATACGGGATCAACCGCGGTCATCTGCTCAATTCTCGTCGCGCAGGTGTCGATCACCTAGCGGACATGCCGAGGCGTGCTCATGTTTTTGGTCTCCGACCTGCGGCGGCCGTAGCGGAAGCGATCACTGAATCCTGAGCGGCCACACGATGATCAATGTTGCTGAACCAGTGCGCCGAGCACTACAGATAGTGAACGTTTAGCGCACCGAACCAATTCTTCGCCGTTTCGATAGCCGCATTCGGAGGAGACGACAGAAACGCGACGGCTAAACCATCCCGCGCGCGCGAGCAACAGACGTAGAACAAGTTCCGCGAGCGTTCAAAACGCTGTGGAAGTCGCTCGGTGTTGGCCATCATGTTACCAATGTTGTATTGGTTCCAGCCGTCATCATCGACAACGACAAGCACATTGTCGAACTCGGCGCCCTTTACGCCATGCTGTGTTGAAAATGGCGTGGAGGATTCGCGGAATGTCGTAAACTCTATTACCTCCCGATACGGGACGAGGCGCAAGTTAGCAAGAAAGTCTTTGTCCTTCTCCGCTTCGGGAGTTTCGGCCTCGGCTCTGTCTTCAATAAACCTAATGGCACCAGACTTCTGAAGGACTCTCTTGGTAAATACGTAGTCCAAAATCGTGCCGACGTCGCTATTCAGTCGTAGCTTGGCAAGTTCGGTTAAGATCTTCGCAATATGGACTTTGTCGCTATGCCTGCTGAGCCGCAAGCTGTCGCGGCCGATAACCGAGAAAACCGTTCCAAAATCCTGATTATCGAGGGCTCGACACAAGACCTCGATCTTGGAGAATAGGTCGGCGAACGCGTCGGTTCCGTCAAGAAGGTTGTCGCGTGCGAAGCTGCCGCGCCGATCGTATACATCAAGTAGTCCGCGATACTTCAAACGGTCGGCGATCCCCCTATGGGTCAGCATCAGAACCTTGGTGTTGTCGTCCGTCCAGCCACTCCGCAAAAGTATCTGCCGAACGGCAGCAAGATTTCCGTCATGGCTCACGTCGGGTGCACCTACAAAGAAGGCGACCTGTCCGTCTAGATTATTCCCGGCGGCAACCTGTTGGAGAGAAGGTCGAATCTTGTTGAGAAGCTCAATGACACGTCGAGAGCATCTATAGTTCTCAATTTTGCTGATTCTGGTCAGTCTCTCGTGAGAAACCGATCCAACTCCCGAATTGTAGATCTTCTGCATTGAATCACCGAAAAGGCCGACCAGACATCCGTCTTCGCCTCCTCTGAGTAAGTGGTTCAAGAGTAGATCAATCGTTCGCTTTTCCGTGTCCTGATACTCGTCGACGAAGATGTACGGAAATTGGCTTCTCGCAATGCGGGCGATCTTTGGGTGATGGGCAAATAGACGGTACGACAGCTCGATCACATCGTCGTGGAACAGTTGACCTCTTTCGAATTTCCGTCCGCGATCCGAATAGACCACCGGAAGGGCGTCAAGGAGGACTTCCAGGTTCTCCACCGGCTTGCGGACGGTCGAATTGTAATCAACAAGATGCATCTTGAGCTCTGACTGGAATCTTTGAATGACCGACCACAGGAATTCATGGATGGTTCCGACGAAAACGAGCGGATCATCCGCCAAGCGCTCAGATATCTCGTTCTTCGCTACATTGGTGTAGGTGATACAAGCGATCCTCTTGTTGTTTCGCTCAAGATATCGGCGTTGGCTTGCAAGAAGATATCGGAGTCCATGAACAAGCGCGTAGGTCTTACCGGAACCAGCGCCGGCTTCCACTACGAAACTGCGCCGCTCATCCAGCGCTTCTTCTACCTCTGTCAGTGCCCGCGACTGAGCCATTCTAGCCCTTCCTTGATGTACCTGGGCACGTTCCAGTTCGAAAGATACATAATGTCGAACGCAAGGTCGGTCTTTTTGTTAGACAGGCTTTTGGCCACCTCATAAGAGTTGGCTTGAATGTCAGTCTCGGATAGCGGATCGCCGGTAACGTCGTCGGTAAAATGGTCCTTCAGCGCCAAGCTCGAAAGCTGAGTTGCAATTACCTGCGCGTTTGCGAGAATGAACGCTTCTTCGAAGCTCCTGCCGACCTTGCCCCCGGAAGCCTCAGATACCTGATATGCAACCCTGAACATCCCGTCGACTTTTTGTGATTCCGGAAGCGCGATTAGGTCCGATATCGACACCCGCTTCGGCAGCCACGTCTTCAGAGTCGCATTGGATGTGACGGCACCGGCAACTGACGTCTCACATGCCTTGCCGCGGGAGCTCGGGTCGACGGAGTCGATATCCGTGATGACAAGGGTGGGGATGTTGATGAAGGTGAGTAGCTCCTTGAATTTGTGTGCGTAGGCTCCGCCAACCTCGACTAGCGAAACGTACTTGTGCCTGAGCGTTGGCACGCATTCGGCTATCATGGCCGGGAGCAGGAGGCGCTCCACTGTCCCCTCAACTAGAATTACTCGATCCGCGAAGAACAGATCGCACTTACTCAGCACCATGTGCTGGCGCAGGAATCTCAGCGTATTATCAGCATCTTCCGAAACCTTGCCCTGAAACGTCGACAAGTCCTTAACGACGATGGACGCCGAGTCGGAGTTGTCGAAGTATCTGATATTGGCGAAGCTGCTGCTGGCTACGATGTGCGAGGAGTGCGTCGTGATGATGACCTGAACATTCCATCCCGCCTTGCTTTGAATGTATTCCTTTACGTTCTTGATGAACACCTCCTGCATCTGCGGATGCAGGTGCGCCTCGGGTTCTTCAATAAAGAGTACCTGGAACGATGGCTTGGGTGCCGACTTCAAGTAGGCCTCATATGAAGCCACGCACTGGAGTATCGTGAAGATCAGTTTTGTGTAACCCAGGCCGTTGTATCCTTCGGGCAATAGATGTCCGCCGGACTCATAGTAGAGCCGAGTATTTCCTTCGACAATCCTATTGGCCTCGAAATACGCCTGAACCTTTAGATTCTGTATCGGAGTAATGGTGTCCACGCCGAATCCGTTTAGATCATCGAAGATCGGCTTGAACAGAGTTTCGTACTTGCCGTCCAACTGAACGGCAACTTGCGCAAGAGCGTTTTCTATATCTTCGACACTGGGATTGTCGGCACCAGCCAAGTTGTAATATGCGGCAAAGGTCTTTGAGAGGTTCCTTGTGGTGTCTGCGGACGAGTCGTCGAGCTTATTCTGGGCGTAGATGAAGTTCGTGCTGAATATTTTCTGTACGATGGTCCTGTTAACTTCAACGCGATGTGAACTCGTTACGGCGTCAACTGCATAGTACCGAGCGGCGAAAACTCGTCCGAAGCTTCTTCTGATGTACTTTACTAGCTGATCTGCTGGTTCTATGGCGTACGTCTCTTCGAGAAACTCCAGCGGCTTCGCCATCTCGAGAGCTGCGCAGAGCTTTGCCTCGTGGCTCGACTCGTCGAGGTCCAGAATGATGCTGGCTATCGGCGCGATATCGTCCTCGGCCGTGTACTCAAATGTGAGTTTTAGCTCAATGGACGGAATCAGTGCTAATGCCTGCTTGAGCAGATCTTCTGCTGCTGGTTCGTTGCCGTTGTTGCGCTCAGTCTTGCTCTGCGCATACTTATGGACGGCTGCGACGAGATCGTTGATTCGTACCGTAGATAGATCTTCGATGGCAAAGCTTCCGCCGACGTGGACGAACTTGGAAAATACATCTAGCAGAGATGTCTTTCCAGTGTTGTTCTTGCCAACGATCAAGGTGGTCGTCATGTCGATCGCGATGCATACGTCGAGGAGCGACCTGAAGTTACGTACCTCGACTGCCTTGAGTCTCACTCGTCGTTCCCTCTCGCCGACCTCGCATGCAAGCGTGAGATCGATTTTGGACGGTACCCTGGCTTCGCGCCATGGGACAGTCGGACGGTTCACCCTGTCCGGTGGCTTGCACGCCGGACCGCACCTGGTAGGGGCCTCCGGCGACAGCGCGGTCGTACTTGTCTGAGGGCTCATCTGTCGGCAGAAGCCGCGGAAGCATCTAACTGGACTCGCGCGAGCGGTGCCGCAGCACGCTCTGTTATTGGCCGATGTGCAGGTTGGGGGAGGTGCTGATGAAGATCCCCTGATTCCATATCGAGGTCCCACCGATGACGTATGCAATCGACAGGTCTGGATATCTCGATCAATAACGATAGGTGCCCTTCGTGGCGATGGTCTTAAGGGCTGGCCTGCATGTAGATCGTCTCGCGGCAGATCCTCCGAGCCCTTTCCCGAACGGGTGTCGAGTGTCCTGTGTCACAGGTAGTCGAATCCGGCGGCGGGCAGCACCTGTCCCATAGGTAGAAGTCAGCGCGCCTCGGTCCTGAGGCGCGCTTGACGTCGTTGTCGCCAGCCCGCGCCGGTCCCGGTGCGGGCTGGCTCTTCTTCTCCTGGAGGCCGAGATGACCTTGCAGCAACCTGTTCCGTTGTCCCGGGGCCGCGATCCCGCCGACGACCCGTCACCGCCGGGCGGCGGGACGCGGACGGGGCGGACCGCGGTCCGGCACCGGACCGAAGACCTGGTTCAGATCTCGATCATGCTGGCGATCGGGTTGGCCGCCGCGGCGGCGTCGTTCACCCACGTTCACGATCTCGCGGAGGAGCACGGGCAGCATGGCTGGCTGGCCTGGGCCGACGCGGTCATCCTCGAGTTGATGTCCGTGGCGTCGGGACTGGAGCTGCGGCGGCGCAAACGTCTGGGGCTGGGCGTGTTCTTCCCGGCGGCGGTGCTGGTGGTGGCGGTGTTCCTGTCGCTGTCGGCGCAGGTCGTGCAGGCGCATCGCTCGGTCATCGGCTGGCTGGCGGCGATGCTCCCGGCGTTGGGGTTCCTCGCCATGGTGAAAATCGCGATGGGCCGCGCCGACACCATGGGCCACCTCGACCCGGACTCCGGCGGGGACGAGGACCGGTCCCGGACAAGTCCCCCCGATCGAGACGTCGACCCAGAGGTAACCGCGCTGCTGCCGGCCGCGTTGGCGGCGGCGCGGGATCTGTCAGCGGCCGGCGAGGCGGTCTCTCGGGCGAGTGTGGCCCGGCGGCTGCGCGCTCGCGGTCATGCTCTGTCCAACGCCACCGCCAACGACCTTATGCGCCTCGTGCGCGACGCCGTCGCCAGCGGCGCGCTCACCGCGCCCATCGCTCAGGATGCCGCCCAACGTCGGCAGCTGAGCAGCGCGGGGAGTAGCGCTGACAGCATCAGCAGTCCACTGTCCGAATCGCTCGATTCGCTGACAGCGCCAGTGTCGTCGACCACAGCACCCGAGCGCTCGCCGCCGGGCCGCAGGAGCCACCGGCCCTGCTCACCCAACGAGCCCAACCCCCGGCCTGACCTGGTCCGGGGCAGTTGCACACCTTCACCGACGCCTGGAGGCACGAAATGACCACGACCATAACCATGACGACAGCGACCACCACGCGCACGGGCGGCAGCCCCGGCGGCTTCACGCCGCTGCGGTACACGGCACGACTGTCGGTAGCCGCTGACAGCATGAACGAGCCGCTGCGGCCGGTCGGCCGCCGGGACGCTCGGATACGGCCCCGGGTCTGGGCTCGCCTTGAGGCGAACCCGCAGCCGTACCCGCTGACAGGCGCGGCCCGGCAGCGTATGCCCACTTCACGGGCCGGGCGAGATGAGCCCGATAACCCAGGTGGGTTCTCCCCTGGGCGGGGTGCCGCATGAAAACAAGCGATGACATCGTGCTGCGGGTCCAGTCCCGGCTGACCGACCGGGACTGGACGCTGCTGTGCTGGCTGTTCGACCACGGGGTGCTGACCACCCCGCAGGTCACCACCGCGCTGTTCCCGTCACCGCGCACGGCCCAGCAGCGGCTGCTGGAACTGATGAACATGAAGGTGATCGACCGGTTCCGGCCGCACCGCCCCGACGGCGGCACCTACCCCTGGTCCTACGTCCTTGCCCACCCCGGCGCGGTGCTGGCGGCCTCGTCCTACGGCCTCAAACCGCCACGGCCCGCCGAAACCGCCGCGCGCCGCCACCGGCTGGCCACCAGCCGCAACCACGCCCACACCGCCGGAGTCAACGGCTTCTTCACCGACCTGGCCGGGCACGCCCGCCGCAACCCGCCCGCGCGGCTGCTGCGCTGGGACCCCGAGCCCGGCCAGTCCGCGCGCGTGTACCTGCAGCCCGACGGCTACGCCGAATGGAGCGAGCAGGACACGTTCGTGGCGCTGCTGTTCGAGTACGACACCGGCACCGAGCAGTTGTCAGTGCTCACCGGCAAGATCGAGCGATACCAGGAGGCGATCACCTACAGCGAAGCCCCGCCCTGGCCGCTGCTGTTCCGGCTGCACTCGGCCCGCCGGGAGGCGGCCCTGCACGAACGCATCGGCGACCTGCACACGCCCGTGCCGGTCGCGACCATCGCCGCCGACCGGCTCAACCCCGCGGAAACCCCCGCCGACCGGATCTGGTCGATCCCCGGCGAACGGGGCCTGCACCGTCTGATCGACCTGCGCAGGCTCTACGAGCATGCCGTAGCGACCTGGCAGTACGCCCCCGCCGTGCTGGAGCGGCGCAAGCGCAGGTAGCACAGGAGCGCAAAGCCGCCGCGGCTTCGGCCGCCCGCCGACCACTTGACCTCGGCAGGCGCCGGAGCGCCCATGACGCCGGCGGCGTCTGCCGCCGGCACGACCCCCGTGTAGCCCGAAGGCGGCAGCAAGCCTGCCAGCCCTGCCGCCTTCGGTGCTCCTGACTAGAGGAGCACTGCCCAATGTCCCACACGACCATGCTGTTCGGCCTGCTCGGCCTCGCCGCGCTCGCGGGCTGGCTCACCGGCCACGGCGCGGGCCTGGCCGCCGCCAGGCGCTTGCGCGACGAGGAACTGTGGCGGGCGCGCCACATCGACGCCCTCACCGGCCTGCCCAACCGCGCCGACGCCGAGGCCCGCATCACCGCGATGATCACCGGCAAGGAACCGGTGTGCGTGGGCTTCGCCGACCTCGACCGGTTCAAGCAGCTCAACTACGACCACGGCCACGCCACCGGCGACCAGGCCCTGCGCCACATCGCCACCCTCCTCCGCGCCCACGCACCCGACACCGCCGTATGGCGGCTGCACGGCGACGAGTTTGTCTTCGCCTGGCCCACAGCCCTCCACGACAGCCTCATCCACGCCCAGCACCTGCGCCACCTCATCTCCTCCACCCCGATGCCGCTGCCCGGCGGGGGGCTGTTGACCCTGTCGATGTCGATCGGCGTGGCCGAGCATCGGCCCGGCACGGACCTGTCACTGCTGCTGCACCAGGCCGACCTGGCCATGCACGACGCCAAGGACCGCCAGGCGGGCTGCGTGAGCTACGACCCGGCCCACGGTGCGGCCACGGTGGCCGACCGGCCCTTCGAACGCGCCCGCGACCGCCGCAACCACCGCACCACCGCCGAGCCAGAAACCACTCTCTGACAGCACGGGTCCCCGGCGGCGCGGCCGGGGACCTCACCCACAGCAACCATGTATCGGACCTTGTCGCTGTCGGTTGCATGGCGGGCTGCTGTCGGGCTGGTCGTCGGGCAGCCGTCGCCCAAGATCCGCCCGGACCATGGCTGCCCACACCCACCTAGCTGCACTGACAGGCCGTCAAGTGCCGCCGGTCGAAGTCAGACTCCCTATCGGGAGTTCTCCCTGGGGGTAAGACATGGTGGCGGTTACAACGTACGCAGTCACCGACAGCGCTCATCGGCTGCCACGGTCGCGCACCGCCACGACACTGCCGCCACGCTCCTCACTTCGGGCCGACCGGACCGGCACTCGGGGTCGGACTGCCGGGCGGACGCCCCACCGAGCCGCTCGTTCGGCTGGACGTCACTGACCGTAGGGCGTGCATCGGCGTGTATCGCTGTCGTTTGCATGTCGGGTTGCTGTCGGACTGGTCATCGTGTGGCTGTCGTCCATGATCGGCTCTCGGCCTGCCGGTGAAGGCCGCCTGGCCTGCATTGTCAGCGCCTCATGAGCACCGCGCGAAGTCCCACTCCCTATAGGGAGTCCTCCCTGAGGGTGAAGAGGCGTCGACACCGTACGGCGTCGCCGTTACTGACAGCCGCGGTCCGGCGGGTCGGTCGCGGAGCGCTATGACCCAGCGGCACGGCAGCGGTCGGCGAGTTGCCTCGGCTCGCTCGTCAACGCCGTGGCCTGCGGGCAGCCCGCCGCTCCGTGGAAGCGACCTGCCGCACCGAACTGCGCGACACCGCCATGGACTCGCCGCGCCGAAGCTGGCGCAGTTCGCGGCCACGCGCGCCGCCCCAGTGCAGCGCGCAACCGCCCGATGGACTGCATTACGCGTGCCGCTAGAAAGCGCACAACACCGCGACACGCTGACCGGCCGCTGCGCGGCGGCCTTTCCGCTGACGCAACTTCACGGCGAACGGTCCCTGGAAGCGCGCAAATGAGCTCAAATAGAACAAAGTGAGGGTGCTCGAGCTCGAAAGATCTTGAGAAATTCCCTGACAGAAATCGGGGTTTCGCTGACAGTGCAGGTCAGCGCGTTTTCGACGATCTTGCGCTGTCAGCGGGTCGAGCCATGGTGGAGGCACTTGAATCATCAAGCCCACCGGCACCACCCCGCAATGCGCGGGAGTTCCGGGTGCGCAGGCCCGACAGGGACCCCCAGCGGGTGATCTGAGCGGAGCACCTGCCGCCTCAACGGAACGCCCGCCCGGACCGGGCCGCACCACCCCCGCCACATGCGCGACCGCGCAGGTCCACCGAGCCCGCCGCCCACCCCAGGGTCGGCAGCAGGCCGCGTGGCACCACCGAGCACGATCCGCCCGCGACGGGCCGCACGACCGCCCTGGCCGCCCCACGGCACGACACCGACGCCACGACGCGCACGCCGCATCGGGCCGATGCCGCGCGCTCACGAACACCCCGCTTGACCTGGTCGGCCCGATCAATCTACGCCGCGATATCCACGCGATGCGATACGACGTCGTCTGCCTGCCGCACCACGGCGGGCTTGAACACGTCGGCGAGCAGAGCGTCAATGGACCGCGCGGTGGGGCCATGGCGGCCCCGACCCCGCGTACCGCCGGTGCGACACCGGCCCTGTTTCCCGTTCGCCACCAGACCACCGCCCGCGCAAGGCGGCACGCAACCGCAACCACGAGGAGGAACCGGATGCGCAGCAACCGCACACGCCCGACCCATCCCACCGGCATGTGGAGGCTGACATCACCACCCCAGAACCCGGCCCGGCCAGCCCACAGCGCCGCCGCCGGGACAACGACAAACGCCGGCCCGAACCGATCGAGGCCACCGTCGAGATCACCAAGGTCACCGGCCCGCAAGCCGCCCGCCTTCAACACGAACAAACCCTGGCGATCAAGGAGGTCCTGGCATGGATAGCCAGCCGCGACAACAGCGCCGAGAACTGAGCACCCGGCCCGCTTCGCAGCGCGGTCGTCGGCTTCGGCGCTGACCCCGTGACGGGCGAGGCGACCGCCAAGGTCGCCTCACCCGGCGAACAAATCCCACCGCACAAATGATCCTCAAGGAGGTGCTGGCATGAACGGCCAGCCGGAAGAAGAACACCCACCCCTGGGCCCGGATGTCTTCGGTCCGCGCCCCAACTCCCACCCCACCCCCTGGACGAGCATCTCGCCCCTGGTGCCCGGCCAGGTGATCAACGTCGCGCTTCTGTTCCGGGTGTCCGACAGCGAGCTGCAGAACATCCCCGGGTCGATCAATCGGCAGTTCGACAACTGCAAGAAACGGATCCTGCCGCTGATGGTCGTCACCCGGATCTTCATCGACATCGAGTCCGGGCGCATGGAGTTCGACGACCGGGGCCAGGGTACCGACGAACTCCTGGCCCGTTTCAACGTCCCCCACCAGCGCGACGGCGGCATGCACGAGATGATCGAGGAGGCAGGCCGCAAGGACCGCGCCTTCGACCTGGTCATCTGCGAAAGCGCCGAACGGCTGGCCCGCGTCATGTACTACAACACCAAGGTCGAGCACGAACTGCAGAAGTGCGGCATCGACCTGATCGCCGTCGACGAGGGCGAGAGCAAGTCCGGCCGCAAGGCCACCAAGATCCTGATCAGGCGAGTCAAGCAGGCGTTCGGCGAGATGTTCGCGATCCAGACCATGGAACTGGCCTGGGAAGGCACCGCCGAACACACCCGGGCCGGGTACAACATCGGCCGCGCACCCTACGGGTACCTGCCCGCCCGTGAGCGCCACCCCGCCGCCGCGCGGGCCGCGCAAGGCGCGACCAAGACCCGCCTGGTCGCCGACCCGCAACGCGGCGAAGTGATCACCGAGATGTTCATGCTGCGCGTACACGACGCCAAGACCTATCGGGAGATCGCCGACCTGTTCAACGCCGACCCCGACCGCTACCCACCACCGGTACCCACCCGCGAGCACGGCGAACGGCGCTGGCGGTGGCCGGTCGTGCGCGACATGCTGCGCAACCCCAAGTACACCGGCCACATGGTCTGGAACCGCTCCACCACCCGCGAAGGCGTCACCGTACGCCGCAAGAAACGCAAACGCCCGATCCGCCCCTCCGAGTGGGTCTGGTCACCCAACGTCACCCACGAACCGCTCATCGACCTACGCACCTACCAGCAGGCCCAGATGATCGACCTCGACCGCGCCGGATCCCGTAGCGGCAACGCACCCAACACCCACCCCGCGACCAAGCACACCTACAGCCTGCGCGGCTACGTCCGCTGCCCCGAATGCCACCGACGCATGGTCGGCAAGGACAACAACGGCCGCCGCTACCTCACCTGCCGGGGACCCCGCAACAGCGACGACCAGCTCACCGACCGCGCCCCACAACACCCCGGCACCGTCTACATCCGCGAGGAGTCCGTCCTCGCCGCCGTCAACGACGTCATCACCCGCCGCGTGTTCAGCGCCGAACGCGCCCAACTGCTCGCCGACCAGATCGCCGCGGCACCAGCCGTCGAAACCGCCAAACACCAGGCGGCGATCGAAGCCGCCCAGCGCAACCTCGCCGACATCGAACGACGCCAGCGGAACCTGACCCTCGACCTCGAACAAGCCGACCCCGACGACCGCACCTGGCGGCAGCAGATCCGCACCCGCCACCGCGAACTCGAAGCCGAACGCCTCGAAGTCGCCGAACGCATCACCGGCCTCAAAGCCAAGATCCTCGACAGCCCGACACAGGACACCACTCTGCTGGAGGCCATCCCCACCACCGCCATCGACCTGGCGGAACTGCCGACCGAGGTGCAACGACAACTCTACGACGCACTCCGACTCCAGGTGATCATGACCAGCCGGACCACCGCCACCATCAAGATCACCCTGGCCGGAGACGGCCCGACAACAGTCGCCACCATCACCGCACAAGATCAAACGACAGTTGTTGACAACAGCGCCGCGACGGTAGACCCGCATCCGCACAAACGTGCGGATGCGGGTCTACCCCGTATGCGTATAAGAAGGTGCCCTTCCCAACATCGAGGGTCAGGCGGTCCAGTTGAGCCAGGTCTCGCCCGCGGTGACGGCGGCGAACCAGATCGCCACGGCCACGACCGGCACCAGCGGCACCAGGAACGGGCGCGTCTTCCACAGCCGCAGCGCGACCACCAGCAGCGCGGCCCACACCGCCACCAGCACGATCACCGCCCACAGCGGCGCGACCAGGCCGCTGGCCAGGTAGTACGGCAGCAGCACCAGGTGCGCGACGATGCCCAGCATGCGCACGACCTTGGCGGCGAGGGACGGCGACTCCGACACGGCGACCTCCTGATCAGGCCGCGGTTCCCACCGCGGGCTGAGGGCAGCGTGGCAGAGAGCGACCACCGTGTACATCCGCCACCTGGCGGTGCCCCGCCACGCCCCCGCCCCGGCAGGCGGATGTTCCAGCGCGCCGGACGGGTGGGGCCGCGGGGTCACCAGTGGGCGAGGTCGCCGTGGTGCAGCACGGTCAGGCGCTGGGTAGGGCGGGTCAGCGCCACGTACAGGTCACTGTGGCCGCGCGGCGACTCGGCCACGATCCCGCCCGGATCGGCGATGACGACCGAGTCGAACTCCAGGCCCTTGGCCTCGCGTACGGACAGCACCGTCACCGCCTCCGTCAGCTCCGCCTGCCCGTTCCCGCCCTGCGGCACCGCCGCCGCGACGACCGCCCCCAGCTCCGCGACCCGCCCGGAGGGCACGAGCACGCCCAGCGTGCCGTCACCCAGCGCGGCGGCCTCCCGGCGCACCACCTCGGCCAGGCGCTCGGCCAGCTCGGCCCGGTCCACCTCGGACAGCTGCGGGGCGTGCCCCGTGTGCCGCACCGAGCGGGGCGGCTGCAGCTCCGGATCGATGCTCTTGAGCACCTGCCCGGCCAGGTCCATGATCTCGGCCGGTGTGCGGTAGTTGACGGTCAGCTCGGTCAGCTTCCAGCGGCGGGCCACGTACGGATCCAGCACCGCGTCCCAGGAGGAGGTGCCCGCCGGGTCGCCGGTCTGCGCGACGTCGCCGACGACCGTCATCGACCGGCTCGGGCAGCGGCGCATCAGCAGCCGCCAGGCCATCGGCGACAGCTCCTGCGCCTCGTCGACGATCACGTGGCCGAACGCCCAGCGCCGGTCGGCGGCGGCCCGCTCGGCGGCGGTCAGCCGCGCCGTCTCCTCGTGCCGCTCGCCCAGCTCCAGCGCACCGAGCACGTCCGATGCGGACAGGATCTCCGGGTCGATCTCGTCTTCCAGGTCGATGGAGCGGGAACCGTGCAGGATCTCCAGCGCGCCCTCGGCGTACGCCAGCCGCTGCCGGCGCCGCCGCTCGGCCATCAGCTCCGCGTCCCGGTCGTCCTCGCCGAGCAGCTCGGCGGCCTCGTCGAGCAGCGGCGCGTCGGCCGGGGTCCAGGGGGCGCCGCGGTCCCGGCGCAGCAGGGCCCGTTCCGCGTCGGTCAGGGTGGACGCGGCCGAGGCCAGGCGCTCGTCGCTCGAGTACAGGTCGGACAGCAGCCGCTGCGGCGTCAGCACCGGCCACAGCCAGTCCAGCGCCGTCTGCACGTTCGGGTCGGTGGACAGCTCGCGGCGCACCTCGGCCAGGTCGGCCTCGTCGAGCAGCTGCGGGTCGCCGGGGGCGTCGTCGCCGCCGAGCGGGTCGTCGGCGTACGGGTCGGTGCCGATACGCTCGGCCACCTGCACCGACAGCGCGTGGATGACCTCGACGTCGAACAGCTCGCGGGCCAGGTTGTGCGGCTTGCCGCTGCGCCGCGCCTCGGCCCGCGCGTCCTCGCAGACGGCCCGGTCCAGCCGCAGCGGCTCGCCGTCGAAGTCGACCTCGAGGGCGGTGTCGGGCACCCGCTGCCGGTCGCGCACCGCCGCCGCCAGCACGTCGACCATCGCGGCGCGGCCCTTGACCACGGCGGTGGCGTCGGGCTCGGTGCCGGTCGCGGTGACGCCGGGGAACAGGCCGCCGACGGTGCGCAGCACCACGCCGGTCTCCGCCAGCGACGGCAGCACCTGCGAGATGTACTTCAGGAACGTCGCGTTGGGCCCGACCACCAGCACCGCCCGGGTCGACAGCTCCTGGCGGTACGTGTACAGCAGGTACGCCGCGCGGTGCAGCGCCACCGCGGTCTTGCCGGTGCCGGGGCCGCCCTGCACCACCATCACCCCGCCCAGGTCGGCGCGGATGATCCGGTCCTGCTCGGCCTGGATGGTCTGCACGATGTCGCGCATCCTGCCGGTGCGCCCGGCGTCCATCGCCGCGAACAGGGCCGCCTCGCTGGTCAGGCCCTCGTGGTGGGGCGGCGTGGCGGCCGCGGCGGCGAGGTCGAGCACCTCGTCGTCCAGCGCGGTCACCGTGCGCCCGCTGCTGCGGATGTGCCGGCGGCGGCGCACGCCCTGCGGTGAGGCGGCCGTGGCCAGGTAGAACGCCCGGGAGGCGGGTGCGCGCCAGTCCACCAGCAGCGGCTCGGCGTCCTCGGTGTCGGCGAAGATGCCGATGCGGCCGATGTACCGGTTGCCGCCGTCGTCCAGGTCGAGCCGGCCGAAGCACAGGCCGTTCTCCACCGCGCCGAGCGAGGCGACCCGGTCGGTGTAAAGACCGATGGTCGAGTCGCGCTGCGACCGCTCCTGCGGCGTGCCGCCGGTCTGCAGCAGCGCCTCGGACAGCCGCTGCGCGGCGCGTTCGCGCAGGTCGTCGAGCCGGTCGTAGAGGACGGACACGTACTGCTGCTCGTGGTCGATCTCGTCGTGGCGGTCGTCGGTGGCGGCGCTTGACAAACCCGGCTCCCTAGTGTCTATAATCGAAGCCCGAACGGCCGCTTTCAGCGTGCCGTTCTTTTTGTGCTCGAACCGCTAAAGATACCGCATGCGGACGCGTGCCACCCTCGCGTATCCCAGACTTCGATCAACGTCCGGGCAGGCCGCCGGTCTGCGGATCACGGGCCGTGAGGCAGTACACACCACCGGCCGGATCGCGCATCACCACCCACCGCGCGCCGTCGGCGACATGCGTCGCGCCGAGCTTCTCGTGCCAGGACCGCACGCCTTCGATCTCCGAGCAGGCCAGATCCAGGTGCGCCGAGGTGGGCCGCTCCTCGCGCAGCCGCTGCAGCAGGATGCGGATCGGCAGCTCGGCGGGCTGCTCCACGACGTGGAACTCCGGCCGCGAGCCCGGATAGGCGCCCCAGCCGGTCAGCTCGCCCCAGAAGGCCACCTCCGCGTCGTACACGGCCGGACCGGCGTCGATGCACACCTGGTCCAGGCGGCTCAGCGCGCCGTCCGGGGCGGCCTGCGCGATCGGGCGGCGGAACTCGTCGTGCCACGGCACCGCGCAGAAGACCATGCCGCCGGGGGAGCGCAGCACGGTGTACGTGCCGGTGGCGGCGATGGTCTCCGCGCCCAGCTCGTGCGCCCGCCGGGTCAGCGCGACGGGGTCCTCGACGGCGAGGTCCAGGTGCACGCCGCCGCCGTCACCCACGGCCTGCACCTTCAGGCACGGGTCCGCGCCGATCGGCAGCAGCGTCGCGAACTCGGCGTCCGCGCCGCGCCGGGCGGTGAGGTGGGTGCCGGTGGCCCTGGCCCAGAACGACGCGGCCTCGGTGAACAGGCCGGCGGGCCGGTCGATGAACGCATACGTCCAGCGGATCAATTCGATCTCCTCGCCGAGTCGGTGCGCCGAGCGTATCGGCAGCGATGCCCCTGGTGACGATGTCATCCTGGCGTGTCACCTTACTGATGGGGAGCAGCCGATCCGTCGATAACGGTGCTGCGGGAGTCGGCGCGACGCGTTAGGTTGGGCGCACACGACTGGCGCGGGTGGGGCACCACCGGGGAGTGATCGGTCGGGGCGTCGGCCGCCTGGGTGCCCCCGAGCTGAGGAGACGCGCCCATGACCGTCCACCGCATCCTGCACCTGTCCGACACCCACCTGCGCCACCCCGACGTCGACGCGGCCGCCGCGCTCGCCGGGATCCTGCACGACCTGCGCCATCTGTCCGGGCTGGACCTGGTCGTGGTGAGCGGCGACCTCGCCGACGACGGCTCGGCCGAGGGCTGCGCGGGGGTACGCGAACAGGTCGGCCGCTTCTGCGCCGAGCGCGGCATCCCGCACTACTACTGCACCGGCAACCATGACACCCGCGAGGCGTTCACCGAGGTCTTCGGCTCGGGACACGTCGCGGCCGACGGCACCGACCTCGGCGCGCGGATGCCGGGCACGGAGCGCGCCGCCGTCAGCGAGCTCGACGGCCTGCGCGTGATCACCCTGGACAGCCTGGTGCCGGGCGCGGTGTACGGCGAGCTGGGCGAGGCGCAGCTGGCCTGGCTGCGGGAGGTGCTGGCCACGCCCGCCCCGGCCGGTTCGGTGGTGATCCTGCACCACCCGCCGCTCACGGTGCCCACCTCGCTGGTCATGGACCGGGTCAACCTGCGCGACGCCGCCGCGCTCGCCGACGCGGTGCGCGGCACCGACGTCCGCATGATCCTGTGCGGCCACTTCCATCTGCAGCTGTCCGGCCTGCTCGCGGGCGTGCCGGTATGGGTCACGCCCGGCGTGGTGTCGCGCATCGACCTCAGCACGTCGCCGGGCCTGCTGCGGGTGGTACGCGGCGGCGGCGCCTCCGTGGTCGAACTGGGCGGCCCGGCCTCGCCGGTGGGCCACGTGCTGCACGCCCGCGACCCCCGGGCCGGTGAGCTGCTGCAACTGGTGGACGCGACGTCCGGGCAGGACGCCGTCGAGGCGCCCTGACGCTCAGCCCAGCCGGTAGACCGCGAGCAGGCCCTGGTCGTGCGGGGTCCGGCGACCCGACGGCCAGAGCCGGAAGGTGAGCGCGTCGGGTTGCTGCGCGTTCTCCAGCCGCAGCCAGCCCCGGCTGCGGGTCCCGTCCGGCGGGCGCACCATGCCGTTGCCGGGCGACACCGCGCCTCCGGCGAGCAGCCGCGGCTCGGGGAGCGCGACCAGCGCCTCGATGGTGGCCCGCTGGTAGGCGAGCGCGAGCCGCGGCCGTGCCGCCGGGGCGGCGCCCAGCCGGGAGATCCCGACCTGGACGGGCTCGCCGCCGCCCTGCGGGCCGCCGATGGTCACGTCGGCGTCGATGCGCCAGCGCGCCGGGGACAGCGAGCTGAGGTCCGCTACCCGCGCCTGGTGCACGGTCAGGGCGTACCCGAACACGACGTGGTCCACGGCCGGGGCCAGCGGCACCACGATCTCGGGGAACTCGGTGAAGTCGCCCGACGCCGGCAGCGGCGTCAGCAGGGCCGGTGCCGCGCACTCGGCGGCGGGCCGGCCGATCGCGGCGTACGTGGCCTGCACGGTCGCGGTCAGTTCGAGCGCGTCGGTGAGCTTCTCGGCCAGCTGCTTGCGCAGCCGCCGG
The DNA here is from genome assembly GCF_016862575.1 of Catellatospora bangladeshensis. Taxonomy (GTDB): domain Bacteria; phylum Actinomycetota; class Actinomycetes; order Mycobacteriales; family Micromonosporaceae; genus Catellatospora; species Catellatospora bangladeshensis. Next base: position 202,604 of record NZ_BONF01000010.1, on the reverse strand, counting down.
TGCGCGTCGCGGCGGCGTTCGGTCAGGCCCACCCCGATCAGCCGCTGCCACGCCTGCTCGGTGCCGGTGAGGGTCTGCCGCTCCGCCTCGGCGAAGCGCTCCTCACCCGGATGCGTCCAGTCGTCGCGGGCGGCCAGCGCGGCCCGCAGCGCGACGTCCCGCGCCCGGTCCAGGGCGGACAGTGCACCGGGCACGGACCGGTTCAGCATCCACACCAGCGCGATGTGCCAGTGCGCGAGCACCTCCGAGCGCGGGTCGACGGCGCGCGAGGAGGCGTCCCGGAACCGGTTGAGCGCCTCGTGCAGCAGCCGGTCCCGGTGCTCCGGCGGGCACCAGTCGGCGCGCGCCTCCGCGAGGAAGTCCAGGCCCGCGCGCAGCAGCTCACCGGATACGGCTGCCCGGTTGTCCGCGATCGACTGCTCGATGCGCTCCAGCGTGCGCTCGGTGGTGGGCCGCTCCGACATCAGCGCCTGCAGCACCGTCGCGACCACCCCGGACCAGTCCTTGGCGTCGGGCGCGGCACCCGTGAACAGCGCCTGGATCGCGGGCCCGGCGATGGCGCCGAGCACGAGGGTGAACGGTTCCACGACGGCGGCCTCCCGGTTCGGTGACCTTCTTCCTACGTCGGGAGCCGGGCACGGGGCATAGGCCGACCGGGCAGGTGTCCCGACGTTCCCGGCACACCCACCCGGCCTCGCGTCGCCGCGTCTCGCGGCGGGTAGGCACTTTCGGGGAAACTGCAGCTCTCCGGGGCTGGATTGCTGCAGTTTCCCCGAAACTGACGCACAGCCGGGGCCGGGCCGGGGCCGGGGCCAGGCCGTGCGCCGCTTCCGGGTCAGCGTGTGCCGATGACCTGGAAGTCGGAGAGCTGGCCGGCGGGCCAGCCCGTGTTGGCGGTGATGTTGAGGCGGACGTACCGGGCCGACGTGTTCGCCGGCAAGGTGATCGTCACGGTGTTGCTCGGCGGGCTGAACTGGTACGCGGCCGAGGCGACGAGCGTGCTGAAGCTCGACCCGTCGGCGCTGCCCAGGACGGACAGCGTCTGGGTGCGGGCGCCCCATGCCGAGGGCAGCTTCAGCACGATCGAGGTGAGCGCGGCGGTGCTGCCCAGGTCCACCGTGATCGCCTGCGGGAACGCGTTGTTGGCGCTCTCCCAGTACGAGTTGGCGTCACCGTCCACCGCGTTGCCAGGGACGTAGTTCTGCACCTGGCTCGCCGTGACGGGCCGGTTCAGCGCCAGGTTGGTCGGCGTGGCCGTGGTGCCGGTGCCGGACAGCCCGACGCTCAGCGACGGGTTGGACGCGCTGCTGCTCACCGTGAGGGTGCCGGTCCGCGCGCCCGCCGAGGTGGGTGCGAACGCCACGGTGACGGTGCAGCTCGCCCCGGCGGCCAGGGCCGTGCCGCAGCCGTTGGCCGACAGGCTGAACCCGGTGCCCGCGACGGTGACCGACGAGATCGAGGCGGTGGTGCCGCCGGTGTTGCTGATCTGCGTCGTACGCGTCACCGAGCCGCCGACGGCCGTGTCCGGGAACGTGATGGTGCCCGGGTTGGCCGACAGCGTGGCCGGCTGCTGCACGGTGGTGCCGGTGCCGGTCAGCCCGACGGACAGCGCCGGGTTGGTGGCGTTGCTGTTCACCGTGAGGTTGCCGGACTTCGCGCCCGCCGAGGTGGGCGTGAAGGTGACCGTGACCGTGCAGCTCGCCCCGGCGGCCAGCGACGCGCCGCAGTTGTTCGTCTGCCCGAACTGGCTCGCCGCGGTGATCGAGGAGATGCTCGCCGCGGCGGTGCCCGTGTTGGTCACGGTGACCGTCCGGCCGCCGCTGGCCGTACCCACATTCTGGTTGCCGAAGGCGAGCGACGTGGGGTTGGCGGACAGCGTGGCCGAGCCCGGCGGGTTGCCCCCGCCGAAGATCTGCAGCTCGGACACCTGGCCGGCGGGCCAGCCGGTGTTGGCGGTGATGGTCACCCGCAGGTGGCGCACCGACGTCGCGGTGAACGTCGCGGTGGCGGTGTTGCCGGTCGCCGGGTCGAACAGGTAACCCGCCGACGCCTTCAGCGTGCTGAAGTTGGTGCCGTCGGTGCTGCCGGTGATGCTCAGCGTCTGGGTGCGGGCACCCCACGCCGATGACGGCGGCAGCTTGAGCGTCACGGAGCCGACCTGCTTGGCACTGCCCAGGTCCGCCTGCAGCCACTGCGGGAACGCGTTGTTGTTGGACTCCCAGTAGCTGCTCGTGTTGCCGTCGTTGGCCGCCGACGCCGGGAAGCCGCCGTTGCTGCTGCTCGCCGACATGGCCGCGCCGATGGCGAGGTTGGTGCTGCCGTCCGTGCCGGTGCCGGTCAGCGACACGGTGAGCGGCTGCGCGGTGGTCGAGTTGGCCACCGACAGGGTGCCGTTCTGCGCCCCGGCCGAGGTCGGCGCGAAACGCACGCTGACCGTGCAGGACGCTCCGGCGGCCAGCGAGGTGCCGCAGTTGTTCGTCTGCGTGTACTGGCCGCTGACGCCGATCGAGCTGATGCTCGCGGCCGCCGTGCCCGGGTTGCTCACGGTGACCGTCTGCGCGGCCGTGGTGGTGCCCGTGTTGGCCGAGCCGAAGGCCAGGCTGCCCGGGGTGACCGTCAGCTGCGAGCCGTCGGACACGCCCTGGCCGAGGAAGTCGACCCAGTTCACGTTGAAGATCGAGCCCTGGCCGGTGTTGCCGGCCGGGTTCTTCGCGACCAGGTAGAGCGGCGCGGTGGTGGTGCTGGCGGACAGGTTCGCGGTGACGTCGGCGAAGGTCTGCCAGCCGCCGGTGCCGCCGAAGACGGCGGTCCCGAGCAGGGTGCCGTCCGGCGCGCCGGTGCGGACCTCGATCCGGCCGCCGTCCCCGGGTGAGGCCACCCGGAACCGGGCTGCGGTGATGTTGCGCAGGTTCACCGGGGTGTACGCCCAGTAGTCGCCGTCCTCGATGAAGCCGATGTTCTGGAAGCCGCCCGCGGGGTCCGTGGTGGCCTCGCGCTGCACGCCCGGGTCGCCGCCGCCGATCGCGCCGGGGGCCCGGCCGGTGCTGTTGAAGAACTCGGCCTGCTTGTGCTTGGGCTGCAGCTTGATGGTGGCCCGGCCGGTCTGCGCACCCGCCCCGCCGCTGCCGCCGAGGTCGGTGTAGCTCGCCTCCAGCACGCCGAAGATGTCCGCGTCGTCGCCGTGCCCGGTGCCCATCGACGTCTGCACCACGCCGGTGCAGCCGCTGTACGACTGCAGCGGGTGCGCGTGCGCGTCGTGGCCCAGGTAGTACTGCAGCGTCACCCGGGAGCAGTTGATCGTGCCGTCCTCCGGGTCGGTCACGTTCACGGTGAACCGGACCTGGTCGCCCCAGGCGAAGAAGCCGCCGTCGGCGGGCGCGGTCAGGGTCACCGTCGGCGCGGTGTTGCCCACGGTGATCGGCACGTTGGCCACGGCCGTGCGACCGCCGGGGTCGCGCACCGTGAGCTGCGCGTTGTAGCTGCCCGCCGCGTTGTACGTGTGCGACGGGTTGGCCGCGGTCGAGGTGCCGCCGTCGCCGAACGTCCACGCGTACGTGATCGGCTGCCCGGCCGGGTCCCGCGAGCCCGCGCTGGAGAACTGCACCGTCAGCGGCACGCCGCCCGAGGTCGGGGTGCCGGACGCGACCGCGATCGGGTTCTGGTCCCCGGCCACGTAGTCGATGCGGTAGACGCCCGAGTCGGCGTTGTTGCCGCCGAAGCCCGTGCCCCACTCGATGAGGTAGAGCGCGCCGTCCGGGCCGAACTCCATGTCCATCGGCCGCAGGAACGTCATCGACGACAGCAGCTGGTTGATGTCCACCAGCGACTTGCCGTTGGCGGTCACCTGCATCGTGTAGAGCTTGTTCTGGTTCCACTCGCCGAAGATCGCCTTGCCGTCGTAGTACGCCGGCCACTTGCGGTCGGACGTGGACGCGGCGCTGTAGCGGTAGACCGGCCCGCCCATCGGCGCGCCACCCCCGCCGATCTCCGGGAACAGCGGGTTGCCGCCGTAGTCGTAGTCCATCGTCGCCGCCTGCGCCGGGGGCAGGTTCGTCAGGCCGGTGTTGTTCGGCGAGTTGTTCACCGGCGCCGCGCAGTTGTACTTCGCGCCGCTCGGCCCGGACGGGAACGTGTAGTCGTTGTAGGCGTAGTTCGCGCCGATGCAGTACGGCCAGCCGTAGTTGCCGGCCTGCCCGACGATGTTCCACTCCACGGTGCCCTCGGGGCCCCGGTTCGGGTCGGTGGTGCCCGCGTCGGGGCCGTAGTCGGCGACGTACAGCGTGTTCGTCGCCGGGTCGGTGCCGATCCGGAACGGGTTGCGGAAGCCCATCGCGTAGATCTCGGGCCGGGTCAGCGCCGTGCCCGGCGCGAACAGGTTGCCCGCCGGGATCGTGTACGTCCCGTCGGCCTGCGGCTTGATCCGCAGCACCTTGCCCCGCAGGTCGTTGGTGTTCGCGGAACTCTTCTGCGAGTCGAAGTCCGACCGGCCCGCCCGCTCGTCCAGCGGCGCGAACCCGCTGGACTCGAACGGGTTGGTGTTGTCGCCGGTGGCCAGGTAGAGGTTGCCAGCCGCGTCGAAGGTCATCGAGCCGCCCGCGTGGCAGCACGTGTTGCGCTGCGTGGCCACCTGGACCAGCACCTTCTCCGTCGCCAGGTTGATCGTGTCACCGGAGACGGTGAACCGGGAGAGCTGGTTGCGGGCCGCGCCCGAGGTGGGGGAGTAGTACAGGTAGATGAAGCCGTTGCTCGCGAACGCCGGGTCCAGCCGCATGCCGAGCAGGCCGTCCTCGTTGCCGGTGAACACCGGCAGGGTCGCCGCGGTCACCGTGGTGCCGGTGCTCGGCTTGACCACCTGGACGCGGCCGTCGCGCTCGATGTAGAAGACGCGGCCGTCGGGGGCCACGTCCAGCTCCATCGGGTTGTTGGTGTTGCTGTCAAGCGTCACCTTCTGGAAGCTCGCCGGCCGGGTCGCCGTGCAGTCGCCCGCGACCTGGCCCGCCGCGGTGCGGATGCCGCCCAGCAGGTGGTTCAGGAACGCGGTGTCGCTGTAGGACGCGACCGTGTGCCCGAGCGCGGTGTACCAGGAGCGGCCGCCGTCGTACGGCTTGCACCAGGCGACCGGGTGGTCGGCGCCCATCGCCGAGCCGCCCGGGGCGTAGCTGCGCTCGTCCACGCTCGCCAGCACGTGCGCATTCGTCCGAGGATTGGCCTGGAACGAGTACCACTCGTCGAACCGCGACCAGGTCGGGCCCAGGTGCGCCGTGGACGGGTGCGCCGGGTCCTCCACCTTCACCGTGGCCGTCTGCTCGGCCGGGTGGCTGGAGAAGTACGCCCCGACCAGGCTGCCGTACCAGGCCCAGCCGTACTCGGTGTCGGACGCGGCATGCACGCCCGCGAAGCCGCCGCCGGCCCGGATGTAGCGCTCGAACGCGGCCTGCTGATTGGCGTCGAGCACGTCGCCGGTGGTCGACAGGAACACCACCGCCGCGTACTTGGCCAGGTTGGTGTCGCTGAACGCGGTCGCGTCCTCGGTGGCGTCGACGGTGAACCCGTTGGCCGTGCCAAGGTTGCGGACGGCCGTGACGCCCGCCGGGATCGAGTCGTGGCGGAACCCGGCGGTCTTGGAGAACACCAGCACCGAGAACGGCGCGGCGTCGGCCCGCTGCGGCGCGGCGGCGATCCCGGCCGCGACCAGCACGGCGATCGCCAGCAGGCGCAGCAGCCTGCTCAGGGGTGGGTGCAGGGACGGTGACGCGAGGGGCATGGAGAGTCTCCTCGTCGGGGACGGACGGCGGAAACCCCCTGGCTCGGGTGAGCGGGCCCCGGGCGGGGAGGCGGAGCGGTCGGGACTTCGGAAAGCACCGATGTTTCTAAGCAGTCACAAATTTGCACCCATGAAGCGATTGCTGTCAACGCGTCCCGCAAAATTTGCACGTGCCATGTCGAATTCCTGGAGTGGATTCGCGTGTCCGCCCAGGCCGGTGCGGTGCGGCCGGTACCGTCGCCTGGTGGGGCCGATCATGGACTGCAACGTGCACCTCTGGGACCAGCGCGACGACCCGGTGTTCTGGCTCGCCGACCGCACCCTGGTGCTCGACATGCTCGGCGACTACGACTCGCTGCCCGACGTCTACCGGCTCGGCGACTACCTGGCCGAGACCGACGGGCACGAGGTATGCGGGGTCGTCTGGTCGGACGCGGGCGCGGCCGATCCGCTGCACGCCGCCGCCTGGGCGCAGCGCCAGACCGAGGGGCACGACATCGAGCTGTGGCTGGTGACGCTCGGCGACCCGGCGTCGGCGGGCTGGCCCGCGTTCGTGCGCAGCTTCGCCGAGCTGGACGGCGCGGCCGGGGTGCGGGTGCGGCTGGTCGCCGCGCTCGGCGGGGGCGGCGGCACGGCACCCGCCGACGACGAGCGGCTGCGAGGCCACCTGGGGCTGCTCGCCGAGCACGGGCTGACGCTCACCGTCGAGTGCACCGGCGACCAGCTCGGCGAGGTGGCCCGGCTCGCGCGGGCGCTGCCCCGGGTGCGGGTCGTGGTCGACCACTTCGGGTGGCCCACGGACCTGAGCGACGGCGGGCTGCGTACCCACGCCGCCGCCCTCAAGGAGGTGGCCGCCCTGCCGAACACCGCCACCCGGATCGACGCGGTCGGCACCGTCTTCGGCGACTGGACGGTGGCGCGGGTGCGGCCGTGGCTGCTGTCGGCCGTGGACGCGTTCGGGCCGCAGCGCTGCATGCTCGGCTCGGACCTGCCCATCGAGCGCCTACGCGGCGGCTTCGCCCACCTCTACGGCGCCTACGATCAGATCTTCGCCGGGTGTACGCCGGACGAACTGACCGCCCTGCGCCACGGAGCCGCCGCACAGTGGTACGGCGACGGGTCGGCGGGCGTCAGCCCTCGGTGACCTCCCACGTCGCGCCGTAGCCCGATGCGGCCCCGGTGAGGCCGAACCAGCCGGTGTCCGGCACCGCGGCGGCGTCGGGATACCGGCGGCCCGAGCGGTCGAGGAAGAGCCGCTGCGCGTCGCCCTTCTCGTCGACCCAGTCGATGCCGAGGACCCACCGGTAGTACGCCTTGGATCCGGTGACCAGGAAGCTGATGCTCTCCTGCTCGCCGGTCTTCAGCGTGATGCGCCGGCCCGCGAAGTACTCGTCCCTGTCCTTCATGATCTTCGGCTGGGCCTGGTCGAGGTCGGCCGAGAGCTGGATCGTCTCCGCCTGTCCCTGGCTGATGACGGGGATGAGGGTGCCGTGGAGGGACGGCTCGGTCCTGAGTTTCACGAAGTCGATGCCGGTGATGCTGATCCCGGTCGCCCGGTGCCCGGTCAGGACCAGATTCACTCGCAGGTCCGCGACGGGCGCGCCGTCCTGCTCGGCGAGGAAGTCCTCGGCGGGCTGGCCCAGCTTGCCGCCTTTCAGGCGTGCCGCCATCGCATCGTCGGGATGCGCATTCCGCAGGGCCAGGCGGTCGGGGGCTTCGCCGATGTCGTTCGTCAGCACGACGCTGAACGCGTCCTTCGGCTCCTCCGGCAGGCTCGGCGCGCCGTCGGCGGTCAGTGCGTCGGCGACCCGGTTGACGATGGTCTCGCCGATGCCGGTGAAGAAGGCGCCGACCGCGACGGCGGCCAGGGTGCCCACGGTGGCAAGGACCTTGGCCCGGCGGCTCTTGCCCTCAGGCGCCGGAGCCGGTGCCGTCTCCGGTGCGGCCGCGCCGCGCGGTCGCCTCTTCTGCTTCGCCACTGCGCGTCCCCTTCGAAGTCGTCGTGCTCAGGTAGCGGCCAGCCGGGCCACGGCCAGCGCCGCGAGTTCCCTGACGAGGTCGTCGTGCCCGTCCGGAACCTTCACCCGGGCGATCCGGGCGCCGACCCGGATGTAGAGCTTCACGGTCGGCTGCGGGTAGTCGAACGACGCGAGCCGGAGCGCCTCGTCGCCGAGGCCGGGCACCTCGGCCGTGTCGGCGTACTGCCGTCGCAGGTCCGCCATCAGCTCGGTGGCCTGGGCCGGATCAGTGCCTGACCAGGCGACGCCCACCGACACCACCGGCGCCTTCACCGACGACGGCTCGTACCGGCACTGTGCGGGCTTCGGCAGCGCCATGTCGGCGATCGTCGTCTGCTGCGGCTTGGCCTCGTAGGAGACGCCGGTGGCGCGGGCGGCGACCTCGTCGGTGGTGAGCAACTCGCACGCGCCGGGCCAGGACTCGGCCGGTCCTCCGCCGGCGATGCCGACCGGGCTCGGGGCCGGGGTCAGCCGGTACCCGGACAGCACGGACGTTCGCGGGATCTCGCCCTGCCAGTGGTAGGTCACCGCCACGTCGTCGAACACCGTCGCCAGAGACTGGAAATCCGGCACCAGCAGGTGCGTGGGGGATACCGTCATCCGGCCGGTGGCCTGGTCGATCTCGTACAGCCCGGCGGGCAGCAGCGGCTCCGGCAGCGGTCCGAGGGCGAACAGGCGGCCCTGCGCGAGCCGCATGGCCGACACCGCGAGCTGCCGCCGCCACCGTGGCTTGGCGTCCTGGCGGGCGATCGCCGTCACGACGTCCCCGTCGGCCTTGTCGGTGTACGCCACGACGGCGATGTCCTCGGTGGTCACGACCTGCGGGCTGACCCGTTCGGTGGTCGGCGCGTCCAGCAGCGTGCGCCCCGTCGCGTCGAGGACCAGCAGCCGTTTCGCGAAACGTATGATCACCGCGTCGCCGTGTACGTCGAGGTCGTCGACGGATTTCTCGGCCTCGATCGAAACGGGCACCTGCCAGTTCGACTCACCGGTGTCCGGGTCGTAGGACTCCAGGTACCGCTTCTTCTCGCAGCGGACCTCGGCCACCACGAGCGTGACGTCGCCGGCCAGTTCCTCCGCCTCGCAGCCGGGGTCGAGCCGGGTCTCCCACAGCTTCTCACCGTCGTCGGCGTCCAGCCCGCGCAGCGTGTTGTCGTTCCAGGCCGCCACGACCACGTCGGCGGTCACCGCGAGCTGTGGGGGGAGCTGCCCCGGGGTGGCCAGCTGCCAGCGGACCTCGCCGTCAGTGAGGTCGAGCGCGGCGATGCCGGGTTGGCCGCGCAGGTAGTTCGACTCCACGATCACCGCGTCGCCGGTCAGTCTGCCGCCCCGGATGTAATCGAAGTTGACGTCCCATCCGGAGGGGCGGCCGGTCCACTTCGCCTTGCCGGTGCGGGCGTCCACCGCTTTGACCCGGTGATCGAACTGCGCGACTTCATCCCAGAGCAGCAGCGTCCCGGTGTCGGCGTCGAGCGCGAAGGGTGCGCCGGCGTTCTCCGCCTGCCATGCCGGTGCGAGCTGGTACGAGCGGGGTTCGGCCGCCTGCCCGGACTCGCCGGCGCAGGCGCGCACCACGGCGAACACGGCGATCAGCACCAGCACCAGGAGGGCGGCGACGACCCAGATCCTGCCCTTGCGGTTGAGCACGGCGAAACAATACTGATCTCGTCCAAGATGGACCAATCGACGAGGTCATGGCCGGTTTGCGCTAGCCTGCGGGGATGTACGACGACCAGATCCTGCCGGGCAACGTGACGACCGGCGTGGTCCGGGTGGGAGACACGGTGCGCCGCCCCGCCGGGCCGTGGACCGCGAGCGTGGACGCGCTGCTGGCGCACCTGCACGAGGTGGGGTTCACGGGTGCGCCGCGTCCCCTGGGGCGTGACGAGCAGGGCCGCCAGGTGCTGGAGTACGTGCCCGGCGAGCCGTGCGACCACACGGGCACGTTCACCCGCCCCGAGCTGGCGGAGATCGGCCGGCTGCTGCGTGACCTGCACGACGCGGCGGCGTCGTTCGTCCCGCCGCCCGGGGCCCGGTGGGAGAACCCGATCCCGCCCGAGGGCGCGGACCTGATCTGCCACAACGACGTCGCGCCGTGGAACCTGCTCCGGACCGCGCGCGGCTGGGTGCTGATCGACTGGGACGGGGCGTCGCCCGCCTCCCGCACCTGGGACCTGGCGTACGCGGCGCAGAGCATGGCCGGGATGCGGCCCGAGCGTGACCCGGCCGACGCGGCCGCCCGCCTGCGCGCCTTCACCGACGGCTACGGTCTCGACCACGCGCACGGCCCCGCCCTGGCAGCCGCCCTCGCCCGCCGCGCCCGCGCGATGTACGACCTGCTGGAGACCGGGGCCAGGGAGAACCGCCAACCCTGGGCCCGCATCTTCACCGAGGACGGGCCGTACTGGCGCGACACCGCCGCCTATCTCGACGAGCATCGGGCCTTGTGGGACGCCGCACTGGCCGCCTGACCGGGTCGCGGTCAGGCGGCCGGGTGCTCGGGCACCGGCACGCCTTCGGCGGTGAACGGCTCGGTCAGGATCCGATACTGCTCGCCGGTCAGGTTGGCGCGCTTGAGCACGGCACGAGCCGCGATGGCGGTGACGCTCTTCGCGTCGGAGAGCAGCTCCGGGCTGTGCTCGTCGAGTTCGGCCAGGCGGGCGCGCAGGCCGGTGCGCACCGTGTGCTCGATGTGCGAGTTCTGCGCCGCGGACGGCTTGACCGCGCGGCTCGCCTCGCGCCCGCCCTGGCCGCGCAGCTCGACGGCCCGGTCGAACGCCCGGGCCAGGGCAGCCGGGGCCAGCGTGAGCGCCGCCTGCAGGAACCGCCGTGTCTCGTCGTCCAGCAACGTCTACCTCCCTGCCGGAAACATCCGGCCGAGGGTACGCGAGCACGGCGCGCTGGCGGCGCCGGGCCTCGGATGCGTATACTCGGTGACGAGTAGTCAAGTCTGACTAAATGACGGAGGGACGGGCGATGGCGAAGCGGCGCGCCGTGAACAACCTGATGGCGCTGGCCGTGCTGTCCGCGCTCGCCCAGCAGCCGATGCACCCGTACCAGATGGCCTCGGTCCTGCGCGAATACGGCAAGGACCGCAATATGAAGATCAAGTGGGGCTCGCTCTACACGGTCGTGCAGAACCTGGAGAAGCACGGCCTGATCGAGGCCACCGACACGGTTCGCCAGGGCGGCCGCCCCGAGCGGACCGTCTACGCGATCACCGGGCCCGGCCGTGCCGAGCTGGTGGACTGGGTGCGCGAGCTGATCTCCACGCCCGAGCCGGAGCAGTCCCGGTTCGTCGCCGGGCTGTCGGTGATGGCGGTGCTGTCGCCGGGCGAGGCCGCCGAGCTGCTCGCCCAGCGGCTGTCCGTGCTGGAGCGGGAGCTGGCCGACCGGCGCGGCCGGCTGGCCGAGGCGTCCCGTGAGGTGCCCCGGCTGTTCCTGGTCGAGGACGAGTACGAGCTGGCCGTCGCCGAGGCGGAGGTGGGGTTCGTGCGCGGGCTGCTCGCCGAGCTGACCGGGGGCACCTTCCCCGGGCTGGCCGACTGGCAGGTCTTCCACGACACCGGATACATCCCGCCCGAGCTGGCGGAGCTGATGGAGCGGGGGGTCCCGCTGGAGTGACCCCCGAGACCGGTCTCCGGCGCGGTGCACCAACACCGCGCCGGAGACCTTCGACCCTCGCACCGAACCACCAGGGACCCGGCCACGAGAGGTGGCAACCGCAAGGATAGCCGGGTTTCCCCTGGGCGGTCCGGACGCGAGTCCGTACCCGCACCGGTCACGCGACCGGTGCGCTCATCCCTGGGAGAGAACAATGACGAAGGTCAGGACCGCCCTGGTCGTGGGCGGCGGCATCGCCGGCCCGGTCGCCGCGATGGCCCTGCGGCAGGCGGGCATCGAGGCGCGGGTGTACGAGGCGTACGACAGCACCGCCGACGGTGTCGGCGGCGGCCTCAGCATCGCGCCCAACGGGCTGCGGGCGCTGTCGGTGATCGGTGCCGACGACGCGGTGCGCGCCGTGGGGCTGCCGATGGACAGCATCGTGATCCACAGCTGGACCGGCAAGCGGCTGGCCGCGTTCGGCGGCCCGAGCGGCATGGAGCCGCAGCGCTTCGTGATGCGGCCGGACCTCTACCGGGCGCTCTACGCCGAGGCGGCCGGGCGCGGCATCGAGGTGGCGCACGGCAAGCGCCTGGTGTCGGCCGAGCACCTCGGCCCGCAGCACGCCCCGACGGGTGTACGCGCGCACTTCGCCGACGGCACGGCCGCCGAGGCCGACGTGCTGATCGGCGCGGACGGCATCCGGTCGACGGTGCGCGCGATCATCGACCCGGCCGCGCCGCAGCCGCGCTACACCGGCCTGCTCGGCTTCGGCGGCTGGTCCGACCACACCGGCCTGGCCTCCACCGGCGACGCGATGTACATGATGTTCGGCAAGCGGGCGTTCTTCGGCTACCAGGTCTTCCCCGACGGGCGCTGCGGCTGGTTCGCCAACCTGCCGCACCCGACGCCGATGTCCTGGTCGGAGGCGAACCGGACCAGCCCCGAGGAGTGGCTGCGGGTGCTGCGGGCGGCGTTCGCGGACGACCGCATGCCGGTGCTGGACATCCTGCGCAAGTCGGATCCGGCCGAGTTCGTGTCGATCGGCGGCATGGAGGACATCCCGCGCGTGCCGACCTGGCACCGGGGCCGGATGGTGCTGGTCGGCGACGCCGCGCACGCCACGTCCCCGTCGTCGGGGCAGGGCGCGTCGCTCGCCGCCGAGAGCGCCGTGCAGCTCGCCCGCTGCCTGCGCGACCTGCCCGCCGAGCAGGCGTTCCCGGCGTACGAGCGGCTGCGCCGGGAGCGGGTGGAGCGCATCATCGCGGCGGCGGCGCGTACCAACAGCGACAAGGCCGCCGGTCCGGTGGCGCGCGTGCTGCGCGACCTGATCCTGCCCACGGCGATGAAGCTGCTGGCCAAGCCGGAGAAGATGGCCTGGCAGTTCGACTACCGCATCGACTGGGACACCCCCGTCACGGCGTGATCCCGCGGGCTGCGGTGTCGATCGCGGTCTCGTGTCAGAAAGTGTGGTCAGACCACAGGTTTCGACACGAGACCGCGATCAACCTCCCAACCCAGCTACCTAGGACGACGTAGAGAAGGTGCGCCCACCGACATCCGGGACGGAGAGAGCGCGTTCACGGCAGGCCGCTAGGGTGTGCGCTCGTGGACGAGACCTCGCAGCGGCATCCCGGCAGGCACGTCAGGCGCGACCGGCGCAGGCTGTGGTGGCTGGTGATCCCGCTGGCGGTCGCGGTCCTGATCGGAGGCTCCTACGCCGCCGTCCGGCTGCTGGACGACGCGCCCACCCCGGCCGCCGCCGGGGAGCCGGTCGCGGTCACCGAGAGCGGAGCCGTGCCGGGGACGCCACAGGCCGCGGCATCCGCGACGGCCGCCGCGAGCCCGTCCGCGAGCGCCGCACCCTCGGCGAAGCCGAGCGCCACCAAGGCACCCGCCGGTGCCCCCGCGAAGTCGTCGTCGAAGAAGGGCGCGACCGTCTGGCCCGCGAGCGGCCTGGCGACCGCGCTCAAGGACGTCCGCGCGAGCTGGTACTACAACTGGTCGGCGGGCCCGACCAGCGGCGCGGGCACCAGCGCGGCGTTCGTGCCGATGATCTGGGGCGAGAAGTCGGTGACCGACGCCGAGCTGGCCCGTGCGAAGCGGAACGGCAACGTCCTGCTCGGCTTCAACGAGCCCGACTTCGGCAGCCAGGCGAACATGAGTGTGGAGCGGGCGCTGGAGCTGTGGCCCCGGCTGCAGGCCACCGGTATGCGGCTGGGCAGCCCGGCCGTGGCCGTCGGCGCGGACCGGGCCGGGGGCTGGCTCGACCGTTTCCTCAGCGGCGCGAAGTCCCGCGGCTACCGGGTCGACTTCATCACGCTGCACTGGTACGGCTCGGACTTCTCCACCGCCGCCGTCGGGCACCTGAAGAACTACCTCCAGGCCGTCTACCAGCGTTACCGGCTGCCGATCTGGGTCACCGAGTACGCCCTGATCAAGTGGGGCAGCGGCGGCGCGGTGTATCCGAGCGACGCGCAGCAGGCCGCCTTCGTCACCGGCTCCACGAAGATGATGGAGAGCCTGTCCTACGTGGAGCGCTACGCCTGGTTCGCCCTGCCCTGGCCCACGGAAGGCCACCAGGGCACCGCCCTCTACCGCGGCACCACGCCCACCGCCGCCGGCCGGGCGTACCGCGCCGCGGGCTGACCGGCGTCGCAGTTTCGGGGAAACTGCACGCCGGCCGGGCATCCGAACCGCAGTTTCGGGGAAACTGCACCGCCGGCCGGGCTTCGGGCTGCAGTTTCGGGGAAGGTGCAGCGGCCGTCAGGTGACGGTGCGGGCCATCACCGTGAGGGGGTTGGTGAGGAGGTCGGTGAAGGCGAGTTCGGCGGCACCGAGCAGGGTGGTGTCGTCGCCGAGCGCGGCGACCGCCAGCCGGACCCGCTCCCGGGAGACGGGCAGCACGTGGGCGGCGATCCGGTCGCGGACCTGCGCCTGCGCGCCCAGGTACACGTCGCGCATCATGCCTCCGAAGACGAGCACGCCGGGGTTGAACAGGTTGATCAGGTTGGCCACGCCGATGCCGAGCCAGTCGCCGACGACGGCCACCGCGTGCCGCGCGGCGGGCTCGCCGCGCCCGGCGGCCTGGACCACCTCGCGCACCGCGTCGCGCCCGATCAGGCCGGCGGGCCGCCCGGCCTCGTCGAGCAGCGCGCGCTCGCCCACCTCGGCCTCCAGGCAGCCGCGCGCCCCGCACGAGCAGGCGCGGCCGCCGTGCGGGTTGACCAGCATGTGTCCCAGCTCGCAGCCGTAGCCGGCCTCGCCGTCGAGGACCTCGCCGCCGACGATGATGCCGCCGCCCACGCCGACGTCGCCGTGCAGGTAGATCAGGTTGTCGACGTCCACGCCCGCGCCGCGCCGGTGTTCGGCCAGTGCGCCGAGGTGGGCTTCGTTGCCGACGGCGACGGGCAGCCCGAGGCCGAGCCGCTCGCCGAGTTCGGTGCCGAAGGCCTGGTCGACCCAGCCCAGGTAGGGCCCGTAGCGGACCATGCCGTCCCCGGGGCGGATCATGCCGCAGTACGACGCGCCGACGCCCACGCAGATCGCGCCGGGCGGGGCGGCGTCGTGCAGCTCGCGGCCGAACCGGGCGAGCACGTCCACGACGGCCGCCAGGTCCGGGCCGGAGCGGGAGCGTACGGCCACGCGGCGCTCCTCGATCCGGCCGCCCAGGCTGACCCGCGCGGCGACCAGCCGGTCCACGGCGACGTCGAAGGCCAGCACGTAGACGCGTGCGGCGGCGGGGGTGACGACCAGGGACGGCCGGCCGGAGCGGCCCGCGCCGGTGGGCTGCTGCTCGCGGACCAGCCCGGCGGCGCTGAGTTTCGTGGTGAGCGCCATGATCGTGCTGCGGTTGAGGTTCATCCGCTCGGCGAGCGCGGCGCGCGACAGCGGGCCGTGCAGGTGCACCTGTTGCAGGAGCGCGCCGAGATTCTGCCGGGGGGCGTCCTCGGTGGCGGGCTCGGCCCCGGGCAGCGTCGGGCTTCTCAGCATCGAGACCTCGGCGGCAGGCGGGTGCAGGTGGTGGAAGGATCAACCATACGTGACCGGCCGCGGCCGGTGGAAGTCGGCTTGGGGCGGTTTGGCCGGGGCGCGGTGGGGAACCTGCGGAGAATGGCCGATCGCTTAGAGGCACTGCACGAGGAGTACGCACAGGGCGCGCGGCGCCCGCTGAAGGGGTACCTGGGCCTGCTCGCCGGGTACGGCGTCGCGGTGGGCGCGCTGGTCGCGGCGGCGCGGTTCAGCCGCCGCCCGCTACCCCGGCCGGGCGTGGGCGATGTGCTCCTGATCACCGCGGCCACGTACAAGGCCAGCCGGTTGCTGTCCAAGGACGCGGTCACCAGCCCGCTGCGCGCCCCGTTCACCCGCTATGAGAAGCCGATCGGCGCGGGGGAGGTGCAGGAGGAGGTGCGCGACGAGGCGGGCCCTGCCCGGCACGCTTTCGGCGAGCTGGTCAGCTGCCCGTTCTGCCTGTCGATGTGGATGGCGACCGGGCTCACCGGCGGGCTGGTGCTGGCGCCCCGGTTCACCCGGTTGGTGGCGACCGCGCTGACGGCGGTGGCCGGGGCCGACTTCCTGCATTTGGGGTACGCGATCGCGCACCGGCACGCCGAGGGCGGCTCGAAGCCGGCGCCCGCCCCGCTGCCGGCCGGGTTCGAGCCTGCTGAGCTGCGCTGATCCGTTTGCCGCCAGGGTCTGCGGGGAACGTCCCAGGTCTGCAGACGAGGGAGGCCGGAGATGGCACCACAGCGGACATGCCTGGTCCTGGAGGCGGCACCCGTGGAAAGCGCCCCGAGCGCGACCCGAAGACGGTGCACAAGCGACAGACCCCGCCTGGCGCGCAGGCGCCTGCCGGAGATGGTGCAGCGAGCGCAGCGATGCGCTCGCTGATCCGCGTCCGGGGGGTCAGGCGGACGGCGGGCTGAAGAAGCCGTCGCGGATGGTGACCAGCGCCAGCACCGCGCCGAGGGCGGCGATCATGCCGCCGCAGGGTGAACCGGCCAGGAACGCCGTGATGGCCAGCGCGCTGGTGGCGAGGGCGAGCAGCAGCCGCAGCCGGTGCTTGCGGTGGCGGCGGTACTCGGCGGGCGGGCATGGTTCGCCGGCGCGCAGCCCGAGCGCGAACCAGGGGTCCTCGGCGCTGGTGCGCGCCTCCAGCTCGGCGAGTCTGCGCTCGTCGTCGGGGTCCAGCTCCACCGCGTCACCCCCGTGATCGACCCTCATCGACCATCATCGCCGTGGCGGGCAAGCCGACCGCACGCGACCCGAGTGGGTTCCGCAACATTCCCCAAAATTCTCTAACACTCCCTAATCGTGGCGCGTTAAGGTGCGTTGACGACCATGCGTGAGAAGGGGAAGTGATGACGCGGATCTACCGGAGCGAGGCCGGCGGCCGGCGGGTACGGGAGCAGTACGAGCAGATGCTGCGCGAGTGGCCCGTCCCGTGCGAGCACCGGCGCGTGCCGACCCGGGAGGGTGAGACGTTCGTCGTGGTGTCCGGGCCGGAGCAGGCGCCGCCGCTGGTGCTGTGCCACGGGTCGGGCACCAACGCGGCGATCTGGATGGGCGACGTCGCCGCCTGGGCGGAGCACTTCCGCGTCTACGCGGTCGACATGATCGGGGAGCCGGGGCTGAGCGCCCCGTCCCGCCCGCCGCTGGACTCCGAGGCGTACGCCCACTGGCTCGACGACGTGCTGCGGGAGCTGGGGGTGGGCCGGACCGCGCTGGCCGGGGCCTCGCTCGGCGGGTGGCTCGCGCTGGACTACGCGATCCGCCGGCCGGACCGGGTGACGAGCCTGGTGCTGCTGTGCCCCGGCGGGGTGGGGCGGCAGCGCTGGGGCTGGCTGCTGAAGGCGGTGCTGCTCAGGCCGTTCGGGCGGTGGGGGCGGCGCCGGACGCTGCGCGCGGTCGCGGGCCTGGACGTGCCCGGTGCGGAGCGTTTCCTCGACAGCATGGTGCTCACCGACGAGCACTTCCTGTTCCGGAAGGAGCCGCTGCCGGTCTTCCCCCACGCCGCGCTGCGCGGGCTGGCCATGCCCGTGCTGGTCATCGCGGGCGACCGCGACGCCATGCTCGACACCCGCGAGACCGCCCGGCGGATGGCGGCCGCCGTGCCGCACGCGGACATCCGGGTGCTGCCGGGCGTCCGTCATTCCGTGGTGGGCCAGACCGCGACGGTGCTCGACCACCTGCGCCAGGCGGGCGCTACGCGACTCCGCTGACGGACGCCGGGCCTGCTCCGGGCGGGAAGGGTCAGGCGGCCTGTCTGGCGGCGGCGATGAACTCCCTGATCAGAGCCGAGTCCTTGACGCCCCGGGACGATTCGACACCGCTGGACACGTCGACGCCGGGCGCGGCGGACTGCCGGATCGCCTCGGCGACGGTGTCCACGGCCAGCCCGCCCGCGAGCAGCCAGTCCTTGCCCAGGTCCCGCCCGCGCAGCGTCGCGTAGTCCCACGCGCCGCCCGATCCCGGGTCGGTGGCGTCCACCAGCAGCAGGTCCTCGCCGTACGCGCCGACCCGCAGGTCGGGTGCCTCGTAGCTGACGGCTCTGATCAGGGTCAGCCCGAGGTCGGCCACGGCGGCGAAATCGGCGCGGGAGTAGGCGCCGTGCAGCTGCAGCGCCCGCAGGCCGGCCGCCTGGACCAGCTCGCGTGCCTCGGCGACGCCGATCCCGGCGACGACGCCGACGGTCAGCACGTGCGGCGGGACCGCGGCGGCCAGCCGGCGGGCCGTCTCCGGAGTGACCTGGCGCGGGCTGCGGGTGAGCACGAAACCGAGGGCGTCGGCGCCCGCGCCGACCGCGGTCGCGACAGTGTCCGGGGTGGACAGGCCGCAGATCTTGACGAACATCGCGGACCCCGGCTCAGGCCGTGGCCATGCGGGCGAGGACCTCGCGGGCCACCTCGTCCGGGGCCTCGTCGGGGATCCAGTGGCTGACACCCGGCAGGGTCACGAAGCGGTAGTCGCCGGTGACCTGCTGCGCGCAGCCCTGCGCCGCGGCCGCGCCGACCGCCGCGTCGTGGTCGCTCCACACGAACGTGGTCGGCACGGGCACCGGACCGGCCGCCATCGGGCCGCGGCCCAGTGCCCGATACCAGTTCAGGCCGCCGGTCAGCCGGGCCCGGTCCAGCATCGGGGTGACGAAACGCTCGACCCGCTCGGCCGGGACGCCGGCGAACAGCTCCCGCAGCCGCTGCCCGTCCTGCTCCAGCAGCAGGTCCTCGGCCTTGCCGGGCTGCTGGAACAGTCCGATGTAGGCCGAGCGGCGCTGCTGGTCGGCGTCGGTGGCCAGGGCCTTCGCGTACGCCGAGGGGTGCGGCACCGAGATCGCGGTCAGCGTGCGCACCCGGGCGGGGTGCTCGGCGGCGAGGTGCCAGGCGACGACCGCTCCCCAGTCGTGGCCGACCACGTGCGCCCGGTCCACGCCCAGCGCGTCGAGCACCGCGACCGCGTCGGCGACGCACTCGCCCATGGTGTACGCGGCCACGTCGGCGGGCCGGGCGCCGGGGGAGTAGCCGCGCTGGTCGAGGGCGTACGTGCGGGCGCCCGCGTCGTGCAGGCGCGAGGCGACCAGCTCCCACTCCCCGGCGTGCTGGGGGAAGCCGTGCAGCAGCAGCACCGGCGGCCCGTCCACCGGGCCGCCCGCCTGCACGTCGAAGACCAGTTCCCGCGCGGTGATCTGCATACGGGCCAGCGTAGTACGGCATGCGTGCGCGATCATGTGACGGCCGCCGCACCGGGACTCACACCTGCGGGTGACCCGCGGAACGTATTGACGCCGGACGTGGTTCGGCACAGTGAAGACAGGGCAGTCTGGTGTTACAGGGAGGAGGTGGCCCGATGTCCGAGACGACCCACCGGCCGCCTGCCGAGCCGAGCGGCGAGCAGCTGATCAGCCTCGCCCGCGCCGAATACACGCTGGCGCAGGCGGGACGGCCCGACCGGGCCCCGGCCGAGGCTGGTGGCGCCTTGCTCGGCCC
This sequence comes from Catellatospora bangladeshensis, assembly GCF_016862575.1. Classification (GTDB taxonomy): domain Bacteria; phylum Actinomycetota; class Actinomycetes; order Mycobacteriales; family Micromonosporaceae; genus Catellatospora; species Catellatospora bangladeshensis. The sequence goes on along the minus strand of NZ_BONF01000010.1, from coordinate 183,237 downwards.
GGCCGGGATCGTGCTGCTGTGGACCGGGCCGGTGCTGGCCGCGGCGGCGGTGCTCGTCCTGTCCCGGGTGATGCCGGTGTGGCTGGCGGTGCTGTGCGCTGTCGCCGGGTCGGTGCTGCTCGGGGTGGCGCTGGCGCTGGCCGGGCGGTTCCGCCTCCGGCGCCGCGAGGCTCCGCGCCGCGCCGTCAACGGCCAGCGTGCCGACGCGGCCGGGCTCAGCAAGCCCGCGGCGGAGTGGCCCGGGTCCGAGCGCAGCACCCGCCCGTGACCGGGGTCACGGGCTGCTGATCCACCGGTCGCGCAGCCCGGCCAGGATGGTCACCGACACCACCAGCAGGATGAGGCTGAGCACGATCGCCGCTTCGAGGTCGGTCTCCAGGGCCAGGTAGACGGCGAGCGGCATGGTCTGCGTTCGGCCGGGGAAGTTCCCGGCGAACGTGATCGTCGCACCGAACTCGCCCAGCGCCCGCGCCCAGCACAGCACCGCGCCCGCGGCGACCCCGGGCGCGACCAGCGGCAGCGTCACCCGCCGGAACGTGGTCCACCGCCCCGCGCCCAGCGTCGCGGCGGCCTCCTCGTAGCGGGTGTCCGCGCCGCGTAGCGCCCCCTCGACCGCGATGACCAGGAACGGCATCGCCACGAACGCCTCGGCGACGACCACCCCGGCGGTGGTGAACGGCAGCGTCACCCCGAACGTCTCGTCGAGCCAGGAGCCGATCAGGCCCCGGCGGCCGAACAGCAGCAGCAGCGCCACACCCCCGACCACGGGCGGCAGCACGAGCGGCACGGTGACCAGGGCGCGTACCAGGCGCCGTCCCGGGAACTCGACGCGGGCCAGCAGCCACGCCAGCGGCACGCCCAGCAGTACGCAGGCCACGGTGGCCAGGGTCGCGGTGAGCAGCGACAGCCGCAGCGCGGCCAGGATCGCCGGCTGCGCCAGGTGCTCCAGCAGCGTGCTCCACGGGGCGCGCAGCAGCAGCCCGAGCAGCGGCAGCACCAGGAACGCCAGCGCCAGCCCGGCGGGCACGAACAGGAACAGCGGCACCCGCCGCGGCCCGCGCCGCCGGGGCGCGGCGGTCACGGCCGGTCCGCTGGACTGCTGCTCGGTGACGGACATACCCGCAGCCTACGGAGCGACGGCGGCCGGCGGGGCGCGGACCGGGGCGGGCGCGCCCGCGGTGATGTCGCATGCGGCCGCTATCGTCCGGCACGACCTGGCGCGGGAGGTAGCGATGGGCACATGGGACACGGGTCCCTTCGACAACGACAGCGCCGCCGACTGGTGCGGCGCTCTCGATGACGCGGCACCGGGCGAGCGGCTCGCGATGATCAGGCAGGCGCTGACGGAGGCCGCGGACACGACCGGTTTCCTGGACGACCGGGAGGGCGTGCGGGCCATCGCGGCGGCCGCGATCGTGCTGTCGCAGCGGCCCGGAGCCGAGCCGCTGACCTCGGCGTACGCGCCGGACTTTCTGCTCGACGGCGGCAGCGTGGTGATCCCCGACGACGTCGCGGCGCTCGCGGTGCGGGCACTGGACCGGGTCATGGGCGACGACTCCGAGTGGCGCGAGTCGTGGGAGGAGGGCGGCGGCGAGGACGCGCTTGCCGTGGTCCGCGACCTGCGTAGCGCCCTGGCAGGTTAGGAAGGGCACCTTCTACTACGTATTCCGATAAGAAGGTGCCCTTCCTTTCGTTACTGGAAGGTGAGGGCGCCGGTGCCGGCGTTGCGGATGCAGGACAGGGTGCGGTTGGCGGTGGTGGCGGCGGCGGACAGGCACTGGCCGAGGACGGCGTGGCCGGCCGCGTTCGGGTGCCAGGACTCCTGGCAGGTCTGGAAGTACGTCCCGCAGGTGTTCGCGAAGCGCTGGATCGCGATCTTGTCGTAGCCGGACAGGCTCTGGATGAAGGTGCCGCTCGGGCCGTCCATGATGCGCACGGGGGTGGCCAGCGCGCCGGTCGGGCTGCCCGCCTTCTCGCACAGCCGCGCGCCGTCGAAGGCCCGCTGCACGTTGAGGTAGACCAGGTCCTGGCCGGGGAACTCGGCGGACAGGTTCGCGTGCGAGTTGCGCACCACGGCGCCGAGGTTGGCCGAGAAGCGGTGGCCGGGGGCGAGGCTGGCGCGGTGGATCGGGCAGCCGGCGGCGTAGCGCTCGGCGCCCAGCTCGCGGAACTTGTCCCGGTCGTCCTGGCGGCCGTCCTCCTCGACGAGCGTGCTGTACACGTCGGTGGGCAGCGGGTTGGTGTAGTCCTGGAACACGATCCGGTGCTGGCCGTCGGCGTCCACCTCGTTGAGCGTGGTGATCAGCTGGCGCAGCGCGTTCGTGGTCTCCGTGGTGGCCGAGGCGACCTCGGCGGCGCTGGCCAGGTCGGCGTCGGTGCACGGCTCCTGCGGCACCGGGCCGTTCAGGTACGCCCAGAACTCCCACCAGCCGGTCCACGCGTCGGCGATGAACCGGTTGGCGCACAGCGTCGCCACGTCGCCGAAGGTGAAGTAGCTGTTGTTGGAGCCGAGGCCGACCAGCACCAGGTCGATGTCGTGGGTCTGCGCCACGGCACGCAGCTGGGTGAGCTGAGCGGCGACCTGGCGGCCGTTCGTGCGGGTGTTCGACGCGTTGGCGATGTCGTGCGGCTGGCCGCCCGAGCACGCCAGGTTGAACCGCGCGTTGATGCCCGACAGGGCCGCGACCTGCAGTGAGGCGTTGGCGGAACGGTGGCAGAAGTAGGCGTTGTTGTTCGCCGCCGACCAGCCGGGGAACGCCTGTGCGGTCCCGTTGAGGTCGACGACCGTGCTGTACGCGCCGGCACCCTCGCCGCTGATGAAGCTGTCGCCGATCGCGACGGCCGCCGTGGGCAGGGCGGCGGTCGCGGGGGCGGAGGCGACGGCGAGGGCGCCGGAACCGAGGGTGAGGGCGGCCGCGGCGGCCAGCGCCGTGCGCCGGAATCTGGACACTGTGGATCCTCCGAAAGCGAATGTGAGAACGGTTCGCAGATAAGACCATGACTGGAGATGCGCGTCAATACTCCGGCGTTACCTGCAGGAAACCTTCACCGCGACACGCCTGCCCGGCTTCACGGCCTGTTCATACACCCGGGCCTTAGGGTTCCTCAGGTGACGACGACCCTCCGCCTCGGGACCCGGGGCAGCACCATGGCCCTGGCGCAGGCCCGCCACGTCGCGCGCGGGCTGGAGGCCGCCCACCCGGGCCTGACCGTGCTGCTGGTGCCGGTGTCCACGCACGGCGACCGGTGGACCGGCAGCCTCGCCACGGCCGGCGGCAAGGGCGCCTTCACCAGCGAGATCGACGCGCTGCTGCAGGCCGGGGACATCGACCTCGCGGTGCACTGCCTCAAGGACATCCCCGGCGACGTGGCCCTGCCCGAGGGCGTGCACATCGCCGCCTACCTGCCCCGCGACGACGTGCGCGACGCGCTGCTCAGCCGAGACGGCCGGGGCCTGTCCGAACTGTCCCGCGACGCCGTCGTCGGCACCAGCGCCGTCCGCCGCCAGGCCCAGCTCCTGCGCGCCCGGCCCGACCTGCGCGTCAAGCCGATCCGCGGCAATGTGGACAGCCGCATCGCCCGCATGGACGCCGGTGACGTCGACGCGATCGTCGTCGCCGCCTGCGGCCTGCACCGCATCGGCCAGGCGCACCGCATCACCGAGGTGCTGCCCGCCGAGATCATGGCCCCCGCCACCGGCGCCGGCACCGTCGTCGTCACCACCCGCGTCCACGGCGAGGCGGCCACCCTGGTCACCGCCCTCGACGACCCCGACAGCCGCGACCCGGGCCTGGCCGAACGCGCCCTGCTCCGCCGCTTCGGCGCCACCTGCAACAGCGCCGTCAGCGGCCACGCCACCCTCGACCAGAACACCCTGACCCTGCGCGCCGCCGTCTACGCCCCCGAAGGCGACCGCACCCTGCACACCGTCGTCGCCGGCGACCGCACCCACGCCCCCGCCCTCGGCCGCCAGGCCGCCGAAGAACTCCTAGCCCTAGGCGCCCGCAAACTCCTAGACCCATATCTCCGCTGACCCCCCCGCCCCACCCCTACCCCGCGCCGATCTTGCGTGGGTTGTGGGTGCGACACGCTCAAAAAGGGCAATAGGGCAACACTTCGCGCAAGATCGACGTGATCTTGAATCGGGTCAGCCGGGGAGATTCAGGCGGGCTACGAGTTCGGTGTCTTCGGTTTCGCCGGTTTCGGTGAAGCCGACGGCGGTGTAGCAGTGGCGGGCGGCGGTGTTGGCGGGCTCGTAGGACAGGGCGAAGCTCGTCTGGCCGTGGTGGGCCGAGAGCAGGTCGAGTGCGGCGCGTACCGCGGCCTTGCCGAGGCCTCGGCCCTGGTGGGCGGTGTCGATGATGATGCCGCCGAGCCAGGCCGCGCCGTCGGCGGGGTCGACCGTCCACATCAGGAAGCCGAGCACCGTGCCGTCGGGTCCGGTCACCGCGAGCGGCTGCCAGCCCGCCGTGCCGTAGTGGCACAGCGCCAGGTAGTACGCCGGGTCGGCGACCCACTGCCGCTGCGGCTCGCTGACGGTGAGGGCGGCCACGGCGCGCCAGTTCGCGGCGTCGACGGGCACGAGGGTCACGGCGGGCGCGGCAGGGGTGATCATGTGGCGCATCCTGCCAGGCCGGTGCCGGGTCACCTCGGCAGGGTCGGAAGACGCAGGTCAGGACATGATCGGCGTGGTTCCCAGGAATGGGAAAAATGGGGCAATAGCATCTGATCTCGGATTGCCCCGGCCGTGCGTGCCGCCGTTGGAGGGTGGTGTCCGAGCCCGCGCCAGGGGCCTCGTCCGATCCCACCTACCTGGAGGCACAGTCCATGCGTATCGCACGCACCGCCCTGGCCGTGGCGCTCGCGGCCCTGAGCATCGCCGCCGTGCAGGCCCCCGCGCACGCCGCGCCGATGTGCAACGAGAAACCCGTGACCCACCTGGGCACCGCCGAGGCCGACGTCATCGTCGGCACCCCGGGCGACGACGTGATCCTGGCCCTGGCCGGTGACGACACCATCAGCGGCCTGGGCGGCAACGACACCATCTGCGCGGGCGAGGGCAACGACACCGTGTACGGCGAGTCCGCCGCGCTCGACGTCGCGGCGGCCGGCGGCAGCGACACGGTGTTCGCCGGGCCCGGCGACGACACGGTGGTCGGCGACTTCGGCGCGGTCGAGTTCCCGGCGGTGACCGGCGGCACCGGGAGCAACGACCAGATCTACGGCGGCGAGGGCAACGACACGATCTACGGCGACGCGATCGACGCGGTCGTCACGCTGGTCGCGCCCGGGGTGGTCTTCGCCAACGACGGCGTGTTCGGCGGTCCCGGCGTCGACACCCTCTACGGCGACGCGCGCACGCTGACCTTCGAGCTGGAGGGCGCGCTGGCGGTGGACGCGGGCAGCAACACCGTGTCCGGCGGCACCGAGAACGACGTGGTGTACGGCAACTTCGAGACCGTCGGCGCGACGCTCGGCACCATCAGCGGCTCGGGCTGGCGCGACAACCTCACCGGCGGCGACGGCGACGACGCCGTGTACGGCGACGCCAAGACGGGCGCGGACAAGCTGACGCTGGTGGGCGATCTCGCGTACACCGACATCATCAACGCCGGCGCGGGAGCCGACACGGGCGACGCGGGCCCGGGCGTCGACATCTGCGCCAACGTGGAGACCGCCGTCAACTGCGAGGCCTGACCCGAAGGAAGGGCACCTTCTTGTCGTTTTCCGATGAAGAAGGTGCCCTTCCCGACGTGGTCAGGCGATGGCCTTCTCCATGTTGCGGAGGATGCCGGGCCAGCCGCGGCCCATGCCCTCGAACGCCTGGCGGCCCATCGGCGAGTCGAGGTCGAGGCCGCTGTGCTCCAGGAACAGGCGGGTGCCGGTGCCCTCGGGCTCCAGCCGCCAGGTCAGGGTGCTGTCGAGGGAGCCCTCGGCGAAGCTGTAGCGCAGCAGCCGCTCGGGGACGACCTCCAGCACCTCGCACGGCTGCTGGCCGAAGCCGCCCATGTCGAGGGTGAAGCGGTGGCCGACGACCGGCTGCACGTCGCCCGCCGCCCACCAGCGGGCGTGCAGCTCGGGGTCGGTCAGCGCCTGCCACACCCGCGCGGGCGCGTGGGACAGGAACTGGTCGCAGTGGATGGTGCCTGGTTCGGTCACGAGAACTCCTCGTCGAGTACGTCGCGCAGCGACCGCAGCCGCTCACGCCAGAAGTGTTCGTACGGGTGCAGCCACTGCCCGACCTCGGCCAGCGGCTGCGGCTCCAGGTGGTAGTAGCGGTGGCGGCCGCGCGGCTCCTCGCGGACCAGGCCGGCGCCCCGCAGCACCTGCAGGTGCTCCGAGATCGACGGCCGGCTGAGCGAGAACTGCCCGGCGAGGTCGCTGACCGCCCGCGGGCCCTCCCGCAGCGAGTCGAGCAGCTGCCGGCGGACCGGGTTGGCCAGTGCGCTGAACACGTCGGTGGTCACGCGCTCGACGATACGTCGGAGATCTCCGACGCGTCAACTTTTCCCGACGCGTTGCGCGCGCCGCGGGCGGCGTTCGGCAAGGGATCGAATTTCACAAGATTTTCATGCGGACGTACTGATCAAGTCTGGATCTTCCGGGGTCCATCTGCGATCGTCCTGTCTGTCCACACCGTGACCCCAGCCGGAGACCCCCCACCCGGCGGCGGTGCGGACAGTCGGGAGACCCTCGATGTCCCGTGTCCTCAGGACGGCCGTCGCCGCGGCGGCCGCCGTCCTCCTCTCCGTGGGGCTCGGCGCCGCCCCCGCCGGCGCCACGCCGCCGAACATCCCCTCCTACAGCACCGCGCTGAGCAGGCTCAACGCGCTGACCGTCGCGGCCGAGTCGCACGCGTCCACCTACAACCGGGACCTGTTCCCGCACTGGATCACCGTCAGCGGCACCTGCAACACCCGCGAGCAGGTGCTCAAGCGCGACGGCACCGGCGTGGTGGTCGACAGCAGCTGCGCGGCGACCTCCGGCTCGTGGTACAGCCCCTACGACGGCGCGACCTGGTACGCCGCCGCCGACATCGACGTCGACCACATGGTGCCGCTGGCCGAGGCCTGGGCCTCCGGCGCGTGGGCGTGGACGACCGCCAAGCGCCAGACCTACGCCAACGACCTCGGCGGGCCGGAGCTGTGGGCGGTCACCGACAACGTGAACCAGTCCAAGGGTGACAAGGACCCGGCCGAGTGGCAGCCGCCGCGCTCGGCGTTCCGCTGCACGTACGCCCGCGCCTGGATCCAGGTGAAGTACTACTACGCCCTCACCGTCGACAGCGCCGAGAAGTCCGCGCTGAACAGCATGCTCGCCACCTGCTGAGCCGTACGCGACCGCATCGCCGCGGCCCGGCTTCGCCCGGCGCGGCAGGCAGTTTCGGGGAAACTGCACGTTCGCGGCTGGCGATTCGTGCAGCTTCCCCGAAACTGCAGCAGTCGGTCAGGACGCGGCGATGCGGTCGCGCAGCAGCGGGATCCAGTGCTCGCCGTAGCGTTCGCGCAGCTCCGGCCGCAGCCAGTCGGCGCCGGTGACCGTGCCGCGGCACAGGTCCGCCCCGCAGGCGCAGGTCATGGTGAAGTCCGCCGCCGCGGTGCTGGTCGCGTAGTCGTTGGTGATCTCCTCGCCGGGCGCGATGTCGCGCCGCGCGGTCAGGGTGTACGCGTCGATCCACCACAGGTTCGGGTCGCAGCCGTGGTTGCCGTAGCCGTTCGGGCGGCGCGGCGGCAGCACCAGGTGCAGGTCGTCGCCGACCGTGATGGTGTCCACGTAGCGGTGCTCACGCGCGGCCTCGGCGAACAGGTCCCGTAGCGTGGCACCGTCGACGAGGTGTCCTCCCAGCCGGGACACGACGGTCCCGGCCGGGAGGAACAGCCTCGCGAACAGCCCGCGGCCCGCGATCGCCGACTCCCGCACCTCGACGTCAGGGTGCAGCCAGCAGTCTCTCGCGGGTTCGGTCACGGGCTTCATCGCGTACGCCGCAGGTCAGCTCGCCGGGGTGGCGACGCCCTGTCTCGCCACCTCCGGCCCTGCCTGCAGCGTGACCACGGTGAGGATCTGCCGCAGCATCCCCTCGATTCCCTCAAACCGCTGGTCGACACCATTGAACTGCTTGTCCATGCCGTCGAATCGCTGGTCCATGCCGTCCAGGCGCTGGTCCATGCGATCGAACCGCTGGTCGATGCGGTCGAACCGCTGGTCGATGCCGTCGAACCGCTGGTCGATCTGGTTGAACCGTTCGGTGCATTCCTGCCGGTGGGCGCGCAGGTCGGCCGAGAACTCGTTGATCGCGCCGCGGAGCAGCGCGGTCTGGTCCTCTGCCTCGATCTGCCGCCGGCGGGTGTCGTAATGAGCTGCTTCGAGCAGATCGACACGCTGGCGCAGGGTCAACTTCACTCGTCTCCTCCCCAGGAGGTGTCCGCTCGGCGGGATGCCGGGCGTCCGTCGCCCACCATTCTGCATCGACTAAGTCGGTTACGCCGCATCGAAAGGCGTGCCATCCCGAATCGTGACCTGCTGTTCTACTCGAACGGGTGATACCGCGCCCGATGGCCCGATCTTGCGGAAGGAGCCGATCCGGGTAGGGTCGCGATGATCCTGCCGGAACCGCGGCCGCTCCCGCTCCGGTGACCGACACGACGAAGGACAGTCAATGTCAGAGGAGCGAGCTCCGGCCGTCATGCCGGAGACGCAGGCGCCGTGGCCTGCGCGGGACGGGCTGCGCATCACCGGCGTACGCGCGATCGTCACCGCGCCCGAAGGGCTGCCGCTGGTGGTGGTGCGCGTCGACACCAGCGACCCGGGGCTGTACGGCTTCGGCTGCGCCACGTTCACGCAGCGCTTCCACGCCGTCGTGGCAGCCGTCGACCAGCACGTCGGCCCGATGCTGATCGGGCGGCATCCGGCCGACATCGAGGACATCACCCGCATGGTGCACCTGTCGTCGTACTGGCGCGGCGGCCCGGTGCTCAACAGCGCACTGTCCGGCGTGGACCAGGCGCTGTGGGACATCGCGGGCAAGCGCGCCGGGATGCCGGTGTACGAGCTGCTCGGCGGCCGGGTCCGCGCCGCCGCCGACACCTACCTGCACGCCTCCGGCGCGACCATCGAGCAGGCCCTCGCAGATGCGCAGCAGATCCTCGACGCGGGCTACCGCAACGTGCGCCTGCAGGCTGGCGGCCCGGGACTGGGCACCTACGGCGCACCCGGCACCCCGGGCGGCTACCCGGACGCGCCGTACCCGGACGGCTGGGACGTGCAGCAGTACCTGCGCGACACCCCGAAGCTGTTCGCGGCGGCGCGCGAGGTGCTGGGGGAGACCCCGAACCTGATGCACGACGTGCACCACCGGCTCACCGTGAAGCAGGCGGTGGCCCTGGCTCGCGCGCTGGAGCCGTACCGGCTGTTCTTCCTGGAGGACCCGATCCCGCTGGAGCTGTACGACCGGCTGCCCGAGCTGCGCGCGGCCGCGCCGATGCCGATCGCGGTGGGGGAGCAGGTGGCCTCGGTCGCCGACGCGGCCCGGCTGGTCGCCGGGGGCGGGGTGGACCTGCTGCGGCTGCACATCTCGGCGATCGGCGGCCTGACCCCGGCCCGCAAGCTGGTCGCGCTGTGCGAGCTGACCGGCGTCGGCACGGCCTGGCACGCGCCCGCCGACGTGTCGCCGATCGGCGCCGCCTGCAACGTGGCGCTGGACGTGAGCAGCCCCGCGTTCTCGATCCAGGAGGGCCACCTGTGGCCCGATCCGGTGCGCGAGGTGTTCCCGGGCACGCTCGACCCGCGCAACGGCTACCTGTACCCGAACGACGCCCCCGGCTGGGGTATCGAGGTCGACGAGAAGGCGGCGGCGAAGTACCCGGCCGTCACGCACCTGCACGAGCGGTGGTCGGCGCGGGTGCGCCGGCCCGACGGGGGGATCGAGGCGCCGTGACCAAGCTGGCGATCGTCGGGACCGGCAACATAGCCGCCGGCTACCTGACCGACCTGCGCACCTATCCCGGCCTGGAGGTCGTGGGCGGCCACGACGCCGACCCGGCAGCCGCGGCCGCGTTCGGCGCCGCGCACGGCCTGCCGATCTACGGCAGCCTCGACGAGCTGCTCGCCGACGATCGCGTGGACGTGGTGGTGAACCTGACTCCGCTGTTCGCGCACGTGCCGGTGACCACGGCGGCGCTGCGCGCGGGCAGGCACGTGTTCAGCGAGAAGCCGCTCGCGCCGACGCCGGAGGAGGCGCGCGGGCTGGTCGAGCTGGCCGCCTCGCTGGGGCTGCGGCTGGGCTGCGCGCCGTTCACCTACCTGGGCGAGGCCATCCAGACCGCCTGGAAGCTGATCCGCGACGACGCCGTCGGGCCGATCAAGCTCGTGTACGCCGAGGTCAACCACGACCGGATCGAGTCCTGGCATCCGGCGCCGCAGGGCCCGTACCGGGCCGGGCCGCTGTTCGACGTGGGCGTCTACTCGCTGACGGCGCTGACCGCGATGCTCGGCCCGGCGCGGCGGGTGTGGGCGTACGGCACGATCCTCAAGCCCGACCGGGTGACCCTGTCCGGCGAGATGTTCTCCCCGCAGGCCCCGGACTTCTCCCTGGTCGTTCTGGAGCTGGCGTCCGGCGCGACGGTGCGCCTGACCGCGAACTTCTACGTCGGCGCGGGCACCCGCCAGTCCGGCATCGAGCTGCACGGCGAGCGCGGGTCGATCCACATCGCCGACTGGACCAACTTCGACTCCGAGATCCGCGCGGGCCTGCCGCCGGAGCCGGTCCCGCTGCTCGGCGAGCCCTACCGGGGCATCCCCTGGGGACGCGGCATCGCCGAGTTCACCGGCGCGATCGCCGACGGCCGCCCGCACCGCTGCTCGGCCGAGCACGCCGCCCACATCGTCGACATCCTCGCCGCCGCCGCCCACTCCCAGCAGTCCGGCACCCCCGTCGAGGTGACGAGCTCCTTCCCCGCCCCGCTCCCGATGCCCTGGGCTTCCTGAGGGAAGGAAGGGCACCTTCTTACTGCTTTCCGATGTAGAAGGTGCCCTTCCAAACCTCAGGTACATTTAGGGCGTGAATTGTTAGTAAAGTTTCTGAATAGATGTTACGCTCCCCATCAATCTCGATGAATGGCCAGCCATCGACCCGGCAAGCACCTTCCCCCGAAGGACGTGATCCCCCATGTCGAGACTGCGCGCCCTCATCGCGCTCGTGGCCCTGACGGTCGCGGGTGGACTGATGGCGATCCTGCCCAGCACCGCGGCGTCGGCCGCGGCGTGCGCCACCCCCTGGCAGTCGTCGGCCGTGTACACCGGCGGCATGCAGGTCTCCCACAACGGCCGCAACTACCAGGCCAAGTGGTGGACCCAGAACGAGGCCCCGCCCGGCACCACCGGCGTCTGGCAGGACAACGGCGCCTGCGGCACCACCACCCCGCCGCCCGGTGGCACCTGCAACTACCCGAACTGGGCCGCCGGCACCTGGTACGCCACCGGCGCGATCGTGCGCTACACCAACGGCCTGTACTACATCGCCGAGCACGACAACCCGGGCTACGACCCGATCATCAGCACCTGGTACTGGGACCCGTACAACTGCTCCGGCACGCCGCCGACGAGCAGCCCGCCGCCGACCAACCCGGGCGGCTTCGTGGTCACCGAGGCCCAGTTCAACCAGATGTTCCCGGGCCGCAACTCGTTCTACACCTACTCCGGCCTGGTCGCGGCGCTGAGCGCGTACCCGGCGTTCGCCAAGTCCGGCAGCGCGACGGTGCAGCGCCAGGAGGCCGCGGCGTTCCTGGCCAACGTGCACCACGAGACCGGCGGTCTGGTGTACATCGTGGAGCAGAACACCGCGAACTACCCGCACTACTGTGACGCGAGCCAGTCCTACGGCTGCCCGGCCGGGCAGGCGGCGTACTACGGTCGCGGGCCGATCCAGCTGAGCTGGAACTTCAACTACAACGCGGCCGGCAACGCGCTCGGCCTGCCGCTGCTCACCAACCCGTGGCTGGTGCAGACCGACGCCGCGGTCGCCTGGAAGACCGGCATCTGGTACTGGATGACCCAGAACGGCCCCGGCACCATGACCCCGCACAACGCGATGGTCAACGGCGCGGGCTTCGGTGAGACGATCCGCAGCATCAACGGCTCGATCGAGTGCAACGGCGGCAACCCCGCCCAGGTGCAGAGCCGCGTCACCAAGTACCAGCAGTTCGTCGGCATCCTCGGCGTGCCCGCCGGTAACAACCTGTACTGCTGAACCACCGGTCCCCGGGGCTCGCCGATCCGCGGCGGGCCCCGGTTTCCGTTTGTGCGCGATCGCCTCGGGGTGACCATCGCGGATCGATGGTCGTGAGAAAAGCCGCTGACCTGCGCAAAAGCCGCGAATCTTGAAATTAGGTTAGCCTTACTTTACCATCCTGCTCAGCCCTTGCCTTCGCCGAGGGGAACCATGCCCGCCGTGTCGCCGCACACCGGACCCGTGCGCCACCGTCGTTTGTGGCCGCTCGGCTGAGCCGTCCCGCCCCGCACCGCCCCATCGCGCCGCCCGCACCACCCCCGAAAGGTGTCTCCCGTGACCGAGACCGTGTCTCAGCCCGTGCCGGACGAGGAGCTGCACCGCATCCTCGTGGCGTGGAACGACACCGACTGCGCGCAACCGCCCGCCACCTGGCCGGAGCTGTTCGCGACCCAGGTCGGGCTGCGGCGTGACGCGATCGCGCTGGTCTTCGAGCAGACCAGCCTCACCTACGGCGGGCTCGACGCGGCGGCCAACCGGCTCGCACACGCGCTGCTCGCCCGGGGCGCCGGGCCGGAGCGCGTCGTCGCGCTGTGCCTGCCCCGCTCGCTGGAGCTGATCGTCGCCCAGGTCGCCGTGCTCAAGGCGGGTGCGGCGTACCTGCCGCTCGACCCCGACTACCCGGCCGAGCGCATCGGGTACATGGTCGCCGACGCGCAGCCGGCCTGCGTGGTCACCACGGCGGAACTCGCGCCGGTGCTCGACGCGGCGATCGGTCGCGGCGGTGCGCAGGCGGGGGCCGACGACGCCGGACGCCCGGGGCCGCCGCTGGTGCTGGACGCCGAGGCCGTCATCGCCGAGCTGGCACAGCGGCCGGACACCGCGCCGTCCGACGCGGACCTCGGCACGGCGCTGAGCCCGGACAACGCCGCGTACGTCATCTACACCTCCGGCTCGACCGGGCGGCCCAAGGGGGTCGTGGTCAGCCACTCCGGGGTGGTGAAGCTGCTGGCCACCGCGACGGAGCGGCTCGGCGTCGGGCCGTACAGCCGGGTGCTGCAGTTCGCCTCGCCCAGCTTCGACGTGGCCTTCTTCGACCTGTGCCTGGGGCTGCTGACCGGCGCGCGGCTGGTCGTGGTGCCCGCCGAGCGGCGGGTGCCGGGGCCGGAGCTGACCGAGTACGCCCACGCGCACGGCATCACGTTCATGATCCTGCCGCCCGCGCTGCTCGCCGCGCTGCCCGAGGAGCTGGCGCTGCCCGACGGCGCGACCCTGCTCGCGGGCACCGAGCGCATCTCGCCCGCGCTGGTGGCCCGCTACGCGCGCGGCCGGGAGATGTTCAACGCGTACGGGCCCACCGAAGCGACCGTCAACTCGACCCTGGGCCTGTGCGATCCGGACATGGACGCGCTCGCCGGGGTGCCGATCGGCGTCCCCGACCCGGGCACCCGCTGCTACGTGCTCGACGCCGCGCTGCGCCCCGTGCCCGTCGGCGAGCTGGGCGAGCTGTATCTCGGCGGACCCGGCCTGGCCCGCGGTTACCTGGGCAGGCCCGCCCTGACCGCGGAGCGTTTCGTCGCCGACCCGTTCGGCGCGCCGGGGCAGCGCCTCTACCGCACCGGTGACCTGGTGCGCTGGCTGCCCGACGGGCGGCTCGACTTCGCCGGGCGCACCGACGACCAGGTGAAGATCCGCGGGTATCGGGTGGAGCTGGGCGAGGTCGAGTCGGTGCTGCTGCGGCACGACACGGTCGGGCAGGCCGCGGCGCTGGCCCGGCAGGACCGGCCCGGCGACACCCGGCTGGTCGCCTACGTGGTGCCCCGCGAGGGACGCGAGGTCGCGCCCGGCGTGCTGCGGGCATACGCCCAGGAGTTTCTGCCGGAGCACATGGTGCCCGCGGCGGTCGTGGTGCTGGACCGGCTGCCGGTGACGACCAGCGGGAAGCTGGACCGGGCCGCGCTGCCCGCGCCCGACTACGCGGCGCACGCCACCGGCGGGGCCGCCCGCGACGGCCGGGAGAGCCTGCTGTGCGGGCTGTTCGAGCAGGTGCTCGGGCTGACCGGGGTCGGCGTGGACGACGACTTCTTCGCCCTCGGCGGCGACAGCATCGTGTCCATCCAGCTCGTCATCGCCGCCCGGCGGGCCGGGCTGTCGGTCACCCCGCGCCAGGTGTTCGAGCAGCGCACCGTCTCCCGGCTCGCGCTGGTCGCGGCGCAGGCGCAGGCCGCGCCCGCCGAGGACCCGCTGGCCGGGGTGGGCGAGCTGCCCCTGACGCCGATCATGTCCTGGCTGGACGGCTGCGGCGGGCAGATCGATGCGTTCAGCCAGTGGCTGGCGGTGCGCCTGCCCGCCGGGGCCAACCGCGAGGCGCTGACCGCCGCGCTGCAGGCCGTCACCGACCGCCACGACGTGCTGCGCTCCCGCCTCGAACGCTCCACCCCGGACCGTGCGGGCCGCCTGATCGTCGCCGCGCCCGGCTCCGTGCCCGCCGCCGACCTGCTGCGCCGCGCCGACGCCGGGGTCGGCGCCGACGCCGCCGCGGCTGAGGCGATCGGGCGGCTGAACCCCACCGGTGGCGTGATGTTCCAGGTGGTATGGCTCGACGCCGGGCCCGGCGACCCCGGGCTGCTGGTGCTGGTGCTGCACCACATGATCGTCGACGGTGTGACCTGGCGGATCCTGCTGCCCGACCTCGCCGCCGCCTACGCCGACGCCGTCTCGGGCCGCCTGCCCAGGCTGAGCCCGGTCGGCACCACGCTGCGCACCTGGGCCGCCGGGCTGGCTGCCGCGGCCGAGCACCCGGACCGGTTCGCCGAGCTGGAGATGTGGACCGGCATGCTGGCCGAAGACGACCCGGCGTTCGCGCACCGCGCCCTCGACCCGGTCGGCGACCTGGCCACCGTGCGGCACCTGACGCTGCGCCTGCCCGCCGCGCAGACCGCGCCTCTGCTGACCACCGTGCCCGCGGCCTGGCACGCGGGCGTCAACGACGTGCTGCTCACCGCGCTCGGCACCGCGATCACCCGCTGGCGGGCCGCCCGCGGCCTGCCGACGCCGCCGCCGCTGATCGCGCTGGAGGGCCACGGCCGCGAGGAGCAGCTCGTGCCGGGCGCGGACCTGTCCCGGACGCTCGGCTGGTTCACCAGCATCTTCCCGGTGCGGCTCGACCTCGGGGACGACCCGGCCGACCTCGGCGCGGCGCTCAAGCGGGTCAAGGAGGCGCTGGCCGCGCTGCCCGACCACGGCGCCGGGTACGGCCTGCTGCGCCACCTCAACGCGCAGACCGCGCCGCTGCTGGCCGGGCTGCCGCAGCCGCAGCTCAGCTTCAACTACCTGGGCCGCTTCGGGGTCGAGGACGGCGACTTCACCGCGCTGCCCGGCGTCGGCATGCTGGCCGGCGGGTACGACGCCGCGATGCCGGTGGCCCCGTACACGCTGGAGGTCAACGCGTTCGCGCAGGAGGGGCCGGACGGGCCGTCGCTCGGTGTGACCTGGGCGTTCCCCGAGGCGCTGCTGGACGAGGGGGCCGTGCGGGAGCTGGCGCAGGGCTGGTTCGACGTGCTGGGCGAGCTGGCCGACGCGGCGGCGCTGCCGGGCGCGGGCGGGCACACTCCGTCGGACTTCCCGCTGGTCACGCTGACGCAGGCCGAGGTGGAGGCGCTGGAGGCGGCGGTGCCGGAGCTGGCCGACGTGCTGCCGCTGTCGCCGCTGCAGGAGGGCCTGCTGTTCCACGCGTACGCGGGCGACGGCAGCTACCAGGTGCAGCAGGTCGTCGAGCTGCACGGGCCGGTGGACCCGGCGGCCGTGCGCCGGGCCGTCGACGGCATCGTGGCCCGGCACGCGCCGCTGCGGGCGTCGTTCCACGAGCTGGCCGACGGGCGCCTGGTGCAGGCGGTGGCCGGGCGGGCGGGTGCGCCGTGGCGGCAGGTGGACCTGTCGCGGATGGCGGCCGCGCCCGCCGCGGAGCTGTTCGAGCAGATCCTGGCCGAGGAGAAGGCGGCCCCGTTCGACCCGGCCGCCGCGCCGCTGGTGCGCCACCTGCTCGTCGACCACGGCGGCGAGCGCCACACCCTGGTGCTCACGCACCACCACATCGTCACCGACGGCTGGTCGGCCGCCGTCGCGCTGCGCGAGCTGGTCGACCTCTACACCACCGGCGAGGGGGTACGCCTGCCCGCCGTGGCCCCGTACCGCGAGCACCTGCGGCGGCTGGCCGAGCGGGACCGGGGCGCGGCCGAGAGCGCCTGGCGCGAGGCGCTGTCCGGGGTGGACGGGCCGACGCGGCTCGCCGCCGCGGGCGCGGGCGAGCCGGGCCGGGGCGAGGTGCGGCAGGTCGCGATCGCGGTGGCCGAGGGCACCGGGGCGCGGCTCGCGGCGCTGGCCCGCGCGCGGGGGCTGACCCCGGGCACGGTGCTGTACGGCGTGTGGGGGCTGCTGCTGGGCCGCCTCACCGGCCGCCGGGACGTGGTGTTCGGCAGCACCGTGTCCGGGCGGGACACCGACGTGCCCGGCATCGAGTCGATGATCGGCCTGTTCATCAACACGGTGCCGGTGCGGCTGACCTGGTCTCCGTACGACACGCTCGGCGGGGTGCTGGACCGGCTCGCCGCGGCGCAGACAGCGCTGCTGGACCACCAGCACCTGGGCCTGCCCGCGATCACCCGGCTGGCCGGGACCGAGCTGTTCGACACCCTGGTCACCGTCGAGAACCTGCCCGACCCCGGCGAGCTGCGCGACGCCTCCGGCACCGTGCGCGTCGGGGGTGTGTCCTACCGCGAGGCCACGCACTACCCGGTGAGCCTGCTCGCCACGCCGGGCGACGCGCTGTCCCTCGTCGTCGAGTACGACCCGGCGCGCCTGGACGCGGTCACCCTGGCCCGCATCGAGCACGGCCTGCCCGCGCTGCTGGACGCGGTGCTCGACACGCCGGACCTGGCCGCCGGCGCGGTCGACCTGGGCGTGCGCGTGGCGCCGCTGCGCGGGGAGCTGCCCCCGGCCGCCGTGGCGGCACCGGACGTGCGGCGGGCCGTCGGCTCTCTGGCCGGGATGGTCGCGGCGCAAGCGGTGCGGACCCCCGGCGCGGTGGCTGTGATCGACGCCGAGCAGCAGCTCAGCTATGCCGGGCTCGCCGGGCGCGCGGCGGCGCTCGCCGCTCGGCTCACCGCGCGGGGCGCGGGACCGGAACGGGTCGTCGCCGTCGCGCTGCCGCGTTCGGCGCAGCAGGTCACGGCGATGCTCGGGGTGCTGTACGCCGGTGCGGCGTACCTGCCGGTCGACCCGGCGCACCCGAACCTGGCCGCGGTGCTGGCCGACGCCGGGGTGACCCTCGTGGTGACCAGCCCGGACCTGCTGCCGCGCCTGCCCCGCCGGGACGGGCTGTCCTACGTGCTCGCCGACGCGGGCGAGGCCGTGGGTGAGCCCGCGCGGGTCGACCCGGAGCACCCCGCGTACGTCATCTACACCTCCGGCTCGACCGGCCGCCCCAAGGGGGTGCTGGTCAGCCACCGGGCCATCGTCGCGCAGCTGGAGTGGTCGCAGCGCACCTTCGGTCTGCATGCCGCCGACCGGATGCTGCAACTGGCCCCGGCGACCTTCGACACGTCGGTGTGGGAGATCTTCTGGCCGCTCACGGCCGGGGCCGCCGTGGTGCTGCCCGCGCCGGGCGCCCAGCACGACCCGGCCGAGTTGGCCGAGCTGATGCGCGCGCACCGGGTCAGCGCGGTGACGTTCGTGCCGTCCATGGTGGAGGCGTTCCTGCTCGCCGACGAGGTCGTCGCGGACCCGTCCTGGGCCTGTGACCTGCGCTGGGTCTCCTGCGGCGGCGAGGCGGTGACCGGTGAGCTGGCCCGGCGCTGGTACGCGGCCACCGGCACCCGGCTGGACAACTTCTACGGCCCGACCGAGACGGCCGTGCAGGTCACCTGGTGGCCGAACGACGGCGGCCACGGCGCGGCGGTGCCGATCGGCGGTCCCGTCGCGGGCACCGGCCTGTACGTGCTGGACGACTGCCTGCGCCCGGTGCCCGACGGGGTGCCCGGCGAGCTGTACGTCTCCGGCGTGCAGCTGGCGCGCGGCTACCTGGGCCGGGCCGCGCTGACCGCGTCACGTTTCGTCGCCGACCCGTACGGCGCGCCGGGGGAGCGCATGTACCGCACCGGTGACCTGGTCGTACGCCAATCCGGCGGCACGCTGGTCTACGCCGGCCGCACCGACCACGAGATCAAGGTGCGCGGGGTGCGCATCGACCCTGCCGAGATCGAGTCGTGGCTGACCGCCCGGCCCGACGTGGCCCAGGCCTCCGTCGTGGCCCGGACCGACGGCCCCGGCGGCACCCAGCTCGTCGCGTACGCCGTCCCCACCGCCGGGCACTTCCTCAACGCGGTGTCGCTGCGCGAGGCGGCCGCCGCCGCGCTGCCCCCGGCCCTGGTCCCGAGCGCGTTCGTCGTCCTCGACGCGCTGCCCCTTACCCCCAGCGGCAAACTCGACCGCGCCGCCCTCCCCGCCCCCCGCCCCACGCCCTCGTCCGCGCTCGCGCCGTCCGCGCCGTCCGCGCCGTCCGCGCCGTCCCATGATCGTCCGACTTGCCAGGCACATGGCCGTATGTGCGCTCAAGATACGCCCGACTGCCAGGCAAGTCGGACGATCTTGGATGGGCCGGTGGGCGTCCTGGGCGGGATCTTCGCGGTGGTGCTGGGGGTGGCGAGCGTCGAGGCGGATGACGACTTCTTCGCGCTCGGTGGGGACAGCATCCTGTCCATCGGGGTATCCAGCCGGGCTCGGCGGGCCGGGATCGTGGTGAGCCCGCGGGACGTGCTCGCCGCGCGCACACCACGACGGTTGGCCGAACTGGCTCGGGTGGAGGACTCCGCGAATGCCGGCAACACAGGGGTTGCCTTGGCAACCCAGAAGTTGCCTCCGTCCGAAGCATCGGTGCCCGCTGACGGGGTGGGAGACGTGCCGCTGCTGCCGATCGTGCACTGGCTGCGCGACACCGGTGCCCCGATCGAGCGGTTCACGCTGCCGATGCTGCTGGTCACGCCCGCCGGGGCGGACCAGGGCGCGATCGCCGCGACGCTGCAGCGCGTGCTCGACCATCACGACGGCCTCCGGCTGCGCCTGCAGCGCATCGCCTCCGTGCTGTGGACCCTGCGCGCCGAGCCGGCCGGGACCGTGTCCGCGGTCGACCTGCTGACCCGCGTGGACCTGTCCACGGTGGATGAGAAGGAGCTGCCCAGCCTGCTGGCCGAGCACGCGGCCGCCGCGACCGGCGCGCTCGACCCGGACACGGGCCGGGTGCTGCGCGCGGTCTGGTTCGACGCGGGCGACCGGCCCGGACGCCTGCTGCTCGCCGTGCACCACCTCGCGGTCGACGGGGTGTCCTGGCGGGTGCTGTTCGAGGACTTGGCCGTGGCCTGGGACGCCGCGAACGGCGCGGTGGCTGCGCTGTCGCCGGTGGGCACGTCGCTACGCCGATACGCCCAGGTGGTGAGCGCGCAGGCGCAGCAGCCGCAGCGGCTGGCCGAGCTGGAGCACTGGGCGGCCACCCTCGCCCCTGGCGCGGACCTGCTGCCCGGGACGAACCTGCCGATGACCGGTGCGCCCGGCGCACGCGCGGTGCGGCGGGTGGCGGAGTTGAGCGCGGAGACGACGGCGGCGCTGCTGGCGGCGGTGCCCGCACTCGGGGGGATCACCGACGGGCTGCTGGCCGCGCTGGCGGTGGCGGTCCGCGGGTGGCGGCAGCGCCGGGGGTACGCCACCGGCGAGCTGCTCGTCGACGTCGAGCGGCACGGCCGGGAGCAGCTGGAGCCGGAGCTGGACCTGTCCCGCACGGTCGGCTGGTTCACCAGCGTGCAGCCGGTGCGCCTGCCGGAGGCCGGCGACGATCTGCCCGCACTGGTCGCGGCGGTGGGCGAGCGGCTTCGTGCGGTGCCCGACGGCGGGCTCGGCCACGGCATGCTGCGCCACCTGAACGCGCAGACCGCGCCGCTGCTGGCCCGGATGGCCGCCCCGCAGGTGCTGTTCAACTACTTCGGCCGCTTCCCGGCGGCGACCGGCGCCGCGTGGACGCCCGCGCCCGAGTCGGCGGCGATCGGCGAGGTCAACGGCGGCCTGGCGCTGTCGCACCCGCTGCAGCTGGACGTGGTCGCGGCCGAGGGCCCGCAGGGCACGGTGCTGACCACGACGTGGACCTGGCCGGACGGCATGCTGACCGCCGCCGACCTCGACACGCTGACCGCGCTGTGGCAGGCGGCACTGACCGCCCTGGCCGGCGCCGCCCCCGTGCCGGGGACAGCCGCAGTGCCGAGGGCTGCCGCAGTGCCGAGGGCTGCCGCAGTGCCGGGGGCTGCCGCAGTGCCGGGGGCTGCCGCAGTGCCGGGGGCTGCCGCGGCGGTCGGGGCGAAGCGCGCCGGGCTCGCCGACGTGCTGGTCTACCGCGACGGGTCCGGTGCCGGGCAGCCCGATCCCGCTGCCGTGCCGGGTCTGGCTCCGCTGGTGGAGCTGAGCGAGGCGGAGCGGGCGCGGCTGGACGGGCTGAGCCCGGGGCCGGTGGCCGACGTGTGGCCGCTGTCGCCACTGCAGGAGGGCCTGTTCTTCCACGCCAGCTACGACAGCGCGAGCCTCGACGTCTACACCGGACAGGACGCGTTCGACCTGGGCTACCGGGTGGACGCGGACCGCCTGCGGCGGGCGGGTGCGGTGCTGCTGGGCCGCAACGCGGCGATGCGCGCCGGGTTCACCAGCGAGGGGCTGAGCCGTCCGGTGCAGTTCGTGGTGGACGGGCTGGAGCTGCCGCTGACCGAGGTGGACCTGACGGCGCTGAGCGCGGAGCAGGCCGCGGCGCGTACCGCCGAGCTGACGGCCGCCGACCGGGTGGCCCGGTTCGACCTGGCCCGCCCGCCGCTGTGCCGGATGCTGCTGGTCCGGCTGCCGGACGGCCGGGACCGGCTGGTCGTCACGCACCACCTGATCCTGTGGGACGGCTGGTCGGAGGAGCTGTTCGTCGAGCAGCTGTTCACCCTGTACGAGCGCGACGGCGACGCCTCCGGGCTGCCCGTGCCGGGGTCGTACCGCGACCACCTGGCGTGGCTGGCCGCCCAGGACGACGCGGCCGCGGCGGGGGCGTGGCAGGAGGCGCTGGCGGGGCTGGCTGAGCCGACGCTGGTCGGGCCGGCCGACCGCACTCCGGCGCCGGCCGTGCCGCAGCGGGTCGACGACGTGCTGTCCGAGCAGCTCAGCGACCGGGTGCGCGCCGTCGCGCGGGAACGCGGGCTGACCCTGAACACGGTGCTGACCACCGCGTGGGGGCTGGCGCTGGGCGCGCTGACCGGCCGCGCGGACGTGGTGTTCGGCATGACCGTCGCGGGGCGGCACGCCGAGGTGGAGCGGGTCGAGGACATCATCGGCCTGTTCCTGAACACGGTCGCCGTGCGCGTCTGCCCCGGGCCCGATGAGCGGGGCGGCGACCTGCTGCGGCGGGTGCAGGAGCAGCGGCTGGCGCTGATGCCGTACGACCACGTCGGCCTGGGCCGGGTGCAGCGCGACAGCGGGCACGCGACGCTGTTCGACACCCTGTACGTGCTGCAGAACTTCGTGGACGAGGACGCCACGGCGGACCTGCGCGCCCGGCACGGCATCGAGGCCGTCGACGGCGTGGATGCGACGCATTACCCGCTGACGCTGGTGGTGACCCCGGCGCGGGCGATCCGGATGTGGCTGGACCACCGGCCGGACATCGTGGACGGCGACGCGGCGCGGGCCGTGCTGGCGCGGTTCCGGCTGGTGCTGGAGCGGCTGGTGGCCGGGCTGGACGCGCCGGTGCGGGAGCTGGACCTGCTGCTGCCCGGCGAGCGGGCGGCGCAGGACGCCGAGTGGGCGCGCACCGAGCACGACATCGGCGAGCTGACCGTGGCCGACCTGCTGGCGGTGCAGGCGGCCCGTACGCCGGACGAGACCGCCCTGGTCGACGGGGCGCTGCGGCTGACCTACGCCGAGTTCGACGCGCGGATCAACCGGATGGCGCGGCTGCTGCTGGCACGGGGCGCGGGCCCGGAGACGGTGGTGGGCCTGGCGCTGCCGCGCACCGCCGACATGGTGGTGGCGCTGTTCGCGGTGCTGCGCACGGGCGCCGCGTACCTGCCGCTGGAGCTGGACCTGCCCGCCGAGCGGCTCGGCTTCATGATCGAGGACACGGCGCCGATGTGCGTGCTCAGCGTGTCCGCGGTCGCGGGCAAGCTGCCGCCGAACGCGGACCCGCTGCTGCTGGACGATCCAGCGGTGCGCGCCGAGCTGGCCGCGTATCAGCCAGGCGACCTGGCCGACGCCGAGCGCCCCGGGTTCGCGCCCGGGGTGCCGGGGCGGCTGGCGCACCCGGCGTACCTGATCTTCACGTCGGGCTCGACCGGCCGCCCGAAGGGCGTCGTCACGCCGTACCACGGCCTGACGAACATGCAGCTCAACCACCGCGAGGCGATCTTCAACCCGGTGATCGAGGCCGCCGGGGGCCGCCGGCTGCGGATCGCGCACACCGTGTCGTTCGCGTTCGACATGTCCTGGGAGGAGCTGCTCTGGCTCGTCGAAGGGCACGAGGTGCACGTCTGCGACGAGCAGCTGCGCCGCGACGCGCCCGCGCTGGTGGCCTACTGCGACCGGCACGAGATCGACGTGGTCAACGTGACCCCGACCTACGCCCAGCACCTGATCGAGGAGGGGCTGCTGGCAGACGGGCCGGGCCGGCACCGGCCGCCGCTGGTGCTGCTCGGTGGCGAGGCGGTGTCCGACGCGGTGTGGGCCGCGCTGCGCGACACCCCCGGCACGCTGGGCTACAACCTCTACGGGCCGACCGAGTACACCATCAACACGCTCGGCGGCGGCACCCTGGACAGCGACAGCCCGACCGTGGGCCGCGCCATCTGGAACACCCGCGCGTACGTGCTGGACGCCCGGCTGCGCGAGGTGCCGCCGGGCGCGCCCGGTGAGCTGTACATCGCGGGCATCGGCCTGGCCCGCGGCTACCACCGGCGCGCCGGGCTGACCGCCGAGCGCTTCGTCGCCGACCCGTACGGCGCCCCCGGCGACCGCATGTACCGCACCGGCGACCTGGTCCGCCGCCGCGCGGACGGCAACCTGGACTTCCTCGGCCGCACCGACGACCAGGTGAAGATCCGGGGTTACCGGGTCGAGCTGGGCGAGATCGAGTCGGCGCTGGGCGCCCACCCGGCCGTCACGCACGCCGCGGTGATCGTGGACGCGTCCGGCGACGGCGCGAAGCGGCTGGCCGGGTACGTGGTGCGCGGTCCCGGCTGGTCCGGCGCCGACGACGACGTGCTGCGCGAGCTGCGGGCGCACCTCAAGCGCACGCTGCCCGACTACATGGTGCCCGCCGCGCTGACGGCCGTGGACCGGCTGCCGCTGACCGTCAACGGCAAGCTCGACGTACGGGCCCTGCCGAAGGCGACCGTGCTCACCGGTGCGGCGAACCGCCCGCCGGCCACCGCGGCCGAGCGCACCCTGTGCGAGCTGTTCGCGCAGCTGCTGGG
The DNA here is from genome assembly GCF_016862575.1 of Catellatospora bangladeshensis. Classification (GTDB taxonomy): domain Bacteria; phylum Actinomycetota; class Actinomycetes; order Mycobacteriales; family Micromonosporaceae; genus Catellatospora; species Catellatospora bangladeshensis. The sequence goes on along the minus strand of NZ_BONF01000010.1, from coordinate 159,477 downwards.
CCTGCCCGCGGTCGGCGTGGACGACGGCTTCTTCGACCTGGGCGGTCACTCGCTGCTGGCGATCCGGCTGGTCAGCCGGGCCGGCACCGCGCTCGGGGCGCAGCTGTCCATCCGCGACCTGTTCGAGGCGCCGACCGTGGCGCAGCTCGCGGCCCGGATCAGCCCGGAGGCGGCGGCATCGCCGCGGGCCGCGCTGACGGCCCGGCCGCGCGAGGGCGCGCTGCCGCTGTCGGCCGCGCAGCAGCGGCTGTGGCTGCTCGACCAGCTCAGCGGTCCGTCGGCGGCGTACAACTTCCCGCTGGTGCTGCGCCTGCACGGCCCGCTGGACCGGCCCGCGCTGCACGACGCGCTGCACGACGTGGTGTCCCGCCACGAGTCGCTGCGCACGGTGTTCGCGGCCGTCGAGGGAGTGCCGTCGCAGCGGATCCTGCCGGCGCACGAGGCGCGGCCGGTGCTGGAGATGATCGGCGGCGACGTCGCCGAGCTGGTCGCGGAGGCCGTGGCGCGGCCGTTCGACCTGGCCGGTGAGCTGCCGGTGCGCGGCACGCTGATCGAGGCCGGACCCGAGGAGCACGTGCTGGTGGTGCTGCTGCACCACATCGCGACCGACGAGTGGTCGGACGGGCCGTTCCTGCGCGACCTGGCCGCCGCCTATGAGTCCCGGACCCGGGGGAGCGCGCCGGACTGGGCGCCGCTGCCGGTGCAGTACGCCGACTACACGCTGTGGCAGCGCGACCTGCTCGGTGATCCGTCCGACCCGGACGGCCTCGCCGCGAGGCAGCTCGCCTACTGGCGGCAGACGCTGGCCGGGGCGCCGGAGGAGCTGATCCTGCCCGCCGACCGGCCCCGTCCGGCCGAGCCGGACGCGCGCGGCGGCTCGGTGTCGCTGCGCCTGCCCGCGGCGACCGCGACCCGGCTCCGTGAGCTGGCCAATCGCGCGGGCACGAGCATGTTCATGGTCACCCATGCGCTGTCGGCGGCGCTGCTGCACCGCCTCGGCGCGGGCGACGACCTGCCGCTGGGCGCGCCGATCGCCGGGCGCGGCGAGGAGGGCCTCGACGACCTGGTCGGCTTCTTCGTCAACACGCTGGTGCTGCGCACCGACCTGTCCGGGTCACCGTCGTTCACCGAGCTGCTGGCCCGGGTGCGGGAGACCGACCTGGCCGCGTTCGCCCACGCGGACGTGCCGTTCGACGCGGTGGTCGAGGCGGTCAACCCGCCCCGCCTGCCGGGCCGCAACCCGCTGTTCCAGGTCATGGTGGTGCACCGCAACCATGTCGACGAGTGGTCCGGGCTGGCCGGGCTGCGCTGCGAGGACGAGCCGCTGGACGTCACCACGGCCCGGTTCGACCTGGTGGTCGAGCTGCTGGACGGCCCGGACGGCGAGCTGGACTGCCTGCTCACCTACCGGGCGGCCTTGTTCGACCGGGCGAGCGTGGAGCTGCTGGGGCGGCGTCTGGTCACGCTGGCCGAGCAGGTGGGCGCGGGTCCGGACCGGCCGCTGGCCGAGCTGGAGCTGCTCGTCGGCGGCGAGCGGGAGCGGGTGCTGCGGGGCTTCAACGACACCGCGCGCCGGGTCGCCGAGCTGACCCTGCCGGAGGCGTTCGCGCTCCAGGTCGCGCGGGCCCCCGGGGCGGTGGCGGTGATCGACGGCGAGCGCGAGGTCTCCTATGTGGAGCTGGCCGCGCGCGCCGGGCGTCTCGCGCGGGTGCTGTCCGCCAAGGGGGTACGCCCCGAGAGCGTCGTCGGGGTGGCGGTGCCGCGCTCGCTGGAGACGATCGTGGCCGTGCTCGCGGTCAACCGGCTCGGGGCGGCGTTCCTGCCGCTGGACCTCAACCATCCGGCGGACCGGCTCGCGTACATGATCGAGGACTCGGCGGCGGCGCTGGTGCTGACCACCGGCAAGGCCCGCGGCCTGCTGCCGGAGACGGCCGCGCCGGTGCTGGTGCTCGACGAGATCGACGACGCGACACCGGTGCGCCCGGTGCTGCCGCCGCCGTCCGGACTGGACCATGCGGCGTACGTCATCTACACCTCCGGCTCGACCGGCCGCCCCAAGGGCGTCACCGTGTCCCACGAGGGCATCGGCAGCCTGGTCGAGACCGCCGTGGACCCGATGGGGGTGACCTCGGCCAGCCGGGTGCTGCAGTTCGCCTCGATCGGTTTCGACGTGTTCGCGTTCGAGGTGTCGATGGCACTGTGCACCGGGGCGGCGCTGGTCGTCACCCCGGACGAGGCCCGCGTGCCCGGCCCGGCGCTGTCGGAGCTGCTGTACGCCAACGGCGTCACGCACGCGATCCTGCCGCCGTCACTGGTGTCCATCCTGCCGCCCGACGCGGACCTGCCCGAGGGGCTGTGCGTGCTGGTCGGCACGGAGACGGTCCCGCCGGGCCTGATCCAGCGCTGGGCGGGGCACCTGAAGCTGTTCGCCGCGTACGGCCTCACCGAGGCGACGGTCAACTCGACGCTGTGGCGGGCCGTGCCGGAGTGGGACGCGCCGGTGCCGATCGGCCGCCCCGACCCGAACACGCTGGCGTACATCCTGGACGAGCGGCTGCGGCCGGTGCCCGTCGGCGTCGTCGGCGAGCTCTACGTCGGCGGTCGCGGCCTGGCCCGCGGCTACCTCGGCAAGCCGGGCATGTCCGCGTCGCGCTTCGTGGCCGACCCGTTCGCCGGGCCGGGCGCGCGCATGTACCGCACCGGCGACCGGGCCCGCTGGCAGGCCGACGGCACGATCGACTTCCTGGGCCGGTCCGACAACCAGGTGAAGATCCGCGGTTTCCGGATCGAGCCGGGCGAGATCGAGGCGGTGCTCGCCGGGCACCCCTCGGTGCGCCAGGCCGCGGTGGTGGCCGACCGTTCCGGCGACACGACCAGGCTGGTGGCGTACGTGTCCCCGGACGGCCCCGCCGACCCCGCCGTGCTGCGCGCCCACGTCGCGTCGGTGCTGCCGGAGTACATGGTGCCGTCGCTGGTGGTGGTGCTGGACGGCCCGCTGCCGGTGAACCCGAACGGCAAGGTGGACCGCAAGGCCCTGCCCGCGCCCGACTGGGGTTCGCTGGCGGGCGGCGCCCGGCCGACGACCGCCCGCGAGCACCAGCTCGCCGCGCTGTTCGCCGAGGTGCTGGGGCTGCCGCAGGTGGGCGTGCACGACAGCTTCTTCGCCCTGGGCGGCCACTCGATGGCGTCGATGCGCCTGATCGGCCGGATCCGCTCGGCGCTCGGCGCGCAGCTCGCCGTCCGCGACGTCTTCGACGCCCCCACCGTGGCCGAGCTGGCCGCGCGCCTCGACGACGCGGCGGACACCGACCGGCCGGTGCTGGTAGGCGACGAGGCGGGGACGCTCGCGGAGCGGCTCGCGCCGGTGCAGCTGCACCCGTGGCGGCTGCATCAGGAGGTGACGGCGCCGGGCTGGGACATCGCGTTCGCGGTGCCCGCGGCCGGGCTGGACGTGGTCGCGCTCGACGCGGCGCTGCGCGACGTGGTGACGCGGCATCAGCCGCTGCACACCGTGCACGGTGCGGACGGCGTGCCGCGCCGCGCGCTGCCGGAACGGGTGCTGGAGCCGGTGGCCGACGACGGCACCCCGCTCGCCGCGCGGCTGGACGCGCTCGCCCGGGAGACCGTCGACCTGACCGGGCGGGCGCCGCTGCGGGCGCGCCTGGTCATCGGCGCCGATGAGCGGGGCGTGCCGGACCGGGCGCTGCTGCTCACCGCGCACCACCTGGCCGTGGACGAGTGGTCCGTGGTGCCGCTGCTGCGCGACCTGGCCACGGCGTACGACGCCCGGCTGCGGGGTGCCGCCCCGGATTGGGCGCCGCTGCCGGTGACGTACGCCGACTACACGCGCTGGGCGTACGCGCTGCTCGGTGATCCGGCCGACCCGGACAGCCGGTACGCGCGGCAGCTCGGGTACTGGCGCGCCGCGCTGGCGATCATGCCCGACCTCGACCTGGACCTGCTCGCCGACCGGCCGCGCGGCAGGCAGGCGTCGCGGCGTGGCGAGACGGTCGAGTTCATGCTCGGCGCGGCGCTGCACCGTGGCATCGACGAGCTGGCCCGGCGCAGCGGCACCAGCATGTTCATGGTGGTGCAGGCGGCGTTCGCGGCGCTGCTCACCGGCTACGGCTGCGGCACCGACCTGCCGATCGGCAGCCTCGCCGCCGGGCGGACCGAGGAGGCGCTGGCCGACCTGGCCGGGTGCTTCTACAACACGGTGGTGCTGCGCACCGACACGTCCGGGGATCCGCCGTTCACGCGGCTGCTGGGGCGGGTGCGGGCGGCGGACCTGGCCGCGCTCGACCACCAGGACGTGCCGTTCGCGGCGGTGTGGGACGCGGCGGGTCCGGTCAGGGACGGGCTGCGGGTCATGGTGGTGCACCACGAGGAGGCCCGGCTGGGCGACGAGGCGCTGCGCTTCAGCCAGATACCGACCGGCACGGTCCGGGCCGAGCTGACCGTCAGCTTCTACGAACCCGCCGGGGACAACCCGGTGCACGTGGAGCTGGAGTACGCCACCTCCCGGTTCGACCGGGCCACCGCCGAGCGGATCGCGGGCGACCTGGTGCGGCTGCTCACCGCCGCGGTGGCCGACCCGGCCCGCACCCTGTCCGAGCTGTACACCCCGGCCCCGGCCGGTCTGGAGATCCCGCCGGGCACGCCCGGCACCGAGAAGGAGACGCACCGATGACCAACCCGTTCGAAGACGCCGACGGCCGCTACCTGGTGCTCGTCAACGACGAGGACCAGCACTCGCTGTGGCCCGCGTTCGCGGCCGTCCCGGCGGGCTGGCGCACCGTGTTCGGCGAGGACACCCGCGACGCCTGCCTGGCCTACGTCGAGGCCCACTGGACCGACCTGCGCCCGCGCACCCTGCGCGAGCGCATGGACGCCACGGCCTGATCAGAGTCTGGCTTCGGTGGAGTCTGCGGATTGGGGGAAGATCGGTGTCTCGTGTCGAAATGCAGTGCTGGACTGCACTTTCTGACACGAGACGCCGATCTTCCACCGGCCGGGCTCAGCCGGTGGTGCCGGCCGGGGACAGGTCGGAGCGGCGGCGGCGCCAGCCGCTGGGGCTGTCGCCGAACTGGAGGCGGAACCAGCGCGAGAACGCGCTCGGCGCGGCGAAGCCGAGCAGCTCGGAGATCTCGGTCAGCCGGTAGCGGTCGTTGGACAGGTAACGCTCGGCCAGCCCGGCGCGGGTGGCGTCCACGATGGACGTGAACGTCTCGCCACCCGTGGCCAGGTGGCGGTGCAGGGTGCGGCGGTCCACGCCCATCGCGCGGGCCACCTCGTCGGCGGCGCACCGCCCGGTGGGCAGCAGCACCTCGACCATCTCCCGTACCCGGTCGGCGGTGGACGCGCCCCGCGGCGCGGCCAGCGTCCGGAGCAGCTCGGGCGTGTTCGCACGGGCGGCCGGGTCGGCGGCCGGGTTCGGCGCGTCGAGGTCGCGGGAGTAGAGGACCAGGCCGCTGAACCCGTGCCCGAACTGCAGCCGGCCGCCGAGCAGCCGGGTGTGCGTATCGAGGACCGCGGGCGCCGGGTGGGCGAAGCACACCGCCAGCGGCTGCCACTGCGCGCCGAGGAACTGGCGCAGGATGGCGTACAGCACCGCGACGGCCAGCTCCTCCGCCTGGCGGGAGGGTGCGGGCTCGCCGAACTCGAACCAGGTGCGGAGGGTGGCCAGGCCGTTGGACTCGGTCAGCCGGATGCGGATGGCCTCGTTGTAGCTGTGCTCGTAGCGGATCAGCAGGTCGAGCCCGCTGCGCAGGGTCGGCTCGGCGCGCAGCACCAGGCTGAGCGGCCCGATGGTCGAGGCGCGCCGGTATTCGGCCAGGCGCAGGCCGAAGTCGTCATGGCTGGACTCGCGGGCGGACAGTTCGAGCAGCCGGGCGACCCGTCCCGCGGGCACCCACTTGTCGGGCTGGGCCAGGTCCATCACGTCGAGACCGACGCCGTGCATCAGCTCGGCCGGGTCGAGGCCGAGCGACTGGGACAGCTCCAGATAACCGCTCAGCGACGCATAGCGGAGAGAAGGGCCCAAAACCGGCTCCCGAATGTCCCGTAGGGGTAAGAAAGCTGTCCCACGATGTATAGCATGTGGCCCCGCTCACGCCTACTGTTGCCGCCATCACAGCAGGTAGGCCGGGCGGCACGGGGCGCCCGGCAAGGCATCGGGGCCTGAACCGGCCCCCGACCCTCCGGGAGCCGATCATGGCGAAGGCCGTCCGTTTCCACCAGCACGGCGCACCCGAGGTGATGCGCTGGGAGGCGGTCGAGGTCGGCGCGCCCGGGCCGGGCCAGGTCCGGGTACGCCACCTCGCGGTGGGGCTGAACTTCGCCGACACCTACTTCCGCAGCGGCCTCTACCCGAGCGCGCTGCCGGCAGGGCTCGGCGTCGAGGCCGCGGGTGTGATCGAGGAGGTCGGCGCGGGGGTCGACGGGTTCGCCGTGGGCGACCGGGTCACCTACACCGGCAGCCCGCTGGGCGCGTACAGCACCGAGCGGGTGATGGACGTCGCGCCGCTGATCAAGCTGCCGGACGCGATCGCCTGCGAGACCGCCGCGGCCATGACGATGCGCGGCCTGACCTCGGCTTACCTGCTGCGCCGGATCGCGCCGCTCGCCCCGGGCGACACCGTGCTGCTGCACGCCGCCGCGGGCGGGGTCGGCCTGATCTTCACCCAGTGGGCCCGCCTGCTCGGCATCGACGTGATCGGCACCGTGTCGACCGACGAGAAGGCCGAGGTCGCCAAGGCCCACGGGTGCACGCACACCATCGTCTACCCCCGGGAGGACGTCGCCGCGCGGGTACGCGAGCTGACCGGCGGGGCCGGGGTGCCGGTCGTGTACGACAGCATCGGCGCGACCACCTTCCAGCGCTCGCTGGACTCGCTGCGGCGGCGCGGGCTGCTGGTGTGCTTCGGCACCGCGTCCGGCGCGGTGCCCCCGATCGACGCCATGCAGCTGGCGATCAAGGGCTCGCTGTTCGTCACCCGGCCCGCGCTGGCCGACTACATCGCCGACCCGGCCGAGCGCGCCGAGCTGGCCGAGGAGCTGTTCAGCCACGTCGCCGCCGGGCGCATCAAGATCGAGATCAACCAGCGGTACGCCCTGGAGGACGCGGTGCGCGCCCACCACGATCTCGAATCCGGCCGCAGCATCGGCTCCTCGGTCTTCCACCTGGAATCCGCCGGCCGCTGACGCCGCACCACCCCCAGCCGATCAGACAGTGAGGAGAGGTCCATGCAGATCATCGACGATACGGAGCCGGCCCCACCGGTGCGGCGGCAGAGCACGATCGAGGTGCACCCGCTGACCGTGCACATCGGCGCCGAGCTGCGCAACGTCAGCCTCGCCGAGGCCTCGCGCGACGGCGAGCTGTTCGCCGAGCTGAAGGCGCTGCTGCTGCGGTACAAGGTGCTGTTCCTGCGGGACCAGGACATCACCCGCGCCGAGCACGTCGCGCTCGCCGAGCGCTTCGGACCGCTGGAGGACCACCCGGTCGCCGGCAGCGACCCCGACCACCCCGGCCTGGTCCGCATCTACAAGGACCTGGACAGCCCGGCCGAGCACTACGAGAACGCGTACCACTGCGACGCGACCTGGCGCGAGGCGCCGCCCATGGGCTGCGTGCTGCGCTGCGTCGAGACGCCGGAGGTCGGCGGGGACACGATCTGGGTGAACATGGCCGAGGCGTACCGGCGGCTTCCCGACGACGTCAAGGCGCGGATCGCGGGGCTGCGCGCCCGGCACAGCATCGAGGCCAGCTTCGGCGCCAACATGCCGCTCGACCTGCGGCTGGCGCTGCACGAGCGCTTCCCCGACGCCGAGCACCCGGTGGTGCGCACCCACCCGGAGACCGGCGAGCAGGTGCTGTTCGTGAACGCGTTCACCACGCACCTGACCAACTTCCACACCCCGGAGCGCGTGCGCTTCGGCTTCGACTACACCCCCGGCGGCAGCGAGCTGCTCAACTACCTGATCCGCCAGGCGGCGATCCCGGAGTACCAGGTGCGCTGGCGCTGGACCAAGAACAGCTTCGCGATCTGGGACAACCGCTCCACCCAGCACTACGCCGTACAGGACTACTGGCCCGCGGTCCGAAAGATGGAGCGGGCCGGGGTCATCGGCGACAAGACGTTCTGAGCCGACCGACACCGAAGGAGACCCCCATGCACTTCCTCGACGACTCGCTGTTCCCGGAGAACCAGGAGAAGCTCGTCATCACCGCCGCGCCGTACGGGCCGGAGTGGGAGCCGGGCGACTTCCCCGAGGACATCCCGGTGACCATGGACCAGCACGTGCAGGCCGCGGTCGACTGCTACAACGCGGGCGCCACCGTGCTGCACATCCACGTACGGGAGCTGAACGGCAAGGGCTCCAAGCGGCTGTCGAAGTTCAACGAGCTGCTGGGCCGGCTGCGCGAGGCCGTGCCGGACATGATCCTGCAGATCGGCGGCTCGATCTCGTTCGCCCCGGAGAACGAGGGCGAGGAGGCCAGGTGGCTGGCGGACGAGGCCCGGCACATGCTGGCCAACCTCGACCCGGCGCCGGACCAGGTCACCATCGCCATCAACACCAACCAGATGAACATCGTCGAGCTGATGACGGCCGACGACATCGCCGGGACCTCGTTCGAGCGCCCCGCGCTGTACGAGGCGTACCGCAACATGGTCGTCCCGGCGGAGCCGGCCTGGGTCGAGGAGCACCTGCGCCGCCTGCGCGCCGCCGGGATCCAGCCGCACTTCCAGCTCGCCACCGTGGCGCAGCTGCACACCGTGGAGCGGCTGGTGCGCCGGGGCGTGTACACCGGCCCGCTGAACGTGTCCTGGGTGGCCATCGGCGGCGGGTTCGACAGCCCGACCCCGTACTCGATGATGGAGTTCATCCGCCAGGTGCCGGACGGCGCGAGCCTGACCCTCGAAGCGATCATGCGCAACGTGCTGCCGATCAACACCATGGCGATCGCGATGGGCCTGCACACGCGCTGCGGCAACGAGGACAACCTGTGGGCCCGCAAGGGCGAGAAGCAGACCTCGGTCCAGGCGATCGAGCAGCTGGTCCGGATCGCGGGCGAGCTGGGCCGGGGCGTCGCGGACGGCAAGGAGGCCCGCGACATCTACAAGATCGGCGAGTACTGGGACACCGCCGACGAGGCCCTGGCCAAGCTCGGCTTCGCGCCCAACCGCAAGCCCGGCCAGGTCGGGTTCACCTTCCACGCCTGACCCGTAACAAAGAGCAGATCTCCATCCGTGGGGTGCGGTCGTCGCACCCCACGTCCTCCCCCATGCCGCCGCGTTCCTCTCACCCGCGCCGGCCGGACATCCCGTTTGGAGCATCATGGCACTGCAGACCGGCGAGGGCGTCGCCATCGCGCCGCCCGCCGCCACCCGCACCACCTCCCGGCTCTTCCCGTGGGCGGTCTTCACGCTCACCTTCGCGCTGCTGCTGTCGGACTACATGTCGCGGCAGGTCCTGTCGGCGGTGTTCCCGTTCCTGAAGACGGAGTGGGCCCTCACCGACACCCAGCTCGGCTCGCTGACCAGCATCGTCGCGCTGACCGTCGGCATCCTGGCCGCGCCGCTGTCGCTGCTGGGCGACCGCTGGGGCCGGGTCAACTCGATCGTGATCATGGCGATCGTGTGGAGCCTGGCCACCGTCGGCTCGGCCCTGGCCGCCGGGTACGGGCAGCTGCTGCTCGCCCGGTTCCTGATCGGCCTCGGTGAGGCCGCGTACGGCAGCGTCGGCCTGGCCGTGGTGCTGGCCGTGTTCGCCCCGCACCGGCGCGCCTCGCTGACCGGCGCGTTCATGGCCGGCGGCTCGTTCGGCTCGGTGCTCGGCGTGGCCCTGGGCGGCGTGTTCGCGGTCCAGTTCGGCTGGCGCTGGGCGTTCGCCATCATGGGCATCCTGGGCCTGGTGCTGGCCGTGCTCTACCGGGCGATGATCAGCGAGCGCAAGCTCGACGCGCACCGGGTGCCCGAGCCCGCGGGGGAGAGCCCCGCGCTGGCGGCCGGGCAGCGCGCCCGCCTGTCCACGCTGTTCTCCACCCCGGCGGTCGTGCTCGCCTACATCGGCGGCGGCCTCCAGCTGTTCATCGCCGGTTCGCTGTTCGCCTGGCTGCCCAGCTACCTCAACCGGGCGTACGGCATGGCGCCGGACCGCGCGGGCGGCGTCGCCGCGATCTTCATCCTGATCCTCGGCGCGGGCATGGTCGGCTGCGGCATGATCACCGACCGGCTCAGCCGCACGAAGCCGATGCACAAGTGGAACACCGCGATCGCCTTCGCGCTGACCTCGCTGGTCCTGCTGGGGGTGGGCTTCGCCGTCGCCCCGGGTGGCCTGCAGATGGCGCTGCTCGCCGCCGGCTGCTTCTTCGCCGCCGGGACCACGGGCCCGACCGGCGCGATGGTCGCCCGGCTCACCCACGAGTCGATCCGGGCCACCGCGTTCGGCATCTACACCTTCTTCAACAACCTGCTCGGCCTGGCCGCCGGTCCGCTGATCACGGGCGCGCTGGCCGACCGGTTCGGGCTGGAGACCGCGATGCGCTACGTGCCGCTGGTCGCCGTCGCCGCCGCCGTCTTCCTGTACCTGGGCAGGCGGGCCTACCCGTCCAGCCTGCAGCGGCTCGCGGCCGCCGGCGTGGGCGGCACCGCCAAGGGCGAGGCATGACCGACGTCGCGGACGTGATCGTCACCGTGCCCGGACTGCGCGGGCACGTGGACGAACACTGGCAGACCCGGCTCGCCGCGACCCTTCCGAACGTGCGGTCCGTCCAGCCGCTGGGCCGGGAGAACCCCAGCCTGGACGACCGCGTCGCGGCCCTGCAGGAGGCAGTGGCCGCGGCGGGCGGCCCGGTGATCATCGTGGCGCACAGCGCGGGAGCTCTGGCCACGGTCCACTGGGCCGCCCGGCACGACACCGGGACGGTGCGGGGTGCGCTGCTGGCCACCCCGCCCGACCTGGCCCTGCCGCTGCCGGCCGAGTACCCGTCGCTGCGCACGCTGCGCGAGCACGGCTGGGTGCCCATCCCGCGGCAGCGGCTGCCGTTCCCGAGCATCGTCGCGGCCAGCGCGGACGACCCGCTCGGCGAGCCGGGCCGGGTCCGGGCGCTGGCCGCCGCCTGGGGCAGCTGCTGGCACGGCCTCGGCCGGGTCGGCCACCTCAACCCCGCCTCCGGCTACGGCGAGTGGCCCGGAGTCCATCCGCTCATCGACGAACTGCGCACCATGGAGGACCCCCGATGACCCTCAACCTGGCCACCCTGCTGGAGGACAGCGCCCGCCGCCACCCCGGCCGCGACGCCGTCGTGCTCGGCGCCACCCGGCTGACGTACGCGCAGGTCGACGCGGCGGCCAACCAGGTGGCGCAGCTGCTGGCCGAGCGGGGCATCCGGCCCGGTGACCGGGTCGCGCTGTCCTGCCCCAACGTGCCGTGGTTTCCGATCGTCTACTACGGCATCCTCAAGGCGGGCGCCGTCGTAGTGCCGCTGAACGTGCTGCTCAAGGCGCGGGAGATCGCCTACCACCTGGCCGACGCCGAGGCGCGGGCGTACTTCTGCTTCGAGGGCACGGCCGAGCTGCCGATGGGCGCCGAGGGGCACGCGGGCTTCCAGCAGGACGGCGGCTGCGGCCAGTTCTTCCTGATCACCGCCGACCCGGGCGCGGAGTCGCCGATCGCCGGGGCCGAGACGCTGGGCCAGGCGCTGGCCGGGCGGCCGTCCACGTTCGACACGGCGGACACCAAGGAGACGGACACCGCCGTCATCCTGTACACCAGCGGCACGACGGGCAAGCCCAAGGGCGCCGAGCTGTCGCACAGCAACCTGGTGCTCAACGCGCTGACCGGCAACCGGCTTTTCGGCTCGCTGGCCACCGGGCACGACCGGCACCTGGTCACCCTGCCGCTGTTCCACTCGTTCGGCTCGACGGTGCAGATGAACGCCGGGTTCGCGGTCGCCTCGACGCTGGTGCTGCTGCCCCGCTTCGACGCGAAGCAGGCGGTCGAGGCGCTGCGTCGGGAGCGGATCACCTTCTTCGCCGGCGTACCGACGATGTACTGGGGCCTGCTCAACGCGCTGGACGGTGCCGACGTCAGCGAGATCGCGGCGAACCTGCGGGTGGCCGTGTCCGGCGGGGCCTCGCTGCCGGTCGAGATCATCAAGCGCTTCAAGGACGGCTTCGGCGTGCAGATCCTGGAGGGCTACGGCCTGTCCGAGACGTCGCCGCTGGCCACCTTCAGCGACCCGGAGCGCGAGCCGCGGCCGGGCTCGATCGGGGTGCCGGTGTGGGGCGTGCAGCTCAAGCTCGTCGACGCCGACGGCAACACGATCGACGGCGCCGACCAGGTCGGCGAGATCGCGATCCGCGGGCACAACGTGATGAAGGGCTACTACAACCGGCCGCAGGCGACGGCGGAAGTCCTGTCCGGCGGCTGGTTCCGCACCGGCGACCTGGCCCGGCGGGACGAGGACGGCTTCTACTACATCGTCGACCGGGCCAAGGACATGATCATCCGCGGTGGCTTCAACGTGTACCCGCGCGAGGTCGAGGAGGTCCTGCTCACCCACCCGGCCGTGTCGCTGGCCGCGGTCGTCGGCGTGCCGCACGACAGCCACGGCGAGGAGGTCAAGGCGTACGTCATCAAGGCCGACGGCGCCGACCTCACCGAGGACGAGCTGATCGCCTGGTGCCGGGAGGGCATGGCGTCGTACAAGTACCCGCGCCTGGTCGAGTTCGTGCCGAGCCTGCCGATGACCGCCACCGGCAAGATCCTCAAGCGCGAACTGGCGGGCCGGTGAGCGCGACGCTCACCGGGTCCAGGCGGCACCACCCCGCGTGGTGCCGCCCGCCCGGCCCGGGGCGGTGGCCGTGGTGACCGCCGGGCTGCTGGCCCCCGCCGCGCATCCGCGCCGCACCCCGGCCCTCGCGTCCACGCTCACGCTGGCCGCGGGACTGGGCGGCGCGGTGCTCGGCCACCTGCTGGTGCCCCAGATCGGCGTGCTCACCTGGGCCGTCGCGCTGGGCGTGGCGGCCGCCAACCTCAACCTGCTGCCGCGCACCGGCCGGGCCGAGCTGGGCAGGACGACCAAGAAGCTGCTGCGTACGGGCGTGGTCCTGCTCGGCTGCTCGGTGTCGTTCGCAGCCGTGGCCGCGCTCGGCGCGCCGGTCGTCGCACTGGTCGCCGCCACCCTGGTGGGCACGCTGCTGTGCACGGCCTGGCTGGGCCGCCGCCTGCGCCTGGGCGCCGCGCGCAGCCTGCTGCTGGGCACCGGCGTCGCGGTCTGCGGCGCGTCCGCGATCGCCGCCATGGAGGCCACCGCCGGCGGCGACGAGGAGGACGTCACCGCCGCCGTCGCGATGGTCACGCTCTTCGGCACGCTCGCCCTGATCGCGTTTCCCCTGCTGCGCGAGCCGCTCGGGCTGAGCGAGGCGCAGTTCGGCGTGTGGACCGGGGCCGCGGTGCACGAGGTCGGCCAGGTCGTCGCGGCGGCCGGGCCCGCCGGTGCGGCGGCGGTCGCCATCGCGGTCGTGGTCAAGCTGACCCGGGTGCTGCTGCTCGCCCCGGTCGTGGCGACGGTCAGCGCGCTGCGCCGGCTCCGGTCGTCCGGTGCCGCGACCGGCACGCGGCGGCCGCCGCTGGTGCCGCTGTTCGTGCTCGGCTTCCTCGGCTGCGTGGCGCTGCGCAGTTCCGGGCTGCTGCCGCCCGCCGCGCTCAGCTGGATCGGCCACCTGCAGGTGGCGGCGCTCGGCGCGGCGATGTTCGGGATGGGCGCCGCGGTGCACCTGGCCTCGCTGCTGCGGGGCAGCGGCCGCCTGCTGGCGGCGGCCCTGGTGTCGACGCTGTTCATCACGGGGGTCGCGCTCGTGGGCGTGCTGCACCTGGTGCCGGGCTGACCGTCGGCGGATCGCGTGGCGGGCGGGCCCGCCATGGGAGATGGAAACCGGGCCCGCCCCGGCGCCTGCCCGCAGCGGTGCGCGCCACGGCGGCAGGGGCCTCGCGATCCATTCACGCGCACCGCGCGCCGGTGCGCCAGACCGGCCATGCGGACCGCCGGCAGGTCCGCATGGGTGCGGCTCGCCGGGCGCCCCGCGCTGTGGTCGGATGGGCCGGTGAGCCAGGGGACGGCAGCCGCATACGACAGCCTCGCCGCCGGACCGGCCGGTCTCCACTGGGTGGAGAGCGTGCCGGACGCGGGCCGCAGCGTCGTCGCGACCTGGTCCCTGTCCGGCGGGACGGTGCTCGGTGCGCTGCCGGTCGGCAGCCGGGTACACGCCTACGGCGGCGGCGCGTACGCCGTGGCTGGCGCGGACGTCTGGGTGGTACGCGAGCCCGACGGGCAGGTGTGGCACGCCGGATCCGGCCGCCGGCTCACCGCCTCGCCATACCCGCACGGCGGCCTGAGCAGCGGGGACGGGCTGCTGCTCGGCGTACGGGAGACCGCGACCCACGATCAGCTCGTGGCCGTCGACCCGGCGGGTGCGGGCGAGACCGTGCTGACCGAGTCCCCGTTCCTCGGCGCGGCCTGCCTCGACGGCGGCCGGCTGGCCTGGACGCGCTGGGCGGACGGCGTCATGCCGTGGGACGCGAGCGAGGTGTGGACGGCGGCATACGGCCGTGACGGGCTCCGCGACGCCGTGCGGGTGGCGGGCGGCCCGGACGAGTCGGCGGTGCAGCCGCGCTGGGGACCGGACGGCTGCCTCTACTTCCTCTCCGACCGGACCGGCTGGTGGAACCTGTACCGCCACCGGGCGGGACGCGCCGAACCCGTCGCGCCGATGGCGGCCGAGAACGCCGCGGCGCCCTGGGAGCTGGACTACGCCAACTACACCTTCCTCCCGGGCGGGCGGTTCGCGATCACGGCGCAGTCGGGGCCGGAACACCGCCTGGTGCTGGTCGAGGCCGACGGTGCCCAGCGGCTGGCCGGCCTGCCGTACACCCATCTCAAGCCCTACCTGGCGACGGTGGGCGACCGGGTGGCCGTCATCGGCGGCTCACCGGTGCGCGCCCCGGAGATCGCCCTGGTCGCCACCGACGGCACGGGCCGGGTGGAGGTGATCCGCTCCCACGAGCGGCCCGCCGGGCACCTCGCCGTGCCCGAGGTGATCCGGGTCGGCTCCGGCGCGGACCAGGTCACCGCGCTGTACTACCCGCCGCCCGGTGCAGGCCCCGCGCCGCTGATCGTGCGGCCGCACCCCGGGCCCACCCACCACAGCGCGTACCGGCTCGACGAGGACGTGCAGTTCTTCACCGGCCACGGGTTCGCGGTCGCCGACGTCGACTACCGCGGCAGCACCGGATACGGCCGCGCGTTCCGCAAGGCGCTGGACGGCCGGTGGGGGATCGCCGACGTCGCGGACTGCCGGGCCGTCGCACGGCACCTGCTCGACACGGGCCGCGCCCGGCCGGGCGCCGTGTTCGTCTCGGGAGCGAGCGCGGGCGGCTACACGGCCCTGCGCGCCGTCGGTGAGCCCGGCCCGTTCGCGATGGCGACTGCCCGCTCGGCGATCGTCGACCCCGCCGGGTGGCGCCGCACCGCGCCGCGCTTCCAGCGCCCGCACGCCGCCGTCCTCGCGCACCCGGACGCGGCGGTGCGGGCGTCCCGGTTCACCGCGCCGGCGCTGCTCGTCCACGGCACGGACGACCCGGTCGCGCCCGTCGCGGACGTGACGGCGCTCGCGGCGGCCCTCGCCGGGCGCGGCCTGCTGCAGGGGCTGCTGGAGCTGCCCGGGACCGGCCACTACCTGACCGGGCCCGCTGCCCGTGCCGCGGCGCTGGCGGAGCTGGCCGCCTACCGGTCCGTCCTGGCGCGCGCGGCCAGGTGATACACCGCGGGCGAGGGCATCGAGGTCCGCACGCGTTCGATCAGGTCCTGCACCTCGGGCAGGTCGGCGTACGGGTGCAGCTCCGCCATCATCAGCGCGACCCGGTGCTTGGCGCGGAACGACACCGTGGTGCTCGCCTGCGCGACGGCCAGCCGCCCCGCGGCGCACGCCTGCGCCACGTCGCCGGTCCGGGCCAGGCTCGATGCGAGCAGCGCGGCGTCGATCGCCCGGCGGCGCACCCGGAACGGCGGGAGCAGCCGCAGCGCCCGGATCGCCTCGTCCCGGGCGAGTTCGTAACGGCCGAGGTCGAAGTAGCAGTGTGCCTTGCCGTCGGCGAGATCGGCCTCGCCGAAGTAGCCGAGCCAGCTCGGCTCGTCCGACCGGCACCGGCGGGCCAGGTCCGCGTCCGCCTGCTGCAGGGCCGTCAGGCAGGCCCGCTCCTCGCCCCGGCGGGCGTGGGCGCGGGCCAGGGCGGTCCGCAGGACGGCGCGCACGCCCGGCCCGGCCTGGCGGGCGGTGCCGTGCAGCGCGGCGCCGGCCAGGCGGACGGCCTGCGCGCTGTCGCCGCAGTGCAGCGCCAGGTGGCCGAGGCTGACGCCGACGAGGTAGCCGCCGTAGAGGCGGTCCCCGTCCGTGGTGACGAGGTCGAGCGCGCGCAGGTAGTGCCGCTGCGCCAGGCCGTCCGCACCGATGTCGACGGCCTCGTAGCCGGCCAGCTCCAGCAGCCCCGCGGCCACCTGCGGGCTGGTGGCGAACACCTCGTCGAACGCGTCCTCCAGCACCCCGGCCACCGCCGAGTAGGCGGCGCCGCCGCCGCAGGCGTGGTCGAGTTCGCGGATGCTGCGCAAGGTCAGCTCCGCGTGGCGGCCGGCCTGCGTCTCCATGCGCCGCCGGCCGGGCCGCTGCCGGGACAGCAGCCAGTCGAGCGCCCGCTGGTCGGAGACCTCGGCGCGGTAGCCGCCGCCCTGCGGGTCGCCGCCGCGGCGCAGCCGCGCCTCGCGGGCGAGCATCGGCCACATCCGCCGCAGCGCGCCGTCGGCGCCGAACACGTCGTCGCAGCGGCCGACGAACTCCTCGCTCGGCATCCGCTGCGCGGTCTCGACCTTGCGCACCAGGTCGCGGTGCTGGAAGAGCAGCCGGCCGAGCCCGGCCTGCGACAGGCCGCGCGCCTCCCGCAGGCGCCGCAGCTCCGCGCCGAAGAAGTGCAGCGGAGACCTGGTCGGCTCCAGCTCACGCGGCCGCTGGCCCATCACACACCACCTACCTGGTCGATGAAGTTGCACCCTCGATTGTGGACGCAGAGATCGGGTTCGCGCGCCCTCGGGGCGGGCCGCGATGCGGACACCGGCCGTGTCCGCATCGGCCGCCTACCGCGGCCGCCGGGTGTGCCGTGTGCTGGACACATGCTGTTTGACAGGATTCTGCGCAGGGCCCGGCGGGGCGAGGGCGAGCACCGGCCGGACGGGGTCGCGGCCGCCGGTCCGGATCCGGGCGAGCTGCCCGACGCCGACGCGATCGCACGGTTCAACGCCGCGACGGCCTGGGCGCGCGCGGACACGCGGCTGCTCACCCTGCTCGTCGACGGGCTGCGCCGCGAGCAGTCGCCGTGACGGCGCCGCGCAACGAGCCGCTGTGGTTCGTCGCCGACGGCAGCAGGGTGGTGCTCGGCAGCGAGGTGCGGCTGGACGACGGCCCCGGCGTGTACGGCGTCGTGGTCGGCGTAGACCCGGGCCACGGCATGCCGGTCGTCGAGGTGCTCAGCGGCCCGCAGGCGGGGCAGGTGCGCCGGCTCTGGCCCGGCCAGATACCGGGCCTGCGGGGCGCCGGCTGACCGCGTTCCGGGCGCCCGGGCCGCAACAGATCCACGGCGGCGGTACAGGCGGGTACCTGCCGAATGCATAAGTTGTGCAACCCGCCTCGCCGCAGGCATGATCGGCGTGCGTTGCCCGACCGACGCGTTCGACCCCCACCTGCGGCGCCGGAAGTAGGACATCCATGTTCACCGCTGCACCCGTGCCGGCGCAGCCGCGTGTTCCGGCGCGGCTGACCCGGCTGCGGGTGCTGCTCGTCGAGGACGACGAGGGCGACGCGTTCCTGGTCGAGGAGCTGCTGCGGGAGCAGGACGCGGCGATCCAGCTGACCATCGTGCGCAGCCTGCGCGAGGCGCGCCCGCTGCTGTCGGAGGTCGACTGCATCCTGCTGGACCTGGGCCTGCCCGACGCGCAGGGCATCGACGGGCTGCGCAAGGTGCTGGCCGAGGCGCCGGGCACCGCGGTCTGCGTGCTCACCGGCCAGCAGGACACTCACGTCGGCATCGGCGCGGTCGGTGAGGGCGCCCAGGACTACCTGGTCAAGGGCCAGGTCGACGGCGCGCTGCTGGAACGATCGGTGCAGTACGCCGTGGAGCGTAAGTACGCCGAGGAGAACGCGCGGCGGCTGCGCGAGGTGGAGCTGCGCCAGGCCGAGTCGGCCCGGCTGGAGCGGGGCCTGCTGCCGCAGCCGCTGATGACCACCGACGAGCTGGCGGTGCACACCTTCTACCGGCCCGGCCGTTATGAGGCCCTGCTGGGCGGCGACTTCTTCGACGTGGTGCAGACCTGCCCGGAGACGGTGTACGCCATGATCGGCGACGTCAGCGGGCACGACGTCGACGGCGCCGCGCTCGGCGTCGAGCTGCGCGTGGCCTGGCGGGCGCTGACCCTGGCCGGGGTGCCGCAGGAGCAGACGCTAGCCGCGATGGAGCAGGTGCTCTCCAGCGAGCGCAGCCATCCGAGCACCTTCGCGACGATGGCCGTGCTGCGCATCGACGTCGCCGCCGGGCGGGCCTCGTGCTGGCTGGCCGGCCACCCGCCGCCGCTGCTGCTGCGCGACGGCCGGGTGACCGAGGTCGACGCGCCGTACGGGCTGCTGCTGGGCCTGGGCGACGCGCCGCGGGAGCGCGCCGAGGTGGAGCTGGGCCCGGAGTGGTCTCTGCTGCTCTACACCGACGGCCTGGTCGAGGGCCGGGTGGGCGACGGCACCGCGCGGCTCACCGACGACGGCCTGACCCGCCTGTGCACGGCCCGGCTGGCCCGCGGGCAGGAGATGGAGCGGCTGCCG
Organism: Catellatospora bangladeshensis; assembly: GCF_016862575.1. Taxonomy (GTDB): domain Bacteria; phylum Actinomycetota; class Actinomycetes; order Mycobacteriales; family Micromonosporaceae; genus Catellatospora; species Catellatospora bangladeshensis. Next base: position 140,551 of record NZ_BONF01000010.1, on the reverse strand, counting down.
GCGAGCCTCGTCGAGGAGGCCGAGACGCTCAACGGCGGAGCCCTGGCCGACGACGTGGCGATCGTCCTGCTCACGAAGGAAGCGAACCGGTGATCACAGTGAGGTGGAGCCACCCGCGCGGCTGGTCGCTGCGCGCTCGGATTACGGCGCTGATCAGCGCGGCGGCGGTGCTGCTGGCGCTGTTCGCGCTCGCCGCCACGGCGCTGGCCGCGGTGAACCGCGAGCAGCTGGACGTGGTGCTGAACAAGACCGGCGTGCTGCGCGTGTCCGGCGAGCAGCTGGGCATGGCGCTGCTCGACCAGGAGACCGGCATGCGGGGGTACGCCCTCAGCGGCGACGCCGCCGACCTGGGCCCCTTCCGGGACGGCCGGGAGCAGGAGGAGCAGCTCTACGCCACGATGATCCCGCTGCTGGAGGATTACCCGCAGATCCGCGGCCAGCTGGAGCGGGCGCGGCTGTCGGCGACCGCCTGGCGCACCCAGGTGGCCGAGCCCGCCATCACCAAGACGCGTGATGCCGGTCCGGAGGCGGCCCAGCAGCTGCTCAACCAGATGGACGGCAAGCAGCGGTTCGACTCCGCGCGCACCGAGCTCGCCACGCTGCAGGAGCAGATCCTCACGGAGCGCAACCGCGCCGTCGACGACGTGCGGTCCAGCAGCAACCAGCTGGTGGTGCTGCTGATCGCGGCCGGGCTGGTGATCGTCGTGCTGGGCGCCGGCCTGGTCGTGATGATCAACCGGATGGTCACGGTGCCGGTGACGCAGCTCGCGGCGCAGGTGCGCAACGTGGCCCGCGGGGCCTATGACGCGGACATCTCCGTGACCGGGGCGCCCGAGCTGGCCAGCCTGGGCCGGGACGTGAACACCATGCGCCGCCAGATCGCCGCCGACCTGCGCGAGGTGCGCCGGGCCCGCGAGGCGGTCGAGGCGATCAACCAGCAGCTGCAGGCCCAGGCGTCCGAGCTCACCCGGTCGAACCGGGACCTGGAGCAGTTCGCCTACGTCGCCTCGCACGACCTGCAGGAGCCGCTGCGCAAGGTGGCCAGCTTCTGCCAGCTGCTCCAGCGCCGCTACGCCGGCCAGCTCGACGAGCGCGCCGACCAGTACATCCTGTTCGCGGTCGACGGCGCGCAGCGCATGCAGCGCCTGATCAACGACCTGCTGGCGTTCTCCCGGATCGGGCGCAACACCAGCGGCTTCGAGCCGGTCTCGCTGGACGCCGTCATGGCGGAGGTGGCCGGGCAGGTCAACCCGGAGGACCGGTTCGGCGCCGAGGCGGTCACCTGGTCGGAGCTGCCCACCGTCTCCGGCGAGGAGGCGCTGCTGGTGACGCTGCTGGCCAACCTGGTCGGCAACTCGCTGAAGTTCCGGCGCCCGGACGTGCCGCCGCGGATCGAAGTGAGCGCGCGCCGCGACGGCGACAGCTGGGAGATCACGGTGGCGGACAACGGCATCGGCATCGAGGCCGAGTTCGCCGAGAAGATCTTCATCATCTTCCAGCGGCTGCACCCGAAGGACGCCTACCCGGGCACCGGCATGGGGCTGGCCATCGCGAAGAAGATCGTGGAGTACCACGGCGGCCGGATCTGGGTGGACGCCACCCGGACCGAGGGCGCGGCGATCCTGTTCGCGCTGCCCGTGACAGACAACACCGGTGCGGCGACGCTCCCGGTGCCGACTCAGCACAAGGAGCTGACCGCATGATGGCCGAGGACACCGACCGCCCGATCACGGTGCTGCTGGTCGAGGACGACCCGGGCGACGTGCTCATGACGCGCGAGGCGTTCGAGGAGTACAAGATGCGCAACACGCTCCACGTCGTCAGTGACGGGGTCGAGGCGCTGGCCTACCTGCGCCGCGAGGGCGAGTTCGCCGACGCGGTCATGCCGGACCTGATCCTGCTCGACCTGAACCTGCCCCGCCGCGACGGCCGGCAGGTGCTCGCCGAGATCAAGAACGACCCGGAGCTGTGCCGCATCCCGGTGGTCGTGCTCACCACCTCGCAGGCCGAGGAGGACGTGCTGCGCAGCTACCAGCTGCACGCCAACGCGTACGTGGCCAAGCCGGTGGACTTCGAGCGCTTCATCTCGGTGGTCAAGCAGATCGACGACTTCTTCGTGAGCGTGGTGCGCCTGCCCAGCCGCCGCTGACGGCCCCGGCAGGCGCACCCCGGCCTCACGGTGTGGGACCCCTGCCGAACACCAGCCGGTTGCTGCTGGGCTTGCTGAACTGGGTGTTCGGCCTGCCCTTCATGGCGTCTCGCATCGCGTACTGCACCGCCGGGTTGATCACCCGGTGCGACATCTTGTGCGTGCTCACCTGCGCCCAGTCCGGGTCGGTCTGGAAGCCGCTGATGGCCAGCAGCTTGGTGGTGATGGTCAGCGTCACCGACTTGGAGTTGTCGGTGGTGCCGGTCTTGCCGGCGATCCACTTGCCGATGATCTCCTTGGAGTCGCGGGCCGTGGTCCCGTTGCAGCGGCCGTAGAGCGACTGGTCACCCAGCGGGCAGCGGGCCGCGTCGATCGCGGCGCGGGCCACGTCGACGGGCAGGTTCTGCTTGCAGCGCGGGTTGCCCGCGGCCACCTGCACGCCGTGCCGGTCGGTGATCTTCTCGACCGGGATCGGCTCGCAGTAGACGCCGTCGGCGGCCAGCGTCGCGAACGCGTTGGCGATCTGCAGCGGGGTGTGGTCGGAGGCGCCCAGGGTGAACGGGCCCCACAGCTCGGGGCGCTCGTTGGCCCAGTAGGCGTCGTCCATCGTGGCGCGCGGGTTGTCGTAGAAGGTCAGGCCCATGCGCTTGGCGGTGTCGATGACCCGCGCACCGCCGACCCGCTCGAACAGTGGCACGAAGTACGTGTTGACGGAGTTGCCGAAGCCGGTCCACATGTTCTGGCTGCCCCAGGCACGCCCGCCCGAGTTGGTGGGGCACCAGTGGCCGCCGCAGCTCGGGCTGCCGGTGATCCGGGTGCGGGACACGTACGGAGCCCGCGTGTTGATGTTGTAGTTCAGCGGGTAGCCCTTCTCCAGGGCCGCTACCAGCGTGAAGATCTTCATGACCGAGCCGGCCTGGTAGCCGCCCAGGTCCGGCCCGCCGGACATCAGCGGGTTGGTCGTGTTCGGGTAGGTGCCGCGGACGCCGCGCCGGGCCAGCGCGGGGTTGGAGTGCTTGCCGTTGGCCGGCTTGGTCTTGCTGTCCAGCCGGAAGTTGCGGTTGGTGGCCAGGCCGCGCACCTTGCCGGAGCCGGGCTCGACCGCGGCCAGCATGACCGCGTCGGACTTCCACTTCCACTTGCCGCCGTCGAGGTCGGGGTTGCGGTTGAGGGAGCGGTCGATGCTGCGGTCCATCGCCGACTGCGTGGTCGGGTCCAGCGAGCTGACGATCCGGTATCCGCCGGACTTGAGCTGGCGCTCCCGCTCGTACGGCGTCGTGCCGAACGCGTCCTGCTCGTTCCACCAGCGCTGGAAGAAGTCGCAGAAGAAGCCCCACTTGATGTTGGACGCCTGCACGCAGCCGTTCGGGGTGCTGGCGCCGACCACCTTCAGCTCCTCGGCCTTGGCCGCCGCGGCCTGCTCCAGGGTGAGCGCCTTGGTCTGCACCATCTCGTCCAGCACGTAGTCGCGCCGGGACACGGCCAGGTCCTTGCCGCGCAGGCTCTGCGCGTCGAAGTCGCCGGGGAACTTCACCAGCGCCGCGATGAACGCGGCCTCGGCGGCGGTGAGGTCCTTGGGCTCCTTGTCGAAGTACACCTTCGCGGCGGCGAAGATGCCGTAGGCGCGGTTGCCGAAGTACGCCGTGTTCAGGTAACCCTCGAGGATGTCGTCCTTGGACAGCTTCTCCTCGATGGCCAGCGCGTATCGCATCTCCCGGATCTTGCGCCAGGCGGTGTCCTCGGTGGCGTCCACGACCTCCTGCGCGGTGGTCGCCGAGTACGAGATGGTGAGCCGCACGTACTGCATGGTCAGGGTGGAGGCGCCCTGCTCGACGCTGCCGGCGCGCTTGTTGGCGATGAACGCCCGCGCGATGCCCTTCACGTCGACGCCGATGTGCTTGTAGAAGTTCTGGTCCTCGGCGGCCAGCACGGCCTGCCGCACCACGGGCGGCACCTGCGACAGCGGGATGTCGCGCCGGTTCTCGTCGTACATGGTGGCGAGCAGGGTGGTGCCGTTGCTCGCGTAGACGTAACTGAGCTGCGGCGAGGTGTTGATCATCAGCTCATCGGGCAGCTCGCCCAGCTCGTAGCCGCCGATCTGGGCCGCGAAGCCGGTCAGCGCCAGACCGGGGAACGCGGCCGCGGCCACGATGACCCCGGCGAGCACGCCGCACAGCAGCATGGCGGAGACGTCGATGAGAATCCTGCGAATGCGTACACGCATGCGGCCACCGCCTCGGATCACGTGCTGGGCTCAAGGGTCGCACACGCGCACGACAATTCCTTGCGCCGCGAAACAACGTGGTGACCACCCTGCAACGTCGGCGTGGCGAGATCTTCAGTTGATCTGCCCGGCGCTGTCAAGTACCCGTCCGGAGTGGATCCCCGGTCGGCGGATCGGGCCAGGTAGCAGCCGTTTGACGAGCTGGTCGGCGGCGATCGCCACGGCCAGGCCCGCTGCGGCGTCCGCCGTGTAGTGGTAGCGGGTGTAGACCACTGAGACGGTGAGCCCGACCGTGGGCAGCAGCAGCCACCGGAACGCGGCACGTCCCTGGATGCGGCGCACCGCCAGGCAGACCGCCCACGCCCCGGCGACGTGCGCGGACGGGAAGCAGGTGCCCACCGGGTCGGCGTGGGCCATGAGGAACTGCTGCGCGGGCGCGAGGACATACCCCTGGAGCACCGGCGGATCCAGCCGTCCGGCGAGCGAATGGACCGGCCCTCGCACCGGCAGCAGCACGAACCCGAGATAGCAGGTGTACACGGCCGCGCTGACGGTGGTGACCAGCCGCGCCAGGTCGTCCAGCCGGCGGCGCGCCAGCAGCAGCACCGGGGGCACCACGATGTACAGGTAGTAGCTCACGTAGCAGGCGTAGAACAGCTCGGTGAGCGGCCGTGACGCGAACGTGCCGACTCGGTCGGCGGGGTGGCCGCCCCACAGCGCGGTCTCGAACCGGTTCATCGCGTCGTCGAGGTAGCGCCCGTGCAGGGACAGGACCATGCCACCGGTCATGGTGTACAGCAGCGGCGCGCACACGAGTGGATACGTCAGCCGCAGCGCGGTCAGCACGCGGTCGTGCGGTCGGCGGCGATACGCGGCGAGCAGTCCCGCGATCGCGGCCGCCGTCGCCGCGTATCCGATCAGGTAAAGACCCCAGCCCGCCACCCGGTCGTGCCCGGCCGCGACGATGAGCGCGGCCGCCGCCAGGTAGCCGAGCACGATGACGTCGAGCGCCCGCAGGGCCGGCCCGGGAACGACCGGCCCGCCCGAGGTCGTCCGCTCCCGGGGCCGCCCCGCGAGCCGGTCCGCGTCAGGAATGACGTGCACCTGATGAACAGTACCCGTTAACCGACGCGCAAAACGACGCAACTATAGCTGGAATAAGGGACTTCAGCCCCGATTTCGCCCAGAGTGCCGCGTCCCGCTAAGGGAGATCGCCGTCTCGTGTCCGAAGGCGGGGTCTGGCCGCAGGTTCGGACACGAGACGGCGATCTTGCCGCCGTTACTGGAACCGGGTGCCCGCGAGCGGGCTGACGGTGCCGTCGTAGATCACGGTGGGGCTGTCGGTCCTGAGGGCCGACGGGGCCGCCAGGGCGCCGGCCGGGGCGATCGGCAGCTTCAGCACGCTGCCGGCCAGGTCGACGGTGACCGTGGCCCCGGTCGAGTGCGCCGTGACGAACTCCGGGTCGGTGAGCGTCAGCACCAGGCCGAGGCGCTGCCCGGCCGGGATGACCTGGTCGATCGGGCGCAGCTTCCACGTGATCGTGTAATAGGTGCTGGTGTTCATCGGAGTGGTGGCGGTCAGCGAGTCCCGGTGCTGCCCGTCCATCCAGCCCCGGGACAGCACCTGGTACGCCGCGCTGGACACGACCTTGGCGGTGTCCTTGTAGCAGGCGTCGTCGGTGCTCGACGACGCGCCCCAGCACGACTGGGTGGTCAGCGTGCTGATGCCCTCACCCGAGCTGCGGTAGTTGACCCGGGTCGCGGTGCCGTACGTGACGAGCTTGGCGGTCAGCGTGGTCGTCGCCTTGCTCGACCGCACCCGCACCGTGATCGTCGGCGTGCCGGAGATGCGCAGGTCCGAGGTGAGCACCGGCGTCTGGTACACCTTGCGCCCGGTGCGCGCCGTGGTCGGCGAGCTGACCGCGTTGGCCTCGCTCAGCGACGGCGCGTCGGTCAGCGACAGGCTGCCCGACCCGGCCCCGGAGGAGGCCAGCGTGCCCGGGTCGCCGGTGCCCTGCAGCACGTAGTTCGCCGTGGCGGTGCCCGACGGCGGCCACAGGGTGCTCGTCTGCCACACGTCCGCGGCCCGCTCCACGTCGGCCATCGGCTCGCCCATGATGCCGTTGTCGATGCCCAGCAGCCAGTAGTCGAACCAGCGGTGCAGCGTGGACACCCAGGTCGCGCGCCGGAAGTCGAACGGGTCGACGTGGCCCTCCTGCGACAGCCAGATCTTGCGCGGCACGTTGTTGGCGGCCAGCGCGTCCCACCACTGCCCGAAGTGGACGCCCTGCACGTTGAGGTCGTTCTGGCCGTGCACCACGAACACGCTCGCCCGCACGGATGCGGCGGCGGTGACGAAGTTGCGCGCGGCCCAGAACGAGTTGTAGTTGCCGGTGCTCGCGGCGTGGCCGCTGCTCAGCGCGCCGGCCACGGCCGAGCAGGTGCCCGACGGGCGGCTGTTGACCAGCGAGTGCAGGCTCGGCACCGAGCTGACCTTCGGGTTCACCATGCCGTTGGCCCGGTTGTAGTCGTACCAGCTGGAGATGGACCCGATCGGCACGATGGTGGCCAGGCCCTGCACGCCGGTCGCGGCGACCCCGTTGGCGACCGTGCCGTCCCACGACTTGCCGATCATGCCGACCTTGCCGGTGCTCCAGCCCGTCGCGCTGACCACGGCCCCGGCGGCGTTGCGGCCGGTGACGCGGCCGTTCAGCCAGTCGATGACGGCCTTGGCGCCCTGCACCTCCGCGGCACCGCCGACGTCCTCGCAGCCCGTCGAGCGGCTGGTGCCGGACAGGTCGGCGGCGATGAAGGCGTACCCGCGCGGCACGAAGTAGTTGTCGTAGTACAGCGGGAACCTGCTGACCGTGCCGTCGCCCGCGTACACCTTCTTCTCGGACTCGTTGCCGCGCCCGCAGCACTGGTAGTAGGGCGAGGCGTCCATGATGACGGGCACCTTGACCCCGGCCGCGGCGGCCTCGCGGGGGCGGATGATGTCCGCGACGATCTTGTCACGGATGCCGTCGCCGTCGTTGTCGAGCGGCGACTCGACGTAGACGGTCTCGCGGATCGCGGTGGCGTAGTCGTAGATCGGGTCGCTGAGCAGCGCGACGGGGGCGGCGTTGGCGGGTGTCGCCAGCACGGTGGTGCCGAGCAGGGCGAGCACGCACAGCAGGGGTATGCGACGCATCGGCACATGCTTTCATCGCTATACGTCGCTGTCTACGGGCCGCGCCAGCGGTCGTTGACCGCTACTTCGGGTCAGAAGGTGGGGCCAGACCACACTTTCTGCCACGAAGCAGCGATCTTCGCCCACCGGTCGCGGGCGGGCTACCCGGAGCGGCGGCCCGACCAGGCCCGCCATAGCTCGGCGTAGCGGCCGCCGGGGGCCGCGCGCAGCTCGTCGTGGGTGCCGCTCTCGACGATGCGGCCGCCTTCCAGCACCACCACCTGGTCGGCGAGCGCGGCCTGGGTGAGCCGGTGGGCGACCAGCAGGCCCGTGCGCCCGTCCAGCGCGGCGGCGACCGACGCCTCCAGCACCCGCGCCCCGGCGCTGCCCGCCTCGGCGGTGGCCTCGTCCAGCACGGCCACGGCCGGATCGGCCAGCACCAGCCGGGCCAGGGCGAGCTGCTGGGCTTGGGCGGCGGTGAGCCGGTGCCCGCCCTCACCGACCACCGTGGACAGCCCGTCCGGCAGCGCCTGCACCCACTCGGCCGCGCCGACCTTGTCCAGCGCCGCGAGCAGCTGCTCGTCGGCCGCGGCGGGCTCGGCCAGGCGCAAATCTTCGGCGAGGGTGCCCGCGAAGACGTGCACCTCCTGCGTGATCAGCGCGACCGCGCGGCGGCCGGCCGGGTCGAGGTCGCCCAGGCCCACGCCGCCGACCCGGATGCGCCCGGCGGTCGGCTCGTGTACGCCCGCGACCAGTCCCGCCAGAGTGCTCTTGCCCGCGCCGCTGGCACCGACCAGCGCCACCCGCCGCCCGGCCGGCACCGCGACGCTCACGTCGTGCAGCACCGGCCGGTCCGCGTCGTACGCGTGCGTGACCCCGTCGGCGTGCAGCGACGCGTCGGCGGGGGAGCGCGGCGCGGGCGGCGCGGCGGGTTCGGGCAGCTCGGCGACACCGACCAGGCGCGCCAGCGCGGCGTACGCGGCCTGCACGTCGTCGATCAGCCCCAGCGCGGTGTTGATCGGCGTGAACAGGTGGTGGAAGTACAGCGCCGCCGCGGTCGCCGTGCCGATGCTCACCTCACCGGCGCGCACCAGCAGGAATCCGGTGACCAGCACCGCGCCCAGGCCGATGAACTCGGCGAGGTTGAGCCGGGCGTAGAAGCGGGTGACCAGGTTGACGCCGCGCATGGTCAGCTCGACGGCCTCCTGCGAGCGGCCGCTGACCAGGTCGAGGTGCCGCTCGCGGCGGCGCAGCGCACGCACCGTCGCGGCCCCGCCGATGGTCTCCAGCAGCTGCTGCTGCTGTGCGCCGACGGCGACCCGCTGGCGGGCGTACACGGGCAGCGCGCGGCCCGCGTACCAGCGCACGGTGTGCAGCTGCACCGGGACGGCGAGCAGCGCGGCGAGCAGCAGCCGCCAGTCGAGCACGCCCAGCCCGGCCAGGGTCAGCACGATGGCGAGCAGCGAACGGCCCAGCTCCGGCAGCCCGCTGCGGACCACGGACGCGACGGCGCTGAGGTCGTTGCCGGCCCGGGAGGTCAGGTCGCCCGACCCGGCCCGCTCCACCCGGCCCAGCGGCAGCCGCAGCGCCCGGTCGAGGAACCGTTCCCGCAGCTCGGCGAGCGCACCCTCCCCAAGCCTCGCGACCAGTGTGAGCCCGTAGGCCGTCAGTGCGCCGGACACCACCGCCACGACGGCCAGCGCCACCACGGGGGTGGTCAGCGCGCCTGCTGGGCGGCCCTGGCTGACCAGGTCCACGAGGTGGCCGAGCAGTGGCGCGACGGTCAGCCCGATCGCGGTGGCGGTGGTGAGCACCAGCAACCCGGCCCCGGCCAGCCCACGGCGGGGCCGCAGCAGCGCGCGCAGCGCACGCAGCGTCTCCCGGCCGCCCGCGACCGGCAGCAGCTCCCGCCGCTCGGTCACGGCGTTTTGTGGGACGGTCACGCTGGGGGCGGTCATGCCTGCTCCTCGGCTCGTTCGCCGCGCGTCCCCACGGCGGCTCCTCCGCAGTGGTGGCGCGGCATGCTCAGGGCTGCTGCTCGGTCACGGCGGGCGCTGCTGCCGGGCCCTCGGCTTGGCCGTGGCGTGCGCATGCGGGTTGCCGCCTGGTCGCGGCGCGTGCTCATGCGAGCACCGCCGCGCGGTAGGCGGCGTGCTCGTGGACGAGCTGGTCGTGGGTGCCGGAGGCGGTGACGGCGCCGCCGTCGACGAGGTGCACGGTGTCGGCGGTGGACAGCAGCGCGGGGCTGGTCGTGATGACCACGGTCGTGCGGCCCTCGCGCAGGCGGCGTACGCCCTGGGCGATGCGGGACTCGGTGACCGCGTCCACGGCCGTGGTCGGCTCGTGCAGCACCAGCACCGGCGGGTCGGCGGCCAGCGCGCGGGCCAGGGCCACGCGCTGGCGCTGCCCGCCGGACAGGGTCCGGCCCTGCTCGCCGACCAGCCCGTCCAGCCCGCCCGGCAGTGCCGCCGCGACCTCGTCGGCGGCCGACGCGGCGAGCGCCCGAGCCAGCCGCCCGCCGTCACCTGCGCCATCGCGCGGGGCCGGCACGCGGTGTTCGGTCGGCGCGGGGTCGATGTCGGCGCGCAAGGTGCCCTCGAACAGGTCCGCGTCGTGCGCGGCGACGAGCAGCGCGGCGCGTACCGCATCGGGGTCCACGCCCGACAGGTCGAGGCCGTCGAGGGTGACGGTGCCCCGGGCGGGCTCGCGCTCGCGGCTCAGGCAGGCCACCAGGGCGTCGGCGTGAGCGGGGTCGGTGGTGACGATGCCGACGAACGCCCCCGCGGGCACGTCCAGGTCCAGGCCGTCCAGCCCGGCGTGGGTGAGCCCGTGCACGGTCACCTGGCCCTTCACCGGGCCGGGCAGCTCCGCGTCACCGCCCACGGCTGGCGGGGAGCTCAGCACCTCGGCGATCCGGCCCGCGCTGCCGCGGCCCTGGGCCAGCTCGCCGTTGACCCAGACCATCAAGGACAGCGGGCCGGTCAGGTACTGCGCCATGCCGACCGCGGCGACCAGCGCGCCGATGCTGATGTCGCCGTCGGCGGCCAGCCTGCCGCCGAGCAGCGCGACCAGCGCGAGGAACAGGCCGTTGACGGCCAGCAGGGTGCCGTCGTGGCGGGCCTTGGCCCCGGCGGCGTGCAGCGTCGCGGTCAGTGCGGCGCGGCTGCTGAGCCGGTAGCGGTCGGCGGCGGCCCGCTCCGCGCCGATGCCCTTGAGCACGCGCAGCCCGCCGACCAGGTCGGCAGCGAGCCCGGCGGCGTGGGCGGCGCGTTCCTGCTCCTCCTCGCTGCGCCGCTGGAGGGGGCGGCCGAGCAGGTGGGCCAGCAGCATCATCAGCGGCGTGCCGAGCAGCACCAGCAGGCCGAGCGGCAGCGACACCCGCAGCAGCGCGATCGCGCCGACGGCCAGGCCCGCGATCGCGGCCACGCCGAGCGGCAGCACCAGCGCGACCATGCCGACCCGGCCCGCGTCGCCGGTGGCGATGCTGGCCAGCGCGCCGGGCAGGCGGCCGGTGTCGGCGCCGCCGCGCGGGTCGAGGACCCGTTCGGTGACGCGTACCCGCAGCCGGTGCCCGGCCTGCTCGGCGGCGCGCTCACCGAGCCGGGCGCCGAACCGGAAACTGAACGACAGCGTGACGAACACCGCCGCCAGCACGCCGATCCACAGCAGCAGCGACTCCGGCGAGCCGGTGCCCACGGCCCGGTCCACCACCACGCCGATCACCACCGGGACCAGGGCCTCGCCGGCCTGGTGCCCGGTGCTGAGCACGGCGCTGCCGGTGATCCGGCCCGCCTGCTCGCGCAGGGCCCGGCGCAGCACGCGGCCGCCGGTGAGCTGGGACATGTCCACTCCTTCAGGGGTGCGGCGGCGGGCCGCGGGGTTGGCGGGCGCCCGGTCCGTGGGCTGCCCGCGATGCGCGTCGGGGCCGGTCACGGGGCCGGCACCGGTCAGCCGCAGTGGGTCGTGGCCAGCCGGACCAGGGTCGCGCTCACCTGCGCCACCTCGTCGACCGGCACGTACTCGTCGGGGGCGTGGGCGAGGTCGATGTCGCCCGGTCCGTACTGGACCGCCGGGATGCCCGCCGCGGCGAGCAGCCGCAGGTCGCTGCCGTACGGCGCGCCCCAGCGGGCCGGTTCGGTGCCGGTCGCGGCGGCCAGCGCCTCGGTCAGGGCCGGGTCGGGGTTGCGGGCGGGGGCGAACTGCCCGCCCCACCACTCGACCGTCACCGGGTGCGCGGCCAGCCACGGGTCGGCGGCGCAGGCCGCGGCGACGGCCGCCTCCAGCGCAGCCTTGGCCCGCGCCGGGCTCTCGTCCAGCGCCACGCCGTAGCGGCCCTCGGCGACCAGCTCGCCGGGCACCGAGGACGACCAGTCGCCCGCGTGCACGGTGCCGATCTCCAGCGCGTACGGCAGGTCCCAGGCGTGCATCAGCGGGTCGACGTCGCGGTTGCGGGCCGCCTCCAGCTCGCGCAGCGCGGCGAAGACGGGCAGGAACTTCTCCACCGCGCTGACGCCTCCGGTCCGGCGGGCGGCGTGGGTGGACTGTCCGGTCACGCGCAGCCGGAAGGTCAGCGCCCCGGCGTTGGCGGGCACCACGGCCAGGCCGGTCGGCTCGGGGATGACGCACGCGTCGGCCCGCCAGCCGCGATCGAGCAGCCCGTACGTGCCCAGGCCGCCGTCCTCCTCGCCCACCACGCAGGCGACCAGCACGTCGCCGCGCAGCCTGGCCTGCCTGAGCTGCTTGACCGCGAGCAGCGCGGCGACCAGGCCGCCCTTCATGTCGCAGGCGCCCCGGCCGTAGACGCGGCCCTGCTCGACCCGGCCGGAGAACGGGTCGTCCGTCCACGCCGCCAGGTCGCCGGGCGGCACCACGTCGACGTGCCCGTTGAACATCAGCGACCGGCCGCCACCCGTGCCGGGCAGGCGCCCGACCAGCCCGTACGCGCGCTCGCGCGGCACCTCCATGCCCGGGAACGCGGGATCGGCGGTGAGCCGCTCCAGCGGCAGCTCCCAGAGGTCGACCTCCAGGCCGGTCTCGCGCATCCACTCGGCGAGCATCGCCTGGATGCCCGCCTCGGCCGGGGTCCCGCCCACACTCGGCACGCGGACGAGTTCGGACAGCAGTTCGGTCAGCTCGGTCACGACGGGAAGTGTCCCAGGTAGCCGCCCATGGTCCGGAACAGGTCGGTGGCGGCCAGCTCGGTGCCGTCGTCGAGGCGTACCCGCTCGATGACCAGGCCCTTGCTCTTCCCCCGCCGTGCCTCGGCGCCCGCGACGATCGCGACGCCGTCGCCCTCGCGGTAGAAGACCCGGCCCGGGGTGCCGCCGTACACGGCCTGCGAGACCGACGCCTTGACGACGCGGACGCGCTGCCCCCGGTAGTAGGTGTACGCGTTCGGGTACGGGTCGCACTGGGCGCGGACCAGGCGGTCCAGCTCCTCGGCGGTCCACGTCCAGTCGATGCGCAGGTCCTCGTCGGCGCGCTTGTGGAAGAAGCTGGCCTGGGTACGGTCCTGCGGGGTCCAGTCGGTGCGCCCGGAGGCGATCAGGCGCAGGCCCTCGACGGTGATCGGGCCGAACAGGTCGAGCGTCTTGTGGAACAGGTCGACGGTGGTGTCGCGCTCGCCGACGGGCACCGGCCACTGCAGCACGATGTCGCCCGCGTCGAGGGTGTCGTCCATCATGTGCGCGGTGACGCCGACCTCGGGCTCACCGTTGAGCAGCGCCCAGATCAGCGGCGAGAACCCGGCGTACTTCGGCAGCAGCGAGTCGTGGATGTTCAGCGTGCCGTGGCGGGGCAGGTTGAAGATGTGCGGCGGGATCCAGGTGCGCCAGTTGGTGGCCACGATGACGTCCGGCTCCGCCTCCTTGAGCTGCGTGAACAGCTCGTCGTCGTCGGGCCGGCTCCGCTCCAGCATGGGTACGCCGTGGGCGACGGCCAGTTCGGCGACGGAGTCGCTCCAGATGCGCTCGTATGCGTGGTCGCTCTTCGGATGCGTGACGACGAGGACGACCTCCAGATCCGGCGCCTCCAGCAGCGCTTGGAGCGTGCGGTGGCCCCAGGTCTGATATCCGAACATCGCGGCCCGCATGGGGTGCCTCCTCAAACAACCGTCAATATAGGCAAGCCTTACCTAAGCAACCTTAATGTAGCCCCTGCCCCCTCCCCGCGGAAGGGTCACCGTCCCCGCCGGACGGAGGCGTATGACAGGCCTGGTTGACGTTTTCCGTACTCGCGTTGACGGGGCGCCCGGACCGGGTAATGGTGATCACATGGCCCGTGACGGTGAGACGCGCGACGGCGTGGAGCTGACCAACCTCGACCAGCCCCTGTTCGACGGGGCCGGGGCGACCAAACGCGACCTGGTGGACTACCTGGACGCGGTGCACGAGCGGATGGTCCCCGTGCTGCGCGACCGGCCGCTGTCGGTGATGCGGGTCCGCCCGGGGCAGCCGCCGTTCATGCAGAAGAACCTGCCCAAGTACACGCCGGACTGGGTGCGCTCGGTGACGGTGTGGGCCGAGGCGTCGCACCGCGACGTCACCTACGCCCTCTGCGACGACCGGCGCACCCTGATCTGGTTCGCCAACCAGCGCGCGGTCGAGTACCACGCCGCGCTGGCCCTGGCCTCGGCGCCGGACCGGCCGACCCACCTCATCCTCGACCTCGACCCGCCGGAGGGCGCGCACTTCGACCTGGCGGTGCAGGGCGCCCTGCTGGTACGCCGTGCGCTGGCCGGCTGCGGGCTGGACGGCGCGGTCAAGACCAGCGGCAGCAAGGGCGTGCACGTGTTCGTGCCGCTGGACGGCGCCGCCGGTCCCGAGGACGTCGCCGCCGCGACCCGGGCCGTGGCCGCCCGCGCCGAACGCCTCGACCCGCAGCTGGCCACCACCGCGTTCATCCGCGAGGACCGCCACGGCAAGGTCTTCCTCGATGCGACCCGCTCCGGCGGCGCCACGGTCGTGGCGGCCTACAGTCCCCGGATCCGCCCCGGCCTGCCGGTGTCGTTCCCGGTGTCCTGGTCCGAGGTGGAGAACGTCACCCCCGCCGACTTCACCGTGCGCACCGTGCCCGGCCTGGTCGCCGAGCGCGACCCGTGGGCGGACTGCATGCCCGCCCCGCAGGCGCTGCCCGCCGACCTGGTCGAGGAGGGCCACACCATCCCCATCGCCCGCGTCCAGGCCATGCACGAGGGCAAACGCCGCGCCAAAGCCAAACGCGAAGCCGGCCCCACCGACGCCTGACCGCCGGCACGATCATCCGACTTGCCTGGCAAGTGGGCGAATGCGCGCCCAAGATACGCCCGATTGCCAGGCAAGTCGGAGGATCTTCAGGCGGCGCGGAGGGTCAGTTCGGTGATTTCGCTGGGGGCGAAGATGCGCAGGGGCGGGCCCCAGAAGCCGGTGCCGCGGCTGGTGTAGAGCTGCGTGCGCTCGCTGTGGCGGGTCAGGCCCTGCACGGCGGGCTGGTCCAGCTTGACCAGGTAGTGGAAGGGCCAGATCTGGCCGCCGTGGGTATGGCCGGAGATCTGGAGGTCGACACCGTGGCGGACCGCGTCGGCGATCTGCTTGGGCTGGTGGGCCAGCAGCAGGACGGGCAGCTCGGGGTCGGTGCCGGCGAGGGCGGCCGCGTGGTCCATGGAGTGGCCGGTGCGCGAGTGGGCGGCCGTGATGTCGTCCACGCCGGCCACGATCAGCCGGTCGCCGCCGCGCTCCACCACCAGGTGCCGGTTGTGCAGGCACTCCCAGCCCAGCTCGGCCATGTGCCCGAGCCAGCCCTCGGCCTCGCCGTAGTACTCGTGGTTGCCGGTGACGTACGCCCGCGCCAGCTTCGCCCTGATCTCGCCGAGCGGGGCGGCCATGGCCCGGCGCTGGGCGACGGTGCCGTCGGCGATGTCGCCGGTGTGGCAGACGATGTCCGGCTCCAGCGCGTTGACCGCCTCGGTCACCCCCGCCGACCAGCGCGAACGCTCGATCGGGCCGTAGTGCGTGTCGGTCAGCAGCACCACCTTCAGGCCGTCGAGCCCCTTGCCGAGCCGGGGGAGGGCCACCTCGACCCGGCGCACCCGGGGCACCCGCATCGCCTCGGCGTACCCCCAGACGACCAGCACCAGCGAGACCGCGGCGACGGCGGCCGCGGTGATCCGCGACCGCAGCGGGTCGGCGACCCCGCCCAGCGCGAGCCCGGCCCGCAGCACGTTGCCCAGGATCGCCCAGGTGAACAGCACCCAGACCACGCCGAGGGTGGTGTCCGCGATCCGCGACGCCCAGTCCCTGCCGCGCGAGTGGCCCTGGAACATCAGGAACGGGAAGGCCAGCGCGAACCCGCCGAACAGCACGGTGCCGCCGACCACGACGGGCGTGGGCCAGTGCGCGCCGGACGCGAGCAGCGTCCACCAGGGCACCCCGAACAGCAGGCCCAGGACCGTGGTCACGGCCAGACCGAACAGCAGCGGCCGCAGCGACCGCCGCGCGGGAACGGCCTGTACGGCCTCGCCAGTCGACACCGGCACTCCTCATCTGAAAGTCGGACTCTCCAGCATGCCACGGTGCCTCCACCGCATGCCCCGCCTCCACCTGAAGGTTCGCTGAACAGTCGGGCGGTGGGCCGGGCATCGGCGCGGCCGGGTAGAAACGAGGCATGAGCGGAGCGCGGGGCAGTCGGCGGTGCGGATCGTGAACCGGGTGCTGGTGACCGGTGCCGCCGGGCGGCTCGGCCGGGTAACGCTGGACCTGCTCGCGCGGGAGGGGATCGCCGCCACCGCGTTCGACCTGCGCGATCCCGGCGATCTGAAGGCGGACCGGGTCGTGGTGGGGGACAGCGGCGACGCGGCGGCGGTGCGCGACGCGCTGTCGGGCGTGGACGCGGTGGTGCACTGCGCCGCGATCCCGGCGCCCACGCTCGGCACGGCCGAGCAGGTGTTCGGCGGCAACACACGCGGCACGTTCACGGTGCTGGAGGAGGCGGCGCAGGCGGGCGTGACCCGGGCCGTGCTGGCCGGCAGCCAGTCGGCGTACGGGTTCGCCTGGGCGCCGCGGCCGCTCGCCCCGCACTACCTGCCGCTGGACGAGGCGCACCCGCTGCTGGCCGCCGATCCGTACGCGCTGAGCAAGCAGGTCGACGAGCAGATCGGCGAGATGATCAACCGGCGGTACGGGATGACCGTCGTCGTGCTGCGCTTCCCGCTGCTCGGCGGGCTGGCCGAGCGCCTGCCGGTCTATGCCGAGCGCTACCGCGGCGAGCCGGTGGAAGGTGCGCGGTCGCTGTGGGCGTACCTGGAGGACCGGGACGCGGCGACCGCGAACCTGCTGGCGCTGACCCGGCCGCTCACCGGCTGCCACGTCATCCTGGTGGCCGCGCCGCAGACGCTGGCCGCGCTGCCGACCGAGGACCTGCTGGACCGCTTCCACCCGGGTGTGCCGCGCCGGATCGCGTTCCCGGGCCGGGCCGTGCCGCTCGACCTGTCCCGCGCGACGGAACTGCTCGGGCTGGTGCCGCGGCATCTGTGCGATTGACGGGCGAATGAACGCCGCGCTCGCTTGACACTGAGGGTTGCCTTGCCTAATTTACCGATATAGATCATCGATCCATTCACGACCGGCATCAGCCACGACCCCGTATTGGCAAGGCGCGGGCAGTAGGTTAGCCTAACCTAAGTCATAGTCCAAGAGGGCTATCGGCGACGCTTAGGGATAGGACGGAAATGCCAGACTTCACGCTCGGTTCCGGTGCAGACGTCATCCACGACATCGTGGGCGTGGGGTTCGGGCCGTCCAACCTGGCCCTGGCCATCGCCGCCGACGAGAGTCCCGTCCCGGTCAGCGCCGTCTTCCTGGAGCGGCAGGCCGAGTTCGGCTGGCACCGCGGCATGCTGCTCGACGACGCGACCATGCAGGTCTCGTTCATGAAGGACCTGGTCACCCTGCGCAACCCGGCGAGCCGCTACAGCTTCCTGTGCTACCTGCACAGCCGTGGCCGGCTGATCGACTTCATCAACCACAAGAACCTGTTCCCGCTGCGCGTCGAGTTCCACGACTACCTGGAGTGGGCGGCGCGGCAGGTCGGCGACGTGGTGCGCTACGGACACGAGGTCGTCGACGTGCACCCGGTGTACGAGAACGGCCGCGCGGCGTACCTCAACGTCATCGCGCAGGGGCCGCGTACCGCGATCGCGCTGCGCGCCCGCAACGTGGTCTTCGCGACCGGCCTGCGTCCCGAGCTGCCCGCGGGCGTGCAGCCGTCACCGCGGGTATGGCACAGCCACGACCTGCTGCGCCAGGTCGACCAGTGGACCGGCGCGCGGCGCTTCGTGGTGGTCGGGGCGGGGCAGAGCGCCGCCGAGGCGACCGCGTTCCTGCACGAGCGCTTCCCGCAGGCGGAGGTGTGCTCCGTCTTCTCGCGCTACGGGTACAGCCCGGCCGACGACAGCCCGTTCGCCAACCGCATCTTCGACCCGGGCGCCGTGGACGACTTCTACACCGCCCCGGCGCAGACCAAGCAGCTGCTGCTCGACTACCACCGGGGCACCAACTACTCCGTGGTGGACCTCGACCTGATCAACGACCTCTACCGGCGGATGTACCAGGAGAAGGTGCTGGGCCGGGAGCGGCTGCGGATGTTCAACGCCAGCCGGGTCACCGGGGCCGAAGATCTTGGCGATCGGGTACGCGTCGGGATCTCCTCGCTGATCACGGGCGAGCAGGGCGAGCTGGACGCGGACATCATGGTCTGCGCGACCGGCTACCGGCAGGCCGACCCGTCCGCGCTGCTCGGTGAGCTGGCCGCGCACGTGCGCCGCGACGAGCACGGCCGCCTGGCCGCCGGGCGCGACTACCGGCTGTCCACCGGTGCGGAGCTGGGCTGCGGCATCTACCTGCAGGGCGGCACCGAGCACACGCACGGCATCACGTCGTCGCTGCTGTCGGCGACGGCCGTACGCGCGGGGGAGATCCTGCAGTCCGTGCTGGAGCACCGCGACGCCCCGTCCGGTCCCAGCCCGGCCGAGCTGTCCGCGCTGATCCGCTCCGTCCCGGCGGAGGAGTTCGCGACGGCGTAGCTTGGCGGCCGACTGGCAAGATCGCTGTCACGTGTCACAACCTGCGGTTTAACCGCGTGTTCTGACACGAGACAGCGATCTTCGGCGGGAGGTGACCTATTCGGCCGGCGCCTCGATCGGCAGCAGCACCCGGAAGCGGGTGTCGCCGGGCGCGGACTCCACCCGGATGTCGCCGTGGTGCTTGTTGACCACGATCCGGTACGAGATGTCCAGGCCCAGGCCGGTGCCCTCGCCGACCGGCTTGGTGGTGAAGAACGGCTCGAAGATGCGCGGCCGGATCACCGGGTCGATGCCCGGCCCCGTGTCGCCCACCTCGACGTAGACGTTGCCGTTCTCGCGGCCGGTGCGCACGGTGAGCGTGCCGGTCCCGCCCATCGCGCCCAGCGCGTTGTCGATCAGGTTGGTCCACACCTGGTTCAGCTCGGCGGCGTACGCGGGGATCTTCGGCAGCGAGCGGTCCAGCTCCTTGACCACGTTCACGCCCTTGCCGAGCTTGCCGGCGAACATGGCCAGCGTCGCCTTGACCAGGTCGTTGACGTCGACCTCCTGGTAGGGGGCGCGGTCCAGCTGCGAGTACTGCTTGGCGGCGGCGACCAGGCCGGAGATGCGGGTGACCGAGTCCTCGATCTCACCCATCAGCAGCTCGGTCTCCAGGGTGTAGGTCAGCCAGCGCACCGCCGACTCGAAGTTCTCCTCGCCGACCGTGTCGGAGACCTGCTGCAGCCACTCCTGGTCCACGCCGCCCGCGACCAGTGTCGGGGCGATGTCCCACGCTCCGGTGATGTCGCGCTCCTCCAGCCAGTCGGCAAGGGTGTCCTCGGCGTCGGACGTCTGCACCGGGGTGAGCTGCGGTGCGGCGTCGATCCGCTTGACCGCCTCCTCCTGCAGGTCCACCAGCTGCCGCAGCTTGGTGCCGTCCAGCCGGCCGTCGGCGATCAGGGACAGCTTGTGCCGCATCCCGGCGACCCGCTGGCGCAGCACCGCGGTGGCGCGCACGGCGGCCGCGGCGGGGTTGTTCAGCTCGTGCGTCAGACCCGCCGACAGCGAACCCAGCGCCAGCAGCCGCTCCCGCTCGCCGATGACCGTCTGCATGCTGCGCATGCCGAAGAACAGGCCCTCCAGCAGGTGCATCGCCATCGGGAACCAGTCGCGCATCATGTGCGCGAACTGCTCCGAGGGCAGCACGAACACCTCGACGTCGCTGATGGCCAGCAGCGAGTTGGCGTAGCGCTGCGGCACCCGCTCCCCGAGGTACGCCTGCATGGCTCCGGCGTACACGCCGCGCTGGTCGGTGCGGCTGACCTCGACGTGGTCGCCGTGCACCAGGCGGCTGATCGCGACGGTGCCGGTGAGCAGGACGTAGAAGCAGGTCGCCTCGTCGCCCTCGGTGTAGATCGGGCCGGCCGGGATGCACTCGATCCGGCCGTGCTCGGCGAGCCAGTCGATCTGCTCGTCGTCTAGGGCCTCGAAGAGGAACAGGGTCCTCAGGAGTGCGGGGGTGAGTTCGGTGGTCACTGCCCCTCCAGATAGCGGTGTACGAGTGAGATGGCCATCGCGCCCTCGCCGACGGCGGAGGCGACGCGCTTGACCGAGTCGGACCGCACGTCTCCGGCGGCGAACACGCCCGGCACGCTGGACTCCAGGTGGTACGGGTCGCGCTGCAGCGGCCATCCGGCCGGTCGCTTGCCGCCCGCGAGCAGGTCCGGGCCGGTGAGCACGAAGCCGTGCGGGTCGCGGTCGATCACGCCGTCGAGCCAGTCGGTGCCGGGCTCGGCGCCGATGAAGATGAACAGGTAGGACGCGTCCACCGCGGTCTGGTCGCCGGTCCGGTTGTCGGTCAGCACCAGCCGTTCCAGGTGCTCCTCGCCCTCGCCGCGCTCGACCTGCGTGAACGGGTGCACGTCGATGTTCTCGATGGCCTCGATCTGGTCGATCAGGTAGCGCGACATGGACCGGCGCAGGTCCTCGCCCCGGATGAGGATGTGCACGCGGCTGGCGTACCGGCTGAAGTAGACGGCGGCCTGGCCGGCCGAGTTGGCCCCGCCGACGATGTAGACCTCCTGGTCCTTGCAGCCGGGAGCCTCGGTGGCGGCGGAGCCGTAGTACACCCCGCGGCCGGTCAGGTCGGCGCAGCCGGGCACGTCGAGCATCCGGTACGACACACCTGTAGCCAGCACGACGCTGTGCGCGGCGATGCGGGTGCCGTCGGCGAAGTGCACCACCCGGGCGGAGCCGCAGGTCTCCAGGGCGGTCACCTCGCGGGCCGAGAGCAGCTCGGCGCCGAACTTGAGCGCCTGCCGCCGGGCCCGGTCGGTGAGCTGCGCGCCGGAGACGCCGTCGGGGAAGCCGAGGTAGTTCTCGATGCGGCTGCTCTGCCCGGCCTGCCCGCCGGTGGCCCGGCGCTCGACGAGCACCGTGCGCAGGCCCTCGGAGGCGGCGTACACGGCCGAGCCGAGCCCGGCCGGACCGGCCCCGATGACGATCACGTCGTAGAAGTCGGACGCGGGCTGGGTGGTCAGGCCGATGTTGCCGGCCAGCGTCGCCGTGTCCGGCTGGACCAGCGTCTTGCCCTCGGTGGTGACCACGAGCGGCACGTCGTCGGCGGTGACCCCGGCCGCCTCCAGCAGCCGGGCCCCCTCCGGGTCGTCGGCGACGTACCAGCGGAACGGCACCAGGTTGCGGGCCAGGAAGTCGCGCAGCTTGTACGAGTGCGCGGACCAGCGGTGCCCGACCACGCGCAGCTCGGCGGCGGCTGCTGCCGGGGTCGACTGCCAGGCCTGGAGCAGCTCGTCGCAGACGGGGTAGAGGCGCTCCTCCGGCGGATTCCACGGCTTGAGCAGGTAATGGTCGACATCGACGAGGTTGATGGCGTTGATCGCCGCGTCGGTGTCGGCGTACGCGGTCAGCAGCACCCGGCGGGCCTGCGGGTAGAGGTCCATCGCCGATTCCAGGAACTGGATGCCGTTCATCTGCGGCATCCGGTAGTCGGCCAGCAGCAGGGCCACCTGCTGGCCGCGCAGCTTCAGCTCACGCAGCGCGTCCAGGGCCTCGGCCCCGGAGGCGGCCCGCACCACGCGGTAGGTCTCGCCGTAGTGGCGGCGCAGGTCGCGTGCCACCGCCCGGGAGACGGCGGGATCGTCGTCCACGGTCAGGATCGCCGGAGTGCTCATGACACCTATCAAACACCCAGCCGGGCCTGATCCATGCCAGGGTGATCACGAATGCCACAGCGGTCACCCCTGTAACTTTCACACCGCGGCCAGCTCGGCCAGGTCGCTGCTGAGCATCCCGGTGGCGAAGGCCATCAGCTCGGCGTTCTCCTTCTCGGGGTAGCCGCGCACCGCCGTCTCGGCGATCAGGATCAGCCACAGGTAGCTGCGGTAGAGCCACAGCCGGATCTGCTCGGACGGGGTCAGCGCCCGGCCCAGGAAACCGTCGAGCACCGCCGCCGCCTCGGCCTCGGGCACGAACGAGACCAGCGAGACCAGCTCGGCGACCGGGTCGCCGTAGAAGGCGCGCTCGCCGTCGATGATGCCCTCGACGCGCCAGCCGTCACCGTCGGCGACGACGAAGACGTTGCCGTCCCACAGGTCGAAGTGGACCAGCGCCGGGGCGGTCACCTCGTCGAGCAGCGGCGCGTGCCGGTGCACCAGCTCGCGGATCTCGGCGGCGGGCCGGGGCAGCGGCCGGTCCGAACCGGTCGCGTCGCCCAGGATGTCCTCGATGTACTGGAGGAACGACTCCCGCCAGGAGCCCGAGCGGGTGCGCCCGTCGCGGCGCGGGTAGCCGAAGCGCTCGCCGGGCACGGCGGTGATCGCGGCGCTGATCCGGCCCAGCTCGCGCCGGATCTCCAGCACATGCGCCGGGTCCATGGTCTTCTTCGCCTGCTCGAACGAGACGCCGCGCAGCCGCTCCATGACCATGACGCCGCGCTCGGGGTCGGCGTGCCACATCCGGGGCAGCGGCACGCCCGCGCCGGCCGCGCGGCGGAAGAACTCGATCTCGGTGTGCATCAGGTCCACCTCGTACGTCAGCACGGTCAGCCCGGCGTCGGGGGCGACCTTGAGCACGACCTCCCGCCCGTCGGCCAGCCGCACCGCGTGGGCGGCGTTGAAGAAGCCGTCGGTGAACTCCTCGTGACCGGTGACGACGGCCTGCTCGCCGAGGC
This sequence comes from Catellatospora bangladeshensis, assembly GCF_016862575.1. GTDB lineage: Bacteria > Actinomycetota > Actinomycetes > Mycobacteriales > Micromonosporaceae > Catellatospora > Catellatospora bangladeshensis. The sequence goes on along the minus strand of NZ_BONF01000010.1, from coordinate 117,785 downwards.
CGTCCCGGATGAGCCGGGCGATGTCGGTGCCGGACAGGACCGGCTTGGTGATGCTGCGCATGGCGGAGATGATGCCCGGAGAGCGCTCTCCGGGACAACCCCGTTCTCGACCACGCGACCGGCAGCCGGGAACGACGAGATTGACGGAGACTGTTGCGCGCGGGTTAAGGGACCTTTACGCTCCAACACAAATGGGAGCGCTCCCGTTCACTGTCGTCGATGTCCGTACCACATCGGACCTCGCGCGAAGGGTGTCGGGATCCCGATCAGCCCCGCCTCCTCGGGTTGTTCGCGGCCGCGCGGCCCCCGGTGCCCGGCCGGGGGAGCGCGGCCCGATCCGGGCCGTGGATGGGAGCGCTCCCGTCCTGCCGGTGGCTCCGATCGCCACCGGCGTCACCGTTCCCGGAAGGTTCCTCCATGGCACTCAGAGAAAGGCCGGGGCGCCGCTCCCGGCTGCGCGTACCCCTCGCACTGGCCACGCTGGCGACCATGCTGGCGGCCGGCGCGGCCGTGCTCGCCCCGACCACCGCCGCCGCGGCCGTGCCGGAGAAGGACTGGCTGCACGTCCAGGGCAACAAGGTGCTCGACGAGGCCGGCAACCAGGTGTGGATGACCGGTGTCAACTGGTTCGGCTTCAACGCCTCCGAGCGGGTCTTCCACGGCCTGTGGTCGGGCAACATCACCACCATCACCAAGGGCATGGCCGACCGCGGCATGAACATCGTCCGGGTGCCGATCTCGACCCAGCTGCTGCTGGAGTGGAAGAACGGCCAGACGGTCGCCGCGCCGAACGTGAACACGTACGCCAACCCGGAGCTGGCCGGCAAGAACAACCTGCAGATCTTCGACTACTGGCTGCAGCTGTGCGAGCAGTTCGGCCTGAAGGTCATGCTGGACGTGCACAGCGCCGAGGCCGACAACTCCGGCCACATCTACCCGGTGTGGTGGAAGGGCACGATCACGACCGAGCAGTTCTACCAGGCGTGGGAGTGGGTCACCGCTCGGTACAAGAACAACGACACCATCGTCGCGATGGACATCAAGAACGAGCCGCACGGCACGCCCAACTCGCCGCCGCGGGCCAAGTGGGACAACAGCACGGACCAGGACAACTTCAAGTACGCCTGCCAGACGGCGGGCAACCGGATCCTGGCGATCAACCCCAACGTGCTGATCCTGTGCGAGGGCATCGAGGTCTACCCGCGGCCGGGTGAGACCTGGAACTCCCCGAACACCGACCCGGACCTGACGCCCAACTACTTCTACAACTGGTGGGGCGGCAACCTGCGCGGCGCGCGCGACTACCCGGTCAACCTGGGCGCCAACCAGGACCAGCTGATGTACTCGCCGCACGACTACGGCCCGCTGGTGTACGAGCAGCCGTGGTTCCAGGGCACGTTCGACAAGGCGTCGCTGACCAACGACGTGTGGCGGCCGAACTGGTTCTACCTCCACGAGGACAACATCTCGCCGCTGCTGATCGGCGAGTGGGGCGGCCGGCTCGGCCAGGACGCCCGCCAGGACAAGTGGATGACCGCGCTGCGCGACCTGATCGCGGAGAACAAGCTGCACCACACGTTCTGGGTGCTCAACCCGAACTCGGGTGACACCGGCGGCCTGCTGCTCGACGACTGGGCCACCTGGGACACCGCCAAGCTCAACCTGCTCAAGCCGGCGCTGTGGCAGCACCAGAACAAGTTCGTCAGCCTCGACCACCAGGTCCGGCTGGGCGGCGCCAGCAGCAGCACCGGCTACAACCTCGCCGACGTGTACGGCGGCGGGGGCGGCACCGGCGACACCATCGCCCCGTCCGCGCCGTCGAGCCTGCGTACCACCGGCGTGACCAGCAGCTCGGTCTCGCTGGCCTGGAACGCGGCCACCGACAACGTCGGCGTCACCGCGTACGAGGTCTACCGCGCGGGCACCAAGGTGGCCACCGTCTCCGGCCTGACCTACACCGACACCGGCCTGGCCGCCTCCACGGCGTACCAGTACACGGTGCGGGCGCGCGACGCGGCGGGCAACGTCTCCGCGGCGTCGTCGGCGGTCACCGGCACCACCTCCGGCGGCGGGGGCGGCGGGGGCGGCTGCACCGCGACCCTGCTGGTGACCGGCAGCTGGCAGGGCGGCATGCAGGGTGAGGTCACCGTGACCAACACCAGCACCAGCAGCTCGGTCGGCTGGGCCGTGGTGCTGAACATCCCGTCGACGCTGACGATCAGCAACCTGTGGAACGGCGTCCGCAGCGGCAGCACCGTCACCAACGCGCCGCACAACGGCGCGCTGGCGCCCTCGGGCAAGGCCTCGTTCGGGTTCGTCGCGAACGGCACCGGCACGATCACCGTGACCAGCTGCGCCCTCGCCGTCCCGTGACGGCTCGCGGGGCCCGGCGTGCCGGGACCCGCACCTGCTCGGATCTCCCCGGCGGGCCTCCGCCGGGGAGATCACGTCGAGCACCCGGAAACCCCGGCCGGCGGCAGGCTCCCTTCCCGCCGCCGGCCGGTCTGTCTCGCTGTCCACCGCAGACTCCTCCCCCGATCACAGGAGCCACCGATGAGACGCCTCCCGTCCCGGCACGTGCGCGCGGCGATCGCCGCGGCCGCCGTCGCCGCCCTGCTCTTCCCGCTGCTGCCGACCGCGCCCGCGTCCGCCGACGTGGACACCAGCCCGGTCCGCGTGAACCAGATCGGCTACCTCACCGGCGCCGACAAGATCGCTACGGTGGTGACCGGCGGTAGCGCCCGCGCCTGGCAGGTGCGCCAGGCCTCCGGCGGTGCCGTCGTCGCCTCCGGCACCACCACCGTGTACGGCAGTGACCGTGCCTCCGGCGACACCGTGCACAAGGCCGACTTCAGCGCGCTGACCACGCCCGGCAGCTACGTGCTGTGGGTCGACGGCGCGGGCACCAGCGTGCCGTTCTCGATCTCGGCCAGCTCGCTCTACCCGGCCCTCGGCAAGGAGGCCATGCAGTACTTCTACTTCCACCGCATGGGCAGCGCCGTCGAGGGCCAGTACCTGCAGAACGCCGGGCACGCGCACGCCGCGCTGCACCCCGGCGACGAGTCGGCGCCCTGCTACAACAGCTGGTGCGGCAGCCAGCGGCTCAACGTGCGCTACTCCTGGGCCGACGCGGGCGACTTCGGCATCTACGCGGTCAACCACGCGGTGTCGGCGTGGACGCTGCTCAACCTGCTGGAGCGGCGGCCGACGGCGTACCCGGACGGGTCGCTGGCGATCCCGGAGCTGGCCAACGGGCGGCCGGACATCCTGGACGAGGTCGAGTTCGGCTCGCGCTGGATGTCGGGCCTGCTGCCGTCGAGCGGCCTGGCCTCGCACAAGGTGCACAACCACGCGTGGAGCGCGTTCCCGGTGACCTCGGTCGACCAGGAGAACGGGCTGGCGCGGTCGGCGATGGGCCCGTCGACCAACGCGACGTACGCCGTCGCGCGGACCAACGCGCAGCTCGCGCGGGTGCTGGCGCCGTACGACGCGGCGCGGGCGAGCACGCTGTGGTCGAGCGCGAAGGACGCCTGGACCAGGGCCGAGGCGCAGCCGAACGTGGACTACGCCACGGCCTCCGACGCCGAGGGCGGCGGCGACTACGGCGACACCAAGAACAGCGACGACCGGTACGCCGCGGCCGCCGAGCTGTACCTGACCGCGCTCAAGCGGTCCGACAGCGCGGTCGGCGGTTACCGGAGCGCGGTGACCGGCTCGCCGCACTACCGGGAGATGGGGCAGTTCGACTGGGCCGAGGTGGCCGCGACCGGCACGCTGTCGCTGGTCAGCGTGAGCAACGACCTGCCCGCCGCGGATCTGACCACGATGCGGGCGAACGTGCGCGCGTTCGCGGACCAGATCGTCACCACGCTCAACGGCGAGGGCTACCCGTCGCTGATCAGCGGCGCGTCGGCGTACCCGTGGGGCTCGAACTCGTTCATCGCCAACCGGATGCTGGTGCTCGGCGTCGCGTTCGACCTGTCGAGCAACCTCGGTTACCTCAAGGCGCTGAACCGGTCGATGGACTACCTGATGGGCAACAACGCCATGCGGCTGTCCTACGTCACCGGCTACGGCGAGTTCTACGAGACCGACCTGCACGACCGCTGGGCGTGGGGTAGGTACCCGGGGCTGGCGTACCCGAAGGGGTGGCTGGCCGGCGGGCCGAACAACGAGCTGATCAACGATCCGGCCACGCCCACGGGCCGCCCGGCGGCGAAGTCGTACGCGCCGAAGAACACCGCGCCCGACGCGTGGGGCTCCAAGGAGAACACGATCAACTGGAACGCGCCGCTGGTCTGGGTCGCCACCTACCTCGACGCGACCACCGACTACCTGGTCGGCGGCCAGCCGGTGGACACCGCCGCGCCGACCGTGCCCGCCAACCCGCGGGTCACCGGGACCACGCAGAACAGCGTGGCGTTGGCGTGGGACGCGTCCACCGACAACGTCGGCGTGACCGGGTACGACGTGTACCGCGGCACGACCCTGCTCGGCACGGCCGCGACCACGTCCTACACCGACAGCGGGCTGACCCCGGCCACGGCGTACCAGTACACGGTGCGTGCTCGCGACGCCGCCGGGAACGTCTCGGCCGCCTCGGCGGCGGTCACCGGCACGACCCAGCCGGGGGACGTAGTGCCCCCGTCGCCGCCGCAGAACCTGCGCACCACGGCGACGACCAGCAGCTCGGTCACCATCAGCTGGGATCCGGTGACCGGAGCCGCGAGCTACGCGGTCTCCCGCGGCGGCGTGCAGGTGGCCGTGGTGACGGGGACGTCGTACACCGACACGGGGCTGAGCCCGAACACCGCGTACTCGTACACGGTGCGCGCCCGCAACACCGCCGGGGACCAGTCGGCGGCGGCGGGGCCGATCACCGCGACCACGCTGCCCGCGCCCACCGGCGGTGCGCTGACCGTGCGTTACAAGAACAACGACAGCGCCCCGGCGGACAACTCGATCCGGTTCGGGCTCCAGGTGGTCAACAGCTCGACCTCGTCCGTCGGCCTGACCACGGTCACCGCCCGGTACTACCTGAACCGGGACGGCGCGAGCGGGGTCAGCGTCTACTGCGACTGGGCCCAGCTCGGCTGCGCGAACGTGCGCACCACCGTGGTGAACCTGTCCAGCCCGGTGACCGGCGCGGACACCTACGTCGAGGTCACCTTCACCGGCGGCACGCTCGCCGCCGGGGCCTCGACCGGCGAGATCCAGCTGCGCCTGCACAAGTCCGACTGGAGCGCGTTCAACGAGCTGAACGACTACAGCCGCGGCACGAACACCGCGTTCGCGGACGCGCCCGCGATCCCCGGCTACGTCGGCGGCGTGCTCTCCTGGGGCACCCCGCCGGCGTGACCGGCCCGGCCGCGGTTCCTCCCGCCAGGGGAGCCGCGGCCCCGGCCCGGGACTCCCTCCGTCAGGGGAGTCTCGGGCCGCCCGGCGTTCCGGACAGGGCCGCGCGCAGCGCGTCGGCGAACCCGTCCGGCAGCTGCCCGCCGTGGCGCAGCGCGTACCCCACCCCGCGCCGGAACACCTCGCTGAACTGCGCGTAGCGCGGGGTCACCGGCCGCAGCCGGGCCGCCCGCACCGCCGTGAGCAGGTCGTCGGCGTAGGGGAACGCCTTGCGCACCGCCGCGTCGCGGTAGATCAGCTCGCGGGTGGCCGCGAAGCCGCCCCGCTCGAACAGCAGCTGCTGGCTGCGCTCGCCGGTCAGGAACTCGATCAGCCGCCGCGCCGCCTCGGGCTGGTCGCTGCCCGACGCGATGGCCAGGTTCTGCCCGCCCAGCACCGAGTCGGTGATCGGCTGGGTGCCGATGCGCAGCGGCGCGGCCCCGGCCTCGGCCGCGACGAGCTGGCCGTAGGCCACCGGCCAGTTGCGCATGAACAGCACCCGGCGCTCCTGGAAGGCCAGCGTGCCCGCCCGCTCGTCGAAGCCCAGCGAGGCGGGCAGCACCGTACGCGGGTTGCCCTCGGTCATGCCGAGCGCGAGCTGCGTCAGCGCGGCCCGGGTCGCGGGGGAGTCGACGACCACCTCGCCGTCGGCGTCGACCACCTCGCCACCGGCCGCCCAGATCGCCTCCAGCGCGTTCACGGTGAGGCCCTCGTAGTCGCGCAGCTGCCCGGTGTAGCCCGCCTCCAGCCCGGCGGGCGGACCGCCGGGGCGGGCGAACACCTCGTTGGTGACGGTACGGATGCCCGCCAGGTTCGTCGGCGGCTCGTCGCCGGTCAGGTCTGCGTGGTAGAAGAGCAGGCCCGCGTCGGTGTTGAACGGCAGCGCCCAAAGCCTGTCGTGGTAGCGGCAGGTCGCCAGCGGCTTCTCCAGGAAGCCCGAGGTGTCGGTGACGGTCTCGTCCAGCGGGCGGATCCAGCCCGCGTCGGCGAACTCGGCGGTCCAGGTGACGTCCAGGTTGTAGATGTCGACGGTCCTGTCCCCGGCCTGGGCGCGCCGGACCATCTCCGCCCGGTGCGCGTCCGCGCCGCCGCTGACCTCGACGAGCCGCGCGTCGGGCAGGCGCGGATCGGCGTTCCACTGCTCGATCAGCGCGCGGCGCTGCGCACCGGTGCTCTCGTCGGCCCCGCTCAGCACCACCAGCTCGCCCGGCTCCAGGGCGGCCGGGTCCGGTGCGGGCGCCGCCAGCAGGACGGCGGCGAGGTAGCCGACGACGAGCCCGGCGGCCACGCCGCCCAGGCCCGTGAGCGTGCCCCGGCGCCGGCGGGCGGCGTCGAACATGCCGTCCAGCAGCTCACTCGACACGGTCACGCCCCTTTCCACAGCAGAGAGAAGATGTCGGACACCGTGGCCTCCAGGTCGGCGAAGCTGGCCTGGCGGCAGGTCCCGCCGGTCGCCCCGGCCACCTCGGCGAGCGCGCCGCCGCAGCTCGCCTCGCCGACCGCGACGACGAACACGCGCACGCCCTGGCCGCGTACCCGGTCCACGAGCTGGCGGCGGCTCAGCCCCGAGCCGGTGTCCTCGCCGTCGGTCAGCACGACCAGGGCCTGCACGGCGTCGGTGTCGGTCCGCACGGCGGGCACGGCGTCGGCGATGGTGCGGTAGAGCGGGGTGGGGCCCTGCGGCCGGATGCGCCGCAGCGCGTCCTCGACCTGAGCCTCGGCGAGCTGCCGGTTCTCGATGGGGAACACCTGGCGCGCGCCGCCCACGTGCGGGAAGGCCCACAGCCCGAACTCGTCGGCCGGGCCGCGCAGCCGCAGCGTGTTCGCGATGCCCGCGGCGGCCACGTCGTAGCGGCTGCGGCCGCCGTCGGCGACCGGCGCGGCCATGGAGCCGGAGGTGTCCAGCGCCAGCAGCACCCGGCCGGGCCGCCGGGCCCGGTCGTAGGAGTCCATGGTCGTGGCGAGGCTGGAGGCCGACGGCGGCGTGCTCTCGAACTCGACCGCGGGCAGGTCGCCGCCGGGGTGCGGGGTGCGCAGCCCGCCCGCCGCCAGCGCGGCCCGCCCGCCCGGGGTGTCCAGCCAGGACAGGAAGGCGCGCGCCTGGGTGTCCTGCTCGGGCGAGGCGTCGGCCCAGCCGATGCGCACGGCGGGGAAGTCGAGGCCGAGGGTGTCGGACGGGTACACCGCGCGCAGCGCCGGGCGGCGGCCGCCGGGCGGGCAGGCGTCGCCCAGCTCCCGGTCCCGCTGGTAGCGCAGCAGCTGCTGCTCGGTGACGATCAGGCTGGTCACGGCGCCGCCGGCCGACGACGCGTGCCGGCACAGCAGGCTCAACTCGTCGCCGAGCGGGTAGCCGCCGCGGTCCAGCCCGCCCGCGAGCTGGCGTTCCAGCTCCGCCGGGGTGAGGCCGTCGAGTCCGGCGTACAGCGCGTGGGTCGCCAGCTCGCCGGTGAACGAGACCGCCGGATCGGGGCGGGCCACGGACCAGTCGTAGCGGCGGCTCGACTGGAGCAGCTGGCTCCAGGTGCGGGTACGCGGACCGGCGCCCACCTCCGCGCCCTCGGGCAGCGCCAGCACCACGGGCGTCGCCGCGACCGGGCGCATCTCCACGGCCACCGGCAGGCCGGCCAGGCCCGCCGTGAAGTAGGTCGAGCCGGGCAGCCACAGCTCGGGCCGCGGGCCCAGGGCGAGCAGGTGCTCGGCGGCCCAGCCGAGCCGGACGGCCTCGGCGGTCAGCACCGGGTCGGCGGCGTACACGAAGACGGCCGCGGCGCGGCAGCCCTTGTTGCCGTCGGCGGTGCTCGCGGCGAACGCGTCGGCCAGGTCCCGCGCGGTCGGCAGCTGCTCCGGGGTGGTCACCAGCCGCAGGGCCACCGGCGGGGGGCAGCCGTCGAGGCGCAGCCGCACCCAGTCCACGGCCCGCGGCAGCACCAGCACCAGGGCCAGCGCGACGAGCAGGCCCAGCACGGTGCGCGCGAGCATGGTGAGCACCCAGCGGAACCGCTCCCAGCGCACCGTGCGCATCACCCGGATCACGTCGAAACCCCGGTCGAGCAGCCGCGCCACCACGGCGGACTGCGCGGCGACCCCGCCGGCCAGCGCGCCCACCACCGCGCCGAACCACTGCAGGAACGTGTCCGGCACCCCCTGTGCCAGCACGGTGACCAGGCTGAGCAGGCTGACCGCGACGAACGACACCATCTCCCGGTCCGGGCCGTCCCGCCGCGCGGGCCCGCCGCCCGGGTCAGCTGGAGAGGACACCGGGCAGGCTCCGATCATCCAATGGCGACAGGGGTGACATCTGTGTGACGACGGTAACCGATATGGGCGACGGCCGATGTGCCCGGACCCCGGACAGCTTGCCCGGACCGCCTACGGTGCACGGTATGGGCCTCCTCGACCCGTTCACGGGCACCCTGTACCTGCCGGACAAGATCCTGCAGACCGGGACGTCGCCGGTCATGCTCGCGAACGGGCACGTCGTGGCGAAGGTGCGGTACCACTTCTGGACGATGCGGCAGCGCTTCGAGATCCTGGACCCGCGCGACACGGTGGTGGCGGAGGGTCGCACGCACGGCATGATGGCGCGCACCTACGGGGTGACCGGCCCTTCCGGCGGCCGGGTGGTCGAGCTGCGGCTGGGGCTGTGGCGGCCCGTGCACGGGGCGGTCGCCACGCTGGCGAACGGGCACACCGTCGAGGTGCTGAAGACGAGCATGTGGTCGGACCGGCGGTTCGAGCTGGCCGCGGGCGGCCGGGCGTTCGCCCGGATCACGCCGACGACCGGGGTGTTCTCCTTCAACCCGGACTCGTACGAGTTCACGCTGGACCGGCCGGTGATGACGGCGCTGGAGGCGATCTGCCTGGCGCAGTGCCTGCGCAGCGCGGTGCGGGCCCTCCGGCAGGCCTCAAGCGGCGGCTGACCTGCGCTTTTCCGCCGAACCCGCCTATCGGGTAGTTCGTTTTCGGATCAAATGCCTGCACAATGGACACGTCTCGGCCGGCCCACCCCGGGCCGGCCCGCGCGTACCCAGGAGAGAACATGCGGCTCCGTCCCCGTGTCAGTGCAGTCCTCGCCACCGCCGCCGCGGCAACCGCGGCCCTGCTCCCGGCCGGTCCGTCCGAACCGGCCCGCGCGTCCGGCACGGCCGCGCCCAACGCCGTCGTCGTGTGGAACCAGCACACCGAGGAGGCGATCCGCAACGCGGGCCCGTTCGTGCCGCACGTCGCCCTGATCAACCGGGCCATGGTGCACGGGGCCGTGTACGACGCGGTCAACGGCATCACCCGTACCCACACGCCGTACCTGGTGCAGGTCGAGTCGCAGCCCGGGGACTCGGTCGACGCGGCGGCGGCCACGGCCGCGTTCCGGATGCTCGCCCACCTGTTCCCGGGGCAGGCCGCGGCGCTGCAGGCGAAGTACGACGCCGCGCTCGCCGCGGTGCCCGAGGGCCCGGCCAAGCTGGGCGGCATCACCGACGGCGAGCAGGCCGCCACCGCGATGATCACGGCGCGGCAGGGCGACGGCCGGGGCGTGCCCACCGAGGTCGTCATCGGCACCGAGCCCGGCCGGTGGCGGCCGACGCCGCCCGCGTTCGCCGTGGACCCGGCGCCGTGGGCCGGCAACGTCAAACCGTTCACCATCCCGGACGCGGCCGCGCTGCGCTCCGACGGGCCGAACGCGCTCACCAGCGAGGCGTACACGGAGGACTTCAACGAGGTCAAGGCGGTCGGCTCACGCACCAGCGCGACGCGTACCGCCGACCAGACCGACGCGGCCCGGTGGTGGGCCGCGGTGCCCCAGGAGGCGATGCTGCGCGGCCTGGCCACCGGGCACGGCCTGTCGGCCGCCGACAGCGCCCGGCTGTTCGCGCGGGTCGGCATGGCCACCGCCGACGCGGTGATCGCCTGCCACAACGACAAGGCGCACTGGAAGTCCTGGCGGCCGGTGACCGCGATCCGCGAGGCGGACACCGACGGCAACCCGGCCACCGACCCGGACCCGGCGTGGACCCCGCTGCTGGACACGCCGCCGTGGTACGAGCACTCGTCCGGGCACTCGTGCAACATCTCCGCCTGGACCTGGGCGCTCACCGACTTCTTCGGCACCGACCAGGTCGCGTTCTCCGGGTTCAACGCCGTGACCGGGACGACGCGCAGCTTCACCCGGTTCTCCGAGGCGCGTAAGGAGATCATCGACGCGCGGGTGTGGGCCGGCATCCACTTCCGCACCGCCGACAGCCACGGCGCGGTGATCGGCAAGAAGGCCGCCTTCCTCGGCGGCAAGAACTACTTCCGGCCGGTCGGGAGCTGACTCACTCGCGGGGCCGGTTCTCCGCCGGCCCCGCGGCGTCGGTCAGGTGGCGGGCGGTGTCGATCAGCGGCACGTGGCTGAACGCCTGCGGGAAGTTGCCGACCAGCCGCCGGGCGTCCGGGTCGTACTCCTCGGCCAGCAGGCCCACGTCGTTGCGCAGGTCCAGCATCCGCTCGAACAGCTCGCGCGCCTCGCCGACCCGGCCCATCAGCGCGTAGTTCTGCGCCAGCCAGAAGGTGCAGGCCAGGAACGCGCCCTCGCCCGGCGGGAGCCCGTCCACCAGGTTCTCCGGGCGCTGCGTGTAGCGCTGCACGAAACCGTCCTGCAGCAGCTCGCGCTCGATCGCGGCGACCGTGCCGCGCACCCGTGGGTCGGTCGCGGGCAGGAAACCGACCAGCGGCATCATCAGCAGCGACGCGTCCAGCTCGGTCGAGCCGTAGAACTGCGTGAACGTGTTGCGGCGCGCGTCGAAGCCGTGGGTGAGGATGTCCCGCGCGATCTCGTCGCGCAGCTCGCGCCACCGGGCCACCGGTCCGGTCCGGCCGAACTGCTCGACAGCCTTCACCGAGCGGTCGGCCGCCACCCACGCCATCAGCTTCGAGTGGGTGAACTGCTGCGAGCCGCCGCGTACCTCCCAGATGCCGTCATCCGGGCGGGTCCAGTTGTCCGACAGGAAGCTCATCAGCGCCAGCTGCAGATCCCAGGACGGCTGCTCGTGCTCGATGCCGGCCTTGCGCGCCTGGTGCAGCGCGTCCATGACCTCGCCGTACACGTCGAGCTGGAACTGCTCCGAAGCGGCGTTGCCGATGCGCACCGGGCTGCCGCAGTAGCCGGGCAGCCACTCCGCGATGCGCTCGGTGAGCAGGCGCTCGCCCGCGACGCCGTACATGATCTGGAGCTTGGAGGGGTCGCCCGCGATCGCGCGCAGCAGCCAGGCCCGCCAGGACCGGGCCTCCTCGACGAAGCCGCAGTACATGAGCGACTGCAGGGTGATCGTGGCGTCGCGCAGCCAGCAGTAGCGGTAGTCCCAGTTGCGTACGCCGCCCAGCTCCTCCGGCAGCGAGGTGGTCGCCGCGGCGACGATGCCGCCGGTCGGGCCGTAGGTCAGCGCCTTGAGGGTGAGCAGCGAGCGCACCACCGCGTCGCGCCACGGGCCGTCGTAGGTGCAGGCGGCGATCCACTCCTGCCAGTACGAGACGGTGCCCTCCAGGGCCACGATCGGGTCGACCGGGTGCGGAGTGGGCAGGTGCGACTCGCGCCAGGTCAGCACGAACGGCACGTGGAAGCCGGCGCCGACGCTGAAGTCGGCGACGGTGGCCAGGTTCTCCCCGTGCAGGGCGACGGGGGTACGCAGCCACACCGCGTCCGGCCCGGCGATGGCGACCAGGTCGGCGTCGACGCGGCGCACCCAGGGCACCACGTGGCCGTAGTCGAAGCGCAGGCGCAGGTCCATCCGCATGGGCACGCGGCCGCTGACGCCCTCGACGATGCGCACCACGTCGGCGGCCTCGCCGCGGGGCGGCATGAAGTCGACCAGCCGGACGGTGCCCTCGTCGGTGTCGAACTCGGTCTCCAGCACCAGCGTGTCGCCCCGGTAGCGCCGCCGTACGGCGCGCACCTGCGTCGCGGGCGCGATCTGCCAGCGGCCGTGCTCGGGGGTGCCGAGCAGGGCGGCGAAGATGGCTCCGGAGTCGAAGCGGGGCAGGCAGAGCCAGTCGATCGACCCGTCCCGGCCGACCAGTGCGGCCGTCTGGGTGTCGCCGATGACCGCGTAGTCCTCGATGCGCAGCGGCATGTGAGCGACGTTACCCGTCTGGCGTGGGATGAAACGGATCCGATCCGGAACTGGGCAGACGTCCTGGAGCCGCAGGTCATGAGCCTCTTGAGCGAACGCTCAACTGTGGCTATCGTGTCGTTTGAGCGATCGCTCAAGACGGCGTCGGCTCGCCCGGCGCGCTCACTCCTCGATCTCCGGAGCCCGACATGACCCGGCTGCCCGAACCCCCCTCCTCCGCCGGTGTGCCCGCCGCGCCGCTGATCCCGGATGGGGCGCCCGCGCCGGCCGACGGAACCACGGCGGCGCAGGTCGCCCAGGCGGGTCGCAGCGGCTCGCGACGAGGGCTGTCCGGCCGGCGGATCGCGGCGGCCGGGGTGCTCGTCGCCGCGGTGGCCTTCGGTGCCGTGCGGGCCGGCACGGTGGCCGGCACCCCGGCCACCGGAGCCGCCGCACCGGAGACGCGCTGGTCAGCCGCTGCGGTCGAACCGCCCGTGCCGGCGACTCCGTTCACCACCACGCCGCCCACGGCGGCGCCCGCGTCGTTCGACCCGGTGGTGCGCTTCGCCCGGTTCGGGTGGCTGCCGGGCGGCATGGTGCCGCGGACCACGATCGTTCAGGCCGGGCCGCACGGCGCGTACGCCATGGAGGCTGGGCTGCCCAAGAGCAGCATCGGCGCGAGGGTCCTGGTGACGTTCTTCCCGCAAGGGGTGCCGCCGCACCGCGACTGCTCGCTGGCCGCGGGCGCGATGCCGCGCTCGGTGGAACCGGCCGCGGCCGCCCCGGCGGTGGCGCCCGCGGTGCGCGGCCGTCCGGCGACCTGGACCGACGGTGCGCTGCGCTGGGAGTATGCGCCCGGCGCCTGGGCTGAGATCGTCGGTCAGGAACTGACCCCGACCCGCGAGGACACCGCCGCGGAGCTCGCCGCGCTCGCCAGGATCGCCGGCGACCTGCGTTTCGGCACCGCATCGCTGCGCTTCCCGCTGGCCGTGCCACCGCCCGCCGAGGGCCTGCGCCTGGCCGCGGCATGGGTCACCGAACAGTCCAAGGTGGGCTGGACCGGGTCGCTCGTCTTCGCCGCCGGGGACTATTGCCCGGACCCGAAAGGGCTCGCGCAGGGCGTGCTCTCGGTGGGGGTCACCGGGATCATCCCCGGGTACGGCTGGACGGGCGACCACAGCAACGCCACCGTCGACGGTCACCGTGCCATCCGCCAGGACCTTCCCGGCGGCGGCAAGGCGCTCGCGGTCTACGGCGACCCGGGGCCGTACGTGTCGCTCGGCGCGAGTGACGGCGAGATCGCGGCCCTGCTCGGTGCGGGCGGCCTGGAGGGCTTCTACCGGCACGTCCAGGTGCTCGCGCAGCCGGACCTGCACGCGCTGGCCGAGCCCGCCGACCAGGCCGGCTGGACCACGGACCCGGTCCGCTGACCGGCCGGGAGCACATGTCCGGCACGCGACGGCAACTTCTGGGTTGCGAGGGCAACCTGGAAGTCGCGAGCGGTGGCGATGGTGTGCACCGCGCCGGGATCAGGAAGCCTGTAGCAGGACGGCTCGGGAGTCCACGTTCAGCACGTGCCCGGTGTCGAGTGGTGACAGCGGCTGCGGCCAGTGCATGTGGCCGCACACGGTCAGCCGGGGAGCGGCGCGGGCGATCCGGTCGCCGATGGCCTGGTTGCCTCGCTGGCCGGGCGCGCGACCGGGCGGTCCTTCGTGGAGGATCAGCAGGTCGGGTCCGGTCTTGAGCACGGCGTCGAGGGTGCCGAGCTGGACGGATTCGGCGCGGCGGCCGGGGCGGGCGGGGTCGCCGATGATGTGGCCGACGCCCGCGAACCGCACGCCGCCGAACATGATCGTGTCGCCGTCGAGCGGGGCGGGGGCCGGGTCGAGGCCCGCGAGGGCGTCCTCGGGGAGCACGTCGTGGTTGCCGAGCACGCCGGTGACCAGCGTGCAGCCGGCCGCGGCGAAGGCCAGCCACACCTCGCTGACCTCGCCGGTGGCGCCGCGTACGTCGGCGGTCGGCGCGGAGTAGAGGTCGCCGGCGAGCACCACGGCCAGCCGGTGCGGGGGCGGGAGGAGGCCCTGCTCGGCCCAGACCGTGAGGTGGTCGGCGAGGGCGACGCCGAGCAGCACCTCGGGGCCGCCGTACGGGGACGGGGCCACGCCCTGCAGATCGCCGGTGACGAGCACACCGTCGCAGCCGGCGGGGACCCGGTCCACGGCGAGCCGCTGCAGTGGCAGCCGCACGGACTCGCTGCCGCCGCCCCGCCTGGCCTGCCGGTAGGCCAGCTCGGCCAGTGGGCGCAGCTCGCTTCCGGTCACTCGCACCGCTCGACGGTAACCGGACGGCCCGGATGTGTCGCCGGGGTTTCCTGCGCGGTGCGCCCAGACCGGGGTCCGCGTATCGGGTCGTGGGCGAGATCGGGCGGCCTCAGGTTAAGAAGGTGCCCTTCCTCTACTCATAGCGTTAAGAAGGTGCCCTTCCTTTGTGTTTGGAGGGTGTTCTTCCTCTTATGAGGGTGTGGAGGCCGTCGAGGAGGCGGGCGAGGCCGAACTCGAAGGCCTGGTCGTGGCCGGATTCGGTGGCGGCGGCGGTCATGGTCGCGGCCAGGGCGGGGAAGCGGTCGGCGTGGCCGGTCAGGGCGGCGGTGATGCCGGCGCTGAACTGCGCGTCGGGGTGGCGGGCGGCGGCGGCCTGCTGGGCGATCATGCGGACGTGGCCGGACAGCACGGCGATGGTGTCGAGGCGTTCGGTGCCGGACAGGCCGGTGCCGGACAGTGCGGCGAGGGCGTGTTCCATCCAGCCCAGCTCGTGCGGGCCGAGGGGGCGGGGGCCGACGGTCGCCTCCAGTGCCCAGGGGTGACGCACGTACGCGGCGAGCAGGTGGTGGGCCCAGTCGCGCAGAGCGGTGCGCCAGTCGGCGGGGTCCAGCTCGGGCGGGGCGCCGACGGCGTGCTCGACCATGAGGGCCACCAGCTCGGCCTTGCCGGGCAGGTAGCGGTAGAGCGACATCTTGGTGAAGCCGAGATCGGCGGCGACGCGCTGCATGGACACGGCGGCGAGCCCCTCGGCGTCGGCGACAGCGACGGCGGCCTCGGCGATCCGGTCCAGGGTGAGCGCGGGTTTCGGGCCGCGCGTGGGCTGGGCGCGTACCGCCCACAGGAAGTCCGACGTCACCCGATTGCCCTCCTCACAAAACTGTGTCTAGCATACACAGTTAGAAACGGTGTCCGCCGGACACAATTCTGGGGAGGCGTCATGCGCAGCGTGTTGATCTCGGGGGCCGGCATCGCCGGACCGGCCCTGGCGTACTGGCTCGGCCGGGCCGGGTTCCGGCCCACCGTGGTGGAGGTCGCGTCCGGGCCGCGCACCGGCGGCGGGGCGGTCGACTTCCGGGGCGCGCACCTGACCGTGCTGGAGCGCATGGGAGTGCTCGACGAACTGCGCGAGGTGCAGACCGGCGGCTCGCCGATGCGCTTCGTCGACGCGCAGGACCGCCGGCTGATGGAGCTGCCCGCCGACTTCGCCGGAGGCGAGCTGGAGGTGCTGCGCGGCGACCTGGGCAGGATCCTGTACGAGCACAGCGCGCCGTGGGCCGCGTACCGGTTCGACGACTCGGTGACCGCGCTCGCGCAGACCCCCGACGGGGTCGAGGTCGGCTTCGCCTCCGGTGAGCGGGCCGTGTTCGACCTGGTCGTCGGCGCGGACGGGGTGCGCTCGGCGGTGCGGCGGCTGGCCTGGGGCCCGCACGAGCGCTACCTGCGCCACCAGGGCTACTACGTGGCGACCTGGGCGGTGCCGGGCTTTCCCGGGCTGGGCCGGACCAGCCTGCTCTACAACGAACCCGGCCGGATGGCGAGCGTCGGCGGCGACCACCGCGATCGGGCGCGGGCGGGCGCCTTCGTGGCCTTCGCGTCACCCGAGCTGGACTACGACCGCCGTGACACGGCCCGGCAGCGCGAGCTGATCGCCAGGGCGCTCGCGGGCATGGGCTGGCACACTCCACGCCTGCTCGCGGCGCTGCCCGACGCCACCGACCTGTACTTCGACGCGATCTGCCGGATCGACGTCACCCCCTGGTCACAGGGCCGGATCGCGCTGCTCGGCGACGCCGCGTGCGGGGCCACCATCGGCGGCATGGGCGCGGGCAACGCGATCGTCGGCGCGTACGTGCTGGCAGGTGAGCTGGCCGCCGACGGCGACCACACCGTCGCGTTCGGCCGGTACGAGCGACTGCTGCGCGGCTACGCCGAGCGCGGTCGACAAGGCGGACAGAACACCGGCCGCTTCCTCGCCCCACGCCGCGCCTGGGCCGCCCGCCTGCGCAACAGCCTGCTCAACCGGCCCTACTTCCGCGACCTGATGCTCCGCGAGGCGGACGACCGCACCACCGCCCTGCACCTGCCCACCTACTGAAAGGAAGGGCACCTTCTTAACGCTTTACGTAGAGGAAGGGCACCTTCTTAACGTCTCACTGGCAGGAGCGCTCGGCTGCCGTTCCGGAAGCGGCATTCGGGCGGGACAATGGTGCGGTGCTGAAGGCATCCACGCTGATCCGGCCCGCGCTGATCGTTCTGCTGATCGTCGCGTTGCTGGTGACGGCGCTGTGGCTGCTGCAACGGCGGCTCATCTACCTGCCCGACGCGTCCTCGCCCGGCCCGGCCGCCGCCGCGCTGCCCGGGGCCCGCGACGTCACGCTGCGTACCAGCGATGGGCTCTCCCTCGGCGCGTGGCTGGTGCCGCCGACGGGGCCGGACCGCGGCGTGACCGTGCTGGTGGCGAACGGTAACGGCGGCAACCGGGCCGGGCGGGCCTCCGTCGCGGCGGAGCTGGCCGAGCGCGGGTTCACCGTGCTGCTGTTCGACTATCGCGGGTACGGCGGGAATCCGGGCAGCCCGTCCGAGCAGGGGCTCGCCGAGGACGTGCGGGCGGCGTACCGCTATCTGGTGGACGACGCTGGGGTGCGGCCGGACCGGCTGATCTACTTCGGAGAGAGCCTGGGCGGGGCCGTGGTGACCGGGCTGGCGGCCGAGCATCCGCCCGCGGGGCTGCTGCTGCGCTCGCCGTTCACGGACCTGGCCGCGACCGCCGCAGCGCACTACCCGTTCCTGCCGGTGCGGGCCATGCTGCGGGACCGCTTCCCGCTGGCGGAGCAGATCGCGAAGATCGACGTGCCGACGGCGGTCGTCTACGGCACCGCGGACTCCGTCGTGCCGCCGGACCAGAGCCGCGCGGTGGCCGCCGCGGCCGCCGGGCCGGTGGAGGTCACGGTGGTGGAGGGCGCCGATCATAACGACGCGGTGCTGTTCGAGGGTGATCAGGTCATGGACGCCGTGGTACGCCTCGCCGACCGCATCACGGCCGGCCGGTGAGTCGCGGCATGGGGCGCGCCGCCGGTGGTATACGCAGATGAGATGAGCCGAGCGCGGGAGACTCCCCGCGCCGGAGGGCGGGAGGCACGGCATGGGTGCGGGTCACGACCACCAGCACGGCGACGAAACCCACGGTCATGCCCACGGCTCCGCCCCGACCGCTGACCACGATCACGGCCACCCACACGGCCACGACGGTCACGAGCACGATGGCCACAGCCACAGCCACGGCGACGGGCGCGGCGACGGGCACGGCCACGGGCACGAGGGCGAGCACGCTCACGGCGGTCTCCTCGCCCGGCTGCGGCACCAGGTCGGGCACCTCGTCAGCCCGCACTCACACGACGCCGCCGACAAGGTGGACTCGGCGATGGAGTCGTCCCGTGAGGGCCTGCGCGCGCTGTGGATCTCCCTGGTCGTGCTCGGCGTCACCGCCGTCCTACAGGCCGTCATCGTGTACTTCTCGCACTCCGTCGCCCTGCTCGGCGACACGCTGCACAACGTCGCCGACGCGCTGACCGCCGTGCCGCTCGGCGTCGCGTTCGTGCTGGGCAGGCGCAGCCCGACCCGGTCGTACACGTACGGCTACGGCCGGGCCGAGGACCTCGCGGGCATCTTCATCGTGCTCACCATCGCCGCCTCCGCCGCGTTCGCCGGGTACGAGGCGGTGCGCCGCCTGCTGGACCCGCAGGAGGTGCGGCACCTGCCGTACGTCGCCGCGGCGGCACTGGTCGGGTTCGCGGGCAACGAGCTGGTGGCGCGCTACCGGATCGTGGTCGGGCGGCGCATCGGCTCGGCGGCGCTCGTCGCGGACGGCCTGCATGCGCGTACCGACGGATTCACCTCGCTGGCGGTGCTGCTCGGCGCGGGGGGCGCGGCGCTGGGCTGGTGGTGGGCCGACCCCGCGGTGGGCCTGCTGATCACGGTGGCGATCCTGGTGGTGCTCAAGGACGCCGCGCGGGAGGTGTACCGGCGGCTGATGGACGCGGTCGACCCGAAGCTGGTCGACACGGTGGAGCAGACGCTGCGCGACACCCCGGGCGTGCTGGGCGTGGGCGAGGTGCGGCTGCGCTGGATCGGGCACCGGCTGCGCGCCGAGTGCGCGGTCGAGGTGGACGCCGGGCTGAATCTGGCGCGGGCCCACGCGATCGCGGTGGACGCCGAGCACCGGCTCCTGCACGCGGTGCCGAAGCTGACGGCGGCGCTGGTCCACGCCGACCCGGCGGGGCAGCACCCGGATCCGCACGCGGTGCTGGACCACCATCGCCCGGCCGCGGCGGAGGAGGTTCACGGCGGGCACGGGCGGGTATAGCGGCCCCGAGGCGAGCACTCGCCGGAAGGAGGCTGACATGGGTATCGGCGCGAGCTTGTTCCTGATCGCCGTCGGGGCGATCCTCACCTTCGCGCTCGACGTGAGCATCAGCGGTCTCGACCTGGACGTGGTCGGCTGGATCCTGATGGCCGTCGGCGCCGCCGGGCTGATCCTGACCACCGTCATCTGGAGCGGCCGCCGCCGCACCGTGGTGACCAACACGCCGGTCGACCGGCGGGTCGTCGAGGAGAGCGACCCGGTCCCGCCGCCGCCGATGTGATCCGCCGTCCACCCCCGGGACGTTAAGAAGGGCACCTTCTTCTACGCATAGCGTTAAGAAGGTGCCCTTCCTTTCGGGGTTACTGCCAGCGGAAGAGGCGGCTGGCGAGGGCGCAGGTGACGAGGGCGTAGCCGGCGGTGACGGCCAGGTGCAGGGGCTGGGGCCAGTCGCCGGACCAGGCGGCCTGCATAGCCTGGGAGGCCGCGCCGAGCGGGGTGAAGTCGGCGATGCGCTGCGCCGCGTCCGGCATCATCGGGCCGGGGGTCCAGACGCCGGCGAAGAACAGCATCGGGAAGTACACCAGCGTGCCGATGCCGGCCGAGGCGCGGGCGTTCGGGGCGACGGCGGCGATCAGCAGCGCTACGCCGGTCATCGCGGCGGCGCCCAGCACGAACGCCACCAGCAGCGCGGGCCAGCTCTCGGGGCCGCGGCTGCCGAACGCGACCGCCGCCGCGATCATCATCAGCGCCGAGCCGACGAGCAGCGCGGCCACGTTCACGCCGAGCTGCGCGCCGATCAGCGCGGACGGCTTGACCGGGGTGGTGGCCAGGCGGCGCAGCACGCCGCGCTCGCGGTACTGCGCGAGCACGCCGAGCAGGCTGGTCATGGTGACCGTGCCGATGGCCAGCGCCAGCACCACGGGCAAGTAGAGGTTGATCGGCCGTTCGCCGTCGAAGTCGGCCGACGGTTCACTGAAGGCCGGGATGGCGTTGCCGAGCACCACGACGAGCACCGCGGGGAAGGCCAGGGCGAAGAAGGCGCCGACCGGCTCGCGCAGGAAGAGGCGGGCCTCGGTGCCGGTCAGGCGGGACAGGGCGGACATGGCGAGCTCCTGGTCAGCTGTCGTGGGAGGGGGCGGTCAGGGCGAGGAACGCGTCCTCGAGGTTGGCGCGGTAGCCGTCGACGTCGCCGACGCCCGCGATCAGCCCGGCCGGGGTGTCCAGCGCGGCCAGGCCGCCGTCGACCAGCACGGCCAGCCGGTCGCACAGCCGCTCGGCCTCGTCCATGAAGTGCGTCACCAGCAGCACGGTCACCCCGCGGTCGCGGATCGCGCGGATCAGCTTCCAGATCTCGCGCCGGGCCCGCGGGTCCAGGCCGGTGGTCAGCTCGTCCAGGATCGCCACGCGCGGGTTGCCGATCAGGGCCAGCGCGATCGACAACCGCTGCTTCTGCCCGCCGGACAGCTTCGCGTACGGGGTGTTCACCTGCTCGGTGAGGCCGACCGAGGCGAGCAGCTCGCGCCAGTCGGCGGGGTCGGGGTAGAAGGACGCGTACAGCTGCAGCGCCTCGCCGACGCGCAGCCGGTCCTGCAGCTGGCTCTCCTGCAGCTGCACGCCGACCAGGCCGCGCAGCCGCTCGTGGTCGCGCCGCGCGTCCAGGCCGAGCACGCTGATCGCGCCGCCGTCGGGGCTGCGCAGGCCCGCGATGCACTCGACGGTGGTGGTCTTGCCGGCGCCGTTCTCGCCGAGGATGCCGAAGATCTCGCCCTCGGCGACGGTGAACGAGACGCCGTTCACGACCGTGCGGTCGCCGTATCGTTTGGTGAGTCCGCTAACTTCGATGACTGCCATGCCGAAGACGCTAGATTCGGCGCGCCACGGCCGGTATGACGCTGACTGCCGAGCGGGGGTGCACAAAACCCCACCCCCTTCAGGCACCTGGGGCCAGTGCGCCGCATCCGGCCGATCGGCGACGATGGCGGGCATGATCCGGTCGTACGCCCTCGCCCCGCTCCGCCTGCTGGCCCTCGCGCTGCTCGCGGTGGCCGGGCTCGCCGCGTCAGTGCCCCTGATGGCCTCGGTCGCCGTGGTGATCACGTACCCGGCCGCCGTGGGCGTCTGCCGCCGGCTCACCGGGTTCTCCCGGCGGCTGGCGCTGGCCTGGGGCGGGGTGGCGGTGGAGACGCCCTACCAGAGCGGATCCGCGCCGGTGCCGGCGCAGCGCGCCGACGGCTGGTACGAGCACGACGGGCAGCTGTTCAAGTCGCCCGCGTACCCCCGCTTCTTCCTGCGCATGAAGTGGCTGTCCGACGACCCGGCCACCGCGCGGGACTGGGGCTGGCTGGTGCTGCTCGCGCCGCTCGGGGCGGTGCCCGCGCTGCTCGGGCCGCTGCTGATCGTCGCCGGGGTGGCCGCGCTCGCGGGAGCGGCCGGGGTGAGCGCCGCGGCCGCATCGGGGAGTGAGGCCGCGGCGGGCGGCGGGACGTGGTCCTGGCTGCCGACGGCCGCGACGTCCTGGGGCGGCGTGCTGGACGGCCGTCCGACGTGGCTCGCGGTCGCGGCGGGGCTGGCCGCCGTCGCCGCCGGTGCGCTGGCCGGGCCGATGCTGCTGCGGGCCCACGGGCTGTGGTCCCGCTACTGGCTCGGGCACGCGAGCCGCAGCTGGTGGCACACCTCGGGGTTCGGCGAGTGGCTGCGCCGCGGCGGGCACGACACCTGGAAGGCGGTGCTGCTGCTCGGGCTGTCGCTGACCGGGTTCGCCGTGTTCGCGCTGACGCTGCTGCTGACCATGGTCAGCGGCGGGTTCGGCATCGCCTGGATCAGCTACGCCGTCCGGCCCATGATGAATCAGTACCGGCGGCTGTGCGCGAAGTGGGGCGGCGTGGAGCTGCCCGACCCGTACCGGCCGCGGGAGCCGCTCGGTGAGCCCGGCCCGGACGGGCGCTACCGGGTCGGGCGGAGCCTGTACGCGACCCGCGACGGCGCGATCCGGGCCGGGTTCTTCCCCTGGGTGCTCGGCGACCCGGCGACCTGGCGCGACCTGGCCTGGATGGCGACCGCGCCGCTCGTCGCGCTCTGCGCG
Source organism: Catellatospora bangladeshensis (assembly GCF_016862575.1). GTDB lineage: Bacteria > Actinomycetota > Actinomycetes > Mycobacteriales > Micromonosporaceae > Catellatospora > Catellatospora bangladeshensis. Next base: position 95,540 of record NZ_BONF01000010.1, on the reverse strand, counting down.
GTGCTGCCCGGGGCGCTGATCGGCGTCGGCTACTTCGGGCTGTTCTGGCAGGCGCTGTTCTGGCCGCTGTGGGGGCTGCCGCTGTTTCTGATCACCGGGTTCTGGGTCAGTCCCTGGTACTGCTGGCAGCTGCTGGCCCTCGCCTTCCCGGCGCTGGCCGCCGTGCCGGGCTGGGTCTCGGTGCCGGTCGGGCTGCTCCTCGGCCTGCTCGGGGTGGTGCTGGCCCGGCCGGTGCTGTACACGATCGTCGGCTGGGCGTTGCTGCTGCTCGCGCCCGGCCGCACCGCGCGGCTCAGCGAACGGGTCGAGCACCTGGCGCAGACCCGCGCCGACGCCGTCGACGCGCAGAGCGCCGAGCTGCGCCGCATCGAGCGCGACCTGCACGACGGCGCACAGGCCCGGCTCGTCGCCGTCGGCCTCAGCCTCGGCACGGTCGAGCAGCTCATGGACCGCGACCCCGCCGCCGCCCGGGAGCTGCTCGCCCAGGCCCGGGAGACGTCCGCCGCGGCCCTGTCCGACCTGCGCGACCTGGTCCGCGGCATCCACCCGCCGGTGCTCGCCGAACGCGGCCTGGTCGACGCCGTACGCGCGCTCGCGCTGGACGCGGCGCTGCCCGTCGACGTGCACGCCGAGCTGCCCGGTCAGCCCCCCGCCCCGATCGCCACCGCGGCGTACTTCGCCGTCGCCGAGGCGCTGGCCAACGCCGCCCGGCACGCCGGCGCGCACCGGGTCGGCGTCGACATCCGCCACGTAGGCGGCCTGCTGCGGGTCACCGTCACCGACGACGGCCACGGCGGCGCCGACCCGGCCCGGGGCAGCGGCCTGCGCGGGCTGCGCCGGCGGCTCGCTACATTCGACGGAACCCTGGCCCTGCACAGCCCGCAGGGCGGCCCGACCGTGCTGACGATGGAGATACCGTGCGTGTTGTCCTCGCCGAGGACCTCTACCTCCTGAGAGAGGGACTGGTCCGCCTGCTGGAGGCGCACGGGTGCACCGTCGCCGCCGCCGTGGAGACCGGCCCGGACCTGCTCACCGCGCTGCTGGCGCACCGTCCTGACGTGGCGGTGGTGGACGTGCGGCTGCCGCCCACGAACACCGACGAGGGGCTGCGCGCGGCGCTGGACGCCCGCCGCCAGGTGCCCGGCCTGCCGGTGCTGGTGCTGTCCCAGCACGTCGAGCAGCTGTACGCCCGCGAGCTGCTCGCCGACGGCACCGGTGGCATCGGCTACCTGCTCAAGGACCGCGTCTTCAACGCCGACCAGTTCCTCGACGCCGTCCGCCGCGTAGCGGCCGGTGGCACGGCCATGGACCCGGAGGTCATCGCGAAGCTGATGCGCCAGCCGGTCCGCAACGCGCCCCTGGCCCGGCTCACTCCCCGTGAGCGCGAGGTGCTGGCGCTCATGGCGGAGGGCCGCTCCAACGCCGCCATCGCCCAGCAGCTGTTCCTCTCCGACAGCGCCGTCGGCAAGCACACCAACAGCATCTTCACCAAGCTCGACCTGGCCCCCTCCGACGACGACAACCGCCGCGTCCTCGCCGTCCTGGCATACCTCAACGCCTGAAAGGAAGGGCACCTTCTTAACGCTATGCGTAGTAGAAGGTGCCCTTCTTAACCCATCCCGGGCGAGGGCTGGGCATCAGCGCAGCCAGCGCGGCAGGAACCACAGCCGCGGACGGCCGGTCGCCCGGCGCGTCAGGATCTGCTCGATCCAGGACAGGAAGCCGAGCGGCGGCACCGGGTCCGACTGTGGGAGACCCGGGGGCGCCCAGCAGAACTCGTCGTCGGACCCGGGCGGTGCGTAGTCGTTGCACCACACGGTGCCAGCCGAAACCGAGGTGACCGCGAGCACGGTGTAGAACGCGCATCCGCCCTCGGTGATGACCACCGTGCCGTTGAGCAGTTGGTCGTCCCGGCAGCAGCTGAGGCCGTGGCCGTCCGCCAACGCGAACGGAAGCGTCACGTGGTTCCAGCCACCGTAGTCGCACTGGCTCTTGTGGAGGACCCGCTCGGGGGTGAGCAGGTCGAAGCCGCCGGTGCCGAAGCGGATGAGGAAAGCGCGGTACTCCTCGGGCAGCGGCAGGCCGAGCCGGGCTTCGAGCTGGTCGAGCTGCTCGGCCGTCACCCGGCTGCCCTCGCCGTAACCCCAGCGCCGACGGTACGCGTCCACTTCGGGGGCGACTTCGTCGAGTCGGCGGGTCAGCGAGGTCTCGAGCACAGCGACGACGGTAGCGGAACAGGCTTGCGTGGACAGGGCACTTTCTCCGCGGACGGTGCGACGAGCAGTTGTTTCGTCTCGCCCAGGCGAGGACGCGAGGGCGCGGGATCGGATCAGCGCAGGCGGCGCGGCAGGAACCATCGCCGCGGGCGCCGGGGCACGCGGTACGCCACGATCTGCTCGATCCAGGACAGGAAGCCGAGCGGCGTCACCGGATCCGTCTGGGTGATGCCGGCGGGGGCCCAGCAGAACAAGTCGTCCGCCCCGGGGACGGCGTAGTCGTTGCGCCAGACCGTACCGGCTGACGCCGAGGTCACCGCGAGCGCGGTGTAGAACGCGCAGCCGTTCTCGGCGATAGGCACGGAGCCGTGGAGCATCTCGTCCTCCGGGCAGCAGCCGAGGCCGTGGCCGTCGGTCACCGCGAATGGCAACGACACGTACGCCCGTTCACCGCTCATGTCGCACCGGCTGCGCAGGTAGACCTCGCCGGGGGTGAGCAGGCCGAACCCGCCGGTGCCGAAGCGGGTGAGGAAGGCGTGATACTCCTCCGGCAGCCGCAGGCCGAGCTGCGATTCGAGCCTGTCGAGCTGCTCGATCGTCACCCGGCTGCTCTCGTCGTAGCCCCGCAGCCTGCGGTACGCGCGCACACGGGGGGCGAGCTCGTCGAGTCGGCCGCGCAGCGATGTCCTGATCACAGGTAGGCACGGTAGCCGAGGAGGCGTGCGTTAATGGAGGCGTTTTCCGCTACGGAAGACGGGCCGATCTGCTGCTCCTGGCGCTGCCGCGAAACTCGCACAGACCGCCGTCGCAGGTGGGAGGCACTTCGGCGATCTCGACGGATCGTCGTACGGCCGGGTGGTCGAGGACCGCTGGTGGCGGCGGTGGGCTGGAAGGAGCGGCGTGAGATGGCGCGACCGGAGGCGTCCCGGATCGGGGACACCGGGGAGTGGCCGCTGGGCGCGACCGTGGTGGTGCGGCGCGCCGACGGCCCGGTGCTGCTCATGCACCGTACGCGTTACGAGCCTGACGACGCCGGGCCGTGGGCGTGGACCGCGCCGGCCGGAGGCCGTGAGCCAGGGGAGGCGCTGCTGGCCACGGCGGTGCGGGAGCTGCGGGAGGAGACGGGGCTGACCGGGCTCGTGCCGGTGCCCGTGGACCTGTCCGGCAGCTGGGCGCTGTTCGCCGCCGAGGCCGGGGCGGACGCCGAGGTGGTGCTGAACGGCGAGCACGACCGGTTCGTCTGGGCGCGGCCGGAGCGGGTGGCCGAGCTGGTGCAGCCACGGCACGTTGCCGGGCGCTACCGGCGGGCGCTGGGGATGGACCTGTCGCCGCTGACCTTCCGGCCGCTGGCGCGGGCGGACCTGCCGGACCTGGTGCGGTGGTTGCAGGCTGAGCATGTGAGCCGCTGGTGGGCGCAGGTCCCGGCGGATGTGGCGGCGGCCGAGGGGAAGTACGGTCCGCGCATCGACGGGGTGTCGCCGACGGCGGTGGACGTGGTGCTGCTGGACGGGCGGCCGGTCGGCTTCATCCAGTCGACGCCGCTCGCCGCGCAGGACGACTACCTGGAGACGGCCCGCTGGGTGACCCGTGACGGCGCGGACTGCGTGTCGATCGACTACGCGGTGGGTGAGCCGTCGCTCGCCGGCCGGGGCTTCGGCACCAGGCTGATCTGGGAGTACGTCCGCGACGTGGTGCCGGTGCGGTTCCCGGGGAACAGGTTCGTGGTGGCGGACCCGGCGACGGCTAACACCGCCTCGGTGCGGGCCTGCGAGAAGGCCGGGTTCCGGCGGGCTTTCGACTTCGACCCCGGCGAGGGGGTACACCGTCACGCGCTGTGCGTCTTCGAGCGGGCCCGCGCCCTCGGAGGTTAAGAAGGGCACCTTCTACTACGGAAAACGATAAGAAGGTGCCCTTCCTTGTGTTCTAGGCGTCGTCCCAGCGGAAGAGGGCGGCGGCGGCCGCCGAGAGGACGACGGTGAAGCCGAGCAGGATGCCGATGTCCGGGAGGGTCACGGAGAACGCCTCGCCGCGGACCATCACGTCCTGCATGGACGACACCAGGTGCTTGAGGGGCAGGAACTCCGAGACGGTACGCAGCCACTCCGGGGCGCCTTCGAGCGGGAAGAACGCGCCGGACAGGAACGCCATCGGCAGGGTGATCAGGTTGGCGATGGCGCTGGCCGCCTCGGCGGTCTTGGCGACGGCACCGGCCAGCAGGCCGATCGACAGGAAGGCGAGCGTGCCGGCGATCATGATGGGGATGAAGCCCCACCACTGGTCGGCCAGCTGGAGCCCGAAGTAGGGCAGCAGCGCCACGCCGATGAAGATGGCCGACTGGACCAGCGCGATGACGATGCTGACCGAGACCCGGGCGCTGATGATCGAGGTCACCGGCACCGGGGACAGCCGCAGGCGGCGCAGGATCTTCTTCTGCCGCCAGGTGACCAGCGTCAGCGCCGCGCCGAACGTGGCGCCGGTGGCGATGGCCCAGCCCAGCAGGCCCGGCGTCATGTACTGGATGGCCTTGAGCGACTCGTCCTCGACCGGTTTGGCGCTCAGCTTCAGCGCTGGCGTGGTGACCCCGGCGGCGGCCAGGTTCGCCTCCTGTACGAGCGACTCCAGGATGCCCTGCACGGTGGCCGACTTGACCTGGTCCGCGGCCGAGTAGTGCACGATCAGCTCGCCGCCGACCTGCTCCAGCGCGGCGGCCTTGTCGCCCTTGCGTACCTGCTCCAGCGCGTCCGCGCGGTCGTCGGTGCGCTCGACGGCGAGCACCTGGCCGATCCCGGCCGCGGCCTCGGCGGGCAGCTGCTCCAGCACCGGCACCGAGCCGATCTGCAGCACGTCCGTCTTCGACGCGCCGCTGTCCTTGAACAGGCCGCCGAAGAGCACGAGGAACATCAGCGGGAACAGGATGGTGAAGAACATGGCGGTGCGGTCGCGGAAGAACCCGCGGGCCATCGCCGCCGAGAGGCTGACGAAACCGGTCACGCGCGGTACTCCCTTCCGGTGAGGTGCAGGAAGACGTCTTCCAGGGTGGCGCCGCGCACCGACAGGCCGCGCAGCGCGTCCCGCTCCGCCAGGGCGGACAGGACCGGGGCGGGGGTACGCGTCGCGAGGGTCAGCGAAACCCCGTCGTCGGACACCTCGACGCCGTCGGCCAGCGTGCGCGCGGCGTCGGCGGTGAGCACGCCGCTCTCGATGGAGATGCGGGTCGGCGCGTCCAGGTCGCGCACCAGCGACGCGGGCGGACCCGACTCCAGGATGCGGCCGTGGTCCATGATGGCGACCCGGTCGCACAGCGACTCGGCCTCGTCGAGGTAGTGCGTGGTCAGCACGACGGTGCGGCCCTGGGAGTTGATGTCGCGCAGCACGTCCCACAGATTGCGGCGCGCCTGCGGGTCCAGACCCGAGGTCGGCTCGTCGAGGAACACCAGGTCGGGGCCGTGCGCCAGGGCGCAGGCGATGGACAGCCGCTGCTGCTGGCCGCCGGACAGGTCCTCGTTGCGCTTGTCGGCCATGTCCTCCAGGCCGACCACGCCGAGCCACTCGTCGGCCTTGCGTGCGGGCACGCCGTAGAGGGAGGCGAAGGTGCGGATCTGTTCGCGCGCGGTCAGCCGCTCGAAGAACGCGCTGGCCTGCAGCTGTACGCCGATCCGGGGGAGCAGGCGCGGGTTGCGCGGCCAGGGGCTCTCGCCGAACAGGCTGACCGTGCCGGAGTCGGGCTGGCGGAGACCCTCGACCATCTCCAGGGTGGTGGTCTTGCCCGCCCCGTTCGGGCCGAGGATGCCGAAGAACTCCCCGGCCTGTACCTCGAAGGAGATGCCGTCGACGGCGCGCAGTTCGCCGTACGACTTGCGCAGCTCCTCGACCTTGATCGCTGATGACATGTGGTGCACCCTATCTTCTGCCTGCCAGTCCGTTATGGACGCATTCCAAAAAGGAACCTGGTGATGCGGGTCCGGCGCACCAGGAACTCGTACGCCCCGATGGTCAGCAGCAGCGCGATCGTGACCAGGGCGGCGTACTTGACGAGGATCGGCGCCGGCCAGGAGACCACGACGTAGGCGACGGCCACCACGATCGGCTGGTGCAGGATGTAGATCGGCAGCGCGCCGAGGGCGAGGTAGGCGTAGACCCGGCGGCCGACGCCGGTCGGCGCCTGGCCGGGCCCGGCCGCGCTGCCGGTTCCGGGGTCACCGTCGGCCGCCGGGCGGTCCGGCTCGGCTCGCGCCGACGCGCTGTCCGGGCTGCGGCGGCGGTCGAGCAGTCCGAGGATGGCCATGACCCAGCACCAGCCGGTGATGCCGTAGAGGAAGCGCGCCGTCATGGCGACGCCGGTCAGGTCGCTGAACGGGTCGCCGTCCTCGAGGGACAGGAACAGCGGCATGCCGGCCAGCATGAGCGCCGCGCCCAGCACGGCCGCGGGCACGGCGTCGCGGCGCATCGCCGCGCGGAAGCGCTCGTCGCCCGCGAGCAGCGTGCCGTAGGCGAAGAACAGCAGGTAGGCCCAGCGGCTCCAGCCGGCGTAGCCCTCCTCCATACCGTCGAAGGCGCAGATCAGCGCGAGTGGCAGCGCGGGCAGCAGGATGACGCCCCGGCGGGCGACCGCTGCGGCCGCCCGTCCCTGGAGGCGCCGCAGCGGGGCGGGCGGCAGCAGCCGGACCGCCGCCGCCAGCAGCAGCGCCCACGCCAGCAGCATCACCACGAACCACAGGTGGCCGGACTCGAAGTGCTCCCCGCCCAGCAGGAACGGGAACTCGTCCGGCTGGAACCGCACGTCGAGAAAGCGCGGGAGGAAGCGCCAGTAGGGTTCGTCGTAGCCCGGATCGGCGGCGCGCAGCCGCAGCCACTGCGGGATCGGCAGCAGCGCGACGGCGGCGAACAGCAGCGGCACGCCCAGCCGCCGCAGCCGCTCGGCGGCGAACCCGCCCGGCCCGCGGCGGCGCAGCGAGTGCCGTGCGCCGTACCCGGCGATCAGGAACAGCAGCGGCATCGCCCACACCACGGCGAGCCCGGCGATGACCGTGGTGACCTCGGTGGTGTCGGCGTTCTTGACGTAGTAGTCGTCGCGCTCGTCGAAGACCAGCGCGGAGTGGAAGAAGATCAGCCCGACCACGACCAGCGTGCGGATCGCGTCCAGCTCCGGGCGGCGACCGGCCGGCGCGGCCGTGCCCGGGGTCGCTTGTTCGGTGGCCATGCCACGGGTTCCCTTCGTTAAGAAGGGCACCTTCTACCACGGAAAACGATAAGAAGGTGCCCTTCCTTCGTCGTCAGGTGGGACGCGGTGGGAGGGCCGCCTGGTGGTCGGCGGATCAGTCCATTTTCGAGGGCTGAAGCGAGGGTTGGGGTTGGAGGGCGGGCAGGGACTCGTGGCCGGTGTGGAAGGCGGTGACGGCCGTGAGGCGGGCGTGGGGGTCGTCGAGGGTGATGGTGAGGCGGCGGGTGCGGATCGCGGGGAAGGCGTGCCAGCGGCGTACGCCGACGGTGCGCCCGGACGCGACCGGGGTGTCGCCCTGGTGGACCTGGTGGGCGTCGACGCGCTGGCCGGCGGTGAGGTCTTCGCGGAGTTCGAGGTGGTCGAGGTCGATCTCGGTGGGGAAGTCGGCGGTCACCCGGCCGGATTCGTGGGTCAGGCGGGCGGGGACGGGGTCGGCGAAGCGGCGGCGCAGCTCGGCGGCGACCTCCAGCAGGCGGGCGGTGTCGGCGTCGTCGAGCCGGCCGCGCCGGTCCGGGGGCACGTTGAGCAGCAGGCCCGCGCCGAGGCCGACCGAGCGATACCAGACGGCCAGCAGGTGCTCGGTGCTCTTGAGGGTGTCGCGGTCGTCGGGCTGCCAGAACCAGTGCGCCCGGATCGGGACGTCGCACTCGGGTGGGAGGTAGCGGGCGCCGTCGAGGGTGTCCTGGTCGGCGGTGAACATCGAGCGGCCCAGCCGGTCGACCGTGTAGTGGCACGGGTCGGCGGCGAGGCCGTCCTCGTTGCCGACCCAGCGGATGGTCGGGCGGCCCATGTTGAACACCATCGCGCCGGGCTGGTGGGTGTCGACCACCCGCATGATCGCGTCCCAGTCGTAGGCGCGGCCCTCCGAACCCGCGCCGTCGAACCACAGCTCGTACAGCGGGCCGTAGCGCGTGCACAGCTCGGTGAGCTGGGCGACGTAGAACGCGTCGTAGGCGGCCGGGTCGGGGTAGCAGGCGGCGTTGCGGTCCCACGGGGACAGGTAGAGCCCGAGCGGCATCCCGGCGTCCCGGCAGGCGGCGGACAGTTCGCCGACGACGTCCCCGCGTCCGTTCCGCCAGGGTGACGAGGCCACCGAGTAGGCGGTCGTGCGGGTCGGCCACAGGCAGAAGCCGTCGTGGTGCTTGGCCGTCAGGACCAGGTATCGCGCACCGGCGCGCCGTGCGACGTCGACCCACTGGGCGGCGTCCAGCGCCGAGGGGTCGAACGTCGCCGGGTCGAGGGTGCCGTCGCTCCACTCCCGGCCGTGGAACGTGTTGATGCCGAAGTGCAGGAACATGCCGAAGCCGGCCTCCTGCCAGGCGATCTGTCCCGGCGTGGGCAGGGTGGGCATGGCGCTCCTCGGCATAGTAAACGGTTACTAGCGAGCGATCGTATAGGAAACGGCGCGCGGCGTCGAACCCCGGGATCGGGGCCGGGTGCCGTGAAACGATGAACCGGTGCTGGTGGTGAGCATGATCGGGGCCTTGCTGGCGGCCGTCTGCTTCGGCCTGTCCTCGGTGATGCAGGCCGTGGGCATGCGGAGGGTGGGCCCGGTCAGCCAGGAGGACCCGCGTTCGCTGGTGCGGGCCTGGCTGACAGTGCCGTTCCTGGCCGGCACCGGGCTGGACCTGCTCGGTTTCGGCTTCGAGCTGGTCGCGTTACGCCACCTGCCGCTGTTCCTGGTGCAGGCGGCGGTCGCGTCGGCGCTGGCCGTCACCGCGATCGCGGCGACCGTGGTGATGAAGGAGCGGCTGGGGCGGGGCGAGAAGCTCGCCGTGGGGGCCGTGTGTCTCGGCCTCGCGCTGCTGGGCTGCTCGGCGGGCCCGGAGGGGGCGACCCGCGCGCACACCGACTTCTACACCGCGCTCGGGGCGAGCCTGCTGGGGCTGGCCGTGCTGGGTTTTTTGGCGGGGCGGCTGCCGGGCAGATGGCGTACGCCGATCCTGGGCCTGTGCGCGGGCCTGTGCTTCGGCGTGCTGGCGCTGGCCGCGCGGACGCTGCCGGAGCTGGACCCGGTGCGGCTGCTGCGCGAGCCGGCCACCTACCTGGTGGCGGTGTCGAGCCTGATCGCGCTCGTGCTGTGGACGATGGCGCTGTCGGCCGGGGCGGTCACCACGGCGACGGCGGCGATGGTGGTGGGCGAGACGGTGCTGCCCGCGGTCGTCGGCGTGCTGGTGCTCGGGGACGAGGCGCGGGCGGGCTGGGCGCCGGTGGCGGTGGGCGGCTTCCTGCTCGCGGTGGGCGGCGCGCTGGCGCTGGCCCGGTTCGGCGAGCTGCGCGGCGGCCCGGCGGAGGGCGCCACCGCCACGGCGGCGCCCGCCGAGGCGGGACGGTGAGCCTACCCTGTTCTCAGCATGTGGACGGCGGTCCTCGGAAAACTGCGCGTCCATGGGATGTGTCGGGCGCGTTACACCAGGTAGGTGACGCAGCGTGCGTCCCACGTTCCTGGACGTCACGGACAGGTACCCAGAGCGCTTGCGCGGTCACGGGTTCGCTTGCATGATGGGAGTCGCAAACGCAAGGTCTGGTTTGCATAGTGGCACTTGCATCTGTGGCCCGGAAGGTGTGGACTCCACAGCTCCGGGCGGGCGGCCGGGATCCCATCCCTGACCGGCCGGCTTCACGGAAACACCGCCATCCCGTACATTGGGACGGCCCTGCTTCCGATTTCCCATCCGCGAGCACGTTCGCCGCAGTGAGGCACGAATGCCAGCTCCCCGGATCAACCCCGCGCGCCGATCTCCTGACGAGATCGCGGCCACCGACTCGTACCAGCCCGGCGACCGGGTCTGGGTCTATCGCGAGCGTGCGTGGCAGGCGGGCATCGTCTCCGACACCTCGCCCGAGTCCGCGGTCGTGATCCGCGGCGGGCAGCGCGGTGTGCAGGAGGAGACCGTGACGGCCCCTCACCTCATGGTCCGTGACGACGAGTACGTGTACCTCGACACCGTCACCTACGTCTGAGGAACCCCAGACCGAGCCGGCACTCGCGTAGCCTCGGGTGCCGGACCGGGCCAGGCGGGTGGTGCCCTGCGCACCACCCGCCTCGGCTTGTCTCAGCCCCGGCGCGCGCGGCGGTGGCGCTGGAACTTCTCCCGGTACTCCAGTGGCACGAACACCAGCGTGGTGACCACGGCCGCGACCACCGCCCACAGGGCGACCTGGCTCGGGCTCAGGTGGGTGATGCCCATGTTCGACGTCCACACCGGGTGCAGGCCGAGCGGCGGGAAGCCCTCCCAGAACAGCACCCACAGCAGCGGCACCAGGCCCATCGCGATGCCGTACGCGGTGAAGTGGCCGGCCTGCGAGAACAGGATGCCCAGCACCACCGCCGCGATCAGGTAGACGAGCACGGCGGTGCGCTGCCCGCCGTCGGTCGGGATCCGGTCGATCAGGTAGTTCCAGGTCGCCACGATGGTGTCGAGCACCGGCTCCCAGTACACCGCGACCAGTACGAGCGCCACCACGCTCAGGACCGCGATGCCGAGTCCCTTGAGAATCTTGAATGCGCCGGCTTCTGCCCGCGTCACAGCGTTCCTCCCTCGCCGAGTCGTACGCGCCGGCGCTCCCGCGGCGCGGGGCCCCTGCGCCCGGCGAGCATCCACATCGGAGCGGTCGCTGCCGGTGTGGAGACACGGGGTTACGAGGGTCGCACGATCCCGTCCCCCGAGCGGTGCCGTGCGAGCGGCGCGCAGATCATCCCACCACCGCCGGCCGACAGCGAGAGCTGGACGACCCTTTCCGGTTGCCGCAACGGCTGAGCTGCATGAAGATTCGCTCGCGCATGCCGCGCGGGAAGGGGTCAGCCGGCCAGCGCTGCGGCGAGGAAGCGGTGCGCGTGCGCGTTGGCGGGCCAGGTCAGCGACAGCGGCACCAGGTTGAAGACGTGTCCCGCGCCGGGCACCACCAGCAGCTTCACCGGCGTGCGGGCGGCCAGCAGGCGGGCGTACAGGAAAAGCGTGTCGTCGCGCAGCGGATCCTCGGTGCCGACCGTGAGCAGGATCGGCGGCAGTCCGGGCAGCTCGGCGTAGAGCGGGGACACGTCGGGATCGGCGCGGCGGGCGGGGTCGGGCACGTACTGCTCGGTGTACCAGCGGATGCGTTCGGTGGTGAGCACCCCGCCGCGTTCGCCCCAGGCACGGGCGCTGGGCGTCAGCGTCAGGTCGTACGGGCCGTAGCAGAGGTTCAGCGCGCGCAGCGGCCGTTCCGCCGGCCGGTCGCGCAGCCGCAGCGCCACGGCCAGCGCCAGGTTGGCGCCGGAGGACTCCCCGCCGCAGGTCACCGCGTTCACGCCGAACTCGCCCGGGTGGCCGAGCAGCCACCGCACCGCCGCCTCGCAGTCGTCGAGCTGGCCGGGGTACGGCCGCTCCGGAGCGAGCGGGTAGTCCAGGCTGACCACGGTCTGGCCGGTGCCGCGTACCAGATCCTCCAGGTAGCCGTCCTGCTCGTCGGCGGCGCCGACGGTCCACCCGCCGCCGTGCAGGTGCACGAACAGGCCCGTGGGCGTGGTGGAGCGGAACACCCGGGCCGCCATCGTGCCGGAGCCGACCGGGATCGCGAGATCCGTGGCGTGGGGCGAGCGGTAGAACTCCCCGCCGGGTGCGCGGGCGATCAGCAGCTCGCGGGCCAGGACCCGGAACTGCGCGGCGCTCGCGGGCGGCCAGGGCGTCTCGCGAACGATCCGGGCCGTCTCCGCCTCGAACGCCACCGCGTCCGGCGGGTGCGCCGTGGTCGCGAACGTGGTCTCGTCCAGGCCCACCGCCACCTCCCGTCCGTTCCACTGTGCGCCGCGGGCCCGGCGTACGTCCGGGAATCGGCTCAGCTCGGCCGCCGGGCGGGCAATGGGTCCCCGCGGGCCGGTGACTTTGGTCCCGCCGGGTCGGGCCGTCGCGCCCTGCCCCGGGCCACCGGTGAAAAGGGACGCTGAGGACACACGGCAGCAGACGTCCTAAGGAGACGGAAACCATGAAGCGCAGGACCCTCGACCTCATGTTCAGCCTCGGCGGCGTGGCCATCGCGCTCCTGCTCGCCGTCGCGGGCCTCGTGCTGCAGGCCAACGCGGACTTCGCCAACGACTACGTGGGCCGCCAGCTGGCCGAGCAGAACATCACCTTCAAGACCCTGGACACGCTGACCGACGAGGAGCGCAAGCAGCCGGGCCTGGTCGAGAACGCCGGCAAGCCGATGACCACCGGCAAGCAGGCCGAGGTGTACGCCAACGAGTTCATCGGCCTGCACCTGAAGGGCATCGCGGGCGGCAAGACGTACGCCGACATGGGCGAGCCGCAGTCGGCGCTGCGGGCGCAGATCGCCGAGGCGCAGAAGAACGGTACGGACGTGACCGCCCTGCAGCAGCAGCTGGCCGAGGTCACCGCCCAGCGGGAGACGCTGTTCAAGGGCGAGACGCTGCGCGGGCTGCTGCTGACCACCTACGGGTTCAGCGAATTCGGGGTCAAGGCCGGGCAGGCCGCGCTGGTCGCCTTCCTCGCCGCGCTGGTGATGGCGCTGCTGGCCGCCGCGGGCTTCGTGCACGCCTGGCGCACCCCGCGCACCGAGGCCTTCGCCCCGGTGGAGGCTCCGGAGCGCACCCCCGTCGCCGCCTGAGCCTCCCCGCGGTACGGCCCACCTGGCCAGGTGGGCCGTACCGCCGTCGTCAAGGCCCTGCCAGACCGACAATGGAAGACGGAGGTCCCGTGATGAACGAGCGAAACGGCCCGGTCGTGGCCGGGGTGGACGGATCGGATTCGGCCCTGCGCGCGGTGCGCGCCGCCGCGCGGGAGGCGGGCTGGCGCCGCTGCCCGCTGCGGATCGTGCACGCCTTCATCTGGCCCCTGATGCACGTGGACACCGGTGCGTCCGAGGCGGTGCCGCAGGGCGGCCTGCGCCACGACGCGGAGCGGGTCCTGGAGCTGGCGGCCGCCGCCGCGACGGACGAGACACCCGGCCTGGAGATCGCCACCGAGCTGGTCACCGGGGCGCCCGCGCCGGTGCTGCTGCGCGAGGCGCGGGAGGCGGCGCTGGTGGTGCTCGGCGACCGCGGCCTGGGCGGCTTCAGCGGGCTGCTGCTGGGCTCCGTCGCGGTCCAGGTCACCGCGCACAGTACGACGCCGGTGCTGGTGGTGCGGGGCCGCACGGACCCGACCGGGCCGGTGCTGGTCGGCTGCGACGGCTCGGCCGGCGCCAATCCGGCGGTCGAGGCGGCGTTCCGGGAGGCGGCGCGGCGCGGCGCCGACCTGGTCGCGGTGAAGGCGTGGCGGGAGTCGCCGGGCCTGGCCGCCACCCAGCTCTACGACGCCGAGTCCGCTCGCAAGGAGGAGCTGGAGGTGCTCCAGGACGCGCTCGACGCCTGCCGGGGCCGCCATCCCGAGGTCCGGGTCCGCGCCGAGGTGATCTCCGGGCGGGCCGGGCAGGAGCTGGTCCGGCTCAGCGAGCAGGCGCAGCTCGTGGTGGTCGGCGCCCGCGGCCGGGGCGGCTTCACCGGCCTGCTGCTCGGCTCGGTCAGCCAGCAGCTGCTGCACCACGCCGCCTGCCCGGTCCTGGTCGCCCGCGCCTGAGTTCGTGACGGGTCCCGCCCGCACGGGTCCAACGGCCCTGGGCGCGCGGCGAAGGGCGGGTCACCCTGGAGTTGAGGGTGGCTTAGCCGGGGGTGGGTCATGGACACGCGGATCGCGGAAACGTGGGGCACGGCCGGGCGTGCGGCGGAGCCGGGGCTGGCCTGGCGGCAGCTCAGTGAGGTGATGAGCGCGCCGGTGCGGTGCGTGGAGACGTCGGCCACGCTTGGCGAGGCGCTCGGCGTGATGGTGCGGGACAGGCTGCGGCACCTGGTGGTGACCGACGAGGGCGGCCGCTGCGTGGGCGTGCTCGCCGACCGGTCCGTGGTGGCGGCCTGGGCCACCGAGCCCACCTCGCTGACGTACCGGCGGGTCTCCTCGGTGCTGGACCGTACGCCCGCGGTGGTAGCCGCGGAAGCGGCGGTGGTGGACGCGGCGCGGCTGATGCGCACCGAGTGCGTGGACGCGGTGGCCGTGGTCGACGCGCGCGGCGTCGCGGTCGGCATCGTGACCGGCAGCGACCTGGTCGCCCTGCTGGCGCGGTGACCGGCTTCCCGCGCCCGGCGGCCCGTCATAACATCGCCGGTGTGGAACAGCAGTGGAACACGCTGGGATTGCCGCCGCTGTCGCGGGCGGGTCTGGACGAGCTGCTGCAGGAGCTGCTGGACCGCGTCGCCGAGGTGATGGCGAGCCGCGAGCGGCTGCGCAGCCTGCTCGACGCGGTCGTCGGCATCGGCACCGACCTGGACCTGCGCTCGACGCTGGAGCGGATCGTGGTCGCGGCGTGCCACCTGGCCGACGCCCGCTACGGCGCGCTCGGGGTGGTGGGGCCGGACCGCACGCTGGTCGAGTTCATCACGCACGGCATCGACCCGCGCGCGCACGCGGCCATCGGCGACCTGCCCACCGGGCACGGCGTGCTCGGGCTGCTGATCGCGGAGCCGCATCCGGTGCGGGTGCCGGACATCTCGGCGCATCCCCGCTCGGTCGGCTTCCCGCCGCACCACCCGCCGATGAAGAGCTTCCTCGGGGTGCCCATCCGCATCCGCGACCAGGTGTTCGGCAACCTCTACCTGGCCGAGAAGCGGGAGGCGGCGTCGTTCACCGAGGACGACGAGGAGATCACCATGGCGCTGGCGGCGGCGGCCGGCGCGGCGATCGAGAACGCCCGCCTGTACGCGCTCGCGCAGCGCCGCCAGCACTGGCTCGCCGCCACCTCGGAGATCATCACGGCGCTGTCCGGTGACCTGACCACCGACGAGGCGCTGGCGCTGGTGGCCCGCCGGGCCCGCGAGGTCGCGGAGGCGTCGCTGGTGGCGGTGCTGCTGCATGACGAGGCGGCGGGCACGCTGCGGGTGGCCGCGGTGGACGCCGCCGAGCCGGTGCCGGGCCTTTCCGGAGCGGTGCTGCCGGCCGGGCAGACGGGCCTGCGCCCGGTGCTGGACCTGCAGCAGGTGGTCGCGCTGGAGCGGCTCGGCAAGGCCGCCCCATGGCCGGTGCCGGTGCCCGACGTGCGCGCCGTCGCCGCGCCGCTGGCCGGCGCGCAGGGGGTGCTGCTGGTGGGGTATCCCGGCCCGGCGCGGGCCGACGACGAGCTGCTGCTCACGGCGTTCGCCGGGCAGGCCGGGCTGGCGCTGCAGCAGGCGCGGGCCCGGGAGGACCGCGAGCAGCTGCTGGTGCTGTCCGACCGTGAGCGCATCGCCCGCGACCTGCACGACGTGGTGATCCAGCGGCTGTTCGCCACCGGGCTCCAGCTGCAGACCGTGGCGGGCATGTCGGGGCAGAAGCCCGAGGTCGCGACCCGGATCGGCACCGCCGTGGACGCGCTGGACAGCACCATCCGCGACATCCGCGGGGCGATCTTCGAGCTGCGCAGCCCGGCGGGGGAGTCGCTGCGCGCCGAGCTGCGCGGGCTGGCCGAGGACGCCGCCGAAGGGCTGGGCTTCCGGCCGGAGCTGGTGCTGGACGGGCCGCTGGACAGCGCGGTGCCCGAGGAGCTGCGCGCCGACCTGCTCGCGGTGGTCCGCGAGGCGCTGTCCAACGTGGTGCGGCACGCCGGGGCGAGCCGGGTACGGGTGCAGGTGCGCGTCGGGTCCGGCGGGCTCGCCGTCACGGTCAGCGACGACGGCTGCGGTGGCGCGGTGGCCCGGGGCGGGCTGGTCAACCTGGGGGAGCGGGCGGCGCTGCGGGGCGGCCGGCTGGCCGTCGAGCCGAACGAGCCGACCGGCACCGTGCTCGACTGGCGGGTGCCGCTCGGCTAGCGCTGGCCCTGCTCGCGCAGCTTGACCGCGAGGATCGCGGCCTGGGTGCGCCGCTCCAGGCCGAGCTTGGCCAGCAGGCTGGACACGTAGTTCTTGACCGTCTTCTCGGCCAGGAACATCTGCGCCGCGATCTGCCGGTTGGTGAGGCCGTCGGCGACGTAGCCGAGGATCTTGCGCTCCTGCTCGGTGAGCGACTTGAGCTGGTCGGGCTGGTGCTGCGGGTTGCGGATGCGCTCCAGCACGCGCTGCGTCACCGCGGGGTCCAGCAGCGACTGCCCTGCCGCGACCCGGCGCACGGCGTCGACCAGGTCGGTGCCCCGGATCTGCTTGAGCACGTACCCGGCGGCGCCGGCCATGATCGCGGCGAACAGCGCCTCGTCGTCCTCGTACGACGTCAGGATCAGGCCCTTGATGTCCGGGTCGACCGAGCGCACGTCCCGGCACACGTCGATGCCGCTGCCGTCGGGCAGCCGCGCGTCCAGCACGGCCACGTCAGGGCGCAGGGCCGGGATGCGCCGGGAGGCCTCGGCCGCCGAGCCCGACTCGCCCACGACCTCGATGTCGCCGTCGGCCTGCAGCAGGTCGCTCAGCCCGCGGCGGACCACCTCGTGGTCGTCGAGCAGGAACACACGGATCACCCCTGCAGTCTGCCCGCTCAGGTGCCACGCCGGAAGGGACCTAAGTCCCGGCCGGGAAGGTGACCCACGGCCCATCGGCGCACTACCGGCGGCCCTGCACCCGGTGCTGTGAGCGCGCGCACAGTGGACTCATGCGAGCCGACGAATCCCTACCTGACGAGGTGCTGCGTGACGCGGCCCGGACCGCGCTCGCCGCTCCCTCCATCTTCAACACGCAGCCGTGGCGCTGGGTCGCCGGGCCCGGCCGGCTGCGGCTGTACGCCGACCGCCAGCGCCAGCTGCTGGTGGCCGACCCCGACGCCCGCCTGCTGACGGTCAGCTGCGGCGTCGCGCTGCACCACGCCCGGGTGGCGCTGGCGATGGCCGGCTACGCGGTGGACGTGCGCCGGATGCCCGGCCCGGAGGACCCGGACCTGCTCGCCGAGCTGGCCCTGACCGGGCCGCACGAGCCCACCGCCGCGGAGCGGGGCGCGTTCGCGGCCATCCCGCGCCGGCGCACCGACCGGCGTGCGTTCACCGAGCGGCCGGTGGCAGCCGAGGTGTGCGCGGAGCTGGTCGCGGCGGCCCGGGCACAGGGCGCCGACCTGCAGCTGGTGGGCGACGGCGAGCTCGCCGTGCTCGCGCTGAGCGCGGTCCGCGCGGGGGCGCTGCGGATGGCCGACCCGGGATACCGGGCCGAGCTGGCCGACTGGACCCACCGGCCGCCGTGGAGCGGCGACGGGGTCGACACCGCGGGCACGGTGCGGGCGGTGCCGCGCCGGGTGCCGGTACGCGACTTCGCGCCGTTCGGCGGGCCGACGCTGGCGGCGGGGCCGGACACGGACCGGGGCGCCCGCTACGCGGTGGTGTTCACCGAGCACGACGGGCCGGGGGACTGGCTGCGGGCCGGTGAGGCGCTGTCGGCGGTGCTGCTGACCGCCGTGGGCGCGGGGCTGGGCACGGCGCCGATCAGCGACGTCACCGAGCTGTCGGTGACCCGGGACGAGCTGCGCCGGCTGCTGCCGGACGGCGGCTACCCGCAGCTGGCGGTGCGCGTCGGGCACGCGCCGCCGGGCGAGCCGCCGCGGACCGTGCGCCGGTTGTTCGAGGAGGTCCTGGAGGGGTGAGCACGGGGGAGGCGGCCGCACCGGGCCGCCTCCCCCGTCACGTCACACCAGCGTCAGGCTGGCGCGGCGCTTCTCACGGTCGATCTCCAGGATCCGTACCGTGACGCTCGAACCGACCTGCGGCCCGGTCTCGCCGTACAGCAGGCCGTCGGCGTCGTCGGCGATCCTGACGAAGGCGCCGAAGGGCACGATCGAGACGACCTGGCCGACCAGGACGTCCCCGGCGTTGAGTTCCTCGAAGCGGGACATGCGCTCACCTCCTTCCTCGGCAGGCTCCGCTTAGGCGGGCGTCGAGCGAAGGAGGGCGGGCCGCGGGCCCGCCGGGCGATCACGGCACAGCCGGATGCCTGTTCTGATCACGGCACTGGGCCGACCCGGCAGTCACGCGCCAGACGCTAGCGGCCCGCGCGTGCCCGGGGCAATCCGATTACACGGCACGCGCCGCCGGAAATGAACTTGCAGTCGCTGCAAGTTCGCGCTTCAATCGTGCCGTGGTTCCCGACGTGCACTCCGACGCCGCCCCGCTGGGCCGGCGCGACCTGCGCAAGCAGCAGACCCGGGCCGCGCTGACCGGCGCGGCCCTGCGGCTGTGCGCCGAGCGCGGGTTCGACCAGGTGACCGTGGACGACATCAGCGCCGCGGCCGGCGTCTCGCCGCGCACGTTCTTCAACTACTTCGCCTCCAAGGAGGACGCCGTGCTCGGCGACCACCTGGTCGAGGTGGACGCGATGCGCGTGCGGCTGGCCTCGCTGCTGCCGGCGATGCCGGTGCTGGAGGCGGTCCGCCGCGCGGTGCTGCTGGTCGTCGCGGCGATGGAGGCGGACCGCGACCACTGGTTCCTGCGCATGGAGGTGGTCCACCGCAGCCCGCAGCTGCTGCCCAGGCTGGTGCTCAGCGGCGCCGAGGCCGAGCGGGTGACCACCGAGGTGATCGCCGCGCACCTGGGCGTCGACCCCCTCGCCCACGGCTATCCGGCGCTGGTCGTCGCCACCACCGGCGCGGCCTTCCGGGTCGCCGCGACCCGCTGGATGGAGGCGGGCGGCCGGCTGTCGCTGGGCGCGCTCGTCGACGAGGCCTTCACCGACCTGGCCGCGGGGCTGCCCGACCGCGCCGTTTGATCCCCGGCGCGGCCCGCCCCGACCCCCGTACCCCCGGGTGATCCTCACCCGGTCGAAACATCACGTGAGGAAACGAATGACCACCACCGCCAACCCGCCCGACCAGGCGGACCGGGGCGCCGAGCCCACCTCCATGTCGCGGCGGGAGGTGATGCAGGCACTGTCCGGGCTGATGCTCGGCATGTTCGTGTCCATCCTGGCGTCGACGATCGTCGCCAACGCGCTGCCCCGCATCATCGGCGCGCTTCACGGCAGCCAGTCCGTCTACACCTGGATCGTCACCATCGAGCTGCTGGCGATGACGGCCACCGTCCCGCTGTGGGGAAAGGCGGCCGACCTCTACAGCAAGAAGCTGCTCATCCAGCTCTCGCTCGGCCTGTTCGTGGTCGGCTCGCTCATCGCCGGTCTCTCCCAGAACGTGGAGACCCTGCTCGTCAGCCGGCTGGTGCAGGGCGTCGGCGCGGGAGGCATGACCGCGCTCGCCATGATCGTGATGGCGGCGATGATCCCGCCGCGCGAGATGGGCCGCTACTCCGGCATCTTCGGCGCCGTGTTCGGCATCGGCACCATCGCCGGTCCGCTGATCGGCGGCGTCATCGTCGACACGGACTGGCTCGGCTGGCGCTGGACGTTCCTGATCGGCGTCCCGTTCACGCTGCTTTCGATCTACCTGCTGCAGCGCACCCTGCACCTGCCGCCGACCCCGCCCGGCAAGGTGAAGATCGACTACGCGGGCGCGTTCCTGATCACCGCGGGCGTGTCCACGCTGCTGGTCTGGTCGACGCTGGCCGGGCAGAAGTTCGCCTGGGCGTCGGGCTGGACCGCGCTGCTGGTGAGCGTCGGTGTCGTGCTGCTGGCCCTGGCCGTGCTCGTCGAATCGCGGGCCGCCGAACCGATCATCCCGCTCAACCTGTTCCGCAACCGCACGGTCGCCCTGACCATCATCGCCAGCGTGCTGGTAGGTCTGGCGATGATGGGCGGCGCGGTGTTCCTGTCGCAGTACTTCCAGATCTCGCTGGGCAAGTCGCCGACCGTCGCGGGCCTGATGAGCCTGCCGATGATCTTCGGTCTGCTGGTGTCGTCCACCGTTGCGGGCGGCCTGATCACCAAGTACGGCAAGTGGAAGATCTACCTGGTCGCGGGCGGCTTCATCATGACCGCGGGCATGGTGCTGCTCGGCACCATCGACCACACCACCAGCGTGCCGGTGCTGTCGGCGTACATGGCGGTGCTCGGCATCGGCGTCGGCCTGCTCATGCAGAACCTGGTGCTCGCCGCGCAGAACGACGTGCCCGCACACGAGCTGGGCGTGGCCACCTCCGTGCTGACCTTCTTCCGCAGCATGGGTGGTGCCATCGGGGTGAGCGCGCTGGGCGCGGTCATGGCCAACCGGATCACCGACCTGTCGGTGGAGAAGTTCGGCCCCGCCGCGGCCGGTGGCGGCTCGACCCAGGTCCCCGACCTGGCCGCGCTGCCGCCCGCGGTCCGGGCGATCATCGCGGAGATCTACGGCGTCGCCACCGCGGACCTGTTCCTGATCGGCGCCCCGTTCGCCGCGCTGGCGCTCATCGTGGTGCTGTTCATCAAGGAGAAGCCGCTCAGCACGCTCAGCGGCGCCGACCGCCTGGCTCAGGAGAGCGCCGCCGCCGACAGCGCCGACCTCGGCGCCGAGGATGCCGGTGACGCTGCTCCGGGCGCCGGCAAGCGTCCTGACGAGCCGCTGCGGGTGGGCTGACCCAGCGCCTTTGCTCTGCTTACAAATACGCATCGGTTGCGTATTTGTAAGCAGAGCAAAGGCGGGTCGGTGAAGGCACGGGCGCTCGTGCCGTGTGCGCGGGCGCCCGTTGTATTCGGCGAACCAGGCATACGGCCGGTCGTCCGTGGATATCGTCAGGACCATGCCTGACGTGAAGATCGCCGTCATCTACTACTCCGCCACCGGGTCCGTGCACCGGCTGGCGGAGGCCGTCGCCGAGGGCGCCCGCGACGCCGGGGCCGAGGTACGGCTGCGGCGGGTCGCCGAGCTGGCGCCGGACAGCGCCATCGACGCCAACCCGGCCTGGCGCGAGCACGTCGACACCACCGCCCGGGACGTGGCCGAGGCGGCGCTGGCCGATCTGGAATGGGCCGACGGGTACGCCTTCGGCACCCCGACCCGGTTCGGCAACACCACGGCCCAGCTCAAGCAGTTCCTCGACACCACGGGCGGGCTGTGGCAGGCCGGCAAGCTCGCCGACAAGACGGTCACCGCCTTCACCTCGGCGGTCAACGTGCACGGGGGCATGGAGAGCACGATCCTGTCCCTCAACAACGTCTTCTACCACTGGGGCTGCATCATCGTCCCACCCGGCTACACCGACGACACGGTGTACGCGTCCGGCGGCAACCCGTACGGCACCTCGTGGGCGGCGGGCACGCAGGGTGCCAAACCGGACGACGCGACGCTCGCCGCCGCCCGCTACCAGGGCCGCCGTCTCACCACGATCACCGCGAAGCTGCTCGGCTGAGCGGTCCGCGCGCGTACGATCGATCATCTGGAGGCGAGCCATGCAGCCGATGACCCCGATGTACCGCGACGAGGAGGATCTCCGGCACGACACCCGGGCGGCATGCGTACGCGCGTGCAACCTGTGCGCCGAGGCGTGCAACGCCTGCGCCGACGCGTGCCTGGGTGATTCTGCCGTGGCGGAGCTGGTGATCTGCATCCGCACGAACCTCGACACCGCCGACATGTGCGCCACCGCCGGCGAGATCCTGGACCGCTTCCGCGGCAACCATCCCGAGCTGGTCCGCTCCGTGCTGGAGGCGTGCGCGACGGTCTGCGACGTGTGCGCGAGCGAGTGCCGGGCGCACGCGGACCGCCGGCCGAGCTGCGCCGCGGCCGCCGACGCCTGCGTGGCCTGCGCAGCCGCCTGCCGTGCGATGCTCGCTGAAGCGTCCCTGGCCGAACCCGCGCTGCGCTGACCCGCCCGGCTGTGACGTATGTCCCAGCCGGTGGCGATCTGTCACATCCGGGCCCGCCTGTCCCGTCGTTCCCGGGACGGGGGCCTGCGGTCTCCGTGAAACTGGAGAACGGAAGGGATGTGCCTGATGAGCCAGCGGATGAACGTGGGCGAGGTCGCGCCGGAGGGCTACCGCGCCGTGCTGGGGCTGGAGAAGTACCTGCGCCACCAGCTGGACTCCCGGCTGCTGGACCTGGTCAAGCTGCGCGCGTCTCTGCTGAACGGCTGCGCGTACTGCGTCGACCTGCACGGCGGCGACCTGCTCAAGCACGGCGAGGACGTACGCCGCGTGCTCGGGGTCGGCACCTGGCGGGAGTTCCCCGGCTTCGACGCCCGCGAGCGGGCCGCGCTCGGCCTGACCGACGAGGTGACCCGGCTCGGTGAGCACGGCGTCTCCGACGAGGTCTGGGACACCGCCCGCGCCGCCTTCACCGACAAGGAGGTCGCCGACTTGATCCTCGCGATCGGACTCATCAACCTGTGGAACCGCATCGGCGTGACCACCCGGCTGGAACCGGTGCTGTGATGTCCGCCGTCATCGAGGCGCGCGCCGTGAACTCGGACGGATTCGAGCAGCACCGCCCGGTGCTGCTCGGGTTGGCGTACCGAATGCTCGGCAGCTGGTGGGACGCCGAGGACGTGCTGCAGGAGACCTGGCTGCGCTGGCACGACGCGGACCGGGCGGCCATCGCCGATCCGCGCGGCTGGCTGGTCACCGTCACCACCCGGCTGGCGCTGGACCAGCTGCGCTCGGCGCGACGCCGCCGGGAGACCTACCCCGGCACCTGGCTGCCCGAGCCGGCCCCGATCGGGCAGCAGGTCGCCGACCCGGCCGAGACGGCGCAGCAGCGCGAGACGCTGTCGCTGGCCGCGCTGCGCCTGCTGGAGCGGCTCACCCCGCCGGAGCGCGCGGTGTACCTGCTGCGCGAGACGTTCGAGCTGCCCTACGCCGAGATCGCGCAGACGCTGGGGCTGACCGAGGCCAACGCCCGCCAGCTGCACCGCCGCGCCGCCGACCACGTCGGCGAGGACCGCAGCCGGTTCGCGGTGGACACGGTCGAGCACCGGGCCCTGGTGGAACGCTTCCTGGCCGCGGCCAGCACGGGTGACCGTGGCGCGCTGGAGGAGTTGCTGGCCGACGAGGTGGTGCTGTGGAGCGACGGTGGCGGCAAGGTCCGCGCCGCGCTCAACCCGGTCGTCGGCGCGCCGAAGGTGGCCCGCTTCATCACCGGCATCACCGCGAAGGCGAGCCGGGTGGAGTGGCGCGTCGCCGAGGTCAACGGCGGCCCGGCCGCGATCGTCCTGCTCGGACCCGGCTGGCAGCTGCTCACCTGGGAGTCCGAAGGCGGCCACATCGTCGGCCTCCAGCTCCTCAGCAATCCTGACAAACTCCGCGCCCTCGTGCCGCCGCGCCCAGCCCCGGCCCCCACCCCCTGGGCCCAGTCCTAACGAGGTGCGGCTTCCGCTGTTCCCTGACGGCGCGACTCCTGGAGAGCCGCGCCGGCCGGGGGGCCGTCGGGCTGGCGGACGACAGCGGGAGGAGTGGCTGGGTCGGCGGCGGTGAGGCCGAGGCGGTGGCGGGCGAGCAGCCATAGGGCGGGGAGGACCGCGAGCAGGGCGGCGGTGGTGATGCCGACGGCGAGGGTGCTCGCGCCGAGCAGCTTCAGGCCGCTGGCGGTGAGAACCACGGTCAGCGCGAAGCGGATCAGGCCGCCCGGAGCGCGGGACGATACGGCCGCGCCGAGCAGCACGCCGGGCACCGCGCCGGCGATCAGGGCCGCCGTCAGCGCGAGCTGGAAGTCGCCGAACAGCAGGTGGGCCAGCGCGGCGGCGGCGACCAGCGGCACCGCCTGCACCAGGTCGGTGCCGACGAGCTGCTGCGGCCGCAGCGCCGGATAGAGCGCCATCAGTGCGATCACGATCAGCGAGCCGGAGCCGACCGAGGTCACCCCGACCACCAGCCCGCCCACTGCTCCGACCAGCACGGTCGGAATTATGCGTACGCGAACAGGCGCCGGGTCGCCCGCGACGGCCCCCTGAGCGGGATCCGCTGCCGCACGGGCCTGCTCGCGCAGCCCGAACCAGGCCTTGAGCACCAGCCCGGACGCGGCGAGCAGCAGCGCGGCGCCGAGCAGCGACTGGATGACCTGCGACGCACCCTCGCTGTCGAACGCCTTCGCGACGAACACGCCGCAGAACGCGGCCGGGATGCTGCCCGCGCACAGCCACAGCACCAGCCGCCGGTCCACGGTGCCGCGCCGCCAGTGCACCGCCCCGCCGAACGGCTTCATGATCGCGCCGGCCACCAGGTCACTGGAGACCGCGCTCAGCGGCGGCACCCCGAACACCAGCACCAGCAGCGGGGTCATCAGCGCGCCGCCGCCCATGCCGGTGAGTCCGACCACGACACCGACGCCGAACCCGGCTACCGCGACCCATAGATCCATGCGGTGACCATATAGACCGGCGGTGCGGGCGGGCAGTCTCCGTCCCAGGTTGCGGTACGTGGCGCAGCGTCCCCACGACTCTGTTAACGCGCTGTTCAGCGCCCGCATGTGCATGATCGATCCAACACCCTGGACGCGCGGTGAGTCAGAAATGAGACTGGGTCGGGCCGCCTGCGACGAATTCGGTTGACCTTGGCCGGGTGGTTCGTAGGGTGGCGGACATGCTGACGCGCCCCGCTGACCTGGCCGAGGACAGACTCGTCGCCGCCCTGGACGAGGGGTGGGGGATCGGGCCGGTGACGCTGGCGTACCAGCCGGTGGGCTGGGGCAGCCACCACTGGTCCGTCGCCGACGCCGCGGGCAGGAGGTGGTTCCTCACCGTCGACGAACTGCACCGCAGGCGCACGGGCACCGAGTCGCTCGACGGCGCCTTCCGGCGGCTGCGGGCGGCTCTGTCCGTGGCGCGCGGTCTGCGCGACAGCGGCCTGGCGTTCGCCGTCGCGCCGTTGCCCGCGCGGGGCGGCGAGCCGCTGGTGCGGGTGGCCGGGGACTTCGCCGCCGCGCTGTACCCGCACGTCGACGGGCAGAGCTTCGGCTGGGGCGAGTACACCGCACCCGGTCACCGGGAAGCCGTCCTGGAGATGGTGGTCGCCGTGCACACCGCACCGGCCGCCGCGCGCCGCGACGCCCTGCGCGACGACTTCACCGTGCCTCACCTCGACGGCCTCCACGCGACCCTCACCGGTGACACCCCGGACTGCGGCCCGTACGCCCACCGCGCCGCCCGCCTGCTGGCCGCGCACGCCAAGCCGGTCCGCGACCTGCTCGCCCGCTACGAAAACCTGGTCGAGCAGCACCGCGACACACCGGCCGTGCTCACCCACGGCGAGCCCCACCCCGGCAACACCATGCTCACCCCCGACGGCTGGCGCCTCATCGACTGGGACACCGCCCTGCTCGCCCCACCCGAACGCGACCTGTGGCTGCTCGCCGCCGACGACGAGTCAGTGCTCACCGCGTACGCCCACGCCACCGGCCACACCCCCAGCCCGTCCCTGCTGGACCTCTACCGCGAGCGCTGGACCCTCGCCGACATCGCCGTAGACCTGGCCCGCTTCCGCCACCCCCACACCGGCACCGCCGACGACACCAAGTCCTTCACCCTCCTCACCGAGATCATCACCTCCTTGACCTAAGGAAGGGCACCTTGTTAACGCAATACGTAGAGGAAGGTGCCCTTCCTAACCTCGCAGCGGCGCTTTCCGGCAGCCCGGCGGAGGAGCTCCACCGCCGGAGGGCGGCCGCCTGATCCGGACGAGGAGGCGCCCGCGCCTGCCGCAACGCCGCTAGGCTGCCCGGATGCAGACCCATGAGCTGTCCGTGGACGGCGGCGTCCTGGTCAAGCGATACGCGCATCATCGACTTCGAGGACGCGGGCGCCTCGGGACGTCGCCTACGAACTGGGCACGCTGATCGAGCATCTGTCCTCGCGCGACACCGACTGGACCGGGTTCCTCGCCGGGTTCGCCGTCGACCCCGACCGGCTGCGCTGGTCACGGGGCGTGTTCGCGGCCCTGTGGTGTTACTGGCTGCTGCCCGGCAACGGCGCTGCCCGCCGTAATCCGCCCGGCACGCTGCAACACCAGGCGGTCCGGCTGCTGGAACTGGTGGGCTGACCCGCTCGCGGCCCTTGTCCGGCGCAGCTCGTATGCGCCGTCGGGCAGCTAACCTTTCGCGGGTGACGCCGACCTCCCCGCACCGCCGCGCGATCGAACTCGCACTCACCGAGGATGCCGACCCGCCGCTGCGCCCGCTGCCCGGCGAGGTGGCCGCCATGCTGTCCGCGCTGGACGCACCGCCACGGCTCGCCGCGCACCTGCGCGCGGTGCACGACGTGGCGGCCGGCCTCGTTGAGCAGGTCGTGGCCGCATACCCCTCCCTGGTCTGCGACGCCGCCGAGGTCCGCTTCGGCGCGGCCACGCACGACATCGGTAAGGTGCGGCACCTTGCGGAGCTGTCGGAGCCGGGTTCGGCGCACGAGTACGCCGGATACGAGCTGCTCCTGGAGCGCGGCGTGGACCCGCGCCTGGCCCGCTTCGCCCGCGATCACGGCGCCACGGCGTATGACCTGCTCACCGTGGAGGATCTCCTGGTGGTGCTCGCGGACAAGGTCTGGAAGGGCAGGCGTGTGCCCGAGCTGGAGGACGCCTTCACGGCCCGGCTGTGCGCGGCCTCCGGGGAGCCGCCGTGGGAGGCGTTCCTCCGCCTCGACGGCATCCTGGACGCGCTGGCCGAGCACGCGGACGCCCGCCTGGCATTCCAGTCCCGGCACCCGATCCAGGCCGTGTCCCGCGGATAGGCCGGTCCTCACTCGCCGCTCGGGCCGGCCGGAAGCGGCGATTCGCCAAGATGGCTTCCGGTAGGCGGGCGCGCTGGGGAGGGCCGGTCCGGCCGTGCCCTCTCCGGCGTTTCCGCCCGAACGCCCCGGTCAGCGCGGGCGGTAGCGCAGGCCGTCCATGAGCAGGTCGAGCAGGCGTCCCGCCTGGCCGGGCCGGGCCTGGTCGGCGGTGGCCAGGGACACCCCGCCGAGGCCGATCAGCACATCGTCGGGGGCGATGTCGTCGCGTATGGCGCCCGCCGCCACCGCGGCCGCCAGCAGGGCGGTGATGGCGCCTACGAGCCGCTCGCGGCTGTGCGCGTACGGGTCGCCGCCGGAGGCGATCACGGCGCGCAGCGCGTCGGCCATGCCGCGTTTGGTGCTCAGGTACTCGAAGAACAGGTCCATCCAGGTGCGCAGGGCCCGGTCGGGGGGCAGGTCGGCGAGCAGGCCGGGCACGGCGTCGCACAGCCGGGCCAGCTCCTGCCGGTAGGCCGCCTCGATCAGCGCCTCGCGGGTGGGGAAGTGCCGGTAGAGGGTGCCGATGCCGACACCGGCCTGCTTGGCGACGGCGTCGAGGGAGACCTGGGGCCCGTCGTGGGCGAACGCCTGGGCGGCGACCTCGAGCAGCCGGTCGCGGTTGCGCTGGGCGTCGGCGCGCAGCGGCCTGGGGGCGGTCACG
Organism: Catellatospora bangladeshensis; assembly: GCF_016862575.1. Taxonomy (GTDB): domain Bacteria; phylum Actinomycetota; class Actinomycetes; order Mycobacteriales; family Micromonosporaceae; genus Catellatospora; species Catellatospora bangladeshensis. Next base: position 67,921 of record NZ_BONF01000010.1, on the reverse strand, counting down.
GCTCCTCCTCTCGTCGCGGGTGACGCGGCTCATGGTGCGTACGCGCGGATCGCTTGCAAAGCGGAGGATCCTCCGGTTAGCGTGGAAGGCGTAACGGAGGGGCCTCCGGTTGTTGACTGTACCGGAAGGGCTGCTCCGGCATCGTCGATCAGGACGGAAAGATCATGACCACTCGTATCACCACGCCGTTCTCCGCCACGTCCACCGCCGCCGAGGTCGTGCAGGGCGTCGACCTGACCGGCCGCCGCGCCGTCGTGACCGGCGCCGCCTCCGGCATCGGCGTCGAGACCGCCCGCGCGCTGGCCGCCGCGGGCGCCGAGGTGACCCTGGCGGTACGCGACACCGCCGCCGGTGACCGCACCGCCGCGGACCTCACCGAGTCCACCGGCAACAAGGAGATCCACGTCGCCCGGCTCGACCTGGCCGAGCAGGACTCCGTCGCCGCGTTCGCCGGGGCCTGGGACGGCCCGCTGCACATCCTCGTGAACAACGCCGGGATCATGGCGTCGCCGCTGATGCGCACCCCGCAGGGCTGGGAGATGCAGTTCGCCACCAACCACCTCGGGCACTTCGCGCTCGCGCGCGGGCTGCACGGCGCGCTCGCGGCGGCCGGTGACGCCCGCGTCGTGTCGGTCAGCTCCGCGGCGCACCTGCGCTCGCCCGTCGTCTTCGAGGACATCCACTTCGAGCGGCGCGAGTACGAGCCGTGGGCCGCGTACGGGCAGTCGAAGACCGCGAACGTGCTGTTCGCCGTCGAGGCGGCGCGGCGCTGGGCCGCCGACGGGATCACCGTCAACGCGCTGATGCCGGGCGCGATCAGCACCAACCTGCAGCGCTACATCAGCGAGGAGGACCTGGTCCGGCTGCGCGCGCAGCTCGACGCGGCCGAGGTCTTCTGGAAGACGCCCGAGCAGGGCGCCGCGACGTCCGTGCTGCTCGCGGCCTCCCCGCTGGTCGCCGGTGTCACGGGGCGGTACTTCGAGGACTGCAACGCGGCCGGGCCGAACCGGCCCGGCACGCGTGGCGGCGTGGCGGCGTACGCGCTGGACCCGGCCGCCGCCCAGCGGCTATGGGAGATCACCGAGCAGACCCTGACGGCCTGACACCGCTCCGCTCGGCTCGACTGGGCTCGACTGGGCCCGGCTGCAGTTTCGGGGAAACTGCAGCGCCCTCGCCTCGCGAAGCTGCAGTTTCCCCGAAACTGCGAAGGCAGAAGGGGCTGGCGCTGCAGTTTCCCCGAACTGCGAAGGCCGGAAGGGCTGGGGCCGTCCGTGCCGCGGGGCGGCCCGCCCGGCTAGCCCGCCAGGTCCGGGGTGGGGCCGTGCTTCAGGAACCGCGCGACGGCGGCGAGGAACGCCTCCGGGGCGTCGCGGCGTACGCAGTGGCCGGCGTGCGCGACCCGCTCGGCGCGGAACGGCCCGCCCGCCGCGTCGGCACAGTCGTCGGCGTCCGAGGGAGCCAGCAGGCCGCCCCGGGCCACCTCGCCGTAGAGCAGCAGCGTCGGGCACGCCGTCTCGGCCAGCGAGTCGACCAGGGACGGGCCGGTCTCGTACGGCAGGTCGTAGAAGCGCGGGTCGAACTCGCCCTTGCTCACCGCCCACGGCTCGAACTCGGCGTCCGGCCAGCCCGGATTGTCGGCGCGGCCTTTGGCGATGCGCTCGGGCAGGTCCAGCGCCTGCAATTCGGCCAGCCAGGACGGCATGCCGTCGGCGGCCAGGGTGTGGTGCGGGCCGGGCGGGTCCTCCAGCACCAGCGCGCGGACCAGGTCCGGCCGGGCGGCGGCCAGCGCGGCGGCGGCCAGCGCGCCCATCGAGTGCCCGATCACGACCAGCGGGCCCGCGCCGAGCGCGTCGAGCACCAGCGCGGCGTCGGCGGCGTTGGCCGCGGTGCCGGTGGGCCCGTCCGGCAGGCCGGAGGAGCCGTGCCCGCGCGCGTCCAGGGTCACCGCGCCGGCGTGCGCGAGCAGCCCCGGCAGGACCGGGTCCCAGCACGCGCCGGAGTCGGAGAAGCCGTGCAGGAGCAGCATGCCCGGCTCGCCGCCGTGGCGCGACCAGGAGATGTGGGCGGTGCGCACGTCTTCCTCCATGATCTCGGGCCGATGAGGGCCGACGTTACACCGGCGGCGGCCGTGACGACGCGGTACGCGCGGCGGCTAGGGTGCGCTCGTGACGCGATCATTGGACGGACTGCGCTTCGCCGCCGTGTCCGAGACGGCCGGTGGCGAGGTCGGCACCGACACCGTCTTCACCTACCACGAGCAGGACGGGGAGATCTGGGCCGAGTACGCGGGCGGCGCGATCCGGCGCGGCTTCCTGGTCGGCACCCGCGACGGCGACCGGCTCGACTTCCGCTACGCCCAGCTCAACCTGGACGGTGCCACGTCCACGGGCCACTGCGTTTCGCTGGTGTCCACACTCCCCGACGGCCGCCTCCGCCTCGACGAGACCTGGCAGTGGGAGTCCCGCCCCGGCCACGGCACCAGCGCGGTCGCCGAACTCCGCTGAGCCGCGGGGGCGTACCCCCTCGATCATCCGTCTTGCCTGGCAATCGGGCGTATCTTGACCGCGCATTCGCCGATGTGCCAGGCAAGTCGGACGATCTTGGGGGTGGGGGCGCGGCGGAGCCGCACCCCCACGGTGTCAGGAGGCGGTGCAGGAGAAGGTGGTCGGGAGGGTGGTGGTGTTGTTGGGGCGGGACGCCTGGAGGCCCCAGGTGGTGCTGGCGCCGGGGGCGAGGGTGCCGTTCCAGCCCAGGCTGTTCTCGGTGACGTTCTGGCCGCTGACCACGGCGGCCTGCGGCCAGGAGCCGGTGTGCGCGTGGCCCGAGGGCAGCGTCACCGTGGACGACCAGCTGCTGATCGCGGACGAGCCGGTGTTGGTCACCGTCACGGTCAGCACGTAGCCGTTGCTCCACTGGCTCTGCGGAGCCACGGTCGTGGTGCAGCCGCCACCGCCGCCCCCACCGGTGGTGGTGACGTTCACGATGCCGGAGTACGCCGACGAGCCCGCCGAGTTCACGGCGCGCACGCGGTACCGGTAGGTGGTGTTCGCGGCCAGCCCCGAGTCGGTGAACGAGGTGCCGCTCGGCGTGCCGACCTGCGTGAAGCTGGTGCTCGACGCGCCGGTGGCCCGCTCGACCTGGTAGCCGCTGACCGTGCCCGACGACGCCGCCCAGCTCAGCGAGACGCCGCTGGAGGTCACGCCGGACGCGCTCGGGGTGCCGGGCGTGCCGGGCACCTGTGTGCCGCCACCGGTGGTGGTGACGTTCACGATGCCGGAGTAGCTCGACGACCCGGCCGAGTTCGTCGCCCGGACCCGGTAGCGGTAGGTCGTGTTGGCGGCCAGCCCCGAGTCGTTGAACGACGGCGAGCTGGACGTGCCCACCTGGCTGAAGCTGGTGCTCGACGCGCCGGTGGCCCGCTCGATCTGGTAGCTGCTCACGGTGCCGGAGGACGCCGACCAGTTCAGCGAGACGCCGCTGGAGGTCACGTTGGACGCGGTCGGGGTGCCGGGCGTGCCGGGCGGCTGGGTGCCGCCGCCGTTGGTGACCGACGCCGAGAACGAGTTCACGGTCAGGCCCACGCCGCCGATCCACGGCTCGAAACCGGCCTGCACACTGGTCAGGTACCAGTTGATGTTGCCGTACTGCGAGCCGCGGGTGAACGTGTCGCGGACGAAGTCCATCACGTCGAAGCTCAGCGAGTTGATGACCGACCCGGTGAACAGGTAGGACACCACGTTGTTGCCGCCGTTGTTGCCGGTCCAGACGTTCCAGCTGCGCCCGGCGATGTTCGCGGTGCCGGTCTGGGAACCGATGGGCTGGATGCTGCCCTGCCGGTTGAACCAGATCATGATCTCGGTGTCCTGGACGCCGGAGACGTTGGTGTCCGCGTTCAGCCAGATGTCGTACGAGGCGTTGTAGGTGCCGCTGCCGGGGTACGAGTAGCTGATGCTGCTGCTCGCGGTGCCGATGGTGCTGAGCTGCTTGGGCAGCGGGGAGCTCGGGCTGCAGTTGCTGTAGTGGCAGCCCAGGAAGATGGACGGGTAGGACACCGGGGCACCGGAGGTGCTGCCGACGCCGTCCTGCTGGGTGATGCTGAACCCGTTGCTGGTGGTGTTGATGCACTGGGTGGCGGTGGTGCCCCAGCGGTTGTTCTGGATGACGTAGTTGCCGGCGACCACGGTGCCGTACTGCTCGCAGATGACGGCGGCCTGGGCCGGCTGGGCCGCGAGCAGGCTCACGGCGGTGGCGGCGATCGTCAGCAGGGCGGCTGACACGATCGTGGTGAGGCGATGCTTTCTGCTCGTCGTGGCGTGCATGTCACTCCTTGGGCAGGGAGGAGATCGGGGACGGTGCCAGACTGGGAGCGCTTCCACCGGACACCATAGGCCATCGTCGAACTGTGTGTAAACAGAACCATTGACAGAAGTCGTTTGCGTGGAAGTTACACGCGGGCAACGGTTCTGTTGCCCCTCCGGCCCGGTAATCCTTGATCAACGGGCCGGGGCGCGCGGGTGTGGGAGGATGCGGCGTTTGGCGGCGTGGGCCGTCGGGGAGGAGAACACGGTGGGGGAGCTGGAGCGGCTGCGCGAGGTCGCGGCGAAGGTTTACGGGTGGACGACGCTGCGCCCGGCGCAGGAGGAGGCGATGGTCCACGTGGCCGCGGGGCGGGACACGCTCGTGGTGTCGCCGACCGGGTCCGGCAAGTCGGCCATCTACCAGGTGCCCGCGCTGCTCGTGGGCGGGCCGACCATCGTGGTCTCGCCGCTCATCGCGCTGCAGCGCGACCAGGTGAAGAACCTCATCGACCGGGGCGCCCCGGACGCGCACGTGGTCAACTCGGCGCGCAGCGCGCGGGCCAACAGCGAGGCGTTCGAGGCGCTGCAGACCGGTGACGCCGAGTTCCTGTTCCTCGCCCCGGAGCAGCTCGCCAAGGACGAGGTCATCGCCGAGCTGCTGGAGGCCAAGCCGTCGCTGTTCGTGGTGGACGAGGCGCACTGCGTCTCCTCGTGGGGCCACGACTTCCGCCCCGACTACCTGCGCCTCGGCGAGGTGATCGAGCGGCTCGGCCACCCGGCCGTGCTCGCGCTGACCGCGACCGCCTCGCCGCCGGTGCGCGCCGACATCGTCGAGCGGCTGCGCATGCGCGACGCCGTGCAGCTGGTGAAGGGCTTCGACCGGCCCAACATCCGGCTGGAGGTGTCCCGCGAGGTCACCGAGCGGGAGAAGCGCCGCGAGATCATCGAGCGGATCATCGCGCTGGACCCGCCGGGCCTGCTCTACGTGCAGACCCGCGGCGAGACCGAGGAGTACGCCGAGGCGCTGCGCGAGGCCGGGGAGGAGGCGTACGCGTACCACGCCGGCCTGAGCGCGTCGGAGCGGGCGCAGGTGCACGACGCGTTCCTCGCCTCCGACAAGGTGATCGTGGTCGCGACGTCGGCCTTCGGCATGGGCATCGACAAGCCGAACGTGCGCTTCGTGGTGCACGCCGCCCCCGCCGAGTCGCTGGACTCGTACTACCAGCAGATCGGCCGGGCCGGCCGCGACGGCGACCAGGCGACCGCGGTGCTCTACTTCCGCCCCGAGGACCTGCGCCTGCCGCGCTTCTTCTCCTCCGGCACCGTCGACGAGGACCTGCTCACCCGCGTCGCCACCGGTCTGGACGCCGCGGGCGGCCCGGTGCGCATCGACGACCTCGTCGAGGAGCTGGACGTCACCCGCGCCCGCGTCACCCGCTCGGTCAACCTCCTCCAGGAGGCCGCCGCCGCGCTCACCACCGGCGAAGGCGTGCTGTGGACCGGCGAGCACACCGTCGCCGAGGCGGTCCAGGCGGCGGCCGCGGAGGCCGCGCAGATGCGCACCATCGAGCTGACCCGCGTCGAGATGATGCGCGGCTACGCCGAGACCGACGACTGCCGCCGCCAGTTCCTGCTCGGCTACTTCGGCGAGGACCTGGCCGAGACCTGCGGCAGCTGCGACACCTGCGCCGCGGGCACCGCCGACGCCCGCTCCGACGTGGACACCGGCTTCCCGGTCCAGTCCCGCGTCACCCACGCCCAGTGGGGCCCCGGCGTCGTCATGCGCGAGGAGGACGACCGCATCACCGTCCTGTTCGACGAGGTCGGCTACCGCACCCTCTCCCTCAAGGCCGTCCGCGCCCGCAACCTCCTCACCCCCGCCTGACAAGGAAGGGCACCTTCTTAACGCTATGCGTATAGGAAGGTGCCCTTCTTAACACTGGCCGGTCAGGACAGCATGATCTGCCACTGGGTCCAGAACGCCTGGGCGATCAGGACCACGGTGACCAGCAGCCACAGCGCCGGGCCGACCGCGTGCACGTCGACCAGCAGGTCCACGGCCGGTCGGGCCCGCGCAGGCGTCCGCAGGTGCCCGTGCCGCAGGTTGTACAGCGTCGTGTACCAGAACATCAGCACCACGGCGACCCACACCAGCATGCAGTACGGGCACAGCGCGCCGATCCGGTACAGCGACTGGAACATCAGCCAGTGCACGAACACCACCGCGAAGGTGACCCCGGCCTGCAGGCCCAGCCACACCCAGCGCGGCAGGCGTACCCCCGCCAGCAGCAGCACACCCAGCGTCGCCACCACCGGGAACGTGCCCAGCCCCAGCAGCGGGTTCGGGAATCCGAACGCCGACGCCTGCTCCGTGATCATGACGGAACCGCAGGACAGCACCGGGTTGATGCTGCACGTCGGGGTGTACGAAGGATCGGTCAGCAGGTGGATCTTCTCCACGGCCAGCGTGAACGCCGCCGCCGTGCCGAGTACGCCGGTCACGGCCAGGATCCAGCCGGCGGCTCGGTCGACGGTGGTGCGCCGGGGCGCGTCCAGCTCCTGCCCGCTCTCGGTGTCCAGGACGGTGGCCATGTTCAGCCTGCCAGCGCCGCGTCGATCGCGGCCTTGAGGTTGTCGTACGTCGGCGTCTGCTCGAACTGCTTGCCGTTGACGAAGAACGTGGGCGTGCCGGTGACCCCGGCCGCGATGCCGTCCTGCCGGTCGGTCTCCACCGCCTGCGCGGTCTCCGGCGCGGCCAGGTCGGCCCGGAAGCGCGTCATGTCCAGCCCCAGCTCCTGCGCGTACCCCTCGAACGTGGGCGCCTGGTTCGGCTGGTTGCCCCAGGTCTGCTGGTTGTCGTAGAGCTTCCGGTACATCTGCTCGAACCTGCCCTGGTTGCCCGCCGCCTGCGCGGCCAGTGACGCGGTCTGCGCGTTCGGGTGCATCTCCAGCGGGAAGTGGCGCACCACGTAGGTGATCTTCCCGGCGTACTCCGCGCGCAGCTTCTCCACGCCGGGGTAGGCCGCGCCGCAGGCCGGGCATTCGAAGTCGAGGAACTCGACCACGGTGACCTTGCCGTCGGCGGCCGTACCGAGCCGGTGCGACTCGGGCCGGACCAGGTTGGCGGGACCGCCCGCGGCGCGCGGTCCCGAGTTGCTCGCGAAGATCACGGCGCCGACGACGACCGCGAGCACGGCCACCACGACGCCGATCGTGAACTTCAGGTTGGTGCTCATCCCCGACGCCGGTTTCGCCACCGGCTTGCGGTTCTTGTTCCCGGGCCGGGCCGGCCGGGACGCGTTCGGTCGGGTAGTAGCGGGCATCAGACACCTTTCCCCGTAAACCAGCCAACGCGGGACGCATCGGCCGACTGCCTGGGGACTCTATTCACGAGGCCTGAGCGCCTGCTGTGAACGCGCCGCGAGTCGGCTGTGGGGCGCTGCACACCGAGCGGGCGCGGAACCAGGGGCCCCGCGCCCGCTCAAGCCCGTCAGTTCGCGCAGATAGCGAAGGCGCGGACCTTCCAGTTGCCGGTGTACCCGGTCTCGTCCTCGGCCGCGCTCACCGTCACCTCGGTGGTCGAGCTGGCGTGCGCGGCGGTCAGCCGCACCTGGCCCTCGCCGCCGACGACCTCCGCGCCGACCCCGTGCACGGTGCGGCCGGGCGTGCAGCGCACGGACACCGTCTGGGTGCTGGTGGAGGAGTACGCGCTGTCGGCGAGCAGCCGCTCGTAGCCCGCGGGCTGGTCGGCGCAGATCGCTCGCGCCTGGACCTGCCAGGTGGCCGCGAAGCCGCCCTCGGCCTCCGAGCCGCCCACGGTCACGCTGCTGCCGTCGATCCGCAGGTCCTGCAGCAGCAGCTCGCTGATCGAGGCGCCGTTGACCGCGCCGCCGACGCCCAGCGCGACCTGCCCCAGCGGGCAGCTCACCTGGTGCCAGTTGCTGCTCGGGGAGGCCCAGGCCGACGAGCCGGACACGACGGCGTACCCGGCCGGCGCGGGCGCGCACAGCACGGTCGTGGTCAGCGACCAGTTCGAGCCGGTGCCGGTCGCGTCCTCGCGCCCGGTCACCGACCAGGCCGTGCCGCCGGTCAGCGGCAGCATGAAGTCCATGCCGACCTGCCCGGTGGCGCCGGTGACCAGCCCGCCGCCGCCGAGCGCGACGGTGCCCGCCGGGCAGGCCTTGTTCTGGGTCTTGGCGGCGCTGTTGCTCGGGCCGGTCGAGGTCTGCCGGGTCAGCCCGGTCACCGCCGTCGCGGGGGCGGCCAGCGCGAGCTGGCTCACCGCCGCGGCGCTCAGCAGCATGCCGGCGGCCAGTGCCACTCGGGTGAGGCGGCCGCGGGTCGCTCGTGCCTGCATCGAAGTCTCCTGTTCGGTTGAGGAGGCTTCAACGTACGGACCGCGCCCGGCCCGCCAGTGCGGAGAAATCCACAGAGGACGCGTGGTCATGATTACAGCGACAGCTTTCTGACCTGCGGAAAGTCGCCGATCTGACGGAACGGGCGCAACGCGGAGGGGCCGCACCGCGTCGCGGCACGGCCCCTCGGGCGGGGTGGTTCAGGAGGCGGACGGGCTCGGCGCGGCCGACACCCGCAGCTGCAGGCCCTGGCCGTCCGCGCCGGTCAGCTCGAGCCGGTCGGCGGTGATCTTGTAGGTCACCTCGCCGCGCAGCGTCTTCATGACCGCCCGCTCCAGCGTGCCCAGGTCGCCCGAGCAGGCGCGCCGGGTGCTGAAGATGCCGGAGAACGTGATCTTGTCCCCGTTCACCACGGCGTTGCCGCCCAGCCGGTTGCAGCCGGTCGAGCCCGTCACCTTGCCGTCGGCGAACTCGAGGTACACCCCGCCGGGCTTCGTGGGCACCGAGCTGACGCTGTCCTTGTCGACCGTCGACTCGACGGCCCAGCGGGTGCCGGCCAGCGACCGGTCCGGGTCGGCGGACTCCTGGTCCTGCAGGGTGAGCTGGACCGTGTCGGTGCGCAGGGTGAGCACGTCCCCGTTCAGGTCCCAGCGCGGGTCCGCGGTGAGGAGGTCGGAGATCATCTTGTCCTGCGCGTGCAGCTCGGGCGAGCAGCCCATCTCGGTCGTGGCCAGGCTCGCGCCGTCGACGTGCAGCTTGCCGCCGGTGAAGTCGGCCGCCCCGCCCATGCTGTTGCAGCCGGCGATCGCCCCGATCCGCCCGTCGGGGTGCACCGTGAGGGTGATCCGGGTGCCCTGCACCAGCTCGGACGGCTTGCCGTCGCGGACCAGGCCGGTGGAGAGGAAGGTCCGCCCGGCGAGCTGGGCCCCGTCGGGGGCCGGTGCGCCGGTGTCGGACGGCTGCTGCGCACACGCGCCCAGCAGCAGCACGGTCAGGAGGGGCACTGCTCTACGCACTGTCGTCACACTGCCTTCGACGTGTCCGGCGGCGCCGCCGGTTCCCGCCCGTTGCGGGGTGACCGGAACGCTACCGGCCGCCCGCGCCGCGCACGAGCCCGCTTTCCGAGGGCCTGCCCGGCCGGAGGAACGGCTCCCGCGCTGGGCGTGATGAGGTGCATCAGGCCCAGCGCGGGAGAGGTTAAGAAGGGCACCTTCATCTACGTATAGCGATAAGAGCTGCTGCTCGTCTCGCTGACGCGAGCCGACGAAGGTGCCCTTCCTTCAGGCGCGGCAGGGGTTGGCGGAGTTGCCGGCCTTGGCCTCGCCGATCACCACGTCGGTGAGGAGGGTGTCCAGCACGACGGCGCGCTGGACGACCCCGGTCGCGGTGGTGGTGGTGCTGTTGAGCTTGAGGCTGCCGACGACCAGCGGGATGGTCGTCGGGCCGCTGCCGATCGTCACCGTGGCACCGTTGATCTTCAGGCTGCTGATGATGGACGAGCCCGCGTACTGCGGGGACAGCCCGCCCGGACCGGTGGCGCAGGTGGCCGAGGCCGTCGAGTTGATGACGCCCAGCTCGATGGTGACCAGGCCGCCGACGGTGATCTTCGTGGAGTCGAGCTGTGCGGTGGAGACCGCCTTGTCACCCACGGCCGGTGCGCTGTTCTGGTTGTCCGGGGTGAGGTCGGTGCCCGCCGAAAGGCCGGTCGCGGTGACCGTGACCAGGCCCGCGTTCAGCGTGTTGTTCGGCATGGCCTTGCTGTCGTCGGCGCACGGGTCGTGCGGCGGGTTCGCCCGCGACGTCACCTGGCCGGCCAGGTCCAGCGCGGTCGCCTGGCAGGTGAAGACGCCGTCGCGGTCGTTGTCGATGATGGTGGCCTCGGCCGAGCCGTCGGTCAGCGCCGCACCGCTGGGGGAGCTGAGCCCGACCTTGAAGGTCTCGCTCGGCTCGTTCACGGTGTCGTCGACGATCGGCACCGTGATCGACTTCAGCGTCTCGTTCGGCGCGAAGGTGATCAGGCCGGCGCCGCCGGTGAAGTCGGCCGCGCCCGCGGTGCCCGTGGCGGTCGCGTAGCTCACGCTCACCGGGTGCGGGGCCGGCACCGACAGGGTCACCGTGAACGACGCGGTGCCCGCGCCCTCGTTCACCGACAGGTCGTAGACGCTGATGCCGGGCACGTGCACGGTCAGGGTCTGCACGTACCCGTGGCTCACGCCGTCGATCAGGAAGTCCACCTCGCACTGGTACGAGCCGCCCGCCGCGTCGCCGTCCACGTTCACCGTCTCGCTGAACGGCGCGTCGTCACCGCTGGTCACGGTGCGGCGCGCGGGGGTCAGCGAGAGCGACAGCGGCTCGTCGCACTCGACCTCGTGGGTGACGGTCACCTCGATGGCCTGGATGCCGGCGAGGATCGCGTCGGCGACCTCGTCGGCGGGCACGTTGTTGAGGAAGACGCCGCCGGTGGCGGTGGTGACGGCCTCGATCTGGCCGCCGTTGTTGAGCCCGCCAGCGCCGACGTTGACCGCGACCACCCGTACGCCGGCCGCCTGCAGCGCGGCGATGACCTGGGCGCGGGTGTGCCCGTTGCTCGGGTCGTGCGACACGGCGTCGCCGAAGATCACCACGATCCGGGTGCCGCCGTCGCGGAACGTGACCGCTCCGGTGGCCAGCTGGTAGAGGGCGTTGAGGCCGTCCTCGGCGATGTCCCCGCCACCGCCCGCCGTCCACGCGCCGATCCCGGCCTGCACGGCCGTCTGGTCGCCGGTGAGCGCCTGGTCGACGGTGAAGCCCGGCGGGTCGACGGCCACGTCGCGGTATTCGGCCACCGCGAAGTGGGCGCTGGGCTGCGCGGTGCTGACCGCCGTGAGGATGTCCCCGGCGTTGGTCTTCACGTTGTTGATCGCGGAGCCCATGCTGCCGGTGGTGTCGGCGAGGAAGACGATGTCGGGGTTCGGCGGCACCGCCGGGGTGTGCACGACCTTGCTGATCGTGGCGGTGCCGCCGGGTGGGAGCGTGCGGGTCACGGCGGATGGTTCGACCCCGGGGTCGGCCGCCGCGTACGCGGGCACCGGCTGGGACAGCAGGCCCGCCGCGGCGAGCACGGCCAGCGCGACGAGGCCCGCCCGCCTGCGGTGCAGCGTCCTCCACCTGTTCTGGTGCGACATCTTCGGCACATCCTTTCGGGCAGCCGCCGGCATCCGGCCGGGTTGCCGGACACGGTTGGCTGCGAGGTGTGCCTAGAGTCAAGGCGATGAATATCGAGGCCATCAACGCTTGACTATCCGGTCCGGGCCGCCTAAGTGACACGGAGTGCTGAGCGTGACAGCGCTGCGTGACGGTGGGTGAACGCGCCGATCGGCGTAACCCGAACGGGCTAGGCTGGCGGCGGCCGCGGGGTCGTGAGGTGAATGACTACCGCGTACACGTGTGACGGGTATTCGATAGCGAAGGAGCCGCGCGTGCAGCGCCTGCCCCTGGTCATCGCGGTGGCGCAGCCGCCGGTCACGGCGTACGACGTCGCCGCGAACGCCGCGGCCCACGCCGCCGCCGTGCTCGCGGCGCAGGCCCGGGTGGTGGTCTTCCCCGAGCTGTCGCTGACGGGATACGAGCTGGACGCGCCCGTGCTCGACCCGGCCGATCCCTGCCTGGCGCCGCTGGTCGAGGCGTGCGCGGCGACCGGCACGCTCGCCCTGGCCGGGGCGCCCGTGGCGGGGGAGGGCGGCCGGGAGCACATCGCGCTGCTCGCCGTGGACGGCGCGGGCGCGCGGGTGGCGTACCGCAAGGTGCACATCCACGACTCCGAGGAGCGGTTCAGCCCCGGTCCCGGACCGGCCGTGGTCGAGGTCGACGGGTGGCGGCTCGGGCTGGCCGTCTGCCGCGACACCCGCTTCGCCGAGCACGACGCCGCGACGGCCGCGCTCGGCATGCACGTCTTCGTCGCCTCGGTGCTCGACCACGAGCGCGACGCGCACGTCCCGGCCGAACGCGCTCGCCGGATCGCCGCCGCTCGTGGGGTGCCGGTCGCCACCGCGAGCTTCGCCGGCTCCACCGGCGGCGGCTTCGACCGCGCCGCGGGCGGTTCAGCGGTATGGGCCGCCGACGGCACCGTGCTCGCCCAGGCCGGCGCCCTACCCGGCGCGACGGCACGGGCGACGCTGCCCGCCTGACCAGCCCATTCCCGGGCACGTTCGGGGAACTCCCGACCCATCGACACCACCGCTCACCCCGACCGTGTCGCCGACCCGCGCGGTCGCAGTTCCGGGGAAAGTGCACGAGAAATACCCAGGGTTCGTGCAGTTTCCCCGAAACTGCGGGCCGCAGGGCGGGTGTGCGCGTGTGGTCAGGCGCGGAGGTAGGTGAGGACGGCCAGGACGCGACGGTGGTCGTCGGCGTCGGGAGGCAGGTCCAGTTTGGTCAGGATGCCCGCGATGTGCTTGGCGACGGCGGCCTCCGTCACCACCAGGCGGCGGGCGATCGCGGCGTTGGAGCGGCCCTCCGCGACCAGCCCCAGCACCTCGCGTTCGCGCGGGGTGAGCCGGTGCAGCGGGTCGCGGCGGCGGTCGAGCAGCTGGCGGACCACCTCCGGATCGATGACGGTGTGCCCGTCCGCGACCCGGCCCAGCGCGTCGACGAACTCGCCGACCTCGCCGACGCGGTCTTTGAGCAGGTAGCCGGTGCCCGCCGCGCGCCCGGCGTCGATCAGCTCGGCGGCGTAGGTCTGCTCGACGTACTGGCTGAGCACCAGGATCGGCAGCCGCGGCCGCGCGGCCCGCAGCTCCAGCGCGGCCCGTAGGCCCTCGTCGCTGAAACCGGGCGGCATGCGCACATCGGTGACGACCACGTCGGGGTCCAGGGCCGTTACCCGTTCCCGCAGCGCGTCGGCGTCGCCGACCGCGGCCACCACCTCGTGGCCGAAGTGGCGCAGCAGGCTGGTCAGCCCCTCGCGCAGCAGCACCGAGTCCTCGGCCAGCACCACCCTCAGCGTTCGCACGGCAGCTCCACCCGCAGCAGCGTCGGGCCGCCCGCCGGGCTGGCCAGCAGCAGCCGCCCGCCCACGGTCGCCGCCCGGTCGGCCAGGCCGGTGAGCCCGGTGCCCCGGGCCGGGTCCGCGCCGCCCGCGCCGTCGTCGGACACCTCCAGCAGGAGGCGGCGGTCCTGCGTCCAGGCCGCGACCCGGCCGCGCGCCGCGCCGCTGTGCCGGGCCAGGTTGGCCAGCGCCTCGTTGACCGCGAAGTACGCCGTGACCTCGACCGGCGACGGCAGCCGCCCGTCCAGGCGCAGGTCCAGCTCGACCGGCACCGGCGAGCGCCCCGCCACGTCCCGGATCGCCGCGGCCAGGCCGCGGTCGCTGAGGATCTGCGGGTGTACGCCGCGGATCAGTTCGCGCAGCTCGGCCAGGGCCAGCGCGGTCTGCTGCCGGGCGTCGTCGAGCAGCGGCGCGGCGGCGTGTTCGTCGGCGACCTGGAGCCGGGCCAGTCCGAGCGTCACGCTCAGCGCGACCAGCCGCTGCTGCGCGCCGTCGTGCAGGTCGCGCTCGATGCGGCGGCGCTCGGAGTCGAACCCGTCGACCAGCCGCTCCCGCGAGCGCAGCACCTCGACCAGGTCGGTGTCGGCCGGAGCGAGCACCGCGCGGGCGACTGCGGCCCGTGCCCCAGCCCAGGCGGTGATCGGGTACGCCGCCAGCGGCAGCAGCACGAACCCGGCGGCGCAGAGCAGCGCGGTGAGCCACGGCACGGCGGGCAGCTCGGCGCCCGGACCGGTCGGCTGCAACGGCGCCGACATCAGCAGCAGCGGCGGGAACAGCGACAGCATGACCACGCCCAGGTCCAGCCACCAGGCGACGCAGGCGCTGAGCACGGCGTAGCCGATCTCGCGCCAGGTGCCCGGCTCGCGCAGCCGCAGCGGCGGCCGCTGGGGCAGCGGGCGGCGGTCGACCAGGCGCAGCCGCCGCCGGTCGAACCAGGCGATCAGCGGCCCGGCCGCCACCACCACCAGCAGCCCGGCCAGCAGCAGCAGGATCAGGGCGGGGATGCCGGGATCGAGCAGCTCGATGCCGGCCAGCAGCCCCAGCGGCAGCATCGCCGGGATCATCCCGGCCAGCAGGTACGCCAGCGACCGCCACGGCCACGCCGACCGGGCCAGCCGCCAGGGCGGCGTCGCGGCGGCGGACAGGGCGGTGCGGGCGGTCACGGCACCGACCCTACCCAGCGCCGACGCCCCGGACAGTAGTGCTGGGTGTAGTGCCGATCCTCACCCGGGCACCAGTGCGGCGGGCCGCCCGCTCCGGTGGGGTGGTGGCATGACATCAACGGCGACGGTCCGCCTGAGCGCGGTCCGCAAGACGTACGGCACCGGAGCGTCCGCGGTCACGGCGCTGGACGGGGTGAGCGCCGAGTTCGCCCCGGGCACCTTCACCGCGGTCATGGGCGCCTCCGGCTCGGGCAAGTCCACGCTGCTGCAGTGCGCGGCGGGCCTGGACACCGTCGACGGCGGGCAGGTCGTCATCGCGGGCACCGACCTGGCCGGGCTGTCCGAGCGGGCACGGACGCTGCTGCGCCGCGACCGGATCGGGTTCGTGTTCCAGGCGTACAACCTGGTCGGGGCGCTGACCGCGGCGCAGAACGTGGCGCTGCCGCAGCGTCTGGCCCGGCGCGCGCCCGACCCGGCCGAGGTGGCGCGGGCACTGGCCGAGGTGGGCCTGTCCGGCCGGGCCGGGCACTACCCGGCGCAGCTGTCCGGCGGCGAGCAGCAGCGGGTGGCGCTGGCCCGTGCCCTGATCACCCGGCCGGCGGTGCTGTTCGCCGACGAGCCCACGGGCGCGCTGGACAGCACCGCCTCCGCCGTGGTGCTGGCCGCGCTGCGCCGCCTCGTCGGCGCGTACGGGCAGACGGTCGTCATGGTGACCCACGACCCGGTGGCCGCGGCCGCCGCCGACCGGGTGCTGGTGCTGGCCGACGGGCGGCTGGTCGACGAGATCGCCGGGGCGGATCCGGCGCAGATCGCGGCCCGCCTGGTGCAGGGCGCGGTGGCCGCATGATCGCGCTCGACACGCTGCGGCGGCGCTGGCCGAGCCTGGTCGGCACCGGGCTGACCCTCGCCGTCGCGGTGGCCGTGCTCACGGTGTGCGGCCTGCTGCTGGTCTCGGCCCGGCCGGTGCTGCCCGCCCGCTACGCCGCCGCGTCCGTGCTGGTGCGGCCGGTGCCGCCGGGTGACCCGGAGGCGTTCGCCGAGCCGCGCCCGTGGCCGGTCGAGCGGGCCGACGCGCTGGTCGCGGGGCTGTCGCGGCTGGACGGTGTACGCGCGGCGATCCCGGTGCACCGCTTCTACGCCCAGCTCGTGCGCGACGGCGCGCCCCTCGGGGACGCCCGCGACGCTGCCGGCTGGTCCGCGACGGCGCTCGGCGGCTACCGGCTCGTGTCCGGCCGCGCTCCGTCCGCTGCGGAAGTGGCGGTGAGCAGCGGGCTGGGGCTCGCTCCGGGCGAGACGGTGACGCTGCTGACGGCGGCAGGGCCGCAGCCGGTGACCGTGTCCGGCACCGTGGACGGGCCCGGCCTGTGGGTCGCCGACGACGTCGCCCGCGCCTGGACGGGGGGCGTGCCGGTCATCGGCCTGCTGACCCGGGACGGCGCCGCCGCGGCGACGGTGGCGTCGGCCGCGAACCCGCTGGTCGGCGGCGATGGCGTGGTGTTGCACGGGGACGGCCGGGCCGTGCTGGAACCGGTCGGCGACACCCGTATCCGGTGGATAGGCATGCAGGTGCTCACCGGGCTGTCCGCGCTGGGCGCGTTCGTGTCGGTGTTCATCGTGGCGTCGACGTTCGCGTTCGCGACCCGGCGCAGGCACCGCGAGCTGGCCCTGCTGCGCCTGCTCGGTGCCGTGCCGGGCCAGGTCCGCCGCATGATCCACGGTGAGGTGCTGCTGCTCGGCCTGGCCGGTGGCGCGCTCGGCATGCCGATCGGGCTGCTCGCCGCCGCGCCGTTCGGGGACTGGCTGGTGCGTACGGGGTTCGAGCCGCCGACGTTCACCCTGACCTACCCGTGGTGGCTGCCGCTCGCGGCCGTGGCGGTGGGCGTGCTGGTCGCGCAGGCCGGGGCGGGGGCGGCGGCACGGCGAGCGGCACGGGTGAGCCCGCTGGACGCGCTGCGCGAGGCGGCGCTCGACGACCGGCCGATGGGCTGGGGCCGCTGGCTGGCCGGGTGCGCCGCGCTCGCGATCGCCGTCCTGTCCGGGGTGGCCGCGAGCGGGGCCGACGGGGCGAACCTCGGCTCGTACGCCCTGTACGCGGCGATGGCGCTGGTCACCGCGGCGGCCCTGCTGGCACCGGCGGTGCTGCCGCCCGCCGTGCGGCTGCTCACCGCGCCGTTCGCGGGCAGCCGGGGCGCGACGGCGCTGCTGGTGCGCCAGCACACCCGCACGGCCGCCCGGCGTACCGCGTCGACCGCCGCGCCGGTGCTGCTCAGCGTCGCGTTCGCGATGCTCGTCGGCGGCATGGTGCAGACCACGACCGCCTTCTACGGGCTCAGCAAGGTGACCGCCGCGGGCGCGGCCGCGGTGGTGGTCCCCGACGGCACCCCCGGCCTGTCCGACGCCGCCGTCACCGCGGCGCGCGGCCGCTCCGCCCTGCCCACGACCCTGTACGACGGCCCCGAGCCGCTTCCCGCCGTGGGCATCGGCACCGCCGAGCACGCTCTGTTCACGGTCGCCACGGGTGATCTGTCCGCGCTGGCACGAACACCGCTGGACGCGACACCGCCCGCGCACGAGCTGCCTGCCGCAGTGACCTCGGGCTTCGCGGAGCGGACCGGGTGGGTGCTCGGCAGTGGCCATCCGGTGTCCGGGCCGGACGGCCGCGAACGCACGCTGTCGGTGGTCGCGGTGGTGTCAGGCGGCCCGGCACCCGCGGAGATCCTGCTGGACCGCGCCGCCGTGCGAGCGATGGAGCCGTCGGCGCTGACCCCGGTCGTCTACACCGAGCGGCTCGCCGCCTCGGGCCCGCTGGCCGGGCTCGGCGCGCGCCCGCTGACCGCGGCGGCGTACGCCGAGGCGGGCAGTGCGGACGACGACCGGCTCGTCTGGGTGTTCACCGCGCTGCTGATCGGGGTCTCGGCCGGGTTCGGGCTGCTCGCGGTGGTGAACACGATGGTGATGTCCACCGCGGCGCGGGCCGGGGACCTGCGCGTGCTGCGGCTGTCCGGCGCGACCCGGCGGCAGGTGCTGGGCATGCTGGCGGCGGAGACGTCGGCCGTGGTCGTGGTCGGGGCCGGGCTGGGTCTGGGCGTGGCGCTCGCCGCGCTGGCCGCGATGGCGCGCGGGCTGAGCACGCAGCTGGGCGTGGCGGTGCCGATGGTCGTCCCGTGGGGCACGCTGGCGGCGACGGTGGGGGTCTGCCTGGTGCTGGCGGTGGCCGCCGCCCTCCCGCCCGCCGCCCGCCGTCGCTCCTTCTCCGCCGAGTGACCGGCTTCTCCGCAGGGTGATCGATGCTCCCGCCACGCTGTCGCAGCGGCGTGGCGGGAGCGTTCGACACGTGGGGAGCGGGTCAGCGGGCGAACCAGCGCTGGGCGTTCGTGCCGTTGCAGGTCCACAGGTGGATGATGGTGCCGTTGGCGGTGCCGGAGGAGCGGGCGTCCACGCACTTGCCCGAGCCCGCGCCGACGATGGTGCCGTCGGCGTTGACGGTGAAGCGCTGCGCCGCGGTGCCGTTGCACGGCCACACCTGGATCTTCGTGCCGTCGGCGGTGCCGTTGCCGTTCACGTCCAGGCAACGGTCGCCGTAGATGCGCAGCTCGCCCGCGGCGGTGCGGGTCCAGCGCTGGTTGGCGGCGCCGTGGCAGTCCCACAGGTGCACCTGGGACCCGGGCCCGGCGGTGCCGGTGCCGGAGTCGTCCACGCAGCGGTTGGACAGCGGGTTGGACAGCAGCACGGCCGAGCCGACCGGCGGCACGCCCACGTGGCTCAGGCTGCCGGGCACCGACTGCAGCGCGGTCCACCAGGTGGCGGCCATCTTGTCGTAGCCGGCCTGGTTGGGGTGCAGCCCGTCGGCGAGGTCGGCGAGGGTGAGCGGGGAGTGCATGTCGACCAGGTGGACGCGGGGGCCCTTCTGCGCCACGATGCCGGGGACGGCGGCGTTGAACGTCTGCGAGCGCGCCTCCTCGGTCGGGTTGCTGCGCGGGGTGACCTGGGCGACGAAGATCTCGGTCTGCGGGCCGAGCAGGCGGATCCTGTCGATGAGCGCCGACAGCCGGGCCGGGGCGTTGGGCAGGTCGTAGTTCTGGCCGACGTCGTTGGTGCCGATGTGCAGCAGCACGGTGCGCGGCGCGTACGCCCGCATC
The DNA here is from genome assembly GCF_016862575.1 of Catellatospora bangladeshensis. Lineage (GTDB taxonomy): Bacteria > Actinomycetota > Actinomycetes > Mycobacteriales > Micromonosporaceae > Catellatospora > Catellatospora bangladeshensis. Next base: position 48,940 of record NZ_BONF01000010.1, on the reverse strand, counting down.
CAGTTGACGATGTTGGCGTCGAGCTGGTCGATGCGCCAGCCGGAGTGCCCCTCGTGGTCGTGGTCCCCGAGCGCCGCGGGCCCGTTGAACCCGGAGCCGACGAAGTCGACGGTGCGCCCGGCGGCGGCCATCCGCTGCCAGAGGTTGATCCGGTAGCCGCCGGGCACGTTGAACCCGTCGGTGATGGAGTCGCCGAGCGGCATGATGCGGACGCCGCCGTTGGACTCGGCGTGGGCCGGGGCGCCGGGCAGCAGGGCCAGGACGCAGGCGGTGAGCAAGGCGGCGGATACGGGCAGTCTGCGGCGATCTCGGCGCATGGCGGTCCCCTCGGGCAGAGTCGGATGTCCAGGGCTCGCGTGACGCCGTTCACGCAGACAACGATGTCCGTCACAGAGTTTGAGAACTATCGATTGGTATGTCAAGCCCGGTCGTTTGTGGACGTGTCGGCCAGCCGACACCGCAGAAGTGTTGGTCCGCGCGGCGCTCGGCACTCATGCCGGCATGACACGCCTACAACTGCTCGTCGCCGTCTGCGTCGCGGCGCTCCTCGCCGCCGTCGGGGCCGCCGCGCCCGCGACCGCCCACCCGGGCCAGCCGTCCGCAGTCTTCGACCCGAACGAGGTGAGCTGGTACAGCTACCACGACAAGGACATCGCCGAGTTCGACGCCATCCTGCTGGACTGGTGGGACAGGGGCTTCCTGCCCGTCGACATCGAGGTCGACGCGTTCGACGGCGGCAAGCTGAGCTTCGGCGGCGCCGCCCAGCGCAACCTGGACGGCAGGGACTGGATGGCCGACACGGTCATGACCACCGCCGAGTACGCGACCGCGAACGCCGCGGCGGTCAAGCGCGGCCTGCGCCTGGTCGACCGCGAGGTGTACGCCTATCAGGGCACCACCTACGTCGGCGCCGTCTGGGTCGCGAACCTGGAGGGTCTGGGCTGGTACACGTCCAAGTTCGCGATGACCCTGGCCGAGCTGAACACCTTCGTCGCCGAGCACAGGCAGCGCGGGCGCCTGCCGATCGACTTCGACATCCACTCGGCGTCGGGCGGCACCCGCTACTCCGTGGTCATGCTCGACAACCCCGAGGGGCTCGACTGGCGGCTGCGCGCCGACCTGACCTACGCCCAGTTCCTGGCGGTCGACGACACGTACGGCAGCACGGGCTTCCGGACCATCTCCCTGGACTCCGCCAGCAACGTCTTCGGCGGCCTCTGGTGGGAGAACGCCAACGGCCGCACCTGGGCCTCCCGCATCCTCAAGACCGAGACCGACTACGGCAACTCGTGGCACAGCCTCGCCGACCTCGGCCTGCGGCAGATCTTCAACGGCCGTTACGTCGGCGCGGACGGCAAGGTCCACCACATGACCACCTGGCGGCAGAACGACGACCGCTACAACTGGGACCTGCGCATCCCGGTGGACAACATCGTCAAGGACCAGATGGACGACGACGCGATTCCCGGCGTCAGCGTCGCGGTCATGCGCGACGGCGAGTTCCTCTACAAGCGAGGGTGGGGGTACGCCGACATCGGCAACGGCATCCTGATGGACTCCGAGCACGTCCTGCGCACCGCGTCGGTCAGCAAGGCCGTCGGCGGCGCCCTGCTGCTGAAGCTGGCCGACCACCCGGAGCTGTGGGACCTGGACGTGAACGACCCGGTGAACACCTGGATCGACGGGCTCGCCGACGACTACGACCCGGTCACGCTGGAGATGCTGGCCAGCAACCGCGGCTGCGTGCGCTGGTACGCGAGCAAGGAAACGTACACCGACCCCGCCGAGCAGCAGGCGCAGCAGGACGCCGACGCGGAGATGGCCACCACCAGGTACGAGTCCGACGCCGACGCCTTCGGCCTGTACAGCGGCGACCCGCTCGTCTGTGTGCCCGGCACCTACCACTACAGCACCCAGGCGTCCGGCGCCCTGGGCCGGGCGATGCAGGCCGCCACCGGGCAGACGAGCGCGCAACTGCTGGAGAACGAGCTGGCCGAGCCGCTCGGCCTGGAGGAGATGGTCGGCGAGAACCTGGACGACCCGTCGATCCGGGCCGCCAAGGCGTACGCCGGAGCCACCAACACCGAGCTCGACCTGCACTCGTCGCAGAAGACGTTCGCGCTGTTCGGCGGGGGTGTCTGGTCGAGCGCGGGCGACCTCGCGAAGTTCGCCCACGCGCTGGGCACCGGCCAGATCGTCGACGACCCCGACTACATCTGGACCGGCACGCCGTGGACGAACTACGCCTACGGCTGGTCCCTGGGCAGCCAGAACGGCCAGGTGAAGATCACCAAGGACGGCAAGGCCGACGGCGCCGACGCCTACCTGATCGCGTACCCCGACGAGGACATCCAGATCGCCGTCCTGATCAACCGGGAGGAGCTGACCAAGAACTCCAGCGCCAAGGCCATCGCCGAGGCCATCGGAGCCATGCTCGTCTGACGCCCATCCGACGGTGCCGGGCCCCGCGTGAGGGGTCCGGCACCGCCATCGACGAGGGAGAATGAACTCGTGCAGGATCTGGACGAGGCCTACCGCGCCTACGCGCCCCGCCTGCTGGCGTACTGCACCGCGCTGCTGCGCGACCGCGACGCGGCGGCCGACGCGGTGCAGGACGCGTTCCTCACCGTCGCGGCCAAGCAGCACCAGCTGCGCGACCCCGCCCGGTTCGAGGCGTGGCTCTACGCCGTCGCCCGCAACAACTGCCGAGCCCAGCAGCGGGTACGCGGCAGGCAGGTCGCCTTCGACTTCGACGAGACCCCGGCCGGCACCCTCGACGACCCGGCCGCGGCGGTGCGCGCCGCCGAGGTGCGGGAGCTGGTGCACGCGGCCGCGTCCGGCCTGGGCGAGGCCGACCGGGAGATCGTCGAGCTGGCGATCCGGCACAGCCTGTCCCCGGCCACGTTGAGCGTCGTGCTCGACCTGCCGGTCAACCACGTGCACGCGCGCCTGTCCCGAGCCCGCGGCCAGCTGGAACGGGCGATCGGCGCGCTGCTGCTGGCCCGCTACGGCAGGGTGGACTGCCCCGAGCTGGCGGGGCTGCTCGACGGCTGGGACGGCCGGCTCGACCCGCTGACCCGCAAGCGGATCAGCCGCCACAGCGAGGCCTGCGAGCGCTGCGCGACCCGCCGCGGCGTGCTGGCCAGCCCCGCGTCGCTGCTGGCGGGCTACGCGTCGCTGCCGTTCGTCGCGGTCTCGGCGATGGACCCCGCGCGGTTCCTCTCGGCACCGCCGCCGCGCCCGAGGCCGCAGTCCGGCCGGCGGCTCGTCAAGGTCGTGGTGCCGGTGCTGGCCGTCGCGCTGCTGGGCGGGGCACTGGCGCTGGCCGCGGGCAGGGATGAGCGGGTCTCCTCCGGCAGCCCCTCGGCGTTCAGCATCGTCTCGCAGGCTTCACCCTCGGCGCTCCCGACCCCGCAGCCCGCGGTCGGCTCGCCCGGCGGGCCGGGCGTGAAGGTGCGCGAATCGTCGAGGGCGCTCCCGTCGCCGGTGGCGGCCTTCACCGTGGCCGTCACCGACAAGGCGGCCACCTGTACGACCGCGAGCAACACCTACAAGCTCCACGTCGAGATCGTGACCTCGGCGGACTTCGGCAGTGCCCGGCTGCACTGGATCGAGGGTTCCTGGCCCCGGCGCAGCCTGCCGATCGAGGCGACCGGCCCCCGCTCCGGCGAGGTGACGAAGGTGCTGCTCAAGGATCCGGCCGAGTGGTGGGTGGAGGCGGTGGCCGCGGACGGGCGCACCGCGAAGACCGCCCGCGGGTTCGTCCGCAGCCCCTGCCTCTAGCCGTACACCGCGCGCCACACGTTTTGTGCGGATAGAAGCCGGGAACGACATTTTTCGTACATGATGACAAAGCGCCTCCGCCCGATCGCGGCGGAGGCGACGGGGATGGCGATCATGGGGCAGATGCAGTACGACCCGTGGCACGCCGCGCTGCTGGACCTGCTGCACCTGATCCAGCGCGCGCAGGGCGACGAGGTGGCGGCCAGCGTGAGTGCCGCGCTGCGCCCGCTCGGCCTGGAGATCACCTGCTACCTGGTCGACGAGGAGCAGGTGCATCTGCACCCGCTGCCCGAGCCCGGCAAGCCGCTGCCCGAGCCGCTCGGCGTCGACGGCACCCTGCCCGGCCGCGCCTTCACCACCGTGAACACGCATCACGCCACCGCGCCCGGCGGCGCCGCCAGGCTGTGGGTGCCGCTGATCGACGGCACCGAGCGGCTCGGCGTCGCCGACCTGGTGATCCACCGGGAGGACTGCGACGTCGCCGCGCTGCAGGAGTGGTGCGAGAGCTACGTCAACCTGGTCGGTCACCTGATCGCCGTGAAGATGCCGTACGGCGACTCGCTCAACCGGGTCCGCCGGACCCGCCGCATGTCGGTGGCGGGGGAGCTGCTGCTGGCGTCGCTGCCGCCGCAGACCTTCACCACGGACCGGCTGGTGATCAGCGCGATCCTGCAGCCGCACTACGACGTCGGCGGAGACGCGTTCGACTACGCCCTCGACGACTCGAGCGCCTGGTTCGCGGTGCTGGACGGCATGGGCCGGGGTCTGTCGGCGTCGCTGCTGACGACGGTGACGCTGGCGGCGTTGCGCGCGGCCCGACGCGCCGGTTTCGGTCTTTACGCGGCCGCGCGCGAGGCCGAGCGCACGCTGATGCAGCAGTTCGGCGACAAGTCGTTCGTCACCGCCGTGCTGTGCGAGCTCGACCTGGACAGCGGCCGGATGCGCTACGTGAACGCCGGGCACCCGTTTCCGCTGCTGCTTCGCCGCCACCAGGCGGTCCGCGAGCTGACCGGCGGCCGGCGGCTGCCGTTCGGGCTCTCCGGTGGCGAGCCGGTGCCGGGCGAGGAGGTGCTGGAGCCGGGTGACCGGCTGCTGCTGTACACCGACGGGGTGGTCGAAGCCCGCAACACCGCGGGTGAGGTGTTCGGCGTGGAGCGGCTCGTGGACTTCACCGAGCGGGCCGCGCAGGCGGACACGCCCGCGCCGGAGACGCTGCGCGGGCTCGCCCACCGGGTGGCGGCGTTCCAGCAGGGGCCGCCGCGCGACGACGCCACGCTGATGCTGCTGGAATGGTCGGCCGAGGCGGCCCGCCGGGCGCGGCTGTGAGTGCCCCTACCCGGACACCAGCTCCAGCATCATCTTGACCTGGGCGGTGCGGGAGGAGTCGACGCGCGTGGCGAACTCCAGCACCTGCGGGTTTGCGCCGCCGGACAGCTCCAGCCGGGCGTACTCGACGGCCTGGTGCTGGTGGCCGATGAGCAGGTTGAGCAGGACCTGATCGAAGTCGGCGTCCTTGGCCGCGCGCAGCGCCTTGACCTCCTCGGCGCCGGTCGCGGGCAGCCCGCCGTGCGCGGCGTGCACGTCGGGGTTCGCGTCGGGGACGAGCGGCTCCTGCCAGCCCGTGAGCCAGCCCTGCACCGTCTTCAGCTCGTCGGCCTGGGTGACGTCCATCGCGGCGGCGAGGTCGCGCACCTGCTGGTTGCGGCTGCGCTCGGCGGCGACCTTGAGCAGCTCGGCGGCCGGGGCGTACTGCGCGGCCATCATCTGCAGGAACATCACGTCGGTGGCGTTGTGGCCGCCGGACTCGTTCACGGCGGGCGGCGCGGACCCGGCCGGGGAGGCGGCCGGAGCCGGGGCGGTGGCCACCCCGGGCGGCGCGTCGCACCCGGCGAGCAGCGCGGCGACGGCGGCCAGGGCCAGAAAGCGCTTCAACGTCTCTCCTCGACGGTGAGGTGGGGACCCCGGCTCGCGGTCCGGGCGGCCGCGAGCCGGGTGGGCGGTGCTAGATGCGCTGCCAGAGCGCGGGGGTGGTGGACGGCTCCCAGCCGGCGAGCGCGGTGTGCGCCTGCAGGCAGCGGTAGGTCGCCCCGCCGTAGGTCACGGTCGCGCCCACGGCGTAGTACGTGCCGGCCGCCCAGGTCCCGCCGGGGTTGGTCGGCGGGGTGGGCGACGGCGGCGGAGGCGTGGGGGAGGGCGGCGGCGGAGTCGGGGTGCCGCCCCCGCCACCACTGCCGACCTGCAGGTCCACGCAGGAGTAGAACGCCATCGCGGTGTCGTAGACGTTCCACCGGGCCAGCACGGTGAACCGGCCGGTGCGTCCGCCCAGGCTCACGTTGTGCGAGACCGTCGCGCCAGGCTGGGCGCCGTTGTCGTTGAACACCGCGATGCGGGTGCTCCCGACGAAGTACTCCCAGGTGCTGGTGCGGTGGCGGGCGGTGAGCACCCAGTTGAACGAGACGTTGTTGCCGACGGAGGTGGCCGGCCAGTTCTTGGTGTTGTCGTTGAGCACCGCGAACCGGCTGCCGCCGCCGTTGCACTGCATGGAGCCCTTGGGGGCCTCCACGCTCTGCGGCTCCCACACGATGTCACCGCAGCCGGTGACTCTGCCCTGGGCACACATCGCCTGCCGGCTCGGCGGGTTGGAGATGTAGCCGTGGGCGCTCGCGGGGGTGGCGACCAGACCGGACGCCAGGACGGTGAAGATGGACAGGACGGGTAGGACGATCCGTTTTCTCATGGCTCCTCCTCGCTTGCACGCGGGATGGACCGACCGGGCGAGCGCCGGTGTCGTGAGAGGAGACATCGACGCTCGTTCACGGAAACATAAAATAAACAGTCCTAACTGTAAATACGGTTAACTGAGATCTGGCTTAAAATTGGCATAGAAGAGGAGCCCACACCGCGTCGCGGTGTGGGCTCCCGTCTGTACGTCTCAGCCCGCCAGGTGGCCCCAGCGGCCCTCCAGCTCCTCCCAGGAGCCCTGCGCGGTGACCGCACCGTTGATCAGCACGACTACCCGGTCGGCCTGCACCAGCGCGGCCCGCTTCGAGGTCGAGCCGACCACCGTCACCCCGTGCGCGCGCAGCGCCTGCCACAGCTGCAGCTCCGTCGTCACGTCCAGGGCGGACGATACGTCGTCGGCGATCAGCAGCTCGGTGCCCGGCGCCAGCGCGCGGGCCAGCGCCAGCCGCTGCAGCTGGCCCCCGGACAGCCGGGTGCCCTTGTGCCCGATCAACAGCTCCATGCCGCTGCCCGCGGCCGCCAGGTCGTGCTCCAGCTGCGCCGTGGCCACCGCGGCGGCGGCGTCCACGTCGTGGCCCAGCTGGATGTTGTCGCTGACCGTGCCGGACAGCACCCGCGGCAGCTGGGCGACGTAGCCGACCTGGTTGGGGCGCAGGAACAGCTCCGGATCGGTGATCCGGTCGCCGTTCCACCGCAGGTCGCCGTCGTGGTGCACGATGCCGGCCAGCGCCCGCAGCAGCGACGACTTGCCCGCGCCGACGGGGCCGACCACCAGCACCAGGTCACCGCGCTCGACGGTGAGGTCGACGCCGCGTACGCCCACCGTGCCGTCCTCGTGCACCGCGCTGAACCCGGCCAGGTCCAGCCGTCGCAGCGGGTGCCGGGGTGCGGCCACCGGACCGGGCGCCGTGCCCGCCGACATGTCGACGCCCGGCACGGAGGTGGAGTAGCCCGCCACGCCCGCCATCGCCACGGTGCGCTTGGTCCACACCCGGGCCGACGGCAGCTGCGACACCAGCGAGGCGGTGGTCCACGCGAACCAGCGCGCCGAACCCAGCGTCGAGATCGCGACCAGCGTCGCACCCGCGCCCAGGTCACCGGCCATGAACAGGGCCCACACGCCGATCGGGAGCAGGCCGGACAGCAGCGCCGGGGTCGAGCGCGCCCAGACCTGCGTCGAGATCTCACGCCGCTGCCGCTCGCTGCGCGCGGTGTCCAGCCGGGCCAGCTCGGCCAGCACCGGCCGGGTCGCCCCGGCCAGCTTCACGGTGCGCGCCGACGACAGCGACGACACCAGGAACGTGGCGAACGCGGCCCGCGCCGCGACCGTGTGCGCGGCCGAGCGTTTCAGCACCGGCGCGAAGATCAGCGCGGTCAGGCCCGACAGCAGCATCGTGCCCGCGAAGAACAGCGCGGGCACGATCGAGCCGGACACCAGCGTCATCGTCACGATCACGAACACCGACAGCGACTGGTCGACCAGGTTGTCGGCCAGCAGCACCACCCGTTCGGTGTCGCCGCCCTGCGCCACCACCTCCGCCGGGGTGTGCTTGCTGATCCGGCGCGGCCCGGTCTGCCCGTGCACCAGGCGTACGTTGATGCGCAGCATCTGGCGCACCCACCACTCCGGGTAGCGCACACCGGCGAAGTAGCCCGCCGGAGTGGTGATCATCAGGCCGGCGGCGATGCCCAGCGCGGGCCACCACGGGTTGCCGACGCCGTCGACCAGGTCCGACCACAGCCACGGCAGCACCGTGCCGTCCAGGCCGAACAGCAGCATGATCGCGAACATCGCGACGCCGAACAGGCCGAACCGGGCGTCGTTGACGGTCAGCCGGTAGATCTCGCGCAGCGTGCGCACCTTCGGCGTGTCCGGCAGCGGCGGCGGGTCCGACCTGGGCGCCGCCGTCAGCTCGGTCTCGTCGCCGATGCCGCCGCGGGCCGCTTCGGCACCGCCGCGCCGTCCCGTGCCGGGCGCCGCCTCGGCGGCGGCCGCCAGGCCGTACGCCCCGGCCAGCACCAGCTCGCCGTCGGCGGTGTCGGCCCGGCTGCTGGCCAGCAGCTCGGCGAAGCGCTGTGACTCGGACAGCGGCCCGGCCTCGACCACCCGGCCGTCGGCCAGCACCACGACCTCGTCGCAGGAGCGCACCGAGGACAGCCGGTGCGCGATGACGATGCCGATCCGGCCGCGCAGCAGCCGCTCGGCGGCCTGCTGCACCCGCCCCTCGGTCACCGGGTCCATCCGGGCGGTGGCCTCGTCGAGGATCACCACCTGCGGGTCGCGGACCAGGATGCGGGCGAACGCCACCAGCTGCTCCTGGCCCGCGGACAGCTTCTGCCCGCCCTCGCCGAGCCGGGTCGCCAGGCCGTCGGGCAGGCTCTGCACCCAGGACGACAGCCCCAGCTCCGCCAGCGCGGGCCCGGCCGCGTCCAGCAGCTCCGGGTCGAACAGGGCGATGTTCTCGGCCAGCGTGCCGGCCAGGATCTCGGTGCGCTGCGGCACGATCGCGGTCCACCGGCGCAGCTGCTCGACGTCCAGGTCGAGCAGGTCCACGCCGCCCAGGAACACCGCGCCGCGCGGCACGTCCACCGACCGGGTCAGCACCTTGGCCAGCGTCGACTTGCCCGAGCCGGTGCGGCCGACGATCGCGTACGACCGTCCCGGCGCGAAGGTCAGGTCAAGCTCGTGCAGCACGGGGCGGCGCCGGTCGGCCGCGTAACTGAAGGTCAGCCCGCGCACCTCCAGCCGCCCGGCACGCGGGGCGCCGCCGCCCGTGGGCTCCTGCGGCACGTCGCGCAGCAGCTGCACCCGGGCCCACGCGCCCAGCGCGTACTGCACCTCCGGCAGCATACGGCTGACCTGTTCGACCGTGCCGCCGAAGGCGATGGACAGCAGCCACACGGCGGTCAGCTGCGCCGCGCCGATCTGCCCCGCGGCCAGCGCCCACACGCCGCCGAGCACCATCAGCGCGATGCCGGCCCGGGTCACCCCGGACGCGATCGTGGTCACCCGCGACGACATCCGCCAGACGCGGCGGCCGCGCCGCAGCACCTCGCCGGTGCGCGCGGCGACCAGGCGCAGCACGTACGGGCGGCCCAGGCTGGTGCGTACGTCGTCCTGGCCGTGCACGGCCTCCTCGGTGACCGCGGCCAGGTCCGACCAGGCCTCCTCCTCGTCCATGCGGGCGGGGCCGATGGCCGCCGTCGACCTGCGCAGCCCGGTCGCCAGCGCACCGGTCAGCAGCAGCATGACCAGGCCCGCGGGCCACCACACCACGAACGCGGTGACCAGCGAGAGCACCGCCACCGCGGCCGACTGCACGATGCGCACGCCGTTGCCGCGCAGCTGCGAGCCCACCTGGTAGACGTCGCTGTCGATGCGGTCGAGCAGCTCGCCGACCGGGGTGCCCTCCAGCGCGGGCAGCGACTGCCCGAACGCGACCTTGCACAGCCTGCGCCGCACGTCGGCCGCCCAGTCCGCGGTGATGCGCGACATGAGCAGGCCCAGCGAGAGATCGCCGAGCACGACCACGGCCAGCGCCACGGCCAGCGCGGCGAACCCCGGACCGGACCGGTCCACCAGCACGGAACCGGCCAGGGGAGCGGACACCGCGGCCGCGGCCGCACCGGCCGCGATGAGTAACAGGACTAGCGCGGTACGGCGTGGCGACGTGGCCCACAGGTCACGGAACAGACGCATCGGGGGCCCCTTGCACGTGGTTTGAACTGGTCACCAGCATGCAAGGCGGCGTGGGTGGGCCTCAACACAATTACGGGGCCGGCCCCGTGGTGATCACCACAGGCCGCGGCCGGTCACGGCGCGGGCGGCAGCTTCGCCAGCAGCCCGAGGAACGCACCCGGATGGATGATGGGCACGCGGTGCCGCCGGGCCTGCCGCGCCTTGCCCGACATGGTGTCCGGGTCCGCCGCGACCAGCAGCCGGGTGGTGCGGGTGACCCCGCGCCCGACGGCCAGGCCCGCCGCGCGGGCGCGTTCCTCCCACAGCTCCCGGGGTTCGGCGGTCTGCCCGGTGAACACGACCGTGTCGCCCGGCAGCAGCTGGAACGCGGGCGCCGGCAGCGGCCGGGTGCTGCGCCGGTGCGCCGGGTCCGGCGCGGGGTCCAGGACCGCCGCCACGTCGGCGCGGGTGAGGCCGAGCAGCGTGGCGACGGTGTGCAGGTCGGCGCGTTCGATGTCGGTCACGGTGCCGTCGTCGCGCGCTTCGGCGGCGAGCGCGTGCAGGTAGACCCGGTGCAGGTCGAGCACCTCGGCCCGGCTGAGGCCCAGCTCCCCAGCGGCCTCGACCAGCGCGTCCGCCTCCATGGTGGAGACGTGCCGGTCGAGCAGCGCGTGGTCGAGCAGGGACAGGTACGTGTCGGCCTGCGGCGGCGAGGCCACCCGCGGCAGCCGGTCGATGAGCCGGGCCAGGAAGTGCTCCTCGACCTCGTGCCGGTGCCGCCGCTGCATCGGCAGCACGTCCGCCTCGGGCAGGTCCGGCCAGGTCAGCGTGGCAGCGTCGAGGACCAGCTGCTGCCAGGGCGGCGGGGCGCCGACCCGGTGCAGGTATCGCGAGAGCAGCCCCGCGGCGGCGCGTGCGTCGTCCAGCGCGCTGTGCGCCCGGTGCTGCGGGATGCCCGCGGCCAGGCAGCAGTCGCGCAGGCTGCGGCCCGCGTTGGGCAGCAGCTGCGCGGCCAGGTTCATGGTGCACAGCCCGTACTCCCGGCCGACCGGGGCCGAAAGGCCGAGCCGGGCGTACTCGGCGACCAGGAAGGCCGCGTCGAAGGCGAGGTTGTGCGCCACCACGACCCGGTCGCGCAGCAGCAGGCTGATCCGGCCGGCGAGGTCGGCGAAGACGGGTGCGCGCCGGGCCTCGGCGGCGGTGATGCCGTGCACGTGCTGCGGTCCGAGGTCGCGTTCGGGGTTGACCAGGCTGCACCAGTCGCCGGTGATGCGCCCGGCCGCGTCGACGTGCACGATCGCGATCTCGCAGATGCGGTCGTGCCAGGTCGTGCGCAGGCCGGTGGTCTCGACGTCGATCACCGCGTACATGCCGTCACCTCTGCTGTGCCGTGGTCCGCGTCCTCACGGTAGGTCCTGGCGGATACCGCCGGGCTCGGCCGAAGGCACCCGCCCCCATCCGCCGTCCCGGGGACGCCGGGCCGTGCGGAGCCCGGACCCGAACAATAGTCCTATGAGGACCCGGATTCGATCATCCGCGCCGGGCGGCTCGCCGGGCCTGGCCCGCCAGCTGCTGCGCGAGGTCGAACCGGGTCAGGCCGTCGTATCTGACCTGGATCGCGACTGCGCGGCCGGGCAGCCGCACGTGCGCGGTGTCGCGGGGGAGCGCGGTCAGGCGCCCGGCGTCCTCCCCGCCCGGGGCTTCGTGTACGAGCACGCAGTGCAGCCGGGGCTCGGTCGCCGGTATCCCGCACGGCACGTAGCCGTATGTCCGCACGCCAGGTGCATCGACGGTGCGGGTGCCGAGGTAGCTCAGCAGCGCCAGCACCCCGCCGCCCAGCCCGCCCACGGCGCCGGCGGCCAGCGCGATCCGGCCGGTGGTCGTCCAGGGCCCCGGCGCGGCGATGTTTACGACGAGGAACAGCAGGAACGCCGACACGATGCCGGTCCACAGCAGGTAGAGGGCGATGCTCCAGGGGGCCTGGCCGGACCAGCCGCCGCGCGGGTAGCGGATCGACACCGTACGCGGCGTGCCGTGGCGGGACCAGACCTCGGCCCGGTGCCGGCGGCGCTCGTCGCGTACGCCGATGACCAGGCCGACCAGGCTCAGGGCGACCAGGGCGAGCGCACCGGCGAGCTGCAGTGCATCCATACCCGGAAATGTGTCACAGTCGCGCACGGCCGCCGCCCGGTTAGGCTGGGCGGATGACCGATGGGGACGGTGCCTTCCGGTTGCGGCCCGCGCGGGCGGACGACGCGGCGGCGGTGGCGGCGATTTGGCGGGACGGCTGGCGCGACGGGCACCTCGGCCACGTGCCCGAGGAGCTGGTGGCGATCCGCACCGCGGAGTCGTTCGGCGTGCGCGCCGCGCAGCGGGTCGCCGACACCACGGTCGCCGAGGTGGACGGCGCGGTCGCCGGGTTCATCGTGGTGCACGGCGACGAGGTCGAGCAGGTGTACGTCAGCGCGGCACACCGCGGCAGCGGCGTCGCCGGGGCGCTGCTTGCCGAGGCCGCCCGGCAGGTCAGGGCGAACGGGCACGCCCGCGCCTGGCTGGCGGTGGCCGCCGGCAACGCCCGCGCCCGCCGCTTCTACGCCCGCGAGGGCTGGACCGACGAGGGCGCCTTCGACTACCCGGCGCACACCTCCGGCGGGCCCGTCCCGGTGCCCTGCCACCGCTTCGCCCGCCAGGTCTGACCGCTCACGCGGGTCCAATGTGGCTGCATACCCGACGGCCGCGAGGTGCCGGTGCTGGTGGCGTGTCGATTTAAGTGATCTTTAAGTGATGTCGCCTTGACGGGGCAGTGACGTCTACCTATGGTGGGCAATCGTAAGTTAGTTTTCCTATCAGTCCGGTTCGGACCCCTCCGAAGCCCCCGTGGAGGCGCGTATGTCTCGCAAACTCAGATCCGTCCTCGCCGCAGGCGCGGTGACCGCCCTGGCGGCGCTGTCGCTCGCCGTCGCGGTCAGCACCGCCGGTGCGGCCGGGACACCGACCGCCACCTTCACCAAGGTGTCCGAATGGGGCTCCGGGTTCGAGGGCCGCTACACCATCGTGAACGGCGGCACGACGACGCTGAGCACCTGGCAGGTCTCGTTCACCCTGCCCACCGGGACCACCATCAGCTCGCACTGGGACGCCACCCGCTCCGGTAGCGGCCAGCAGGTCGTCTTCGGCAACGTCGGCTGGAACGGCAACGTCGCCCCGGGCGCCACGGTCACCTTCGGCTTCATCGGCGTCGGCGCGGGCAGCCCCAGCGGCTGCCTGCTCAACGGCCAGCCGTGCGCGGGCGGCACCCAGCCCAGCCCTTCCGCGTCGTCGCCGCGCCCGCCGTCGCCCTCGGCCTCGCCGTCCCGGCCGCCGTCGCCGTCGGCCTCGCCCTCACGCCCGCCGTCGCCGTCCCCGTCGGCCAGCCCCAACCCCGGCACCCCCGTGGCCGCCAACGGCCAGCTGCGGGTCTGCGGCCGCCAGCTGTGCAACAAGAACGGCAAGGCGATCCAGCTGCGCGGCATGAGCACGCACGGCATCCAGTGGTACTCGAGCTGCGCCACCGCCGCCTCGCTGTCCGTGCTGGCCAGCGAGTGGCAGGCAGACGTGCTGCGCATCTCGATGTACATCCAGGAGGGCGGCTACGAGACCGACCCGCGCCGCTACACCGACATGGTGCACAACTACATCGAGCTGGCCACCGCGCGCGGCATGTACGCCATCGTCGACTGGCACATGCTCGACCCCGGCGACCCGAACTACAACCTGGCCCGCGCCAAGACCTTCTTCACCGAGATCGCGCAGCGCCACGCGAACAAGGTCAACGTGCTCTACGAGATCGCCAACGAGCCCAGCGGCGTCAACTGGTCCAGCATCAAGAGCTACGCCGACCAGCTCATCCCGGTGATCCGGGCGCAGGACGCGGAGGCCGTCGTGCTCGTCGGCACCCCCGACTGGTCCTCGCTCGGCGTGTCCGGCAGCGGCGGCGGCGTCTCCACCATCGCGGCGAACCCGGTCGCGGCCGGCAACGTCATGTACGTCTTCCACTTCTACGCCGCCTCGCACGGCGACGCCTACTACAACACGTTCGCCCAGGCGATCGACACCCTGCCCATGTTCGTCACCGAGTTCGGCACCCAGGAGTACACCGGCGACGGCCCGAACAACTTCACCATGTCCCAGCGCTACCTGGACCTGATGGCCGCCAAGAAGGTCAGCTGGACGAACTGGAACTTCTCCGACGACTTCCGCTCCGGGGCCGTCTTCACCTCCGGCACCTGCTCGGCCGGCGCCTTCTCCGGCACCGCCCGCCTCAAGCCCGCCGGCGCCTGGGTCCGCGACCGCATCCGCACCCCCGACGACTTCTGAGAAGGAAGGGCACCTTCTTAACGTAATACGTAGTAGAAGGTGCCCTTCTTAACCCTCGTCGTCCGCGAGCAGCTGGTACAGGACATGGTCCCGCCAGACGCCCGCGATCCGCAGGTACTTCGGGGCCATGCCGATGCGTACGAACCCGTTGCGCTCCAGCACCCGCCGCGAGGCGAGGTTGTGCGGCATGGCCCCGGCCTGGATCCGGTGCAGCCCTTCCTCCCCGAAGGCCACCTGCTTCATCAGCGCCACGGCCGCGCTCGCCACACCCCGGCCGTTGACGTCCTGGCTCACCCAGTAGCCGAGGTGGCTGTTCAGGAACGGGCCGCGCACGATGTCGTTCAGGTTGATCCGGCCCACCACCCGGCCGTCCAGCTCGATCACGTGCGGCACGACCTCGCCCAGCGCGTGCCGCCGCAGCGCGACGCGGACCACCTCCGCCTGCCCCTCCTCGGTGAACCACCCCTCCGGCCGGATCGGCTCGAACGGGGTGAGGAACTCCAGGTTCACCCGGTACAGCTCGGCGATCGCGGGTACGTCGTCCATGGTGACGAGGCGGGTGGTGACACTCATACCCTCATGATCGCAAAACGGCCCGCGGCGGCCCGCACCGCACCGGCGGGATGATCGTCAAGGATGTCGATGCCTTCGGTCGCACAAACTGCCCGATTAACGTCGGGGGTGACAGCCATCATCGAAGGATGCTGGAGAAGCTGGACAGCGTCGGCTGGAGCGGTTTGACGCACGCCTACGGCACGGCCGAGGAGATCCCCGCGTTCATCGCCGCGCTGCGCTCGCCGGACGCCGAGGTGCGGGCCGAGGCGCTGGACGAGCTGTGGAGCTGCCTGCTGCACGAGGGCCTGCGCTTCGAGGCGGACGCGTACGCGGTGCCGTTCCTGGCCGATCTCGCCGTCGACCCGGCGACCGCCGACCGGCCGGTGATCCTGCACCTGCTCACCGCGATGGCGATCGGCTCCGACCACCCGTACCTGGTCACCGGCTTCCCGATCGGGCGGCTGCGCCCCTCGCCGGACGCCGTCGACGAGTCCTGGCACCTGCTCTACAGCGAGTGGAGCGGCCGGACGTACGACGGCCGCGCCCCCGAGGGCAGCGCGGAGCTGCGGGTGTACGACGCGGTCCGCGTCGAGGTGCCGCGCATCGTGCCGCTGCTGGCCGATCCGGACGGCGCCGTGGCCGAGGCGGCGGCGTACCTGCTGGCCTGGTTCCCCGAGCAGGCCCGCACCACGGTCGGGCCGCTGGTGGACGCGGCGTTCCGCGGCGGGCTGCGCCGCGACGCGCGGGTGAGCGCGCTGCTGGCGGCGGGGCTGGCCGCGCGGACCCCCGGACCCGCTCTGTCGGCGGGGCTGGAGCTGCTGTCCGACCCGGACGGGGAGGTGCGCTGGGCGGCGGCCGCCTCGTGGGCGCTGGCCTGCGGCGCCGCCGCACCGGAGGAGGTGCGGGTGGTGCTGCGGACCCGCGCCGAGGTCCGGTCCGACCACGACGAGCCGTGGCTGGCGCCGTGGGGTATGCGGCGGGCCGAGTGGTCGGTGCGGCTGCTGGAGCGCATCGGCGACCCGGCCGGCGCGGAGATCCGGCGCAGGCTGGTCGAGGCGGCGACGGCGCAGCCGCGGTCCGGGGGCTGGGCCGAGCACCTGGCCGAGCCGTTCTACCTGGCGTTCGGCGACGACGAGCGGACGGGGCGGGTGCCGTTCGAGCGGCTGACGCCCGCGCAGTCATGGCTGGTCGAACACCTCGCGGGGCATCCGGAGATGTTCACGGCGGACGGCGAGCAGCTCGACGACCTGCTGCGCTGGTACGGGCTGCCGACCGGGCACGGGCTGCTCGCGGCGTACGCCTCGGCGCGCTGAGCAACGCGCCCGGAGGCGGGCGGCGCCGTCGTGCGAAAGGGTTTCGGGCAGGCGCGCGGACGCTCTTGACACTCGAAATGTTATCGCTAACATGCTTGTAACACGGAGCCGGTCACCGATGTGGTGCCGTTGCGCCGCCATGCTCAGCAGTAGCGAAACCGACCCAGGAATGTGAGCGCTCACATCACTGTCTGTGAACGCTCACACGCCGACCGGCCGTCCCCGGGCAACTCCCGTCGGAATAGGAGCGATATGAAGATCGCAAAACTGGCCGCCGCCGCGGTGGGCCTGCTTCTCGCCACCGGCCTCGCCGCCTGTGGCTCCAGCACCAAGACCGGCGACCAGCAGCCGGGCGGTGACGGCAAGACGCTCGTGGGCGTCACGATGCCGACCCGCTCCTCCGAGCGCTGGATCCACGACGGAGACAACCTGAAGTCCCAGCTGGAGGCGCTCGGCTACGCGGTGGATCTGCAGTACGCCGAGAACGACATCCCGACCCAGGTGAACCAGCTCGAGAACCAGATCACCAAGGGCGCGAAGCTGCTGATCATCGCCTCGATCGACGGCACCGCCATCACCACCCAGCTGCAGCAGGCGGCCGACAAGAAGATCCCGGTCATCGCGTACGACCGCCTGATCCGCAACTCGCCGAACGTCGACTACTACGCCACCTTCGACAACTACAAGGTCGGCGTGCAGCAGGCGACCTCGCTGCTGGTCGGCCTCGGCCTGAAGAAGGCGGACGGGTCCGACGGCACGGCGAAGGGCCCGTTCAACGTCGAGCTGTTCGCCGGCTCGCCGGACGACAACAACGCGACGTTCTTCTTCAACGGCGCGATGGACACGCTCAAGCCGTTCATCGACAAGGGCACCCTGGTGGTCAAGAGCGGCCAGACCGACTTCAAGACCGTCGCGATCCTGCGCTGGGACCCGGCCACCGCGCAGAAGCGCATGGAGGACCTGCTCACCAAGACCTACGCCAAGGGCGACAAGGTGCACGGCGTGCTGTCGCCGTACGACGGCCTGTCCATCGGCATCCTGTCGGCGCTCAAGAGCACCGGCTACGGCACCGCGGGCCAGCCGTACCCGATCGTGACCGGCCAGGACGCCGAGGTCGCCTCGGTCAAGTCGATCATCGCGGGTGAGCAGTACGCCACGATCTACAAGGACACCCGTGAGCTGGCGAAGGTCACCGTGAAGATGGCCGACGCGGTGCTCAAGGGCGGTAAGCCCGAGGTGAACAACACCAAGGACTACGACAACGGCACCAAGGTCGTGCCGTCGTACCTGCTCGAGCCGGTGATCGTCTACAAGGACAACTACGAGGCGGCTCTGATCACCACCGGCTACTACACCGCGGACCAGCTCAAGTAGTGACCGCGCGCCCGGCCGGTGCGATCCGGCCGGGCGCCCTGTCCCGTCCCGAGGAGGGCGACCTTGACCGACGTGATCCTGCAGATGCGGGGCATCACCAAGACGTTCCCCGGGGTCACCGCCCTCGACGACGTCAACCTCACGGTGCGCCGGGGCGAGATCCACGCGGTCTGCGGGGAGAACGGCGCCGGCAAGTCCACCCTGATGAAGGTGCTGTCCGGGGTGTACCCGCACGGCTCCTACTCCGGTGAGATCGTCGTCGACGGTCAGCCGTGCACCTTCGGCGGCATCCGGGACAGCGAGCGCCTCGGCATCGTGATCATCCATCAGGAGCTGGCCCTGTGCCCGAACCTGTCGATCGCGGAGAACATCTTCCTCGGCAACGAGCGCGCCCCCCGCGGTCTGGTGGACTGGAACCGCACCAACGCCGAGGCCGCCGAGCTGCTGCGCCGGGTGGGCCTGGACGAGAACCCCACCACGCCGTCCATGGACCTCGGCGTCGGCAAGCAGCAGCTGGTCGAGATCGCCAAGGCGCTGTCCAAGCGGGTGCGGCTGCTCATCCTGGACGAGCCGACCGCCGCGCTCAACGACCAGGACTCCGCACATCTGCTGAACCTGCTGCGCGGCCTGCGGGACCAGGGCATCACCTGTGTGATCATCTCGCACAAGCTGAACGAGATCGAGGCGATCGCCGACTCCACCACGATCCTGCGCGACGGGCGCACCATCGAGACGCTCGACATGGCGGCCGACGTCGTCACCGCCGACCGCATCATCGCCGGCATGGTGGGCCGGGACCTCGAACACCGGTTCCCCGAGCACGAGCCGCACATCGGCGAGGAGGTGCTGCGCATCGAGGACTGGACCGTGCACAGCCCCACCCAGCACGGGCGGGTGGTGGTGCGCGGAGCCAACCTGAGCCTGCGCCGGGGCGAGATCGTCGGGCTGGCCGGGCTGATGGGGGCCGGGCGCACCGAGCTGGCGATGAGTGTCTTCGGGCGCAGCTACGGCACCGGGATCTCCGGCCGCGTCTTCAAGCACGGGCGGGAGATCCAGCTCAAGAGCGTCGGCGACGCGATCGCGCACGGCATCGCGTACGCCACGGAGGACCGCAAACGCTACGGCCTGGTGCTGATCGACGACATCAAGCGCAACGTGTCCGCCGCCGCGCTGGGCAAGCTGGCCACCCGCGGCTGGATCCACGACAACGAGGAGTACCGGGTCGCCGAGGCGTACCGCACCGGCCTGAACATCAAGGCGCCGAACGTCTCGGCGGTCACCGGCAAGCTCAGCGGCGGCAACCAGCAGAAGGTCGTGCTGTCCAAGTGGCTGTTCACCGACGCCGACGTGCTCATCCTCGACGAGCCCACCCGGGGCATCGACGTGGGCGCCAAGTACGAGATCTACACGATCATCAACCAGATGGCCGACCAGGGCAAGGCTGTGCTGGTCATCTCCTCCGAGCTGCCCGAGCTGCTCGGCGTGTGCGACCGCATCTACGCGATGTCCGCCGGCCGGATCACCGGGCAGGTCACCCGCGCCGAGGCCACCCCGGAGCGGCTCATGCAGTACATGACCACGGTTAAGGAGCAGTGACCCCATGATCGGTGTCGACCCGACCGGCCCCGGCCCCGCGGTCGCGGTGGCGAAGCAGGCCGCGGCGCCGGACCGGTTCGGCGGCCGGCTGTTCTCGGCGAACCTGCGCCAGAACGGCATCTACATCGCGTTCGCGCTCATCATCGCGCTGTTCGCGGTGTGGACCGAGGGCGACCTGCTGGCGCCGCAGAACATCTCCAACCTGGTGGTGCAGAACTCCTACATCCTGATCCTCGCCATCGGCATGATCCTGATCATCATCGCCGGGCACATCGACCTGTCGGCGGGCTCGGTGCTCGCTGTGACCGGCGCGATCTCGGCCGTGCTCATGGTCGAGTACGACCTGCCCTGGCCGCTGGCGATTCTGATCACGCTGATCTGCGGCGGCCTGATCGGCGCCTGGCAGGGTTACTGGATCGCGTACTTCGGCATCCCGGCCTTCATCGTGACGCTGGCCGGGATGCTCGTGTTCCGCGCGCTGACCCTGGCCGTGCTCGGCAACCAGGGCATCGGGCCGTTCCCGGACGAGGTCCGCACGATCGCCAACGGCTTCATGCCGACGTACCTCGGCAACATCGGCCTCGGCCCGCTCGACGGCGCGGACCTGTTCACGCTGCTGATCGGGCTCGCCTTCGTGGCCGGCATCGTGGTCACGCAGTGGCGCGCCCGCGCCGGGCGGCAGCGCTACGGCCAGAGCGTCGAGCCGACCGCGCTGTTCGTCGCGAAGCTGGTCCTGGCCGCGGTCGTGGTGATGACCGTGATCGTGCAGCTGGCCCGGTTCAAGAACCTGCCCTGGGTGCTCGTGCTGCTCGCGGTACTGGTGCTGGCGTACTCGCTGCTGACCGACCGGGTGGTCTTCGGCCGTCACATCTACGCCATCGGCGGCAACCTCAACGCCGCGACGCTGTCCGGCATCAAGGTGAAGTCGGTGACGTTCTGGCTGTTCGTCAACATGGGCGTGCTGGCCTCGATCGCGGGCATCGTCTTCGCCGGACGGCTCAACCAGGCGGGTCCCACCGCCGGCAACGGCTTCGAGCTGGACGCCATCGCAGCCGCCTTCATCGGCGGCGCGGCCGTGCAGGGCGGTGTGGGCAGGGTGGTCGGCGCCATCACCGGCGGCCTCATCATGGGTGTGATCAACAACGGCATGTCGCTCATCGGCGCGCCGAGCGAGCGGGTCATGCTGTTCAAGGGCCTGGTGTTGCTGGCCGCGGTGGCGTTCGACGTGTTCGCCAAGCGGCGGGCCGGCGCCGGAAAGTAGGCTGCTCAGGAAGGGCGCCGTCCAACGCGATCGCGTTGGACGGCGCCCTTCTGCGTGCTCAGCGGCGGGTGGACCGGTCGCGGTCGGTCTCCTTGCGGGAGTGGGGGAGCAGGGAGCCGCCGCGGCGCTTGCGGATCAGGTTGGTGAGGTACGTCAGGGCGACCGCGAGCACGCCCATGTCGTCGAGGTAGATGGGGTCCGGCAGCAGGTCCACCGGGAAGATGGTGTAGATCAGCGCGCCCCAGAAGGCGATCTTGCCGCCCATGCCCAGCTCGCCGAGCATGCGCTTGGCCACGAACAGGCGTTTGCCCAGCTTGATCGCGCCGATGAGCGTGATGATGCCGACGATCGCGACGGCGACGCCGATGATGATCCAGGTATCCCGAGACACGCACGATTTCTACCCCGGCGGGCTCCCGGTAATCCAGCGGTCGTTCGGCCGCTTGTGCCGCGATACCCGGCGGTCCGGTCACCGGTCTCATCCGGATATGTCGCTACGACCAGCCTCGAATCGCCCGAACGTGGTGAACGCCGTTTCCGGCCGCGTCCGGTGGGGAATGCCTTCGCTGACAAGAAACCCTCACCGTCCGAAAGGAATACAGCCATGGACCTCGGAGAGGTGGCGACCGACACCCTGCGGTCGATCGCGCTGTTCCTGCCCAAGGCGCTGGCCTTCGTGGCGATCCTGTTCGTCGGGTGGCTCGTCGCCCGGGGCCTGCGCATGCTCACCGACAAGGGCCTCGAACGGGTCCGCTTCGACCGGCTCGCCGAGCGCGGCGGCGTCGCGGGCGTGCTGGCCCGGGGCGGCGTCGACGCCTCCGACCTGGTGGCGCGCCTGGTCTACTACGCGGTGCTGCTGTTCACGCTGCAGCTCGCATTCGGCATCTGGGGCCCGAACCCGGTCTCCGACCTGATCAACGCGGTCGTGGCGTGGCTGCCGCAGGCGTTCGTCGCGATCATCATCGTGGTCGTCGCCGCCGCCATCGCGTCCTGGGTCAAGGACCTGATCAGCAGCGCGCTGGGCGGCCTGTCGTACGGCCGGTTCCTGGCGACCACCGCGTCGGTGTTCATCGTCGGCCTCGGCGTGATCGCGGCGCTGAACCAGGTCGGCGTGGCCACCACGGTCACCACCCCGATCCTGATCGCGGTGCTGGCCACGATGGCGGGCATCCTCATCGTGGGTGTCGGCGGCGGCCTGGTCCGCCCGATGCAGTCGCGCTGGGAGGGCTGGCTCGACCGGGCCGGCCAGGAGTCGACCCGGGTCGCCGAGCACGCGCGCGCGTACGCCGCCGGCCAGTCCGACGCCTCGCAGATCATGTCGGCGCCGCAGACCGGCACCGTGTACCCGTCGCAGGCCGCCGGCGAGCGGCCGGCGTCCGCCGAGCCGACGGCGATCATCGAGCGCCCGGCGTCCGCCGAGGCGACGGCCTACCCGCAGGAGGCCGAGCGGGAGCCGCTGGTGCCCGGCTTCGACAGCGACCAGACGCAGCCGATCCCGGACCCGCGCCCGCGTCGCTGACGCGTGGTCGCCACCCCTGTGATCAAAGCTCCCTTCCTCCTGTTCCGGCAGTGGGAAGGGAGCTTTGATCACAGGTGGGTCCGGATGGCCATACCTCGGGCGGGTGGCACCGGTCGGGCAGCCTTCTCCGCTGTTCGGTCATATCGGGCGTTGAGCTGCTTTCTATCGATCGGTGCTCGCCTACGCTCGCCGCATGGACCACGGCCCCACCAGCCCCGAACTCGCCCGCCAGGTGCTCGACCGCTACGCCCGCGCGGTCGGCGACGCCGGACGTGCCGCCGCCGCGGCCGACCCCGGCGTGGCCGCGATGCTCGACCAGGCCACCGCGACCGTCGGCGACGCGCTCGACCCGAACCGGCGCCCGCCGCTGGTCGAGCTGGCCAGCTACGCCGACGGGCTGACCGACCGCGCCACCTCGCTGGGCTGGCGGATGCCGGACCCGACGACGGTCGACTGGCGGCGCGCCGACCAGATCACCTGGCGGCTGGTCGCCGTCTGCGAGCTGGCCACCGCGGTCCAGGACGAGGACGTCACCGCCGCCTGACCGGCGCGCGCACCCAACGTTTGCCTGCTGTTCGCCGGGGTGTGGGGTCGTTCGCCCGGCCCGTTAGACCGCACGGGTTTGCATGTCGAGGTCAACGACGTGAAGAAACCTCGAAGGCGGTTCTGCGTGAACACCCCTCTCTCCCGCCGTAACCTGCTGCGCGCCGGCACCCTCGGCGGCCTCGGCATCGCGTTCGCCGGCAGCGTGTCGGCCGTCGCCGGACCGGCGTACGCCCACCCGTCGGTCCCCGGCTACGGCCCGCTGATCCCGGACCCGGCCGGCATCCTCGCCCTGCCGGAGGGCTTCTCTTACAAGATCGTCGCACGTGCCGGGCAGACCCTGCTGGCCACCGGCGAGCCCACACCCGGCGACCCCGACGGCACCGCCTGCTTCGGCACCCGCCGCGGCTTCACCCTGGTCAACAACCACGAGATCGGCGGCTCCGAGCCGTTCGGCGTGCCCGCCCGGCCCGGCCTCACCTTCGACCCCGGCGCCCGCGGCGGCACCACCAACATCGACGTCGACCACGACGGCAACCGGATCCGCCAGTACGTCAGCCTCGCCGGCACGCACAACAACTGCGCCGGCGGCATCACCCCGTGGGGCACCTGGCTCACCTGCGAGGAGACGGAGCAGCGCAAGGGCGGGGTGTTCCAGCAGGACCACGGCTGGGTGTTCGAGGTCGACCCGTTCGACCAGGAGGCCAACTACGAGCCGGTGCCGCTGAAGTTCCTCGGCCGCTACGCACATGAGGCCGTCGCGGTGGACCCGAAGACCGACGAGATCTACCTGACCGAGGACGCGAGCGGCCCGAACGGGCTCTACTTCCGCTGGGTGCCGCCGAAGGGCTTCAAGGGCCGCGACGGCGCGCTGCGCAAGCTCGCGCTCAGCGAGGACGGCGACACCGCGGGCCGGCTCCAGGCGCTCAAGGCGACGCTGCACGGCGAGCACATCGCCGACCTGTCCGCCGCCACCGAGCCGGGCACCACGTACCAGGTGAGCTGGGTGGACGTGCCGGACCGGCTGGCCGCCACGGTCTCGGTGCGCAAGCAGTTCACCAACGACCAGGTCACCCGCGCCCGCAAGCTGGAAGGCCAGTGGTACGGCGACGGCGGCGTGTACTTCGTCTCCAGCTACGCCCGCCTCAGCGACGGCAGCCTGCACGAGCACGACGGCCAGGTGTGGTTCTACGACCCGAAGCGCGAGACCGTCGAGCTGAAGACGATCTTCGGGGTGAACCCGGACCCGTCCGTGGACGGCGCGTTCGACGGGCCGGACAACATCACGGTGTCGCCGTACGGCGGGATCATCCTCGCCGAGGACGGCGAGGGCCTGTCCCACCTGGTCGGCGTCAGCGACCGCGGGGAGACGTACGCGCTGGCCCGCAACGAGATCAGCGACAGCGAGTTCGCCGGGCCGACGTTCAGCCGGGACGGGCGGATCCTGTTCGCCGGCATCCAGGCCGACGGGCTCGTGCTCGCCATCACCGGCCCGTGGGGCCGCAAGGGTCACGGCCACGGGCACTGACCTGCCGTATGCCGCGCCCGTCCCGGATGTGCCGCCGGGGCGGGCGCCAGCCGGTGGCGGTGCCAGGGACGGACGCCGCCACCGGCATCTCTGATGTGGTTGTGACGAGCCACGTCCTGTGCTTTCATCGCGGGATGATCTTCCAGGTGCGCTGGCGGCACAGCGTGCACCAGCGCGCCTACGAGACCCGGTCTGCGGTCGCCGGTGAACGGGTGGTCGTGCACGAGCGCTCCAGCCGCCTGATCGGTCTGGACGTGCGTGACGGCGGCGTGCGCTGGGACGCGCCCGGCTGCCGCTGGCCGGGCGCACTGACCATCGCCGGGGGCCGGTGCCTGGCGATCGCGCAGTGGCAGCCGCACCCGTGGCTGCTCTGCTTCGAGGTGATCGCGGGCGAGCAGCTGTGGCGGGCCGAGCTGCCCCCGACGACCGGCCATCTCGCGGTGGCCGGAGGCGCGGCCGTCGTCGGCGGTTGGCGCGGCTACACCCCGCTCGGCGCGCACGACCTCGGCACCGGATCACTGCTCTGGCGCACGCCGGAGCGGGTCGCGGTCGAGACGCCGTACGCCGTCGACGGCCATGTGCTGGTCGCCGAGACCGGCACCGGCCGGATCCGGCGGATCGACGCCCGGACCGGCGGGGACATCGCCGCCTGGCGGTTGCCGGAGCCGGTGCTCGGCGTGGACTCGGGTCCGGTGTTCCTGCCCCTCGACGCCGACCGGGTCCTCATCCGCGGCGTCTCCAGGGCGGTGTGGGTGCTGTGCCTGCCGACCGGGGAGATCGACCGGCTGCCCGGAGTGCCGGAGGACACCGGGGCGGTGCGCGTGGCGGGCGGGCTGGTCTGGTGCGACACCGGCGAAGGCCAGGTCGCGCTGGAGCCCGGGACGGCGGCGCCGTGGGCACGCGTGCCGCTGTACGGGCGGCTGGTCGGTGCCGTCGCCGTGGAGTCCGGCTATGTGCTCGCCTCCGATCAGGGCAAGCTGGTCGCCGTCGACCCCGGCGGGGCGGTGCTCGGCCAGGCCACCGTGGATAGGCGGATCGGCGCGCTGCACGTGACGGGCCGGGACCGCGTGCTGGTGATGGGAAAGAGCGAGCTGCTCGCGGTGGACCTGCGGGCGTGAAGTCGTCGCAGCTCCACCGGGCGGTTAGGTTGATCGTGCGGGGACTCGAGAGGGAATGGTGAACATGGCTCTGGTGGCGGTTACCGGTGGCAGCGGCAAGTTGGGCCGGGCGGTGGTACGCGACCTGCTCGACCACGGCTACGAGGTGGTGAACCTGGACGTGGCGCCGCCGCGCGAGCAGCTGTGCCCGTACACCCGGATCGACTTCACCAACTACGGCCAGGCGGTGGAGGCGTTCACCGCCATCGACGCCCGCTACGCGAAGGTCGACGCGGTCGTGCACCTGGCGGCGATCCCCGGGCCGGGTGTGACCGGCAACGCGGCCACCTTCGCCAACAACATCACGGTCAGCTACAACGTGTTCGCGGCCGCGCGGGCGGCGGGCATCCGCAACGTGGTCTGGGCGTCCAGCGAGACGGTCCTCGGCCTGCCCTTCGACACCCCGCCGCCGTACCTGCCGGTCGACGAGGAGTACGCAGGCCGCCCCGAGACGGCGTACTCCCTGGCCAAGCACCTCGACGAGCAGATGGCCGCGCAGTTCTGCCGCTGGGACCCCGAACTCAAGATGATCGGCCTGCGCTTCTCCAACGTGATGGAGCCCGCCGACTACGCGAACTTCCCGTCGTGGCAGGACGATCCGCGGGTACGCAGCTGGAACCTGTGGTCCTACATCGACTGCCGCGACGGCGCCCAGGCCGTCCGCAAGGCGCTCGAATACACGGCACCCGGCCTGGAGGTCTTCATCATCGCCAACGCCGACACCGTGATGCACCGCGAGTCCGCCGACCTGGCCGCCGAGGTCTTCCCCGGCCTGCCGTGGCGCCGTCCGGTGGCCGGCCACGAGACCCTGCTCGGCATCGACAAGGCCCGCCGCCTGCTCGGCTTCGAACCCGCCCACACCTGGCGCTGACCCGCCCCTCGGCGCGAGAGGCCCGCACCGTCACCGGTCCGGGCCTCTCGGCTTAATCGATCATGAAGTTAGGGTGGCGACACGCCGTCGAACACGTCCATAAGTTCATGATCAACGCACTAGAGGGGTCAGGGGAGGGTCCAGATCTGGTTGCCGGAGGTGGCGCAGGTCCAGATCTGGAGGCGGGTGCCGTCGGCGGTGCCGAGGTCCTTGGCGTCGAGGCACTTGGCGGACTGGGGGTTGCGGAGGTTGCCGTTGGACTGGGGCTGCCAGACCTGGGCGCCCGAGCCGTTGCAGTCCCAGAGCTGGATCAGGGCGCCGTTGGCGGTGGAGCCGCTGGTGATGTCCATGCACTTGCCGAGGGCGCGGATGGTGCCGTCGGTGCCCACGGTCCAGGTCTGCGCGTTGGTGCCGTTGCAGGTGTAGAGCTGGATCGCGGCGCCGTTGGCGGTGCTGGCGGCGGCGACGTCGACGCACTTGCCGGACGCCTGGCCCACGATGCGGCCGGTGCGGCCGCCGGGCGGGGGCGAGGACGGCGGGGTGGTGCCGACGGCGACCTCATAGATCGCGCTGACCAGGGAGGTCGCGCCGGTGGTGTCCTGGGACAGCTCCCAGTTCATCATGCCGCCGGCGTTGGCCTTGGCCCACGCGGTCTTGGCGCGGACGGTGGGCAGGCCGTTGTAGCACTGCTGCACGCCGCTGACCGTGGTGCAGTCGCGGTTGGCGTTGGCCGGGTCCATCGCGACGAGCTGGCTGTACGTGTAGTACGTCGGGCGGCTGTAGAACGGCACGCCCAGCACGGCCTTGCTCGCGGGCAGGCCGCGGCCCTTCCAGAAGTTCACCGCGTTGATGGACCAGGTGTAGTTGGCGTGCGGGCTGCCGCCGTCGTACGCCATGATGTTCAGCCAGTCGACGTAGCCGAACACGGCCGGCTGCACGCCGCTCGCGGTGGTGCCCTCGGAGACGACCGCGGCGGTGAGCAGCTTGCCGCGGCTGTGCATGGCGGTGCTGAGCTGCTGCATGAGCAGCGTGTAGTTGTTGCCCGAGGTGCCGGGGTCCGGGTACTCCCAGTCCATGTCGACGCCGTCGAGGTTGTACTGGTTCACCAGGTTCACGAGGTTGTTGACGAACGCCGTACGCGCCGTCGCGTTGCCGGCCAGCGCCTCGAACGCCGAGTCGTTGCCGTCGTTCCAGCCGCCGACGGCGATGGAGACCTTGGTGTTGGCGGCGTGCGCCAGGGAGACCAGCGAGGACAGCTTGGACGGGTTGTCCAGCGCCTGCAGGCTGCCGTTCGCGTTCGGCAGGACGAACGCGTAGTTGATGTGCGTCAGCTTGCCGTACTGGACGGTGTTGACGTTGCCGGCCCACGAGGGCATGTAGCCCACGCTCTTGAAGCCGTTGGGCAGCACGACCGCCTGGGCCGTCGTGGCCGGGGCCAGCGCGACGGCGATTCCCGCGGCCGCGGTGGCCAGGGCCGCCCCGGCCGCGGCCCAGCGGGCGCGGCGGGGTTTGGAGGTTTCGGACATGGGGGTCCCTTCGGTGTCCGGTGCCATGGCGGCGCATCGCCACGGCACATCGACTGACCGGGCACGGCGGTGCGCCCCTCCCTGGTGCGGCGTGGCACGCCGCGTGCCAGGGGCACTGCGGTCCGGTCGGTTGCGGTTCGGACGAGGAAGCGGCTCGCTCCGAGTGGTGCGGATGGAGTTTAGTAAACTTAACTATCTAATGCAATGAATGCTGCGCGGCGGTCCCGCGTTCGCCGGTTGACAGATGCAATGTGACCGCTAACACTGATGGCGACCGATGGTCGAGCGCGAGCCGAGCCGTGTGCGGAGGGTCTGATGAGCCATGTCCTGGTACGCCCCAGAGCAGGGCGGCGGCTGGTCACCGGGCTGCTGGCGGCGCTGACCCTGCTGCTCGCGGCCGGGCTCGTGGTCAGCCCGCAGCAGCGGGCCGAGGCATGGGACAACGGTGTGGCACCCACTCCGCCGCTGGGCTGGAACAGCTACGACGCGTTCAACTGGAGCGTCACCGAGGCCGACGTCAAGGCCAACGCCGACTACATGCGCGACAACCTGCGCCAGCACGGCTGGCAGTACATCGTCGTCGACTGGGCCTGGTACTTCCCCGGCCGGCACAACAACAGCCCGAACCAGGACGCGAACCTGTCGCCCCGGCTGCGCATGGACGCCAACGGCCGGCTGCTGCCCGACACCACGCGCTTCCCCTCGGCGGCCGGCACCAACGGGTTCAAGCCGCTCGCCGACTACGTGCACGCGCAGGGCCTGAAGTTCGGCGTACACCTCATGCGCGGCATCCCGCGCCAGGCGGTGGCCGACAACGTGCCCATCCTCGGCACGAGCTGCCGTGCCAACCAGATCAACAACAGCACCACGGCGGCCTGGCTCAACCTCATGTGGGGCTTGAACATGTCCAACAGCTGCGCGCAGGCCTACCTGGACTCCGTGTTCCAGCTGCTGGCGAGCTGGGGCGTCGACTTCGTCAAGGTCGACGACATCGCCGCGCCGACCTACCGGCAGGCGGAGGTCGACGGATACCGGCTGGCCATCCAGCGCAGCGGGCGGCCGATGGTGCTGAGCCTGTCGCCCGGCCCGACGCCGCTGTCCTCCGGTACGCACGTGCGGGCCAACGCCCACATGTGGCGGATCGTCAACGACCTCTGGGACAACTGGGGCGCGCTCGACGCGCTGTTCGACCCGCTGCGCGACTGGGCCCCGCACCGGGCGACCGGGGCGTGGCCCGACCCGGACATGATCCCGATCGGGCGGCTGTCCAAGTACGGTCCGGTCGGCTCGCCGCGCTACTCCGGGCTCACCGCCGACGAGCAGCGCACCATGATGACGCTGTGGGCGATCAACCGCGCGCCGCTGATGTGGGGCGGCAACCTGGTCGAGAACCGCGCTTCCGAGCTGGCACTGATGACCAACGCGGCGGTGCTCGCCGTCGACCAGAACAGCACCAACAACCGCCAGCTCATCGGGGGCACCCGGCAGGTGTGGGTCGCCGACGTGCCCGGCAGTGACCACCGGTATGTCGCGCTGTTCAACCGGGAGAGCGCCACGGCGAACGTGTCGCTGAACCTGGCCGACCTCGGCATCGGCTCGGCCGTCGTGACCGACCTGTGGTCCGGCGCGGGACTCGGCACGGTCTCGGGCACCCTCACCCGCTCGCTGCCCGCCCACGGCGCCGGGCTCTACCGGCTCGCGCCGCAGACGACGACGCCGGTGCCCGCCGCGTACACGCTGACCGCGCGGCACAGCGGCAAGCTGCTGGACGTGTACAACGCCGCCACGACCGACGGCGCGAACGTCGTGCAGTGGGCCGCCAACGGGCAGAACAACCAGCGGTGGCGGTTCCGCGACGCGGGCGGCGGCTACTACAACGTGGTCAGCGTCAACAGCGGCAAGTGCCTCGACGTGTACGGCGGCGCGGGAGCCACCGCCGACGGCGTGCGCGTCGTGCAGTGGACCTGCGGCACGGGCACCAACCAGCAGTGGCGCATTCAGGATGTCGGCGGTGGATACATGCAGCTCGTCGCGAGGCACAGCAACAAATGCCTGGACGTGAACAACGCCGCCACGACCGACGGGGCCCAGGCCGTGCAGTGGACCTGCGGCAGCGGCACCAACCAGCAATGGCTTCGTACCCGGGTGTAGGAGACCGGATTGCCGTCGGCGGTGGGTGTTAAGGTCCCTCGACCCCACCCCGGAGGCAGCGCGCATGACGATCGGCTCGCACATCACCACGTTCGCCGGCAGGCCCGTCGCGGACTACCCGAACGATCTCGGGAAGGCGAAGCGGGCCGGCACGGCCTGGCGCCTGGAGGACACGGACTACGACGACAGCGGTGAGTTCCGCGAGCGGCTGACGGCCCTGGCCGCCGAGGAGTGGGCCGACAAGGTCGAGGCGATCGTCATCGGCAACTGGGGCGGGGCCTATGAGAGCGCCCCGCCGATCGGCCTGCTCGCCGAGCTGCTGCCGCGCTTCACCAGCCTCAAGGCGCTGTTCCTGGGGGAGATGACGTACGAGGAGTGCGAGATCTCCTGGATCGTGCACACCGACATCACCCCGCTGCTGGAGGCGCTGCCCCGGCTGGAGACGCTGACCGTGCGCGGCGCGAGCGGGCTGGGCCTCAAGCCGCTGCGCCACGAGCACCTGCGCGAGTTCACCATCGAGTCCGGCGGTCTGCCCGCCGAGGTGGTCCGTGCCGTCGGCGAGTGCGACCTGCCCGCGCTGACCCACCTGGAGCTGTGGCTGGGCACCGGCAACTACGGCGGCGACGCCGACGTCGACGACCTCGCGCCGATCCTGAACGGCACCCGGCTGCCCGCGCTGACCTCGCTCGGCCTGCGCGACTCCGAGATCGCCGACCAGGTCGCCGCCGCTCTGGCCGGGGCCCCTGTGGTGGCCCGGCTGCGCAGGCTGGACCTGTCGCTGGGCATGCTCGCCGACGAGGGCGCCGCCGCGCTGCTGGCCGGCCAGCCGCTGACCCACCTGCACCGCCTCGACCTGCACCACCACTTCATCAGCGACCCGGTGCAGGCCCGGCTGACCGCCGAGCTCGCCGAGGCGGGGGTGGAGCTGGACCTCTCCGAGCCGTCCCGCTCGCGCCGCGACGAGCGCTACATCGCGGTCGCCGAGTAGATGCACCTCACGGTCGTCGGCAACCCCGGCAGCCGCCGCGTCACCCTGTTCGCCGCGGCGGCGGTGCGGGCCGGGCTGCCCGAGCCCGACGTGCTCGCCTGGCACGACGTGGCCTCCGGCGCGCCGCTGCGGCTGCGGGCGGGCACGCTGGTCCGAGTCGAGTCCCCCGGCGAGGACGCCGAGGTGGACCGGTTGCTGCGTGGTGCCGCCGTCCCGGCCGAGCAAGGCGAGATCGTCGGTGGAGCCGCCTGGCACGCGGGCTTCGCGCGGGCCCTGCACCGGCTCGCCGCCACCGCCGCCGGCCAGGGCGCGCGGCTGCTCGCGGACCCCGCCGAGATCCTGGTCATGTTCGACAAGAACGCCTGCCACGACCGGTTGCTCGCCGCGGGTGTGCCCGTGCCCGCCGCGCTGCCCGGCCCGCCCGCGAACTGGGCGCAGCTGCGCTCGTGGCTGGACGAGGCGGGCTGGCGGCGGGTGTTCGTCAAGACCCGGCACGGCTCGTCCGCCTCCGGCGTGATCGCGCTGCAGCTGGGCGGCGTCCGAATCCTCGCCACCACCTCGGTCGAGCTGGACCGGGGACGCCTGTTCAACTCGCTGCGGGTGCGCCACTACCGCGACGAGCGCGACGTCGCCGCGATCGTGGACGGGCTGGCGCCCGACGGCCTGCACGTGCAGCGCTGGCTGCCCAAGGCCGGGCTGGACGGCCGCGTCGTCGACCTGCGCGTGGTGACGGTCGCCGGGCAGCCGTCGCATGTGGTGGTGCGCGGCAGCCGCTCCCCGATGACGAACCTGCACCTCGGCGGCGTACGCGGCGACCTGTGCGCGCTGCGTGCCGCCGCCGGGCCGCACTATGCCGCCGGGCTGGACACCTGCCGGGCCGTCGCCGCCTGCTTCCCGGGCAGCCTGCACACCGGCGTGGACCTGATGTTCGCCGCGGGCTGGCGCTCGCACGCGGTCGCCGAGGTCAACGCGTTTGGCGACCTGCTGCCAGGCCTGCTCGTCGACGGCCGCGACACGTACGACGCCGAGATCGCCGCCCTGCTGGCGCGCGAGCGGGTGCGGGCGGCATGAGCACGGACATGGCGGCGCTGGTCGGCACGCACGACCTCGCGCTGGTCACCCTCGACACGCTGCGCTACGACGTGGCCGTGGAGCTGGCCGCGACCGGCCGCACCCCGCACCTGTCCCGGGTGCTGCCGGAGACCGGCTGGGAGCGGCGGCACACCCCGGCCAGCTTCACCTACGCCGCGCACCATGCGTTCTTCGCGGGCTTCCTGCCGACGCCGGTCACGCCGGGGCGGCACGAGCGGCTGTTCGCGGCCCGGTTCCCCGGCAGCGAGACCACGGCCGGGGGCACGTTCGTGTTCGATGCGCCGGATCTGGTGACCGGGCTGGCCGAGGCCGGGTATCACACGCTGTGCCTGGGCGGCGTGGGCTTCTTCAACCGGCGCTCGGCGCTGGGCAGCGTGCTGCCGGGGCTGTTCGCCGAGGACCACTGGCGGCCCGAGTTCGGGGTGACCGAGCCGGACTCGCTGCGCCACCAGCTCGACCAGCTGCGGGACAGTGCGGCCGGGCTGGCGCCGCAGCGGCCGCTGTTCACCTTCCTCAACGTGTCCGCCCTGCACCAGCCGAACCGGCACTACCTGCCCGGCGCCGCCGAGGACGGCCGGGACAGCCACGCGGCGGCGCTGTGCTACGTGGACACGCTGCTGCCGCGGCTGTTCGCGCTGCTCACCTCCCGTGGGCGGCCGTGCTTCGTGATCATGTGCGCCGACCACGGCACCGCGTACGGCGAGGACGGGCACCACGGGCACCGCATCGGGCACGACGTCGTGTGGACGGTGCCGTACACGCAGTTCACGCTGCGGCCGGGGGAGTGGTGAACGTGCTCGACGGCTCGCCGTACCAGGGTTATCTGTACGCGTACCCGCACAAGACGGCGTACCGAGCGCTGCGCCCGCGCCCCGCGCTGCGCGACGTGTGGGCCGGGCAGGACCGCGACGCGCTGTTCCTCTACCTGCACATCCCCTTCTGCGAGATGCGCTGCGGCTTCTGTAACCTGTTCACCCGCGCCACGCCGCCCGCCGAGCAGGTCTCGGCGTACCTGCGCCAGCTTCGCGTGCAGGCGGAGCAGGTCGCAGCGGCGCTCGGCCCGGTCCGCTACGCGCGGGCCGCGATCGGCGGCGGCACCCCGACCTACCTGGACGCCGCCGAGCTGGCCGAGCTGTTCGAGATCACCAAGGGCGTGCTCGGGCTGGACGCGGGCGCAGCGGGGCTGTCGGTGGAGACGTCGCCCGCGACCGCGACCCCGGACCGGCTGGCGGTGCTCGCCGCGCACGGCACGCACCGGGTCAGCATGGGCGTGCAGAGCTTCCTGGATGCCGAGGCGCATGCCGCCGGGCGGCCGCAGCGGCGCGCCGAGGTCGACCGCGCCCTGGCCGCGATCACCGGCGGCGGCTTCGCGGTACGCAACCTGGACCTGATCTACGGCATCCCCGGCCAGACCCGCGACACCTGGGCGTATTCGCTGCGCGAGGCTCTGTCCTGGTCTCCGGAGGAGGTCTACCTCTACCCGCTGTACGTGCGCCCGCTGACCGGTCTCGGCCGCCGCCACGGCGACGCGCCCGACCCGGACTGGGACCGCGAGCGGCTCGACCTCTACCGGCAGGGCCGTGACCTGCTCCGCGAGGCGGGCTACCGGCAGCTGTCCATGCGGCAGTTCCGCCGCGCGGACGTGCCCGACCCGGACGGCGCCGACTACTGCTGCCAGGACGACGGCATGGTCGGCCTCGGCTGCGGCGCCCGCTCGTACACCGCGGACCTGCACTACTCGTTCGACTACGCGGTGAGCGTGCGCGAGGTGCGCGCCATCATCGACGACTACATCAGCCGCCCGGCCGCCGACTTCGGGTACGCCGAGTTCGGCTTCGCGCTCGACGGGGCCGAGCGGCGGCTGCGCTGGCTGGTCAAGTCGCTGCTGCGCGCCGAGGGCGTCGACCTGGCCGGATACGCCGACCGCTTCGGCGGCACGGTGGAGCAGGACTTCCCGCACCTGGCCGAGCTGGCCGGCCGGGGCTGGGCGGCTGAGGCGGACGGGCGGCTGGCGCTCACCGACGAGGGGCTCGCGCACGGCGACGCGATCGGGCCCTGGCTGGTGTCCGGGCCGGTGCGCGACGCCATGGCACGGGCGGTGCTGCGATGAACCTGCTGCTGCTCTACCGCGGGCCCCTCGCGAGCTGCAACTACGACTGCCCGTACTGCCCGTTCGCGAAGCGGCGCGACAGCCGGGCCCAGCTGACCGCCGACCGCGAGGCGCTGGCCAGGTTCACCGACTGGGTCGCCGCCAACCCCGACGGCGACATGATCTCCGTGCTGTTCACCCCGTGGGGCGAAGGGCTGACCCGGTCCTGGTACCGGCAGGCGCTGGTGCGGCTGTCGCAGCTGCCCCACGTCGAACGGGTCGCCATCCAGACCAACCTGGGCGGGCGGCTGAGCTGGGTCGCCGACGCCGATCCGGCCCGGCTCGCCCTCTGGGCCACCTACCACCCCGGGCAGGTCAGCCGGGAACGCTTCCTGGCCGCCTGCGCCACCCTGCGCGGGTACGGCGTCAGGCACTCCGTCGGCATGGTCGGGCTGCCCGAGCACCACGCCGAGGCGGTGGCGATGCGCGAGCTGCTGCCGGAGTCGACGTACCTGTGGGTCAACGCCGCCGACGGGCACACCTACGACGCGGCCGCCGAGGCGGCGTGGACGGAGATCGACCCGCTGTTCGGGTACAGCGTGCGCCCGCACGACTCGGCCGGGTTCGACTGCGGCGCGGGCGAGACGTCGCTGTCCGTGCTCGGCGACGGCACCGTACGCCGCTGCCACTTAATCCCGGCCCCGCTCGGCAACCTCTACGACGGCAGCTACCGGGCCGCGCTGCGCCCCCGCCCGTGCACCAACGCCACCTGCGACTGCCACATCGGATACGTCCACCTCAAGCGGCTGGACCTGCACCGGGTGTTCGCCGGCGGCGTGCCCGAGCGGATCCCCGCCGGGCCGCCGCCGACCTGGGGCGTGCCGGGTGAGCCGGTCAGGTCTGCTGCAGCGGGACGTACTCCTCCTCGGTGAGGTCGAACGTCCACGCCACCCCGGCCCGCGCGGTGCGGATGGTCGGCGGGACGCGCAGGAAGTACGTCCGGAAGGACCCGTCCGGCTCCGGGCTGGAGTTCAGCACCTCGACCATGACCAGCGGCTCGTCGCCGGGCAGGGTGACCCGCCACAGGGTGCCGCACTCATCGGACTGCGTCTTGGACGCCCCGGACTCGCGCAGGTAGCGGTCGAAGCCGAAGTGCTCCAGCATCACCCGGCGCATCTCGGCGTTGCCCTCGGCGCGGATGCGTTCCACGGTCAGGTGCGGCAGCTCGGCGGCGACCTCTGCGGTGATCGGCATGCCGCTCCAGACGTGCAGGCCGAACCCGTCCGGGTAGGACAGCGCCGGCCCGTCGCCGTGGTGCAGCCGCCCCAGGTTGTCCCGGTGCACCGCGACCGGCCGCTCGGTGAGCACGGCGACGTGCTCGAACGCCCACCACCAGCCCGCGCTGCCGGCGACCCGGGCCAGGCCGTCCACGTCCGGGTGGCTGTCGAAGGCGGCCAGCCAGGCCGCGTCGTGCTGGCCGCCGATCGCGTCGAGCAGTGCCTCCCGCGCCGCCTGCGGCAGCTCGGCGACCTGCTCGGTCTGCCCGGCGCGGGCCGACAGCCGCCCGGCGAGGTCGGCGTCGATCCTGGTCCGCAGCGGGGTGGCGAGCTGGTCGGTCAGCTGCTGCCAGGGGCGGCGGGCGGTGGCCGCCCAGTGCCGGGCGAAGCCGGTGCCGCCCAGCTTCGTCATCAGCGCCGCCCGTGCCTGCGCCCACGGCCGGGTGCGAACCCGGGGCCGTACGCTGCGGCCGAGGTCCAGCTCGCCGGGCCGGGCGCCCTGCGCCTCCAGCGCCCGCCGGATGTGCTCGTCACGGCGGCCGCCGCGCTGGCCGGTGCGCAGCATCGCCACCCCGAGCGCGCCCGCGGCGGGCGAGCCCAGCCACAGGATGTGCTTCGGCGCGGGCAGGCCCGCCAGCGCGTACGCGATCCGGACCCCCGCTTCGGCACCCGCGCGGTCGGCGGGCTCGCAGCTCAGCCCGGTGGCCAGCCAGCGCTCGCCCTGCTCGGCCAGCCTGACGTCGTCATCGCCGTGTCGCCGGGCGGCGCTCGCCGTACCGGAGATCGTCTGCTCGCTCATGCCCGGCCTCAGTCCGCGACCGGGCGGATGGCACCGGGGAAGTACTCCCGCTGCCGGACCACCTTGTACGCGCCCGGCGCCAGCGCGATCGGGCCGTGCTCCTCGTGCACCAGACGGCCGTAGCCCTCGATCAGGAGGTAGAGGCGGCCGGGCTCGTCGGGCGGGCACAGCATCGACACCCGCTCGCCGGTCAGCACGTGCGCGTGGCCCGTCGCCTCGCCCAGCGCCAGCACCATCCGGTTGCGCCGGTCGCGCGGCGCGTCCATCAGGCCCTCCGGCAGCCCTTCCCGCGCGATCGGGACGACCAGCACATCACCCTGCCGAAACATGTCCAGCCTCCACACACGACCACTGATGTCGCGGCTACGCTAACCGCCCGGTACGACATCGGCCGTCGCGGGGAACAGCTCCTCCAGCACCAGCGCGACACCGTCGTCGTCGTTGCTCGCGGTGACCCGGTCCACGCTGGCCAGCACCTGCGGGTGGGCGTTGGCCACGGCCACGCCGGTGCCCGCCCACGCGAGAACGGGCAGGTCGTTGGGCATGTCCCCGAACGCGATCACCTCGTCCGGGGCGACGCCCCAGCCGTCGCAGAGCCGCGCCAGCGTGTCCGCCTTGGATACCTCGGCCGCACTGATCTCCAGCAGTCCGTTCCCGCCCGAGTACGTGATCCGCACCTGCGGGACCAGCTCCTGGAGCCGCTCCAGCAGCTCGACGGTGACTGGCGCGGGCGACCAGGCGAGCAGCTTGACGCAGCTCTCCGCCTCCGTCCAGACCTGCTCGGGCGTCTCGACCTCGTGCCGGGCGTCTTCGTGCGTGGCGTGATGCCCGTGCCCGGGGCTCACCACCGCGCGCCGCCCGGTCTCGACCGCGAACGACACGCCGTCGAGCGCATCGGTGATGACCTGTGCGGTGCGCTCGGCCAGGTCCAGCGGCAGCGGCCCGGTGATCACCGTCTCGTCCGCGTCGAGGTCGTGGACGATCGCGCCGTTGGAGCAGACCGCGACACCGCCGATGTCCGCGCGCCGGGCCAGCGCCCGCGCGGTGCGCGGCGGGCGGGCCGTGACGATCACCAGCCGGGCTCCGGCGGCGGTGGCACGGGCGAGCGCGGCGCGGGTGCGACCGGAGACGGTGCCGTCGGAGCGGATCAGGGTGCCGTCGAGGTCGACGGCGACGACGCGGATCATCGCCGGAGCTTACCCGCGCTGCCCGACCGGAACATGTGTTGGTGACGGGTCACAACTTCTGGGTTGTAGGTACAACCCAGAAGTTGTGGAGCGGAAGGGGCACCTGTGTTCCACCCGCCCGTGAGAAACTCCACGCATGTCGATGTCTTCGGGCCGGGTGGCGCTGTCGGTCGTGGGTGCGCTGGGGGCGCTGACCGGGCTGTTCGCGCTGGTGATCTCCGGTGGGATGAGCCACTGGCTGGTGTTCGGCGCGGTGCTGGTCGCTAGCGGGCTGCTGCTGCTGTGGACCGGACTGCGCGGGCCGCTGCCCGGACCGCCGGCCTGGGTGGCGATCGTGGTGCTGACCGTGGCGGGCCTGGCGGTGAGCCTGCTGGTGGTGCGCGAGCGCGTGTGCTGCATGTTCGTCTACCACCACGACCTGGGCTACCCGTGGAGCTGGCTGCTCAGCTATGCCGAGGCGGAGACCATGCCGGCGGTGGAGGAGCTGCGTGCCCGCGCCGCAGACCTGCCAAAGCACGTGCACCGGGGCAGGTTCGTGGCGGCGACCGCGTTCTGGACCGGCGTCGCGCTGCTGCTGGTGCTGCCGGTGACGCTGCTGCGCCGCCGTCCGGCGCCCTGATCCGAGCGGGCTCACTCGGTCGTGTCATGCCGCGCACGGCGTCCGGTCTGCGAGGATGCTGGCTGGCCGTACGCAATCGGCGGCTCATCACGATCAAGGAGGATCCGGATGGCGTCCCGCCTCAACCCGTACATCCGCTTCAACGGCACCGCGCGCCAGGCCATCGAGTTCTACCAGTCCGTGTTCGGCGGCTCGATGACGATGAGCACCTTCGGCGAGTTCGGCCAGGAGGGCACCCCGTTCGCCGACCAGATCATGCACGCGCAGCTGGAGAGCGACGCCGGGTACACCCTGATGGCGTCCGACACGCCGCCCGGCATGCCGTACAACCCGGGCGACACCATCACGATCAGCCTCAGCGGCGACGACGGCGAGGAGCTGCAGGGCTACTGGGCGAAGCTCGCCGAGGGCGGCAAGGTCGAAGTCCCGCTGGAGAAGCAGATGTGGGGCGACACCTTCGGCGCGCTGACCGACCGGTTCGGCGTCAACTGGATGGTCAACATCGCCGGCTGAGCCGGACCTACGAGCAGGCCGGCCCGGTAGGCCCACCGGGCCGGCCTGGAACAGAGGGGCTCAGCTGGTCTCGCCGGCCACCGAGAACGAGCGCAGCCGCCGCGCGGCCAGCCAGGTCCCGGCCACGGTCACCACGGCCGTCATCACCGCCGCGACGGCCGTCGACACGGTCGTGCGGAACCACTCGCTGCCGGACAGCTCAGCCGCGAACCGGATCACGTAGTGCTGCACCGACACGGTGCGGGTGCCCGCCACCAGGTTGCTGATCAGGCCCTCCCAGATCACCACGTAGAGCAGGCCGAGCAGCACCGGCCGCCGGGTCAGCACGCTCAGCGCCAGGAACAGCGCCGAGTACGCCAGCGCGCCCGCCACGCAGGCCAGCGCGAACCCGGCGCCGAGCCGCGTCCCGCCGATCATGGCGCCGGCCGCGAACATGGGCACCGCGGTCGCCACCGCGCTGACCGAGGCCGCCACCGCCAGCTTGGCCATGATGATCCGGCCGCGCGGGATGGGCTTGGCCAGGATGTGCACCACCGTGCCGTCGTCGATCTCCGAGCCGAGCACGCCGGTGCCGACGATGAGCGACACCAGCGGCAGCACCGTGGCCACGCCGAGCCCGAGCAGCACCGTCTCGGCCAGGTCGGCGGCCGGGGCGTCGAAGGCGAGCCCGACCGCGGTCACCCCGATCAGGATGATCGGCATCGGGAGCAGCAGCAGGAACCGCTTGCGGCCGAACAGGCCGCGCGCGGTGATCCAGGCGATCGTCATGTTCATCAGGGGCCACCTCACGCCGAGACCAGGTAGGAGAAGACGCTTTCCAGCGACTCGTCGGACGGGATCAGCTGCCGTACGCGGACACCCTCGTCCAGCGCGATGCGGGGCAGCGCGCGGGTGAACGTGCCGTAGTCGCCCGCGTGCACGGTCAGCCCGTCCTTGCCGAGGGTCACTCCGGCGACCGACGGCGAGGCCATCAGCGCCACCGCGAGCCGCCGGTCGTCGCTGGACCGGATGGCGAACACGTGCGGGCGGTGCGTCATCAGCCGCCGGATGGTGCGGTAGTCGCCGGACGCGGCCAGCCGGCCCGCCACGATGACCTGCACCGTGCCGGAGACCTGCTCGACCTCCTCCAGGATGTGCGAGCTGAACAGCACCGTGCGGCCCTGCGCGCCGAGGCTGTGCAGCAGCTCCATCATGTGCATGCGCTGCCGCGGGTCCATGCCGTTGAACGGCTCGTCCAGCAGCAGCACCGCCGGGTCGTGCACCAGCGCCGCGGCCACCCGCATCCGCTGCCGCATGCCCTTGGAGTAGGTGTCCATCCGCCGGTCCTGCGCGTCGGTCATCTCGACCAGCGCGATCGCGCGGCGGGTGGCGGCGTCGGCGTCGGGCAGCCCGTGCAGCTTCGCGCTGGCCCGGACGAACTCCTTGCCGCTGAGGAAGCCGTACACGGCCTCCCGCTCGTTGACCAGCCCGAGCTTGCGGTAGATCGCCGGATTGCGCCAGGTCGGCGACCCGTCGATGGTCACCGCGCCGCGCGACGGGGCCAGGAAGCCCGCCATCATGTGCAGCAGGGTGGTCTTACCGGCGCCGTTCGGCCCGAGCAGACCGGTCACGCCCGGCCCGAGCGTCATCGTCACGTCGTTGACCGCGACGACATTGCCGTACCAGCGGGAAACCCCGCTCAGTTCCAGGTCGGTCACAGCGAAACCTTCCGGTAGCGCAGCACGAGCAGGCCGGTGCAGCCGGCCACGAGCAGCAACGTCGCGAGGCCGTAGAGCGGGCCGTACGCGCCGACGTCGATCGACGTGCCGTACAGCCAGCTGCGCAGGCCCTCGGGGAGCAGGAACGGGCTGAACAGCGGCGCGATCCGCGACATGGGGCCCTCGCCGCCCAGCGCGATCAGCAGCCCGGCGACCCCGGAGCTGACCATGAAGACGACCACGATGGCGCCCGCGGCGAACGCGCGGCGGCTGGCCACCGACGCGATCAGCACCGACAGGCTGCTGAAGATCAGCGCGTACGCGGCGGACACCACCCAGCCGCCGAGCAGGCCCCGGGCCTCGGCGGCCACTCCGGACGTGTCCGGGGCGGTGAACGCCGACCCGAGGAAGACCAGCGTCTGCGGCCCGGCCAGCAGAAGGAACACCGCCACGGCCAGCGCGCTCAGCTTGGCCAGCGCGTAGTCGGCGCGCCCGACCGGCCGCGAGAAGTACAGCGGCAGCGTCTGGTTGCGCAGATCACGGGAGACCAGCTCGGGCGCGACCACGGCCAGGAAGACCATGGCCACCGTGCTGACGGCCGAGGGGAAGGCCTGGTAGCTCAGCATCATCTCGCCGGTCTGCGCCTTGACGGCGACGATCACCACGGCGAGCAGCGTGACCAGGCCGATCACGATCCACGGGAAGATCTTCGCCTTGGCGCTGCGGCCGAGGCCGAACGCGACGCGCAGCCCGTGCTCGAACAGCGACCGTGCGGCGTACCCCCGGCTGAGCCGCACCCCCGAATAGCGCTGGTAGCCGATGTCGTGGATGACGCTCTGCTCAGACATGGCTGGCCTCCAGGGACGGTCGCGGTGCGGTGGCGAACAGCTCGGCCACCCGGTGCCGGCGCTGGTCGAGGCGGTGCAGCGGCAGGTCCAGCTCGGCGACGGTCCGCAGGATCAGGTCGTACGTGTCCTCGTCGGCCAGCGGCACCAGCAGCAGCCGCCCCTCCTCGCGCGGCGCCAGGCCGCGCGCGGCCAGCGCCGCCAGCAGCTCGGCGGTGCCCTCGGCGACCTCGATGGCCAGCACGTCCGTGCCGGTGGTCATCGCCTCGATCCGGTCGGCGCGCAGCAGCCGCCCGCCCTCGATGGCGATGAGCGAGTCGCAGATGCGCTCGATCTCGCCGAGCAGGTGCGAGCAGACCACCACGGAGATGCCGAACTCGGTGCCGATCCGGTGGATCAGCGTCAGCATCGCGTCCCGCCCCGCCGGGTCGAGGCCGTTGGTGGGCTCGTCGAGCAGCAGCAGGTTCGGGTCGTGCACCAGCGCCTGGGCCAGCTTGACCCGCTGCTTCATGCCGGTCGAGTAGCCGCCGATCTGGCGGTAGCGCTCCTCGTACAGCCCGACGTGGCGCAGCGCCTCCGAGGCGCGCTCGCGGGCGACGGTGCGCGGCAGCCCGCTCATCCGGGCCATGTGCGTCACGAACTCCGCCGCGATCATGTCCGGCGGCAGGCAGTCGTGCTCGGGCATGTACCCGACGCGGGAGCGCACCTCCTCACCAGCGGTGACCGGGTCCAGCCCGAGCACCCGCACCTGGCCGCTGGTCGGCGTGAGCAGCCCCAGCAGCGTTTTGATCATCGTGGACTTGCCGGCGCCGTTGGCGCCGACCAGCCCGATCACGCCCGGCTCGACCGACAGCGTCAGGTCAGCCAGCGCCGTCACCCCGCCCGGATACGTCTTGGTCAGCGACTGCGTCGCAATAAGGGACACCCCGCCAACCTAAACCCCACCCCACCCTCCCCGAATCCAGCGCCAACCCTGATCCCCACCCTGACCCACCCCCGACCCCGCCCCCTCTACCGCGCCGATCTTGCGTGAACTGTGGGTGCGACACGGGTGTTTCGGGCAAATGGGCAACACTTCGCGCAAGATCGACGAGGGCGTGGTCCGATGAGGACATCGCGCGGGCGGGTGGGGGTGGGGTGCGAGGATGTGGGGCGTGACGGAGCAGATGCTCGAGCCTGATCGTCCCGCGGCCGGGGTGGCCGCCGCGGTGGGGGAGCGGACCGGTCTCTACCTGGGCCTGGTGTCGGCGGCCTTCCCGGCGATCCTCGCGGGGGTACGGCTGTTCGTGCTGGCCGACGGCGACGACGCCACGATGAAGGCGCTCGCGCAGCACACCAGCATGCAGGCGCTGCTCATCGGCAGCTACCTCACCTTCCTGCCGCTGATCCTCATCCTCGCGGCGGCCCTGGCTCTGACCGAACGGCGAGCCGCGATGCGGGGCGCCGTCGCCCAGACCACCGCGCTGTCGTCCGTGCCGCCGCCCGCGGCACTCATGATCGCGGCGGTCGGGGTGGTCACCGCACCGCTCTACCTGGTGGTCCTGCTCGTCGTGGTGGTGCTGCTGCTGGTGGCCGCGATGACGGTGGGCCGCCGGTGGCCGCAGCCCGCCTGGGCGGCGAACCGGCCGCCCAGCCCGCTGCTCGGCGGACGCGTGCCGACGGTGTGGGTCGACGGGCTGACCGCCCTGATCGGGCTCACCCTCGCCGCCGTCGTCCTGCTGCAGGGCATGTGGCTGCCCGCCAGCGCGGTGACCGTCGAGGGCCGGACCCGGGTCGCCTACCTGCTCGGCAAGGAGGACGACCTGGAGACGGTGCTGTTCCGGGACGGCGGCGGGCCGCGGCAGCTGACCTCGGATCAGATCACGCAGCGCCGCATCTGCAGCGAGCGCGAGACCGGCGTATGGAGCCGGCCGTTGCTGTCGCTGCTGGTGAAGCCGGGCATCACCACGTCGGACGTGCCGCTGTGCCGCGACCTGGTGACGCCCGGGGACGGTGTGGTCAGGAGCGCACCGGCTGCGGGTGCGGCAGCACCTCGCTGATGCGTACGTTGCTGACCTCGGCCCAGTGGGCGCCGTCGGTCAGCGCGGTGGACAGCGCGCGGTCGAGATCGCCGCGGCTGGACAGGGCGGTCTCGGTGGGCAGGTCGGCGATGAGGCGGCGCAGTGTCGCCTCGGCCAGGGCGTCGATGGCCTTGGCGGGCCCGTCGGGTTGGTACGCGGCGACGACCGGGTCGGTCACGCGCCACAGGACGCGCAGCCGCACCTCGACGGTGCGGCCGTCGCCGGCGGGGAAGAGGTCTCCGGTGGGGGTCGGGGTGT
This sequence comes from Catellatospora bangladeshensis, assembly GCF_016862575.1. Taxonomy (GTDB): domain Bacteria; phylum Actinomycetota; class Actinomycetes; order Mycobacteriales; family Micromonosporaceae; genus Catellatospora; species Catellatospora bangladeshensis. The sequence continues at coordinate 5,562 of NZ_BONF01000010.1, read as the reverse complement.
CGTAGGCCGCGACCGGCGGCCACAGCAGCATCTGCCCGGCGAGGTCGACCACGGCCTTGACCCGGTCCACCAGCGGCACCACCAGGTGCCAGCCCGCCGCGAGCGACCGGCGATACCGGCCGCGCCTTTCGAGGATCCACACCTCGCCCTCGGGCACCCGCCGCAGCACCATGTGCACCGCGAGCGGGGCGAGGGGGAGGAGCGCCGTCATGGCGTCGATGTCCATGCGCTCAGCTTGCGCCCGCCGCGCGAATTCCGCTCGCCCAGCAGACCCTGAGAAACTTCGCTGGACGCAGGCGTACGACGTACGGTACGGTGTACGCCGAGCGAAGGGAGGCGTCCGCACGTGTCTGAACTGGCAATAGCGGCGTCCGGAGTACGCAAGACCTACGCGGGAGCGCAAGAACCGGCTCTCGGCGGATTCGACCTGGAGGTGCCCAGGGGGACGATCCAGGGGTTGCTGGGCCCGAACGGGGCGGGCAAGACCACGGCCATCCGCATCCTGTCCACCCTGATGCGACTGGACGCCGGGCGGGCGGTGGTGGCCGGGCACGACGTGAGCACGGACGGCGCGCAGGTGCGCCGCCGGATCGGCCTCGTCGGGCAGTACGCCGCCGTCGACGAGATCCTCAGCGGGCGGCAGAACCTGGTGCTGTTCGGGCGGCTCAACCACCTCGGCCGGGCCCGCGCGGCGGCCCGCGCCGACGAGCTGCTGGAGCGGTTCGGCCTGGTCGAGGCCGGAAACCGGCCGGTGGCCAAGTACTCCGGCGGTATGCGGCGGCGGCTCGACCTGGCCGCCAGCCTCATCGTGTCGCCGGAGGTGCTGTTCGTCGACGAGCCGACCACCGGCCTGGACCCGCAGGCCCGGCAGGAGGTGTGGGCCGCCGTACGCGAACTCGTCGCGGGCGGCACCACCGTCCTGCTCACCACGCAGTACCTGGAGGAGGCCGACCGGCTCGCGACCCGGATCGCCATGCTGTGGCACGGCCGGGTGGTCCGCGAGGGCACGCCGGACGAGCTGAAGGCGGCGGTCGGCGACGACTGGATCGACCTCGTCTTCGACGATCCGGCGCAGGCGCGGGCGGCGCTGCCGGTGGTGCGGCGGCACGCCGACGGTGAGCCCCGCACCGACGAGCGGCGCATCAGCGTGCCGGTGAAGCAGCGTACGAAGGCCCTGGTCGCGGTCAGCGCGGCGCTGGCCGCCGAGGGCGTCGAGCCGGCCGAGGTCAACCTGCGCCGGCCCACCCTCGACGAGGTGTTCCTCGAACTCGACCGGCAGCAGGGCAGCAGGCAGGAGGTGGCGGCGTGACGGCCGTACTGGGGGAGACGTGGGTGCTCGCGCGGCGGGAGCTGACCCACTGGCGGCAGCAGCCGTTCGGCGTCATCGTGAACTGGCTGTTCACCGTCATGATCGCGCTGATGTTCGGCGGGCTGTTCGGCGGCGCGATCGGGCCGGACTACTTCGACTACCTGATGCCGGGCATGTTCGCGCTGTCCATGTTCTTCGGCGTGGAAGCCACCATGACGGCGATCTCCACCGATGCGGCCAAGGGTGTCACCGACCGGTTCCGGTCACTGCCGATCAACTCGGCCTCGGTGGTGCTCGGCCGCTGCCTGGCCGACCTGATGAACTCGGCCGTCGGCCTGGCGGTGCTGGTCGGGGCGGCCGCCGCGCTCGGCTGGCGCTGGCACGAGGGCCTGGCGTCGGCGATGGCGGCGTTCGGGCTGCTGCTGCTCCTGCGCTTCGCGCTGCTGTGGGTCGGCATCTTCCTCGGCCTGGTGGTCAAGGGGCCGGAGTCGGTGACCATGGTGCAGATCCTGGTCTGGCCGGTCGGCTTCCTCTCCGGCGTCTTCGTCGATCCCGAGACCATGCCCGCCTGGCTCGGCACCATCGCCCAGTGGAACCCGCTGTCGGCCACCGCCGCCGCGTCCCGTGAGCTGTTCGGCAACCCCGGCCTGGTCCCCGACCACGCCATCCTGCTCGCGATCGCCTGGCCCCTGGTCCTGACCGCGATCTTCCTGCCCCTCTCCGTCCGCCGCTACCGCCACCTCAGCCGCTGAAAGGAAGGGCACCTTCTTAACGCTTCGCGTATAAGAAGGTGCCCTTCTTAACACGTCGCTGCTTGCCCGTCCCCGAGTTGCTCGATCAGGAGGCGGCGTACGCCGCGAGCGCTGGATGCTCGTCGGGCAGGCAGTGCTCGCGCAACAGGTAGCCCCCGCCCTCCGGATCGCCCTCAAGCGCCTCCGGGTGGGACAGAAGGAACTCCACCAGGCACCGCTGCGCGGGGGTCAGCTTCGCGAACGGCACCGGCTCGTCCGGCTCGCCGTCCGGATAGGCGAGCTGGAAGGGGGTCACCAGCCGGTTGTGCCACAGGGAACCCTCGTCCCACCGCTCCTCGAGCGCCACAGCGACCCGTTGCCGCCGCACCTGTGCTGCCGTCACCTCATCCACGACCTCAAGCAACGCCAGCGACCAGTCCGCGCGGCTCCACGCCCATCGCAGCCAGTGAGGCTCGTCATCCTCGGCGGGCTCGCCGAATAGCCGCAGCACGGACTTCGCGGTGTCCGGAGCATCGGGTCCGGCGGTCAACGCCCACGTCCCCGCAGCGGCCCAGCGCAGGTTCTCGTCGTAGTCGTGGATCAACCGTGCCAGCAGGTTCGACAGCGGGCATGCGTCGCGCCCCGCCATGCCAGCCGCGAGCAGCGCCGTCGCCCGCATACCCGATCCCTGGGCCTCGTCGGCCGCGACTGCGGTCAGCGCGGGCACCGTCTGCGACGCCTGCTCGGGAAACCAGGCCAGCGCGCGGGTCACCGCGCCCGCCAGCTCTTCGTCGGTGTCGGTGAGTAGCGTGAGCGGCTGGGGCACGGCATCCCGCACCGCCTCGTATACCCGCAACTCGTCGAGGGCGTTAGCGATCTGTCGCTCGACCTCGTTCGGCGGCTGCCGATTCTCGATGTCCTTCACCCACCACAGGTAACGAGCGCTCGCATCGGCCCGCCACGTGGCGCCGAAGCCGCCCACAGCCGAGCGCAGCTCCGCCACCGGGAACGGGCTCACCATGTAGTCGTGCGGGTAGCCGATCGCGAGACCGGTCAGCAGCAAGACGATCTCGGCTCGATCGGGTATGGACGGCTCCAGTGTCAGTTCTACCAAGAACGGCACCGCGTGAGCACTGGCCTCGTAGCGGGTGCCCTGGTGGAAGATGTTGCCGTAGAGCCCGTATCGGGCCTGATCTCGCGTTTCGGCGTCTGCCGAAGTCAGCAGCTTGATCAGCGCCGGCACGTCGCCGGCGGGCCCGTAGGCGTGCGACAGCCTGTCCCAGGCCACGTCGTCCAAGGTCTCCAACATGAGCGGCATCATGCATGATCCGCCTGACACCCGCCGACCTCGGTCTACAGGTATAACCCTTCAATGATCTTGCCGGCCGCGACTCCCGCGGCGCGCTCATCGGCTCGCATCCGGAGCCGGCGACGGGCGAGTCGGGCTCGCTGCTGGCGGCGCTCGATCGCAGGTTCGACGCGGCGACCGAGTTCGCCGACGGCGCCGACCGACGGCGGTGGACCTCCCGTTTCGAGTCCCAGCAGCTCAGCGCGCGTTGGTCCCGCATACCGCGTGAGCGGGCCCGGGCGTACTGAATGCCTCGGCGCGACGTGTAGAACGCAGACCAGATGGCACGGTCGCGTGCGTATGGCGGCTGTGCTTGTGGCCGGTCAGGACAGCTGGAACGGTCTGACGGTGACGCCTACCGGGCAGCAGGTGGCGATGGAGGAGACGCCGCCGACGGTCAGGAGCACGGGGCTGCATCCGGCCGCGGGCTCGTCGAGCAGCTCGCCCGTGACTGCGTCCCAGCGCCGGATCACCTGGTCGTCACCCGACGTCAGCAGTTGCGGGTGACCCGCGACGAGAGTCGTGAGCACGGTGGCCGACGCGGGATGAGCCTTGATCGGCTTTCCGACCTCTTCTCCGGTGACCGCGTCCCAGCGGCGCACGACACCGGCTGAGTCGCCGGAGACGAGCAGGACCCGCCCGTCGGGTAAGGCGGCCGAACTCATCGCGTTGACGATGGCGGTGTGCCCCGCAAGAGGCGGGCCCAGTTCGGCGCCGGTGGCCGGATCCCAGCGGTGGATCGTGCGCGACCAGCCGGTCGCGGAGACCATCAGCTTGCCGCCGGGCAGCGTCACCACCGCGACCGCCACGATGTGGTTGTCGTGCTCGCCCAGGTCGGGCAACAGCGCACCGGTTGCCGCATCCCACCGGTAGATCGGGTGCGGACCGCAGTATCCGGCGCCGAACAGCGTCTCCGCTCCATCGGGCGTGCGGGCCACGGCCAGGTCCCAAACCGTGTCGCAGAAGGCCGACTCGCCGTGGCAGCGCGCGCCGGTGGCGGCGTCGAACCACTCCACGCCGTACTCGGTGGCCAGAGCGAGCACGGGACCGCGGCCGTCGGGGTGGCATATCTCGGTGGCGAACACACCCCACTCGCCCTCGAACATGGCGGTCTGCTCGCCTGTGGCGGGGTCCCACGCGTAGAGCGCGTCCGAACCGGACGACACCAGCCGGACGCCGCCGTCCGGCGCGCGGAACGTGGTCAGCTCCGACGCCCGCGGGTGCGGCAGCACCACCTGTTCCCCAGGCATCGGCGATCCCTCCGGCGACGGCCCGACCTGACATACACACGACCGGTCTGCGAACACCCGTCCCGGTCACCACGCTGCTGTTGGAGGGAACCACACTGCAGCGGGCGAGAGGAAGGGCACCTTCTTCTACGTAGAACGATAAGAGCGACCGGCAATAGGTGTCGTTTGAGGCGTCGGGTGGTGGGACGGCCGTCCCAGCGGTAGCGGGGCCGGGCTTGTCGGATGAGTTGGCGTGTGGTGATCAGGGCTGCTGCCAGGTAGAGGTAGAAGTCCACGACCTGCGCGTTGCGTTCGGTGCAGCGGCGGATCTTGCCGTAGCCGTTCATCCATGAGTGGGTGCGTTCCACCACCCAGCGTTTGCCGACCTGGATGGGGGCGGGGATGCCTTTGCGGGCGATCTGGTGGAGCGTTTGAGGCCGCCTTTGCCGCGGTCGACCGGGGAGCGTCCGGCGCAGTCTCCGCCGCAGGGTGCTTTGGTGAGCGCGCCGTCGACGGCGATGTCGTGCAGCTGTAGGCCGATCATGTCGTCGTAGGCGGCCAGGATCAGGGCGTGCAGTTGCTGGGCGATGCCTGCGCTGGCCCAGTCGGCCAGGCGGCGTCGGATGGTGCGGTCGGAGCAGCCGGGGCCGGCGATGCGTTCGTAGCCCGAGCCGTGGACCAGGGCGTGGATGACGTGTTCGAAGACGACCTGGTCGGGGATGCGGCGGCGGTGGCAGCCCAGCGGGTGTGCGGGGTCGTATTCGGGCCAGCCCGGGCAGCAGTGCGGCGAACTGGACCCAGATCGGGGTCAGCAGATGGCAGCGCAGGCACGGGACTCCTGTCATTGAAGCGTAGAGAACTCCAATGATCGATAAGTCCCGTGCCTGTTTGCTACCCGCGACCGGCTACCTGTCCAGGTCCGCACCTAATGCCGGTCGCTCTAAG
>NZ_BONF01000009.1 GCF_016862575.1 Catellatospora bangladeshensis | reverse complement strand
ATCTTGACACGAGACAGTGATCTTCGTGGGGAAGCCGACCGTCTGGCCGGGGGAGTGGCGCGTAGCGCCGTGGGCGGGGACGGGGGTGGGTAGGCCGTATCATCGCGACGGTGACGGAAGCTCCTCCTGCTGCGGGCCGGCTGCCCGATCGGCTCGCCCTCGTGCTCACGTTCGCGGCCAGTGGTGCGGTGCTGGTGCTGGAGACGGTGTCGCTGCGCCTGGTCGCGCCGTATCTCGGGTTGAGCCTGCAGGTGACCAGCGCGGTCATCGGCATGTCGCTCGGCGCCATCGCGTACGGGGCCTGGCTGGGCGGCTGGCACGCCGACCGCCGGGATCCGCGCCGCCTGCTCGCGCCGCTGCTGACGGCGGCGGGGCTGGCCACGGCCGTGACGCTGCCGCTGATCCGCTGGCTGGGCGAGGCGCTGCGGGGCACCTCCGTCTCCATGATCATGGCGCTGACCGCGCTGACCGTGTTCGTGCCGATCATGCTGCTGTCGGCGGTGCCGCCCATGGTGGTGAAGCTGCAGCTGGGCGATCTGGACCGGACCGGACGGGTGGTCGGGCGGCTGTCCGGTGTGGGCACCCTCGGCGCCGTCACCGCCACCCTGGTCACCGGGTTCGTGCTGGTCGCGGCGCTGCCCACCAGCGCCATCATGATCGGGCTGGCGGTCCTGCTCGGCTTGTCCGGCCTGGCCCTGCACGGCTACCTGAGGCGCGAGGACCGGCCGCGGACCACGACGGCCACGAGCCGGATGCTCGCCGTCGCGCTGCTCGCCGCCGGGGCCGGGCTGTCCATCACCGCGCCCGACCCGTGCGACGTGGAGACGGCGTACCACTGCGCGAAGGTCACCACGGATCCGCGGCGGCCGACAGGACGGGTCCTGCATCTGAACGCCGCCGAGCACTCCTACGTGGATCTCGCCGACCCGACCCGCCTGGAGTACGGCTACATCCAGTGGTTCGGCGCCGCGGCGGACGTGGTGGCCGCCCCCGGCGCGGCGGTGGACGCGGTGCACCTGGGCGGCGGCGGCTTCACGATGCCGCGCTACCTGGCCGCGACCCGGCCGGGGAGCCGCAGCACCGTGTTCGAGATCGACGGCGGCCTGGTGGACCTCGCGCAGCGCGAGCTGGGCCTGCGCACCGGCCCGGCGCTGCGGGCGGTGGTCGGCGACGGGCGCCTGCTGCTCGCCGGGCAGGCCGACAAGTCCGCCGATCTGATCGTCGGCGACGCGTTCGGCGACCTGGCCGTGCCGTGGCATCTGACCACCCGCGAGATGATGGCGCAGGTGCGGCGGGTGACCCGGGACGGCGGCATCTACGTGCAGAACGTGATCGACGGCCCGCCGCTGCGCTTCATCCGCGCCGAGCTGGCCACCGTGGCGTCGGTGTTTCCCCACGTGGCGCTGGTCGCGCCGGAGGCGGCGGTGGCCGGCCGCGCGGGCGACAACTTCGTCATCGTCGCGTCCGCCCGGCCGCTGCCGCTGCAGGCGATGGGGGCCCGCCTGCTGCTCCTGCCGGAGGCGCCGGAGCTGCTGCACGGTGACCGGCTGCGCGAGTTCATCGGGGACGCGGCCGTGCTCACCGACGACTACGCCCCGGTCGACCAGATGCTGGTCCGGGTGAGCTGAGCCGTTCCGTTACGGTGTCCGCCGTGGACGAGGCCGGTTTCTGGGACGTCATCGACGAGTCGTACGCCGCCCTGGAGTGCGGCTACTACGACGAGGACTCGCCTGCCGCCGCGGTGGCCGTGGCCTGGCGGGAGGGGCTGGCCGGGCGGCCGCTGCCCGAGCTGGTCGAGTTCGGCGTGCACTTCGAGCGGATGCTGGAGCGCGCCTGGACGCCGGCCGTGTGGGCGGCGGCGTGCCTGCTCGCCGGGGGAGGCGCCGACGAGTGGCACGCGCACTTCGACCTCGACGACCGGTTCGCCGACTTCCGGGCGAGCCTGGTGGCGCTGGGACGGGAGTCGTTCGAGGTGGTGCTCGCGGATCCGGACGCGCTGGCCGGGCTGCCCGACGCGGACGCGGTCGAGCGCGGCGACTGGGACTTCTTCATGCGCCTGCGATCGGCTCCGGCAGAGATCCACGCGCGAGCGGGCGGGGATCGCGACGGCTTCGCCCGTGCCGTCGCACAGCGGCTCGGCGGCCGTCCGCGCCGGGGTGGACCGGGGCAGGACGGACCGTGGCAGATCGACGAGCACAGCCTGCCCGGCAGGCTGCCCCGGCTTGCCGCCCGGTTCCCTGAAAGCGCTCTATGACCTCAAATTATAGTTAAATCTAAATAGATTGTTGACGGCCATCGATGGACGTGCCCAGTATTAGGAAAGTTTCCTAATAACGGGAGGGCACATGCGCAAGATCCGCTCACTTGCCGCCATGCTCGCCGTCGCCGTCGGAGTCCTCGGCGCAGTCGCGGTGCCCACCGCGGCCGCCGCGGCCCCCGGGCTCACCGCGACGTTCTCGAGTACCAACAACGGCTCGTGGTTCATGGACAAGTTCGTCGTCGCCAACCCCACGGGGGCGGCGATCACCGGCTGGACGCTGGAGTTCGACCTGCCTGCCGGGGTCACGATGAGCAACTTCTACAACGGGGTGGCCAGCCAGTCCGGCTCGCACGTCACCGTCGTCAACGCCCACTACAACGGCACCGTCGCGGCCGGCGCGAACACCGAGCCGTACAGCCCCTGGTTCATCGCGTACGGATCCGGGGCGGCGCCGCTCAACTGCCGGATCAACGGCAACAAGTGCGACGGCAGCGCCGACCGCGCCCCGGGCACGCCCACCGGCCTGGCCGTCACCGGCCGCACCACGCGCACGGTGTCGCTGTCCTGGACCGCCTCGGCGGCGACCGACTTCCCGATCGCCGGGTACGACGTGCTGTCCGGCAGCACCGTCGTGGCCACCAGCACCACCGCGAGCGCGGTCGTCACGGGGCTGACCCCGAACACCGGCTACACGTTCGCGGTCCGCGCCCGCGACACCCGCGGCAACCTGTCCGCGGCCAGCGGCACGGTCTCGGCGACCACGCTCAATCCCGCCAACGACACCACACCGCCCACCGTGCCCGGCAACCTGCGCTCCACCGCCAAGACCTCCACCACGGTCAGCCTGGCCTGGAACGCCGCCACCGACGCCAACGGCATCGCCGGGTACGACGTCTACACCGGCACCACCCTGCGGGCCAGCGTCACCGGCCTGTCCGCGGTGGTGAGCGGGCTGTCGCCGATGACGGGGTACACGTTCACGGTCAAGGCGCGCGACACCTACGACAACGCCTCCGCCGCGAGCAACGCCGTCAGCGTCACCACCGACGACGTCATCGGGTCCGGCAACTACGCCAAGGTCGGCTACTTCGTCCAGTGGGGCATCTACGGGCGGCAGTACTTCGTGCGCAACCTGGACACCAGCGGGGCCGCGGCGAAGCTGACCCACCTGAACTACGCCTTCGCCAACATCGACCCGGTCAACCTGACCTGCCTGCAAGGCGTCACCCGGGGCACCACCGCGAACCCGCAGGACCCCGACCAGGGCACCGGCGCCGGGGACGCCGACGCCGACTACGGCCGGCCGTTCTCGGCCGCGCAGTCGGTGGACGGGGTCGCCGACACCGGCTGGGAGCCGCTGCGCGGCAACTTCAACCAGCTGCGCAAGCTCAAGGCCAAGCACCCGCACCTGAAGGTGCTGATCTCGATCGGCGGCTGGACGTACTCGAAGTACTTCTCCGACGTGGCGGCCACCGCGGCGTCGCGAGAGAAGTTCGTGCGCTCCTGCATCGACATCTACATCAAGGGCAACCTGCCCACCTACAACGCGGCGGGCGGTCCCGGCAGCGCCGCGAACATCTTCGACGGCATCGACCTGGACTGGGAGTGGCCCGGCTCCGAAGGGCACCCCGGCAACCACGTCAGCGCGGCCGACAAGGCCAACAACACGGCGCTGACCGCCGAGTTCCGCCGCCAGCTCGACGCGCTGACGCTGACCACCGGCAAGCGCTACCTGATCACCGCGTTCACCCCGGCCGACCCCGCCAAGGTCGCCGCCGGGTGGGACATCGGCCCGAACGGCGTCTTCAACTACATGGACTTCGCCAACGTCCAGGGCTACGACTTCCACGGCGCCGGGTCGGACAACTCGTGGGAGCCGAACCGGGCCGGCCACCAGGCCAACCTGTACCGCGACGCGCAGGACCCGTACCCGTTCGAGTTCAGCGTCGACAAGGCGATCCAGACGTACCTGGACGCCGGGGTCAGCCCGCGCAAGCTCACCATCGGGCTGGCCTTCTACGGCCGCGGCTGGCAGGGCGTCACCGCGGGCGGGGTCAACGGCGAGTGGCAGTCCGCCACCGGCGCGGCCCCCGGCCAGTTCGCCGAGGAAGCCGGCACCCGCGGGTACGCCAACCTGCTGTCGGGCGTGCCCGGCTGCACGGTGTACCACGACACCCAGTCGGTCTCCAGCTACTGCTACACCGGGCCCGGCGGGCAGTGGTGGAGCTTCGACGACGCCTGGTCGATCGGCCAGAAGACGGCCTGGCTCAAGCAGAAGGGCCTGCTCGGCGGCATGATCTGGGAGATGTCCGGGGACACCGCGGGCGGCACCCTGATGTCGGCGGTGCACTCCGGCCTCTGAACGCACGAAGCACGGCCCCGCTCGCCTAGACTCTCGGCGAGCGGGGCCGTAGCGCAGAAGTCGTCGCGCCCGACCTCAATCTGGAGGACGCCGGTGCGAATCCGGCCGGTCCCGCTCCCCACCTGCGCAAACGGGACGCGGCGGGCGGTTACCGCCGCAAAGTGAGACCATCTCGGCACCGGAGTCTCCGGTTGCCGCGCCCGCTGCCCTAGACTGCGCTGCCATGGACACTCAGGTCGGCGATCCGCTCCTCGGTTCGCTCGTCGACGGGCGCTATCACGTACGCGAGCGCGTGGCCCGCGACGGTATGGCGAGCACCTACCTCGCGGTCGACGAGCGGCTGCGCCGCACGGTCGCGCTCAAGGTGCTGCAGCCCGAGCACCCGGGGCAGCCGTTCCATCTGAACCGCTTCGCCGACGAGGTCACCAACCTGGCCCGGCTCACCCACCCGAACGCGGTCGTCTGGCTGGGTCAGGGTATGCACAACGGCCTGCCCTACCTCGTCCTGGAGCACGTACGCGGCCGCACGCTGCGCGAGGTGCTGGCCGAGCGGGGCCGGCTCGCCCCGCTGGAGGCGCTCGCGATCGGCGAGCAGGTGCTGTCGGCGCTGGCCGCGGCGCACCGTGCGGGGCTGGTGCACCGGGACGTGCGGCCGGAGAACATCCTGGTCGCCGATTCGCCGAGCGGCGGCCACAGCCTCCTCGACGCCGTCGTGAAGGTGGCCGACCTGGGCCTGGTCCGTGCGATCGAGGCCGGTGGCGGGCAGCCCGCGGTGACCGCCGCGTACGTCTGCCCGGAGCAGGTCGCCGAGGGCCGCTCCGACCAGCGCGGCGACGTGTACAGCGCGGGCATCGTGCTGTTCGAGATGCTCACCGGCCGCGTGCCCTACGAGGGCGCCCGCCCGGCCGAGGTGGCCTGGGCGCACGTCCAGCAGGACGTGCCCGCGCCGTCGCGGCTGGTGCCCGGCCTGCCGCCGGTGCTGGACGACCTGGTGGCCTCGGCCACCAGGCGCAATCCGGCGGCCCGTTTCATGGACGCGGGCCCGCTGCTGCAGGCCGTCCAGGCGGCCCGCGAGACGCTCACGGTCAGCGCCGCGACGCAGGTGATGCGGCCGCCGGCGCAGACCCAGCCCTACCACTCGCAGCCGCTGGCCGAGGAGACGATGATCGTCGGCCAGGTGGCCCCGGCGCAGCGGCCGTCGTGGGCGCGCCTGCCCGGTGCCGAGCAGCCCGAGTCCCGTTCACGGCGGGAGGCGGCCGCCGAGGGCGGCGTCGCGGCGCTGCTCGACCAGGCCCGGCTGCACTACCAGCGGCTCATGGCCGACCCGCGCGGGCGGATGCGCCTGATCGCGGGCGCGGTGGTGGTCGCGCTGCTGGTGCTGACCGGCGGCTGGTGGCTGTTCTCCGGCCGCTACGACGACATGCCGCAGGTGATGAACCTGCCCAAGGACCAGGCCGTCGCCGCGCTGGAGAACCTCGGGCTGGAGGTCGAGTTCGCCGCGCCGCAGTATCGCGAGAACGTGGCCAAGGACGTGGTGCTGCTGCAGGACCCGGCGCCCGGCGACAACGTGTCGTCCGGTGACACGGTCACGCTGACCCTGTCGGCCGGGCCGGAGAGCCGCCAGGTGCCCGACGTCACCGGCAAGCCCTACGACCTCGCCCTCGTCGACCTGAAGGCGGAGCCGCTGCGGCTCAAGCCGGTCAAGGCGGGGGAGCGCTTCGACGACCTGGTCCCGAAGGGCACCGTGATCGAGACGGACCCGAAGGCGGGCGAGCCGATCGAGCCCGAGTCCGAGATCAAGGTCATCGTCAGCAAGGGCAAGGCGCCGATCACCATCCCGTTCGTCGAGGGCAAGCAGCTGCGCGACGCGCGTAACGAGCTGGAGAACCTGGGCCTGAAGGTGTCGGTGGAGTACGTCGACTCCGACAAGGCGTACGAGACCGTGGTCAAGCAGGACCCGGCCACCGGCACCGGCGCCGAGCGGGGCAACACGGTCAAGCTCCAGGTCAGCAACAACCGTTCGGTCCAGCCTCCCGGCAGCGAGCAGCCGATGCCCGAGGTGCGCAACTGGAACTGCGGCGACGCGGAGAACCACCTTGCCGGGATGGGCCTGCGCGTCGAGGTCCGGGGCGTACGCGGCGGGGACGACAAGAACAGGTACCGGGTGATCCGGCAGTTCCCCAACGCGGGCAGCAAGCTCCAGCCGGGGCAGCGCGTCATCATCCGCTGCGAGGAGCGCAGGTAACCGGACAGCGAGCCGGGCGGCCCGCGGAGCACGTCTCCGCGGGCCGCTTCCGGGTACGCCGGACCGCCCGTGCCGGAGCCCGGCCGATGCGCGATGATCACGGTATGGCTCGTGGACAGCTGCGCATCTACCTCGGCGCCGCGCCCGGCGTGGGCAAGACCTACGCCATGCTGGAGGAGGCGCAGCGCCGCCGGGGCCGCGGCACGGACCTCGTGATCGGCTTCGTGGAGACGCACGGCCGGGTGCACACCGCCGAGATGCTCGACGGCCTGGAGGTGGTGCCCCGGCGCACCGTGGAGTACCGCGGCGCGACGTTCACCGAGATGGACGTCGACGCGGTGCTGGCGCGGGCGCCGCAGGTCGCCGTCGTCGACGAGCTGGCCCACACCAACGTGCCCGGCAGCGTCCACGCCAAGCGGTGGCAGGACGTCCAGCTGCTGCTCGACGCGGGCATCACCGTGCTGTCCACGGTCAACATCCAGCACCTGGAGTCCCTCAACGACGTGGTCGAGCAGATCACCGGCGTAGTGCAGCGCGAGACCGTGCCCGACCAGGTGGTGCGCCAGGCCGATCAGGTGGAGCTGGTCGACATGACCCCGGAGGCGCTGCGCCGCCGCATGGTGCACGGCAACGTCTACCAGGCCGAGAAGATCGACGCGGCGCTCGGCAACTACTTCCGCGTCGGCAACCTCACCGCGCTGCGCGAGCTGGCCCTGCTGTGGCTGGCCGACAAGGTCGACGAGCAGCTCGACCGCTACCGGGCCGACCACGGCATCGCCAAGCAGTGGGAGACCCGCGAGCGCGTCGTCGTCGCCGTCACCGGCGGTCCCGAGGGCGAGACCCTGATCCGCCGCGCCGCCCGCATCGCCGGGCGCAGCAAGGGCGCCGACCTGCTCGCCCTGCACGTCACCCGCTCCGACGGGCTGGCCGGGGCCGATCCGGCGCTGCTGGCCCGGCACCGGGTCCTGGTGGAGAGCCTGGGCGGCACGTATCACCAGGTCGCGGGGACCGACGTGCCGCGCGCCCTGCTCGACTTCGCCAACGGCGTCAACGCCACCCAGCTCGTGCTCGGCGCCAGCCGCCGGGGCCGCCTGGCGCAGATGCTCTCGCCCGGGGTCGGGGCCACCACCGCGGCCCTGTCCGGGTCGATCGACGTACACCTCGTCGCCCACGAGCGCACCGGCCGCGGCCGCCTGACCGGGCCCCGCCTCGGGGTGTCGGCGCTGTCGCCGGCCCGGCGGCTGGCCGGGTTCGCCCTCGCCGGGTTCGGGCTGCCGCTGCTGACCCTGGGGCTGCACGCCCTGGACGACCGGCTCTCCCTGGCCAGCGACATCCTGCTCTATCTCGCCATGGTCATCGCGGTCGCGCTGGTCGGCGGCCTGTGGCCGGCCCTGCTGGCGGCGGTGGCGGCCTCGCTGCTGATCAACTACTTCTTCACCCCGCCGGTACGCACCTTCAGCATCGCCGAGCGGGAGAACCTGCTCGCCCTAGCGGTGTTCGTGCTGGTCGCCGCCGCGGTGAGCGCCGTCGTCGACATGGCCGCCCGCCGCACCCGGGAGGCCGCCCGCGCCTCCGCCGACGCGGCGACCCTGGCCACCGTCGCGGGCAGCGTGCTGCGCGGGGCCCGGCCGCTGCAGGCGCTGCTCGACAACCTGCGCGAGACGTACCAGCTCGACGCCGTCACCGTGCTGGAGCGGCGGGGGGAGGGGCCGGCCGGGCCGGACTGCCAGGGCGACCCCACGGCCTGGCGGGTCGCGGCCACCGTCGGCGGCGACCCCTGCTTCACCCCGGCCGAGGGGGACACCGCCGTGCCGGTCGACGACGAGATCACCGTGGTGCTGCGCGGCCCGGCACTGCCCGCCGCCGACCGCCGGATCGTCGAGGCGTTCGCCGCCCAGGCCGCGGTCGCGCTGCGCCAGGAGCGCCTGGCCGAGGAGGCGGCCCGGGCCCGGCCGCTGGCCGAGGCCGACCGGATGCGCACCGCGCTGCTCGCCGCGGTCAGCCACGACCTGCGTACGCCGCTGGCCTCGGCGGTGGCCGCGGTCGCCGGGCTGCGCAGCGACGACGTGGCGTTCAGCGACGAGGACCGGCGGGAGCTGCTGGACACCGCCGCCGAGTCGCTGGAGCGGCTCAACCGGCTGGTCAGCAACCTGCTGGACATGAGCCGGCTGCAGGCCGGGGCGCTCGGCGTCACGGCACGGGAGCTGTGGCTGGAGGAGGCGGTCCCGGCGGCGCTGGACGAGCTGGGCGAAGCCGGCCGCACCGTGCGGGTGCGCATCCCCGGCGACCTGTCCGCCGTACGCGCCGACCCAGGCCTGCTCCAGCGCGTGCTGGTCAACGTGATCAGCAACGCGCTGCGGTTCAGCCCGCCCGGCCGCCCGCCCCTGGTCAGCGCGAGCGAGCACGGCGACCAGGTGGAGCTGCGCGTGGTGGACCACGGCCCGGGTATCCCCGAGGAGCAGCGCGACCAGGTGTTCCTGCCGTTCCAGCGGCTCGGCGACCGGGACAACGACACCGGCGTGGGCCTGGGCCTGGCGCTGTCGCGGGGGCTGACCGAGGCGATGGGCGGCACGCTGCTGCCGGAGACCACCCCCGGCGGCGGCCTGACCATGGTCCTCAACCTGCCCGGGGTGCCGCCCCCGGCCGGGCTCACCGCGCCCGAGGCGGCCGCCGCGGAGCGGGCGCTCACCGAGGTCACACATCAGCCTGCCGCACCGGAGGCGCCCGCCGGCGAGACGGAGCCCGGCTCGCGCTGAGCTAGTCCCGGACGGTTCACGGTCGGCCGTCGCCGCATCGACGGTCGGCATTCACATGGACACGTGTCTGTGTTCATCGTGATCAACGACTCTGCCCGGCATGAGAACTCTCGGCCGGCGCACGTTCATCGTGGGTGGACTCGCCGCTGCATCCACTGTGGCCTGGGGGCAGAGCGCCCGCGCCGCGTCGTATCCGTTCCGGCTGGGCGTCGCGTCCGGCGAGCCCGATGCGAGCAGCGTCGTGCTGTGGACCCGCCTGGCCCCGTCCCCGCTGAACGCCGACGGACAGGGCGGCATGTCCAACACCGACGTCACCGTCGAGTGGCAGGTGTCCAAGACCAGCACGTTCGCCGCGCTGGTGGCGTCCGGTTCGGTCGCCGCCCGGTATGCCGACGCGCACAGTGTGCACGTGGTCGCGGGCGGGCTGGCCGCCGACACCGACTACTTCTACCGGTTCCGGGCGCAGGGGCACATCTCGCCGGTCGGGCGCACCCGGACCGCTCCCGCGCCGGGGACGGCCGGGCGTGACCTGGTGATGGCGTTCGCGTCGTGCGCCCACTACGAGTCCGGCTACTTCACCGCCTACCGGCGCATGGCCGAGGACGACCCCGGGCTCGTGGTGCATCTGGGCGACTACATCTACGAGGACCCGGCCACCAGCGGCGCGGTGCGCCTGCACGTGGGCGCCGAGACCGTGTCGCTGGCCGACTACCGGGTGCGCCACGCGCTCTACAAGACCGACCCGGACCTGCAGGCCGCGCACGCCGCCGCGGCGTGGCTGGTGGTGCCCGACGACCACGAGGTCGAGAACAACTACGCCGGCATGGTGCGCAACGACAGCAGCCCGGTGCTGACCGCAGCCCAGTGGACGGCCCGGCGCACGGCGGCGTACCGCGCCTACTACGAGAACATGCCGCTGCGGCCGAGCGCGGCGCCCACCGGCAACGCCATCCCGCTCTACCGGCGGGTGCGGTGGGGCAGCCTGGCCACGTTCCACCTGCTCGACACCCGCCAGTTCCGCGACGACCAGGCCTGCGGCGACGGCTGGAAGGTGTGCGCCGACGCGGACCTTCCGGCGCGTACGCTCACCGGCGCCGCGCAGGAGTCCTGGCTGCTCGACGGGCTCGCCCAGCGCACCGCGACCTGGGACCTGCTGGCCCAGCAGGTGTTCTTCGCCCGCCAGCTCGACGGCGCCGGGGCGGCCAACATGGACGCCTGGGACGGCTACCGTGCCAGCCGGGCCCGCATCGAGCAGGGCTGGCGCGACCGGGCGGTGCGCAACCCGGTGGTGCTCACCGGCGACGTGCACCGGGCCTGGGCCAACGAGCTGAAGGCCGACTACGCCGACCCGTCCTCGGCGACCATCGGCACGGAGCTGGTCTGCACGTCGATCAGCTCCGACGGCAACGGCAGCGGCGACACCGCCGTCCCGTACGCGTCCAACAACCCGCACCTGAAGTTCTACGCCGACCGGCGCGGTTACGTGCGCACCACCATCACGCCGACCCAGCTGCGCGCCGACTTCCGGGCGGTGTCCGGCGTGACCGAGCACGGCGCTCCGGTCAGCACGCTGCGCTCGTTCGTCATCGCCGACGGCCGCCCCGGCCTCACCCAGGTCTGAGGAGAACCATGAAGCTGCACACGTGGCCGGCGGTCGCCGTGCTGGCCGGATCGGCGGTGGCGGGGACGGTGGCCGTGCCCGGCCCGGCGGCGGCCGCACCGGCCGGGATGGCGTACTCCGCCGCCAACAGCGTCGCCACCGGCGACCAGGACGGCGCCGCGATCGCAATGAACCGCAACGGCTACCTGGCCGTGGTCTGGGAGGACGACCGCGACAGCACCGCGCCGGGCGACAGCGCCCACTCGGAGGTGTTCCTCCGCCTCTACAAGGACGGCGTGTCGCTGTACGAGAAGAAGCTGTCCGCGGCCGGGACCAGCGGCACGGCCTGGAAGCACATCTCGCCCGACGTCGCGCTGGACGACAGGGGCAACGCCGTCGTGGTGTGGTCCGACGACCCGGACGGCAACGGCTACTACAACGTGCCCTACCGGGTGCTCGGCCCGACCGGCACGCTGCTCGCGTCCGGGCAGGCCAACGCCGACGCGACCGGCCAGCAGATCCTGCCGCGGGTCGCCGTCGACCCCGACGGGACCCCGAACAATGCGAGCGCGGTGGCGTTCAGCGTCGTCTGGGAGGACATTCAGGGCACGGCCCCGGCCACCGTCCGGGCGGCGGGCTTCACCAACATCACCACGAAGGCGTACGAGGTCACGGCCGGCCAGGCCGCCGGCGCGCACCACCGGCCCGACGTGGCCGTGCCCGCCTCGGGCGATGCGATCGTCGTCTGGGACGAGGACGCCGACGCCAACGGCTACTACAACATCGGCCTGGTCCGGCTGGCCAAGGCGAACGGGGCGGTGAACCTGACCAGGCGCTCGGCCAACTCGCTCGGCGACGGACAGCAGCTGCGGGCCGCCGTCGCGGCGAACTACAACGGCGACTTCACGGTGGCCTGGGAGTCTGACCATCCGGGCACGTTCGGCGTGTGGTCGCGCTCGTTCGCCGCCGACGGCGCCCCGCGGCATGCGGAGGTGCAGGCGTCGAGCGAGGCGGGCGCGAACACGGCCAGCGTCGGGCTCGACGACCAGGCCAACGTGGTCGTCGGGTGGACCACCCCGGCCAACGCGCGCGACGTGTGGGCGCGCGGCCTCAACCCGGACGGGACCGCCGACGGCCGTATCGCCGCCCAGCACTTCGGGCAGGTGAGCACCGGCAGGCAGGAGCAGGCGGGCGTCGCGGTGTCGCCGTGGGGCGAGGTCGCGATCGCGTACACCGACGACAACGACGGCAACCTGTTCGACCAGGTGTACCTCGGCACGGGCGTGGTGAACTCGACGTTCCTGCGCAAGGGCAGCTACCGGGCGCAGGCGAAGCTCATCGCCCCGCCGGCCTGACCCGTACCACCAGGCGGCGCTCCCGGCCTGACGGCGGGGGCGCCGCCTGTCACACGGCGGTCTCACATACGAAATCTTGACGCTCCACAACCTTCACGATTTTGTGAAAGGCGCGTACGTTCAGGTTCATGACTCACGCGATCACCGCGACCGGTCTGCGCAAGGCCTTCGGACGCACCCGCGCCCTCGACGGCCTCGACCTGACGGTCGCCACCGGCGAGGTGCACGGCCTGCTGGGGCCGAACGGCGCCGGCAAGTCCACGACCATCCGGGTGCTGCTCGGCCTGCTCCGCGCCGACGCCGGCGAGGTCCGGATGCTCGGCGGCGACCCCTGGCGCGACGCCGTCACCCTGCACCGGCGCCTGGCCTACGTGCCCGGCGATGTCAACCTGTGGCCCAACCTCACCGGCGGCGAGGCCATCGACCTGTTCGGCCGCCTGCGCGGCAGCCTCGACCAGGCCCGCCGCGCGGAGCTGCTGGAACGGTTCCAGCTCGATCCGACCAAGCGCTGCCGCACCTACTCCAAGGGCAACCGGCAGAAGGTCGCCCTGGTCGCCGCGTTCTCCTCCGACGTCGAGCTGTTCATCCTCGACGAGCCCACCTCGGGCCTGGACCCGCTGATGGAGGCCGCGTTCCAGCAGACGGTCCGCGAGGTCACCGCCGAAGGCGCCACCGTGCTGCTGTCCAGCCACATCTTCTCCGAGGTCGAGGCGCTGTGCTCGCGGGTGAGCATCATCCGGGAGGGCGTGACCGTCGAGTCGGGCACCCTGGCCGAGATGCGCCACCTCACCCGGACCACGGTCACCGTGGAGGCCACTGAGCCGCTCACCGGCCTGGACGCGCTGCCCGGTATCCATGACCTGGAGGCCGACACCACCCGCGCCCGGTTCGACGTCGACTCCACCGCGCTGCCCGCCGTGCTGGCGCACCTGGCGACGTTCGACGTACGAAGCCTCACCAGCCAGCCCCCGAGCCTGGAGGAGCTGTTCATGCGCCACTACGGCGCCCAGCCCGCGCAGCCGGAGACGGCCCGGTGAGCGCGTACGCGGGCACCGGCAGCCTGCTCCGCCTCGCCGCCCGGCGCGACCGCATCCAGCTGCCGATCTGGATCCTCGCCTCGGCCGGGCTCATGTCGGCCGGCACCAGCGCCGTGGCCAGCGAGTTCCCGACGGAGGAGTCGCGGGTCACCGCGCTCAAGGGCGCGGGCAGCAGCGCGGCCGTGCTGCTGATGCGCGGCGTGCCGGTCGGCACCGACCTCGGCGCCCTGGTCAACTTCCGCAACCTGGCCACCATCCTGGTCGTGGTCGCGCTGATGAACACGTTCCTGGTGGTCCGGCACACCCGCCAGAACGAGGAGACCGGCCGTGCCGAGCTGATCGGCGCGGGCGCGGTGGGCCGGCACGCGCCGCTCACCGCCGCGCTGCTGCTCGCCGTGCTCGCCGACATCGTCTTCGGCCTGGTCATGACGGGCACCATCATGTCCAGCGGCCTGGCCGCCGAGGGCGCGCTCGCGTTCGGCGCGGCGTGCACCGTCACCGGCCTGGCCTTCGCCGGGATCGCCGCGGTCGCCGCGCAGCTGTTCCAGGGCGCGCGCGCCGCCAACGGCCTCGCCGCCACCATCGTCGGCGTCGCGTACCTGGTGCGCGGGGTCGGCGACGCGATCGGCGAGCGGGCCGCCGACGGCATCCAGGTGGTCAGCGCCTGGCCGACCTGGGTGTCGCCGCTGGGCTGGGGCGAGCTGGCCCGCCCGTACGGCGACGAGCGCTGGTGGGTGCTGGCCGTGCCGCTGGCGCTTGCCGTCGCCTGCGTGATCGCGTCGTTCGTGCTCGTCGACCGCCGCGACCTGGGCGCGGGCCTGATCCCCGACCGGCCCGGCCCGGCCTTCGGCTACCGCTACCTGCTCAGCCCGGTCGGCCTGGCCTGGCGACTGCACCGCGGCTCGACCATCGGCTGGGTGCTCGGCGGCTTCGTGTTCGGCCTGGCCATCGGTTCGCTCGGCAAGGCCGTCAAGGACGCCCTGGGCACCAACGCGGGCGTGATCGACATGATGGAGGGCCTGGCCGGGGGCGGCGGCGGACCCGACCTGGTCAAGATGTTCTTCGCCGCCATGATGAACACCTTCGGCGCGCTCGCCGCGGGTTACGTCATCCAGGCGTTGCTGCGGCTGCGCTCGGAGGAGGCCGGCGGCACCGCCGAGGGCCTGCTCGCCACCGCCGTGAGCCGCACCCGCTGGATCGGCTCGCACGTGCTCGTGACGGTCATCGGGGCCGCCGTGATGCTGCTGCTGGCCGGGGCGGGCGCCGGGATCACCGACGCGCTCGCGGGCGGCGACGTCGGCATCGGCACGCTGGCCCTGGCCGGTCTGGCCCAGCTGCCCGGAGCCCTGGTCGTGGCCGGGTTCGTGGTGCTGGTGTTCGGGGCGCTGCCGCGCCTGTCGGTGGCGCTGGCCTGGGCGGCGCTGGTGGTCAGCATCGCCTGCGGCCTGTTCGGCGACCTGTTCGGCCTCCCGCAGCTGGTCCGCGACGTGTCGCCGTTCACCCACGTGCCGGCCATCCCGGCCGTGGACCCGAAGGCACTGCCGCTGCTGGCGCTGACCGGCGTCGCGGTGGCGCTGACCGCGGCGGGCATGGCGCTGTTCCGGCGGCGCGACCTGTCGACCTGACGGGCCCGTCCGGGCCGGTGGTGGAGGATGTGCGGATGGCAGTACGTGATGAGGAGGCCGTGCGGCGCTTCGTCGAGCACCTCGCGATGACGCTGTCCGACCTCGGCTTCCCCCGCATGCCGGCCCGCGTGCTCGGCGCGCTGACCGTCGACGAGGAAGGCGTCATGACCGCCGCACAGCTCGGCGAGTGGCTCGGGGTGAGTCCCGCGGCCGCCTCCGACGCCGTCCGCTACCTGGTCCAGGTCGGGCTGGTGCTGCGGGAGCCGGTGCCCGGCTCCCGCAGCATCCGCTACCGCTGCGTCAGCAACTCCTGGTACATGGCGAGCGTCGCCAAGGGCGGGGTGTACAAGCTGGTCGCCGACGTGATGAGCGAAGGGCTGGCGGCGGTGGGCACCGGCACGGAGGCTGGTGCCCGGATCACGGAGATGGTGGACTTCTTCCTGTTCCTCCAGGACGAGATCGCCGCGCTCGTAGCCAAGTGGCAGGCCACTCGCGGGACACCCGCCGCCTGACCGTCAGCCCAGCAGGCGCCAGCGGTGGTCGGCGGTGCCGTTGTCCTCGTACTGCACCACCTGGGCGCTGTCGGCCGTGGACATCCCGGACACGCCCAGCACCAGGCCGCTGTTCAGGTTGCGGATGCGCAGCCAGCCGCCGCCGTCGCCGACCAGCTGCCAGTAGTGGTCGGCCGAGCCGACGCCCGCGAACTGCTGGATGAGCCCGTTGTTGGCGCGGGACATGTTGTTGACCGCGAGCACCTTGCCGCTGTGCTGGTTGACGATCATGTACCAGTTGTTGCCGACGTGGTCGAAGCGCCAGTTGTGGTCGGCGGTGCCGTTGTCGGCGAACTGCACCACGTTCGCGCTGTCCGCCGTAGACATGCCGGACACGCCGAGCACCTTGCCACTGTGAGCGTTCTGCACCCGGTACCAGACGCCGGGCCGCACGATCGCGGGCGTGGCGGTCACCTTCCACTGCAGCACCCCGCCGGAGAACCCCGCGCGCAGCTGGACGACGACCCGCAGCGCCGTCGTGGTGACGGCCGTGAAGGTCGTGTTGTTGTACGCGTTCAGCGCCAGCCCGTACCCCGACGCCCCCGCCACGGCCTGCCACGAGCCCGCGGCGGTCAGGTACTCGACCCGCCACGACGCGGGCACCCGGCACTGCCCGTGCCCGGTGTCGTCGTACCAGTACAGCGACACCGCGCTCGCGGTCACCGGCGCCGCGTAGGTGTACTGCACCCACTCGCTGGTGCCCACGTGGTCCCACCACGTCATGCGGCGCCGCGCCTGGTCGTACGAGCCGGCCGGGTCGTAGTAGCTGTTCAGCGCGGCCACGGTGTCGCCGCTGAAGC
Source organism: Catellatospora bangladeshensis (assembly GCF_016862575.1). GTDB lineage: Bacteria > Actinomycetota > Actinomycetes > Mycobacteriales > Micromonosporaceae > Catellatospora > Catellatospora bangladeshensis. Next base: position 393,300 of record NZ_BONF01000009.1, on the reverse strand, counting down.
AGTGCGACGCCGACGGGGTCGCGGGCAGCTGCCACGTGTTGCTGCCGCCGACGGTCGGGAACGAGCTGATGCGCAGGCTGGCCGCGCCCATCGGGATCAGCCGCACGTTCTTGATCGGTTCGCTGGAGGCGACCGGGCTGTTCTGCAGCGGGGTGACCACGTTCTCGCTGTCGGCCTGCCAGTTCGGGATGGCCCTGGCCTGGGCGTTGAGCGCCACCGGGGTGCCCGTCGCGGTGAACGGGTTGCCGGTCGCGCCGGTCGTGGTCGCGCTGAACGTGCCCGGGATCAGGCCGTAGTTCCACGCCGAGGTCGGCATGACCTGCCACTCCGGCCAGGCGTTCGCGGGGTCGTTGTAGCGCAGGAAGTTCTGCCCGATGTCCAGCGCGTAGGTGAGCGGGCCCCGGCTGACCGACAGCGCGTTGTGGTTGGCGGTCCAGGTGGTGGTGCGCACCGCCATGGGCAGGGTGAGCACGACGGTGTCGCCGTTGTTCCAGGTGCGGTTGACCGCGACGTACGCCGGCCCGGCCACCACCGGCTGCGCCGCCCCGTTCACGGTCAGCGTGGGGCCGGCGCACCACCCGGGGATGCGCACGTACAGCGGGAACGCCACCGCCCCGGCCGTGGCCAGCCGCAGCGTCACCGTGTCGCCGAACGGGTACGCCGTGTCCTGGGTGAGGGTGACCGTGGCCGCCGCCGCGCCCACCTTGGCGGTGGTGGTGCTCGGCGCGTACATGGTCACCGCCAGGCCCCGGTCGGCGGTGGCCTGGACCAGGTTGTCGGTGAAGTAGCTCCAGCCCTGCCCGTAGTTGTGCGGGCAGCAGCGGTACTGGTCCACGCCGAGCATGAACGCCTGCATGGCGAAGCCGTTCTGGTACTGCCCCTGCGTCTTGGCGCGGTTGTCCAGCTGCACGCTGTTGGCGCTGACCACGTAGTGCAGCGAGCGGTGCGTCGGCTCGACCGCCGCGGGCAGCGAGTTGAAGGCCAGGTTCTCGCAGCCGTCGGCCCAGCTCGGGTCGCCGGTGAGCCGGGTCATCGACTCGAAGCTCTGCATGAACTCGATGATTCCGCAGGTCTCGAAGCCCTGCCGCGGGTCGCGGTACTCGTTGCGGATGTTCTCGTCGCCCGCGAAGCCGCCGCCCGGGAACTGCCCCCAGTTGGACATGATCTGCGCGTAGTTGTTGTACGACGCCTGGGTCAGCGACGTGTCGCCGCGCAGCGCGATGAACGCGGGCTCGGTGAAGCCCTGCGCCAGGTCCACGTTGTGCATCGTGGGCAGGTTGTTCACGTAGTTCTTGCTGTACTGGTGGATCTTGTCGGCGAGGCCGAGCAGGAAGCTCTGGCCGGTGCGCGCGTACAGCCAGTAGACCGTGTCCAGGTTGGTCGCCCAGCGCACCGAGCCCCAGCTCTGGTTGAACACCGACGCCCCGAATGTGTTCTGGTACTGCAGGAACTTCGTCAGCAGCGGGATGATCCGGGTGTCGCCGGAGTACTCCTGGTAGGTGCGCAGCGCTTGGAGCAGCGGCATGAACGGCCAGAAGTCCGGGCCGCCGCCGAGCGAGGTGCGCAGCGCGTTCGGGCCGAAGAAGCCGTCGGCCTGTGCGGTGGCCACGATGCCGTTGACCCAGGTGGCGACCTTGTTGCGCAGCGTGGTGTCGCCGGTGACGGCGGCGATCGCGGCCAGGCCGCGCAGCCAGTACGGCAGCTCCTCCCAGCCGCCCTTGGTGCGGTCGGTCCAGCCGGTGTTCGCGTACACCAGGAAGTGGGACACCTGGTCGTAGTTGCCGCCGATGCCGGAGGCGTCCAGCGACAGCTGCTGGGCCAGCCAGCCGCTCGGCCGGGTCGATCCGGCGGGCAGCTTGAGGAACGAGGTGCGGGTCAGGCCGGGGGAGTAGGGGAAGTAGATCCCGCCCGACGAGGTGTCGCCGACCAGGGTCACCGGCGTGCCGGTGCCACCGGCCCAGGACTCGGTGACAGCCTGTCCGGCCAGGGCTAACCCGCCCGCGACGGCCAGGCCGCCACGCAGGACGGAGCGACGGTGCATGACGCCTCCCGGAAGCTCTATAACGTTATAGAAGAACGTTATAGACGAGCCTAAGTTCGATGAACACGGATGTAAACCCGATGTTTCGAACGCGCTGCGACCGTCTGATGTGGCGCGACGGGCACACCCTATGTAGAGTCTCTACCATGATTGCCGAGATCCGCTTGACGGTGCCGGTCGTCAGGGTCCTCGCGGCCCTCGTCGACGACCCGGCGGGCGAACACTACGGGATGACGCTGATGCAGGCGTCCGGCCTGCCCAGCGGCACGCTGTATCCGATCCTGGCCCGGCTGAAGGAGGCCGGCTGGGTGGAGAAGCGCTGGGAGGAGATCGATCCGGCCGCCGCCGGCCGCCCCGCCCGCGCCTACTACCGGCTCACCGCCGCCGCGCTGCCGACCGCCCGGCAGCGCCTGGCCGAGCTGCACGAGCAGACCCGGCCCGCCCCGGCGGGCACCGCCGCGAAGGAGGCCACCGCATGATCGGGACCTGCTGCCGATTCCTGCTGGCGCGTGCCGCCCGGCGCTGGCCCGCGGACCTGCGCGCCGAGATGATCGCCGAATGGCAGGCCGAGCTGCACGCCATGCCCGGTGCGTGGCGGCGGCTGCGCTACGCGGCCAGCCTCGCGGCCGCCGAGCCGCACCGCCGGGCGGGGACCGTGCTGTCGCCGGGCCGCCGCGTCGCCTCGGCGCTGCTGTCCTTCCTGCTCGTCGCGGCGCTGCCGGCGGGCTACCTGCCACTCACGATCAACTGGACGTGGTACATGACGGAGGACAGCGTCCGCTGGCAGACCTGGGTGGCCGGGGCCAGCGTCGCGGGCGCCGTGGTGCTGGGGATCGTCTGCGCACGTGTCACGACGGGGGTGACGCAGCTGATCAACCCGCTGCTGGTGCCGCTGTGGGCGGTCGCTCCCGCCTACCTCACCGTGCTCACCCTGCCCCTGTGGGAGGGGATGCTGCCGGACCGGGCCACGGTGATCGACGTGTCCTGCTGGGCGCTCAGCGCCGTGGTGCTGGGCACGGCCGCGGCCTGGGTCGCGCTCGCCGGGCGGCCACTGCTGTCCTGGGGAGCGGTCGCGCTCGCGGTCGCGGTGTCGTTCTGGTTCTCCCACATGCACAGCACCCTCAGCCACTTCGAGACGCACTCGGCGTACTTCTTCGGCGGCCGGTTCCTGCCCGCCTACCTCTTCGACGTCGCCGCCACCGGTTACCTCCACGTCACGATCTTCCTGCTGGTGTACGCGCATCACCTGGTGCGGCGGCACCGCCCGGGTGAGCCGGCGCTCGTCGAGCGGCCGGTGGCCGCGTAGCCTCCGCCCCGCCGTCGCGCCGGCCGCCTTCGCGGGAGCGCGACGGCGGCCGTCACCGCCCAGCAGGGCGGCGCAGCACCGTCACGGCGAAGTCGGCGGCGGGGTGCCAGGGGCGCAGGTCCCACGTCGCGAAGCGCTGCTCGACGAGCAGCCCGGCCTCGGCCGCGTGGGCGTCGAAGTCGGCCACGGCGTAGCCGCGCGTGGTGCCGAACCCGACCAGCACCGGCCCGTCCGGGCGCACATGCGCACCGATCCGGCGCAGCACCTCGACCTCGGTCTGCGGTGCGAGGTACGGCATCACGTTGCCGGCCAGGATCGCCGCGTCGAACTCCCGGAGCTGCCCGTCCGCGGTCAGCTCCAGCTCGGACAGATCGCCCACCAGCCACTCCACGTCGGGGAAGTCCTCGCGCGCGGCGGCGATCAGCACCTCGTCGGCGTCCACCCCGCACACCGTGTGCCCGCGCCCGGCCAGCGCGGCGCCGACCCGGCCGCTGCCGCAGCCCGCGTCCAGCACCGTCGACCCCGGCGGGATCATCGCGTCCAGCAGCCGCGCCTCACCGGCCAGGTCACGGCCCTCGGCGGCCATCCGCCGGAAGATCTCGATCATCCGCTGCGAGTGCCCCTGCTCCGTGTCCGTCACCCATCGGGTCCGCCGCGCCATGCCTGCCCTCCTGTGAAACGTCTCCCGTCCTGTCTACCGTGCCTGCCGGAGGGTATGGCCACGGCCCCTCCCGGGGTGACGGGCACCCGACCACGCGATAACCCCGGTCGGTGTGTACTCGTTGCGATCACACGTGGCCCCTGTGAGATCGGAAAGGCAGATGAGCGGTCGGTACGCCGTCCCGGACGTCCCCGGGTTCGTGGACGCCTGCGACACCGTCGAGCTCAAGGCCGTGCTGCCCGAGGGGGAGGGCCGCCGGGCGGCCGCGTCACTGGGCTTCGACCTGGCCGAGGCGGTGACCCGGGAGGTCTTCTACCTGGACACGCCCGCGCTCGGGCTGGAGCGGGCCGGGATCATCGTGCGGGTGCGCCGCACCGGCGCGAGCGGCGCCGACGCGACCGTGCGGCTGCGGCCCGCCGACCCGGCCGCGATCGACCCCGACCTGCGCCGCCGCAAGGGCTTCACGGTCGAGCTGGACATGTCGCCGGGCGGGTTCGTCTGCTCGGCGTCGCTGAAGACGCGCCTGGCGGGGGCGACCGTGGCCGCCGCCGTGGGACGGCGCACCCCGCCGAGCGCGCTGTTCACGCCGCGGCAGGGGCGGCTGTTCCACGCGTACGCGCCGCACGGGCTGACCCTCGACGGGCTGTCGCTGTTCGGCCCGGTGCCGGTGCGGCGGCTGGCCGGGTCGGCGCACGGCTGGCCGCACCCGCTGTCGGTGCAGCTGTGGGAGTTCCCGGCCGAGCCGGTGCTGGAGCTGTCCAGCCGGGTCGCGGTGGCCGACGCGGCGCAGGCGGTGGCGCGCTGGCCGGTGTTCCTGGACCGGCACCGGGTCCGGCCGTGGATCTTCCGGCACACGAAGGCGCAGGCGGCGCTGCGGGCGCTGGAGCCGCGGCCGACCTACGGCTGACGCTGTCGGACCCCCATGATCGAATGCCGGCCATGGGTGTGCTGTTCGACTACTTCCGCGCCGTCGACGACGCGACGGCGGTCCACCTGATGGACGGGCTGGAGGGCGGACCGATCGCGGTCCCCGACGGGTCCGTCGACGCCGTCGACCTGCGCGGCATCGACCCGTACGTGCGGCTCGGGCAGCTGCTCAGCCTCGCCCGCGAGGTCGAGTGGGAGTGGGACACGGCCCGCACCGGGCTGCTGTGGCCCGAGGAGGATCAGGATGACAGCGTCCCGTTCCTGCTCTCGCTCGGCGACGGCGCACGCGACACCCTCGCCGGGCTCACCGCCGAGCACATGGCCGACCTGTCGGCGCAGTGGGCGCGCATCGAGGAGCCGGGCGCGGCCGACGGCGAGCCGGCCGGCCCGATACTGCCGTTCATCGAGGAGATCGCCGGGCTGGCCCGCCGCGCGCAGGCCGCCGGGGACCATCTCTACTGCTGGTGCGGGCCGTGAAGAACCGTTGAAGAACCGGTGCGGCGCGCGCTCCGGCGGCTAAGGTCGGTGCCTCACGGAAGGGGAGGCCGGAGTGAACGCGCGCGTGCTGATCGCCGAGGACGATCCGAAGCAGGCCCACCTGCTGCGGGTGTACCTCGAACGGGAGGGGCACAGCGTGCAGGTCGTCGGCGACGGGCTGACCGCGCTGGAACGCTGCCGGGCATACCGGCCGGACCTGCTCGTGCTCGACGTGATGATGCCCACCCTGAGCGGCCTGGACGTGTGCCGCATCCTGCGCGCCGAGTCCGACGTCGGCATCCTGCTGCTCACCGCCCGCAGCACCGAGAACGACATCCTGGCCGGTCTCGACCTGGGCGCCGACGACTACGTCACCAAGCCGTTCAGCCCGCGCCAGCTCGCCGCCCGGGTCCGCGCGCTGCTGCGCCGCACCCGGCCCGGCAGCGCGAAGGACGAGGTCGTCCGGGTCGGCGATCTGGAGATCGACGAGGGGCGCTTCCAGGTGCGGGTGGCCGGCCGCGTCGTGGAGCTGACCGCCAAGGAGTTCGGCATCCTGGCGACGCTGGCCGCCGCGCCCGGCCGGGTGTTCACCCGGGCGCAGATCATCGACCGCGCGTTCGGGTTCGACAACCACGTCGAGGAGCGCACCGTCGACGCGCACGTGATGAACCTGCGCCGCAAGGTCGAGGACGACCCGGCCGAGCCCCGCTACGTGCAGACCGTGTACGGCCGCGGCTACCGGCTCGCGGAGCAGCCGTGAGCTTCCGCGTCCGGGTCATCGCGCTGGTCATGCTCATCGCGGTCACCGCGACCGGCGCGACCGCGTGGCTCACCCTGCGCCAGGCCTCGCGGGAGTTCGACCGCACCGTCACCGCCAACGCCGAGCAGCTGTCGCTGATCACCACCGAGCTGACCGACTTCGCGCGCACCCGCGGCAGCTGGAACGGCGTCGACGACCTGGTGGGCCGGTTGTCCCTGCATACCGGCCAGCGCATCCGGCTGGCCGCCACCGAGGGCACGGTGCTGGCCGACTCGGACGTGCTGGCCGGGCAGCCGGCCCGTGGGGTCGCCGGGCCGCCGCTGGTCGTCGACCCCCGCCCGGTCTGGCAGCCGCACCCCGCAACAGTAGCGCATCCCAGTCCCAAGATCGTTCTGCTGGCGGAGTACGAGTACCGCCTGGGGCTCGCCTTCGCGGCCTGCCTGACCAGGTCCGGGATCGGCATCCGGCTGGAGGAGTCGGAGCTGGGCGTCGCGCTGCCGCGACCCGTCACCTCCAGCGCGGCCAGCAAGGCCTGCGACATCGAGGCACGCAACCAGCCTGGCATCGACGACGTCGACCGCGTGTTCGAGGCCGAGCTGCGGCGCTGCGCGGCGCAGGCCACCGGCGCGGTGACGTGCCTGCAGGACACGTTCGCGGCGGCCGTCGGCCGGTCGGCGCCCGCGGAGCTGCGGGTGTACGTCGGCGCGGCCGAGCAGCCGCCGCCCAGCCTGCCGGTGGACTCGATCCTGGCCACCGCCGCCGTCGTCGCGGTCGCCGGGGCGGCCGTGTCGTGGCTGCTCAGCCGCCGGGTGCTGCGCCCGATCGGGGCGCTCACGGCGGCGTCCGGGCGGGTGGGCGACGGGCAGCTGGCCGAGCGCGTGCCCGTGCACGGCCACGACGAGCTGGCCGGGCTGGCCCGCTCGTTCAACCGGATGGCGGACTCGCTCCAGCAGAGTGAGCAGCGGCAGCGCCAGATGATCTCCGATGTGGCGCACGAGCTGCGTACGCCGCTGGCGAACCTGCGCGGCTACCTGGAGGCGCTCAAGGACGGCGTGCTGCCGCCGACGCCCGAGCTGTTCGAGTCGCTGCACGACGAGGCCGTGCTGCAGCAGCGCATCGTCGACGACCTGCAGGATCTGGCGCTGGCCGAGGCGGGGGTGCTCACCTACCAGCGGACCGTGCTCGACCTCGCCGAGCTGGCCGCGACGTGCCGCACCGCGCACGCCGCGCTGGCCGCCGCGGGCGGGGTCGAGCTGCGCGTCACCGGCGGCGGGCCGCACCGGGTGCACGGCGATCCGGACCGGCTGCGGCAGGTCGTCGGCAACCTGATCCGCAACGCGCTCGCCGCGACCCCGCCCGGCGGCACGATCACCCTGTCCACCGCCGCTGACGGTCCGTCGCACGTGCTGGAGGTGGCCGACACCGGCACCGGCATCGCCGAGGCGGACCTGCCGCACCTGTTCGACCGCTTCTGGCGCGCCGACCGGGCCCGCGGCCGGGGCCGGGGGTACACCACCGGCTCCGGCCTGGGCCTGCCCATCGCGCGCCAGATCGTCGCCGACCACCACGGCCGCATCACCGCCGCCAGCGAACTCGGCTCCGGAACCGTCTTCACGATCCACCTGCCCGCCGTGCCGGTGTAGACCGGCTCACCTCACCCGATGCCGTCGACCGCGGCCCTGAGCGCGTTGATCGACGGGTCCCAGGTGAAGTTCAGGACGGGTATCCCGGAGGCGGCGGCATTGCTGTCGCCGCCGAGGACCACCGCCCGCGGCTTGTTGGTGCCCTGGGGGACGACGAGATACCAGTTGCCTCTCACGTTCGCGATGAACACTTCATCTACCTCCTGGTCGGGTGGGTTCGGGTTGGCGACGTCTCCGGCGTAGGTCTCGAAGTCCACCGTCGCGGCGAAGTTCGTGGGGCTGCCCGTGTTCAGCCAGAGACTGGTGTGCACATGTGGCCCGACACCGCTGTCGCTGCCGTTCGCCGAGGCGCCGGAGTAGGCGATGGTCTGGCCGCGCGACACACGCTGACCGGTGGAGACGCTGATCCGCGACAGGTGCAGGTGCCGGGTGTAGTTGCCGTCGTCATGGGCCATCCCCACGACGCGGCCGGTCGCGGTGGAGGTGTCTGTCTTCACGAAACGGATCGTGCCGCTCGCGGCGGCCATGACGGGCGTGCCGATGCCGACCGCGTAGTCGGTGCCCGGCTCGCCCGAAGGCGGCGTCCGGTTCCGGTGGTCCTGCCAGGAACTCGAGATCCGGACGATTCCGCACGGACGCTGGTAGCTGCCGGCGGCCTGAGCGGAGTCGGGCAGCAGCGCGAAGGCGGCCGACACCCCGGACGCCGCCAGCGCGGCGCTGGTGAGGAATCCCCGTCTCGAAAGTCCCCGCAGGTAGGCGATGCCATCTAGCTCCTCGGGCCGCAGCTCGCCGTGGCCGACGTCCCGAGGAGGGTCAGGGGAAGGCCGTTCACTGAGGATCATCAATGCAACCTAAGGCTGCTTCCGTTTCAGGGCAAGGGTTTCCGCAGGTTCTTTCAGGACCAAGGCCTGTCCCCGCAGTTTCCTTTCAGGCGGATTCCAGGACGAAGTAGAGGAAGCACATGAAGCGCCCGGAGCCCACTACCAGTTGCCGAGGCCGCGTGGGTGCCCCGAACAGGCACGGGCTCGGGCAGGTGGGCCGGGATCCGGCCTCCCGTCCGCTGTTGACCAGGCAAGACGCCATCAGTGCCGGATCGGATCTTCAAAAGTTCTTGATCAGCCGGTGCCTAGCGTGCCCGCGTGACTTCGCAGACCGATCAGGCTTCCCGAGGTGCCCGGACGGGGCAGCGGCGCCGTACCCGCGGCACGGTGGGCCGGTGGTGGGCCGTGCTGTTGCTGCTCGGCGGGGCGGTGCTGGTCGGGTTCGGGTTGCTGCGCGGGACGGCCGGGCCGGCAGCCGTCCCCGTGCCCGTCCCGCCGAGCGAGGCGGCGAGCCCGTCCCCGAGTGCCGCCCCGCGCACCTCTCCGTCACCCGCGCCGGTGTACCGGCTGGACGGGGAGTTCCCGGCGTCGGGGCCGGGCACGTGGCGGTACGCCGGTGGGCGCAGCAAGGTGTTCGGCAGCGCGGGCGGGCTGCGCCGGTTCCGGGTGGCCGCCGAGACCAACGTCGCCGATGCCGAGCTGGCCGGGTTCACCCGCACCGTCGAGCAGACGCTCGGCGATCCCCGCAGCTGGATCGGCAGCGGTGAGCGGCGGCTCCAGCGGGTGGCCGGCGGGTCGGCGTACGACTTCACGATCCTGCTCGCGACCGGGGAGACCACCCGCCGCCTGTGCGCGACCGGCTACATGGACACCCGCGTCGACGGCGTCTCCTACACCTCGTGCCGCCTGCCCGGCCGGGTCGTCATCAACCTCAACCGCTGGCGGCTGTCCGTGCCCGACTACGTCGACGGCGGCACCGAGCTGTCGGTCTACCGCGCGTACGTCATCAACCACGAGGTCGGGCACGAGCTGGGGCGCAACCACGAGAAGTGCCCCGGCAAGGGCAGGCCCGCCCCGACCATGCAGCAGCAGACGTTCGGCCTCAAGGGCTGCACCGCCAACCCCTGGCCCTACCTGGACGGCAGGCGCTACACCGGGCCGCCGGTGTGACGGCCTCACCGGGCCGCGCCCGCGACGGGCACCGGCCGGGCCGTCCCGGCGAACGGGTCGATCGAGCGCTCGACGAAGATCGCGTGCCACAGGCAGAACATCAGCACGGTCCACACCTTGCGCGAGTGGTCGGCCTCCCCGCGCTGGTGCGCCACGAGCAGGCTGCGGGCGTACGCCAGATCCAGGTGCGCCCCGGCCGCGGAGCGGGACAGCAGCTCGTGCGCCCAGTCGCCGATGTCGCCGCGCAGCCACACCCGGGCGGGCGTGGCGAAGCCGAGTTTGCGCCGCTGCGCGACGGGCGCCGGGAGCAGGCCCGCCACGGCGGCCCGCAGCAGCCGCTTCGTCTGGGGACTGTCGGGGGAGACCCGCAGCGCGGCGGGCACGCTCGCGGCGGCCTCCCACACCCGCTGGTCCAGGAACGGCACGCGCAGCTCCAGCGAGTGCGCCATGGACATGCGGTCGGCCTTGGTGAGGATGTCGCCGGGCAGCCAGGTGTGCAGGTCGACGAGCTGCATCCGGCTCACCGGGTCGAGGTGCGCGGTCTCGGCGTACACCTCGTCGGTCACCGCCGTGCGCGGGACCGCCGGCCGCCCGTGCAGCAGCCGCGCCTTCTGCTCGGCGTCGAAGATCCGGGCGTTGCCGTAGTAGCGCTGCTCCAGCGGGGTGGTCGCCCGGTCGAGGTAGCTCTTGCCGCGCACCCCCTCCGGCATCGCCCGCGACACCTGCCGCAGCGTGCCCTGCACGGCGCGGGGCAGCCGCTGCACCGGCGCCGTCGCGAACGGCTCGCGGTAGATCTCGTACCCGCCGAACAGCTCGTCGGCGCCCTCACCGGACAGCACCACCCGCACCTGCCGGGACGCGGTGCGCGCCAGGAAGAACAGCGGGATCAGCGACGGGTCGGCCAGCGGGTCGTCCAGGTGCCAGGCGATGCGCGGCAGCTCCCGCAGCACGTCGGCGGCGGTGACCACGGTCGGTGTGAAGCGCAGCCCCAGGCCCTGCGCGGTCTCCGCGGCCAGGTCCAGCTCCGAGTATCCGGGGATGTCGAACCCGGCGGAGAACACCTGCAGGTCCGGCTTCACCTCGCTGGCCAGCGCCACGACCGCGCTGGAGTCGACGCCGCCGGACAGGAACGCCCCGACCGGCACGTCGGCGACCATGTGCGCCCGCACGCTGTCCCGCAGCGCGTCCCGCACCCGTGTCGTCAGCTCCTGCTCGCTCACCCCGGCACGCGGCGCGAACCCCGGCCGGAAGTGCCGGTCCAGCCGCACCTGCCCGCCCGGCTCCCAGGTCAGCGCATGTCCGGCGGGCACCCGGCGCACCGCCCGGTCCATCGTGTACGGCTCGGGCACGTACTGCAGCGACACGTAGTGCGCCAGCGCGTCCGGGTCCACCCCGCCCCCGCCGGGCAGCGACTTGCGCTCGCTGGCCAGCCACAGCCCGGCCGGCGTCACCGCGTAGTGCAGCGGCTTGATGCCGAACGGGTCACGCCCGGCGTGCAGCCGCCGCTCCTGCCGGTCCCACAGCGCGTACGCGAACATGCCCCGCAGCCGCCGCACCGCCCCCGGACCCCAGTGGTGGAACGCCGCCGCGAGCACCTCGGCGTCACCCGCCGTCGCGAACACCGCACCGAACTCCCGCGCCAGCTCCTCGCGCAGCTCGCGGTAGTTGTACACCTCGCCGTTGAAGCACAGGTCCCAGCGCCCGGCGTGGGTCAGCGGCTGGCGGCTGCCCGCCACGTCGATGATGGCCAGCCGCTGGAAGCCCATCGTCACCCCGGGCTGCGGGACCGTCACCACCGAGTCGTCCGGCCCCCGGTGCCGGATCGCGCACAGGCCGGCATGCACCACCTCCCGCGCGTCCCCCACACCCTCGGCGCTGATGAAGACCACAAAGCCGCACATACGATGCCTCCGTCCAGTCCGGCGATCGAGCGGACGGTATGGGCCGGCTTGTTAAGACCCGATCAAGAGCCGATGTGCGGTCGATGTGGCCGCCCGGGGCTCGGCCTTAACGGGTTCTTCACACCGGTGCGGGCACACTGCCCTGGCCGGACGCACGGAGGTGACGCGATGACGGCGAGGATCCTGGTCGCGGAGGACGATCCCAAACAGGCGAACGTCATCCGCATGTACCTGGAGCACGAGGGCCACAGCGTGCTGTCGGTCGCCGACGGGCGGGCCGCGCTCGACCAGTGCCGGGCGCGCAAACCCGACCTGGTCGTGCTGGACGTGATGATGCCGCTGGTCGACGGGCTCGACGTGTGCCACATCCTGCGCGGCGAGTCGGACGTGCCGATCATCCTGCTCACCGCACGCAGCACCGAGAACGACATCCTGCTCGGCCTCGACCTGGGCGCCGACGACTACATCACCAAGCCGTACAGCCCCCGCCAGCTCGTCGCCCGGATCCGCGCCCTGCTGCGCCGCTCCGGCGTGCTCACCGGCGGGACCAGGACGCCGCTGGTCGTCGGCGACCTGGTCGTCGACCCCGACCGCTTCGAGGTGCGGGTCGACGGGCGGCTGGTCACGCTGACCGCCAAGGAGTTCGGCATCCTGGAGGTGCTCGCCGCCGAACCCGGCCGCGCCTTCACCCGCGCGCAGATCATCGACCGCGCCTTCGGCTTCGACCAGGACGTGCTGGAGCGGACCGTGGACGTGCACGTCATGAACCTGCGCCGCAAGATCGAGCAGGACCCGGCCGAGCCGCGCTACGTGCAGACGGTCTACGGGCGAGGCTACCGGATCCCGGAGGCGGCCGGATGACGTTCCGGGTGCGCGTGTTCGTCCTCGTCGCGCTGGTCGCGCTCGTCGCCACCGGCGCGAGCACCTACGTGACGCTGGCCTTCGCCAAGAGCGAGGTCGCCCGGTCCGCCGAGACGCAGCAGCGGGTGATGCAGCAGATCGCCGACGAGATCACCCGCTACGGCCAGGACCACGGCACCTGGGAGGGCGTGGCCAACCTGGCCGAGCGGCTCGCCCGGCAGACCGGCCGCCGGATCCGCCTGGACACCCAGCAGTTCCGGGAGGGCATCGTCGACACCGCGCTGCTGCTGGACCAGCCGGTCGAGCCGATCACGGATCTGACCACGCTCATCGACGCCCGCCCCCGGTTCGAGGTGCCCGTCTGGGTCGGCGCCAAGATGCGCGATCAGGTGGCCGACTCGATGGAGGGCTACCGGCGGGAGGTGCGCTTCGCGGCCTGCGTGACCAGGCACGGCTACGATCCCAGGCTCCTCACGGTCGCCTACGGCGTGCCTTCCTTCACCTACCCCGCCGTGCCCCACGATGTTCTGCAGACCTGCGGGCTGGGGACCGGCAGCACTCCGGAGTCGCTGCGCCGCGACGAGGCCGAGGTCGCGCAGTGCGCGTCGGCCGCGGCCGCGCCGGCCGTGGCGCCTTCATCCGCCGCCACGCCCGGCGCCGCCGATCCGGTCCGCTCTGAGCTGGCCTGTATGCAGGAGGCGTTCCTGGCCCGGATCGGCACCACCGGGCCCGAGCCGCTGCGGCTGGCCGTGGACGCGCCCGAGGGCACCATCTCGGCCACCCCGATCGCGCTGGCGGTCGGCGTGGTCACGGTGCCCATCATGCTCGGCACGCTGCTGCTGAGCCGGCACGTGCTGCGCCCGATCCGCGGGCTGACGGTCGCCGCCCGGCGCTTCGGCGAGGGCGCCCTGGAGCAGCGGGTCACCGTCGCGGGCGGCGACGAGCTGGCCCGGCTCGCGGTCACGTTCAACCGCATGGCGGACTCCCTGCAGCGCAGCGAGGAGCGGCAGCGCCGGATGATCGCCGACGTGGCGCACGAGCTGCGCACGCCGCTGGCCAACCTCAGGGCATACCTGGAGGCACTGGAAGACGGGCTGGTCACCGCAGACGCGGCGCTGTTCCGCTCGCTGCACGAGGAGACCCTGCTGCAGCAGCGGATCGTCGACGACCTGCAGACCCTCGCCCTGGCCGAAGCGGGGGAGCTGCGGTACCACCGCGCCCCGGTCAGCCTGGGCGACCTGCTGGAGAGCTGCCGCACGGCCCACCAGCCGTCGGCCTCGGCGGCCTCCGTCGAACTGGACGTCGTCGCCGACCCCGCCGTCGTGGTGGAGGGCGACCCCGACCGGCTGCGCCAGGCGCTGGGCAACCTCGTCACCAACGCGGTGCGGCACTCGCCGGCCGGTGCGACGGTGACCCTGGAGGCGGTCCGGGTGGGCCGCGAGGTGCTGCTGAAGGTCGTCGACCGGGGCAGCGGAATCGCCGACGCCGACCAGGGGCGGGTGTTCGACCGGTTCTGGCGGGCCGACCCGGCGCGGCGGCGCAGCAGCGGCGGCAGCGGCCTGGGGCTGGCCATCACCCGGCAGATCGTGCTGGACCACCAGGGCTCGATCTCGCTGACCAGCGCGGTCGGCGCGGGCACCACCTTCACCATCCGCCTGCCCGCGCCGCGCTAGCCGTATCATCCTCCGATGCGGATGGTCGCCATGGACGACGGCGTACGGCTGCGCACCTGGACCACCGGCACGCCGAGCACCCTGTCGCCCGTGGTGCTGCTGCACGGCGGGCCGGGCATGTGGGACTACCTCGCGCCCGTCGCCGACATGCTCGCGCCGTACACCGTCGTGCACCGCTTCGACCAGCGCGGGTGCGGCGGCTCCGACCTGTCGGACGGGTACACCATGGCCAGGTTCGTCGACGACGTCGAGCAGCTGCGGCGGCACTGGGCGCACGAGCGCTGGGCCGTGCTCGGCCACTCCTTCGGGGCGACGCTCGCCTTCGACTACGCGGTCGCACATCCACGGCACACCAGCGCGCTGGGCTATCTCAGCGGCGTCGGTGTGGGCGACTGGCGCAGCGCGTACCAGCAGGAGAAGGCGCGGCGGCTGACCGCGGCGCAGGCGGCGCGGCTGGCGGACCTGACGGCGCGGCCGGCGCGCTCGCGCGACGAGGAGGCCGAGTGGCGGGCGCTGAACTGGTGCACCGACCACGCCGACCCGGTGTCCGGGTGGGCGCTCGCGATGGCTGACGCCTGCCCCGACGTGCCGATCAACACCGAGGCGCACCGCCTGCTCAACGGCGAGACGAAGCGCCGCGCCGACGCAGCGGTCCTGGCGCAGGCCGCCGCGCTCGATCTGCCCTGCTGGTTCGTGCACGGCGCGGCCGACCCCCGGCCCGCGAGCGCCGTGGCGGCACTCGCCGCCGCCGTGCCGGGCGCGCGGATGCACGTCATCGACGGCGCGGGGCATCAGCCGTGGCACGAACGCCCGGCTGAGCTGGCCACGGTCCTACGCAGGATCATCGAGTGAAGTCGAGCGGCCGCGACCGGCTTCAGAAGAACGTGTCCTCGTCGCTCTTGCGGTAGTCGCGGATCTCGCCGAACCGGCCGGCGGCGGCGTGGCTCACCCAGGCCGGGTTGCCGAGCAGGATGCGCCCCAGTGCGGCGACGTCGAACTCGCCCGCGTCGTGGCGGCGGACCAGCTCGTCCAGCGCGCCGGAGGTGAAGAAGGCACCGTCCAGGCCGATCGAGCCGACGGTGATCGTCGGCAGGCCGGTCAGGCGTCCCGCCCAGCCCGCCAGGTTGAGCGCCGAGCCGCCGAACACCGGCTCGGCGAAGCGGCGCTGCGAAGCGTGCAGCACGTCGGCCCCGGCCGCGGCGAACGCGTCGAGGATCACCGCCAGCTCGGCGGGCGACTCCGCGATCCGCGCCGTGAAGTCACGCTCCTTGAACTGCGAGAACCGCACGATCACCGGCATCGCGGCGGGCACCGCGCCGCGTACCGCCCGGATCACCTCGGCCGGGAACGCCGCGCGGGCGGCCGGGGATCCGCCGAAGCGGTCGGTGCGCCGGTTGGTGTGCGGCCACAGGAACTCGTCGAGCAGGTACCCGTGCGCGGCGTGGATCTCGACCGCGTCGAACCCGGCCCGCACCGCCCCGGCCGCCGCCTCGGCGTACGCGGCCAGCAGCGTGTCGATGTCCGCGAGGGTCATCGCGCGGCTGCCGCCGGGCTCGCCCGACGGCGTCCACGCCGCCACCCCGTCCACCGGCTCGCGGGCGCTGCCGAGGTGCCAGAGCTGCGCCGCGATCCGGCCGCCGCCGGCGTGCACCTCGTTGGTGACCCGCCGCCAGCCGTCCTCGGCCGCTCCGGCGGTCAGGCGCGGGACGGTCGTCTCGTGACCGGCGCTGGGATGGTCGACGAGCACGCCCTCGGTGATGATCAGGCCGACGCCGTGCTCGGCCCGGCGCCGGTAGTAGGCGGCCACCTCGGGCGTGGGCACTCCGCCGGGGGAGCGGAAGCGGGTCATCGGCGCCATCGCGAAGCGGCTGCTCAGCGGCAGCCCGGCGAGCGTGGTCGGGGTGAGCAGGGAACCCAGCAGGGTCGTCGTCGCGGTCATGCGGGTACGGTAAAACCTGACATTGACGTCAGGGTCAAGTGTTGTGACGGGAGCGACATCCATGCGTATCGGCGATCTGGCCGCCGCGACCGGCGCGAGCGCCCGCTCGCTGCGCTACTACGAGGAGCAGGGGCTGCTCGCCAGCGAGCGCAGTGGCGGCGGGCAGCGGCACTATCCCGACGGGGCGGTCGAGCGGGTCCGGCTCATCCAGTCGCTGCTCGCGGCGGGTCTGTCCAGCGGCACCATCCACGACGTGCTGCCCTGCATCACCGAGCGCGCGATCCGTACCCCCTGGCTGGCCGAACGCCTGCGCACCGAACTGGACCGGGTCGAGGCGCAGCTCACCGCGCTGCACCGCACCCGCGACATCCTCTCCGGCCTGGTGGACGAGTACGCCGTCTGACCGCGCCGGTAGCCTCAGGCCGGTGGAGCCGACGACCGCGCCCGCGTACCCCCGGTGAGCCGCCGCCTGGCGAAGATCGGCGTCTCGTGTCAAAAAGCCGGGCCAGGCCGCACCTTCTGACACGAGACAGTGATCTTCACCGGCCTACTCGGAGGCGACGGTGACCACGACCTTGCCCGGCGCGTGCCCCGCCTCGACGAACCGGACCGCCGCGGGCAGCTCGGCGAACGCGTAGCCCCGGGCGATAACCGGGGTGACCTGCCCGTTCTCGAACAGCGGGGCCAGCTCGGTCAGGTGCCGTGCGCTGTCCGCGCCGATCCCGAAGCCGGTGACCGCCGACGGCTGCCTGGTCAGGGCACCGGTCAGCTGCACCGCCATGAAGTGGTCGATGGGCCGCAGCCAGCGCCCGGCATCGCCGCCGATGACGACGTACGCCCCACCGGGCCGCAGCACCCGCCGCGCGGCCCGGACCGGCGGGCTTCCCGCGATGTCGACCAGCGCGTCGAAGCCGCGGGCCAGCCGCGTGAAGTCCTGCTTGGTGTAGTCGTAGACCTCGGTGGCGCCGAGCGAGCGCACCAGCTCGGCGTTGCGGCCGCTGCACACCCCGGCCACCTCGGCGCCCGCGGCTCGCGCCAGCTGCACGGCGAACGTGCCCACGCCACCGCTCGCGCCGTTGACGAGGACCCGGCCGCCGGGTGCGGTCCCCGCGTTGTCGTGCACCGCGACCCGCGCCGTCACCCCCGCCATGGGCACCGCCGCGGCCTGCTCGAACGACAGCGCGGCGGGCTTGGCGACGAGGTTCTCCGCGGGGGCGCACATGTACTCCGCGAACGAGCCGTGCTTGACCAGGCCGTAGACCGCGTCGCCGAGCTGGAGTGCGCTCACTCCGGGGCCGAGCGCCGCGACCTCGCCCGCGACGTCGCAGCCGAGGATCGGGTGGGGCCGCCGGCCGAGCCCGCCGCCCATGAACCGGGCGACGAACGGCTCGCCGCGCATGTGGTGCCAGTCGTACGGGTTGATCGACGTGGCACGCACCCGCAGCAGCACCTCACCCGGCCCCGGCACGGGCTTGTCGACCTCGCTGAGCAGCAGGTTCTCCGGGGGACCGAAGGAGTTGATCACGTATGCCTTCATCGAACACTCCTGACCTTACGGCGTAAGTCTGTCTTACGCTGTAAGGTAGCCTTACGCCGTAAGGCGGTCAAGGGCCGGGCAGGAAAGGGATGTGCCAGAAAGGGGTCAGCGGCGACGGTCGAGGCCGTCGAGCAGCAGATCCAGTCCGAACTCGAACTCCGCCTGGTCGTCGCACCAGCCGAGGGTCGAATCAGGATCGTCGTGCGCGACCTCGGCCAGCATGCCCACCAGGTTGGGCAGCTGGGCGGCCATCGCGGCCATTGCCGGATCGGGCTCGCCGGTGGTCGGCCCGCCGGTCGGGCTGAACAGCTCCTGGCTGAAACCGATCGCCCGGCTGCCGAGCGCGTGCATGGCGTGGTGGGCCAGGTCGTTGGAGAAGCCGCCGGCCCGCATGATGCCGAGCAGGCCGTCGAAGTAGAGCAGCACCTCGGGGCTGGTCGTGGTCCGCGTCGAGAACACCGCGGGCGCCCACGGGTGGCCCAGCAGCACCTGCCGGGCGGTCAGGATGCGCCGCCGCGCGGCCTCCTTCCACGCCGGACCCTCGGCGGGCAGCGTGAGCCGGGAGACAGCCTCGTTGATCTCGGCGGCGACGGCGTCGACGACGCCGTCCAGCACCTGGTCCTTGTTGGCCACGTGGTGGTAGAGCGACATCGCCTCGGCGTCGAGCTCCTCGGCCAGACGGCGCATCGTGACGGACGCGATGCCGCCCTCGTCGGCGAGCTTCACCGCCGCCCGCAGCACCCGGTCACGGCTCAGCGGCGCCCGCGTCTCGACGCTCCTGCCCCGGCCAACCACGACATCAGCCCCTTCACTCGCGGGCCATCCTACAAGGCATCCCTGTGCCGCCGCCGTATGCCGCATATGCTGGGCCGGTGTCCGACGAGGCGAGGCCCGCGCGGGTCGAGGACGTGCACGAGCTGGCCGAGGCGATGCCGCACGTCACCGTCGTGTACGGCACCGGCGAGAACCCCGTCTACCAGGTCGGCGGCAGGTCGTTCGTCTTCTTCCGCAACCCGCGGCCCGACGCGTTCGATCCGGAAACCGGCGAGCGCTACCCCGACGTGATCGTGTTCTGGGTGCCGTCCGACGCGGACAAGCAGGCGATGGTGCAGGACGAGTCGTCGCCGTTCTTCACCACGCCGCACTTCAACGGCCATCCGTCGGTGCTGCTGCGGGGGAGCCGCATCGGCGAGCTGACCCGCGGTGAGCTGGCCGAGGTGGTGCAGGACGCGTGGCTGTCCCGGGCGTCGGCCCGCCGCGCCGCGACCTGGCTCAAGGACCGCCAGGGCGGCTGACCTGCGGATCTGGGCATCGGGGCCGGCGACGTTCCGTAAGACCTGGTTGTGATGCTCGACACCTACCGGCGTGTAGGGAAATCATCCGATGGTCGGGGGATTTGATGACAGACGTGACCTCGACCCTAGACGCGGCTCCGGCCATGGACACCGCCCCGGCGATGCCGGGGGACCTGATGACCGGTGCGCAACGGCTGCGCCTCGTGCTCGTGCTCGGCTCGCTCATCGCGATCGGCCCGCTCACCATCGACATGTACCTGCCGGCCCTGCCCGCCATCACCGACGCGATGCACACCACCTCCACCGCGGTCCAGCTCACGCTCACCGGCACCCTGGCGGGCCTCGGCCTGGGCCAGCTCGTGATCGGACCGCTGTCCGACGCGTACGGCCGCCGCCGCCCGCTGATCTACGGCCTCGTCCTGCACGTCGTCGCCTCCGCCCTGTGCGTCGTCGCCCCCGACGTCGCGACGCTCGGGGTGCTGCGCGTCCTGCAGGGACTCGGCGTCGCCGCGTCGTCGGTGGTGGCCATGGCCGTCGTACGGGACCTGTTCGACGGCTCGGCCTTCGCGAAGCTGTTCTCCCGGCTGATGCTGGTCATGGGCGCCGCGCCGGTGCTCGCGCCCACCCTCGGCGGCGCGCTGCTGCGCTGGACGCAGTGGCAGGGCGTGTTCGTCGCGCTGGCCGGGTTCGGCATCGCGCTGACGCTGGTCGCCACGTTCTTCCTGCGGGAGACCCTGCCCGTGTCCCGGCGGCAGTCCGGCGGTGCCGCGGGAACCCTGCGCATGTACCGCACGCTCCTGCGCGACCGGACCTTCGTGGGCCTGGTGCTGGTGGCGGGCCTGGCCATGGCCGCGCTGTTCGCCTACGTCGCCGGGTCGTCGTTCGTGATGCAGGGGCAGTACGGCCTGGACGAGCAGCAGTTCGCGATCGCGTTCGGCGCGGGGGCGGCCGGGCTCATCGGCGCCACCCAGCTCAACGTGCGCCTGCTGCGCCGTTACCCCCCGCAGCGAATCCTGCTCGGCGCGCTGGCCGGGGGCACCCTCGCCGGGCTCGCGCTGGTGCTGCTCGCCGCGACCGGGGCCGGCGGCCTGCCCGCGCTGCTCGCGGGGCTGTGGGCGGTGCTCGCCGCGGGCGGCCTGGCGCTGCCGAACGCGCCCGCGCTGGCCATGTCCCGCCACGGCGAGGCGGCCGGGACGGCGGCGGCGCTGCTGGGCGCGGTGCAGTTCGGCGTCGGGGCCGTCGCGGCGCCGATGGTCGGCGTGCTCGGCGCGGACGCGGTCGCGATGACCGTGGTGATCCTGTCCGGTATGGCCGCCGCGCTGCTCATCGCCGTGCCGGTGGTCCGGGCCGGTCGGTTCGAGGACGGTCCGGCCGAGCCGGCCCCCGTGCACGTGGGCTGAGGTTCGTCGGCCGGGCTCACGGCTGCTGGAAGTCGGGGGTCTGCCAGATCCGCCGGTCCAGGTAGTCCCTGACCCGGCCGACGTACTGCTCGCCCGGGGCGGTGTGCCAGCGGCCGGAGAACCAGCGGCCGACGCAGCCCCAGGCGTCGCCCGCGGCGTACTCCCGGCCGCGTTCCACCGTGTTGAGCCAGCCCTCCCTGCCCTCGAAGCAGCTGCGCCAGACGGCATACGCGAGATCGGCGCTCATCGCGGTGGACCGCATCGCGCCCGGGAACGCGCTCTTCATGTAGGGGTAGCGGTTCTGCAGGATGCCGTAACTCTGCGGGCACTTGCCGGCCTGGCCGTCCGCGCCGAGGCCGTGCCCGGCGGGGCAGGCGGCCGCGTCGGTGTCGAAGTCGCCGAGCGTGCCCTGCCGCCACCAGCTCTCGATGGCGGCCTGCGCCTTGACGATGTCCTCGTCGACGCCCCACTTGCAGGCGGCCCAGCGCAGGATCTCCTCGGTGGTGCCGGTGAACTGCCCGTCGACGCGCTTGGCCAGCGCGGCGCCGTCGCCGAACGCGGCCGGGTCGACCCTGTGCCCGGTGGTCCTGTTCGCGGTGCGGTTGGCGCCCTTGTTCTCCTTCTTCGGGCGGGCGCGCACCCAGGCCGCGCACTGGCTGCCCGAGGGCAGCTTCGACCCGGGCTTCAGCGTGGTGAACCGGCTAGGTGCGGCGGCGGCGCTCTTGGACGGACTCGGCCCGGCGCCGGCCGAGGCCGTGGGCGCCGTCACCGGGCTCGCGGCGGCCGAGCCGGCCGGGGCAACGGTCGTGGGCGCGGGTCCGGCGAACACCGGGTCGGTGCCGTTGGTGGCGGCCGTGGCGCATCCGGACAGGACGATCGTCACGGCGGTGACCGCGGCCAGGCGAGCCGCTAGGGGAAGGCGGAGCACGGTCGGGGACGCTATGGCCCCCGGCGGGCCGAGTCAATCCGGGGGTACGCCGTTCAGCCTCCCCAGATCGCCGTGGCCCACTCCGGGTGGTCGATGAACGGGTTGCGGTTGCCCTGCCAGCTGTCGTAGATGACCTGGTTGCGCCGCTTCTCGAAGGTGTCCGGCGGGTCCTGCAGGTTCCACTGGAGCAGCACCGACAGCCTGCCGAGGTAGGGGACCGATCCGTTGACGGAGTTGTTCATCTCCAGATTGGGCCAGCCGTCCTCGCCCTCGTACCGGATCGCCATATACATGATCATGCGGGCGACGTCGCCCTTGACCGCGTTGCGCGGCTCCCACGAGTCGGCGTCGGTGTAGTTGCCCGGCGCCTCGCTCACCGTGGAGCCGCCCAGGTCGAAGTCCTTGTTGCCGCGCGTGGAGTTGACGGTCACGTCCTCGGGCCGCAGGTGGTGCAGGTCGGTGCCGGGCCCGGTCGCGGTGCCGAAGCTGCCGTGCGACTGCGGCCAGACGTGCTCGCGGTTCCAGTCGTTCACGCCACCGCCGTTGGTGCTCTTGCTCTGGGAGCGCCCGCTGTAGATCAGGATCACGTTGCCGGCGTTGTTCGGGTCCTGGTCGGTGACCTTCAGCGCCTCCCACACCTGGTCGTAGGTGATCTTCGTCTGCACCTTGATGATGTTGTGCAGCGCGGTGCGCAGACTGCTCCCGGTCTTGCCGATCGCGCTGGCGTAGTACGTGTTGTCGTACGGCCCGCCCGATCCGGTCGGGCTGGCCGACGGCGCGGGGGAGGAGCCGGTGAGGCTCATCGCGGTCGGGTCCTTGAGCCCGCCGTGCGAGAAGTACGCCGTGAGCGTCCCGGTGACGGTCACCGACCGGCCCATCAGCCCCGGGTTGCTCTGCAGCCCGAAGGCGCTCCGGTAGGCGGCCGTGACCTGCACGTACAGCATCCGGGAGGTGCTGGACTCGGCGGCCGAGTCGGCGATGGCGAACGCGGTGTCGCCGGTGAACCCGGACTTGATGACCGTGTTCGTGGCGGTGGGCTGGCCGACGATGTAGCCGGTCACCGCCGCCGAGCGGCCGTCCTGGGCGGACAGGGCGGCGGCCACCGTCAGCGGCGCCGCGGCCGAAGCCGACATGGTGGCCGCGCCGGTGGTGACGGCGACTACGGCGGCCAGCGCCATTCCCGCCCGCCGCAGAGCGGCCGCGGACAGCTTCGATGCCCTCATGGACCGGAATGCTACGGGCATTCACGCGTTCGCTGAAGAGTCGTTCACTCGTGACGGGACGGTGTTCCGCTCCGGTTACGGCGATCATAAATAGTCTGGTTTGGACTTCCATGGATGTCGCGACATCGATACTCTCACTGCGACCATCGAGCGGGGGAGGTGTTGCGGTGGGCCATGACGCCTGCCCGTGCCGACCCTGCGTCGAGCCACCACCGCCGATGATCGCCGGTGGTTCGTGGCCGCATGCGTCCTTCCGTGGCTTCCGGCAGGCGGCCGGCCTGCCGTCACCCCTCATTGCTCGTGAAAGGGCGGAATTCCGTCATGTCTGAAACCCCCCTGTGGCTGCAAGGCCGCACCGCCGTCATCGAGGCCGCCGAGACGTCCGCCTGGCGTGACGGCACCACCCCCGACTACCACCTGTCCCACACCGTCATGCCGGGCCAGCGCACCACCCAGCACGCGCCCGACTCGCTCGAGGCGATCGTCGAGAGCATCGTCCAGGTCTTCGAGATGGAGGTCTCGTACAAGAAGGACCCGGCGACCTGGGTGTCGATGGTGACCGAGCACTTCCGCACCAACGTCAACGGCGGGCCGTGGGCCAGCGCGCAGGACATCGCCGACATCGGCAGCTACAACATCCTCATCGGGGACAGCCCGTTCTACCGCAGCGGCCAGGAGTCGTTCGACTCCTCGCACCACATCTTCCACAAGGCGTTCCCGAACGGGTTCTACTGGGAGGTCCTGGAGGTCATCAGCCCGCCCCCGGTGGTCACGTTCAAGTGGCGGCACTGGGGCGCGTTCGAGGGTGAGTACCACGGCCACCAGCCGGACGGTAAGACGATCGAGATGTTCGGGATCAGCGTGGCGAAGGTCAGCGACGACCTGAAGCTGCTGGAGGTCGAGCACTACTACGACCCGAACCAGTTCCTCGGCAAGCTCACCAACGGCTGCCCGGTCGCGCACTGACGACCGCCCGGCGGGGCTGTCCGGCACCACCCGGGCGGCCCCGCGGATCGCGGCCGGTCAGGGCAGATCGAAGGCCACCTGGAGGCCGTCCAGCGCGGCCGGGCAGGGGCAGTCACGCTGGCCGGGCAGGTTCGCGATGGTGGTCAGCAGCAGCGCCCGCATGCGTTCGGTGTTGTCCTTGAATACGCGGAACACCTCGTCCAGGGTGACGCCGTGGTCGCCGTCGACGCCCGCGTCGAGGTCGGTGACGAGCGCGATCGTCGTGTAGCACAGGGCGAGTTCGCGGGCCAGGGCCGCCTCGGGCGCGCCGGTCATGTTGATCACGGTGCCGCCGCAGGCGGCATACCAGCGGGACTCGGCGCGGGTGGAGAAGCGCGGCCCGTCGATGACGACCATGGTTCCGGTGCCGGTGAGGTCCAGGCCGGTGGCGGCGGCGGTGTCGCGGACCGTCTGACGCCCGGCGGGGCAGTACGGGTCGGCGAAGTTGACGTGCGCCGCTCCGGTGTCGACGTAGGTGCGTTCCCGGCCGCTGGTCCGGTCGATGAGCTGGTCTGGCAGCACGAACGAGCCCGGCCCGAGGCCGGCGGTGAGGCCTCCGACGGCGCAGGGGGCGAGGATCTGCCGTACGCCGAGCGCGCGCAGCGCCCACAGGTTGGCGCGGTAGGGGATGCGGTGCGGCGGGTGGCGGTGGTCCCGGCCGTGCCGGGGCAGGAACGCCACCCGCCGCCCGGCCACCTCCCCGACGGTGATCGCGTCGGACGCGGCGCCGTACGGGGTGTCCGGTCGCACCTCGTAGCCCCCGTCGAGCAGGCTGTAGAGGCCGGATCCGCCGATCACGGCGATGTCGGCTGCGGCGGTCATGGCGTCTCCTGCGGGTCGCGAAGTCGGCGGTAGTGGTTCCACAGCTCGAAGTAGGGGATCTGCGCCCCGGTGTCCCGGGCCCGCGCCCACTCGCCTGCCCAGTGCATCAGCAGATGCGGCGAATCCGGCACGACCACGCGGCCGTCCTCGACCACGTAGGAGGGATCGCCCGCCCAGCGCTCCATGGGAATGTGCCACGAGCGCGTCTTCGCCGCGATCGTCATCAGGCTGCCGTGGCGGACGCCCGAGGTCACGATGAGGTAGTTCAGCAGCGGCTGCTCGCAGCAGAACAGCTCCATGTGCTCGGCCAGCGCGACCGCGGCGGGCAGCCGCTCGTCGACCGCCGTACGCGGCAGACACTGCCTGCGGGAGACCAGGAAGCCGGTGTTGGCCGCGTAGGCGATCTGCCGCCCGGTGAGGACCTGCGCGTCGTAGATCGAGTCCTTCCACACCCACTTGCGGATCTGCGGGATGTTGGAGTGCGAGGCGACGAAGCCGAAGTCCTCCAGATGGGCGAACACGAAGCCGATGTCGGTCAGCACGACGGTGTCGGTGTCGATGTAGACGAACTCGTCGAACGGGCCCTCCCACATCGCCAGCTTCCGGTACTGGCCGACGGTGCGGTCGTGGAACCGCCGGCTCACGCCGTCGCACCAGGCCAACGTGTCGTCGTCGGACCAGATGCCGAAGTCGTACTCGCCGGCCAGCCGGACGAGGCCCGCCACGTCGTCGTTGTAGGGGATGAGGCACAGCGCGATCGTCGGGTTGTGCGCGCGGAAGCTGTTCAGGAAGGCGATGGCCTGGTCCAGGACGGCGTCGTTGGCGACGAAGTACACGCCTCGGCGGCTCACGTGTCCGGTGCCCTCTCAGTCGGCTTCGCGGCGGATCAGGCGGACGGCGACCGTGGTGAGCACGGCGGCGAAGCCGAGCAGCACGGCCAGGGGCACCACGACGTCGCCGATGCCCCCGCCGCGGCTGAGCACGTCGAGCACGCCCTCGTTGAACTGGCGCAGGGGCAGCACCAGCGAGGCGGCCTGCAGCCAGTCGGGCGCGAAGCTCAGCGGAACGAACGACCCGGACAGGAACGCCATCGGGATGACGACGATGTTGCAGACGGCGTTGCCGGCTTCGACGGATCTCGTGGTCGCCCCGGCGAGCAGCCCGACCGACAGGAACGCCAGGGTCGAGGCGAGGACGAGCGGGATCGCCAGCCACCACGCCCCGGTGAGCTGAAGATCGAAGAAGGCGGCCGCGATGCCGAGGAACAGCAGCGTCTGCGCCAGTGCCAGGCCGAGGCTGACCAGGATCCGCGCGCCGACAACCGCCGGGACGCCGACGGGGCTGAGCGCCAGCCGCTGGGTGAGCCTGCGCTGGCGCCAGACGACCAGGGTCGACGCGGCGCCGAAGGTGGCGCCGGTGGCGATGGCCCACCCGAGGATGCCAGGCGTGAGGTACTGGATCTGCTTGACGGACGCGTCCTGGACGGTGGTGACCGAGACGGTGAACCGGGGCGGCTGCCCGGTGGCGGCCAGGTTGGCCCCCTGCACCAGCGACTCCACGACGCTGCGCACGGTGGCGGCCGAGGACGGGTCGGCGGCCGAGTAGTGCACCTGCACCTGCGTGCCCTGCTGGACGATGGCGGCCGTCTCGTCGCCGGAGCGCACCTGGTCCAGCGCCGCGGCCAGGTCGGTGGTCCGGGTGATGGCGAGCACCTGGCCGATCTGGGCCCGCTGCCCGTCGGTCAGCGCGTCCAGCACGTCGACCGGGCCGACGACGGCGACCTTCACCTGCGGCGCGGTGTCGGCGCCGCCGAACAGCCCGCCGAGTAGGACCAGGAACAGCAGCGGGAAGGCCAGGGTGAAGAAGAGCGACGCCTTGTCGCGCAGGTAGCCGCGCAGCAGGATCTGCGACAGGGTTCCGAGGCCGTTCATGCGCGATACTCCCGCCCGGTCAGCGTCAGGTAGGCGTCCTCCAGGGTGGCGCCCTTGACCACCAGGTCGCGCAGCGCGCCGCGGGCTGCCAGCTCGGCGAGCACCGGCGCGGGATCGGGGCTGGCGATGACGATCCGGGTGTCATCCTCGGTGACGGTCGCCTCGGGGAACCGCCGGCGCAGTTCACCGGCGTCGACCAGGGCCGCCTGAGCGATGACGCGGGTGACCGCGTCGGCCTTCTGGATCAGCGTCTCGGGCGGTCCGCATTCGAGGATGCGTCCGTGGTCGATGATGGCGACCCGGTGGCAGAGCGCCTCGGCCTCGTCCATGTAGTGCGTGGTCAGCACGACGGTCCGGCCGGCGGCGTTGATGTCCCGGAGCAGGTCCCAGAGGTTGCGCCGGGCCTGGGGGTCGAGTCCGGCGGTGGGCTCGTCGAGGAACACCAGCTGCGGATCGTGGACGAGCGCGCAGGCGATCGCCAGGCGCTGGGCCTGCCCGCCCGACAGCTGCTCGACCCGGGTCCGGGCCTTGTCGGACAGGCCGACGGCGGCCAGCATCTCGTCGGCACGCACGGCGGGGACCCGGTAGAGCTTCGCGAACGCGTGGATCTGCTCGGCGGCCGTCAGCCGCTCGAAGAACGCCGGCGTCTGCGACTGCACGCCGATGCGCCGCATCAGGTCCGGGTTGGGCGGCCAGGATGGCGCACCGAACATCAGGGCCTGGCCGGAGTCGGGGCGCCGCAGCCCTTCCACGATCTCCAGGGTGGTGGTCTTACCCGCGCCGTTGGGGCCGAGCAGCCCGAAGAACTCGCCCTGGCCGACCTCGAACGAGACCCCGTCGAGGGCGGTGGTGGTGCCGTAGGTCTTCCGCAGGTCGGTGACCGCGATCGCGGCACTGGCGTCCATCTACCGGTCCTCTGCGATCATCGCGTCGACCCCGCGGTCCAGCCGCCGGGCCAGGATCTCCTGGTTGGCGGGCAGCGTCACGGTGTGCGTACGCGAGTGTTCGAAGTGCAGGCAGGCCAGCCCGCGCGCGGCGCGCCAGGCGCGCATCACCTCGATACGGCCCTCCAGCTTGGCGATCAGGTCGTCGTCCTCGCATCCCCAGCCGGAGTAGATGGTGCAGTAGCCGCCGACGTCGTCGAACAGCTTGCGCTCGACGAGGAAGCCGCCCCAGTGGTAGGGCGGCGGGAACCAGGGCGACCCCTCGCGGACGTTCCAGCCGACCCCCGGCGGGGGTTCGACGATCATGCAGTCGCGGCCCTGCCACAGGAACCGCTCCGGTCCGACGGGTTGCAGGCGGCCATCGGGGCCCGCGTCGACGTGGCAGACGCGGCCGAAACGGGGGTTCTCCAGGACGAGGTCGTCGCGGGTGCCGGACCTGTCGACGAGGCGGTAGAGCCAGGGCTGGATCACCACCCGATCCCGGCCCAGCTCCAGCGCCCTGGTGAGGTAGTCGGTGCCGAGCGGCACGATGTCGGCGTCGCCGAGGTAGAACGTCGATCCGCGGGCGGCCGCGGCCGCGAGGTTGCGCAACGGTCCGGCCGCGGACGGGCCCTGGTCGGCGAAGACCAGCCGGATGCGGTCGTCGGGCAGGTCGGGGACCTCCGTGTCCGGGCCGACGCCGATCACGATCTCGCACGGGACGTCCTGGGCGAGCCAGGCACGACAGACCCGCGGCAGCACCTGTGTGGCGCGGTGGTCGCCGAACAGCGGCAGCACGACCGACACCCGGGGCTCCAACATGGACCGATCGTAAGGACGATCGACGTAAATGTCAGTGGCCCCGCGACCACAACATATCCACAACATTAACACAACGAACCATCGATACATTCGCACAACTGCGTACATGGAAGCGCTACCACGTGGGGGTGTTTCGGGTGGGTCGGTTCGGTGTGGTGCCTGCGGCAGGCGCCGGGACGCGCCTCGCGCCGTACCGCGCGCCCAAGGAGCTGATCCAGGTCGGCTACCACGACGTCGGCGGCCGGGTGCTGCCGAAGGCGGCCATCGAACACGTCCTGACCGCGATGCGCGGCGGCGGCGTCGGGCGTGCCTTCGTCGTGCTGTCGCCGGCCAAGGCCGAACTGCTGCGCTACCTCGGCTCGGGCAGCTACCTGGGCATGGACCTGGCGTACGTGTGCCAGGAGGTGGCGCGCGGGCTGCCGCACGCGCTCGACCTGGCCACTCCGTTCCTGGCTGGCCGGACGGTGTGCATGGGTATGCCGGACACGATCATCACCCCGGACGACGGCTTCGCCAGGCTGCTGGACTTCCACGACGGCACAGGCGCGGACCTCAGCCTCGGGGTCTATCCGACGGCCACGCCGCAGTCGCTCGCGCCGGTCGTTGTCGAGCCCGGCTCGTACCGGGTGCTGGCCATCGTGGACAAGCCCGAGCACCCCCCGGCCGACAACACGTGGGGCATCGCCGCGTGGTCGCCGGTCTTCACCGAGCTGCTGCACGCGTGCGTGGCCGATGCGCCGCCCGGTCCGGAGCTCCTGCTCAGCGACATCTTCGTCGCCGCCATGACCGCGGGGTTGCGCGTACACGCGCTGACCTTCGCCGACGGCGAGTTCCACGACATCGGCACCCCGGCCGGTGTCCTGCGGGCCCGCGAAGCCCTCGAAGCCCCCGGCGGCGTACTGGCCCGGCGGCAGCCGTGACCAGTATCCTGCTCGTCCCCTTCCACCCGCCCGGCCACGCCGAGCCGATGGCGGCGCTCGCCGGGCAGCTGCGTGCGGCCGGGCACGAGGTCACCACGTTCAGCGAGGAGACCGCGAGCCGCTGGTGCCCCGACGCGCCCATTCCCCCGCACCTGTACTCCGCGGACAGCGCCACGCTGTTCCGGCACATCTTCCTCGGCGACCTCGAGGCGATGGTCCGCGACATCGTGGATCTCGCGTACGACTGCGGCGCGGAGCTGATCGTGGCCGACGTGATGGCCGCGGGCGGAGCGCTGGCCGCGCAGCGGATCGACCTGCCGTGGGTGTCGCTGTCGTTCAGCCCGGTCCCGGCGCTGGACTCCTACCGCACCTTCCTGCCCCCGCACGCCGTCGACAGCTTCGCCCCGCACCGGGTGCTGGCCGCGCTCGGCCTGCCCGACGACGACGTGAGCCTGCTCGGGCGCACGTCGCCGCAGCTGCACCTGATCCCGACGACCCCGCGCTTCGCCGGGGCCCACCGGCTGCCGGACGAGGTCGCCCTGGTCGGCCCCTTCACCGAGGTGCCCACGCCGCGGACCCGGCCCGGTGGGCGGCCGGTCGTGGTCGTCAGCGCCAGCACGAACGCGCCGATCAACCTAGGCGTGCGGGCGCTGGTCCAGGACCGGTACGTGGCCGCCGCTGTCCAGGCGCTGGCCGGGCTGCCCGTCGACGGCCTGGTCACCCACGGCGGCGCGGGCCTGGCGCCGACCGGGCCTATCCCGGACAACGTACGCCTGCTCGGGCGCACCCCCCACGACGAGCTGTTCGACCGGGCCTCGGCCGTCGTCACGCACGCCGGCTGGGGCACGGTCTGCCGGGCGCTGGTCCGGGGGCTGCCGCTGGTCCTCGTCCCGATCTTCGCCGACCAGCCCTACATCGCCACGCGCTGCGCCGAGCTGGGCCTGGGCATCGCGCTGGACGCCGACACGGTGACCGCCACGGAGCTGCGCGACGCCATACGCGCGGTCGTCGAGGAGCCCCGCTACCGCAACGCCGCCCAGGAGGTCGCCGGCGAACTGCGCGCGATGGCCCCGCTGGCGACCGCCGCTGACCTGATCACCGCCTCGCTGCAGCCCTCAGAAGGGTGACTACCATGGCCATCGCCCCGGCACGCAAGCCGACCACCCGGGTGCTGTTCCTCGTCGCACCGGGCGAACAGCCGATGTTCACCCGCATGAACCTGCCGCCCTTCGGGACCGGCATCGTGACCGCCAGCCTGCGCGATTCCGGCTGCGACGTGGACCTGCACGATCTCAACTCCGACCTGTGGCGGATGTGGCGGGCCGGCGAGTTCACCAAGGCCGACCTGCGCCCGTTCTACGACGAGCGGGCCGTGCTGGACTACGTGGGCGGCGCCCGCAACGACTTCCTGGACTCCTTCGCCGACCGCCTGCTGGCCGGCAAGGACATCGAGGCGGCCCAGGTGGTCGGCATCTCCGCCGGTGGCGACTTCTCGTTCCTGGAGATGCAGTCGGCCGTCGTGATCGGCGCCCACATCAAGCGGCACTACGGCAAGCCGATCGTGCTGGGCGGCAACAACCTGGACTACCTGATGCAGTTCCACGACGCGTTCCACAGCTGGTGGACCGCGGTCATCACGCACTTCGACGCGGCCGTGACCGGCCCGGGCGAGGACGTCTTCGTCGACCTCGTGGGCAAGCTGGCCCGGGAGCGGACGCAGCTGCCGATGGCCCGCCCCGCCCCCTCGCCCGGGGTCGCCCGGCTGCTGGGCGACACCGTCCTGCGCTCGCCCGACGCCGCGCACCGCATCCTGGCCCCCGACTTCGACGGGCTGCGCCTGGACGACTACCACAACTTCGTCCGCGACCGGCCCACGGCGAGCCCGCGTAAGCAGGAGGCCGACGAGATGTGGAACCGGATGCAGCTCTACCAGTTCCCGGCGTACCTGAGCTGGCTGGCCAACGAGACCAACGCGCAGCAGGCCGGCCAGGGCGTCTCCGGGAAGCTGGTGATGCCGTACGTGTTCAACTACAACTGCCCGTACAACTGCGCGTTCTGCACCGAGAGCCTGGAGCGGGTCAAGCTCGTGCACGCCACCGTCGACGACATCGTCGAGGACATGGCGGGGCTGTCCAGCAAGTACCAGACGCCGTACTTCTACCTGTTCAACAACTACTTCAACCTGGTCAACGGCTTCGTCGAGGAGTTCGCCAGCCGGGTCGTCCTCAACGGCGTCGAGCTGCACTGGTCCGACTGCGCCCGGTTCAACAGCCTCACCTACGAGCGTCTCGCGCTGATGGCCGAGTCCGGCTGCCGCAAGCTGACGTTCGGCCTGGAGACGGCGAGCACCAAGATGCTCAAGATCATCGACAAGCGGGTCAAGCTCGCCGAGGCCGAGCGGGTGCTGGGCTGGTGCAAGGAGGTCGGCATCTGGGCCGACCTGGAGATCATCACCGGCCTGCCGCACGAGGACGAGGACACCTTCGCCGAGACGACCGACTTCCTGGAACGCAACGCCGCGAACATCAACTACTTCAACGTCAACCGGTACTTCGTGGCGCCCAAGTCGCTGATGGGCGCGAAACCCGAGGCGTACGGGATGACGCTGCGCAAGTTCCCCGACGCCTACCAGCGGCTGCTCGACGCCAACTACCGCTGGCTGGCCGAGGACCTGGAGTTCTCCTACAAGCCGCAGAACTTCCGCGTCTACGAGTTCGACGAGATCGACGGCCGCAGCGCCGAACAGCTCGCGGACGTGATCGTGCCGAAGATCGCCAAGCTCAACGCGATCCAGAGCACCGATTTCAGCGACGCCTGGCGGGTGCTGAGCATGCGCCAGGACCGCGCGGGCCGCACCCCGGCCCGGTTCAACAACGAAACCATGTCGATGGCCTGACGATCCACCACCGGACAGGAGTGCACACGTGACTGCCGAAACCACCGCGAGCCAGGCTGAGCCGAGCCAGGTCAAGGACGTCCTGGAACGGGCCGTCG
The DNA here is from genome assembly GCF_016862575.1 of Catellatospora bangladeshensis. Taxonomy (GTDB): domain Bacteria; phylum Actinomycetota; class Actinomycetes; order Mycobacteriales; family Micromonosporaceae; genus Catellatospora; species Catellatospora bangladeshensis. Next base: position 361,320 of record NZ_BONF01000009.1, on the reverse strand, counting down.
CCGACCCGGAGTTCGGCCGCCTGCTGCTCGACGATCCCGACGCCGCGCTGGCCGGCTACGACCTCAGCGAGGTCCAGCTGCTGCTGCTGCGCAGCCTCGACGAGGAGGACCTGGCCAAGCTGACGCCGGAGAACCTGGAGGAGTTCTTCGCCGTCGACTCGGCGGTCTACACGCCCGAGGACGCCGCGATGGTCCAGCAGGGCTACGAGATCTACGACGACGAAGACCTCGACGACTGATCGGCGACGAAGGCTAGGAGGCCGCGGCGATGAAGGGACTCAGCATCCACCTGACCGACGTGTGCAACAGCAAGTGCACGTTCTGCATCGTCGACTCCCCGTACATGAAGCAGGACACGGTCATGCGCCGGCGGATCTCGCGGTTCCTGCACGAGCACGCCGGCCAGGACTACGAGGCGGTCAACCTGCACGGCGGCGAGGCCACCATCCGCAAGGACTTCCTGGAGATCCTCGACGAGATCCGGGAACTGGGCTATCCGACCGTCTTCCTGCAGACCAACGCCCGCAAGCTGGCCCGGATGGCGTACGCCGAGACGGTGGTGGGCAAGGGCGTGAGCCTGTTCATCGTGTCCCTGCACGGGGCCACGGCGGCGACCCAGGACGGCATCAGCCTGGCGCCGGGCTCCTTCGACCAGGCGGTCCAGGGCATCCGCAACGTCAAGCAGCTCGGGGCGTCGGTCCGGACCAACTCGGTGGTGTGCAAGGACAACTACACCGAGCTGCCCGAGATCGTCGACCTGTGCATGGACCTCGGCGCCGACGTCGTCAACATCTCGGCGCTGCACACCTCGGGCACGGCGCTGCGCAACTTCTGGGACGTCACCCCGCGCTACGACGACATCCGGCCCTACGTCGCGGAAGCGTGCGACCGGGCCGTCGCCCGCGGGGTGGCACTGCGGCTGGAGGGCTTCCCCTACTGCGGCGTGCCCGGCTACGAGCGGTTCCAGATCGACTGGGAAGACAACAAGTTCAAGATGCTGTACCGCAGCTTCGTCATGGACGACTACGAGGGGCACATGGACGACTTCACCCGGGTCAAGGACGCACGCTGCGGCGGTTGCGTGTTCACCGACGTCTGCGGCGGGGTCTACAAGGAGTACGCGGAGATGATCGGCTGGGACGAGTTCCACCCGGTCACGCAGCGGCCCGCCGACAACCCGGCGCCGGTGTCGTGATGCTGCCCGTCACCCGCGCGGACGAGGAACTGTTCGGCACCGCGCTGATGGCCGCCCGCCTCGGCCGGGCCCGGCCGATCGTCGCGCAGCTGCGCAAGCGGTACGAGAAGGAGTGGGACGACCCGCTGTCCGGGTTCCCGTACGCCCTGTCCATGGTGGCGATGCTGGTGTCCGGCCGCGACGACCACCACGAGTTCGACTACACGGAGGTCGTCGAGACGCTCAGCGACCTGCTCTACCAGGAGCCCGGACACTGGCTGGCCCGGTTCCTGCGGATCCACACCCGCACCCTGCTGCCGGTCGAGACCGACGAGCACAAGGTCTACATCGCCGCCGAGCGCACCCGTGCCGCCGCGGACGTGGCGGAGCTGATCAGTCGGCAGGCCGAGACGGCGTGGCAGCCCTGGTTCGCCTGCGCGTACCTGCTGGCGGCCCGACTCGAATGGGAGGGCGACCGCGACGAGGCCACCGCGGCCGGCCTGATCGAGGCGGCCGCCGCGCAGCCCGCGTCGCCGATCGCGTTCCCCTCCCTCGGCGGGGTGCTGTGCGCGCCGTTCGTCTGGTACTTCGGCGAGCCCGACGCGCCCGCCCGCGAGACGCTCGGGCGGCTGATGGGCACGCTGTTCCCGGACCAGCCCACCGTCCGGCGTGTGATTACCGCCGGAGCGGCCCGATGAGGCAGCGGACCGTCCTGTTCATCGTCACCAGCTTCTGGGCGTTCGGGGAGCTGGCCATCGCCACGGAGTTCGCCCGGCGGATGGCCGGGACCGGGTTCACGCCGCTGTTCCTGATCCCGCCCACCCACCGGCGGCTGATGGCCGACAGCGGGCTGGCGTACCAGGTGATGATCCCCGGTGCCGGGAAGATCAACCGCATCCAGCTGCGCGACATCGCGCACGTGCACCAGCCCGCGCTGGTCGTGCTGGCCGACTTCATGAACTTCGACTTCTGCGACCGGCACTACGGGCTGGGCCGGGCCGACCTGGCCGCGTTCGACTGCCCGGTGGGCACCTTCGACGACTTCTCCTGGGGCCGGGACGGGGCCTGGCTGGACACCTACGGGTTCAAGGCCAAGTACGAGGGCGACATCACCCTCGACGGGCTGTCGTTCCGGCTGCGCCCGTGCCCGCTGAACAACCCGCTGGACGAGACCGGGCCGGACGTCTTCGCGTACCCGCTGCTGGAGGAGACCGCCGACGTGCCGACGGCGCAGCGGGACGACGTGCGCGCGGAGCTCGGCCTGACCGGCGGGCGGCCGGTGGTGATGGTCACCGGCGCCACCTGGCAGCGCATGCACGCCGCCTACCCCCGGGTGACCGCGTACGTCGACGCCAGCCACCGGATGCTCGAACGGCTGCTGGAGCGGATCCTGCCGCACGCCGACGTGCTCGCGGTAGGCCCGCAGCTGGTGTTCCACGACCGCACCCCGACTGGGTTCCACCCGCTCGGCCAGGTCGAACCGGAGCGGTTCCGCCGCCTGATCCAGGCGGTCGACCTGCACATCTCCAACAACATCGTCTCGGTGAGCCTGCACCGGCTCGCCCTGCGCGGCATCCCGTCGGTCGTCCTGATGAACTCGCTCAACAAGCGCCGCGGCAGGCTGCGCTGGGAGATCCCCGCCCCGCCGGAGCTGACCGAGCACGCCCGCGGCGTCGTCGACGGCATCGACTACCTGTACCCGTGCCGGATGTTCCCCGTCGGCTGGTACCACTTCCTGCGCTCGCTGCTGGACGGCAACCCGTTCAGCGCGGTCGTGGAGCACGTGGAGACGTTCGACGAGGACGGCTCGCTGGCGGCGATCCTGCCGCTGCTGGAGGACGGGCCGCAGCGGGAGCGCCTGGCCGAGGCCCGCGAGACGTACCTGGAAGCGCTGCGGAAACTGCCCGAGGTCGACACCATCCTGCATCAGGTGAGCGCATGAGAAGACTGCTGTTCCTCGCCCCGAGCACCCTGTCCAAAGGCGACGCCAGCCTGGCCGCCGACATGGCCCGCGCACTGCCGCGCAAGAAGTTCCAGGTCGGGTTCGTGGCCGCCGCCGACTCCGTGGCGCAGCTGCACGACCTCGGCATGCCGACGCTCGCGCTGACCGCCGGCTCACCGGCGCAGAACCTGGCCATGCTCGACCGGATCGTCGCCGGCTTCGCGCCCGACCTGCTCATCGCGGCCGACGCCTTCGCCGTGCACCAGTCCCGGGGCTGGACCGGGCTGGGCCTCGACGTCCTGCGCGAGCGCTACGGACGGCCGGTGGGCAGCCTGGACCGGCTCGGCTGGCCGGACACCGGATACGCAGTCGACGTCTACGGCGGGCCGCGTACGCAGTTCCCGCCGCTGCTCGACGACTGCGACGTGCTGATCCGCACCGGGCCGCCGCACCGGCCGGAGCCGGGGCCGCCGGGTGTCGTGGTGGCCCCGCTGCACCTGGGCGGGCTGCAGTACGGCGGCCTGCGCCCGGTGAGCGACGAGGACGCGCCCAGGGCCGACCGGCCGGTCGTGTTCCTGGTGAACTCCCGGTGGGAGTACACCGGCACCACGCCCGCCGCCCAGCAGCTGGCCGACGCGCTCCCGCGGCTGCTGCACAGCCTGCTGGCCGCGGTGGGCCGCCCGCTGCGCATCATCCACGTCGGCCCGCGCGGCTGGCGGTTCCCGACCGCCGACCACCTGGACTACCAGCACTTCAGCCGCTTGCCGTACCCGATGTTCCACGCCCGGCTGACCTCCGCCGACGTCTTCCTGACCGCCAACGCCCTGTCGTCCACCCTCGCCCGCGCCGTGCTGGCCGGGGTGCCGTCCCTGCTGCTGCACAACGACCGGACCTTGACCGAGCTGCCCGAGTGGACGGCCGCCTGCGCGCCGCAGCTGACGGCGGCGTACCCGTTCCGGGTGGCACCGCTGGGCTGGCACGAGCTGCTGACGCCGCTGGTGTCGGGCAACCCCTACTTCGGCTGCTTCGCCCAGGCCCCGCTCTTCGACCGGGCGGCCGTGGGGCAGGCCCTGACCGGGCTGCTCGACGGGCGTCCCGACCTGCTCGAACGGCAGCAGGACTACCGTGACCGGCTCGCCGCGCTGCCCTCGGCCACCGAGGCGTTCGCCGAGACGCTCGCCGCGGCGGTGGCCCGATGACCGGACAGCCGCCCCTGCACGAAGCCGTCGCGGCCCTGGCCGGGCGGCCGGCGCCCGACCGCCGCCGGGTCGCGCCGGACGCCGTGCAGCCGTTCCGGGCGACGATGCGCAACGACTTCCTGACCCCGCGCGGCACCCCGTACAAGTGGCAGGACGTCACCGCGAGCCTCACCCGCACCCTCACCGGCGGCAGCGTGGGCTCGCTCGTCCCGGTGCGCTACCAGTGGGACCGGGTAGACGCCGGCACCGGAAGCCCCGACGGCGAGGGCGAGCAGCGCGAGTGGACGTTCGCGCGGGGGCAGAGCTTCACCTCGGTGCTGATGCACACCGACGTCGCCGGGGTGGACCGCCCGCAGGACCCGCCGCCCGGCACCCCGCTGTCGCCGATGGACATCAGCTATCCGGGTCTGCCCAAGGCTCCCGCCGTCGACCTGCTGCTCATGCTCAGCTGGGACGTCGTCACGTTCGAGATGCTGTGCACGCACCTGACGACCACCCCGGCGCTGCGCACCCCCGGCAGCTGGGCCGAGCTGGACGGGATCTCGGGCAGCTGGGCGGAGCTGCGGTTCTCCGACCCCGGTGCGACCGCCGTGTTCCGCAACGCCCACGCGACCGCCCGGCACCTGGGCCACGGCACCTACGGCGGCCGCCCGAGCGTGGTGTATTCGATGGCCTGCCTCGACTGCGTCCTGGACGTCAGGTCCGGCCCGGTGCGCCAGCGCGGCCGCTCGTCCTACTGGATCACGCTGCAGGCCGACGCCGAGACCGGGGACCTGCTGTTCGCCGAGATGACCGAGATGATCGTGGCCACCGTCACCGGAGCGGACGGGCAGCGGGTGCCGGTGCAGAAGCGGCGCACGGTACGGATGTTCGCGGGCACCCAGCTCCCGGCGCCGACCGCCGCGGCCATCGCACCCGCCCGGCCGGAACCAGAACCAGCACCCCGCCCGACGGCGGACGGCGCCCAGCTGGCCGAGGCACTCCGGCTGACCGGCCGCGTGGCCGATCACCTGACCTGGCAGGTCTCCAGCCTCGCCCATCTCCCGCAGGGCATGGCCGACCTCACCCTGATGGGGTTCCGCAGCGTCGTCGGCGCCGACCTTCCCGGCACCTACCGCCAGGTCAAGGCGCTGCAGGCGGGGCTGCGCGCCGCAGCAGACGGCGACGGCGCCGTCTGGAGCCGCCTGCCCGAGTACCGCCGCAGTCTGGAAGGGCTGCTCGCGTTCGGCCAGTTCGCCGCCGACGGCGCCGACCGGCTGCTCGCCGGCGACCAGCCCGGCCGCGACATCATGACCGACCACATCAGGGTCGTCCGGGTCGACCTCACCGATCTTCTGGCGCTGCTGGACCGGCTGGCGCAGCCGGTGCCCGTGCCCAGCGCCACCGGCCACGAATCGGAGGCACAGCCGTGAAGGCGCTGAGCGTGCACCTCACCGACATCTGCAACAGCAAGTGCAACTTCTGCATCGTCGACTCCCCGTTCGTCAAGGACGACTCCATCTCCCGCAAGCGGGTCTCGCGATTCCTGCAGGAGAACGCGGACAAGGGATTCGAGGCCGTCAACATCCACGGCGGCGAGGCCACCATCCGCAAGGACTTCCTGGAGATCCTCGACGAGATCCAGGGGCTGGGCTACCCGACCGTGCTGCTGCAGACCAACGGCCGCAAGCTGGCCCGGATGGAGTACGCCAAGACGGTGGTCAGCAAGAACGTCAGCCTGTTCATCGTGTCCCTGCACGGGGCCCGCGCGCTGACCCAGGACCGCATCGCCAAGGCGCTCGGCTCGTTCCAGCAGGCCGTCACCGGCATCCGCAACGTGAAGGAACTCGGCGCGCTGGTCCGCACCAACTCGGTGGTGTGCAAGGACAACTTCACCGAGGTGCCCGACATCGTCGACCTGTGCCTGGACCTCGGCGCCGATCACGTGAACCTGTCCGCGCTGCACACCTCCGGCACCGCGCTGCGCAACTTCTGGGACGTCACCCCGCGCTACGACGAGATCCAGCCCTACGTCTTCGAGGCCGTCGACCGTGCGGTGCGGCGCGGCAAGATGGTCACCCTGGAGGGCTTCCCGTACTGCGCCATCCCCGGCTACGAGCAGTACATGATCGACTGGAAGCAGAACCAGTTCAAGATGCTGTACCGCAAGTTCGTGTTCGAGGACTACGAGAACTACATGGACAGCAACGCCCGGGTCAAGGACGAGAGGTGCGGCGGCTGCGCCCACAACGGCTCCTGCGGCGGTGTCTACAAGGAGTACGCCGAGTTCGTCGGCTGGGACGAGTTCCAGCCCGTCACCCCGACGGCGACGGCGTGACACCGTGCACCTGATCACCCGCGCCGACGACGAGCTCTACGGGCTGGCCAGCGCGGCCGGCAAGCTGGGCTGGGCGCCCAAGCTGCTGGCCCGCCTGGCCGACGCCCGCCGCGCCGACCCGGCCGACCCCGGCGCCGCCGCCCGATACGCCCTCGCGCTGATGGCGGCGCTGCCCAGCCTCGGCGTGGAGTTCGAGGCACACGCCCGGTTCACCGACACGATCGACGCCCTCGGGCAGGCGCTGCGGCTGGACCCGGACAACTGGCTGGCCCGCTACAGCCGGGCCCGGCTGCGCGCCTTGATCCCGAGCAGCTACGGCGCGTACTCGGTGCAGGCCTCGGGGGAGCTGAGCCTGGCCCAGGCCGACCTGGAGCTGCTCCTGGCGCGCCAGGGCGGCCTGCCGGCGCGGGCCTACTTCGTCAGCACCCACGCGCTGGCCGCCGTCGTCGACCACCTCGCCGGCACGCCGCCCGCCGACGGGCGGCCACCCCTGCTGGACGTGCTGGCAGCGTGCCCGCGCACGCCGGTGGGACTGCCGGCGCTGGGGGCGGTCCTGTGCGAGCCGCTGGCCACCATGCACGCGGGCGCCGTCGGCCCCGAACGGGAGGCGATCGGGGAAGTGATGGCGGTCCTCTACGGCGAGCAGCCCGCGGTCGTGGCCGCGCTGAGCCGGCAGTCGGTGTGGTGAGCGCGATGAACCCGCGGCGCCTGCTGTTCCTCGGGCTCGGCCACCTGTCCAACGGCGACGTGAGCATCGCCGCCGACTTCGCCCGCCAGCTGCCACCGGACCGGTTCAAGGTCCTGTTCGTGACCATGGCCGCGGTCGCGCCCTACGTGCGCGGGCTCGGGCTCGACGTGCACCCGCTGACCAGCCAGGACCCGGCCCGGAACCGGGCCGCGTTCGACACGCTCGTGGCGGACTTCCGCCCGGACATGCTCGTCGCGGCGGACTGCTTCACGCTGGACTACTCGACGGCGTGGTCGGGGCTGAGCATGAGCCTGCTGCGCGACCGCTACGACGTCGCCCTGGCCAGCTTCGACCAGTACGACTACCCGGCCGCGCAGTACGTCGTCGACTTCTACGGCGGGCACCGCACCCACTTCCCGCGCCTGCTCGACAGCTGCGACCTGCTGATCCGCAACAGCCCGCTGAACCGTCCCGCACCCGCCGAACCCGGCGTCATCGTGACCCCGATGGTGTGCGGCGGGACGGCGCCGATGCGCTCGCCCCGCCGGTCGGGGACGCCGACGGTGTTCCTCACCAACTCCCGCTGGGAGTACGTCAACGTGGTCCGCTCGCCCAGCATGGGGCAGCTGATGCGGTCGATGCCGAACATCATCCACAGCCATCTGGCCGCGCTCGGCCGGCCGCTGCGGGTGGTCCACGTCGGCCCGCACCCGTGGGAGTTCCCCGTCGCCCCGCAGATCGAGTACCGGCAGGTGCCGACGCTGACGCCGGTGGAGTTCCACGCCCAGCTGACCGCCGCGGACCTCTATGTCAGCGCCAACGCGGTGTCGGTGACGCTCACCCAGGCGGTGCTCGCCGGTGTGCCGAGCCTCGTGCTGCAGAACCACAAGATCCTTGACATCCGGCGGCTGATCGCCAGCGGCTCGGCACCCGCCTGGCTGGCCGAGGCCGCGCCCGAGCTGGTCATGGCCTACCCGTTCCGGGTGTACCCGTGGGGCTGGCACGAGTTCCTCACCCCGGTGCTGTCCGGCAACCCGTACCCGGACACCTTCCGCAGCGTCGGGGTGTTCGAGCGGCGCCGGGTGCTGCAGGCGATGACCGAGCTGCTGGACGACGAGACCGAGCGCGACCGGCTGCGCGAGCGGCAGGCGTTCCTGCTGGAGCAGCTCGGCCGCCTCCTGCCGCCCGGCGACGCCCTGGACGCCGCCAAACTCTCCGGTCGATGAGGAAGGCCACGCCATGACCGACCTGCCGTCCATGCCGTTCGAGCAGAAGCATCCGCTCGAACCCGCCCCGGTGCTGCAAGAGCTGCAGGAACAGGGGCCTGTTCATCGAGTACGCACGCTGACGGGCGACGAGGCCTGGCTGGTGACCGGATACGAGCAGGTCAAGGCCCTGTACTCGGGCGACCGCCTGGCACGTGCCCATCCGCGGCCGAGCCGGGCCCCGCGCCTGACCGCCTCGGCGCTGTTCGGGGGGCGGCCACGGGAGAACTATCTGTCCGAGGACGCCGACCGGGCCTGGTTCCGGGAGGTGCTGCACACGATCGTCTCCCCGGCCCGGCTGCGCGAGCTGCGCGGGTCCCTCGACGAGCTGGTGACCCGCCTGCTGGACGAGCTGGAGGCGGCCGGGCCGCCCGCCGACTTCGTCGACCTCGTGGCGGTCCCGCTGCCGACGATGGTCATCTGCCGTCTGCTCGGCGTGCCCGAGAAGGATCTGGCCAAGTGCCGCAGGTTCACCGAGGCGATCGCGGACGCCCGCGACGAGCAGCGGTCCGCGGCCGGCCTGGCCGCGCTCGTGGCGTACCTCGGCAAGCTGGCGGCGCGCGGCCGGGCCGAACCCGGCGGCCTGCTCATGCGCCTGCGGGAGGCCCCGTTCGGGGTCGACGACAACGTCATCGGCCACATCGGCGCATCGCTGATGTTCACCGGCCACCACACGACGGTCGTCGCGATCGGCTACATGGCGCTGCACCTGCTCACCAACCCCGACCAGCGGGACGCGGTCGCCGCCGACCCGGACAAGCTCACCGCCGCCGTCGAGGAGGCGCTGCGCGTCGGCAACGTCGGCGTGAACACCGGCGGCGGCAACGGCATCCCCACCTACGCCCGCTCCGAACTCGACATCGCCGGCACGCGAGTCCGCCCCGGAGAACTCGTCCTGCTCGACACCGGCGCGGCCAACCACGACCGGACGGTGTACGCCGACGCGTACCGGTTCGACATTGACCGGTCCGATGCCGCGCACCTGACCTTCGGGCACGGCCGGCACTACTGCCCCGGCGCGCCGCTGGCCAGGCTGGAGATGCAGGCGCTGTTCGCCCAGCTGATCCCGCGCTTCCCGGCGATGCGCCTGGCGGCCGAGGTTGCCGAGCTGCGGTCGCACCACGACCAGATCACCGGCGGGCTCGTCGCGCTGCCGGTCACGTGGTGAGCGCCGTTCCCGAGGGGGTCGGCCGGACCGCGCTCGGCGCGGCGATGGTCCGGGCGATGGAGAGCCGCCGCCGGGACCGCCTCTTCGACGACCCCTACGCGGCCGCGTTCCTGGCCGCGGCCCGGGATGTGTTCGGCCGGGAGAGCCAGGGCGCGGCCGCGTTCGTCGGCGGCGTGTCGGGCAGGGCGGCCGGTTTCTGGAACCAGGCTGTCGTGCGGACCCGGTTCTTCGACGACTACCTGCTCGCGGCGGCCATGGCCGGGGTACGGCAGGTCGTGGTGCTCGGAGCCGGGCTGGACACGCGGGCCTACCGGCTCGCGTGGCCGGCCGGCGTGCGGCTGTTCGAGGTGGACACCGCCGACGTCCTCGACTTCAAACGCGACGTCCTGCGGCGGCGGGGTGCGGCCACCCAGTGCGGCCACGCGGCCGTCGCGGCGGACCTGCGCGGCGATTGGGCGATCCCGCTGCTGGCGGCGGGTATGCGACCGGCCGAGCCGACCGCCTGGCTGCTCGAAGGTCTGCTGATCTACCTGTCGGCCGCGGAGGCGGCGCACCTGCTGGCGGTGCTGCACGAGCACTCCGCGCCCGGCAGCCGGGCGTCGTTCGAGGCCGGGGGACAGGTGCCGCGGCCCGCCGGGCTGCCCGTCATCGCGCAGTACACCGCGCTGTGGAAGGGCGGGCTGGACGACGCCCCGGGCGGGCTCGCGCGGCACGGCTGGCAGATCACCACACACGACGCGGCGGAACTCGCGGCCGGTTATGGGCGGAGTCAAGGATCCGGCGGGTTCGTCGTGGGCACGCTGCCCGGCTGAGGCGCCGGGCTCAGGCGGGATCTCCGCGCAGGATGGCGATCTGCAGCTGCCGGAGCCCGGCGCTCGGCTGCAGCCCGAGTTCGGCGTCCAGCCGGCGGTGGGTGGAGGCGTACACGCGCAGGGCCTCACCGGACCGGCCGGCCCGGTACAGCGCGAGCATCAGGTGGAAGGTGAGCTTCTGCCGGTGGGGGTAACGCGCCGCGAGGTCGGTCAGCTCGTCGACGAGCTGGCTGTCGCGGCCGAGCTCCAGCTCCGCGTCGAAGCGCTCCTCGACGGCGGCCATCCTCGCCTCGTCCAAGCCCCGGCACAGCTCGTCACGTACTTCGTGGGTGGCGGCGTCGGCCAGGGCAGGCCCGCGCCACAGCCCCAGCGCCTGACGCAGCAGACGCACCCTGTCGCGCGCGTCGTCGCTGTTGCGGGCCTGGTCGAGCAGCGACCGGAACCGATACGCGTCGATCCGCTCCGGGTCGCATTCGACCGCGTAGCCCATGCCCCGGCGGACCATCGTGACGTCACCGCTCGCGGCGGCCAGCGCGGAGCGCAGCCGGCTGACGTGCGACTGGACGACGCGCCGGGCGGTCGTCGGCGGGCTCTCCCGCCACAGGAGATCCACCAGGCGCGCGAGCGGGACGAGCTGATTGGGCTCCAGCAGCAGGACGGCGAGGACCAGCCGCTGCTTGCGGTCGCCGAGTTCGATCCGCCGATTCCCGACCGACGCCTGCACCGGGCCCAGCACCTGAAACTCCATGACACCCGTCCCGGCCGCGGAATGTGATCGGTCTCCATAGCGGTGCGCGCTCTGAAATTGTGTCCTGTTTGGAGAGAGTGCCGCAATGTATTCCCACAGGCAACTTTCTTTCCTGACCTGAAAGTGTTTCGGCCTGCGGGAACGGCGGTGCGGGCCTGTTATGTCGTCGCACTGCCCGGCTCATTTCGCCGGCCTGCTCGGGCCGGTCGGAAGCGCGGCCTAGCCCCGCACGATCAGATCATTGGCGTACGCCGCCACGTCGAGCACCGCCTGGTCACCGGTGCGCCGGTGTACGTCAAGAGCCGTGTCGATGAACTTGATGCCGTGCGAGTCCTGGTCGTGCAGGCCGCGAGCCATGAGGCCGGCGGCGTCGGCCGCGCCGGGGCCGGGCATCGGCCGTGCCGCCGCGGGCGAGTACGCGCTGGTCACCGCTGCGGTGGCGGCCCAGGCGGCCTGGAGGCTCGGCTCCCACAGCGCGGCGGGCAGCACGGGCAGGACACGGGCGATCGCGTTCGGCGCGGTGGCAGCGTGCACCAGCATCACCGGATTGCCGTGCCCGTGCGTGCCGTAGCGCAGCACGGCCGCCTCGACGATCGAGTCCAGCCGGGACGGCACCCCAGCCGCCTCGTCGCCGGGGACCGCCCCGGCCGACTCCGCCCAGCCGGGCAGGTCGGCGAGCTGCGCCAGCCGGGTACGGATGCCGGATCGCTGGTGCGGCACCCGCGGCACCGCGTCCAGTGCCGCCCGTGGATCGCCCGCCCGGTAGGGGCCCTTGCCCGCCGGAGCCAGCGGCTGCCAGCGAGCCGCCCAGTAGCCGAGGCCCGCCGCCAGCTCGGCCACCCGGGCCGGGGAGACCGTGCCGGTGGGTTCACCGTCGAGCAGGGCGCGCACGGCGTGCCCGACCCGGATGAGGCCGTGGGTCGCCCCGGCCGCCACCCCGGGCAGCAGGCGCGGCCACCACTCGATCAGCACCTCGCGCCAGGGGCGCTCGCCCAGCTGCCGCTGGAAGAAGGTGAGCCAGTCACCGGAGCGGACCGGGTCGCCCAGCGGCTCGCGCCATTCCCCGGCGGAGATGCGCTGGATGCCGCGCGGCCGCTCGGACAGCCGGTCGGCGTACCCGTCGAGCCAGGCGTGCACCTGCCCGCCGTGGCCGTGCCGCACCAGCGCCTCGGCCGCCATCGGCGCGTGGTTGGACAGCCAGCCGTCACGCTCCGGCCCGGTGTCGCGCAGCCGCTCGTAGACCTCGTCAAGAACCCCGTTCTCCATGCTCAGCAGCTTGCGACATCAAGCCCGCTTGAGGTCAAGCGCCGATCATGCCTGCTGGGGGAGGGGGCCGGTCGATTCGCGGACGACCAGTCGGCAGGGCTGGCGGATGACGCCGGAGCTGGGGGTGCCGTCCAGCGCGGAGAACAGGTGCATGACGGCGGTCGCGCCGAGCTGCTCCAGGTTGAGGTCGACGGTGGTCAGCGGCGGGCGGCAGTCGGCGGCCATCTCCTCCCAGTTGTCGTAGCCGATCACGGCCACGTCGTCGGGGATCCGGCAGCCGTGCTCCTGCAGCGCCTGTGCCGCACCAGCGGCGATCTGGTCGTTGCCGCAGAAGATCGCGTCGATCTCGGGGTGCGCGGTGATCAGCATCCGGGCCGCGTGCCGGCCCCAGCGCTGCGACCACTCGCCGTACAGCGGCTCGCCGCCGACGAGCGACAGGCCCGCCTCGGCGAGCACCGCCTGCAGGCCGGTGACCCGGTCGCGAGCGGCGCGGTAGCTCTGCGGGCCGGTGATGTGGGCGATGTGGCGCCGCCGCAGGCCGACCAGGTGCTCCATGGCCAGCCGGGCGCCGCCCTCGTCGTCGGCGAGCACGGACAGGTCGCCCGGGTCGGTGGACTGGCCGTACACGTACACCACCGGCACCGGGATGTCGCGGCTCAGCGAGGGCCGCAGGTCGTTGCTGTCGCCGAGGATGATGAACCCGTCCACCTGGCGGGCCAGCAGGGTGCGGATGTAGTGCTGGCGGCGGATGGCGTCGCCGCGGGCGTCGCACAGCAGCACCGACATCTGCTCGTTGCCGAGAGCGTTTTCGGCGCCGAGCAGGATCGGGATGGAGAAGCGCCCGCCCAGCTCGTCGGTGAGCAGCCCGATGGTGCGGGTGCGCCCGGAGATCAGCCCGCGGGCCAGCACGTTGGGCTGGAAGCTGAGCTGGTTGGCGGCCTGCAGCACCCGCAGCCTGGTGTCCGGCGCGACCTCGCCGCGCGCGTTGAGCGCCTTGGACGCGGTGGCCACGGACACGCCGGCCAGCCGGGCCACGTCGGTGAGGGTCACCGACGTCGATCGCCGCCTACCCACGGAAAGCCTTTCGCTCGAATTTCGACAACGTGTCGGACTGTACGCCCCAGCGTCAACCCGGGCTAGTGGGTCTCCATGTTATCGAGATGTAATCGAGCGGCCATCTTGCCGAAAAGGTTTTCGGCGTCCACAGTGGCTCCCAACGTCGAAGTGACCGCGGTCACGAGATTTACGTTGGAGGCGGAGATGACGGTGACGGCGCGGACCGCCGACCTCACCGGAGGTCGGCCCGTGGTGCCGTCGCGAGGAGTCCTGCGACCGCTGGGCCTGAGCGAGGTCCGGATCACGGGGGGCTTCTGGGCGCAGCGGCAGCAGACCAACAGTCGCGCCACGCTCGACCACGGTCGGGAGTGGATGGACAAGCTCGGCTGGACCGGCAACTTCACCGCGGAAGTGGGCCGGGGCAGCGCGGAGCGGCGCGGCCGTGAGTTCTCCGACTCCGAGGTCTACAAGCTGGTCGAGGCGATGTCGTGGGAGACCGGGCGGCAGGCCGACCCGGCCCGCGAGCGCGAGATCGCCGAGCTGATCGCGATGATCGCCGGGGCGCAGGCCGAGGACGGCTACCTGCACACCGCGTTCGGGCGTCCCGGGCAGCGGCCCCGCTACGGCGACCTGGCCTGGGGGCACGAGCTCTACTGCACCGGGCACATGCTGCAGGCGGCGGTGGCGCGGGCGCGGGCCGGCGGCAGCGACGACCTGCTCGCGGTGGCCCGGCGCGCGGCCGACCACGTGTGCGAGGAGTTCGGGCCGGGCGGCCGGGACGCGGTCTGCGGGCATCCGGAGATCGAGCCGGGCCTCGTCGAGCTGTTCCGGGTGACGGGGGAGCAGCGCTACCTTGACCAGGCGGCGCTGTTCGTGGCCCGGCGCGGCCGGCGCACCCTGCCGGCGCACGAGTTCGGCTGGAGCTACTTCAGCGACGACATCCCGGTCCGCGAGGCGAAGGTGCTGCGCGGGCACGCGGTGCGCGCCCTCTATCTCGCCGCGGGCGTGGTGGACCTGGCCGTGGAGACCGGCGACGACGAGCTGCTGGAGATCGTGGCCGCCCAGTTCGACCGGACCCTGGCCCGGCGCACCTACCTGACCGGCGGCATGGGCTCGCGCCACCAGGACGAGGCGTTCGGCGACGACTTCGTCCTCCCGGCCGACCGGGCGTACTCGGAGACCTGCGCGGGCATCGCCGCGATCATGGTGGCCTGGCGGCTGATGCTGGCGACCGGCCGCGAGCGCTACGCCGACGTCATCGAGCGCATCCTGTTCAACGTGCTGGCCACGGCGATCGGCGACGACGGCCGCTCCTTCTTCTACGCCCACACCCTGCACCAGCGCTCGCTGACCGCGGTGCTGCCCGACGACGTCGAGCAGCTCGGCTTCGGCGGCGGGCCGCGCGCGCCGTGGTTCGAGGTGTCCTGCTGCCTGGCCAACACGGCCCGCACGCTGGCCAGCCTGTCCACGTACGTGGCCTCGGTCGACGCGGACGGGCTGCGGGTGCACCAGTTCGCCGACGCCGACATTGACACCACCCTGGCCGACGGCCGGAAGGTCGGGCTGCGTATGCGCACCGGCTACCCGGACGACGGCACGGTCGGCTTCGAGGTCACCGCGGCCGAGCCCGGCCCGTGGACCCTGGCGTTGCGGCTGCCGGTGTGGGCGGCGGGCGCGACCGTCACCGTCAACGGCGAGCCCCAGGCTGTGGCGGGGGAGCGCGCGGTGATCCGGCGCGACTTCGCCGTCGGCGACCGGGTCGTGCTGGCGCTGCCGATGCGTCCCCGGTTCACCCGGCCCGACCCGCGCATCGACGCGGTCCGCGGCTGCGTGGCCGTGGAGCAGGGGCCGCTGGTGCTGTGCGCGGAGTCCGAGGGCGCGGCGCTCGACCTGGACAGCCTGCGCGTGGACGCGGGCACCGATCCGGCCGCCGACGGCGGCGTGACCGTGCGCGGGCTCACCGAGGAGCTGCCCGACGAGCCCTGGCCGTACACGGACGCGGGCCCGGTGGGCCGGCGCACCCCGCTGGACGTGCCGCTGGTGCCATACCACCGCTGGGCGCGCGGCGGCCCGTCCACGATGCGGGTCTGGCTGCCCACGACCTGAAGAAGCAAAGACGCTCTCACCGCAACCGAAACACCACCGCACCAATCCGCTCCACCGCTCATCCGCTTATCGATGGAAGGAGAGATTGTGAGATCTAGAGGGCTTCGGGCGCTGGCCGTCTCGGCGGCGGCGCTGCTGGTCGCGGCCGTCGCCGCGTGCGGCGGCGACGAGCCGGCGGGTCCCGGCGCGTCGGGCACCGCGGGTGTCGACGACGGCGCGCAGCTGACGCTGTGGACCCGCGCGGCGACCGAGTCGGTGTCGAAGGCGTACGCCGACGCGTACAACGCGACGCACAAGAACAAGGTGACCGTCACGTCCTACCCGAACGAGGAGTACCCGGCGAAGCTGGCCTCGGCGGCGGGCGCCAAGGCGCTGCCCGACCTGTTCGGCGCGGACGTGGTGTTCGCGGCGCAGTACGCCTCGCAGGGCCTGTGGACCGACGTCACCGAGCGCATGGCGGCCAGCGGCCTGAAGGACAAGGTGTCGCCCGGGCACCTCAACGCCGGCACCTGGGAGGGCAAGAACTACGCCGTCCCGCACACCGTCGACATGTCCGTGATGCTGTACAACAAGGACCTCTACGCCAAGGCGGGGCTCGACCCGGAGAAGGGCCCGGCCTCGCTCAAGGAGTTCGCCGAGCACGCCCGCAAGATCGACAAACTGGGCGGTGACGTCAACGGCACCTACTTCGGCGGCAACTGCGGCGGCTGCGTCGAGTTCACCTTCTGGCCCTCGGTCTGGGGCGCCGGCGGCGACGTGCTCGACGCCAAGGGCGAGAACGCCAAGGTTGACTCCAAGGAGATGGCGGACGTCTTCGCCCTCTACCGCGCCCTGTACGACGAGGGCGTGGCCGCCCCCGCGTCCAAGGACGAGGCCGGTCCGACCTGGCTCGGCGCGCTGCAGAGTGGCAAGATCGGCATCGCCCCCGGGCCGTCGGTGTGGCTCGGCCTCATCGAGGAGAAGGGCGTGAAGATGGGCGTCGCGCCGATCAGCGGGCCCGACGGCGGCGACTCCACCTTCATCGGCGGCGACGCCATCGGCATCGGCGCCACCAGCACCAAGGCCGCCCAGGCGTGGGACTTCCTGCTCTGGACCATGTCCGACGAGGCGCAGGTCGAGGTGATCGCCAAGAACAAGGGCGTGCCGATCCGCACCGACCTGGCGTCGAACAAGTACTCCTCGGCCGACCCGCGCATCGTGCTCATCAACAGCCTGGTCGCCAAGGGCAAGACGCCGTACGCGAAGAACTTCAACGCGTCCTTCAACGACCCGCAGAGCCCCTGGCTGCAGACGGTTCGCGGGGCGCTGTTCGGTGACGCCGCCAAGTCCCTGGCCGACGGCAACGCGGCCATCTCCAAGTCCCTCCAGCAAGGCTGACCCTCCCGGCCCGGCCGCCGCTTCCCCATACGGCGGCCGGGCCCCTCCCACCGACCCGGAGACGAGCAGATGTCGACGCTCACCCCGCCCCGCAGCGGACCGGCCCGCCCGGTGCCCGCCCCGCAGGCCGCCGCCCCGGCGCCGCGGATCCGGCGCAGCGCCGCCCGCGGGCGGGCCCTGCTCGGCGCCCTCTACGCGATGCCCACCGCCGTCATGGTCGGGCTGTTCTTCCTGGTGCCGCTCCTGCTGGTCGGCTGGATGTCGCTGCACCGCTGGCCGCTGCTGGGCGCGCCGACCATGAACGCCCCGGACAACTACGCCCGCATCGGCGAGAACGAGCTGGTCGGCTCGGCCGTCTGGTTCACCGTGAAGTACACGGTCGTGATGACGGTGCTGCTGTTCGCTGTAGCGTTCGGGCTCGCGCTGCTGGTGCAGCAGCGCCGGCGCGGGGTCGGCTTCTTCCGCACGGCGTTCCTGCTGCCCATGGCCGTCGGCTTCGCCAGCGCCTCACTGCTCTTCCTCGGCCTGCTGTCCGACGAGATCGGCCCGGTCAGCGACCTGCTGCGCAAGCTCGGCGTCATCGACGGGTACGTCTCCTGGACCTCCGGCAGCTCCGGCTCGGCGCTGGCCTCGGCGATCGTGCTGGTGCTCTGGCGCTTCGCCGGGTTCAACATGCTGATCCTGCTCACCGGCCTGCAGGCGATCCCGCTGGAGGTGTACGAGGCGGCCCGCATCGACGGCGCGAGCCGCTGGCAGACCTTCCGCCGGGTCACCCTGCCGCTGATGCGCCCGACCATCGCGCTGGTGCTCACCATGATGATCACCGGGTCGCTGCTGGCGTTCGACCAGTTCTGGATCCTCACCCGGGGCGGGCCGGACAACAGCACCACCTCGCTGGTGATGGTGATCTACCGGGAGGCGTTCATCCGCCTCGACCTCGGCTCGGCCGCAGCGATCTCCGTGGCCCTGCTCGCCGTCCTCGTCGTCTTCAACGTCATCCAGCTCGGCGTCCTGCGCCGTCGCTCCTAGGAGAGGCAACATGACCAGGTCTTCCGCGATGAGCCGGTGGAGCTACTACGTGACCGGCACGGCGTTGGCGATCCTGTTCCTGTCGCCGCTGCTGTGGAGCGGCTGGGCGTCGCTGCGCACCGGCACCGGCTTCGGGCTGGAGAACTACGACCGGCTGTTCACCTCCGACAACGGCATCCGGCTGCACCACGTGCTGAACAGCCTCACCGTCAGCGCGCTCACCGTCGGCGGCACCCTGCTGGTGGCCACCCTCGGCGGATACGCCTTCGGCCGGTTCCGCTTCCCCGGCCGGGACGTGCTGTTCCTGCTCACCCTGGCGATCCTGATGGTGCCGTACGCGACGATCCTGATCGCGCTGTACGTGCTGCTCGGCTGGATCGGCCTGCAGGACAGCCTGATCGGCCTCAGCCTCGTGCTGATCATGTTCCAGCTGCCGTTCTCGATCTTCATGATGCGCAACTCGTTCGAGGCCGTGCCGCGCGAGCTGGAGGAGTCGGCGCAGGTCGACGGGTGCAACAGCGTCTCCACCCTGATCCGGATCATGCTGCCGGCGGTCAGGCCCGGCCTGATCACCGTCGGCCTGTTCGCGTTCCTGACCTCCTGGAGCGAGTTCTTCGCGCCGCTGATCCTGCTGAACTCGACCGACACCTTCACCACCACCCTGGCCGTGGTCAACATGCGCACCGCCAGCCACGGCTCCATCGACTACGCGGCACTGGAGGCGGGGGTGGTCTTCATGGCCGTGCCCTGCCTGCTGCTGTTCGCCTTCATGCAGCGCAGCTACGTACGCGGCTTCACGTCCGGCGCGCTGAAGGGCTGACCGCCCCGAGACTCTCTCACCGCACTCCCGTCCCACGGAAAGGGCCCGACAGATGAGACTGCCCGGTCGCGCCCGCACCGCCTACCCGGCGGGCGCGGCCGGGCCCTACCGGCTCTCACCGCAGGAAATCCACAACCGTCCCCCTATGTGGAGGTGAACCCCATGCCAGTGCTCGTTAAGGCCCTACGCTCGCGCACCAAGCGCAGGAGCCTGGCACTCGGCCTCTCCGCCGTGCTCGCCGCAGGAGTGATCGCCGTCCAGGCGCAGTCCCCGGCGTACGCGGCGCAGCCCATCGGCTTCCCCACGTTCAGCGGCCCGGCCATCCCGGCCCCGCCCGTGGGCTACACCACCGGCAACATGATGCAGGCCATCTACAACGCGGAGTCGGGCGGCACCGACTTCTGGATGGACCGGCTGCTCGCCCGCCCCGGCAACGACCCCGCCGGCACCTGGCTGATGACCCGCGGCCGGGCCCTGTACATGAAGACGCACACCCCGGGCACGCTCGGCTTCGCCGGGCAGGCCGCGTACTGGGAGAGCATCAACAACGGCAACGCCTACACCATCGCCGTCACGCCCGGCACCTTCACCGAGCAGGTCGGCTCGCGCTGGCAGGCGCCCAGCCACTGGAAGAGCGTCCACACCAGCGGCTCGATCACGATCAACCAGACCAAGTTCATCACCGACAACAACGTCGCGGTGACGAACCTGTCGATCACCAACAGCGGCAGCAGCTCCACCACGCTGCAGCTGCGGGCCACCTCGCCGTTCGCCACCTCCGGCAGCGGCAGCGAGCTGACCGGCCAGGTCAACGCGTACAACAACCTGACCACGATCTACCCGCGGCTGTCGGGTGACAGCTTCACGGTCAGCAGCGGCGGCCTCAACCGGTCGGTGACCATCGCAGCGGGCGCCACGGTTACCGCGAAGGTCGTCATGGGCTTCGTCACCAACGAGATCCCGGCGTCGCTGACGGAGTACAACGCGTACAAGGGCTACACCAACGCGACCGCGTTCTCCACCCACGTGCGGGCGTACAACCTGTGGTGGGCGCAGAACGTGCCCTACATCGACGTGCCCGACGCGGCGATCAAGAAGAACATCTACTACCGCTGGTGGCTGATGCGCTTCAACCACCTCGACGCCGACATCCCGGGGCAGACGTTCCAGTTCCCGATCTCGACCGAGGGCGTGCTGGGCTACAACAACGCCATCGTGCTCACCCAGTCGATGCACATCGACGACCTGAAGTACCTGCGCAACCCGATCTACGGCTTCGGTGACTGGGTCAGCGCGGGGCAGGTCTCCAAGGGCGGCCGGTTCGTC
Source organism: Catellatospora bangladeshensis (assembly GCF_016862575.1). Lineage (GTDB taxonomy): Bacteria > Actinomycetota > Actinomycetes > Mycobacteriales > Micromonosporaceae > Catellatospora > Catellatospora bangladeshensis. Next base: position 341,027 of record NZ_BONF01000009.1, on the reverse strand, counting down.
GACAACCCGGGCGACCCCGAGAACTGGTCGAACAGCTACATCCAGTACATCGCAGAGGCGGCCTGGAAGAGCTACCAGATCCACGGCGGCCAGCCGGGCATCGTGCAGAACCTGGCCAAGTACGCCGAGGGTGACGTCAAGGGGCAGCTCGCCTACTACGACACCAACAACAACAAGATCATCGAGTACGACTGGGGCGCGCTGACCGGCAACGACGCCGACGCGGTGTCGTTCCACTACCGCTCGGGCCGGATGGACCGCACCGAGGGCGCCTACCAGTACAGCGGGGCGAAGGCCGCGGCCGCCGCGTACGCGCTGCTGGGCAACACGGCCAAGGCGAACGAGATGAACCAGCTCGCCACGGACATCGGCAACGCGCTGACCAACGTGCTGTGGAACCCGAACCGGCAGCTGTTCGAACACCGGTACCCGGACGGCACCTTCAACCCGTGGAAGGAGATCAACAACTACTACCCGTTCGCGGTGGGCGCGATCCCCAACACGGCGACCTACCGCCAGGCGCTGCGGCTGTTCGACGACGCCGCGCAGTACCCGATCTTCCCGTTCTACACCGCCAACCAGGCGGACAAGGCGGCCTCGGGCACCGGCAGCAACAACTTCTCCACCATCAACTCCACCGTGCAGTTCCGGCTGCTGTCGTCGGTGCTGCGCAACTACCCCAACCAGTGGATCACCAGCGACTGGTACAAGAAGCTGCTCTACTGGAACGTCTGGGCGCAGTACATCAACGGCAACACGCAGTACCCCGACGCCAACGAGTTCTGGGCGGACTGGAACGGCAGCTCCATCACCTACCGGTCCTGGATCCACCACAACATCCTGGGCAGCAGCAACTGGACCGTGATCGAGGACGTGGCGGGCCTGCGCCCGCGCACCGACGCCCAGGTGGAGCTCAGCCCGATCAACATCGGCTGGACCCACTTCACCGTCAACAACCTGCGCTACCGCAACAGCGACCTGACCATCGTCTGGGACGACCCGGCCGACGGCATCGTGCGCTACAGCGGCGTGCCGGAGGGCTACTCGATCTACGTGGACGGCGTGCGCCGGGCGACCATCAACCAGCTGGCGCCCATGACGTACAACCCGGCCACCGGCGCGGTCACCACCGGCGCCACGGTCAACTACAGCAGCGCGGCGACCTCCATGCAGGCTCCGGCGCAGGTCGTGCACACCGACGCGCGCATGGTGGACATGATGGCCAAGGCCGGCGTCGACCTGACCGCCAACCTGACCAACCTGGCCGCCCTGGGCACCGCCAGCGCGTCCTACACCGGCTCCGGATCCTCCGTGGCCGGCGCGCGGGACGGGTACCCGATCAACGAGCCCTTCTGGGGCGCGGGCGGCTCGGCAAACAGCCAGGACTGGTACGAGGTCAACTTCGGCTCGCCGCAGACCTTCAACGAGGTCCGGCTGTACTTCAAGGACAGCCGCCCGGCCAGCGCCACCTACCGGGCGCCGTCGGCGTACGACGTCCAGTACTACAACGGCAGCGCCTGGGTCACCGTGCCCAGCCAGGTCAAGAGCCCGTCGGCGCCGCGCGCGAACTACAACGTGGCCACCTTCACCGCGGTCAGCGCGCAGCGGGTACGCGTGCTGGCCACCAACGCCTCCGGGGCGAAGACCGGTCTCACCGAGATCAAGATCTTCAACCGGGGCGGGGTCCAGCCGCCGGACCCGCCGGTCTCGGACAACCTCGCGCTGTCCGGCTCGCCGGTCTGCTCGTACACCTCCACGTGGGAGAGCTGCGCGGCGATCAACAACGGTGACGAGCCGACCAGCTCCAACTGGGGCGGCACCAACCAGGGCAACCGCTGGGGCACCTGGCCCGAGACGGGCACCCAGACGGCCGAGGTGCAGTGGTCCGCGGCGAAGTCGGTCAGCCGCGCCCAGGTGTACTTCTTCGACGACGAGCAGGGCATCGACATGCCGTCGGCGTGGAAGCTGCAGTACTGGAACGGCAGCGCGTACGTGGACGTGCCCGGCGCGAGCGCGTACACGCTGACGAAGAACGCGTACAACACCGTCACGTTCACCGGGGTCAGCACGACCCGGCTGAGAGTGTCGCTGACCGCCACCGGCACGGCCTCGCTGGGCCTGCTGGAGGTCAAGGCCTTCGCCAGCTGACGTGTGGATCGAAGGCGGGCGGGTCCGGCCACGGGCCCGCCCGCCCGTTCTCCGCGAAGGGACCAACCTTTGTGGACGGTCAGCCGATCGGGAAGGGTGTGGGGAGGGCGGCGTCTGGGGGGCCGCCCTCCCTCCCCCCGGCGGGTGCACGTGAGCGCGGCTCGCGAGCCAGGAGGGCGGCCTGTGCAGCGTGCTACGTTGGGACGATGCGCCGGAGTGGGTTCGTCGACGCGGTCGGCGGGCTCGGCCGCCATGATCATGTGTGCTGGGCGTTCGAGACGCCCGGCGAGTTCCGCGCCAGCGCGGGCCGCTTCCTCGCCGACGGGCTCGCGGCCGGGCTGCGGGTGCTCTACCTCGCCGAGGCGGCCCGGCAGACCGACCTCGACCACGTCGGCGGATTCGCCGCCGCCCGCGCCACCGGCGCCGCGCAGGTGCAGGACCTGGGCATCTACGACACCGGACTCCAGCTCGACCCGGCGGCGCAGGTGCGCGCGTACGCACAGGCCACCGAGCAGGCGCTGGCGGCCGGCTACCGCGGGCTGCGGGTCGCGGCCGAGGCCACCCCGCTCGTGCGCACCCCGGCCCAGCTGGACGCCTTCACCCGCTACGAGCACCTGGTCGACAGGTACATGACCGCCCACCCGTTCTCGGCGATGTGCGGTTACCACTGCGGCGAGCTGAGCGCCGCCGCGATCGCCGAGCTGGCCGGCATGCATCCGGTGGCCAGCCGGGCCTCCGCCCCGCTGCGGCTGTTCGCCTCCGCGGAGCCGGGGGTCGGCGCCGCGCTCGCGGGCGAGATCGACGTCTCCGGGCACGCGCTGCTGCGTACGGCGCTGCACCGGGCCGACCCCGCGCCCGACGGCGACGAGCTGGTCATCGACGCGCGGGAGCTGGCCTTCATCGACCACCGCGGGCTGTTCCAGCTCGTCGAGCACGCCCGCGGCCGGGGTGCGCGCACGGTGCTGCACGTCGCCCGCGACAGCATGGTGCGCCTGCTGGCGGACACGCTGCGGCTGCCGGACGTCAGGCTGGTGGAGTCGTGAGATCCGGCCCGCCGGCCGGGCATGACGGCATCTACCACGAGACCGCCTTCTTCGGCTCCGACGAGGAGTTCCTGGCGGTCGTCGTGCCTTTCCTGCGCGACGGCGTCGCGGCGGGCGAGCCGACCGTGTCCCTGTTCGGCGAGCGCCACCAGGGGCTGGTCCGTTCTGCGCTCGGCACGGGCAGCGGAGTCGTGTTCATCGACGGCGACCGGCACTACCTGCGCCCCGCCGTGGCGATCAAGCGGCACCGCGAGATGCTGGGCGGCTACGTGGCCGAGGGCGCCACGCAGATCCGCATAGCCGGAGACGTGCCCCACCCGGGGGTGGGCGTGCCGTGGGAGTGGTGGGCGCGCTACGAGGCGGCGGCGAACACCGTCTACAACGAGTTCCCGATGTACGGGCTCTGCCCCTACGACACCCGCACGGCCCCAGCCGAGGTGCTCGACCACGCCCGGCGCACCCACGCCTACGTCGTCATGCCCGACGGGCGCCGCGAGCGCAGCCCGCTCTACCAGGATCCGCGCGACTTCCTCGCCACCGCGGTGAACTCGTGGGAGGACCCGCTGGAGGCCCTGCCGCCCGCCGTCGAGCTGGTCGACCCGGTGGTGCGCCACGCCCGGCTCGCGGTCGCGGGCCTGCAGGACATCGCCGGCCTCGCTGTCGACGACCTGAACGGCCTGGTGCTGAGCACCAGCGAGGCGGTCACCAACGCGCTGCTGTACGGGCGGGCGCCGGTGCGCGTGCGGGCGTGGGCGGTGCCGGGGCGCATCGTGGTCACGGTCACCGACAGCGGGCCGGGCCCGGCCGATCCGTCCTCGGGCCTGATGCCGGGCTCGGGGCCGGGCGGGCTCGGGCTGTGGCTGGCGCACCAGCTGTGCTCGTACGTCTCCCTGCGGCGCGCACCCGACGGCTTCACCATCCGCCTGGTCGGTGGCGAGCCGACCATGGACGGGCAGGGCTGGGCACCCGCGCTCGGCGAGCCGTGAACCTCGCCGCTCCCGTCCCCATGACCTGGGCATCGTCGCCAATGTCCTACCGGAGATCGGTACGGGTGTCGGCGGCCGGGAGGTCCGGGCCGGGCTCCGCCACTTCGCCCCCGGCGCCCGGCTCCGGGTGCTGCGCGCGGGCTTCCAGACGCGTACGAGCGGGTGACCGTGGTCGGGCGGCACCGTGGGCGCGGGCACCGGTACATCAACATCACCATCGAACAGCGCGGGCTCACCGGCTACCGGGTGCGCCGGACCGCTCAACCGCTCAGGCGATCCCAGCCGCTCGATATGCCGGTCAGGCCCCATCGGCCGGTTTCTTCGTCGTAAGCACTCAGCGTGCAGGTGTAAAGGTATCTGCCCTTCGAGCCGTCGGCCTCGACGAGTTCTCCCGCGCCGTCCACCACGGCGAACGGACTGCCGAGTTCGTTGTATCCGCCGACCGCGTGGTTCTCGCTGAAAGCGATCGGCCGGCCTCCTCGACCGTCGCGCATTGCCTTCCTGGTCACCTGGTGGTGGCATTGATCGATAGCGCCCGCCAGGGCCTCCACCTGCGAAGCCTTGTCCGGATCGGCCCGGTGCCGTCCGATGAGCACACCCACGGCAGCTCCGGCCAGCAGCGCGCCCAGGCTGACCGCGACCACGAAGTAGGTGCCGAAGCGTTTCCGCGGCACCTCGTCGTTGTTCTCCGACATGTGCGGGAGCGTAGCGGCGTCCGCCAAACGCGCCAGGCCGACCGGATCGGATCAGGTGGAGTAGGTACCGCTCCAGGGCGGAGAGAACATGATGTCCATCGGGTAGAAGCAGACCCGAGGCAGGCCGTGCGTGACGGTCCGGTCGACCAGCTCCCAGGTCACGTCACCGGGGCGGACCGAGAACGTGCGCACCGCGATGTCGCCGTACGCCACCTCCGCGAGCTGCCCGACGAGCTGCTCGCGCAGCGCGTGAGCCTGTTCCAGCGGGACGTCGTCGTGCACCTCCGAGCGCACGTACGTGCCGTCGTGGCCGAACAGGAACAGCGCCACCCCGATCTCGCCAGGCCGGTTGCGCCTGGTGCCGTGCACGACGGCCCAGAACTGACCATCCAGGTACCGGCCGATGCACTCGGTGCGGCCGGAGCGCGGCTCGTAGGCGATGCGGATCAGCTCCGGCGGCGTGTCCGGTTGCGGCGGTCGCGGGGCCGGCCGCCAGGCGCACGCGTCGCGCCAGTCCGGGCGGCCGAGGTTCCAGGCCAGCAGCGCGCCGAACGCGGCGTCGAAGCCGACGGGGTGTGCGAGCAGCGGTTCCCGGTCCGCCTGGGCGAACAGGCGGTAGCCGTCGGCCAGCCGCCAAGCCTGCATGAACTCGTTCTCGGCGCCGGTTCGGATCAACGTCACGCTGTCACCGCCGGGCAGGTCGCCGAGCTGGTGCAGCAGGACCCACAGCAGTCCGCCGGAGGGCTGCTCGTGGACGGTGCCGTCGGGGTCGTACAGGGTGATGCGCGGGCTGGTCACGACAGGAGGTTAGAGGTCGGCGCCGAACCCGGCGACGATGGCACGGGCCACCGGCGACGGGTCGGAGCCGTCGATCGCGAAGCCGTCGGCGACGTGCACGGCGGGCTGGGCCATCATCCGCGGGGTGGTGCCCCGGTGCGGCCAGGTCGCGGTGTGCACGATGAACGGATGGCACAGGAACACGTCCCCGGCCCGCCCGGTGGCGTGCACGACGGTGCGGCACAGCAGCGACGGCCGTACGCGCGTGACCGGCTCGTCGCCGCTCATCCCCGCCTCGCCCGCCGGGCGCAGGATGCGGGGGATCGCCAGGTGCGATCCCACCACGAGCCGGGTGGGTGCGTCGTCCTCGCCCACGTCGGAGAACAGGAACAGCGCGAGCAGCCCGCGCGCCCGGGAGCGCACGTTGGCCCAGTACTCGCCGCCGACCTCGTAGCTGCCCTCGATGTGCCAGCCCACGTCGCCCGGAAACTCCTCCGACGGGAAACGCACCGGCACCGAACCGCCGACCCCGGCCCGCGGCGTCCACCGTCCGGGCCCGATCAGCGCGTCGTACGCCGCGTGCAGCGCGGGAGCCGTCCCGGCGGCCTCGAACGGCCCGCCCTCGGGGCACGCGACCCGGACCACGGGCCGGGCCCACGTCGCCCGGTCCCGCGTCACACCCTGCTCGGCGAGCGCCGCCCAGATCGCGTCGCGGCAGGCGGCCGCCGTGTCCGGAGCCACAGCCCCGCGCACCGCGAGGTGACCGTCCCGCTCGAACCGCTCGATGTCACCGCTGTCCATGCCACCAGTCTGGCCGAACCCGCCACATCGGACACCCGGGTTTACAACGGGCCGCAACGGCGGGAGGGCACCGGCGTCGCCAGGACGCGCGATGCCCTCCCGGCCGGTCACTCCGCGGCGATGGCGGCGAGGATGTCGGCGCGGGCGGCGCGGCGCGCGGGCCACAGCGCGGCCAGCACGCCGACCAGGGCCATGCCCGCCAGCGCCACTCCGGCCGTCGGCCACGGCACGGCCATCTCGAACACCGGGTTGGCCAGGATGACGTACTGCATCACCCCGCCCAGCAGCACGCCGGCGCCGATGCCGAGCAGGCCCCCGTACAGCGAGATGACCACGCTCTCCCGCCGGACGGTCCGCCGCACCAGCGTCCGCGACGCGCCCAGCGCCCGGAACACGCCCAGCTCGCGGGTGCGCTCCAGGACCGACAGGGCGAGGGTGTTCACCACGCCGAACACCGCGATGACCACGGCCGCGCCGAGCAGCACGTACACCAGGCCGAGCACCAGCTGGAACGCCTGCAGCAGGTCGTCGAGCAGCTGCTCGCGGTCCTGCACCACCACGTCCGGCCGCTGCGCGAACGCCTGCTCCAGCGCGTTGCGCAGCGCGCCGTGGTCGGGGCCGACGGCGTACACGCTGTCACCCCAGCCGTCCACCCCGTCCGGCACCAGCGCCTCGTCGATCAGCACACCGGGCAGCAGGTCGCTGCCCTCGTGCAGGCCCGCGACGGTCGCGGAGACCTCCACCGGGGCGACCGCACCGTCCTTGCCGGCGGTGCCGAACCGCAGCCGGACCGTGTCCCCGACCCGCAGGCCGGTGTCGGCGGCGAACCGAGCGTCGAGCAGGACGCCGCGGCGCAGATCACCGCTGCCGCTGGTCACGGTGGGCCGCAGCGCGGTGCCGAGCCCGGCCGGTTCGAGGCCGGTGAACCTGGCCTCTGCGTTTCTGCCGCGCGGCGGCAGCACCAGCAGCTCCCCGGTGCGCGGCGCGGCGAGCGCGCTCAGGCCCGGCACCGCCGCGGCCTTGGCCCGGACCGTGTCGTCGAGCTGCCCGAACGCCGCCGCCCGCAGCAGCACCGCGTCCTGCGGCACCGCCGCGCGCACCGACGAGGTCAGGTCGGCCGTCATCGTCTCGCCGACCGTGCTGAACGCGCAGACCAGCGACAGCCCGATCATCAGCGCGGACGCGGTCGCGGCGGTGCGCCTGGGGTCGCGTACGGCGTTGCGCATGGCGATGCGGGTGACCGGGCCCCGGCGCAGCACCCGGGCCAGCGGGCGCAGCACGCCCAGCGCCAGCACCGGCGCCATCAGCAGCACGCCGAACCAGGCGAGCACGGCACCGGCCATAGCCTGGATCCGCTTCGGCTCGGTCAGCTCCTCAGGGGAGGTCAGCGCCACCAGCGCGACGCCGGCCGCGACGGCGACCAGGCCCAGCGCGGTGCGCAGCACCAGGGAGCGCCGCGGCACGGCGGCGTCGGTGCGCAATGCCGCCATCGGTGACACCCGGGCCGCCCGTCGCGCGGACCCGTACGCCGACACGACCGTCACCAGCAGGCCGACGGCATACCCGAGCAGGATCGCCCACGGCGACACCGCGTACGCCACCGTCCCGGCAACCGGCAGCAGCCGCATCGCCAGCAGGCCCAGCCCGACGCCGAGCGCCACGCCGAGGGTCGCGCCGACCAGGCCCAGCACCACCGACTCGGCCAGCACCGCCCGGCGCACCTGTCCCCGCCGCGCGCCGACCGCGCGCAGCAGCGCGAACTGCCGGGTGCGCTGGGTGACCAGCATGTTGAACGTGTTCGCGATGACGAATACGCCGGCCAGCAGCGCCACCGCGGCGAACGCGAGCAGCGCCTTGCGGATGATGTCGCCGTCCTCGGCGGCGTTGTCCGCCTGCTCCTGGCGCAGCGCCGCACCGGGGTCCACGGTGAAGCCCGCGCCCAGTTCCGCCCGGGCGGCAGCGGCCACGGCCTGCTCGTCGGCGCCGAACAGCTCGACCCGGGCGAAGCCCGGCACGCTGCCGCTCGTTGCGCCGTCCGGGGCGCCCTCCGGGCGCAGCAGGCGCGTGGCGGTGTCGGCGTCGTACGCGACCGCCGGGTCGAACTCGCGTCCTGCGGGCCGGTAGGCGAACACGCCGACCACGGTCGCGGTGTCGGACCGGTCCCCGCCGAGCAGGACCCGCGCCGGGTCGCCGACCGACAGTCCGGCCTCCTCGGCGGCCTGCTGCTCCAGCGCCACCTCCCCGGCGTGCTGCGGGCCGCGCCCGGCGACGAGGTCGAAGCGCTGCGACGGATCCCAGTCGGTGCCCGCGGTGGCGGGCCAGGACGTGGTGCCGAGTTTGCCGTCCCGGCCCACCAGGGCGGCATACCCCTCCACCACGCCCTCGGCGCGGCTCACCCCGGGCAGCGCACCCAGCCGGGCCACGGTGCCGGCGGGGATCACTGCGTCACCGGTCCGGGCCTGGGCCAGCGCGGCCAGGTCGGTCCGCTGGGCGCCCCCGCGCACCGTCGCGGCGGCGGAGTCGGAGACCACCCAGGTCGCGACCACGAAGGCCACCCCGAGCACGATCGCGGCCAGGGTCATCGCGACCCGGCCCAGGTGCGCGCGCAGGTCGCGCAGCATCGCCCGCAGCATCAGGCACCCGCCCCGGCGCTCACGCGGCCGCCGTGCGCCACCGACTCCAGCGAGCGGACCCGGTCCAGCACCCGGTCGGCCGAGGGCTCGCGCAGCTCGTCCACGATCACGCCGTCGGCCAGGAACAGCACCCGGTCGGCGTACGAGGCGGCGACCGGGTCGTGGGTGACCATGACCACGGTCTGGTGCAGCTCGTCCACGCTGCGCCGCAGGAAGCCGAGCACCTCGGCCCCGGCCCGCGAGTCGAGCGCGCCCGTCGGCTCGTCCGCGAAGATCACGTCCGGCCGGCTGATCAGGGCACGGGCGCAGGCCACCCGCTGCTGCTGGCCGCCGGACAGCTGCGCGGGCCGGTGGCTCAGCCGGTCGCGCAGCCCGACCGCGTCGATCACCTGGTCGGCGAACGCGGCGTCGGCCCGCCGCCCGGCCAGGTCCATGGGCAGGGTGATGTTCTCCCAGGCGGTCAGGGTCGGCAGCAGATTGAACGCCTGGAACACGAACCCCATGCGGTCGCGGCGCAGCTCGGTCAGCGCGTCGTCGCGCAGGCCGGTCAGCTCGACCCGCCCGGCCCCGTCCCGGCCCGAGCCGTCCAGCCACACCCGGCCGGAGGTCGGCGTGTCCAGCCCGGCCAGGCAGTGCATCAGCGTGGACTTGCCCGACCCGGACGGGCCCATGATCGCGGTCAGCTCGCCACGCCCGAAGGCGACCGTCACCCCGGCCAGGGCGGTCACCTGCGCGTCGCCCGAGCCGTACCGTTTGGTCAGGTCCTCCGCGCTCACCGCGGCGTCGAATGTCGTCATGCCCGACACGCTGCCCGGCCGCGGCGGCCCGGCCGTCGGGCGGAAGTCGATCTCCGCCTGCGACTTAAGTAGCGGTCCGGCGTGACGGAAGTAGCATCCGATCCGGCCGCCCGCCTGCCTAAGCTCGTCGGCGACAGCGGCACGCGGGAGAGGGGACGGGATGAGGCGGGATGCGGCGGCGGTGCCGGGGCTGCCGTCCTGGCTGCAACCGGGCAGCCTGCTGCGGCGTATCGCGCACCGGCTGTTTCCGTTCGCGCTCGGCTTCGGGGTCCTGGTGTTCTCGCTGAGCACACCGTTGCGCCCGCCGATGTTCCTGTTCGGCGACAGCGTGCTGGACCCGCCGGTGCCGCTGATCGCGCTGTCGATGATCTCCGCGGGCGTCAGCGCGGCGCTGGTCCGATGGCGGCGCTGGCCGCTGTTCGTGATCGCGCTCGCGGTGTGGCTGGCCCTGGCCATGCCCGCCGCGCTGTTCGTCGCCGCTTACTACGCCGGAGCGGGCCGCCCCGCCCGGCCGCAGGATCCCGGCCGGTCCTGGCCCTGGTTCCTGGTGTTCGCGCCGCTGGTCGGCGTGCCCGTAGCCTGGAGCGCGATCAACGACGACCTGCTCTACGAGGGCATGACCGGCGGCGTGATCACCGGAGCCGTGATCACCGGCCTGTTCTGGATCGGCATGATGGTGCTGCTGCCGTTCGTGTTCGGGCTCTGGGTCCGGGCCCGCCGCCAGGTCGTGGCCCAGCTGCAGGAACGGGCCGAACGGCTGGAGCGCGAGCAGCACGAGCGGGCCGAGCACGCCCGCGCCGAGGAGCGCCGCCGCATCGCCCGCGAGATGCACGACGTGGTCGCCCACCGGGTGGCGCTCATGGTGCTGCACGCCGGGGCGCTGGAGGTGAGCACCGCCGACGCGCGCACCGCCGAGGAGGCCGCGCTGATCCGCACCACGGGCCGCGAGGCGATGCAGGAGCTGCGCGAGGTGCTGGGCATGCTGCGCGCGCCCGACGCGTCCCCGGCGGAGCTGACGCCGCAGCCGACGCTTGACGAGCTGGACCGCCTGCTGGACAGCAGCCGCGCGGCCGGGCTGCCCGTGCGGCGGGTGGACGTCGGCGAGCCGCGGCACGTGTCGCTGTCGGCCCAGCGCACCGCCTACCGGGTGGTGCAGGAGGGCCTCACCAACGTCGCCAAGCACGCCGGGGCCGCGCCCACCACGGTGACCCTGCACCACGGGCCGTACGAGCTGGTGGTCGCCGTGGAGAACGCGGCCCCGCCGCAGCCCGCGCCGAAGCTGCCGAGCAGCGGCCTTGGCCTGGTCGGGCTGACCGAACGGGTGGCGCTGGCCGGTGGCGCGGTGCAGGCCCGGCCCCGCCTGGACGGCGGGTTCCTGCTGCACGCCCGCATCCCGGCCGACCCGCCGGAGCCCGTACGGCAGGAGGTTTCGGCGTGATCCGCGTGCTGGTGGTCGACGACGAGGCGCTGGTGCGCTCCGGGCTGCGGATGATCCTGGAGGCCGCGGGCGACATCGCGGTGGTCGCCGAGGCGCGCGACGGCGCCGACGCGGTCGACGCGACCCGGCGGCACCGCCCGGACGTCGTGCTCATGGACGTACGCATGCCCGGCACCGACGGCCTGGCCGGGGCCGCGGCGCTCGCCGCCCTGCCCGAACCGCCCCGGGTGATCATGCTGACCACGTTCGACCAGGACGAGTACGTGCACGCCGCGTTGCGCGCCGGGGCCGTCGGCTTCCTGCTCAAGGACACCCCGCCCCGGGACCTGGCCGAGGCGGTGCGCACCGTGGCGGCCGGCAACGCGATGCTCGCCCCGACGGTGACCCGCCGCCTGATCAGCTCGTTCGCCGAGCGCGGCCCGTCCGTGGCCGACCAGGCGCGGGCCCGGCTCGGTGTGCTGACCGAACGGGAGCGGGACGTGGTGCGGGCGGTGGCCCGCGGCCTGTCCAACGTCGAGATCGCCCGCGAGCTGGACATGGCTGAGGCGACCGTCAAGGCGCACGTGAGCCGGGCGCTGGCGAAGCTGGGGATGACCAACCGGGTACAGGCGGCGATCCTGGTCCACGACGCCCGCCTGGATCCCGGCGCGCCGTCCTGAGCACGCCCGGCCCGCGCACTGTTGCCCGCTTGTAGCCCGGCTGTAGCCGATATCAGCAGGATGGTGCCGTTACCGTCACCGCCGAGCAGAGGACCCACCCCATGCCCTCGCCACTTCGCAGGTTACGCGCCGCCGCCGTGGCCGTGGCCGCCGTGCTGGCCACCGCCGCCGCACCGGCCGCGGCCGCGCCCGAGCAGGCCGCGGCAGCCGCCGACCGGGTGCTGCGCGTCTACAACAACAACATCGAGAACCTGGTGGTCAACAACTCCGACGGCTCCTGCACCCGCGTCTCCGGGCCGGACCACCTGACCTCGATGCTGGTCGACGACGCGGGCCGGACCGGGACCAGCGGCGTCAAGGCGCCCGACATCCTGATCGTGCAGCAGGTGCGCGGCACCGGCCAGATCACCGCGTACGCCGACCAGCTCGCGGCCAAGTTCGGGCTCCCGGCGGGCACGTACGGCTCGATCGTGGTGTGGGACGACCCGGAGCCGTGGGGCAGCACGCACCACTGCGACGACCAGTCCCTCGGGGACCTGAAGAAGAAGCAGACCAACGGCATCATCTACCACAAGCAGCGGCTGACCCTGACGAACACGTCGAAGTACTGGAGCGCAGGCTGGCTGAAGCCGGGCACGGCGTACAGCGGCGGCGCGGGCTGCACCCTCTACAAGCCGCCGAACAACGACGACGGGACCACCAACGAGTGGAAGTGGAAGCGCACCAGCGCCATCGCGGCCCGGTTCACCACGAAGGACACCGGCACCAGCGTGTTCGTCGCGACCATGCACCTGCCCCAGGAGAACCGGCAGAACGCCTGCTCCGGCGACGGTGAGACGGGCATCGGCGGCACCGGCATCCACATCGGCGCCGACGCCACCACTCTGATGAACAGCTCCACGATCCGCGTCGTGGGCATCGACGCCAACCGCACCGGCATCCCGGCGAGCACGCTGAGCGGATACGGGATGACCGGCTACGGCACCGCCGCCACCAGTGGCAGCAGCAAGATCGATTACCTGTTCGTGCGGGGGACCGTGCAGTCTTCGCCGGTCGGGTACACGGTCGCCGGCACCAAGTCCAACCACAAGGCGCTGTACGGGTTCATCACGTACTGACCGGAAGGGCGGTGGTCCCCCGCACGTCTCGCGGGGGACCACCGCGTCCTGTTGCCCGGAGCCGCCCGAGCTCCGGTCAGCAGGTGTTGCCGAGCCCAATCCCGGCCGGCGAGCTCGATGGTCACCGCCTGCGCTCACGCTGCCCCATCCGGCTGCCTCCGCGTATCAGCCGTCCGTATGGCGCAGGGGTCCAGCAGATGACAGATCGGTGTACGCGGACCGACAGCCCCTGGCGACACGAGGGATCCATGCTGGTGAGCGCGGATGGTCGATCAGGTCGACCGATTGTCGCGGGGTGGCTCGGCCGGCCCCGCCCGGCACCGGACGAGGAGTGGGCGCGGGGTCGGCGGCGGCCTAGGATCAGCCCATGATCCATCCCGGGTATCCGCTGACCACCGAACGGCTGGTGCTGCGCCCGTGCACCGCCGGCGACCTGGACGACGTGTGGTCCTACCAGCGGCTGCCGGAGGTGGTCGAGCACATGCTCGCCGAGCCGCGTACCCGCGAGCAGTCCTGCTCCTCGGTGGAGGCGATGGCGCGCGAGACCGCCCTGACCCGCGAGGGCGACTGCCTCACCCTCGTCATGTTCTGGCCCGAGCGCGGCCGGGTCGTCGGCCACGTCGAGCTGGTGTGGCGCAGCGAGCCGAGCCGGCAGGGCGAGCTCGGCTACGTGCTGCACCCCGACCACCAGGGTCGCGGGCTGGCCACCGAGGCCGCGCGGGCGCTGCTGCGCTGGGGATTCGAGGACTTCGGGCTGCACCGGATCTACGGCCGGTGCGACGCGCGCAACACCGCCTCCGCCGCGCTGCTGGAGCGGCTCGGCATGCGCCGTGAGGCGCACCACCTCGGCAGCGCCCTGGTCAAGGGCGTCTGGCGCGACGAGTACGTGTACGCGATGCTCCACAGCGAGTGGCGCGAGCGGCAGGCCGCCTGACCCGGCCCGGACCGTGCGGTGCTAGCGTCGCACGGTGTCAAAGCGCGAGATGGACCAGCTCACCGCCGAGTTCTACGGCGCCTTCGACAACCGGGGCGGCGTCGCGCCGGACGTGGCACGGATCCGGCGCCTGGTCCTGCCGGGCGGCCTCATCGTCAAGACCGGCCCGGACTTCACGGCGTACACCGTGGACGAGTTCATCGAGCCGCGCCTGCGGTTGCTGACCGGCGGCCGTCTGGTCGAGTTCGCCGAGTGGGAGACGGCCGAGCGGACCGAGCTGGCGGGCGACATCGCCTGCCGGTTCGGTGAATACCGCAAGAGCGGGATCCTCGACGGGGTGGCGTTCGAGGGCGGCGGCCACAAGACCATGCAGTTCGTACGCACCCCGGACGGCTGGCGGATCGCGGCGCTGGCCTGGCACGACCACCCGTGACGGGTCCTGCGTGGACAGTCACCCCACGGCATCGGCTCGCAGCGCGTCGGCCAGGGCGGCCAGGCGGCGGCCGTAGGTCTCGCCGTCGCGGCGGCCCAGCGGCGTACGCTCCCACACGTCGCGGTCGGCGTTCTCCCGGAAGTCCGTCTCCCAGTACAGCGTCCCGTCCGGACCCCACTGCGACTCCACCGCGAACCCACCCGGCGCGGGGCCGAGCCCGCCGCTGACCCCGAACAGCGACTGCGCCAGCGCGGTGCGGTACTCGGTGCGGTGGAACAGCTGCAGGAACGAGTCCTCGTCGCCGACCAGGGGCAGCAGCACCGGCCGGGTCTCCTCGCGCAGCAGCCGGCTCTGCGGGAACTGCCACACCTCGCCGTGCCAGCGCGGGAACGAGTTCACCGTGTCGAAGTCCAGCACCCGGCAGTCGTGCAGCGCGTCCAGCGCCGCGACCGGCCGGTGACCGTTGCCGGCCTGGATGCGCCAGGTCGGGCGGCGCAGCAGCCGCAGCAGCACATCGTCGTGGTAGGCCGCGACGGCGGCGAGGCTCGCCGTGCGCAGCGCCAGCAGCGCGGGGTAGTGCTGCAGGTTCGTGGCGCGCGGATCGGGCGCGCTGTCGTCACGCTGCCGGGCGCGCATCAGCTGTTCGACGACCCGGACCCACAGCGCGGTGTGCTGCCGGTCCCGGTCGAGGAACACGCCGTGGGCGAGCAGCCGCATCAGGGTGTCGCACCGGCTGCGTACCTCGTCGTGGGCGTGCTGCAGCGCGGCGGGATCGGCGTCGGGGGCCAGGGGGGCGAGGGTGCGCAGGTAGTCGCGCAGCCGGCGCAGCTCCGTCTCGAACAGGTCGGCGACCTCGATGTGCTTGACCGGGTCGGGCAGCAGCCGCTTGAGCCTGGCCACCGCCATCGCCCTGGTCAGTGGCGGGTCGGCGAGGTCGTCGAGCGCCTCCAGCCGGTTGACCAGGTCGGGGAAGAACTGCTCGGCCGCCGCACCCGTGATGACGTGGGCGCGGTGCTGCGCGACGAGGCGCCGGGCGAGCTGGCCCAGCTCGTCGCGGGAGGTCCAGAACAGCGGGTAGCGCCGGGAGCGGGTGCCTTCGAGGGCGGCGACCAGGCCGTGGTCCCAGTCGCCCGACCAGCCGCTGACGACCAGGCCGTACTCGTCGAGCACCCGTTCGAGCAGCTTGCGCAGCGGCGGCACGTAGGCGCTGAGCTCCTCGACGGTGTTGAGCTGGTCGGTGCGGGCGTAGTCACCGTGCAGCTTGATCACGGTGCAGCGGGCGTGCGGCAGCGGCTCCATGCCCTCGATCGCAGCCGGAGTGGCGATGACCTGCGGGAAGATGCCCTCGGCTTCGAGCGCCTGCTCGATCAGGCGGTCGAAGTTGGTGGTCACGATGACGCGCACCGCGCCCCGGGCGACGAGCTGCGCGATGGCGCGATGGGCGGCGCCGGGCACCTTGACGCCCTGGGCCCGTTCCTCGGGGGTGGGCTCGAAGAACGACGCCAGCAGCGCGCGCCGGGCGGCGGGGGTGCTGGCCAGCGCCTCCAGCAGGGCCGAGTAGCCCAGCGGCGCGCCGTCGCCGTGCTTGGCCCACCACTGCTCGATGTCGGCCTCCGTTGGCACCTGCTCGCCGGCGGCCGCGGCCACCTTGGCAACGAGGGCGGTGACCACGCCCCAGCCGGTCGGCACACCGACGCCGGTGGACGTGCCCGAGCCGAGGAGCAGCGCATACACGCCGGGCTGGGCGTGCATGGCGGTGGCCAGGCTGATCCGGGCGTCGAAGGCGGGGCGGCCGGCGGGAAGGAGATCGTCCATGGGCAGCAACCATAGACAGGCGGGACGACGGTGCGCAGGCCCCCGTCGCCGTGCCGACAGGTGGTGCTCGCCTCACCGGGCGGTGAACGCGCCGTCCACTCAGGTCCCGGCATCATCGCCCGGTCGGCGAACAGGCCCTGTCAGCCGGCCGGGCGATGATGCCGGGTGCGTACCCCGAAATCAGTACCTGGTGTAGGTGACCGAGTCGTACCTTGCGGTCAGCGGTGTCCCCGGGTACACGAAAGGCCCGAGCCAGCCGTCGACGCCGATGCCCGGCCACAGGTTCGCCATGATGCGCTGCGGGCGGGTGGGCAGCGGTCCGCGTGAGCCGTTCTCCTGGTGTACCAGCCTCCCGTCGACGAACCAGTTGATGGTGCCCCTGTTCCACCACTCGATCGCGTAGTTGTGGTAGCCGGTGGAGGCGTCGAACCCGAGGTTGATGATCGTCTCGTGTCCGCCGACGCCGTTGGTGAAGTAGTTGGTCTGCATCTGGGTGGTGTTCTTGCCCAGGATCTCGATGTCGATCTCGTCCCAGGGCTGGCCGTCGCTCGGTCCGGTGTAGGTGAAGAACGACGTGACGGTGCCCGAGCGCTTGACCGCCATCATCCGCACCTCGAACCGGCCGTACGAGTACAGGTCCGTGGTCCGGAACTCGCCGGAGGCGTAGGGCTTGCCGGAGCACCCGGCGGGGCAGCTGGCGGTGTCCAGGTTGATGCCCGTGACGCCGCCGCTGTTCCAGACATGGTCGGCGCGCCAGCCGACGTTGAACATGCTGCCGTTGCTCCAGCCGTCGGCCTTGTACCAGCGGCTGGTGTTGAACGAGTTGAAGTTGTCGGTGAAGCTGCCGCCGATCGCGGCGAAGGCGGGGGACGGGATGCGGACCGCGCCGGCGACGGCGGCGAGGGCGACCGCCGCGGCGACGGCGAGGGTGCGGGTGAGGCGTCTCATTGCGTGCTCCATCTGCGAGGAGGCGACCGCGGGCGAGCGGTGCGCCGTGGACGGGGACTGCGGGCATCCGGCGCCGGTCGGCGGGCGGATGGGGCGGCGGCCGGCAGGCGGGCGTCGTCGGGAGCGACGCGTGCTGCCTTCCGCTACACGAACAGCAGACTGGAAGTGCTTCCAGTCGATTCCAGTGGTCCAGCGGCGTCACGAGAATGATGTGCATGAATCAGAGGAGTGTCAAGAGCTGCCTTTGTCATCGAGCGGCAACTTGGCATTTACAGGTTCGCTGGACGCGTGTAGCTTCCAAAGTGGAAGCGCTACCAGTGCACTGATCGAGGGTCCGTCCGGACCAGGTGGTCGCGGCGGCGTCAACGTACGTGAACACCTGCGGGACCCGGTGCCTTCCGTCCGCCCGTGCGGCGGATCGGCCCCGGCCGTACGGCGGGCGCGCGCCTTCAGCGACGGTCGGTCGTGCGCGTCGAACCGCGCACGACCAGGCGGGTCGGCAGGATCAGCGGAGTCGGCCGCGCGCCGTCCAGAACGGAGAGCAGCATGCGGGTCATCTCCGCGCCCAGCGCTGGAACGGGCTGATGGACCGTGGTGAGCTGGGGATCGGTGTGCTGAGCGGTCTGCAGATCATCGAAACCGACGACACCGACGTCGCCGGGAACGGCGCGGCCGTGCGCCCGCAGGACCCGCAGCGCGCCGGCGGCCATGTTGTCGGATGCGGCGAAGACCGCGTCGAGGTCGGGGTACGCCTGCAGCAGCCGGGTCATCGCGGCCGCGCCGCCGGCCTCGCTGAAGTCGGCGTGCTCGACCCGCCCCGCGGGAAGCTCCGCGACCGCCATCGCGTCGCGGAAGCCCCGGTAGCGCGCTTCGGCCACCTCGAGGCTGAGCGGCCCGGTGATGGTGGCGATGCGGCGGTGACCGGCCTCGACGAGATGCTCGGTGGCAAGGCGCGCGCCGCCCCGGTTGTCGGTGTCGACGTACCATCTCGGCTCGCCCCGAAGCGGCCGCCCGCCGTACACGACCGGCACCGTGGCCTGCTCGGCGAGCTTGGTCAGCGGATCGTCGCCGTGCAGGTTCATCAGCATGATGCCGTCCGCGCGGCGGGATCGCACGATCTGCTGGAGCTTGGCCCGCCCCTCGGGCCGTCCGGCCAGCACCAGGGTCAGGGTGAAGTCGGTGGGCTCCAGGGCGACGCTGATGCCGTAGATGACCTGGGCGAAGAAGGCGTCGGCGAAGATGCCGGGCTGATCGGTGGCCACCGCCAGGACCACCGCGCCGATCCGGTTGGTGGCCAGCGCCCGGGCGGACGGGTTGGGAATGTAGCCGAGCTCCCGGACCGCGCGCTGGACCGCCGCACGCTTGGGGGCGCTGACGTTGCCGACGTTGTTGATCGCCCGGGACGCCACCGAACGCGATACACCGGCCCGCTCGGCGACGTCGTCGAGGGTGGGCGAACGGTCAGGCGGAGCGGTGTCCATGAGGGGGACCGGTCTTTCATCGCGGGGATCAGCGGGACCCATAGTAGGGCAGTCGCGACGGGCCGAGGGCCTGCCGCACCTCCGCAGCCGGGGCCGGCCCACCCCGTGACCACATGTTGCAGCGGCGACCGCAGCCCGAGCAGTATCTGGAAGCGGTTGTGGCGGTCCGCATCGTGGCCTGCCATTGACATAGAACTGTCCATCCTCGACGATACAGCCTGAAACTGGGAGCGCTTCCAGTCCGTCCCACCGTTTCGAGGAGACCCGATGCACACACGACGACGACGGCTGCTCGCGTCGCTTGCCGCCGTAGCCCTGACAGCGGCCGCCGCCGCGCCCGCCGCGGCTGCCGGGCACGTGGCCCCGGCTGACCGCACCCTGCCCGCCGACACGCGCTTCTACGTCGACCCCGACGCCGGCGCGGCTCGCCAAGCCCTCGCCGACCTGCGCGTGGGCAACGTCGCCGACGCCGTACGGATGGGCCGGCTCGCCACCTGGCCGCAGGCGATCTGGATCGACAACGGCACACCCGCGCAGATCGGCGCCCAAGTACGCAAGATCATGGCTGCCGCGCGGCTCACCCGGACCGTGCCCGTGCTGGTGAGCTACTTCATCCCCGGGCGCGACTGCAGCCTGTACTCCGCGGGCGGCGCGCAGTCGTCGGCCGAATACCGGGCCTGGATCTCGGCGTTCGCCGCCGCGATCGGCGACGGCAGGGCTGTGGTCGTCGTCGAACCTGACGGTCTGTCGCTGCTGCCCAAGGACTGCGCAGGGAACATCGACCCGACCGGCGAGCTGACCGCGCAGCGCCTGGCCGACCTGAAGGCAGCCGTGGGCCTGTTCGGTGCCCAGCCCAACACCTCGGTGTACCTCGACGCCGGCAACAGCGGCTGGCAACCCGTCGGCGTCATCGCCGAACGCCTCGTGCAGGCGGGCGTCGGCCAGGCCCGCGGATTCGCCCTCAACGTCTCGAACTACTGGCGCACCGACCAGAACACCCGGTACGCGACCTGGGTCGCCAAGTGCATCTGGTGGTCGACGCGCGGCCCGGACTGGGCCCGCGGGCACGCCGACTGGTGCGCCAGCCAGTACTACTCGGCCGCCGCGCCCAACGACGGCCAGCCCGGCAACGCGGTCGTCTACGAGGACCCGGCGACGTGGCACTGGACCGACGCCTGGTTCGACCAGAACGTCGGTGACCCGCCCGTCGATCAGCTGGCCCACAACGTCATCGACACCAGCCGCAACGGCCTCGGCCCCTGGACCCCGCCCGCCGGCAAGTACACCGACGCCGAGACCTGGTGCAACCCGCCGCAGCGCGGCATCGGCGCCCGGCCGACCGCCGCCACCGGGCTGCCGCTGACCGACGCCTTCCTGTGGATCAAGACCATCGGCGAGTCCGACGGCAGCTGCAAGCGCGGAACCCCCGGACCCGCCGACCCGGAGTACGGCACCGTCGACCCTGCTGCGGGCGCCTGGTGGCCGGACATGGCCCACTGGCTGGCTGCGAACGCCGCCCCCGCCCTGACCGTCAACCCCGCCCTATTGCCGTGACGCGGCGGTGGGACGCCCTTCGGGCGCTCCACGGCCGGTTCTGAACGCGCGTGCAGCGGGCGATGGCGTCCGCTGCACGCGACGTGTCGAGCCGCTCGGCTGAGCCGATGTCCAGGACGCTCCCAGCCTCCTCCTAGAAGGATCTTGGCCGCTCCCGAGGATGGGGTCGCAGGATGAGGTCATCAGGCGATCAGCGAGATGACCAGGGAGATCGAGATGGGCAGGGCGGGGCGGTCGGGGCGGCAGCCGGCGTACGAAGGCCGGCCACTGGCCAGGCCTCAGGAGGAGGTCTTCGATCAGGGCCTCGGCTTCGACATCGGGACGTTGCTGGGCCGCCGGCAGCTGCTGCGCGGCCTGGGGCTGGGTATCGCCGGAGCGGGTCTGGCCGCCTGCGGGAGCAGCCCCGCGGGCACGTCCTCCACCGGCACGACGGCCTCCGGCGAGATCCCGGACGAGACCGCCGGCCCGTATCCGGGCGACGGTTCCAACGGCCCTGACGTGCTGGAGCAGAGCGGTGTGGTCCGGTCCGACATCCGGTCGAGCTTCGGCACCGGCAGCGCGACGGCCGAGGGCGTGCCCATGACGCTGGAGCTGACCGTCGAGGATCTGGCGGGCGGTGGCGCCTACGCGGGTGCGGCCGTGTACGTGTGGCACTGCGACCGCGACGGCGGCTACTCGATGTACTCCGACGGGATCATCGAGGAGAACTACCTGCGCGGTGTCCAGATCGCCGACGCGCAGGGCAGGGTGCGGTTCACCAGTATCTTCCCGGCCTGCTACTCGGGCCGGTGGCCGCACGTCCACTTCGAGGTCTACCCGGACCGGGCCGCCCTCACCGATGCGGCGAAGGCCGTCGCCACCTCGCAGGTGGCGCTGCCCGCCGACGTGTGCGAGACGGTGTACGCCACGGCGGGCTACGAGCAGTCCGTCAGCACGTTCGCTCAGGTCAGCCTGGACAGCGACAACGTCTTCGGGGACGACGGCGGCGCGAGCCAGCTCGGCGCGGTGTCCGGTGACGTGGGCAGCGGCTACACGGTGTCGCTCACCGTCGGCGTCGATACCGGGACGGCTCCGGCGGGCGGCGCGGCCCCGGGTGGCGGGCCCGGCGGGGCCCCGCCGAGCGGACCGCCGCCCACCAGCCGGTAACGGGCGATGGCCGGCCCGGACGCGCAGCACGGCCGGGCGGCTTGGGAGGGTCGCTGCACGGCGGCCCCCGGCACCGGCTTACCTCGCTGCGGCGACGTCCTGCACGGTCCAGCCCACGTACCGGGCGATCTCCTCGTCGGGTGTGCTCAGCAGGTCGACCCAGTCCTCCAGCGCCCTGGCGAGGCTCGGCGGGATACCCGGATTGTCGGGCTCGACCGGCCGGCGGACGACGTTGTCGATGTGGAGGAAAGCGCCGTCGGGGTCCAGGGCGGCCAGCACCTCGTCGTCACTGGTCCGGTCGTCACCGCTCGCGATGATCTCCCCGGTGTGCCAGTCGGTGTACTGCCAGGTCGCCGGGCCGGTCTGCCCACCGTCGATGATCCGGTGGCCGTCGGCTTCCAGCTTGCCGATCGCGTCGGCGAGATCGCGTTCCGCCTCGCGCTGCACGACCAGATAACGGCGCACATACTCCTTCACCAGGTCCATGACCCGCAACCCCCACGGCATACCTCGGCCCTTGCTCCTCCGGGCGCTCGATACAGAGTGCCCGGCCCGCCGCCCCGTGCCAACGGCACACGCCGTCGGCATCCGGCATTCACCGTCAGCGGTAATCCGCCGCACGGATCGCAGACGTACCCGGCCACCGGCCGAGCTAGCGCCTGCTGCTGATCCGCCGGCGGAACTCGGCCACCGCGGACCCGACAGCGCCGTTGAGGCGTTCCAGCTCGTCCTGGGACGGCTCCCGCCGGAGCCCCACGTTGAGCTGGAAATCGCCGTCCACGATCGTCACGTCCAGTTCGGCGAGCAGGTCGGCGGGCAGCCGGCTGAAGACGAACTCACGGAACGCCTCGATGATGGTCGACTCCATGTCTCCGCAGCCGCAGGTCTGCCCGGCCGTCACCGCGCTGAGGTGGCTTCGCCCCGTGATCGCGTCGGGGTGTACGCCGTCCAGCTGGGACACGCCCTCCTCCAGCACCGCGCGGGCCTCGGCGAGCCGTTCCTCATGTTGCAGGAAGACACCCAGGGCGACGCACGCCCGCCCGAGCATCTCCCGGTCGGCACCCCGGCGCGCCTGTGCCACCGCCTCGGCCAGGCGCTGCTCCGCCTGGTCGGCCTGCCCGGCTGCCTTCAGCGCGTTGCCCCAGTTGCGCAGCACCTGGCTCAGCTGCTCGGGCCTGCCGATCCGCTCCGCCCTGGCGTACGCCGACGCGTACGTGTCCAGCGCCGCCGCCTCGTCACCCGCCTCGGCCTGCGCCAGCGCCAGGCCGAGGGCCGCCGTGAGCGACTGCTCGGCGTTGCCCTGCCGGTCATGGGAGGCCAGCACCCGCCGGATCGCCTCCACGCGCCCGGCCTGCTCGCCGCGGTCGCGGCCGAGATTGGCCAGCATGGACAGCGTGTTGAGGGTCGCCGGGTGGTCCGGGCCGAGCCGCTTCTCCAGCGCGGCGGCCAGGCCGGTGAGGACGTTCTGGTGCACGGCCGGGTCGCCCTCGTCGAGCCGGTCCACGGCCGACCGTGCCAGCAGTTCGACGATACGGTCGGGCAGCTGGTGCAGGTCGGGGAACAGCGGGCCGGTGCCGCCCGCCGCGACGATCTCGGCCCGCAGCGCGAGCGCGGTCGCGAGCCGCTCGTGGCCGTTGCGCCAGAAGTTGTCCATCGCCTGCTCGGCGACCTGCTGTGCCTGGCGCAGGTCGCCGCGCCGGAGCAGCACCTCGGCCAGCGGTTCGAGGCCGAAGGCGTAGCCCGCGTGCCCGCGGCCGTAGAAGACTCCGCGATCCTGGGCGCACTGCCGCAGCTCGGCTTCGGCCTCGTCGAGCCGCCCGACCATCCGCAGCGCCATTCCGAGGTTCATCCGGTAGGTCAGGTGCTCGCGCCGGTGCTGCGGGTCGGTCCTGGTGGCTTCGGTGGCGGCGCGGTAGCACGCGATCGCGCGATCGGGCTGGCCGGCGTTCAGCAGCACGTTGCCCAGGTCGCACTGGGCCGAGGCCCACGCCGCGCTGCCGTGGCCGTGCTCGGCGGCGGCAGCGTGGAGTTCCCGCGTCATGAGTTCTTCGGCTTCGCTTAGGCGGCCCTGCCGCAGGAGGTCGAAGGCAGCTTCGATCGGGGTGGAGGCTTGTGTCACGGAGCGGCAGTCTAGCCCCGCCATGATCTTCCCGGGGGGCATGATCAGCGGCCGGACAGGCGGCCCTCGCCGGCGGCCGGAAAACGAAGCGACAGCCCGCATGCGCAAGATCTACGGTCGGCGGCATGTATGAGAACTCCAGCTCCCTCAGGTGGCGGCCGCTCGCCGTCGAGGACGCGAAAGCGGCGGCCGACCTGCTCAACGCCATGGAGACCGTCGACAGGATCGGCGACTACTACAGCGAGGAGGACACCCTCCAGGAGCTGGTCGATCCCTACGCGGAGCTGGAACGCGGCAGCCTCGCCGCCTTCGACGGGGACGTGATGGTCGGCTACATGAAGGCCAACTACCAGCCGGACGCCGACGAGGTCCATCAGGTCTACCTGGACGGCGGGGTCCACCCGGCCTACCGGCGCCGGGGCATCGGCGCCGCGCTGCTCAAAGCCGGCGTGACGGCGGCGAAGGAGCTGCACGACCGGTATCACCCGACGCTGAAGCTCGTGGTCGACGCCAAGAGAGGCGAGCACATCGCCGGGGTGGCGGAGCTGTTCCGTGCTCAGGGCTTCGCTCCGGCCCGCTACTTACAGCACCTGGAGCACCCGCTCGGCGACGCGGTCCCCGACCCGGCGATCCCGGACGGTCTGCGGATCGAGGCGTGGTCGGAGCAGAACGACGAGGAGTTCCGTGCGGTGCGCAACGAGTCGTTCCAGGACCACTGGGGCACCGCCCCGATGCCCGTGGACTCCTGGAAGAGCAACGTCACCAACCAGGCGTTCCAGCCTGAGGTCAGCTTCCTGCTGCGTGACGTGACGACCGGAACCCCGGTGGGCATGCTGGTGACCAAGTGCTGGGAGGCCGACACGGTGGCGACAGGCATCCGCGACGCGAACTTCTTCCTCATGCGGACCCTTCGGGAGCATCGGAGCCGAGGCGAAGCCCGCGCCCTGGTCGCGCACGCGCTACGGGCCGCCGCCGATCAGGACTACGGCCGGGCCAGCGTGCGAGTGGACTCGGCCGGTGCCGCGGGGGCGGTCGCGGTCTACGAGGAGGCCGGGTTCACGTCGAAGCTGCGCTTGGTGCGCTGGGCCCGCGACGTTTGAGCCCACGCCGAGGCAAGGCGTCGGCCGGCCGGCCTGCCGAGAATGGCGGGCCGCTCATCCTTCCGCTCCGTACATGGCGGCCAGGGTGCTGACCGTCGCGGTGATGCGGGCGCGCAGGGAGGCCGGGGCCAGGATCTCGACCTGGTCGCCCAGGCGCAGGAACTGCATCTCGGCGTGGCTGTCGGACTCGATCGGCACCCGGGCCAGCAGCCAGCCGTCGGGCTGCGGCTCGCCCGCGGCGGCCGCCTCGGCGACGGCGCGCCCCAGCAGGTGCGGCAGGCGTTCCACGGCCTGCGGGGCGAGGCGGATCACCGCCTCGCCCCGGTGCATCCGCGAGCGGAAGTCCGCGATGTGGGTACGCCAGTGCGCCTCCAGGTCGAACCCGGCCGGCCAGGGAAACGTCTGCGGCAGCACGGAAAGCTCACGGATCTGGCTGACCCGGAACGTGCGCACGCCCCGCTCGCCGCGCGCCACCAGGTACCACTTGCCCGCCTTGAGGACCAGCCCGTACGGCTCCAGCCGGTGCTCGGCCAGCGCGGTCCAGCCGTCGTAGCGGACGCTGAGCACGCGCTGCCGCCATACCGCGTCGGCGACGGCGGCGAGGTGGTCGGAGCTGTCGCCGTCCTCGTACCAGCCGGGGGCGTCGAGGTGGAAGCGCTGCCGCATCCGGTCCGCGCGCTCGCGCAGCGTGTCGGGCAGCGCGGCGGACAGTTTCAGCTGCGCGGCGGCGACCGCCTCGGCGAGGCCGAGGTCGGCGGCGACGCCGGGCAGCCCGGCCAGGACCAGGCCCCGGGCCTCTGCGGCGGTGAGCCCGGTGAGCTGCGTGCGGTAGCCGTCTACCAGCGCGTACCCGGTGGGGTCGGCGTAGACCGGGATGCCGGCGGCGCCGAGCGCCTGTATGTCCCGGTAGATCGTGCGCACGGACACGCCCGCCTCGGCGGCGAGCTGGGCGGCGGTCTGGCGGCCCCGGCTCTGCAGCAGCAGGACGAGGCTGAGCAGGCGGTCGGCGCGCATGGCCGAATTCTGCCGAGCGGCACTGACATGGTCTGTCAGGGGTGCCGCCATAACGTGCCGCACATGACGAACACGGATTTCGACTTCCTCGCCGGCCGCTGGCACAGCACGCAGCGGCGGCTGGTCAAGGCCCTGGTGGGCAGCGACGAGTGGTACGAGTTCGAGGCGACCCTGGACTGCCAGGTGCTGCTCGACGGCGAGGGCGTCTTCGACGTGCTGCGCGCGCCGGAGCGCGGCATGGAGGGCGTGACGCTGCGCCTGTTCAGCCCGGACGAGCAGGTCTGGCGGATCTGGTGGGCCTCGAAGGTCAGCGGCGGGCAGCTCGACGTGCCGGTGGTGGGGCGGTTCACCGACGGCACGGGCACGTTCGAGTGCGACGACGTGTGGGAGGGCACGCCGATCCGGGTGCGGTATGTCTGGTCACGTACGCGTACCGAGCACCCACGCTGGGAGCAGGCGTTCTCCACGGACGGCGGGCGCACGTGGGAGGTCAACTGGACGGCCGAGTTCCGCCGCGAGGTGTGAGCAAGGACAAGCCCGTCCTATCCACTAGTCGACAATAGTCGATATTGAATTGCCCGGCGGCACTGGCGGCTCGTAGCGTCCTGGCTACAGCCAGCAACGTCCAGAAGAGAGTCTCGATGACCCTGCTCGAAGCCCCTCAGCTCGTCGTCAACAGCCGGATGCTCTACTTCGGCTGGGTGCCCGCAGACCCGGACGCGGTCGCGGCGCTGGTGCCGCCGGGCCTGAAGCCCATGGCCAACCGCCAGGTCTTCATGAACCAGTACGTCGTCGACGCTCCGGAGCAGACCTCCGGCTTCGGCGCGTACTCGCTCACCTACATCGGCCCCGACCTGGAGGACGCGTACGCGCCCGACGGCGTCACCCCGGGCCGCTGGTGGACGCATTACTTCAACTCCAGCGCGGTGGTGCGTGACTACGCCTCCGCGCGCGGCGTCCCGGCGAGCGTCGGCACCACCACGCTGGACCTGCACGGGCACACGCTCACCGCCACCACGTGCTCGGACGGGGTCCCGGTCATCCGCACCACGGTCCGCGTCGGCCACCAGCTCGGCGAGACCAGCCGCGGGCAGCTGCGCTACCTCACCGAGGTGGGCGGCAGGTTCGTCGCGGGCAACTACCCGTTCATCTCCGAGCCGGTCGCCGACTTCGAGGTCGAGTCGCTGGAGTTCCTGGACCCGAGCCATTCGGTGTACGCGCTGCGCCCGGCGAACCCGCTGGAGATCACCTGGGGCTTCTACGCGCCGCGCGCCTCGTTCGCCTACCCCGGTGGCGAGACCGTGCTGAGCTGATCGAGACCCGGATGCGGCGGTGGTGCGAACCGCCGCATCCGACCTGTTCACACGACGTCGAGGTCGGCCATCATGGCCATGTCCTCGTGCTCCAGGTTGTGGCAGTGGAGCAGGTACCGCCCCCGGTATCCCTCGAACCGCACCAGCACCTGCACCACCTCGTACGGCCGTACGTCCACGGTGTCCTTCCAGCCCGCGTCGATGGCGCGCGGAGCCCGGCCGTTGCGGCCGAGCACCTGGAAGCGCCCCAGGTGCACGTGCACCGGATGGTGGAAGTCCGAGGTCAGCGTCCACAGCTCGGTGGTGCCGAGCCGGGGCGAGGCCAGCGGCGTGCTCGGCGTGAACGGCTGTCCGTTGATCATCCACTGCTTGCCGTGCGCCCCGGGCCCGCTGCGCCGGAAGTCGAAGCGCCTGCTCGTCACCGCCTGCGCCGCGGTCAGCGGCGGCACGTCCGCCAGGATCGCGGGCACCGCGCTGTCGTCGGCCGCCCGGCGGGCCACCCGGAACCGCATGACGTCACCGGCCGCCCCGGTGCCGAGCGCGTTGCGCAGCACCACCTCGGTGCCCACCGGGTACGTCCCGAAGTCGACGATCACGTCGGCGCGCTCGGCGCTCGCCAGCTCCACCCGGTCCAGCGGCTGCGGCCGGGCCAGCAGCCCCAGATCGCTGCCGAGCTGCGTGAACGCCGCACCCGACGGCGGCGGGGGATCGAGCCGCAGGTCCAGCCGCCGGGCGTTGGCGGCGTTGAGGATGCGCAGCCGGTAGCGGGCCGCGTCGACCTCCGCCTCGGGCCAGGGCGCGCCGTTGACCAGGATCACGTCGCCCTCGACGCCCTGGTGGTGCGTGCCGGTCACGCCCGGTTCGCCGAGCAGGCTCGGGTCGCGCGACGGGTAGCGGAAGGACCCGTCCTCCTCGAACGCCCGGTCGCAGATCAGCAGCGGCAGCTCGCGCTCGCCGCGCGGCAGCGGCAGCGCGTCCTCCACCCCGTCCCGGACCAGGAACATCCCGGCCAGGCCCCGGTACACCTGCGGCGCGGTGAAGTCCATGCGGTGGTCGTGATACCAGAGCATCGCCGCGGGCTGGTCCAGCGGGTACTCGTGCACGAACCGCTCCGGCGTCAGCCGCCACACCGACGAGGTATGCGCCGCCTGCCCGCCGTGCGCGGCGTGGAACGTGCCGGTGAGCGGGGCGGGCACCACCAGGTGGGTGGGGTAGCCGTCGGAGTCGGCCGGGGTCGCCCCGCCGTGCAGGTGCGTCGAGGTGGGCACGGGCAGGCGGTTGACCATCCGCACCCGCACCGGGCTGCCGGTGCGCACGTCGAACAGCGGGCCGGGGAACGTCCCGCCGTACCCCCAGATCTCGGTCCGGAAGCCGGGGATGATCTCCATGTCGGCGGGGCGCTGGACCAGCTCGTAGACGCCGTCGGCGCCGGGCCGGGCCGGCGCCGGCCGGGGCAGCGGCACGGTGAACGGCTTCGGCAGCGGGAGCCCGCTGGTCAGTGCGGCACCGGCCCGCTCCGGAGCGCCGCAGCCGCCGAGCCCGGCGATCGCGGCGGCACCCGCGGCCGCGGCGAGGAACGTGCGCCGCGACACCGACCGGCTCATCGGGCCGCCTCCGGCGTCCGGCGCGGCCGGGACCGGCGCACCCGAGGCGACCACACCGCGACGAGCAGCGCCACGGACAGGCCGAACAGCAGCACGCCCAGCGGGATGTGCACGGCGAGCAGGCGCGCGTACCCCATGCCGGACTGCAGCTCGGCGGTCACGAACAGCGCGGCGCACGCGCCGGCCGGCCAGGCGGGGCCGCGGCCCGGCCGCCACACCAGGATCGCGGCGACGAGCTGGAGGAAGATCACCGCGACCAGGATCGAGGCGGTCATGCTGTGCATCTCCAGCATGCCCACATCCCCGGTGACGAACAGCCCGGCGAGCACCGGCTGCACCAGGATCAGCGCGGTGACCAGCGTGGTGAGGGCACGGAGCGTCCACACGGCCCAGCCGGGCACCGGGGGCGGGACGGGGGACGTCGCCACGGGGACAGGGGGGACGCTCATCAGCTCTTCCGCGACTTCCGGTCGATCAGGACCGCGGCGACGGCGCCCGCGACGCCGAGCACGGGCATGATCATGCCGAGCAGGAGGGCCACCCCGACCGGGATGCCCGCGCCGTCGCCGTCGACGAACGGGCGCGCGACGGCGGAGGTCAGCAACGTGCCGGCGATCAGGCCGAGGAACAGGCCGAGGACCGCCACACCGAGTGTTCTCATGAACCCGAAAGTAGGCAGCGCGACGGTGTCGCGTCGTCCCCGCAGGATCGACATCGCGCGTCGACGGCTGACGTACGCCGCCCGCGCGCCGCGTACGTCAGGTGTCGACAGTCCACCTTAGGGGGCGATGATCATCGCAGGTCAGGGCCGGTCTCGGCTACGCTGGCCGACCGTGAGCCGACGACATCTCATGATCGACGCCAGCCTGGGCGGCATGGTGACCCTGATCGTGGCCGTCGCCATCACCGCCGACGTCGGCGGCGCCCGCGGCCCGGACGCCGGCGCCTACCTGTTCGCACTCGGCTTGGGCCTGCTCATGCTGGTCCGGCGAACTCACCCCGGCCTCGCGCTGCTGGCCACCGCCGTCGGCCTGTCCGGCTACTACATCGCCGACTACCCGCCGATCGGCCTGGCCGTGCCCGTCGCCGCAGCCCTGTACTCCGCCGCCGAGCAGGGGCGCACGCTGCTCGCGATCAGCGTCGGCTCGGTGCTGCTGGCCGCATCCTGCTTCTTCCGGCTGCGCGACGGCGAGCAGCTCTCCTACCTGCTCGGCTACGAGCTGCCCTGGTCGGTGGCGGTCATGGCGGGCGCGGTGGCGCTCGGCGACGGGGTGCGCAGCCGGCAGATCCGCCACGCCCAGCAGCGGCGGCGCGAGCAGGACCTGCTGGCGGCGACCCGGGAGCAGGCCGCCCGCCGCATCGCGCAGGAGCGCCTGCAGGTCTCCCGGGACCTGCACGACGTGCTCGCGCACACCACCACGGTCATCTCCCTGCAGGCCGACGTCGCCCGCGAGGCGCTCGACGACCGCGACCCGGCCGCCGCGCGGGCGGCGCTCGCCGTCATCCGGGAGGCCAGCGGCCAGGCCACCGAGGAGCTGCGGGCCACCGTCGCGCTGCTGCGGCAGCCCGCCGAGCAGGCGGCGCGTACACCGGCGGGCGGCCTGGCGCAGCTGGACCGGCTCGCCGCCGCGACGAGCGCCGCCGGGCTGCCCGCCACGGTGCGCGTGCACGGCGCGCGGGCGCCGGTGCCGGCCGTGGTCGACGCCACGGCGTACCGGATCGTGCAGGAGGCGCTGACCAACGCGGTCCGCCACGCGCGCGCCACCCGGGTCGACGTCGAGGTGCGCCACCTGCCCGGCCGGATCGAGATCACGGTCCGGGACGACGGCCGCGGCGACACCGGCGGCCGCGGCGGGCACGGGCTCACCGGCATGCGCGAGCGTGCCGAGATCGTCGGCGGCACGCTCAGCACCACCTCCGGCGCGGGGTTCGCGGTCCGGGTGGAGCTGCCGCTGCGGGTGGCGCCGTGATCCGGGTCGCCATCATCGACGACCAGCAGCTGGTCCGCGCCGGGCTGCGGGCGCTGCTGGAACGCGCCGCCGACATCACCGTGGTCGGGGAGGCCGCGGACGGGGAGGACGCGCTCGTCCTGTGCCGGCAGGTGCGTCCGGACGTGGTGCTGATGGACGTACGGATGCCCGGCGTCGACGGGATCGAGGCCACCCGCCGGATCGCCGCCGCCGCGGACCTCGGCGGGGTCCGGGTGGTGGTGCTGACGACGTTCGACACCGACGCGCACCTGTTCGACGCCATCCAGGCCGGGGCCGCCGGGTTCCTGCTCAAGGACACCCATCCCGACGAGCTGCGCCGCGCCGTGCACGTGGTCGCCTCCGGCGACGCCCTGCTGTCGCCCGCGGTGACCCGGCGGGTCATGGCCGCCGCCGCCCGTGCCGTGACCAGCCCCCGCGACGAGCGGCTGGTCGCCGGGCTCACCGAGCGGGAACGCGAGGTGCTCGGCCACATCGGCGCGGGCCGGTCCAACGACGAGATCGCCGCGGCCCTGTTCCTCAGCCCGGCCACCGCCCGCACCTACGCCAGCCGCCTGCTGGCCAAACTCGGCGCCCGCGACCGCGCCCAGCTCGTCGCGCTGGCCCACCGGGCAGGCGTGCCCGCGCCGAGCGAGCCTGGCTGAACCTCTGCACCCGGTCCAAGCGCCCGGCGCCGCGTTGGTCCGGGCCGCGGTCGGCGTGCACGGGAGCCGGGGCGACCCGGCCTCGCGGTGGCGTCACATGGTCGCGAACGCGCGACGCCGAACCTGCCGGACGGCCAGGCGGGCCGCCGTCTTGATCGGCACGCGGGCCAGGCGCGGGGTCGTCGGCGTGTGCCAGAGCTCGCCGGCGCGCCCGTGCGCCGAGGCGGCCGTCCGGAGCGGAGCCACCAGCCGCGCGCCGCGGGCCTGCCCGATGCGGGGCGCCGGCCGGGAGACCGGCGCCCGGCTCGCGGCCGATCCGCCGCGGCGGGCCGCGAACCACCAGCGGACCAGGAACGACATCACCAAGGCCGCCAGCGCCAGGCGCACCATCGTCTCGTCGGTCATCATCCCGCCTCCCTCGGCCCCTTCGCGGCAGTCGCATATCCCTTCCGCGTGATTTCAAACCAGCGCCACCCACACGGTGCTCGGGGCGCCCGAGGTGCGGGCCGCTGCCGGGCCCGCGGCGGCGATCAGGAAGGATCGGTGGTCTGCGGAAGGGCCCCGGCGGCCCGTTCCCGATCATGATCGGAGGCATCCGTGACCGGATACCCGCCGCCTGAGCCGCGGCCCACCGTCAGCTACGCCGCTTGCACCGTCTCGGTGGTGCCGGGATACCGGCCGCTGCACCTGGACCTGCACCTGCCGCCGGGGGACGGGCCGTTCCCGGTGCTGCTGTGGGTGCACGGCGGCGGCTGGCTGGAGGGCAGCCGGGTGGGCCTGCCCGCGACGGTCGCACCGCACCGCTTCCACCAGCGCTTCCTCGACCGGGGCTGGGCGGTGGCCGACGTGGACTACCGGCTCGCGCTGGAGGCGCACTACCCGGCCCAGCTGCTCGACGTGCAGTCGGCGGTGCGCTGGCTGCGGCTGTACGCCGACGAACTGCGGCTGGACCCGGCCCGGTTCGCCGCGCTCGGCGAGTCGGCGGGCGGGCACCTGGCCGCGCTGGCGGGGCTGACCGGCACCGGGGAGACCGCGGTCCAGGCCGTCGTCAACTGGTACGGAGCCGTCGACCTGTTCGCGTTCGCCGACGCGCCAGGCAGCCCCGAGGCGCTGCTGTTCGGCGGACAGGTCGGCGGGCGGCGCGAGTTCGTCGCGTTCGGCAACCCGCTCAGCCGGGTGCACGCCGGTGCGCCCCCGTTCCTCACCGTGCACGGCACCGCCGACCGGATCGTCGACGTGGCCCAGGGGCAGGTGTTCACCGAGGCGCTGCGCGCGGCCGGGGTGCGGGCCGACCTGGTGCTGGTGCCCGGGGCCGACCACTGCTTCGAGGGGCACGACGACATCGGCGGCCTGATCGAGCAGAGCATCGACTTCCTGGACGAGGTGCTGCCCGGCCGGTGACTCACGACGCGAGGACCAGCGCGGCCACGGCGGCCAGGGTGGGACTGCCCGGTTCGAGGTAGCCGTCGTGGCCGTCGACGCCGCCGGTGGGCAGCGGCCGGGCGCCGAACTCCGGGTCGGCGGGGTGGCGGCCGTGGCCGAGGCCGAGCACACGTACGCCCGGCACCCGGCGGATCCAGTCACCGGCCGCCTGACCGGCCCAGACCCGGGCGGCGGTGGCCAGGTCGGCGGCGCGGTCGACGCCCATCCCGGGGCTGCCCAGCGCGACGAGGTCGGTCACCTGCGCGGGCAGCGCCGGCGCGGCCAGCCCGAGCACGACCGAGCCGTAGCTGTGCCCGATCAGCGTCACAGTCGCGACCGGACGCTGCGCGGCCAGCCCGCGGACGAACCTGTTCAGCGCCGCCGCGCCCGCCGCCGCCCGGTGCTCGGTGGCCACGGCGAGTCCCCAGCCGTCAGGGGTGTCGTAGCCCAGCCACGCCACCACGGCTACCCGCTGCCGCGGGGCTTGCTCGCGGAGCGCGTCGTACAGGTGCCGGGCCTGCACCGCCGGGGCGCGGCGGGCGACGCCGCCCAGGCCGCGGTCGAAGTCGGCCAGCGTGGTGCCGACGCCGGGCACCAGCACCGCTATCCGGTCCGCGGTGGCCAGGTCGCCGAGCACCTCGGCGGCGAACCCGTCCCCGGCCGGGTCGAACAGCAGGAACGTCCGACCGGCGGCGGCCCAGGCCGCGTACGGGGGACCGGCCGCCGCCATCGCGGCACGGGCGGCCGCGAAGCCGCCGGGCGACGGCAGCGGCGGATCGGCGGGCGGGGCGAACAGTCCCAGCGCGACCGCACTGGCCATGCCCATGTTCATCACTCGGGTACGCATGGCCGACACGGTCCGGCGACGGCTGCCGGGTGCGCGTCACCCCGTGGCGCCCACCCGGGGTGCTACCGCGGTGCTACTCGCCCGCGGCGACCAGACCCGACTCGTACGCCAGCACCACCGCCTGCGCCCGGTCACGCAGCCCGCACTTGGTCAGCATCCGGCTGACGTGCGTCTTGACCGTCTGCTCGGCCAGCACCAGCGCGGC
Organism: Catellatospora bangladeshensis; assembly: GCF_016862575.1. Taxonomy (GTDB): domain Bacteria; phylum Actinomycetota; class Actinomycetes; order Mycobacteriales; family Micromonosporaceae; genus Catellatospora; species Catellatospora bangladeshensis. Next base: position 307,365 of record NZ_BONF01000009.1, on the reverse strand, counting down.
GGCGATCTCCTGGTTGGACAGCCCGCGCGCCACCATCCGGAGCACCTCGGTCTCGCGCGCGGTCAGCGCGTGCAGCGACACCGGCCGCGGCCGGTCCGGCCGGGGGCGCGCGGCGAACTCGGCGATCAGCCGCCGGGTCACCGACGGCGCGAGCAGCGCCTCGCCGCCCGCCACCACCCGCACCGCGTGCACCAGGTCGGCGGCCGGGGCGTCCTTGAGCAGGAAGCCGCTGGCCCCGGCGCGCAGCGCCTCGTACACGTAGTCGTCGAGATCGAACGTGGTCAGGATGACCACCTTCGGGCGCTCGGCGCCGGCCAGCCGCCGCGTCGCCTCCAGCCCGTCCATCACCGGCATGCGCACGTCCATCAGCACCACGTCCGGGTCGAAGCGCCGGGCCGCGGCCACCGCCTCTGCGCCGTTCGCGGCGTCGCCGACCACCACCAGGTCGGGCTGGGCGGATAGCAGCGCGCCGAATCCCTGGCGCACCATGGCCTGGTCGTCGGCGATCAGCACCTTGATCAAAGCACTCCTCCGTGGGGCAGCCGCGCCGTCACGGCGAACCCGCCGTCGCCCGTCGCCTGCGCGGACAGCTCGCCGCCCAGGATATGGACCCGCTCCCGCATCCCGACCAGACCGTGCCCGCCGCGTGCGGGCCGCTCCGGCGTGCCCCGCGCGGGGCCGTTGCGGACCAGCACCGACAGCCCGTCCGGGACGCCGGACACCGCGACCTCCACCCTCGCGCCGGGCGCGTAGCGGGCCGCGTTCGCCAGCGCCTCCTGCACGATCCGGTACGCCGTCAGCGCGACCGCCTCGCCGACCGCGCCGGTCGGCACGTTCGCGGCCAGCACGGCGTCGATCCCGGCCGCGCGGGCGTCCTCGACGAGCTGGGCGAGTTCGGCCAGGCCCGGCTGCGGGGCGGTCAGCGCGCGGTCGCCGCTCTGGCGCAGCACGGTCAGCAGGCGGCGCATGTCGTCCAGCGCGGCCCGCGCCGAACCGGCGATCTCGGTGAACTCCTCCCGGGCGGAGTCTGGCAGCTCCGGCAGCCGGTACGGGGCGGTCTCGGCGCGTACCGCGATCATCGACATCGAGTGCGCCACGACGTCGTGCAGCTCGCGGGCGATGCGGGTGCGTTCCTCCAGCACGGCGCGTTTTGCCTGCTCCAGCTCGCTGCGCTCGGCCTGCACCGCCAGCTCCTGCTGGCTGCGCCGCCGCCGCCGTACCTGGTCACCGACCAGCAGGAGCGCGGTGAACAGCACCGTGACGCCCCAGGCGTTGGCCCGGTTCGGCACGTACATCCACACCGGCAGCAGGCTGAGCAGGAAACACCAGGCGCTCACGGCCGGCTCGGCGCGCACCGCCACGAGGAACAGCACGAACAGGCACGCCAGGATCTGCACCGGGTTCCACGGCCACGACTCCGTGGCGGTGAATCCGGCCGTGCCGGCGAACTGGGCCAGGAAGGCCAGCCGCCAGGCCCACAGCGGCCGGTACGGCGCCAGAGCCGCCGGGGCCGTACCGGCCACTGCCAGCACCAGCGTAGTGCCGCCGGACATCCCGCGGTTGTCCGACAGGTACTCGCCCGCCGCCGCGGTCAGGCCGACCAGCGCGAGCAGCAGCACCGGCGCCGCGAACAGGCGCAGGCGCGCCCACCGCGGCCGGGGCGTGCCCGTGGGCGGATAGTCCGGCCCGAACGCCATGCGGCGCAGTCCCGCGAGCGACTGCCCGCCCCGCGGCCGTCTCGTCTCGCGTTCCATCCGGCGTACCCTAGCCGCGCCCGCGCGCCGCGTCGTCGTACCGGGGAGCCATTCGCCCCTGATACCGGCGTACGGGGTGGGAGGCCACCGGTCCCGAATTGGCCGTGGGTGGGCCCTGCCGGGCGGGCTACGGTCGGGCCATGGAGATCCTGCGGTACGCCGCGTTCAGCACCGACCCGAAGGGCGGCAACCCGGCCGGGGTGGTCCTCGACGCCACCGGCCTCGACAGCGCCGCCATGCTGCGCATCGCCGCCGACGTCGGCTACTCGGAGACGGCGTTCCTGGTCGCGCGAGGTGGCGGCCGGTTCGGCGTGCGCTACTTCAGCCCGCTGGCCGAGGTGCCGTTCTGCGGGCACGCGACGATCGCCGCCGCGGTCGCGTACGCCGAGCGCCACGGCACCGGCCCGCTGGTCTTCGACACGCCCGCGGGCACCGTCGAGGTGCTCACCGCCCATGCCGGCGACACGGTGACGGCGACGCTGACCAGCGTGGCCCCGCGTACCGCGCCGCTGCCCGAGGACGACCTCGCCGAGCTGCTCGCGGCGCTGGGCTGGACCGCGGAGGACCTCGACCCGGCACTGCCGCCCCGCATCGCCTTCGCCGGGGTCTGGCACCCGGTGATCGCCGCCGGCAGCCGCGCGCGGCTGGCCGACCTGGACTACGACTTCGCGGCGCTGGGCGAGCTGATGGCCCGTCGTGGGTGGACCACCGTCGACCTGGTGTGGCGCGAGTCGGCGGAGGTGTTCCACGCCCGTAACCCGTTCCCGCCCGGCGGCGTGGTCGAGGACCCGGCGACCGGCGCGGCGGCCGCCGCGTTCGGCGGTTACCTGCGTGAACTCGGCCTGGTGGACACGCCCGCCACGGTCACCGTGCACCAGGGCGCCGACATGGGCCGTCCCAGCCTGCTCACCGTCGGGATCGGTGCGGGCGAGGGGACCGGCATCGCGGTGTCCGGCGGGGGCGTGGCGCTCTAGGCGACTCCCGGGCCGGGGGAAGCGGGCAGGGAGTGGCACCGAGGCGGCGTTGTTAGCGATAACACGGCTGCCTCGGGCCCGGGCCGGCACGGCTCACCCGAGGGTGATCGACGATGCGTATCGACGACCACGGTCCATCCCTTGTAGAGGGAGCCGGGTGATGTTAGCGTTCCCGCAGACACGGGGGAACGCGTCTACATCCGACATACGTCGGCGTATACCCCTGCGCGTTCACAAAATGGAGGGGTCAATGCTCGCATCATCCAGCCGGCTCCGTCGCCTGACGGCCAAGAAGGTCGCACAAGCGGCGGTGCTGGGCGCCCTCGCGGCCGGGACGTTCGGTCTCGGTGCCAACGCGGCCGTGGCGCAGGGCGCCACGGGCGACGTCTACAACTGCTACACGCAGTGGTGGAACACCGCCTGGGCGCAGAAGTGCTACTCGGCGGGCGCCGAGGCCACCGGCACCTACGAGTCGACCATCGACTGCTCGGTCACCGGTCGCCGCTACCTGCCGAAGTTCCGGCGGGTCGGCAGCACCACGACCTACCCGGGAGTGGACTGCACCTTCTCCGCCAGCAACGGCGACATCTACTACTACTGACGCCCAGCGGCACAGTGACCGGGAGCGCGGCCGAGAGCCGCGCTCCCGGTTCCGTTCCATGAAAGAGAATGACAGCCATGACGGTCGTACTCAAAACGGTGTCGCAGGGATACGGGAAGACGCACGTCATCGACCGGTTCAGCAGCACCCTCCACCCGGGCGTCACCGCGCTGCTCGGCCCGAACGGGGCCGGCAAGACGACGCTGCTGCGCACGGTCGCGACGATCATGCCGCCCCGGTTCGGCACCATCCACATCGACGGCGTCGAGGTCGAGGACGAACGCAGCGCCCGCCGCGTACGCGACCAGGTCGGCTACCTTCCGCAGGACTTCGGGTTCGACCCCCGGATGACGGTCGCCGACTTCGTCACCTACGCGGCGTGGATGCGCGGCGTACCGGCACGCCGGTGGCGCCGGGACGTCGCCGAGGTCCTGGAGATGGTGGATCTCGCCGACCGGAGCCGGGACCGGATGGGGAAGCTGTCCGGCGGTATGCGCCAGCGTGCGGGCATCGCCTGGGCGATCGTGGGCAGGCCGCGGCTGGTCCTGCTCGACGAGCCGACCGTCGGCCTCGACCCGCGGCAGCGGCTGCAGTTCCGGAAGATCATCGGGGCGCTGGACGACACTGTCGTGCTGCTCAGCACCCATCTCATCGACGACGTGGCGGCCATCTGCGATCGGGTGATCGTGCTGCACGGCGGCGTGGCGAAGTTCGACGGATCGGTGCCTGACCTCGAGGCGATGGGCCGGGTGGACCTGCCCGGCCATTCCGCCCTGGAGCGGGCGTACATGCACCTGCTGCCGGAGGAGGAGCAGCAGCTGTGAAGGCACTGTGGCTGCACGTGCGCAACTCGCCGCTCCGGTGGGCGCTTCCGGTCCTCGTCACGCTGGACCTGGCGGTGCTCCTGCTGCGCGGCCGGCACTGGATCGGGGTCTGGCCGGAGACGGGTGCCGCCGGGCAGATCCCGGCCTACCTCGTCGGTGTGCTCGGCGCGGGCGCCTCCGCGTGGGCGTCGGCGGCACCCACCCGGCACGGCGTCGCGGAGCAGCTGTCCGCCTCCCGGGTCCACCCGGCCCTGCTCGAGGGCCACCGGCTCGCCGCGACCGCTGTCATCATGCTCGTGCCGTACCTGCTCGGCCAGCTCGTCGCCGGTGCGCTGACCGTGCGGACCAACCCGCCCGGGGTGCACCTGTTTCTCGGCTACCTCGCCCACGGCGTATTCGTCACGCTGCTGTGCGTCTGCCTGGGCTGGGCCGTGGGCAAGCTCTTCGGCTCCGTGCTGGCGTCGCTGGTCGCGTCGCTGGGCTGCCTGGTCCTGATGGGCCTGATGGACCAGTGGACCGGTTTCATCGTGCTCACCGGCCGGCCTGACGTCGCGATCGACCCGGGCGCGCTGCTGCTGCGGTTCGGCATGATCGCGGTCCTGCTGGTGACCCTGCCGTGGATGAACGGCGGCCCTCGGCGCACGCTGGCGCTGGTGCCCGTGCCCGCCTTTCTGGGGATCATGGTGGTCCTGTTCGCGGCGCCGGTGGTGGTGGACCGCGAGCCGCCCGGTGATGATGCCGTCTGCGTGGCCGGCAGGACGACACTGTGCCTGTGGCCGGAGCACGAGAAGTACCTGCCCGTACTGCGCGAGCTGGGTGCCCGCCTGGACCGGCTGCCCGCCGCGTTCACGCTGCCGCCGCGGATCAACGAGTTCGGCGTCGAGCGGGTCCGGGTGGTGGACGGTCAGGGCAACGAGTTCTTCGACGACGAGCAGGGCCCGCCGTTCTTCTACATCCTTGAGGGCAGTCCGTGGTCGTCGGCCGGCGACATCGGCACCGCCATCAGCGCTGAGACCTTCACCTTCGAGGACCGCGCGCGCTGCGCCTGGGGCCGGCTCACCGACGCCGACGACGGCCGGCTGCTCGCCGTCGGGGCGTGGCTGGAGGCCTACCTCGTCGGTGGCGGTGCCCCGGACTACCGCACGAACGCGCCGCCCCGGATCCAGCAGGCATGGGCGGTCGGCCGGGCGGTCGCCACGGACCGGCCCCTCGACGAGCAGTTCAACTGGGCCGAGCAGGAGGTGAAGCACCTCCGTGTCCAGTACTGCGAAGCTGCCGGATGAGGCGGCGGCCGCCGTCTTCCGTGCGCAGCTGCGGGCTTTCCTGGCAGCTCGGCGTACGCGGTCGCTGCTCGGGGCCGCGGTCGTCTGCGGTGCCGTGACCGCGCTGGTCGGCAGCTGGGAGGCGGCCGTGCCGACCGCGGTCGAGCAGGGTCGCGCGGTGATCCCGCTCTGGCGCATGATGGCGATGGCCGTCGCGGTGCTGCCCGTCCTCGCCCTGGACAGCCGCCTGAGTGACCTGGAGGTGGTGGCGACCCGGCGGTTGCGCCGCCTCCAGCGCCTGCACCTCGCCTGGATGAGCGCGGCGTGCCTGGCGGTCCAGGCCGGCCTGGCCGCGCTCGCGGTCCACCCGCTGCTGCTGATCGTCATCGCGAGGTCCTGGCTGGCCTGGTTCGGCCTGGCCCTGCTGGCCGGCGCGCTGCTCGGCTGGCGCCTGGCCTGGACCCTGCCCGCGGCGGCGGCGGTGATCCTCTGGTACTGGGGCTTCGCCGGCGACGGGCGCTACCAGTGGTGGGAGTTCAGTGCCCGTCCCCACGACGACGTGCCGAGCCTCCTACTCGCGTTGGTGCTGTGCTCCGCCGGGCTGGTCGCCTACTCGTTGACGCCCTGGCGGCGCCGGGCGCCGAGGATGCGCGCCCTACGCCCGGGGCGCGGAGCCGAGGCGCCGCCGGGCCGGTGACCGGCAACAGTCCGGCAGCCCGGCCCGTCATCCCACAACGTCCTGATAAAGCCGTTATGAGTGCTTATGCTGGCGGCGGACGTGTGAGGGGGATGGCCATGGAGTTCGGCGTCGGATACTTCCCGACCCACGACGGCATGCACCCGGGCGAGGTGGCCCGGCTCGTGGAGGACCGGGGCCAGAACGCCCTGTTCTTCGCCGAGCACAGCCACATCCCGGCCAGCCGCGAGTCGCCGTACCCGTTCGGCGAGATGCCGCCCAAGTACTGGCACTGCTACGACCTGTTCGTGGCGCTGACGGCGGCCGTGACGGCGACCTCGCGGCTGCGCGTCGGCAGTGGCATCTGCCTGGTCGTCCAGCGCGATCCGATCCATACCGCCAAGGCCGTGGCCAGCATCGACCACCTGTCCGGCGGCCGGTTCGAGTTCGGCGTGGGCGCAGGCTGGAACCGCGAGGAGATGCGCAACCACGGCACCGACCCGAAGGTGCGCATGGCCGTCATGGCCGAGCGGGTCGAGGCGATGAAGGAGATCTGGGCCCGGCACGAGGCCAGCTACACCGGCCGGTACGTCGACTTCGACCGGATCTGGTGCTACCCGAAGCCCGCGCAGTGGCCGCACCCGCCGATCCTGGTCGGCGGCACCGGGCCGACCGTGCTGGACCGGGTGCTCGCGTTCGGCGACGGCTGGCTGCCGAACTGGGGCGAGGACGCCGCCCTGCTCGACCGCATCGCCGGGCTGCGCACCCGCGCCGAGCGGCCGGTGCAGGTGCAGGTGCTGTCCGTGCCCAACGATCCCAAGGTGCTGGAGCGGCTCGCCGCCGCCGGGGTCCGCCGGGCCATGCACTGGCTGCCCTCCGGACCCGAAGGCGTGGTGCACCGGGCGCTGGACGCGTGGGAGACCGCCATCGGCACGTTCACCAAGGGGTGAGCGGCGCGCGGGAGCGGTTCGCCGCGGCCCGGGTGGCCCGGCTCGCCACCGTCGGCGCGGACGGGACCCCGCACCTGGTGCCGGTGGTGTTCGCGGTGGACGGCGACACCGTGTACACGGCGGTGGACCGCAAGCCCAAGCGCACCACGGCGCTGCGCCGGCTGGCCAACATCGCCGCCGAGCCGCGGGTGTGCCTGCTCGCCGACCACTACGAGGAGGACTGGTCGCGGCTGTGGTGGGTGCGCGCCGACGGCACCGCCCGGGTGCTGGACCCCGCTGATCCCGCCACCGGCACCGCGCTGGCGCTGCTCACGGCCCGCTATCCGCAGTACGCCGAGCCGCCGCCGGGCCCGGTCGTCGCCGTCGCCGTGACGCGCTGGACCACCTGGTCCGGCGCGGGGTTCACAGGGGAGCCCGGACACAGTCCGTGAGCACCCGCAGCACCGCGGGTGCGAAGTCGGCCGGCGGCCGGTCCAGGAACAGGTCGGGCTCGGCGGCGAACTCGGCCCGGGTCCGGAAGCCGAGCGACACCACCCAGCCGGAGCGCCCCGTCCACTCCGTCCCCACGTCACCGTCGTAGCGCAGCACACCCCACAGCCCGTGCGTGGTGACGAACAGCTGCGGGGAGTACGCGTTGAACAGCGGCCTGCGCCACATCACGAAACCCGGCTCGACCCGCACCGGCACGCTGCTCGCCAGCAGCGCGTAGGCGCGCTCGTCCCAGTGGTCCGGGCCGGGCGCGGGCAGGTACGCCCCCGACAGGCGGTGCCACCGTACGCGCCGCCGCCGCTCCTCGCCGAGCGCCGTGTGGATCCGCGCCGCCCGCGACATCGCCGCCCACAGCCGTGGCCCGTGCGCGGCGTGCATCTCCACCAGGAACCGGTGCACGTAGTCGTTGATCCGGTGACCCAGCGTGTAGACGGCGTCCCGGTCCACGCCGGGCGGCCAGGCCGCCGTGTCCCGGGCGGCGGTCACGGCGGCGGACTGCGCGGCGGCGTGCTGCCGCAGCGCGGCCTCCCACTCCTGGTCCGGTGTCATTCGCGGCTCATCGTCGGTGCGCGGTCCGCCACGGCCGGCGGCCGGGCATCCTCCTCAACGACGCGCGGCCCCCCGACGCGACGCCCCGCTCAGCGGCGGTCGACGGTGAGGGTGGAGACGCCCGCCGTCGCGTCCACGTCGTAGCGGTCGGCGGCGTCGGCCCAGCCCGGCGGGGTGAAGACGGTGCCACCGGCGATGCCGGAGCGGCGTACGCCGTCGACGGTCACCGTGGCGGCGCCGCCCCCGGCGGACACCCGGACCGGCACCGCCTGGGGCACCCGGACCAGGAACGTGTTCGCGCCGCCGCCCATGCGCACCGTCACCGCGCCGTCGGGCTCGGGCAGCACGGCCTCGATCCGGCTCGACCCGGCCGCGAAGTCCAGCGCCGACAGCCGCCCAGCCCCGAGGTCCACCAGCGTCTCGGTGCTCCCGCCGGACAGGCGCAGATCCCAGCGCACCCGCTGGTCGAGCAGCACCTCCACGGCGGCGGGCCCGGTGCTGCCGGTCTCGGCGAGATGCAGCTCGAACCGGCCGCCCGACTCGACCACCTCCGGGGCCAGCCGCGAATCCGGCGGGGTGCTGATCCGGAACAGGTCCGCGCCCAGGTCCACGGCCCGTACGGTCACCGTGGTGGCGCCGCCGACCACGGCCAGCGCCGCCGCGTCACGGTCCCCGCGCGCGGCGACGGCGACGTGCTCGCGGTGCCCGGGTTCTCCGCCGTCCGCCTCGCGGCCGTCGCGCCACGGCGCGCACCCGGCGAGCAGGGCGGTGGCCGCCAGTCCGATCAGGATGGTGCGTGTGCTCATGGCCTCCGCCTACCCCGGCGCAGCCAGGGCTAACGAATGAACGTGCCGGAACCGTGCGCCGACCCGCATGCGATGGCAGCATGACGGCATGGATCAGCTGCCCACGCCGTACCTGTCGGTGGATCTCGACGTCCTGGACCGCAACCTCGCCCGGATGGCGGCCTTCACCGCCGAGCGCGGGGCGGCGCTGCGCCCGCACGCCAAGACGCACAAGTGCCTGCAGATCGCGCGGCGGCAGCTCGACGCCGGTGCGGTGGGGCTGACCGTGGCCACCGTCGCCGAGGCGGAGATCTTCTCCGGCGGCGGCTGCACCGACCTGTTCATCGCGTACCCCCTCTGGATCGACCAGGCCAAGGGGGCGCGGCTGCGGGCCGTCGCGGAGCGCGCGGCCGTCGCCGTGGGCGTGGACAGCGCCGCGAGCGCGCAGGCGCTGGCCAAGCACGCCGGCGGCCTGGTGGAGGTGCTGGTCGAGGTGGACTGCGGGCATCACCGCAGCGGTGTCCAGCCGGGCGAGGCGGGTGCGGTGGCGCTCGCGGCGGCACGGGCCGGGCTGCGGGTGCGCGGCGTGTTCACCTTCCCCGGCCACGGGTACTCCGCGATCGGCGCGGGCAAGGACGTGGCCGTGCAGGAGGCGGCGGCGCTGCGGCAGGCCGCCGACGCGGTCCGCGCGGCGGGGCTGGAGGTGAGCGTCGTCAGCGGCGGGTCCACGCCGACGGCCTGGTACACCGACACCGCCGACGTCTCCGAGATCCGGCCGGGGGTGTACGCCCTCAACGACGCGCAGCAGTGGGAGCTGGGCAGCTGCGAGCCGGCCGACGTCGCGCTGACGGCGACGGCGACCGTGGTCAGCCGCGCGCCCGGTCACGTCATCCTGGACGCGGGCGGTAAGGCGCTCGGCGCCGACCGCGCCCCCTGGAACACCGGCTACGGCCGCCTGCCCGACCTGCCCGAGGCGCGCATCACCGCCCAGTCGGAGCACCACACGACGGTCGTGTTCCCGGCGGGCACGCCGCTGCCGGAGCCGGGCTCGCGGGTGCGGGTCGTGCCCAACCACGTCTGCGCGACCGTGAACCTCAACGACGAGCTGGTCATCACCTCGCGCGGCGAGGTCGTCGACCGGTGGGCGGTGGCCGCCCGCGGCGCGAACACCTGAGCGGTTCCGTTGCAATCGAGTGAGCTCTAGTGATCACTCGTGTTGCAGTCGGCCGTTGCCAGCCGACGGTCCCCGCCTGACCCACCAAGGTGGTGCGGGGTAGTCGCTTCACAGCCACCTGCCACCACAAGGGCGGTCTCACGGTCGGCTCCACGGCCGTTTTGCGTCTCCCAGCCACTCCGGGCGACGTACTGCTGCAGGTTGATCGCGGCGTTCAGATCACGGTCCATGCTGAGGCCGCAGTGCTCGCAGGTGTAGGTCCGTTCCCGCAGGCGCAGTTTGGGTTTCACTGCGCCGCAGGACGAACAGGTCTTCGAGGAGGCGAACCAGCGGTCGGCGGTGATCAGGCGGCCGCCGTTCCAGGTGGTCTTGTATTCGAGGTGCCGGCGCAGGGTGGCCCACCCGGCGTCGGCGATGTGCCGGGCCAGGCGCCGGTTGCGGATCATCCCGGCGACGTTGAGGTCCTCGACCACGATCGTGCCGTAGGTGCCGGCCAGGGACGAGGTGAGTTTGTGCAGGCCGTCGGCGCGCAGGTTCGCGACCCGGGCGTGTGCGCGGGCCAGGCGGGCTTTGGCCTGCTGCCAGCGCCGGGACGGCTGCCGGCCGGTGCGCCGGTCTGGTCCTTGCCGTCGGGACAGGGTCCGGGCTGCGGCGCGCAGCCGCCCGGCAGCGGCGGCCAGATGGCGGGGTTGGGCACGATTTGCCCCGTCGACAGCACCGCCAGGTTGGCGATGCCGACGTCGACACCGACAGTCTGCTGCGAGTAAGCGGGGGTGCATACGGTGCGGGTGATCTGCACGGTGAACGACACGTGCCAGCGCCCACCGGTGTGGCGGACGGTGGCCGACATGATGCGGGCCGTGCCCGCGTGCAGGCGGCGGGCCAGTTTGCGGGTCGATTCGTGGGTGCGGATGCGGCCCAGCCGGGGCAGGGTCACATGGTGGCGGGTGTCCTCGACCCGGATCGTGCCGGTGGTGAACCGCACCGACGGCGTCACCCGCCGCCGCGACCGAAACCGCGGAAACCCCACCCGCGCACCGGCACGGCGGCCCGACCGCGACGCCGACCAGTTGCCCAGCGCCCGCGCCAAACCATCCAGTCCGGTGTTGAAGGCTTCCTTCGAGCACTGCCCCCACCACGGCACCACCTGCGGCTTGGCCGTGTTCCAGGCGCGCCGCAACGCGGGCAGGGACCAGCCCAGCGCGGGCGTCAGCTGCTCACCGTCCAGGCCGTAGGTGCGCTCGGCGGCGCGCTGGTCGAGGTTGGCACGCACCGCCGCCAGGGCCCAGTTGAACGCGAACCGCCCCGCACCGGCATGGCGGTGCAGGTCACGGTCCTGGGCCGGGGTCGGGTCCAGGGCGAACCGGTACGCCTGCACCACCACGCGACCAGCCACATCGGACACCCGCGCAGACTAGGCGACCCGTACGACAAGACCGCCACCGCGCGCAGATATCGACCGGGCCGAGCACACCAGCACACGCTGGAGCGCACCAAAGCTCACTCCACCACCAGCAGCTGGACACCCTTCCACGAGGCGGTCGTGCAGGACGGGCGGGGGTGTCGCTCTCACCGCATGAAGTGCCACCCCCGCCCGCCGTTCTGATCCGCCGCCCGTCCTCCGGAATGGACGGCGACGGCGGACTACCCGGCCGCAGAACGCCGTCTGCCGCCGGTACACCCATCGAGCGCTTGCGGTGCCCGTAAGTGTTAGCGCGAACATGCCGACGCGTCAAGCATTCACCGTGTGCCAGGTTGCCCGTCCTGGTCGGGCTGATGCAGCACAATACGGCTGACCAGTCAGGACGGTGTGCGGTCGCGATTGCGCGCACGTTACGAAAACGAGTCTTGACGGTGCCGAATGTTAGCGCTAACACTATGGGCCAACAGTCACCGCGGAGGTTTTGGGATGAGCGACCGCTACGTCGTCGGCGTGGATTACGGCACGCTGTCGGGACGGGCCCTGGTGGTCCGGGTCAGCGACGGAGCCGAGGTCGGCACGGCGGTGCACGAGTACCGTCACGCGGTCATGGACACGGTGCTCGCCGCGACGGGGGCGCCGCTGCCGCCCGACTGGGCCCTGCAGGACCCGGACGACTACCGCGAGGTGCTGCGCCACGCGGTGCCCGCGGCCCTGGCGGACAGCGGCGTGCCGGCGGAGCACGTGATCGGCATCGGGATCGACTTCACGGCGTGCACCGTGCTGCCCACGCTGGCCGACGGCACGCCGCTGTGCGAGCTGCCCGACCTGCGCGAGCGCCCGCACGCCTGGGTCAAGCTGTGGAAGCACCACGCGGCGCAGCCGCACGCCGACCGGATCAACCGGGTGGCCGCCGAGCGCGGCGAGCCGTGGCTGGGCCGCTACGGCGGCAAGATCTCCGCCGAGTGGCAGTACGCCAAGGGCCTGCAGCTGCTGGAGGAGGACCCGGCGGTCTACGCCCGCGCCGAGCGCTTCGTCGAGGCGGCGGACTGGATCGTCTGGCAGCTGTGCGGAGTGGAGACGCGCAACGTCTGCACCGCCGGTTACAAGGGCATCTTCCAGGACGGGGCGGGCCCGTCCGCGGACTACCTGTCCGCGCTGAACCCGAACTTCATCGGCTTCCCGGCCAAGCTGGACGGCCCGCCGGCGGCGCTGGGGGAGCGGGCGGGCTCGCTGACCGCCCAGGCGGCGGCGTGGACCGGGCTGCCGGAGGGCATCGCGGTCGCGGTCGGCAACGTCGACGCGCACGTGACCGCCGCCGCGGCGCAGGCTCTGGAGCCGGGCCGCCTGGTCGCCATCATGGGCACGTCCACCTGCCATGTGGTCAACGGGACGGTGCCCGCCGAGGTGGCCGGCATGTGCGGCGTCGTGGACGGCGGCATCAGCGCCGGCGCCTGGGGTTACGAGGCCGGGCAGAGCGGCGTCGGCGACATCTTCGGGTGGTACGTCGAGCACGCCGCGCCCGCAGGCTACGCCTCGCACGAGGTGCTGTCGCAGCAGGCCGCCGCGCAGCCGGTCGGCGCGCACGGCCTGATCGCGCTGGACTGGTGGAACGGCAACCGCTCGCTGCTGGTCAACCACGACCTGTCCGGCCTGATCGTCGGCCTGACCCTGGCCACCCGCCCGCCGGACGTGTACCGGGCGCTGCTGGAGTCGACGGCGTACGGCACGCGCATGATCATCGAGGCGTTCGCCGAGGCGGGCGTGCCGGTCGAGGAGATCGTCGTGGCGGGCGGGCTGACCACGAACACGCTGCTGATGCAGATCTACGCGGACGTCACGAACCGGCCGCTGAGCATCATCGGCTCGGCCCAGGGCCCGGCGCTCGGCTCGGCGATCCACGCCGCGGTCGCCGCGGGGGCGTACCCGGACGTGCACAAGGCGTCCGACGCGATGGGCCGCGTGCACCGGGGCGTCTACCAGCCCGACCCCGAGCGGGCTGCAGCCTATGACGCGCTGTACGCGCAGTACCGGCTGCTGCACGACCACTTCGGGCGCGGCGGCGACGACGTCATGCTGCGCCTGCGCGCCATCCGTAACGCCGCCCGGGGGGAGTCCCACGCATGAGCCAGACCGTCACCGAGGTGCGCGAGACCGTCGCCGCGCTGCACGCCGAGCTGACCCGCTACGGGCTGGTCGCCTGGACGGCCGGCAACGTGTCGGCGCGGGTGCCCGGCAAGGAGCTGATGGTCATCAAGCCGAGCGGGGTGTCCTACGACGACCTCAGCCCGGCCAACATGATCGTGTGCGACCTGCACGGCGACGTGGTCGAGGGCGACCTGTCGCCGTCGTCGGACACCGCCGCGCACGCCTACGTCTACCGGGCGATGCCCGAGGTCGGCGGCGTGGTGCACACGCACAGCACCTACGCCACGGCGTGGGCTGCCCGCGGCGAGGCGATCCCGTGCCACCTGACCGCCCAGGCCGACGAGTTCGGCGGGGAGATCCCGATCGGGCCGTTCGCGCTGATCGGGGGCGACGACATCGGCAAGGGCATCGTCGCCACGCTGGCCGGGCACCGCTCGCCGGCCGTGCTGATGCGCAATCACGGCGTGTTCACCATCGGCAGGGACGCCCGCGCGGCGGTCAAGGCCGCAGTGATGTGCGAGGACGTCGCCCGCACCGCGCACCTGACGCGGATGCTGGGCGAGCCCGTGCCGATGGCACAGGCGGACGTGGACTCGCTCTACGCCCGCTACCAGAACGTCTACGGCCAGGTCGCACCTCCGCCCGCGCCGTAGCTGCACCGCACCGCTCCACGGCCGCCGAGCCCGGCGGCGTACCACCTCTCACCGCGCGCACCACTGAAACACCGTTCCGTCCGGTAGGGGGCGGATCGGCTATGCCCTCACCCATCAAGGAGATCGCATGTTCACCTTGGGCAAGCAGTTCACGCGACGCGCAGCCGTCGCGGTGCTGTCCGCGAGCCTGGTCGCGGGCGCCCTCGCCGGCTGTGGCAACAGTGACACCGGCGGCGAGCCGGCCGACGACGGCAAGATCACGCTGGGCTTCTCGCAGGTCGGCGCCGAGAGCGGCTGGCGCACCGCGAACACCAACTCCATCAAGGAGGCGGCGGCCGCGGCGGGCATCGAGCTGAAGTTCGACGACGCGCAGCAGAAGCAGGAGAACCAGATCAAGGCCATCCGCAACTACATCCTGCAGAAGGTCGACGTGATCGCCTTCTCGCCGGTGGTGGAGTCCGGCTGGGACAACGTGCTGAAGGAGGCCAAGGACGCGGGCATCCCGGTGATCCTCACCGACCGCTCCGTCGACTCGGCCGACAAGTCGCTGTACAAGACGTTCATCGGCTCGGACTTCGTCAAGGAGGGCCGCCTCTCCGGTGAGTGGCTGGTCAACGAGATGAAGTCGGCCACCGGCCCGGTGAACATCGTGGAGCTGCAGGGCACGACGGGTTCGGCGCCGGCCAACGACCGCAAGAAGGGCTTCGCCGAGGCCATCGCGGCCAACCCGAACCTGAAGATCATCGCGTCGCAGACCGGTGACTTCACCCGGGCCGGCGGCAAGGCGGTCATGGAGCAGTTCATCAAGGCCAACCCGAAGATCGACGTGCTGTTCGCGCACAACGACGACATGGGTCTGGGTGCGCTGGAGGCGATCACCGCGGCGGGCAAGGTGCCCGGCAAGGACATCAAGATCATCACCATCGACGCGGTCAAGGACGGCATGCAGGCCCTCGCCGACGGCAAGTTCAACTTCATCGCCGAGTGCAGCCCGCTGCTCGGGCCCCAGCTGATGGACCTGGTGAAGAAGGTCAAGGCCGGTGAGACGATCCCGCAGCGGATCGAGACCGAGGAGACCACCTTCACGCCGGAGCAGGCCAAGGCCGCTCTGCCCAACCGCAAGTACTGATCCGCACACCGAGGGGCCGCCGCCGGTAGCACGCCGCGGCGGCCCCGCCTCCGGCAATCCACATGAAAGGTCTGGTGGGATGGGTAGGCAGCCGGTCCTGACGATGACCACGATCAGCAAGACCTTCCCCGGCGTACGGGCCCTCGACTCGGTCGACTTCCGCCTGTTCCCCGGCGAGATCCACGCCCTCATGGGCGAGAACGGGGCCGGCAAGTCCACCCTCATCAAGGTGCTGACCGGTGTGTACACCGCCGACAGCGGCGTGGTCGCGCTCGACGGGCAGCAGGTGTCGTTCACCGGCCCGATGCAGGCCCGCGCGGCCGGCGTCAGCACCGTCTACCAGGAGGTCAACCTCTGCCCCAACCTGTCGGTGGCGGAGAACATCTTCATCGGCCGGGAGCCGCGCATCCTCGGCGCGATCAACTGGCGCGAGCTGCGCCGCCGGGCCCGCGCCCTGCTGGCCCGCCTGGAGCTGGACATCGACGTCACCGCGGCGCTGGGCACCTGCTCGCTGGCGGTGCAGCAGATGGTGGCCATCGCCCGCGCCATCGACATCCAGGCCCGGGTGCTCATCCTCGACGAGCCCACGTCCAGCCTGGACAGCAGCGAGGTGGCCCAGCTGTTCCGGATCATGCGGCAGCTGCAGAACGAGGGCATCGCCATCCTGTTCGTCACCCACTTCCTCGACCAGGTGTACGAGGTCGCCGACCGCATCACGGTGCTGCGCAACGGCCGCCTGGTCGGCGAGTACCCCACCGCCGAGCTGCCCCAGCTCGCGCTGGTCGAGAAGATGATCGGCAAGGAGCTGGACGCGCTGGAGCGGCTCGACGAGCAGCCCAAGCGCGAGCTGGCCGCCGTCGAGGCGTCCACGCCCCTGCTCGAGGCCGCCGAGCTGGGCCGCAAGGGCTCGGTCGCGCCGTTCTCGATGACCATCCACGCCGGCGAGGTCGTCGGCCTGGCCGGGCTGCTGGGCTCCGGGCGCACCGAGGTCGCCCGGCTGCTGTTCGGCGCCGACCGTCCCGACCACGGCCGGATCACCATGGACGGCAGCCCCGCCGCGATCCGCACCCCGATCGCCGCGATCGCCCGCGACATCGCGTTCTGCTCCGAGAACCGGCGCATCGAGGGCCTGGTCGGCGAGCTGTCCGTGCGTGAGAACATCATGCTGGCCATGCAGGCCGCCCGGGGCTGGACCCGGCCGATCCCGCGCCGCCGCCAGGACGAGCTGGTGCGCAAGTACATCGACGCGCTCAGCATCCGCCCGGCCGACCCCGAGATGCCGGTGCGCAACCTGTCCGGCGGCAACCAGCAGAAGGTCGTGCTCGCCCGCTGGCTCATCACCGAGCCGCGGCTGCTGATCCTCGACGAGCCCACCCGGGGCATCGACATCGGCGCCAAGGCCGAGATCCAGCGTCTGGTGGTGGAGCTGTCCGACGGCGGCATGGCGGTGCTGTTCATCTCCGCCGAGCTGGAGGAGGTGCTGCGGCTGAGCCACAAGGTCGCCGTGATGCGCGACCGGCGGATGGTCACCCAGCTGGCCAACGACGACACCCTCGACGCCGATCGCGTCATGGCCACCATCGCGAGCGGAGCCAGCTCATGAGTGAAGTACGCACCCGGCTCGCCGCAGCCTCCGGGCAGCGGCTGTTCTGGCCGCTGGTCGTCCTGGTCGTGCTGATCGCGGCGAACACCGCCTACCGGCCGAGCTTCGTGTCGATCGAGGTGAAGGACGGCCACCTGTACGGCAGCCTGGTCGACATCGTACGGCTGTCCGCGCCGCTGATCCTGGTCGCGCTCGGCATGACGCTGGTGATCGCGACCGGTGGCATCGACCTGTCCGTCGGCTCCGTGTGCGCCATCGCCGGATCGATGGCGTGCCTGCACATCAGCCAGGCCGCCGACCAGAACAGCCTGTCGACCCTGTTCACCGCGCTGGGTCTGGCACTGGGCCTGGCGCTGGTGGCCGGAGCGTGGAACGGGCTGCTGGTCTCCGTCATCGGCATCCAGCCGATCATCGCCACGCTGATCCTGATGGTGGCCGGGCGCGGTCTCGCGCAGCTGATCACCGAGGGCCAGATCATCACCATCAACTCCGACCCGTACCGGGTGATCGGCGCCGGATATTGGCTCACGCTGCCGGTGGCCATCCTCATCGCGATCGCGGTGACCCTGCTCATCGCGGTGCTGACCAGGCGCACCGCACTCGGCCTGATCATCGAGGCGGTCGGCGGCAACGCCGAGGCCAGCCGCCTGGCCGGCATTCGCGCGCGGCGCATCACGTTCCTGGTGTACGTGATCGCCGGGATCTGCGCCGCCGTGGCCGGATTCATGATCACCGCAGACGTGTCCAGCGCCGCGGGCAGCACCGCCGGGCTCTGGATCGAGCTGGACGCGATCCTCGCCGTCGTCATCGGCGGCACCTCGCTGGCCGGCGGCCGGTTCTCGCTCAGCGGCACCCTGATCGGCGCGCTGATCATCCAGACGCTGACCACCACGGTGTACGCCATGAACATCAGCCCGCAGACGTCGCTGCTGTTCAAGGCAGTCGTCGTGATCGTGGTGTGCCTCATCCAGGCCCCGGCGTTCCGGGCCAGGTTCGCCCGGCGGCGCCCGCCCGCCACCCCGACGGTCGCGGCGGCGCCGCAGAAGGAGCAGGTGCCCGCATGACCACCACCGATCTGGGGAACCTCGCCCGTATCGGGCGGTGGCGGCTGCCACGCCGGCACGTGCCCGTGCTCGCCACGTTCGCGCTGCTGCTGGTCATGTACGGCATCGGCGTCTCGCAGTACCGCGCCTTCTCCGACATCCAGGTCGTCTTCAACGCCTTCATCGACAACGGGTTCCTGCTCGTCGTCGCGGTCGGCATGACCTTCGTGATCCTCACCGGCGGCATCGACCTGTCCGTCGGCTCGGTGGTCGCGATGACGGCGATGGTATCGGCGTCGCTGCTGCAGAACGGCCTGCCGGCCGCGTTGGTGCTACTGATCGCGCTGCTCATCGGGCCGACCCTCGGGTTCGTGATGGGCTGCGTGATCCATTACTTCGAGATCCAGCCGTTCATCGTGACGCTGGCCGGGATGTTCTTCGCCCGCGGCATGTGCAACTGGATCAGCAACTCGTCCATCCCCATCACGGACCCGTTCTGGACCGGTGTGGCCCAGGAGCGCATCGGCGACCCGCGCGGCAACTTCGTGTCGATCAGCGTGCTGATCGCGTTCGCGGTCGTCGCCGTCGCCGCGTACGCCCTGGCCTACACGCGGCTGGGCCGCAACGTGTACGCCATCGGCGGCAACCCGCAGTCCGCGCTGCTCATGGGCCTGCCCGTGGCCCGTACGAAGATCATGGTCTACACGATCAGCGGGCTGTGCTCGGCCATCGGCGGCATCCTGCTCAGCTTCTACACCCTGTCCGGCGCCCCGCTGATCGCGGTCGGCATGGAGCTGGACGCGATCGCCGCGGTCGTCATCGGCGGCACCCTGCTCACCGGCGGCTCCGGGTACGTGCTCGGCACCGTGCTCGGCGTGCTGGTGCTCGGCGTGATCCAGACCCTCATCACCTTCGACGGCACCCTCAACTCCTGGTGGACCAAGATCGTGATCGGTGGCCTGCTGTTCGCGTTCATCCTCCTCCAACGCCTCATCGGCATCCGCAAGAAGTAGCCCCAGCAACCCGTTCCAGCGGAAGGCGACGCACCATGACGACACCCCCCGAGGTCTGGTTCCTCACCGGCAGCCAGCACCTCTACGGCCCGGAGACGCTGCAGCAGGTGGCCGACCAGTCGCGCCTGCTCGCGCAGCAGCTCGACGCCGACCCGGCCATCCCCGCCCGCGTGGTGTGGAAGCCGGTGCTCACGTCCGCCGCCGACATCCTCGACGTCTGCCGCCAGGCCGACATGGCGGGCGCGGTCGGGGTGATCGCCTGGATGCACACCTTCTCCCCGGCCAAGATGTGGATCTCGGGCCTGGACGCGCTGCGGGTGCCGCTGCTGCACCTGCACACCCAGGCCAACGTGGCGCTGCCGTGGTCCGAGATCGACATGGACTTCATGAACCTCAACCAGGCCGCGCACGGCGACCGCGAGTTCGGGTATGTGCAGACCCGGCTCGGGGTGGCCCGCAAGACCGTCGCCGGGCACGTCAGCGACCCGCGTACCGTCGCCCGTATCGCGACCTGGGTGCGGGCGTCGCTGGGCTACTCCGCGATGCGCTCGCTGCGGCTGGCCCGCTTCGGCGACAACATGCGCGACGTCGCGGTCACCGAGGGCGACAAGGTCGAGGCGCAGCTCCACTTCGGCGTGTCGGTCAACACGTACGGCGTCAACGACCTGGTCGCCGCCGTCGACGCGGCAAGCGACGCCTCGGTGGACGCGCTGGTCAAGGAGTACGACGACAGCTACCAGCTGGCGAACGAGCTGCGGCCGGGCGGCGACCGCCACGACGCCCTGCGCTACGCCGCCCGCATCGAGGCGGGCCTGCGCTCCTTCCTGGAGGCCGGCGGGTTCCGCGCGTTCACCACCAACTTCGAGGACCTGGGTGGGCTGCGCCAGCTGCCCGGCATCGCGGTGCAGCGGCTGATGGCCGAGGGCTACGGCTTCGGCGCCGAGGGCGACTGGAAGACCGCGGTGCTGGTCCGCACGCTCAAGGCGATGTCCGTCGGCACCACCGGCGGCACGTCGTTCATGGAGGACTACACCTACGACCTCAGCCCCGGCCAGGAGGTCATCCTCGGCGCGCACATGCTGGAGATCTGCCCGACCATCGCGGCCGGCACGCCGCGCGTCGAGATCCACCCGCTCGGCATCGGCGGCAAGGAGGACCCGGTGCGCCTGGTCTTCGACGCTGCCGAGGGACCGGCGGTGGTGATGGGCCTGGCCGACATGGGGGAGCGGTTCCGCCTGGTCGCCAACGAGGTCGACGTCATCGCCCCGCCGCAGCCGCTGCCGAAGCTGCCCGTGGCCCGCGCGGTCTGGAAGCCTCGGCCCGACCTGGCCTCCTCCGCGCAGGCGTGGCTCACCGCGGGCGGCCCGCACCACACCGTGCTGTCCCAGGCCGTCGGCGTCGACGAGCTGCACGACCTGGCCGAGATGAGCACCACCGAGCTGGTCGTCATCGACGCGGACACCACCCCGCGCCGCTTCGCCGACGAGCTGCGCTGGAACCAGGCGTACTACCGCCTCGCCCGCGGTTTCTGACCGGTCCGCCGCCGCGCTCCCGGGTCCTGCCTTCGATCCGGGAGCACGGCGGGAGTGGTACACCGGTGGACCTCGGGATGATCACACCGGGTTACGATGCGCCCGGGAGGGAGACACACCATGAGTCAGCAGCCCGCCGCACGCGCCGCGGTGATGAACGACGTCGCGCGCCTCGCGGGGGTCTCCCACCAGACCGTCTCGCGGGTGCTCAACAACCATCCCAGCGTGCGCGAGGAGACCCGCGAGCGGGTGCTGCAGGCGGTCCGCCAGCTCAACTACCGGCCCAACGCGCTGGCCCGCGGCCTGGCCGGGCGGCGCTCCCGGGTCATCGGCGTGGTCAGCTTCGACACCATCCTGTACGGACCCGCGGCGACGCTGCTCGGCGTCGAGCGGGCCGCCCGGCGCGCCGGATACGGCATCAGCATCGTCACGCTGGAGCAGCTCGACCGGGCCGGGGTCATGGCGGCCGTCGACGCGCTCACCGAGCAGTCGGTGGCCGGAGTGGTCATCATCGCGCCGCTGATGACGGCGGCCGCCGCCGTACACAGCCTGCCCACCGGCGTGCCCGCGGTGGTGGTCGAGTCCGATGCCGCCGGGGAGCTGCCCGCCGTCTCGGTCGACCAGGTCGCGGGCGCCGGGCTGGCCGTGCAGCACCTGCTCGACCTGGGCCACGAGACGGTATGGCACATCGCCGGCCCCCGCGACTGGGTCGAGGCCCGCGACCGCGTCGACGGCTGGCGGCAGACCCTGGAACGGGCCGACCGCCGCGTGCCACCGCTGGTCAACGGCGACTGGAGCCCGCGTTCCGGCTACGAGGCGGGGGAGCTGATCGCCGGGCGGCCCGACGTCACCGCCGTGTTCTGCGCCAACGACCAGCAGGCGCTCGGGCTGCTGCGCTCGCTGCACGAGCGGGGGGTGCGGGTGCCCGAGGACGTCAGCGTCGTCGGGTTCGACGACATCCCCGAGGCCGCGTTCCTCACCCCGCCGCTGACCACCGTGCGGCAGGACTTCGACGAGGTGGGCCGGCGGGGCCTGGCCGTCCTCCTGGAACTGCTCGACGCCGACGAGACCAGCCCGGCGACCCACCCGCGCGTCGCGCCGACGCTGGTGGTCCGCGCGAGCAGCGGCCCGCCCCGCACCCGCTGACCCTCGTGACGCGGTCCCTGACGGCGGCCGTGCCCACCGATCCGTCGGCGCGGTCCACAACACAGGAGTTGTGGACACAACCCAGAAGTTGTATCCCGGGGACGGACACCTACCGCTGGGCTGTGGAACGGGTCCGATGGTTGCCGTTGCGGGACGTCGTCCTCGCCCGCCACACCCAGACGGCCACCGCGACCACCGCCAGCCAGGTCAGCCCGAGCATCCAGCCGCCCAGCACGTCGCTGGGATAGTGCACGCCCAGGTAGATGCGCGACAGGCCGACCAGCACCGCGCCCGCCGCCGCGGCCAGCCACGCGGTGGCCCACACGGTGCGGTTGCCGGTCAGCATGCAGACCAGCCAGGCCAGCAGTGCGAAGCCGACCAGTGAGCTGGTGCTGTGCCCCGAGGGGAACGAGAACCCGGTCTCCGGCACCACCTGGCCCGGCGGGTTCGGCCGCTCCCGGCCGATCGTCACCTTGATGCCGAGCACCAGCAGCTGCACCAGGCCCAGCGTGAGCACCCCGAGCGCGATCGGATACCAGGAGCGCAGCCGCCAGGAGACGTAGGCGACCCCGGCGACGGACGCGACGGCCAGCGCGACGGCGCTGCCCAGGTCGGTCACCGCGATCATGATGCGATTGAGCCCGGGGGTGCGGTGCCCGGCCAGCCAGTCCACCACCGGCCGGTCGATCACGGTGAGGTCGTCCTCGTCCACGACCGCGTCGAGCACCTCGACGAACACCGACGCCAGCGTGAACACCAGCGCGGCCCCGATGACCAGCAGCACCAGCTCGGCCGCCACCTTCGCGGTCACCCGCGACAGCGCGGCCCGGCCGTGCCGGTCGCCGGTGCGGTACCAGGACGCGCCCGCCAGCATGCGGGCCGCCGGGCGCACCGCGCACACCACGGCGTACGCCGCGCACACCAGCAGCACGACGACGCCCAGCCCGAGCAGCACACTTCCGGTCATCGGCCCTCCTCGGCCGCCATTCGATCAGAGAAGGCTGGGCGAACGCTGGCAACGGGCCGCGGGCTGTCCGGCGTGTCCGGCCGCCGGTCACCGGACGGCCCACCCTGACCGGCGCGGACGGGCACCGCCCGACCCTCCTGTCCGGACTTCCCGTTCCGGGCCCGCGCCCGTCGGCACCATCGACACATCCGTTCCGAACCGAGCAGAAGGAGTGACGGATGAACATGCGGCGCAGGCTGATGACGCTGGTGGCGGCGGTGGTCGTCGCGGCCACCGCGGGCACGGCCCTGGCGGGATCGGCCCATGCGGCCCCGGCGTCACAGGACGTGCAGCCCCTGGGCGTCGGGGTGTTCCAGCAGATCCGCAACGAGTTCTCGAACAAGTGCGTCATCCCGAAGGGGAACTCGCTCAACCCGAACGCGCCGATCGTGCAGCGCACCTGTGAGAACCGGACCCAGCACCGCTGGGCGCTGTTCTCCACCGGCAACGGCTACTACTGGATCGTCAACCAGGGCAGCGGCCTCTGCCTCGACCTCGCCGCCAACAGCGAGGACGAGGTGACCTACGGCACCCGGGCCCAGCAGTTCACCTGCGACATGGCGTACACCAGCGAGCAGTGGACCCCGATCTCGTACTTCGGCACGGGCATCTACCTGTTCCAGAACCGGGTCAAGAACCTGTGCCTGGACGTGCTCGGCCGCTCGGGCAGCAACGACGCCCCGCTGCAGGTCATCGAGTGCAAGCTCTACGAGACGGCGCAGCAGTTCTACTACTACTGATCCACCGGCACGGCCGGACGGCGTCGCTCAGGCGGCGCCGTCCAGCCGTGCGCGCACCAGGTGCGCGTGGTCATGGCCGACCCGGTCGAGGATGGTCCACGCCTCGTGCAGCGCGTCCCGCTCCGCCGCGCCGTCGCCGAGGGCGGCGTGGCTGTCGGCGAGGTTCTGCAGCGTGCTCGCCGCCCCGAAGCGGTTGCCCGCCTCCCGGAACATCGCCAGCGCGCGCCCGTAGTACGTCACCGCCGTGGTGAACTCGCCGAGGTGATGGTGGGCGTAGCCGAGGCTGTCCAGGGTGTCGGCGACCCCCTGCGAGTCGCCGACCCGCCGCAGCCGGTCCAGCGCTCGCTCGCAGTGCGACACCGCCTCGCGGTACTCGCCGAGCAGGCCGAGCTGCCAGCCCACGGCGTTGAGCGTGTACGCCTGCCCGGCCGTGTTGCCCGAGGCGGTGAACAGCTCCAGCGCCCGCCGCGACTGCTCCAGCGCCTCGCGGTGGCGCGCCGAGCGCTCCAGCGACTGCCCCAGGTTCAGCAGCGTCTGCGCCAGCCCGTCCCGGTCGCCGAGGTCGGTGAAGTCGTCCAGCGCCTGCTTGAGGTGGCCGTACGACTCGTCGTGGCGGCCCAGCCGGGAGCAGGCGCGGGCCAGGTCGCGGTGGGCGTGCGCCTGCCCGGTCAGGTCGCCGTCACGCGTCGCCGCCTGTAGCACCAGCTCCTGCGTCTCGTGCCACTCCGGCCAGTGTGCCCGCCGGTCCAGGTAGCCGGACAGCGCCCAGGCGAGCTGCCACGCGTGCCGCCCGAAGCCGCCGTCGGCGGCCCGGCGGATCTCGGCCAGCAGCACCGGATGCTCGGCGTCGAACCAGGCGGCGGCCGCCCCGCCGTCGGCGAGTTCGGCGGCCGCCGCGCCCGGCACCGGTGGCGCGGGCGCGATGTCGCAGAACGGCGGGTGCAGCAGAACCGCGGCCCGGTGCGCGGTGTGCAGGTAGTGGTCGAGCAGCCGGTGCCGAGCCCGCTGCCGCTCGCTGGAGTCCAGGTCCCGCGCCAGCTCGGCGGCGTACGCCCGGACCAGGTCGTGCAGCGCGTACCGGCCGGGGCGGGGCTCGCTCAGCAGGCCCGCGTCGACCAGCTCGGCGAGCACCCGGCCGGTCGGCCCGGCTCCGGTGCCGGCGAGGCAGGCGACCGCGCGCACGCCGATGTCGCCGCTCGCGGTCAGCCCGAGCAGGCGCAGCAGCCGCGCGGCGTCCGCGTCCAGCGCCCGGAACGACCATGAGAACACGGCGCGCAGGTCGGTGGACCCGTCGCCGGTGCGCAGCGCGTCCAGCTCGCCGGAGCCTCCGCACAGCTCGGCGGCCAGCTCGCCCAGAGGCAGCGCGGGCTGCAGCGCCGCCCGGCAGGCGACGATGCTCAGGGCCAGGGGCAGCCGCGCGCACGCGCCCGCGAGCTGCGCGGCGGCGCCGGGCTCGGCGTGCAGGCGGGGCTGCCCGATGCGCGCGGCCAGCAGCTCCACGGCCTCGTCGGTGCTGAGCAGGGAGAGGTTCAGCACCTGCGCGCCGTGTGCCACCACCAGCCCGGCGAGCCGGCTGCGGCTGGTGACCACGGCCAGGCAGCGCGGCCCGGCGGGCAGCAGCGGGCGCGCCTGGTCGGCGTCGCGCGCGTTGTCCAGCACCACCAGGACGGCGCGCTCGGCGAGCAGGCTGCGGTACAGCGCGACCCGGGCGTCCGGCTGCGCGGGCACGCGGTCCGGCGCCACCCCGAGCGCTGCCAGGAAGCCGCGTACCGCCTCGTCCGGGGTCATCACCGCACCCGACGGCTCGAAGCCGCGCAGGTCGACGTAGAGCTGGCCGTCGGGGAAGCGCGGCGCGGCGTCGTGCGCCCAGTCCACCGCGAGCGAGGTCTTGCCGACACCGGCCGGGCCGGTGATCACCACGGGCCCCGCGGCCGCGGTGAGGGCGGCCAGTTCCGCTCCGCGTCCCACGAAGCCGCGTACGCGGGGTGGCAGGCTGCGTGGCGTGAGCCGCTCGGGTGGGGGTGGTGCGTCCACGCCGGGCCGCGTCGGCGCGGCCGGGGCCCGGTCGGCGGGCGCGCTCAGCGCCGCCTCGCCCAGCAGGTGCTCGACCACGGTGTGACGCCGGCGCCAGAACTCCTCGACGCCGAACTCGCGGGAAACCTGTGCGGCGCGGCCGGTCTCACGTGCGTGCACGAGGCAGCCGGCCACCAGGGCCCGGATCACCCGCCAGTCCGGCAGCCGCCCGATCCGCCCGGCGAGGATCGCGCCGAGCTGGCTCTTGCCCAGGCCCACCTCGGCCGCGAGCTGCCGCAGGCTCGGCCCGCCCGCCTGCTCGCGCAGCTGCCGCAGATCGTCACAGAGGCGGGCGAGCAGCTGTGGCGCGACGTCACCGGCGGTCGGCATGACTCTCCCCGTGTCGATGGTCCTACCGACCGTAGTCAGCCCCGCGGTGGCGCTGTATCCACGAACCGACCATGTCCACTTGAAGACACCTCAACCCGGCGGAAGCGGCATCAAGCCGCCGGTGGGCGCGCCTCGTCATCGGCGTTCTCACCGCTCAGGAAGGCGTACATGTCGACGATGTCGAGCACCTCCCGGACCATGCCCGAGGCCCGGGTGAGCCGGAACGAGCCGCCGTGGCGCACCGCGAGACCGTGGGCGCCGAGCAGCACCCGGATGCCGCTGGAGTCCAGGAAGGTGACCTCGTGCATGTCGACCTCGACGGCCCGCCCGGGGTGGCTCTCGATGGCGCCGGCCAGCCAGGTCGTGAGGTCCTGCTCGGTCAGCAGGTCGAACTCACCGGCCAGGGAGACCCGGACGGCGTCTGGCAGAACCTCCACCTCGTGTGTGGCCTGCGGGGTGCTTGCTCGCTCCATGAACAAAGACAATCACAGCCTCCGGACGGCGACAACGGCGACGTCATCGGCATTGGGCGGACTGGTCAGCCGAGTGAGAAGCCGGTCACAGTAGAGATCGAGATCCGCGTCGACGGCGCCGGCGATCTCGGTGAGGTCGGCGATGCCGTCACGGATCGTGATGTCACGCCGTTCGACCAGGCCGTCGGTGTAGAGCAGCAGGGTGCCCCCCTCGGCGACGGTGAACTCCAGGTCGGCGGGCCGGGGGTGGCCGATGCCGAGCAGCGGTGCGCGCTGCCACACCTCGCTCACCTGCCCGTCCTCGATGAGCAGCGGCGGCAGGTGACCGGCGTTGGCCAGCCGGGCGCGGCCCGTACGCGGGTCGAACAGCATCAGGCACAGCGTGGCCATCTCCCCGGGCAGCAGCCGCACCATCAGATCGTCGATGCGCCGGACGATCTCACCGGGCGCGTGCCCCTCGACGGCGTAGGCGCGCAGCGCGTGGCGGATCTCGGCCATGACCGTCGCCGCGTGCAGCGAGTGCCCGACGACATCGCCGATGGCGATCAGCAGCAGGTCGCCCAGCGCCGCCAGCTCGTAGAAGTCACCGCCGATCTCGGCTTCCTGGCTCGCGGGCTCGTACCGCACCGCGAACTGCACGCCGTCCACGGCGGGCAGGCGCCTGGGCAGCAGGCTGCGCTGCAGCGTGATGGCGATCTGGTGGTCCTGGTACTGCGCGCGCTGCGCCTCGGCCGCGGCGGCCAGCGCCGAGGTCAGCTGCGTGAGCAGCTGGACGTGGTGCTCGTCGTCGGAGGCGGTGGTGAACACGTACAGCGGCGGCCGGTCGGCGCGCGGCCGGGCCGTCGCGACGGTCGCGGTCCCGGCGGGCCACCCGAAGGGCAGCTGCCACCGTGCCGCGTCACCGGTGACCAGGCGGGTGCCGATCGGCACCTCCTCGCCGGGCTGTTCCCACTCGGTCAGCGTGACGTGGCCCACACCGGCCGCCAGCGCGCAGGTCCACCCGGCGTCCGGGGTGCTGACGGCGACCGCGGCGACCCCGCCGAACAGCCTGGCCGCGCCGGTCGCGGCGTGGCCGAGCAGCTCGGCGAAGTCCCTGGCCATGGTGACCGCGAGGGTGGTGTCGGCGAGCTGGGCCAGGCCGTCGGCGAGCTGCTCGGCGGCCCGGCGCGCGCGGTAGTAGCGCAGCACCGCGTGCACCGTGGCCACCAGCTCCTGCGGATCGATCGGCTCCACGAGGTAGCCGTCGGCCCCGCCGACCAGGCCCAGGGTGCGGTCCGGCGCGTCCACCGCATGCGCCGACACATGGATCACCGGGATGCCGGCGGTGTGCGGGTCCGACTTGATCCGGCGGCACACGTCCAGGCCGCTCATGTCGGGCAGCTTCACGTCGAGCACGATCATGTCGAAGTGCTGCCGTTCGATCTGGTCCAGCGCGTCGTGGCCGCTCTCCGCCTCGGTCACGGTGAAGCCCGCGCGGGTGAGCCAGTTCTTGATCAGATAGCGCTTCGGGGCGCTGTCGTCGACCAGCAGGACGGCCGCCGCCTCCGGCGCGTTCACCGCTGTCTCGAGACGGGCAGGGTGACGGTGAACACGCTCCCGCTGCCCGGCTCGCTGTCCAGGCTCATCACGCCGCCGAGGATGCCGACCAGCCGGCGGGCGTACGGCAGCCCCAAGCCGGTGCCGCGGATCTTCTGCCGGCGGGGGAGCTGCACGAACTCCTCGAAGATGCGCTCGTGGTCGGCGGCCGGGATGCCGATGCCGGTGTCGGCCACGGTGATCCGCCACTGCCCGCCGTCGCGCTCGGCCCGCATGGTGACCGTGCCCTGCTCGGTGAACTTGACCGCGTTGTGCAGCAGGTTGCGCAGCACCTGGGAGAGCAGCACCTCGTCGGACTCCAGGCAGGCGCCGTCCTCCGGTGCCTCCACGACCAGCTCGACGTCGGGGCTGACCAGGATGGCCTTCAGGGTGCCGCGCAGCTGCTTGAACAGCTGGCCGAGGTCGACGGTGGCCCAGGTCGGCTCCAGATGGCCGGACTCCGCCTTGGCCAGGTCCAGCAGGTCGTTGACCAGCGACAGCAGGTCGGTGGCCGAACCACGCATCAGCTCGATCTGCTCGGCCTGCGCCGGGGTGAGCGGGTCGGAGGCGGAGTCCGACAGCAGCCGGACCAGCCCGATGATCGAGGTGACGGGGGCGCGCAGCTCGTGGCTGACGTTGGCGAGGAAGCGCGACTTGGCCTCGCTGGCCTGGCGCAGCTGCTCGGACTTCTCGTCCAGCTCGGCGTAGAGGGCCACCACGCCGCGGTTGGTCTCCTCCAGCTCGGAGCTGAGCTGCAGGTACAGCGCCATCACGCCGCGGTTGGTCTCCTCCAGCTCGTCGTTGAGCGTCTTGAGCCGGTCGCGCTGCTGCCGGGCCTCCTCCAGGGCGGCCAGCAGGTGCTCGTTCTGCGAGGCGAGCTCGTCCAGCGGGCTGGCCACCGCCGAAGCCGCGAGCGCACGCTGTACCTGCTCGACGCGGTCGGCGTCGGGCAGGCCCTGCTGAGGAAGGCGACGTGACAGCATGACCACTGTCTCCTGCCCGTTCTCGGTGACTTCTAAAACCTCGACGAGCCGTCCCGCGGGCCGCAGTCCCGCCCGGTCGACCGGGCCGGCCACCCGGAGCCGGATCCGCAGGTGGGTGGGCTGGCCGCCGAGCAGGAACGTCACGTCCACCGCATCGGCGCGGGACAGCAGCTGGCGGCCCACGTCGCTGAGCGCGGTGGCCAGCCGGATCTGGTCCTGGTGCTCCAGGCCCAGCGCCGACGCCGCCTCGCGCCCCCGCTGCCGCACGGTGAAGACGTCCTGCTCGCGGCGGAGCACCAGGTGCAGCAGTTCGGTGCCGCTCATGGCGTCGCCCTGGCCACCAGCACGCAGGCGTCGTCGCGGCGGACTCCGGCGTCGCGCAGCACGGTGGCGGCGATCAGCAGCGGGGAACGGGTGTCGAGCCCGGGATACCCGGTCAGGCTCCACTTGTCGCTCACCCCGTCGGAGTGCATGACGAGCAGCGACTGCGCGGTGAAAGGCTGTACGAACTGCCGGAAGCTCGCCTTGCCGTGCCCGACGATGCCGGGCATGGACACCATGCCGCGCCGCTCACCGCCGGTCACCACGGCGGTGGCGACGTTGCCCACGCCGCAGGCGCGGACCACCCCGGCGGCCGGGTCGATCTCGGCGATGGTGACGGCGGCGCCGCGCGTGTGCGACAGGCCCCGGTGCAGGCGCTCCACCAGCGTCGCGGGCGCCTCGTCCGGGGCGGTGTGGAAGATGTTGAAGGCGGCCTGGGCGGCCGCGGCGGCGGCGGGGCCGTGTCCGAGCCCGTCGCACACCATGACCTGCCGATGGGTGGTGTGGTCGCGTACGGCGAAGCAGTCGCCGCTGACCGTCTCGCCGGTGAGTGGACGGGTGAGACCGTCCGCCCAGGCCGGCGGCGGCTCGGCGGCCTGCCAGAGGCGGGCGGCGAGCACGGAGCCGCGCCCGGGGAGGGAGAACCCCTCACAGCGGTCGGCGAGCCGGGCCACCGCCCCGAGACCGATCCCGAGCGTGCCGGTGGTGGAGTGGCCGTCCTCGTACATCGCGGACAGGTCCACCATGCCCGGTGCCGAGTCGATGCTGACGATCTCGACGCCGACGTTCTCGGCCTGCCGCACCGGGCGCACCAGCAGGCTGCCCTCGTCCGCATGCTTGATCAGGTTGGTGGCCAGCTCGGCGACGACGATGGCGATGTCGGCGATCCGCTGCTCGCCGAGGCCGACCGCCCGCGCCAGCTCGACGGTGTAGCGGCGCACCGTGCCCACGGCACTGGCGTCGTCCATCCGGAACCAGGCCGGGGTGGGGGTGAGTGAGCTCAGCGCGCCCACTTGACCACCGCCACGGTGGTCCCTGCGCCGACCGCCGTGTCCAGGTGGAACTCGTCGACCAGCCGGCGCGCGCCGCTCAGGCCCAGCCCCATGCCGGTGCCGCTGGTGTAGCCGTCGGTCAGGGCGAGCTCCACGTCGGCGATGCCGGGCCCGCTGTCGGTGAACACGATGCGCACCCCGTGGCGGGATCCGTTGAGCACACGGCAGACCTCGGCGCTGCCGCCCCCGCCGTAGACGAGCGTGTTGCGGGCCAGCTCACTCGCGGCGGTGACCACCTTCGTCTGGTCGACCAGCGACAGCTTGGCGGCGACCGCGGCGGTCCGCACCAGCTGGCGGACGCGCACGACGTCCTCGTCGCTGCTGATGGCCTGCACCTGGCGGTCGGTGGCCTCGCTCGTCGTCATGAGGAGGCCGTCTCCGGATCGCCGAAGAGCTCCAGATCGTCGGCCGTGTCGGGCTCGGTGCTGCGGGCCAGCAGCTCCAGGCCGCGTTCCACGTTGAGGGCGGTGCGGATGCCCTCCAGGGAGAGGCCCAGCTCCACCAGCGTGATGGCGACGGCGGGCCGCATGCCGACGACGATGGTCTCGGCGTCCAGCACCCGCGAGATCGACGCGATCGTCGACAGGGTGCGCCCGACGAAGGAGTCGACGATGTCGAGTCCGGTGATGTCGATGATGACACCCTTGCAGCCGGTGTCGACGATGCGCTGGCCGAGGTCCTCCTGCAGCTGGAGGGCCATCTGATCCTGCATGTCGATCTGGATCGACACCAGCAGCACCGATCCGATCTTGAGGATCGGCAGCCGGTCCATCACGCCTCCCGCTTCACGGCGCGCTGGTCGGCGTTGCGGCGCTGCACCGCGTGCCGCAGCGCGTCGGCGAGGCTGGCCTTCGTGACGATGTCGCCGAACTCGATGCCCAGGGTCACGATGGTCTGCGCGATCTGCGGGCGGATACCCGAGATGATGCACTCCGCGCCCATCAGCCGGGCGGCCATCACGGTCTTGAGCACGTGCTGCGCGACCTGCGTGTCGACGGCCGGCACGCCGGTGATGTCGATGATCGCGTACGGCGAGCCCGTGTCGACCAGGGCCTCCAGCAGCCGCTCCATGACCACCTGGGCCCGCGCGGAGTCCAGGGTGCCGACCAGCGGGACGGCGACCACGCCCTCCCAGAGCTTCACCACGGGCGTGGACAGCTCCAGCAGCTGCTCGCCCTGCGCGGTGATGATCTCCTCGCGGGCGCGGGAATACGCCTCGAAGGTGAACAGGCCCAGCTCGTCGATCAGCGCCGACCACGCCACATAGTCACGCAGCGCCGCGTCGTCGCCCTTCTCCACATCGGCGGCCTCGTACAGCGCGGTCTTGAGCGCGAACACGCTCGTCGCGGTCTCGCTGGCGGTGAAGCCCATGCGGGCCCGGCTGCGCGACAGCTCGGTGAGCAGCGCGCGGAGCTCGGCGCTGTGCACCGAGTCGACACCGGTGGCGCCGGCCAGCAGCGCGGAGCGCAGCTGCGCCTGGAGCTCGCCGGTGTGGCGGGCCGCCTCGGCGACGGTGAGCCGGCCCTTCAACGGCGCGGCCGCGACCTCCGACCAGCGCTGTGAGATCCTGTCCGAATGGGTGGACAGCAGCTGGCCGAGGCGTTCCGCCTGTTCTGCGTTCAGCGCCATGTTCTCGTGTCCTCTGCCGTGTCGTCGTGTCGCCCTGACCGGTAGGCGACTCTAACACCGTGCGCCGAGCGCTCCCACAGGCTGTGACGGCACAAGGATCACGGTGCAACCAGGTTTGGGACGCGGTCCTGCCGGGCAGGGGCGCCAAGTGATCCCGTGCAGCTGCGACATCCTGGCCGGGCGGGAAACTGCGCGTCCGGCCGCCGGAGGGCGCACCGGACAGCGGCGCGTCCCGTTCACCGGGCACGGATCATGTATGTTGCTCATGCTCCGGGCGCGGGCCGGACCACAGGTGCCGTCGCACCCCGCCCGATCGCGAGCAGAGCCGCCGAGCGCTGCCGGCCTGTCCGCCCGACATCGCACCAGGATGCCGATGGGCAGGGTGGAGGAGATGTGCGCAAGGTGAGCACCCCGTTCGAGCAGCCGCCGTGGGACGTGGCCACGATCTCCTTCAGCAGCGCGTCGCAGCTGGCGGCCGTCCGCGACTTCGTGGGCGACCACGCGCTCGCGGCGGGGCTCCCGCCGGACCGGGTACGCGGGCTGCGGCTGGCGGTCAGCGAGGTCGTCACGAACACCCTGCGGCACACCGTCGGCGGCGGCGTGATGCGGGTGTGGACCGACGGGGACGAGGTCATCTCCGAGCTGACCGACAACGGATCGTTCCGGCACGAGGTCCGGGCGCCCGTGGAGCACCCCACCGCCGCGGGCGGCTGGGGGCTCTACATCACCGGGCAGGTGTGTGACGAGTTCCTCTGCTACAGCAGGCCGGGCCGGACCGTGTGGCGGCTCGTGCTCAGGCGGGCGCCCCGGCCCGGAGCGGC
Organism: Catellatospora bangladeshensis; assembly: GCF_016862575.1. Taxonomy (GTDB): domain Bacteria; phylum Actinomycetota; class Actinomycetes; order Mycobacteriales; family Micromonosporaceae; genus Catellatospora; species Catellatospora bangladeshensis. The sequence continues at coordinate 274,637 of NZ_BONF01000009.1, read as the reverse complement.
CGGACCCGCACCCGCCCGCCCGCCGGAGGACGCCGGTGAGCCGCGCCTGTAGCCGCTGTGTACCGCTGGTGTAGCGGGCCCGCCTAGCGTCGCGCGCACAGGCCGGGACACCGCCCGGTGCCGTCTCACCGCCGGGAGTGCGCATGCCCACCAGAAGAAGCCTCATCGTGGCGGGGCTCGCCGCCGCGGGGTCCGCGCTGGCCGCGACACCCGCCGCCGCGCTGCCCACGGCCGACATGGAGGCCGTGGTCAAGGCCGCGCAGATCGACCCGCGCCGGGCCGACTCCGCGATCACCCCCGGCAGCCGCGACAGCGTGCTGCTCGTCGAGCAGGCATTGCAGGCGAAGGGCCTGCTGGCCGCGGCGTACGCCGACGGCCACTTCGGCACCCGGACCATCGACGCGTACGCCGCCTGGCAGCGCTCGCTCGGCTACACCGGCCTGGACGCCACCGGCCTGCCCGGCCCCACCTCGCTGCGGCTGCTCGGCGAGGGCCGGTTCACGCTGACCCGGGTGCTGTCCCCGGGCACGGTGTCGACCTGGCGCGGCGTGCCGGTCAACGCCCGGACCAAGGCGATGCTGCTGGAGGCCGAACGGCTGCTCGGCCGGCAGTTCACCATCACCCAGGGCTCCTACAGCCCGGGGGAGGACCCGACGTCGGCCGGCACGCACGACGGCGGCGGCGCGCTGGACCTCGCGGTGACCGGGCTGACCAGCACGCAGCGCACGGCGTCGGTGCGGCGGCTGCGCGAGGTCGGCTTCGCCGCCTGGCTGCGTACCCCGTCGCAGGGCAACTGGCCGTACCACATCCACGCGGTCGCGCTCGCCGACACCGATCTGTCGACCCCCGCCCGCAACCAGGCCGGCGACTATTACCTGGGCATGAACGGCCTGGCCAATCGGGGCCCCGACGACGGCCCGCAGGTCACGAAGGTGACCTGGGAGGAGTACCAGCGGGCGCGCTGAGGCTGCGCACCAGCGCCTGCGCCTGGGTGAGGAGACGGGCGTAGCGGGCGGGCGTCCGGGCGTGCAGCCGCTCGGCCGCGACGGCGGCGGCGCGGGCGTGCGCCGCGGCAGCGGCGGGGTCGAACGGGCGCAGCGTGTAAGCCAGCGCGTAGCGCGCGTAGGCAGGCCCGTCCGTCTCGTCCTCGGCGAATGCGCCGGTCTCGATCAGCGTCTGCCACACCTGCCGGGACTCCTCGGCGGCGGCGCGGCCGTCCTGCCCGGCGTCGGCGAGAGCCAGCGCGAGGGCGAGGTGCGCGTAGGCCGTGCCGGCCCCGGTGAACGCGGGCAGATCCCGGTGGTCCAGGCCACGGTCGACGGTGACGGCCCAGCGGGCCAGCTGCACGGCCTCGTCCACGGCGCCGGCGCGGCGCAGCACCAGGCTCAGGTTCGCGGCGACGAGCACCCGCTGGATGTCGGTGGCCGGATCGCGGTCGGGGTCCAGGCGCGCGTAGGCGTGGGCCTGCCGCAGCCGCGGCAGCGCGGCCCGGTCGTCGTCCAGCACGGCCAGCATGCGGCCGAGCGTCAGGTTGGGCCGGACGGCTGCGCCGGGGTCGCGCTCGGCGTAACGGTCGGCTGTGGCCGCGGCCTCCTCGGCGTAGGCCAGCGCGGACCTCATCCGCCCGGCCGTACCGTGCTCGTCGGCGTGCCACAGCAGCGCCTCGGCGAGCGAGGGCAGCACGGCGTCCGCGGTGCGGCGGCGCAGCCGGGCCGTGTCCTGCCGCAGCCGCGTGGCCGCCACGGCGTCCTCACGCGCGAACAGCCTGTCGGCGCGGCGGGTGATGCGGCGCAGGCGCCGGGTGAGGCGGCGTTCGCGGATGGCGTTCCGGTTGAGATAGAGGCCGAAGACGAGCAGGCCGACACCGACCAGCAGCGGGGAGAGGTCCAGATCCGCGGGCACGGCCATGATCGTAGAGAGCCGTCCGGCCGCTGGTGATCATCCTTTTCGGTATTCGTGCCCGGCCGCCGAGCGTGGACCGGTTTCGCGGCCGCTATTCGAAAATCAGGGCATAATACACATGTGGTACGCGATGCCATTCACGACGAGGTCGTCCGCGAGCACCTGGACCAGCTGGGGCTCAAGCACTTCCTCGACGTCCGGGCGACCGTGCGCTCCCTGCTGGAGCACCTGGCCCGGCTGCAGCGCGCCGCGTACGCCGCGGTCGTCGCCGAGCGGCTGCTGCACGAGCACGAGAGCCTGCCCGCGCGGGAGCGCGCCGCGTACGCCACCGACTGGCGGCCCGCCCTGGACATGGTCTGGCGCGGGCTGTCCGGGGACGCCACCGCCGAACCGGAGCTCGCCCACGCGGTCGGCTGCTTCTACCTGAGCCCCAACTTCGCCGACCGCCGCCGCGACGACCCCACCGACATGCCCGGCAACGCCGCGCTGGCCGCCTTCTACGCCGCCGAGTGCTACCTGCACGGCTGCGTCGAGTTCGCGACCTGGACCGGCTGGCGCGGCTTCGACACCGCCGCCGTGCACGCCGCGGGCGACCGGGCCTGGCCGCGCCGCCGCCCGCCCGAGGTGGACGCGCTCGCCTGGGAGCTGGCCCACCCCGCGATCCAGGCCGAACTGGACCTGCAGCTGGCCGAGATCGAGCTGGTCAGCGCCGAGGGCGCCGACCTGCTCGAGGACACCGCCCGGGACACCTTCCTCAAGCGCCTGCGCCGCCTGTCCGGCTGACCACCGGCACCGTCGGGCGGCGCAGGAGCCATTCGGCGAGCAGCAGGTTGGGCACCCAGCACAGGAACGGCACCAGGTGGTACGCCAGCTCGAACGCCGCCTCGGGGTCCATCCCGAACCCGGCCAGCACCGGGGTCAGCACGCCCAGCCACAGCCGCAGCGTCACCGCCGCGTACGTCATCGCGAACGTGCGCACCGCCCAGCGCCGGTGGGCGGCGAAGTGCCGCCGCCGGGCGGCCCGGACCGCGGCGCCCACGAACCCGATCCACAGCACCGCGAGCAGCCCGAACCCGGCCGTGCCGATGAGGCCGGCCTGGTTCGACGGGGCCAGCACCAGGCCACCCAGCCCGGCCGGCAGGATCGAGAGCGCCACGATCCGCCCGTTGACCCGGTGCAGCCGGGGGAGCCGGGTCCGGATCCGCGCGGCCAGCTGCAGCGGGGACAGCGCCAGCGCGATCCCGCCGCAGACGATGTGGACGTAGAAGGCCGCCTGCGCCCAGCCCGGCAGCGCGGCGTAGCTCGCGGCGAACGCGTCGTCCTGCGCCGCGAGCCCGCGCAGCGAGGTGCTGAGGTACGGCAGCGGCGCGAAGGCCGCGATGGCCACCGCCGTGAGCGCCAGCCACCAGAATCCGGCCGCGCGGCCGCGTGACCTGGGGCGTTCGGTGGGCAGGCTGGTCGTCACCATGAGGAGTCCTTTGTGCTCGGCCGTCCGGTCGGCCTGAGCGTAGGCAGCCCGGCGTGCCCGGGTCTCCACTCGCGACAGGGATCCGGTCTCCCTCACGCGAGGGGTTTCCGGTCGTACGCCTGCCGCCCGGTGCGGCCGGTCGGGCAGGATGGCGGCCATGCGACTGCCCGAAGCGCTGCGGCGCGTGCCGGTGGCCGACCTGTGGCTGGCCGCCGGCCTGTCCGCGGTCTCGGTCACGGCCGCGCTGCTGCTGCCGGTGGGGCCGCCCTACCGGCCCGTCGACGTGGTGGGGGCGGCGCTGAGCGGGGTCGCCCCGCTCGCCCTGGCGCTGCGGCGGACCGCGCCGCTGCCGGTGCTCGCCGCCACCGGCGCGATGGTGCCGCTCGCGGCGGTGCTGGGCTACCCCGTGATGACGGTGCAGTGGCCCGCCTGGATCGCCCTGTTCACCTGCTTCTCGCTGGGCGAGCACTGGGGCCGCCGCGCGGTGGCGGTGCTGCTGACGTGCCTGTCGGTGGCCGGGTTCGCCGTCGCCGACCGGGGCGCGGTCGGCACGCTGGATTACTTCGGCATCGCCATGTGCTTCCTGGTCTCGACGGTCGCCGGGGACGCCGCGCGCAGCCGCCGGGCCGCCGCCGAGGCCGCGCACCTGCGGGTGCTCGCGCTGGCCCGGGAGCGTACGGAGGCCGCCGAGCGCGTCGTCGCCCGGGAGCGCCGCCGCCTGGCCGAGGAGCTGCACGACGCGCTCGGGCACGCCGTCAACGTGATGGTCATGCAGGCCGGCGTCGGCAGGCGCGTGTTCGCCGAGAACCCGCAGTTCGCGGAGCAGGCGCTGGCGCACGTCGAGACGGTGGGCCGTGACGCGCTCGGTGAGCTGGACCGCCTGCTGCGGGTGCTGCACCCCGATTCGGCATCGTCGCCCGGCGGCGAGCCCGCGGTCAGCCGCGCGGACGGGCCCGCACCGGCCCTGACCGGCCTTGCGGAACTCGCCGACCGGGTCCGCGCGGCCGGGCGCGAGGTGGTGCTGAAGCCCGCCGACGTGGCCCTGTCCCCGAGCGCCGAGCGCGCCCTCTACCGCATCGCCCAGGAGGCCGTCACCAACGCGCTGCGGCACAGCAGGAACGGCCCGGTGACCGTGGAGGTCACGCAGCTCGCGGACACCGTGGTGCTGGAGGTGGGCAACGAGGTGCCGCCGATGTCCGCGCCGGTCCCGGGGCGCGGCCTGATCAACATGCACGAGCGGGCGCGCCTGGAGGGCGGCTCGTTCGAGGCGGGGCCGGTCGGCGGCCGCTTCCGGGTGCGGGCCGCGCTGCCCGCCGCCGTGGCGGTGCGGCCGTGATCCGGGTGCTGCTCGCCGACGACGACGCCATGGTGCGGGGCGGGCTGCGCGCGCTGCTGGCGGCCGAGCCCGGTATCGAGGTCGTCGGCGAGGCCGCCGACGGGGGCGAGGCGGTCGCGGCGGCCCGCGCGTCCCGCCCCGACGTGGTGGTGATGGACGTACGCATGCCCGTACACGACGGGACCTCGGCCGGTCGCGAGATCGTCTCCTGGCCCCCGCCGCGTCCCCGGGTGCTGATGCTGACCACGTTCGACCACGACGAGGTCGTCGACGCCGCGATCGCCGCCGGGGTGGACGGTTTCCTGCTGAAACGCGCCACCCCGGAGGAGCTGGTCGCCGGTGTCCGCACCGTCGCGGCCGGGCACGCGCTGCTGGCCCCGGCGGTGACCCGGCGGCTGCTGCGCGAGGCGGCCACCCGGCTGGCCCGCACCGGCGGCACGGCGGCGGCCGCGGCCCGGCTCACCGACCGCGAGGCGCAGGTGCTGGACGCTCTGGCCGCGGGCAAGTCCAACGCGGAGATCGCCGAGGCGATGTACATCTCGCTGGAGACGGTGAAGTCCCACATCAAGAGCGTGCTCGGCAAGCTCGGCGTACGCGACCGCACCCAGGCCGTGGTGTGGGCCTACCGGAGCGGCTTCACCGCCCGGTGAACGCGGTCAGCCGTCGCGCAGCATCGCGTCGGCGACCCCGGGCACGAGCCGCCGGACGACCCGGAACGGCCGTGCCCTGCCCACCGCGACCACCGGCACCCGGCGCGCGATCCCGGCGATGATCTGCCGGGCGGCGTCGTCGGGGCTCATCGCGCCGTCGTTGCGGCCCGCCGTCATCGGCGTGGCGACCAGCGGCATCAGCGCCTCCTGCACGCACACCCCGGCCGCCTCGTCCTCCCACTGGTAGCGCAGCGCCCGCAGGAACACCGCCAGCCCGGCCTTGGTGGCGCAGTACACGGGCGCGCCCTTCTTCGGTGAGTAGGCCAGGGCGGACGTGAGCGCGGTGAACACCCCGCGGGACCGGCGCAGGTGCGGTCCGGCCGCGCCCGCCAGCGCGATCGGCCCGGCGAGGTTGGTGTGCAGCTCGGCCAGCACCGCGGCGCTGTCCGCGGTGGACCAGCCGCCGGTGAACGACTGCTGGTGCTGCACGGCGGCGTTCGCGACCACGACGTCGAGCCCGCCGAGCGCCTCGGCGGCCCGCGCGACCAGCTCGGCGTTGCCCGCCGGGCCGGACAGGTCGGCGACCCAGCCGGTCACCCCGGCACGGCCGGTCGTCTCCGCGAGGCGGCCCTCGTCGCGCCCGCACGTCGCGACCAGCGCGCCCCGCTCGGCGAGCTGCCGGACCAGTGCGGCGCCGATGCCGCTGGTGCCGCCGGTGACCAGTGCGCGTGTTCCGTGGAAGTCCATGCGGCAAGACTGTCCGGGGAGGGCGCCGGTCGGCTTGTACGATTCCGCCATGCAGCTGCGGGTCCCCGGGCACGAGCGCACCGTGCACCCGCACCTGGCCCGCGCCGCGCTGCTCGGCGTACGCCGCCACGGCCCCGGCGCGACCGCCGAGGAGGTCGCCCGGCTCCAGGCGACCGGGGCGCCGGTGCCGGAACGCCTGCACCACCGGCTGCTCGCCGAGCTGGCCGGACATGGCTGGCCCGCGTTGACGGGCGCCGCCGGGCATCTGCTCGACCGCCCACGCGAGGGCGACGTCGCCGAGATGATCGACCGTGGCGCACTGCCCGAGCTGCTGGCGCTGCTGCCCTCGATCCAGCTGCGCTACCACGTGGGCCACACGACCGAGCTGCGCCTGGACGGCGATCTGCTCACCGTCACGCATCGAGCCCTGCTCGGACACCCGCCGAACCCCGCAGAGAGCCTGTTCACGGCCGCCGTCCACGAGGTGCTCGTCGGCGCCTGCACCGGCCGCCGCCCGAAGGTCACGCTCCTGCTGTCCGGCAGCGTCCGGCTCCCCACCGCGAAGCTCATGCGCACCGGCGGCACCCGGCCGGCCGCCGCGACGCCGGCAGGTGTCGCGTCCGCGGCTGGGTCAAGGCTCGCCGGTTGGGAGCTCGACCTCGGCGGACCGCCATCTCCGCAGTCGCCGGCGGCGGTCGTTCGTGACATGATCGCCGCCGATCCGGCCCGCTCCTGGCGGCTGGAGGCGGTCGCGGCGCGCCTGGCGACCTCGTCCCGCAGCCTGCAGCGCGCCCTGGCCGCGGAGGGCACCGGCCTGCGCGAGCTGGCGATCGAGACCCGGGTCGGCATCGCGCGCGGCCTGGTCCAGCGCACCGACCTCGGACTGGCGGAGGTCGCCGCGGCGTGCGGGTTCACCGACCACGCCCACCTGACGCGCTGCTTCACGGCCCGGCACGGGATCGGCCCCGCCGCCCTGCGCCGCACCGGGCAGGAGGAAAGGAAGGGCACCTTCTTAACGGACGTCCGTTAAGAAGGTGCCCTTCCTTTCCTTGGGCCGGTCCTGAAAGGATTCGGACGGTGACGACATCTCTGCTCGCGGTCAGTGACCTACATGTGTCCTACGCGGAGAACAAGCGGGTCGTGGACGGGCTGTGGCCGGAGTCGGACGGGGACTGGCTGATCGTCGCCGGGGACGTGGGCGACCAGTTCGCCGACGTCGAGGCGACGCTGCGGCTGCTGCGCTCCCGCTTCGCGAACGTGATCTGGGTGCCGGGCAACCACGAGCTGTGGACGCCGCCGTCGGACCCGGTCCAGCTGCGCGGCGTGGCGCGCTACGCCGAGCTGGTGCGGATGTGCCGTGACATCGGCGTGGTCACCCCGGAGGACGAGTATCCGGTCTGGCAGGGGCAGGGCGGTCCCGCCGTGATCGCGCCCCTGTTCCAGCTGTACGACTACTCGTTCCGCGCGCCCGGCACCAGCACCAAGGAGGAGTCGCTGGCCAAGGCGTACGCGGCGGGCGTGGTCTGCCGGGACGAGATGCTGCTGCACCCCGACCCGTTCCCGGACCGCGAGTCGTGGTGCTGGGCCCGGCTGGCCGAGACCGAGCAGCGCCTCGCCGCTCTCGACCCCGCCCTGCCCACGGTGCTGGTCAGCCACTGGCCGCTGGTCCGCCAGCCCACCGAGATCATGTGGTATCCGGAGTTCGCGCAGTGGTGCGGCACCGAGCGCACCGCCGACTGGCACGTCCGGTTCCACGCCGCCGTCGCCGTCTACGGCCACCTGCACATCCCGCGCACCACGCACTACGACGGGGTGCGCTTCGAGGAGGTGTCGCTGGGCTACCCGCGCGAGTGGGGGCGGCACGGCACGGACCCGAAGCCGATGCGGCGGGTGTTCACCGCCGCATCGGTGCCCAGCGGCTTCGACTGACCCGTCAGCGGGCCGCCTTGGCCGCCGTGCGCAGGGCCTCCAGCAGCACCTCGACGTCGTCGGCGGTCGTGTAGTGGTAGATGCCGGCCCGCACCGCGCCGCCGGAGTCGCGCAGGCCCATGGTCTGGAAGTACTCCCACGCGTAGTAGTCCCCGGCGAACGCGCAGATGCCCTGGTCGCCGAGCATCGCCGAGGTCGCCGCCGGGTGCTGCGCGCCGAGCCGGAACGAGACGGTCGGGCAGCGGTCGTCCGGCGCCGGGCACAGGGTCACCCCGTCGATGCCGGCCAGGCCGTCCACGAGCCCGGTGAACAGGCCGGCCTCGTAGTCGCGTACCGCGGCCAGCGAGGTGAGCAGCCGCTCCCGCCGGGAGCCGGTCGCGGCCGGGTCCAGCGTGGCCAGGTGTTCGACCGCGGCGGTGACCCCGGCGAGCGAGGCGAAGCTGGGCGTGCCCAGCTCGAAGCGCTCGGGCACGGCGTCGCTGGACGGGCGCAGCTTGAGCGGGTGCAGCGTCTCCAGCAGCACCGGGTCGGCGGCACACGCGGCCAGGTGCGGCCCGGACCACTTGTACGCGCTGGTCACGTAGAAGTCCGCGCCCAGCGCGGCGACGTCGGTCGGCTGGTGTGGGGTGGCGTGCACGCCGTCGACGTACACCAGCGCCCCGGCCGCGTGCGCCAGCGCGGCGATCGCGGGCACGTCGGGCCTGGTGCCGATGGCGTTGCTGGCGGCGGTCACCGCGACCACCCGGGTGCGCTCGCCGATCAGCGCCCGGTACTGCTCCGTGGGCAGCTGGCCGGTGGCCGGGTCGAACTCGGCCCAGCGCACGGTCGCGCCGCGCTCGGCGGCCAGCTGTACCCACGGGCGGACGTTGGAGTCGTGGTCGAGCCGGGACACCACGACCTCGTCACCGGGTTGCCAGCTCGCCGCGACCGTCCGCGCGATCAGGTAGGTCAGCGAGGTGGCGCTGGAGCCGAACATCACGCCGGCCGGGTCGGCGCCGAGCAGGTCCGCCACGGCCCGCCGGGCCTCGGCGACGATCTCCAGCGCGCGGCGGCCGGGCGCGAACGCGTCGCTGCGGTTGGCGACCGCCCCGGTGTGGACGGCGTGCACCGCCCGCGCCACGGGTTCGGCGACCAGCGAGCCCGCTGCCGCGTCGAAGTGCCGGAATCCCTCGCCCAGGGCCGGGTAGGCCGCGCGGGCTCTCGTGATGTCGAACGCCATGGCGGCGACTCTAACCCGGCTCGGGTTGTGTCCGCCGCCGCAGCGCCTGCCAGCCGAGCTGCACGCCGAGCGTCGCCGCCAGCGCGACGCCGAACGCGAGCGCGGTGCCGCGCGGCTCGGCGAGCACCGCCACCAGGAAGCAGAAGACGGCGAAGCCGACCAGCCCGTGGAGGACCCCGCGCAGGGTGTGCACGGCCTGGCCCGAGCCTTGCCGGGCGAGCACGAACGCGGCCACCACGCTGGTCGCGATGGGGAACGGCGCCAGCACGCCTAGGGGCCTGGTGACTTGCCCGGGAGCCCGGCCGGATGCCACTGAGAGTGATGAGTCAATCGCCTGATGTGCGTCTCTGCTGCTCAGGGTGGTCGGATGCGGCTCAGATTGTTGGCGATCGGGCTCGCGGCTGGCAACCTTGCCGCGTGCATGTGGATCAGCTCACCGACTTCGCCTGGACGTTCGACGTCGTGCATCCCGACCCCGACCGGCGCCGGGCGGCGATCGAACGCGAGCGCGGCTACCAGCAGGAGTGGGCGCGCCACCACGCCTGGGTGCGGATGGTGCGCCAGCGGACCGCCGAGGGCGGCGGCGGGTATCCGATGCGCCTGCTCGCCGAGTACGACCAGGTCCACGCCGCGATGCGCGACGCGTACGGCCGCATGTTCGCCGCCCCGATCTGGCACTACCTCTCCGGCGGCGTCGCGCTGGAGGAGCTGGCCCCGTTCACCCGCCACGCGGTGCTCTACCTGCGCTGGGAGACCGAGTACCCGGACGAGTGGGCGGCGCTGGGCAAGAGCTGGGCGGCCAAGCGGCACGTGCTGCGCACCCTCGCCGCGCTGGGGCCCACCCCGGAGACCCACGGCGACCTGCTCGGGCTGGTCGACGCCGCGCTCCGCCGCGAGCACCGCTGCGAGGACCTCGGCTACGTCAAGGTCGCCCGCGTCCTGCACGGGCCGTCGGTCCGCATGATCATCGACTGGGCCGAGGAGGACCTCGACGGGCTGGTCCGGCTGCGCGCCGGCTACCTGCGCTCGGCCCTGGACCACCCGGCCGCCCCGGTCACCCCCGCCTCCTGGCGCGCCTGGCTGCGCGGCTGACCGGCCCGGCATCGCCCAAGCGTGCGCGGAGCCCGGAAACCGAGCCGCGCCCGTACCGCCCGCCGTGGCTAGACTGCCCGCCGAGCGGTGCCGTAGCGCAGAAGTCGTCGCGCCCGACTGCGAATCGGGAGGACGCCGGTGCGAATCCGGCCGGCCCCGCTCCCACGGCGACGACAGGGGAGCGGGTATGGCCGACCAGCGGCGGGAACACCTCATCCGGCTGCCGCTGCACCACCCGGCCCCGGATGTGGTGGCCGAGTGCACCCGCCTGCGCCAGGCGGGTGACTGGGCGGGCGCCTGCCGTGCCGCCGGGCTGACGCCGTCGCTCGACCTCACCGAAGTGCGCGCCGAGTACGGCCTCACCGCCGCCGAGCAGATCGCGGCTGACCTGCGCCGCCTCGCCCCCGACCTGCTACGCGTCTTCCTGCCGTCCGACCATCTGCACCGATACCACTGGGGGCGGGTCCTGGTGCTGACCCGGCGGGTCCACGTGCACCGTCCCCGGGGCGCCGACTTCCGGCGGGAGCCCCAGCGCCTGATCGAGCTGCTCGACGGGCCGCTGCTCGTGATCACCGGCCCGGCCTCGCCGGACGAGCGGCGCGGGCTGCACCTCGGCGTCACCGACGCGTCCCGGCTGCCGAACTACTGGACCCCGCTGCCGTTGTGGTGCTGGGACGCCGAGGCGGTCGCCGAGCGGCGGGCCGCCTACGAGTCCCGGGACCTGGAGACGCTCGGCGACGCGGCCTGCCTGGAGTCCGGCCTGACGAGCGCCCACGACCTGCACCCGCTGGTGTTCGGCGCGGTGCGGCCGGGGCAGGAGCAGCGTCCCGGGCCCGTGCGCTTCGACCTGCCCGAGGTCATGGTGCGCTGCACCGGGCGCTGGCATCGCATGCGGGTGGGCGACGGTCGGCTCGCGGCCCTGGACCACACCCCGCAGGAGATCCAGCGGGAGCTGACGCTCGGCGCGCTCGGCGGCCCGGTGCAGGGCTGCGCGGCCGCGTTGCGGGCCTGGCAGACCGGCCACGGGCGGCTGCCGAAGCGGCTGCGCTGGCAGCGCACGGACCTCTACCGCGCCGCGCGGCACGGGCGCGCGGACGTGGTGATCGCGCTGCTCGACGCGGGCTTCGACCCGGCCGTGGCCGAGGGCAGCGGCGGGACGCTGCTGCACACGCTGTCCCACCTGGACCACGAGCTGCTGCTGCCCCGGCTGCTCGCGGCAGGGCTGCCGGTGAACGGCGCCGACAAGGAGGGCGGCACACCCCTGCACCATGCCGAGGAGGCGGACGCGCGGGAACTCGTGGCGGCGCTGCTCGCGGCGGGCGCCGACCCCGACGTGCGCGACCGCTACGGCCGGCTGCCCGCGAAGCTGCGGCCCGCGCTGCGCTACGACGCGGTCGCGAAGATCCGCACCCCCCTGGGCTGACCGGGGGCCGCCTCACGCGTCGGTGCCGACGGTGGGCGGCTTGGGGATGATCGCGAGTTCGTGTCAGAACCTGCGGTCCAGCCGCAGATCATGACACGAGACGGCGATCATCCCCGGCCACCGCGACGCCCAGCCCCGCCGAAAGGTTTCGGTTAACACCCGGACATCTTGCCGAAAGGGTTTTCGTAGGACATCGTCGTATCGCTCGGACACTTCGCTCTCACCGCCCCGTCCCCGAGAAAGGCGAAGAGATGTCCGCACTGTCCCGCCGTACCGTGCTGCGTGCCGGCGCGGTCGGCGCCGCAGCCGCAGCGGTCGCCGGTAGCCTGCCCGCGTCCCCCGCCCATGCCGCCCGCACCGACATCGGCACATCCGTCCACCCGTTCCCGCTGGGCGCGGTCACACTGCTGAGCGGCCCGTTCCTCAGCAACACCGGCCGTACCCACAGCTACCTGAACTTCCTCGACGCCGACCGGCTGCTGCACACCTTCCGCCTCAACTACGGCCTCAGCTCCTCGGCGACCGCGTGCGGCGGCTGGGAGTCGCCGACCACCGAGCTGCGCGGGCACTCCATGGGCCACGTGCTGACCGGCCTGGCCCAGGCGTACGCCAGCACCGGCACCACCAGCTTCAAGACCAAGGGCGACTACCTGGTCGCGCAGCTCGCGATCTGCCAGGCGCGCGCCGTCACGGCCGGCTACAACACCGGCTACCTGTCGGCGTACCCGGAGAGTTTCATCGACCGGGTCGAGGCCCGCCAGCAGGTCTGGGCGCCCTACTACACGCTCCACAAGATCATGGCGGGCCTGCTGGACATGCACCTGCTGGCCGGCAACGCGCAGGCGCTGACCGTGCTCACCGCGATGGCGTCCTGGGTGAAGTTCCGCAACGACCGGCTCACCCTCACCCAGCGGCAGAACATGCTCGACACCGAGTTCGGCGGCATGAACGAGGTGCTGACCAACCTGTACCAGCTCACCGAGAACAGCGCGCACCTGACCGCGGCGCAGCACTTCGACCACGCGGAGGTGTTCGACCCGCTCGCGTCGAACACGGACGCGCTGAACAACTACCACGCCAACACGCAGATCCCGAAGGTCATCGGCGCGATCCGGGAGTACCACGCGACCGGCACCACCCGCTACCGCGACATCGCGGTCAACTTCTGGGACATCGTGGTCGGCCGGCACACCTACGCCATCGGCGGCAACTCCAACGGCGAGTACTTCAAGGCCCCCAACCGGATCGCCAGCGAACTGTCCGACAGCACCTGCGAGTGCTGCAACACGTACAACATGCTCAAGCTGTCCCGGCTGCTGGTCTTCACCAACCCGGCCCGCGCCGCCGAGTACATGGACTACTACGAGAAGGCGCTGTACAACCACCTGCTCGGCGCGCAGGACCCGAACTCCTCGCACGGCTTCCACAGCTACTACATCCCGCTGCGGGCCGGCGGCATCAAGACCTACAGCAACGACTACGGCAACTTCACCTGCTGCCACGGCACCGGCATGGAGACCAACACGAAGTACGGCGACAGCATCTACTTCCACTCCGGTGACGACCTGTACGTCAACCTGTTCATCGCCTCGCAGCTCACCTGGGCGGCCAAGGGCGTGACGATCCGGCAGGAGACGACGTTCCCGGAGGCGCCGTCCAGCAGGCTCACGGTGACGGCCGGGTCGGGCACGTTCACGATGCGCGTCCGGGTGCCCGCGTGGGCCGGCGGCGCGAGCATCCGGGTCAACGGCACCGTGCAGAGCGGGGTGACGCCCGGCTCGTACGCCGTCATCACCCGCACCTGGGCCACCGGGGACGTGGTCGACGTCGCGCTGCCGATGGCGCTGGTGCGCGAGTCCACCCCGGACAGCGCCACCACCCAGGCGGTCAAGTACGGCCCGATCGTGCTCGCCGGGGCGTACGGCACCACGAACCTGTCCGCCCTGCCCACCCTCAACCCGTCGACCATCGCCGCGACGGCCACCCCGCTGCAGTTCACCGCGAGCGCCTCCACCGGCACCGTCACCCTGCTGCCGTTCTACAAGATGCACGGCCAGCGCTACACGGTCTACTGGAACGTCACCACTACCACGCCGCTGCCCGCGTTCGTGGCGCACTACCTGTTCAACGAGACCTCGGGCACCAGCGCCGCCGACGCCACCGGCAACGGGAAGACGGCCGCCCTGGCCGGGGGCGCGACCTGGGTCGCCGGGCGCACCGGCAACGCGGTCGACCTCAGCGGCACGTCCCAGTACGTGTCGCTGCCGTCGGCCATCCTGGCCGGGGCGTCCGCGTTCAGCATCGCCACCTGGGTGCGGCTGGACACCCGGACCAACTGGGCGCGGCTGTTCGACTTCGGCTCGAACACCACGTCCAACCTGTTCCTCGTGCCCAGCAGCAGCTCCGGCACCGCCCGGTTCGCGATCACCAACTCGGGCTCCGGCGGCGAGCAGCGCATCAACGCCCCGGCCGCGCTGCCCACGGGCGTGTGGACGCACGTCGCGGTGACCGTCGGTGCGGGCGTCGGCATCCTGTACGTCAACGGGGCCGAGGTGGCCCGCAACCCGGCGATGACGCTCACCCCGGCGTCGCTGGGCAGCACCTCGCAGAACTGGATCGGCCGCTCGCAGTACAGCGGTGACCCGTACCTGGACGGTGCGGTCGACTCGTTCCGCGTGTACAGCCGGGTGCTGACCGCGTCCGAGGTGTCCGGCTTCTATTCCTCGGGCCTCTGAGCCCGGCCCCGCCGGTCGCGGCCCTGGGCGGGCCCGCGACCGGCGGAGGCGGATTGTCGGGGTACGCGCGTAGCCTGGCGTCCCATGTGGAACGCTGCGCTGATCGAGGACCTCGCCTCGGCCGACGAGGCCGTTCAGTGTGCGGCCGAGCAGGCGCTGGTGCGAGCCGGGGCGGCCGCCGTGCCCGCCCTGGTCGACGAGCTGTGCCGCACCCCGCCGCGCGTCGACCGGACCGTGACCGGCGCCCTGCTGGCCCGCATCGGCGCGCCCGCGTTCACCCCGCTCACCGACGTCATGACCCGCCACCGGGTGCGGCAGGTGCGCCGCACCGCACGGTTCGCGCTGAGCTGGATGCGCCTGGACGACCTGACCCCGTACGCCGAAGCCCTGTCCCACCCCGACCCCCGCGTCCGGACGCAGGCGGCCATCGGCTTGCGGCATGCCGGTGCACGGGCCCTGCCGTACGCCACAGCCCTGCTGGAGCTGCTCGGCGACCCCGACGCCGACGTGCGCCGCCACGCCGTCGCGGCGGTGACCGCGCTCGGCCCGCAGGCGGTGCCCGCCCTGCTGCGTATCCGTGCCGGAGGGCCCGGCCGCTGCCGCCTCGCGGCGCTGACCGCGCTGGCCGGCATCGACCCCGCCGTGATCGCCGAGCGCGACCGGGCCGCGCTGGCCCGGCTCATCCGCATCAAGTCACGCACGGAGCAGCCGGAGCCGATGCGCCCGTGCGGCACGTGGCTCGCGCTGCCCACCACCGACCAGGCGGCGGTGCTGGCGGCGCTCGACCTGTCCGACGCGCAGCCGGTCACCCTGCGCCTCGGCACCGCCGCCTGGTGGCACGACCAGCACGCCGACGCCGCCACCATGGGCCACCGCCTGCACGCGCGGGTCTTCGTCACCCCGGCCGTGGACGGCTGGACCCTGGTCTTCGGCCTGCCCACCGCGCTCGCCCACGCCACGGACCCCGGCTCGTGGTCCCGGGCGGCCCGGGACCTCTGCGCCAGGCTCAGCGCTCGCTTCGGCGCCGCCCACCTCTACGGTATGGCGTGCACGGACGGCTGGACCGTGTGGTGCCTGGCCGAGCACGGCACCGTGCTGCGCTACTTCGAGGCCGACGGGGAGCGGTGCGGCCCGCGCCACCCGGCCGAGGAGGGCTTCCTGCTGCCCGGCGAGCAGCCGGACCTGCCCGCCGACGCCTACGCCGGGGTCGACCCCGCCGACCCCGGCGCCTGGGCAGCCCGCCGTGCCGACCTGGCCGAACGTCACGCGATCCCGCAGACCTGCCATGCCACCGACATCGCGGCCGCGACCTCGGCCGACCCGAGCACGTTCGGCCCGCACACCCGCATGACCGGGCGGGCGGTGCTCGCGCTGACCGCGTGCGGGCGGGCGTACGGCACCGCGCCCGGCGCGCTGGAGATCTGACGGGTGGCCCGGACCGGGTACCGTCAGCCGATGACCACGACCGACGAAGTCCTGACGCAGCTCGACGCCGCGGCCCGCGCCTTCCACTTCGCCGACCCGGATCACGGTTACCTGCACGCGATCGACGCGCGGCTGCACGCGTACCGCGACGAGCAGCGCTGGGCGATGGTCATCGAGATGGTCGGCTACCACTCCCGCGCGGGCAACGTCATCGATGTGCTGCACTGCTTCGGCAACTGCCTCACCGGCGGCGCCCCCGGTTACGGCGCGGGCGACTTCCTGGAGCGGATCGAGAACATGCACGCGCTGGAGCACGTCGGGCAGCCCGGCGGCCGCGGCGGCATGGTCCCGGTCGTGGTGCGCGGGGAGACCCTCCTGGCGCGGGCTGAGGCCGGGGACCAGCTGTGGGACGTCCTGCGCCGGCTCGTGCCCGAGTACCGCGACCTGCTGCTCGCCGACGAGCAGGAGCTGCGGCACCGGCTGCCGGAGGACCTGCCCCGGGTCCTGGTGCTGCAGGAGTGGTGGCACCGCGACCCGGCCCGCCACGACCAGCTGCCCAGCCAGACCGAGACGTTCCAGCAGCTCGCCCAGGTGCTCGCCGACGGCGACGTGGCGGCGTACCGGCCCACTCAGCGGCCGAACACCCAC
The DNA here is from genome assembly GCF_016862575.1 of Catellatospora bangladeshensis. Lineage (GTDB taxonomy): Bacteria > Actinomycetota > Actinomycetes > Mycobacteriales > Micromonosporaceae > Catellatospora > Catellatospora bangladeshensis. Next base: position 258,063 of record NZ_BONF01000009.1, on the reverse strand, counting down.
TGGTCGTTCTGGCCGGAGTCCGGGACGCTCTGACGCCGGCCGCCATGGAGGCGGGGCCGTCCCGGCCCATGGACCGTCCGTCCAGTCACGATCATGGTGGGGGCCGGTCGGGTAACGTCGGTGTCGTGGCGATCATCCTCGTGCCGTACCACCTCGACGAACGACTGCCCGATCGCGACCTGCCGCTGCCGCCGCACCTCGACGTCACCGCGGTGACCGAGGACCTGCCCGGCGGCGACGTCTGGGGGCGGCTCGGCAGCCTCTACACCTCGGTGTCGCGTGAGGTCGCCCGTGCCGCGCGGACCGGCTCGGTGCCGGTCGTCGTGTCCGGCGACTGCACGGTGTCCCTGGCCACCATGGCCGGGCTGCAGCAGGCCGGGATCGATCCGGGCATCGTCTGGTTCGACGCGCACGGCGACGTGCAGACCCTGGAGACCACGGCGTCCGGGTACGTCGGCGGCATGCCGTTGCGGATCATCGTCGGCTACCGGCCGGAGCTGATCTCGCAGCGGATCGGGCTGCGACCGATCGCCGAGGACCGTGCGGTGCTCGTCGACGCCCGGGACCTGGATCCGCCGGAGGCCGATTACCTTTCGAGCGCGGCCGTGCGCCGGAGTGGGGTCGCGGACCTGACCGGCGAGACCCTGCCGCCGGGGCCGCTGGTGCTGCACCTCGACCTCGACGTGATCGACTCCGGGGAGCTGGCCGGCCTGCGCTTCCCCGTGCCCGGCGGACCGACCGCGGACGACGTCCTGGCCGCCGCGCGACGGGTGCTCGACACCGGCCGCGTCGCCGCGATCGACGTCGCCTGCACCTGGCACCCGGGCGGCGCCGACCCCACCGGCCTGCGCGCCCGCCTGCTCGCCGAACTCACCGCCCGCTGACCGTCCGCCTCGGGAGGGCACAGTTTCGTCGAGAGCAGGGATGATCGCGAGTTCGTGTCGGAACCTGCGGTTCTACCCGAGCTTGTGACACGAACTCGCGATCATCGCCGTGGGGCGAGTGGTGACCGGGGCGAGCCGGGCTGGCGTGGTGGGCGCCCGGCGCGCGCGGTGGGAGCGGCGGGGAGGTCGGCGCGGTCGGCGTCGGGCAGCCAGTCGTGTGCGGGGTCGAACCGGATCGCGCCCGGCCCGGGCAGCAGCTTCAGCAGGCGGGGCAGCAGCGGGTGCGGGTTGTCCGCCCGCCACACCACCGACCAGGGCAGATACGGCGTCGGGTGTAGCGGTATCCGCACCACGTCGGCGGGCAGCTGCCACCATGCGCCCAGCGGCGTCACCCGCTCCGGCCGTCGCCGCAGCTCGGCCAGTGTGTGCTCGACGCCCAGGTTGCTCGCGGTGCCGGTCAGCGGCACGCCCAGCGCCGCCGCGTACGCCCGCAGCAGGCCGGTCAGCTCCGGCGGCCGGTCCTCGAACGGGATCCACAGGCCGTACTCGGCCAGCTCCGCCGCGCCCACCGACCCGGCCCCGGCGAGCGGGTGCCCGGCGAGCACGCCCACGGCGATCGGCTCCAGGCACACCAGCCGCCGGTGCACCCCAGCCGGCCAGGGCATGTCCAGGTCGTGCACGCGCCCCCAGGCCACGTCGAGATCGCCGCGGGCCACCGCCTCCAGCGCGGAGCCGAGACCGCGCCGCATGCTCAGCTCCAGCAGCAGGTCCGGGTACGCCGACACCAGCTCGCCGAGCAGCGACAGCGGCCGGTGCACCGGCCCCCACACGTCCACTTTCAGCGGCAGCACCGTCGGCCGGGCCGCCTGTGCCGCGCGCGCGGCCAGGAGCAGCAGCTCGCGGGCGTACGGCAGGAACCGCCCACCGGCCTCGGTCAGCTCGACCCGCTGCCCGCCGCGCTCGAACAGGCGCTCGCCCAGCGCCTGCTCCAGACGGCCGACGCGTTTGGACGGGGCCTGCTGGGTCAGGTACAGCCCCGCCGCGGCCCGCCCGAAGTGCAGCTCCTCGGCGGCGCGCACGAACGCGCGTACCTGCGCCAGATCCAGATCCATCGGGCCAGCCTGGCCTGACAACCGACGGTTGTCCACCCCGTTCGCATGGTTGTTCGACGTGGGCCTGTCCCGGCCGGTTGACTGGATCGCATGACGCTGACCGGAACCGCGGCCGGAGTGCCGTACGTCGCCCTGCCGCCCGAGACCCCTAACGCCCACAGCCCGCTGCTGGTCGCCTGGCACCTGCTCGACCCGCCGCGCAGCGAGGAGGCCATGGCCGCCGCGCTGCCCCTGCACGGGCTCAACGCCTGGCGGGTGTACCTCGGCCTGCCCCTGACGGGCGCCCGGTCCCTGCCCGGCGGGCCGGACGAGCTGATGAAGCTCGTCATGGAGGACGCCGTGCTCAACCTGTTCGAGCCGCTCACCCGGCAGGCCGCCGAGGAGTTCCCGGCCGCGCTCGCCGAGCTGCGTACGCAGCTCGGCACGGACGGGCCGCTGAGCCTGCTCGGCGGGTCCATCGGCTCGATGACCGCGCTGCGGGTGCTCACCGGCAGCGGCCTGGCGATCGACCGGGTCGCGCTGGTCAGCCCGGCGGTGCAGCTGTTCGAGCTGGTGGAGGCGAACTCGCGCCGCTTCGGGATGCCGTACACCTGGAGCGACGCGAGCCGGGCAGCTGCCGAGCGGCTCGACTTCGTGGCCCGCGCCGGGGAGATCGACCGGCCGTTGCTGATGGTGGTGGGGGAGGAGGACGAGAAGGACGCATTCCGCGATCCCTCAGCGCGCCTGTGGGCCGCCCTGCCGGCCACCGCCTCCCTGGTCACGATCCCCGGGCTGGGTCACGCCCTGGCCGAGGAGCCCGGTCTGGAGGCCGCCCCCCAGACCGCCCACGCCGCCCAGGTCGACGCGATCCTCACCGACTGGCTCTCCCGCTAGCCCAGCAGTTCGGCGATGATCGAGGCTCCCACCGCGCTGTTCCAGGTGGGAGCCTCGATCACGGGTGCCCAGGTGCGACCGTGCAGTGCGAGCGTGCCGGTCAGGGGCGTGGGCGGCGGCCGGAGGTGAGGTCGTCGAGCGCCTTGCGCAGGCGGGTAGCGCGGATCTCGGGTGTGGTGGCCTTCAGCAGCGGCAGCATGACGAGATACTGCTCGGTCTTGCCGAGCTGCTCGAAGAACTCCCGCGCCGCGCGGTCGGCGGCCAGCGCGGCGGCCAGGTCGGGTGGGACGGTCGCGTCGCGCTGCGCAACGTAGGCCGCGTCCCACCGGCCGTCGGCCTTGGCCGCCGCCACCTCGGCCAGACCCGGGCCGCGGGCGCGGCCCGCGGCCATCAGCGCCTCCATCCGCTCCACGTTGACCTTCGACCACGGGCTGCCCGGCCTGCGGCGGGAGTACCGCTGCAGGAAGTGGTCGGCGTCGTAGGACTTGCGGACGCTGTCGATCCAGCCGTAGCAGAGCCCGACCTCTGCCGCCTCGATCACGGTGATGGTCGGCCGCTTCGCGTTCTTCTTGCGCACCTTCAGCCACGCGCCGTCCGGGCTGCCGTGATGCTCGGCCAGCCAGGCCTCCCACTGCTCGGCGCTCTCGAAGTCCAAGATCTCCACAGCGTGACCCTATGCGCGATGCCCGACATTCGTGCGACCATGAGCGCCGGATCGGCGGCGAGGTGGAGTGGTTATGCGCTGGGTGTGGCTCGTCGTAGGAGTGCTGCTCGTGCTGTCCGGGATCGTCTGGACGCTGCAGGGCCTGAACCTGCTCGGCCAGTCCGGCGGCATGAACGGGCAGCCGATCTGGGCGGTGATCGGCCCGGTGACCGCGCTCGGCGGCCTCGCGCTGGTCTGGTACGGCCTGCGCCGGCGCCCCCCGGCCCCGTAGCCGGCTACAGCCAGATGTGCTCCTCGGCGATGGCCCCGTCGCGCCACTTCGCGATGGTGACCATGCGCCGGCCGTCCTCGAACTCGCCGACCACGCAGGTCCACTCGCCCGACCCGAACGCGATCGGGTGGGACGCGACCTGAGGCGGGGTTCCGCCAGCGGAGTCGACGATCGCCTTCATGGCGTCGATGTGCTCGTCGATGCCGTGGGTGCGCGGCTGCCCGTGCAGCTCGACGACCACGTCGTCGGTGTGGCACCGGGCGAACGAACCGTGCCAGTCGGCGCCGTTCCAGGCCCGGAAGTCGAGTTCGTCCATGGTCTGCAGGTTGCGGGCCACCTCGTCGTTCGTCATGATCGGCGCTCCTCCGTCGACTCGGTTCATCGAGGGGGTGTCACTTCGCGGGCGGCAGGGCGCCCTCGACCCAGCGCAGCAGCGCGTCCGGGGGGACGGCGCCGAGCTGGCGCGCGACCACCTCGCCGTCCTGGAGGACCAGCAGCAGCGGGATGGACTGGGCCTGGTAGCGGGCGGCCGTGTTCGGCGAGTGGTCCACGTTGACCTTCACGACCTTGAGCCTCCCCGCGAACTGCTGCGCCGCGCGCTCCACGCCGGGCGCGACCATGCGACACGGCCCGCACCACGGCGCCCACAGGTCCAGTAGCACGGGCAGCGACGACTGCACGGCGACGGCGTCGAAGTCGGCGTCGGTGGCCTCGGTCAGCCACGGCAGCAGGCCGCGGCAGCTGCCGCAGCGGGCCACCCCGCGGGCCGCCGCGCTGATCCGGTTGCGCTTGCCGCAGTGCGGGCAGCCGACCAGGTCCGACCTGGACGTCTGTGATGCCTGTGTCATGTCAAACTCCTATGGCCGCGCCCGCTTCGGCCCTCGGCTGCGCCGCCTCGGGTGCCGCGTCGAAGGTAACGTCCAACTCGCCGTCGCGCACGCCCACGTGGATCACCGCGTCCTCGCGCAGGTCACCGGCGATGATGGCGCGCCCGATGCGGGTTTCGACCTCGTGCGCGATGAAGCGGCGCAGCGGCCGGGCGCCGTACACCGGGTCGAAGCCGTGCTCGGCGATGAGCTTGCGGGCGTCCTCAGTGAGGTCCAGGCTGATCCGGCGCTCGCCCAATCGCCGGCGCAGGTCCGCGAACTGCAGGTCGACGATCTTCTCGATCTGCGGCAGGGTCAGCCGGTGGAACAGCACGATGTCGTCGACGCGGTTGAGGAACTCGGGCCGGAAGTGCCCGCGCAGCTCGGCCATGACCCGGGCCCGCGCCTGCTCGGAGATGTCCGCGCCGGACCCCTCCAGCAGGTGCTCGGCGCCGATGTTGGAGGTCATGATGATGACGGTGTTGCGGAAGTCGACGGTGCGGCCCTGCGAGTCGGTGATGCGGCCGTCGTCGAGCACCTGCAGCAGCGTGTTGAACACGTCGGTGTGGGCCTTCTCGATCTCGTCGAACAGCACCACCGAGTACGGCTTGCGGCGCACCGCCTCGGTGAGCTGCCCGCCCTCCTCGTAGCCGACGTAGCCGGGCGGGGCCCCGACCAGGCGGCTGACGGTGTGGCGTTCCTGGTACTCGCTCATGTCGAGGCGGACGATGTTGTCCTCGGAGTCGAACAGCGCCGCCGCGAGCGCCTTGGCCAGTTCGGTCTTGCCGACACCGGTCGGGCCCAGGAAGATGAACGACCCGATCGGCCGGCGCGGGTCCTTGATGCCCGAGCGGGCCCGGATGATCGCGTCGGCCACCACCTGGACGGCCTCGTCCTGGCCGATGACGCGCTCGTGCAGGATCTCGTCGAGGCGCAGCAGCTTCTGCCGTTCGCCCTCCTGCAGGCGGGACACCGGGATGCCCGTCCACGCCGACACGATCTCGGCGATCTCGTCCTCGGTCACGACCTCGCGCAGCAGGCCCCGGCCCTCCTGGCGGGAGGCGAGCTTTTCCTCCTCGGCGGCCAGCCGCCGCTCCAGGTCGGCGATGCGGCCGTAGCGCAGCTCCGCGGCGCGGTTGAGGTCGTACGCCCGCTCGGCCTCCTCGGCCTCGCGGCGCACCCGTTCCAGCTCCCCGCGCAAGTCCTGCACGCGCCGGATGGCCTGGCGCTCGCTCTCCCACTGGGCCCGCTTGGCGTCCGACTCGGCCTTCAGATCGGCCAGCTCCCGGCGCAGCTGGTCCAGCCGGGCCAGGCTCGCCGGGTCGGTCTCCTTCGACAGCGCCGCCTCCTCGATCTCCAGCCGCATCACCCGGCGGGTGACCTCGTCCAGCTCGGCGGGCATCGAGTCGATCTCGGTACGCAGCCGCGCACAGGCCTCGTCCACCAGGTCGATCGCCTTGTCGGGCAGGAACCGGTCGGTGATGTACCGGTGCGACAGGGTCGCCGCTGCCACCAGCGCCGAGTCCTGGATCTTCACGCCGTGGAAGACCTCCAGGCGCTCGCGCAGGCCACGCAGGATCGAGATGGTGTCCTCGACCGTCGGCTCGTCGACCAGCACCTGCTGGAAGCGGCGGGCCAGCGCGGCGTCCTTCTCGATGTGCTTGCGGTACTCGTCGACGGTGGTCGCGCCGATCATGTGCAGCTCGCCGCGGGCCAGCATCGGCTTGAGCATGTTGCCCGCGTCCATCGCGCCCTCGCTGCCGCCGCCCGCGCCGACGACGGTGTGCAGCTCGTCGACGAACAGCAGGATGCGGCCCTCGGCGGCGCGGACCTCGTTCAGCACGGCCTTGAGCCGCTCCTCGAACTCGCCGCGATACTTCGCGCCCGCGATCAGCGAGCCCATGTCCAGGGCGAACACGGTCTTGTCGCGCAGGCCCTCGGGCACGTCACCGCGGACGATCCGCTGCGCCAGGCCCTCCACGATGGCGGTCTTGCCCACACCAGGGTCGCCGATCAGCACCGGGTTGTTCTTGGACTTGCGGGACAGGATCTGGATGACGCGCCGGATCTCGGCGTCGCGGCCGATGACCGGGTCGAGCTTGTTGGCGCGGGCGTCGGCGACCAGGTCCCGGCCGTACTTCTCCAGCGCCTCGTAGGTCACCTCGGGCATCGCGGAGGTGACCCGCTGGTTGCCCCGGATCTGGGTCAGCGCGGACAGGAACGCCTCGCGGGTGACCCCGTTCTCCTTCAGCCGCCGCCCCGCCGCGCTCGCCGAGCCCTCCTCGGCCAGCGCCAGCAGCAGGTGCTCGGTCGAGACGTACTCGTCCTTGAGCCGCCTGGCCTCCCGCTCGGCGGTGTCCAGCACCCGCGACAGCCGCTGCGTCACGAACACCTGGCCCGGCTGCGCGCCCGGCCCGCTGACCTTCGGCATCCGCGCCAGGTCGGTCTCCACCTCGGCGCGCAGGCGGCGCGGGTCGGCGCCCATCTGCTCGACCAGCCGGGGCACGATCCCGTCGGGCTGGTCGAGCAGCGCGGCCAGCAGATGCTCGCCGTCGACCTCGGTGTGCCCCAGCCGCAGCGCTATCGTCTGCGCGTCATGCAGCGCTTCCTGGGACTTCTGGGTCAGCCGGTTCATATCCACGGGCCTGGCTCCTTCGCAATGCGGACTCGAGCTCGTCGACGCGATCCAGCAGGTCCATGACCAGCCCGATCGCCGTGTAGTTCAGGGACAGGTCGGTGTGCAGCCGCTGCACCCGGGCCACCCGGCGCACCGCGGCGGGGGAGAACCACAGCTCCCCGGCCGCGTCGCGGGTGCAGTCGAGCAGGCCGAGTGCCACGTAGCGGCGCACCATGACGGGGTGCAGGTTCGACTGGCGGGCGAACCGGTCCAGGCTGAGCCGGGCCGGGACCGCGAGCGCGTACACCGTGGTCATCGGCTGCTCCTCGGGTCGAAGTCGGACACCTGCGCCAGCTGTTCGTAGAGTTCGCGCTCGCGGTCGCTCAGGGTGCCCGGCACCACGATGCGGACCTCGGCGAACAGGTCGCCGGGCTCGCCGCGCCGGTGCGGCATGCCCTGCCCGCGCAGGCGCAGGCGGCGGCCGCTGGAGGTGCCCGGCGGCACGGTCACCTTCGTCTCGCCGCCGGGCGTGCACAGCGGCACGGTCGCGCCGAGCGCCGCCTCGGCCGGGCTGATCCGCAGCGTGGCGTGGATGTCGCGGCCCTCGACCCGGTAGCGCGCGTCGGGCTGCAGGCGTACCACCAGGTAGAGGTCGCCGGGCTGGGCGTTGCCGCGCCCGCGGCCGCCCTGCCCGGCCAGCCGGATGCGCTGGCCGTCGGTGACGCCCGCCGGGATGTTCACGTCGTAGCTGCGCGGGCCCTCGGCCCCGGACAGCGTGATGCTGCGCTGCCCGCCCCGGTACGCCTCCTCGACCGTCAGCGGCAGCTCCGCCTCCTGGTCGGCGCCCGCGATCGGGCCGGCGCCCCGGCCACCGCGCGCGCCGAACATGCCGCCGAACAGGTCCTCCAGGTCGACGTCGCCGCCGTCGTAGCTCCACGTGAACGGCTCGCCCTGCTCGCCGCCCCGGAACCCGCCGCCGGGGAAGCCCCCGCCGGGGAAGCCGCCACGCCCGCCGCTCCGGCCGCGGAAGCCGCCCGCCCCGGCGCCGGCCATCTCGTCGTACCCCTCGGGGATCCTCCGGAAGTCCTCGCCGAAGCGGTCGTAGCGGGCGCGCGTCTTCGGGTCGTGCAGCACCTGGTACGCCTCGTTGATCTCCTTGAACCGGTCCTCGGCGTCCGGGCTCTTGTTCACGTCCGGGTGGTACTTGCGGGCCAGCTTGCGGAACGCCTGCTGGATCTCGTCGGCGGACGCGCCCCGCCCGACCCCGAGCACCTCGTAGAAGTCACGCGCCACCGCTCACCCCTGGGTGTTGCCCGCGACCACCACGGTGGCCGGGCGCAGCTGCCGGTCGGACTCGCCGTAGCCGGGCCGGATCACCTGGAGCACGGTGCCGTCCGGCTCGCCGGTGCCGGGCACCACGCTGACCGCCTCGTGCCAGACCGGGTCGAACGGCACCCCGGCGTCCTCCCGGCGCGGGAAGCCCAGCGTGCCCAGCGTGCTCACCGCCTGGTCACGTACGGCGCGCACCCCGTCGACGACCGCGGCCGGGTCGCTGTCGGCGTGCGCCAGCGCCAGGTCGAGGTTGTCGATGACCGGCAGGAACACCGAAGCCACCCGGGCCCGCTCGTTCTCCCGTTCGAAGGCGACCTGGCGCTCGTACCGCTTGCGCATGTTGTCGAGGTCGGCCAGCGCCCGGCGCAGCCGCGCCTCCAGCTCCGCCGTGTCCGGCCCGGCGGCCGCCGCGCCCGCCGCCACCGGAGCCGCGCCGGGTGTGGCATCGGCGGGTTCCTCGGCGGTGGCCTGCCCGGCATGGCCGGCCGGACCGTCCAGCTCGGCCGGGTCCATGGCGACCGGTCCGGGCGGGTCGGCGCTGTGCCGGGGCGTGTGCGGCTGCTCCTGCCCGGGCTCGGTGTCGGCCTGCGGACCCGAGCCCCCGTGCGGGTGGTGTGCCATGGCCGGGTCAGCTCGGCGAGAACTCGGCGTCGATGACGTCGTCGTCGCCCTGGCCGGTGCGGGCCCCGGCGCCCTGGCCCGGCTGCGCGCCCTGGCCGGGCTCGCCACCACCGGGCGGCGGTCCCGACGGCCGGGCCATCAGGCCCTGGGCGACCTGCTGCAGGTCGCTGGTGAGCGAGCGCAGCCGGTCCATCGGCGCGTTCTCCTTCAGCGCCTGCCGGGCGTCGTTCACGAGCAGTTCCGCGCGGGCCTTCTCGTGCGCGGGCGCGGATTCGCCCAGCTCGCCCAGCCGCTGCTCGACCTGGTACGTCAGCGACTCCAGCTCGTTGCGGGCGTCGATGAGCTGGCGCATCTTCGCGTCGTCCGCGCGGTGCGACTCGGCGTCGGACACCATCCGCTCGACCTCCGAGCGGTCCAGGTTGCCGCTGTCGGTGATGGTGATCTGCTGCTCGGCGTTGGTCTCCTTGTCCTTGGCGGACACGTTGAGGATGCCGTTGGCGTCCACGTCGAACGTGACGTCGATCTGCGGCACCCCGCGCGGCGCGGGCCGGATGTTCTCCAGCCGGAACTTGCCCAGCGTCCGGTTGTCCGAGGCCAGCTCGCGCTCACCCTGCAGCACGTGGATGTCGACGGCGGGCTGGTTGTCCTCGGCGGTGCTGAACGTCTCGGCGCGCCGGGCCGGGATGGTGGTGTTGCGCTCGATGACCTTGGTCATCCGGCCGCCGAGCGTCTCCAGGCCCAGCGACAGCGGCGTGACGTCCAGCAGCAGCACGTCCGGGCCCTCGCCGGTCAGCACCCCGGCCTGGATGGCCGCGCCCATCGCGACGACCTCGTCCGGGTTGACGCTCATGTTCGGGTCCTTGCCGCCGGTCAGCCGCCGTACCAGCGCCTGCACCGCCGGGATGCGGGTCGAGCCGCCGACCAGGATCACCTCGTCGAGGTCGTTGGCGGTCACCTTCGCGTCGGCCATCGCCTGCTCGACCGGGCCGAGGCAGCGCTGCACCAGGTCCTTGGTCAGCTCCTCGAACTTCGAGCGGGTGATCGTCGTGGTCAGGTGCTTGGGCCCGGACGCGTCCGCGGTGACGAACGGCAGGCTGACCTGTGTCTGGGTGACCGAGGACAGCTCGACCTTGGCCTTCTCGGCGGCCTCGAACAGCCGCTGCAGCGCCTGCGGGTCGCTGCGCAGGTCGATGCCCTGCTCGTTCTTGAACTCCCCGGCGAGGAAGTCGACCAGGCGCCGGTCGAAGTCGTCGCCGCCCAGGTGGGAGTCACCGGCGGTGGCGCGTACCTCGACCACGCCGTCGCCGACGTCGAGGATGCTCACGTCGAAGGTGCCGCCGCCCAGGTCGAACACCAGGACCGTCTCGTGGCCCTTCTTGTCCAGGCCGTAGGCCAGGGCCGCCGCGGTCGGCTCGTTGATGATCCGCAGCACCTCCAGCCCGGCGATGCGGCCCGCGTCCTTGGTGGCGGTGCGCTGCGCGTCGTTGAAGTACGCCGGCACGGTGATCACCGCCTGGGTGACCTTCTCGCCGAGGAACTTCGACGCGTCGTCGGCCAGCTTGCGCAGCACCTGCGCGCTGATCTCCTCCGGTGAGTACAGCTTGCCCTTCACGTCGAAGCGGACCAGGCCGTCCGGGCCCGGGACCACGTCGAACGCGACGGCCTTGGCCTCCTCGCTGATCTCGTCGAAGTGCCGGCCGATGAAGCGCTTGGCCGAATAGATGGTGCCCTTGGGGTTCAGGATCGCCTGGCGCCGGGCGAGCTGCCCGACGAGCCGCTCACCGGCGTCGGTGAACGCCACCACCGACGGGGTGGTGCGCGAGCCCTCCGCGTTCTGGATGACGGTCGGCTGGCCGCCCTCGAAGACCGCGATCACGGAGTTCGTGGTGCCCAGATCGATACCCACTGCCTTGGCCATGCCCAGCTCCCGACGTCGGCCGTCTCCGGCGCGGTCCCCTGCGCGGGGACGCTCACCACCGGGCTGCCTACCCGGGGCACGCCACCTGAAGGTCCGTTATCTGCACATAAATCGGACTCACATCAATCTAGCGGAGCTGGCCGCTGGATGTGCCCGTACCTGCTGTTCAGTGCCCGCCGGACCCGGCGCCACGGCGCGCGCGGGCGGCCCAGATCGCGTACGACGGGTCGCGGTCCAGGTTGTGCCGGTCGCGGTCGTAGCGGCGGGTGGTGCGCGGGTCGGCGTGGCCCATCGCGTCCTGCACGTCCTCCAGCGGCACGCCCTCGCTGCGGGCCGTGGTCGCGAACGCGTGCCGCAGCGAGTGCGGCGACAGGTGCGCGGCGCTCGGGATGCCCGCCCGCTCGGCCAGGCGGCGCACCAGCCGGAACACGGCCACCCGGTCCACCGGCTTGCCGGTGTCGGAGACGAACACCGGCCCGGACAGGTCCGCGACGCTCACCCCGGCCCGGTCGGCGCGCTCCTGCAGATAGCCGTCGAGCGCTGCGGCGGTGCCAGGGGCCAGGGCGCGGCGGCGCGGCTTGCCGCCCTTACCGGAGAAGCGGACCGTACGGTGCCCGCGCTCGTGGCCCAGGTCGGCCAGGTCCAGCTTGACCGCCTCGCCGACGCGCAGGCCGAGGTCGGCCAGCAGGGTGAGCAGCGCGTGGTGCCGGGCGGAGTCCTCGGCCGCGGCGCGCAGCAGCGCGTCCACCTCGGCCGGGCTCATGCCCACGGTGGCCGAGTGGTCGCGGTGCACGCTGGGCCGGTCCGCGCCGGTCACCGGGTTGACCGGGATGACCTCCAGCTTGTGCAGGAACTCATACCAGCTGGACAGGCCGGACAGCTTACGGGCGACGGTGGTGGGCGCCAGGGTGCGCCCCGTGCGCGCGTCCACGCACGACTCCAGCCAGCGCCCGTACTCGTTGACGTGGGTGAAGCGGGCCCGCAGCGGCTCGACGCCGTGCTCGGCGCACCAGGCCAGGTAACCGTTGACGTCGCGGCGATACGCCTCGCGGGTGTTGGCCGACAGCCGCCGGTTGTTCAGCCACGCCTCGGTGAAGTCGACGAACTCCTGCGGCGCGGCGAGCGCGCCGCCCTGCGCCGGGATCACGATCTCACCGTTCACGATCGACAGCTTATCGGCGCGGCCCGACAATGCGGGCCGCGCCACCTCTCACACCGGCAGCGACAGCACGTGCTGCAGCAGCGCGACCAGCACCCGCCGCGACGAGACCTGGTCCCGGGCGTCGCACAGCACCACCGGCACCCCCGGGTCCAGGTTCAGCGCCAGCTGCACGTCGGCCGGCTGGAAGCGCTCGCCGCCGTCGAAGCAGTTCACCGCGACGATGAACGGCGTCTCCCGGTCCTCGAAGTAGTCGATGCAGGCGAAGCTGTCCTTCAGCCGGCGCGTGTCGGCCAGCACCACCGCGCCGATCGCGCCCGCCGACAGCTCGTCCCACAGGAACGAGAACCGGTCCTGGCCCGGCGTGCCGAACAGGTAGAGCACCAGGTCGCGGCTGATGGTGATGCGCCCGAAGTCCATCGCCACGGTGGTGTGCGTCTTGCCCTCCACCCCGGACAGGTCGTCGACCCCGATGCCCGCGTCGGTCAGCACCTCCTCGGTGCGCAGCGGCCTGGTCTCGCTCACCGTGCCGACCATGGTCGTCTTGCCCACGCCGAAGTGGCCCGCGATCAGGATCTTCACCGCGGTGGGCAGCACCACCGGCACGGTGTCGCTAACCACTGAGTCCATTGATGACCGCCTCGAGAACGGGCCGGCTCGCCACACCACGGGCCGGAGTGGGGGATCGGGTGACGATGAGCTGCTGCGCCAGCAGGTCGCCGAGCAGCACCATGACCGTGCCGGCGGGCAGGTCCAGCTCGGCGGCCAGCTCGGCCACGGACACCGGCTGCCGGCTCAGGCGCAGGATTTGCGCGAGCTCCGGTTGCAGGCCGTCGTCGTCCGGCTCGGGCGGCCGGGTCGCCATCACGATCGAGATCAGGTCGAAGGCGCCGCGCACGGGGGTGGTGCGGCCCGACGTCATCGCGTACGGCCGCACCACCGGGCCCGCGTCGGGCCACTCCTGGCTGGACTCCATCCGCTCAGCCCTGCGCCCCGGCCGGCTGGCGGACGGGCGTGGTGATGTACTGGCCCACCCGGACCACCAGCATCTCCATCTCGTACGCGGCCACACCCACGTCGATGTCGCTGCCGCACACCACGGCCAGGCACGCGCCGTTGCCGGCCGAGGTCACGAACAGGTAGCCCGTCCCGAACTCGATCATGGTGCGGCGCACCACGCTGTCCCCGAAGTGCCGCCCGGCGCCCCGGGCCAGGCTGCTCAGCCCCGCCGCCGCGGCGGCCAGGTGCTCCGCGTCGGCCTTGCCCAGCCCCTTCGAGGTGGCGATGAGCAGCCCGTCCGTGGACAGGATGATGGCGTACCTCGCCTCCACGACCCGGTGGACCAGGTCGTCGACCAGCCAGGCGAGGTCGGCCGACGCTGCCGTCTTCTCCGTCACGATGCTCGTCCTTCTCCGTGCGTGGTGGACAGGTCTGTGCGCCCGGCCTCGCCGCGGGCGCGGTGCGCCTCGTCGACGTATGCGGCCAGCATCCGGCTGACCTCGCGCGGCTCGCGGCCGTTCGGGTAGGGCTGCGGCTCGGCGGGCAGCCGCTCGGCATCGGACAGGTCGCGGGGTCGCGGCACGGCCCGCTTCGGCCGCTTCTCCCGCCACGGCAGCCCCACCGGCGTGTACTTCGTGTCGTCGCCGTCCTGGCCGGTGGCGGCCGCGGGTACGGCGGTCGCGCCGTCGTCGGCCGGCTCGCGCACCTCCGGGCTCACCGCGGTCGCGCCCGCCACCGCGGCCAGCAGCCGCTCCCGGGGCCGGTCGCCGACCTCGGGCGCGGAGCGCGACACCAGCTCCGCCGGGATGGTCACCGCCGCGGTCACCCCGTCGTACGCCGAGCGCCGCAGCCGCACCGCGAGCCGGTGGCGCCGGGCCAGCCGGCCGACGACGAAGAAGCCGAGCCGCGCCGCGCCGGTGAGCTGGAACTCGGGCGGCTCGGCCAGCCGGAGGTTCGACTCCTCCAGCGCGTCGTCGGCCATGCCCAGCCCGCGGTCCTCGATCTCGACCAGGTAGCCGCCCGGCACCGCCCGCCCCAGCACGTGCACGTCGGTGTGCGGCGGGGAGAACTGCACCGCGTTCTCCATCAGCTCGGCCAGCAGGTGGATGACGTCACCCGCCGCGTGACCCGCGAGCGCGGCCGGCTCTGCCGCTCGCAGCCGCACCCGCGGGTAGTCCTCGACCTCGGCCAGCGCCGCGCGCAGCACGTCGACCATCGGCACCGTCGCCCGGTAGGTCCGGCTCGCCGGCACGCCCGACAGCACCACCAGGTTCTCCGCGTTGCGCCGCATCCGGGTGGCCAGGTGGTCGATCTGGAACAGCTTGGCCAGCTCCTCGTCGGTGGCGGCCTGCCGCTCCATGGCGTCGATCAGCTTCAGCTGCCGGTGCACCAGCGCCTGGATGCGGTGGGCCAGGCTGAGGAACACGTCGCGTACCCCGCGGCGCAGCTCGGCCTGGTCCACCGCGGCCTGCACGGCCGTCTGCCGCACCACGTCGAACGCCTGGCCGACCAGCCCGATGTCGTCGTCGCCGAAGGCCAGCGGCGGCGCGGCCTCGCCGACGTCCACCTCCTCCCCGTCGCGCAGGCGCGTCACCACCCGCGGCAGGCGCTCGTGCGCCAGCTCCAGCGCCGCCGCCTTCAGCTCGGCCAGCTGCTCCTGCAGCGAGCGCAGCGCCCGGATGGTGAACCGGATCGACAGGATGACCGCGATCAGCCCCAGCCCGGCGGCCAGCACCAGGCGTACCAGGATGCCGATCGCCTTTGGCCGGAACCGGACCACCGTCCGGTCGGCCAGGTCCAGCACCATCGTGCGCAGCGCGTCGATGGCGGCGGTGACCGCGTCGCGCCACTGAGCGGGTCCCGTCAGCGGGGCCGTGCCCGGGACGGCCCGCATCACCTGGCCCTGCAGCGTCTGCAGGGCCAGCATCGCCGGGCTGTTCAGCAGCCGGGTGTAGTCGGCCCGGTCCGGCTGCGGCAGCCGCTCGGCGACCTGGGTGGACAGGTAGCGCTGCGCACCGACCAGCTCGGTGAACGTGGTCCGGTCGGCGTCGGTGAACAGGTTCGCGGCGAGCACCCCGGACAGCACCGCGTCCTGCCGGGACACCATCTCCTGCGCGTGCGTGAGCAGCACCAGCGTGGAGGTGTGGAAGATGACCTCGGAGTCGTCCCAGGCGGTGTACGTGTCGTACACGTCGAAGCCGAGCTGCGCCAGGCCGGTGAAGTAGGCGCCGGCCCCGACCCGGTCCAGCCTGCCCTGGTCCAGCTGCCGGCGCTTGTCCGGCAGCCCGTTTAGCGCGCGCAGCAGCTCGGCGTGGCGCACGTCGCTGGCCTCGCTGGTCGACCACTGCCCGATGGTGCTGTCCAGCGCGGTGCGCAGGCGCTGCTGCGCGGCGTCGGTCGCGGCTCGCGCGGCCTCCAGCGGGGCACGGTCGGCGGTGGCGCCCGCCGCCGCGTAGGTCACCGACTCGCGCCGCTCCTCCTGGACCGCCGCGATCAGCGCCTCGGCCGGCTTGGCGACCTGCTGCTCCAGCGCGGCCAGCCAGACCAGGTTCACGCCCTCGGCGACGGTGACGTACGCGGCGAACGCCCACAGCGCCACCAGGGAGGCGAGCACAGCGACGATCTTGTTCCGGAGCCGGGGATTGCGTGGTCGGGTCATGGCTTCCGCTCTGCGAGGGGTCAGCGGCACGTGCGGTCGTTGCTCACGCCCCGGGGGAGGCCGGGGCGTGACGGGGTGCGCACGGTGTCGCCGACACCGCCGGCCCGTTCTAACAACGCCGTATCCGCGCCGATCGCACTCCCGGTGCGACGCCGCCAAAGCTGCCCGTGAGGCCGATCCGCGCCTGCCCGATCACCGGCTCGCGGCGCGCCGATCGGCCTGCCGCCGGCCGCTCCCGGCGGCCGTGGCGCGGTCAGCGCACCCGCGGGTCGAGCAGCGCACGGGCTGCGGCGGCCAGCACCCCGTCCGCGCACATGGTGGGCGCGCCGATGTAGACGACCTCGCGGTCCATCCATGCCACCTGCGCGATCCCGCCCCGCGCGCGCAGCGAGTCGTCCAGCGCCAACTCGGCGTCGTCGTCGTAGAAGCAGCGTGCCGCGTCGCCCGCCCACAGCACCCAGTGGAAGACGTCCACCCCGGTCACATCGCCGGCGTCGTCGTGAACGGTCCAGCGCCGCTCTCCCTCGGGCAGCGGCTTCACGCTGAAGTCGCCGGTGTCGCGCAGCTCGCGCACCGTCATCGGCGGCAGGTGGTGCGGCGGGACGCTCGGCACGACCAGCTCGTGCAGCTCGTCGACGTGCTCGGGGCAGGTGCAGGCGGGCCGCTGCGGCGGGGTCCAGTCATCGGTGGGGTGGTCGCTCATCGCGGCATCGTAAAGCGGGAGCCCGACAGGCGCCGGTCGTGATCGGAGGCTGCCGAAACGGCGCTCGCCCCGGCGGACGAGACCACCGGGGCGAGCTGGTGCGGCCGTGGCCGCGACCGTCAGCGTCGCGCGACGGCCGCTTCCTCGGCGGCCTCCGCGGCCGCTCGGCGGCGGGCGAAGTGCTCGCTGACGGCCAGGTGCAGGCCGAGATTGAGCACCGCCGGGAACGCGACCAGGAACTCCACCACACCCGGTGAAGCCCCTTCGGCGAACTGCGCCGTCAGCACCGACCACGGCGCGCCCGCCAGCAGCACCGGCAGGCTGAGCACCACGGTTCCGAGGGACGAGCCTCCGGAGATCACCCCGGATCCGACCACGACGAACACCACGACCAGCGGAAGCACCAGGAGAGCGTGCACCAGTACGGCCAACCGTCGACCCGAGATAGTCATTCGGTGGAGGTTAGTGCCGCGCAGGCGACAACGCGAGACCTGTGACGTGCTGCGATGGACCGGATGCGCTGCGTCGGCGCGAGCGCCTCACGCGCCGGGCACCTGCCACGTCATCACCTGGACCGGCGCCGAGCGCACCGACTCGCCCGCCGAGTTGAGCGCGGTGACCTGGAACGTGTAGAGCGTGCCGTGCCGCAGCCCGGTGGCCGTGAACGCGGGCCCGTAGGACCAGCCGACGAGCTGCCCGTCGCGGTAGATCCGGTAGCCGTCGGTCGCGGTCTGCACCGCCTCCCAGGCCAGCCATGCCTGGTACGCCTGCGCCGAGGCCACCAGCGACCGGGTGGCCGGGGGCACCTGGCTCTGCGCCGCCATCGTGTTGACCGCCACCGGGGCGGTGGGCTGGGATTCGCCGGCCCGGTTCACCGCGGTGACGTGGAAGGAGTATCCCGTGCCCGGGGTGAGCCCGTCGACCACCTCGCTCGCGGTGGTGACCGAGCGCAGGAGGACCCCGTCACGGTAGATCCGGTAGGCGGCCGCGCCCGGCGACTCGATCCAGCTCAGCCGGACCGAGTGGCTGGTCGTCTCGTCCGGCAGCGGCATCGCGGGCGCCGCAGGCACGCGCACGGTGCTGTCCGGGCCGCTCAGCACGACGTCGTCGGCCTGGTACGCGTCCTGCGCGTACCAGCCGTGCAGGTAGATCCGCACGGTGTCGGCGGTGGCCGTGAACGTGGTCGACAGCTGGGTCCAGGCGCCGCTGGGCGGGGTCCAGGCGACACCGTGGTCGTGGCCGAGGAAGGCGTATCCGCCGCGCACCCAGGCGGTCAGCGTGTAGCTCGCGCCCGGCTGCACCGGCACGGTCTGCGCGCAGCGGGCCAGGGAGGTCTCGGTCGGCGTCCCGGTGAGCGAGCGTGCGCCGGTGCGGGCCGGGCCGGCCTGGCCGGTGCCGGGCTCACAGTCCCAGGCCGACACCGTGGTGTGCTCGGGGTAGCGGGCCTGTTCGAAGGAGCCGTTCGCGGCGAGGCCGCCCGCGCCGGCGTGGGCCGGGGAGGGCAGGGCGACGGCGGTCGCCGCGGCCAGCACGGCGAGGAGGACGAGGCGCCGCATGATCACTCCATACTGTAAGGTTTCCTGTCTAATTGCGACGCACAGTAACGGCGGCGATCCGCGCCTGTCAATGGTTCGGCGGTCAGGCCGTGTCGAGGTCGTTTGAGAACAGGCCGGAGCCGCGCACGTCGCCGCCGCGCCACCACAGCCGTATTGCGGCGACGGCCTGACCCCGGTCGAGGAAGCAGGCGGTGGGGACGGTTAGGAAGTCGTCCCAGGCCACCCGGCGCCTGGTCCCGTCGGGCGCCCGGCCTCCGCGGGTCACCTGCTGGAACAGGTCGTCGTCGGTATGGATCAGCGCCCACCCGTCGGCCGCCACGCAGATGCCCAGCGAGTCCTCGGGGGTGTCGGCGTCCCGCCACAACGTGAGCCCAGGCAGGTAGCCGACCCCTGCCGCGGCGTGCTCGGCCAGCGCCAGGTCACCCAGGCGCTCGACCTCGGCCGGTTCGGTGATCTCGCCGCCCACCTCGGCGTGGGTGTGCGGCCGGTAGTAGCGCAGATAGGCGGGCGGCACGGCCGTCCCCTTTCGTCGGGGTCGTCGCGCGGCTCACCCCGCGATGTCGACCGGCAGCGAGTTGAGCCGCCCGACGAGCGTGTGCAGCGCCTCGATGACGAGCCGGCGATCGTAGGTCAGCACCGCATCGTAGAGCTGCGTCTCGCCGTCGAGCGGGTGCCGCTCCGGCTCGGCCTGCCGGGCGATCAGCGCGGCGGCGAAGTAGCTGCCCACGGCGATCAGGGCCCGCTCCTCCTGCAGCGGATCGTCCTCCGGCAGCGGCACCACGTGCACCCCGGCACCCAGCGGAGCGGGTGACTCCTGCCCCAGCACGGCCACGGCGACCCCGCGCTGGGCGATGTGGGAGTACGTCATCCAGTCCTGCTCGGAGAACGGCGTGCTGGCGGGGGCCGCGGCCAGCAGCAGCCGGACCGCGTCGGTGTGCAGGGCCATGTCCTCCAGCAGCGCACACATCGGAGTCAGCATGCGCCGGCTCATGCGCAGTGCGCGCGCCCGCTCGCCCGCCACCGAGAACGGGGTGGTCGCGCAGACAGGGTAGGGGTCGACCCGGGGGAGCGCCTCGGCCGACAGCGGCACCTCGACGGCGGGCAGCGGGCCGGGCTTGCCGAAGAGCCAGCCCTGGCCGAACGTCGCGCCCATCGCGCGGGCCGCCTCCAGGTCCTCCGGGGTCTCGATGCCCTCGCAGAGCACCGCGGCGCCGGTGGCGGCCGCCTCCGCGCACACTGAGTTGATCACGAAGGTGCGGGCCCACCCGGGCACTCGGCTCTGCGTGATGCTGCGGTCCAGCTTGATCACGTCGGGCGCCAGTACCGAGATCATGTTGAGGCTGAACGGGTTGACGCCGACGTCGTCGATCGCGATCCGCCCACCCCGCTGCCGGAACGAGGTGACCGCGTGCAGGATCGCCGCGGGATCCCCGGCCCGGCGCTCGGTGATCTCGAGAACCAGGTTCAGCTCCTGCAGCGCGTGCTGGTAGGTGGGCAGCAGATCGATGGGGCACGGGGTGCCGAAGGTCGCCGGATCCACATTGAGGAACAGCGGCACGTCGCGCACGCCCGAGTCGAGGAATCGGGCGCAGGCGTTGATGCCGCACACCCAGTCCAGCTCCGCCAGCACCCCGCGGCGTTCCGCCTCGGCGAACAGAGCCAGCGGCGCGTGGTACAGGCTGTCGGCCGGACCGCGTGCGAGCGCCTCGTACCCGACCGTCTGCTCATCACGGAGCGAGACGATCGGCTGGAAAACGGGGTAAACCTCCCGATCTGCCAGCAAAGCGCTGAAATCGTCATTCACAGCGGGCATAGACATCGCCGCCTCGAACGGGACCTCGCTGAGTGCACAAAACGATCCGTCAGCCTCCGATGGTAGTCGTGCCGGACGCCCCACGCGCCTCTCACCTCGGCAACTGGCACGCCTGGTGGGGGTGTGACATCCTCGGCCCTCTGCCCCGATCGCCGTTCCGCCGTCACCCTGCGAGGAAGGGCAACATACCGATGAGTCTCACCGTGCCGCCCCGGTCGGGGCGTCACCGCAGCCGCATGTCCCGGCAGCGCCGTGTCCTGTTCATCGTCGGGGGCGTCGCCGCCGTCACGGCGCTGAGCGTGGCCGCCGCGTTCTCCCTGACCGCCCTGACGGCCGGCGCGGCCGACCCCGAGGTCCCGTCCGCTCAGGCCACCGGCACGGCCTCCGCGTCGGCGGCGGTGACCGCGTCCGCCTCGGCCGCGCCCTCACCGTCGGCCGTGGGCGGCTGCGCCAGGCCCGCCGCACCCGCCCCGGCGGTGCGGGTCACCGAGGTCAAGCTCGGTACGCGGGTGGTCGGCTACGGCCGCGAGGGCGACACCGAACCGCTGCCGATGGCCCTGGCGGCCGACCCGAACGGCGGCTCCTGGCTGGCCTGGCTGGGCACCGACAAACGCGTCCACCTGGGACGGCTCGACTGCGCGGACCGTCTGGTCGGGACCCCCACCAGCTTCGCCGGCATCGACCTGCAGGACGTGCACGCCGACGCGACGGGCGGGGTGCTGCTGGTCACCCGGCGCGGCGAGTGCGGCAGCGGCCCGCTGTGCGGCGGCTCGTCCAGCCCGTGCAACACGATGCACATGATCCGCTTCGACACCACGGGCCGCCAGGTGTGGGAGCGGCAGGTCACCAACCTGGGCGGCGGCCGCCGGGGCTACGACGACGGCGCCCGGTTCGTCTGGTGGTACCAGCACCACGGGCGGCTGGCCACCGACGGGAGGAACTACGCGGCGTACTTCGGCGTGGCCATCACCGTCCGCAACGGCAACTGCGTGGACATCCACGAGGGCGACCGGATGCAGGTGGTCGACGCCGAGGGCGACCTGGTCTCCCGGCACCGGGACGCGTTCGAGGTCGGGTGCAGCCACAGCTGGACCACCCGCATCGTGTGGGACCCGCGCGTCAGCCGGTTCGTGATGGTCTGCGCGACCGACAACGGCTGCCGTATCGCGCAGCCCGACCCGTACCGGACGGTGGCCGCCGGGACCTGCGACGGCGCCCTGTTCGGCGGCGACCTGGTGCTGGCCGCGCAGAAGGGCTACTGGACGGCGTGGAGCCAGGGCGGGCAGGTGCGGCTGGAGCGCTTCACCACCGGCCGCGCCGACGCGACCGTGCGGACCGGGGTGCGCTCGTCGCATCCGCACCTGGTGGCCTACGGGCCGGGCCGGATGCTGCTGGCCTGGGCGTCGGGCTCGTCGATCGCCGCCCAGGTGTACGACACGGCCGGCGGCAAAGCCGTGGGCGGCCGGTTCACCATCGGCGTCAGGGACCACGACTACCAGGCGTTCAAGCCGTACCCGGACGGCAGCGCCGCCTACCCGGCGGCGGGCTCGGGCAGCTCCTCGATCCGCATCGCCCGGGTGCTGCCGCTGAGCGGCTGACCCGCCGCCGGACCGGCCGGGCCGTCCGCAATACGGCGGAATGTCAGACCAGCGGCCTACGGTGTGGGGGAATCAACCGATCGATGGGGGATGCACCATGTCCGTGTCCGCGAAGACCCTGACCCGCGAGCGCGCCGACCTGCTGGAGACGCTGGCCAAGCACCGCTACTTCCTGCGCTTCACCGCGCAGGGGCTGACCGACGAGCAGGCGTCCGCGACCCCGACCACGAGCGCGCTCAGCGTGGGCGGGCTGATCAAGCACGTGACGCTGACCGAGCGGCAGTGGGCGCGCTTCGCGGTCGAGGGCGCGTCGGCGATGAGCGGCGCCGACGGCGAGAACGACTGGGCCGACGGGTTCCGGATGGTCCCGGGGGAGACCGTCGAGAGCCTGCTGAAGGCATACGAGGAGGTCGCTCGGCACACCGACGAGCTGGTGGCCACGCTCGACCTGGACACCGCGCACCCGCTGCCGGAGGCGCCCTGGTTCGAGCAGGGCGCGGCCTGGTCGGTGCGCCGGGTGCTGCTGCACATCATCGCCGAGACGTCCCAGCACGCCGGGCACGCCGACATCATCCGCGAGACGCTCGACGGCCAGAAGACGATGGGCTGACGCCCGCCCGGGCCCCGGTGCAGGCCCGGCCGGGCAGCGCGTGATCTCCTTGGGGCGCCGACGTCACGAGGAGATCAGCCATGCTTCAGCGCTACGACGCCCGCAACGCCGACCTGCGGTACTGGGTCAACGGCGTCCTGCGCCACCGGGACGAGCCGGGGATCTCCCCGTTCGACTCGGTGGTGCAGGGCGGCGACGCGGTCTGGGAGGGCCTGCGCCTCTACCACGGCCGGATCTTCGCGCTGGACGCGCACCTGGCCCGGCTGCGCCGCTCGGCCGCCGCGCTCGGCTTCGCCGCCGTGCCGTCCGACGCCGACATCACCGCGGCGATCACCGAGACGCTGCGCGCCAACGACATGAGCGACGGCGTGCACCTGCGGCTCACCCTGACCCGCGGCGTCAAGATCACCAGCGGTATGGACCCGCGCCTCAACCAGGCCGGCTGCACCCTGATCGTGCTGGCCGAGCACAAGGCGCCGGTGTACGACACCACGGGGCTCAAGCTGGCCACCTCCAGCGTGCGCCGGCCCGGCCCGGACGTGCTCGACCCGAAGATCCACCACAACAACCTGATCAACTCGATCCTGGCGAAGATGGAGGCGACCCTCGCCGGGGCCGACGACGCGCTCATGCTCGACGGGCGGGGCTTCGTCGCCGAGACCAACGCCACCCACCTGTTCGCGATGATCGGCGGCGTGCTGGCCACCCCGCGCACGGTCGCCTGCCCGGAGGGCATCACCCGGGCCACCGTGCTCACCCTCGCCGCGCAGGCCGGGCTCGACGTCGAGGTGCGCGACATCTCCCTGGCCGAGATGTACTCCGCCGACGAGGTGTTCTGCACCGGCACCATGGGCGAGATCGCCGGCGTCACCCAGCTCGACGGCCGGGTGCTCGGCGACGGGAACATCGGCCCCGTGACCAAGCAGCTCGCCGAGGTCTACCAGGCCCACGCGCGCAGCTCGGGCACGCAGGTGCTGTAGCCGCCTCAGGCGGTGACGCGGTGGGCGTGCAGCTCGGCGTAGTACGGCTGCGCGGCCTCGACGAGGTGGCGCAGCCGGTCGGGCACCCGGGCCGGGGCGGGGTCGTACGCGGCGAAGCCGGTCGACGCCTCGACCGAGGCGTACCAGTGCGGCGCCCACACGCCGTCGGTGTCGCGCGGGCCGGGCGCCCAGCTCAGCATCGCCGGATCCCAGGCGATGCCGAGCGCGGCGCAAAGCTTCGACAGCACCCCGGCCGGATCGCGCAGCAGGTCGGCCGAGTCCACCACGGGGCCGCCGTGCGCCCGGAAGATCTCCGCCTGCTGGACGTAACCCAGGTCGGCCAGGGTCGGCTCGCCGCGCACCTTCGCGTACGACGCCACCACGTGCGCCGGGTCGCGGATCAGGTACGCGTTCGCGAGCGCGCTCAGCCAGTCCCGGCCCACCTCCGGCAGCAGGTGGTGGGTCATGTGCTTCTGGTAGTGCACCGTCACGCCCTCCGGCAGCGGGCCGGTGAGCTGCGCGGCGACGTCCTGCCAGCGCTGCGGCTGGCTCGCCAGCACCGCGTCGCGCCCCGGGTGGTCCAGGCCGGTGGCGGCCAGGTAGTACGCGTACAGCGGCTCGTCGACCACGGCCGTGTCCGGCCGGGCGCCGAAGCTGCGCATCAGCGCGGTGGACACGTTGCGCGGCCCCGACCACATCGCCACCCGCGTCACCATCGCGCCGCCTCCTCGCGTCCGCACCCGTGTCAGTGCCGCAGCGTACCTCCCGCGTTGCCGCCCCACCCCGGACCGGCCCGGCGTAGGCTCGGGTGACCTGCGCTTCCGGGGGCGAGCATGGCGGTGTACGACAGCGGTAGCACCGGCTTGATCATCACGGACCCGTACAACGACTTCATGAGCGAGGGCGGCAAGCTGTGGCCCCGCCTCAAGGACGTCGCCGAGTCCGTGCACCTGCACGAGCACATGCGCGAGATCGTCGTCGCGGCCCGCGCCGCCGGGATCACGGTCCTTTACTCCCGCCACCGCCGCTGGCGGCCCGGCGACTACGAGAACTGGCGCAACGCCACGCCGTACCTGCAGCGCGCGGCGAAGCTGCAGCTGTTCGCGGCGGACAGCTGGGGCGGGCAGTGGCATCCCGACTTCGAGCCCGAGCCCGGTGACGTGCTGCTGCACGAGCACTGGGCGCAGAGCGGCTTCGCCAACACCGACCTCGACGTGCAGCTCACCCAGCGCGGCCTCGACCGGATCATCCTCATCGGGCTGCTCGCCAACACGTGCGTGGAGTCCACCGCCCGGTTCGGCATGGAGCACGGCTACCACGTCACCCTGGTCCGCGACGCCACCGCGGCGTACACCGCCGAGGCGATGCACGCCGCGCACGAGATCAACGGCCCCACCTGCGCCAACGAGATCACCGACACCGCGAGTCTGGTGCGGGTCCTGGCCGGCCCGTGAGGGACCGCGCGGGCGGCCGCCGTGCCGTGGCGTTGCGCCGATGGACGGCCGCGCCACCGGCACCCTGCGCGGTGCCCGGATCATCCTCTGGTTCCAGTTCGCTCTCGTCACGGTGGTCTTCGTCGGCTCGGTGCTGCCGCTGCTGTCGGCGGCCGTCGGCACCGGCGACCTCGCCGGGCTGGCCGATCCCGGTGCTGCTGCTGACGCCGTACGGCGCCCAGCTGCGGATGTGGCTGCTGGACTGAGCCCGGGATCGCGGATCGCCTGCCGCGCTCAGGCTCTGGTGTGCGCCTTGAAGAAGTCCCACATCGCGTCCGTCGCGGCGACCGGCGCGTCGGGCTGGGCCATGCCGCCCTGCTTCGCGCCCGGCCAGCTGTGGCCCATCGCCGCGATGTCGTAGACCAGCACCCGGCTGCCGTCGCCGCACTTGAACCGCTCGATCGTGAGCCCCTTGGCGGGCCGGATCGTGTGCGGCCCGTCCGGGGTGCAGGCCAGCCGCTCGCGCCACGCGGCCAGGCCTGCGGTGAACTGGGCGTGGTAGCGGTCCTGCGCGCCGATGAAGGTGACCAGCGAGACCGGTTTCGCCGGTCGGTACGCCGGATCGCTCAGCGCCCGCCCGCCGATGCCGCCGCTGACCGGGGCGACCGCCGCGAACACGTCGGACAGCTCGATCGCCAGCCGCACGGACATGTCGCCGCCGTTGGAGATGCCGGTCGCGTACACCCGCGCCGGATCGGCCTTCCAGCGCCGCACCATCCGGTCGACGAGCGTCCGGATCAGGCCGACGTCGTCCTCGTCGCCGCAGCAGATCAGCGCGTTCATGCCGCCGGACCAGCCGTCGGGGTAGAGGACAAGGAAGCCCTCGCGGTCGGCCTTGGCGCTCATGGCGCTGGTCTCGGCGACCGCGTCGCCGCTGCCCGGGAACGCGTGCATGACGACCACCAGCGGGAGCCGCTTCGTCCCGTCGTACGACGGCGGCGCGTGCACGGTGAAGGTGCGGTCCCTGCCGTTCCACCGGGTGCTCAGCCGGTGATCGCCCGGCGCGGGCGTCTCCACCGGCTCCGGCGCGGCGCTGGGGCTCGGCGCGGGCCCCGGTCCCGCGTCCGGTGCGGCCTGCTCGCAGCCGCTGGCAGCGAGCAGCGTGAGCACCAGCATCGCCGGCATCCGGCGCAGACGAATCGCGATCACACAAAGTGGACGCGCCGAACCCGCCGCGCGGTTGCCCCGCCCCACCCGCCAAGATCGCGTCGATCTTGCGCGAACTGTTGCCCATATGCCCTGTTTGGGCGTGTCGTCCCCACAGTCCGCGCAAGATCAGCGCGATCTTGGCTGAGCCCACGGGGGGTGGACCGGGGCGGCGGCGTGGCTGCCCCGGTCCGGGTTCGGGTCAGGCGCGCGAGCTGTAACTGACGAAGGACTGCGGCGAGGCGGGGCTGCCGCTCGCCTTCCAGCAGATCACGTTGCGGACCAGCACCACCGAGCCGGACAGGGTCCACACGTTCTGCAGGTTGCAGTAC
Source organism: Catellatospora bangladeshensis (assembly GCF_016862575.1). GTDB lineage: Bacteria > Actinomycetota > Actinomycetes > Mycobacteriales > Micromonosporaceae > Catellatospora > Catellatospora bangladeshensis. The sequence continues at coordinate 231,857 of NZ_BONF01000009.1, read as the reverse complement.
TCGTTGCCGCCCTTGTATCCGGTGACCTGGATGTGGCCCTCCTTCACGCCGACCTTGTGGAACTCGATGTAGTGCAGCCCCGCGCCGGCCGGGGTGAGGTTGTTGACCGAGCCCACGGAGTTGTAGCTGGCCGTGCCGGGCCAGCCGGGTGTCCACAGGTAGGCGAAGTGGTTCGGCGGGCTGAACGCGCCGTACACGGAGCGCTCGCGGTGGTAGGTCAGGTCGAACCAGCTGTCGGCGGGCGCGCCGGTGTGGTCGTAGCAGCGCACCACCACGTCCACCCCGTTGGGCGTGACCTGCCAGGTGTCGACCTTGCAGCGGCGGGGGCTGTTCCCGTGCTGCGCGGTCACCTGCAGGTTGCCGGCGAGCGCGGTCCCCCCGACGCCGGGTAGGAACACCCGGTAGGTGCCGGTGCCGACGCCGAGGTGCACCGAGGTGTTGATCCCGCCCACCGGGTTGTACGAGGTGACCGTGCCGCCGGTCGACTTGCCCTGCAGGTAGGCGTAGGTGCTGGGCCCGGGGAGCAGGCCGGAGCTGGTCGAGTACATGACCGTGAACGCCGACCAGTCCTGGGTGACGACGGCGCCCGTGTACTTGTAGCACTGCACGTCGACGATCTGGTCCGCGCCCAGCGGGAAGTAGTTCCACACCTGGCACCAGCGCGGGTCGCCCGCGACCGCGGTCACGTGCGCCACGCCGTTGGTGGAGGCGATGTTCGGGAAGACGACCCGGTAGCGGCCGACCGCCCCCGGGCTGACCGTGCTGTTCTGCACGTTGTCGCTCTTCCACTGCCGGGCCAGGTCCATCAGGTAGCCGGCGGGCGGCAGGGGCTTGTCCATGAACGCGAACGCCCAGCGGTCGGGCGTGGCCGCCTGGGCGGGCGCCGTCGCGACCAGGGCGGCGCCCGCGCCGAGCAGGGTCGCCAGCAGCGCCGGCAGGATACGGCGGAGTCTCATCGGATACCTCCGGGGGAGGGGGCAGGTGCCGCCACGCTAAACGCATGCATAGCGATGTATCGATGTAGAGACCTAGATCTGCCAGCCGGGCCCGTCCGGGCCGGTCAGCGCCGGGCGGCGCGCCAGGGGGCGGGGCGGCCGTGCAGCCACCACTCCAGCCGCCGGGTGATCCACGGCAGCAGCAGGTACGTCATGATCGGGGTGAGGCACAGCGTAATGAGCAGGGTGCGCGACACCAGCGACACCCCGGCCAGCACCCGCGAGGCGACCGCGTTGGCCGCCAGGCTGAGCGGGAAGAACACCAGCCAGATGGTGACCGCCTGCTTCCAGCGCGGCGGCGCGGCCGGGCGCGCCTCCTCGATGCTGTGCTCCTGCGGCGGGTCGAACCAGCCCTCGATGCCGGTCCGCCGCTCGGTGCGGGCGTGCTCGACGATGCCCTGCGCCGACGACAGCCACCACTGCCGCTGCGCCGAGCGCTCCCACCCGGCCAGCGCCGCGGCGTCGGCGAACCGGTAGAGCATGTGCCACTCGGTGGAGCCGGGGCCGGGGCGCACCCAGCCCGCCCCGAGGAACCCGGGGAACTCCTCGGCCAGCGTCGTGCCCGCCCGCATCCACGCGATCATCTCGCGGGCATGGCTGGGATCGGCCCGGCGGGTGATCGCCACGGTCACCGGTACGGCGTCGCTGCTGCTCATGCCTCCATCCAACACGGCCGGGCGGCGCCGCGCTGTTACGGAGATCAACACCGGTGCTGCGTCACACCGGCTCAGTGCCGCAGGCCGCCCACGACGGTGCCCACGCTGTCCCAGAACTCGGGGTTGCCGAACACGTACGACAGGAACGGGATCAGCAGGCCCAGGTTGTTGAGGCTGAACCAGCGCCGCAGCCCGGCGTCGACGGGCCACCGCGGCACGGACTGCAGCACGGCGTACCAGTCGGCCGCGGCGGCCAGCCGGCTGCTCAGTGCGTCGTGGTCGTCGGCCGTCGACACCAGTGCCTGCCGCAGCGCACCCATCGACGCCGACAGCCGGTCGGCCTCCGCGGCGAACCTGCGCCGCCAGGCCGCCATCAGCCGGTGCACCCGCAGCATGGGCAGCAGGAAGACGAGCACCTCGAACACGATGGCGACCGCGAGCAGCGCCAGGTAGACCGGCCGCCAGGCGAGCTGGTCCGGGGCCAGCGCGGGGATCGCGAGCCACCACGCGGTCAGGTACACCGCCGGGATGGCCGCGACCAGCGACTGCTGGAAGTAGAAACGCCCGATCGGGCGCATTCCGGCCGCGCCGTCCGGGTGACCCGGGGTGATGACGAAGCTGTCGTCGGCCACGTGCAGCATCCGCCACGCGAACCCGAACGCGACCAGTCGGCCCAGCGACTGGCCGGCCACCACCCCGGCCAGGGACTGGAAAACGATGACCGCCGGGTTCAGGGTCAGGAAGTCGCCCAGCCGCGGCGCGGCCACGACCAGCCACGCGACCAGCATGACGCCGCCGAGCAGCGCCCCGCATACCAGGCGGGTACGCCGCACCCGCCGCCGCAGCGTCCGCCGGAAGACGCCCACCTCGCGCCGGGGCGCCCGCAGCGCGCCGCTGTCGAGCAGGTGCCGCAGCGTGTCGGTGAACCGCGCGCCCATGCCCTCAGCCGCCTCGACGCCGACCAGCAGCGCGGCGACGCCGGTCAGGTAGAGCCAGTCCCACCCGGCGGGGTCTGGCCCGTGCGCGAACGCGATGGCGAGCACGGCGGCCGCCGCGACGGACAGCAGCGCCAGCCGGCGCGGCACCGGGCGCGGGCGGCCGCCGGACGGGCGCAGCGCCAGCCCGCCGATCACGGTGATCATCCAGCCCTCCGGCAGGGCCCGGCCGGGGCTGACACCGTGACGCAGCTCGACCAGGGCGACCGTCGCGCCGGTCACGGCCGCCGCCAGCCAGGCGAGCCGCCTGCGCGCTTGCCTGGCGGAGATCGGTGCAGGTGGCACGGGATGGCTCCCTCGGCAGGACCGGTCGACTGCGACCGATGCTGCCGTACCCGCGGCGGGTCTGTCGAGAATGTATCCAGCACCCGTCAGGCGCCTCCTACAGGTGCGGCGCAGTCGCGCCGCGACCACCCGGAAGAGGAGCCATCATGTCCGAGCACCGCGCCAGCCCGCACTTCCGCAAGTCGACCCGCTGCAACCCGGAGGGCGGCTGCGTCGAGGTCGCCCGCACCGACGGGGGCGCCCTGGTCCGCGACGCCAAGAACCCCGACAGCCCGGTGCTGAGCTTCACCGAGCAGGAGTGGCAGGCGTTCGTCGGCGGCGTACGCGCCGGCGAGTTCGACTGACCGTCCACCGGGCCCGGCGCATGTCGCCGGGCCCGTCCCTCACAGCTCCTGGAGCAGCTCCGACAGGATGATCCGGCCCGCCGCCTCGATCAGCGCCAGGTGTGAGAACGCCTGCGGGAAGTTGCCCAGGTGCCGCCCGGCGTCCACGTCGAACTCCTCGGCGTACAGGCCCAGCGGCGAGGCGATGTTCAGCAGCCGCTCCATCATGTCCCGGGCCCGGCCCATCTCACCGACCACCGCCAGCGCCGACACCAGCCAGAACGAGCAGATGAGGAACGTGCCCTCCTTGCCGCTCATGCCGTCGTCGGTCTGGTCGGTGCGGTAGCGCAGCACGAACCCGTTCTCGCTCAGCTCGTCGGCGATCGCCTCGACCGTGTCGCGCAGCCGCTGGTCGTCCGGCGGCAGGAAGCCGAACAGCGCGGCGAGCAGCGTCGAGGCGTCCAGCGCGTCGGTGCCGTAGTGCTGGCGCAGCACGCCGCGCTCGCTCACCCCGTGGGCCAGGATGTCGGCCCGGATCTGTTCGGCCGTGTCCCGCCAGCTCGCGGCCTGGGCGGTGTCACCGCGGATGTCGGCCAGCTGCGCGGCCCGGTCCAGCGCCACCCAGCACATCAGCTTCGACGACACGTAGTGCTGCGGCTCGCCGCGCGCCTCCCAGATGCCCTGGTCCGGCTGCTGCCACACCTTGGTGGCGCACTCGGCCTGGGACACCACGATCGGCCACAGCCGCCGCGGCAGGCGCCTGCTGTGCCGGGTGTGCAGCAGGATCGAGGCGAGCACGGCGCCGTAGACGTCGTTCTGGCGCTGCTCCCACGCGGCGTTGCCGATGCGCACCGGCCGCGCGCCGTCGTAGCCGGACAGCTCGTCACGGGTCGACTCGGGCAGTTCCCGGCGGCCGTCGATGCCGTACATGATCTGCAGCGAGCCGTCCTCGGTCGGTTCGACGTCGGCGACGAACTGCATGAACTCCTCGGCCTCCCACTCCAGGTTCAGCCAGTGCAGCGCCTTGAGCGTGAAGGTGGTGTCCCGCATCCAGGTGAAGCGGTAGTCCCAGTTGCGCTCGCCGCCCGGCGTCTCCGGCAGCGACGTGGTCAGCGCGGCGACCGTGGCGCCCGTCGGCATGTAGGTCAGCCCCTTGATGACCAGCGCGGACCGCTGCAGCGGCTCGCGCCAGCGGTGGTCGGGCACCCGCGCCCCGGCCAGCCAGGTCCGCCAGTACTCCGTGGTGGACTCGATCATGGCGTGCGCCTGCTCGCCGTCCGGCGGCACGGCCTCCGCCTCGGCCCACGACAGCACGCAGTACGCCCGGTCGCCGGCGCGCAGCACCCGCCGCGCGCGGACCCGGTTGCCCTCCACGCCCAGCGGCAGGTCGGTGCGGATGCGCAGCTCGCGGCTGCCGTCGCCGGCGGTGGCGGTGGAGGGCTCGGCCGGGTCCATCACCCAGACCGCCGGGTTGCGGCCGTAGTCGAACACCGGCTCGCACACCAGCTCCAGCTCCACCTCGCCCTTCAGGCACAGCGCGGTGCGCACCAGCAGGTGCGCGGCGTCGTTGTCGGCCGGCGGCCGGGTGTGCGGGGTGACCACGTCGGGCGTGCCGCGCGGGCCGATGACCAGCGCGTCGGTCACCAGCAGCCAGCCCGCCTGCGTGCGCCAGGTCGTCTCCAGCACGTTGGTGCCCGGCCGGTACTCACGCGCCGTCGGGTGCGCGATCGCGTACGGCGCGAACCGGAACATGCCCGCCTCGCGGTCCAGCAGGCTGCCGAACACGCTGGGGGAGTCGAAGCTCGGCACGCACAGCCAGTCCACCGAGCCGTCCGGTGCGATCAGCGCGCCGGTGTGGCAGTCGGACAGGAACGCGTACTGCGCGATCGGCGGGAACGGCGAGGGCGACGCGGCGCCCGGCTCCGCCGTCGCCGCCGTGTCGACCGCGGTCACCACGACGCCCGCCGGAAGCTGATCCTGGTCCGCATTCTCGTCATCCCCGATCCACGGCCGAGAGTCTGTTTGGTGATATTTTATGGACCATTGCGACTCGCCAAGCTGACTTCGGCCGGAGGCCCGGTTGGACCTGATCCGTCTCCGGCTGGTCAGCCCACCGCACCGCACCGACCGCGTGGCGGCCGCGCTCGCCGCCGACCCATGCGTGCTCAACCTGGCGGTACGCCGCGACGCGATCCAGCAGCCCCCCGGCGACCTGCTCGAATGCGACCTGCTGCAGGCGGCCGCCGACCGGGTGCTGGCGACCCTGCGCGCGCTGGAGGTCGACCGGCACGGCTCGCTGACCGCCGACCCGGTCGCGCTGGCCCTGTCCGAGCACACCGACGCCGTCGCCGCACGGCTGCCGCGCCGCCTGTCCCGCGCGCCCGTCTGGGCCGCAGTGGAGGCGCGCATCCGCGCCGACGCCGCGTACACCCCGAGTTTTCTGCTCCTGCTGGTCGTCGCGGGGGTGATCGGTGCGGTGGGGCTGCTGACCAACTCGCAGATCCTCATCGTCGCGGCGATGATCCTCGGACCCGAGTACGGCGCCATCACCGGCGTCGCGCTGGGCCTCGACCGCGGCGAGCGGCGCCTGGCCGGGCGCGGCATGCTCGCGCTGACGGTGGGCTTCACCCTGGCGGTGCTCGCCGCCTACGCGTTCACCCTGCTCGTCAGCGTCGCCGGACTGGTGCCCGAGGCGTTCGCGCGGGGCATCCGGCCGGTGTCCCACCTGATCTACACCCCCGACTTCTACTCGGTGACGGTGGCGCTGCTGGCCGGCATCGCCGGGGTGGTCGCGCTGGCGCACACCCGCTCCAGCGCGCTGATCGGGGTGTTCGTATCCGTCACCACCATCCCGGCCGCCGCCGACGTGGGCGTCTCGCTCGCCGTCGGCAGCCCCGGCCAGGCGGGCGGCTCACTGGTGCAGCTGCTGCTCAACATCGCGATCCTGATCGTCACGGGCTTCGCGACGCTGCGCGCGCAGCGCGCCATGTGGGCCCGGGTCGCCCGGCGTCATCCGGGCGGCTGAGCGGCCCGGTTCTCCGGTTCGGGCTCTGGCTCGCCCGCCGCGGGAGAGAATGATTGCCTGCCCGGTCCGCCGGAACACGGGGAAGAACATCATGAGCGCAGACGTGAACGTGGTCATCGTGGGCGGCGGCCTGGCCGGGGTCGCCTGCGCCAAGCGCCTGGCCGGCAAGCCCGGGATGCGGGTCGAGCTGATCGACCGCGCGGGCTTCCAGCAGTTCCAGCCGCTGCTCTACCAGGTCGCCACGGCCGAGTTGACCTCCAAGGACGTGCGCTTCGACCTGGACCGTCTCTTCCGCCACCACCCGAGCGTGAACGTGCGCAAGGACGACGTGACCGCGATCGACCCCGGCGCGATGACGGTCACCCTCGCCTCCGGCGACACCCTGACCGCCGATCACCTTGTCCTCGCCGCCGGTGCCCAGCCGAACTTCTTCGAGACCCCCGGCGCCCGCGAGCACGCGTTCCCGTTGTACAGCGTCGAGGACGCGCTGCGGGTCCGCGGCCGGGTGCTCACCGTGTTTCAGGACGTCGCCGCGAACCCGGCGCTGGTCGACGAGGGTGCGCTGAACTTCGTGATCGTCGGCGGCGGCCCCACCGGGGTCGAGACCTCGGGCGCACTGGCCGAACTGGTCCACGACGTGATGCCGGGGGTGCACCACGACGTGCCGTGCGCCGAGGCGCAGATCATCCTGGTGGACGGCGGGCCGACGCTGCTGTCGGCGTTCAGCCACGAATCCGGCGACTACGCGGCCCGCCAGCTCAAACACCGCGGCGTCCTCCTGCACCTGGGCACCCGCGTGCAGGAGGTCACGCCCGAGTCCGTCACCCTCGCCGACGGCACGGTCATCAAGACCAGGCTCGTGGTCTGGGGCGGCGGTGAGAAGGCCGCGGACATCGCCGCCGCCTCCGGCCTGACCGCCGGGCACGGCGGGCGCATCCAGGTCGAGCCCGACCTCAGCGTCGCCGGTCACCCGCACGTCTACGCCATCGGCGACGTCGCGAACATCCCGTACGGCGACGAGGCGGCGCTGCCGCAGCTCGGCAGCGTCGCGCAGCAGTCCGGCCGGTGGGTCGCCGACAACATCGTCGCGCAGAGCCGGGGCGAGGCGCCGCAGCCGTTCCACTACCGCGACAAGGGCATCATGGCCATGATCGGCACCAAGGCCGCGGTCGCCGAGATCGGCCCGCACCGGCACGAGATCCACGGCCGGTTCGCGTTCGCGGCCTGGCTGGGCGTGCACCTGGAACTGCTCAGCGACATGGGCTCGAAGATCCACTCATACGTCACCTGGGCCGAGGAGTTCTACCTGCGCCCCAACCACCGCTCCGCCAAACTCCTCGACCCGACCCGCATCGACACCCCGGCCATCAACTGGGACGAGGACTCCTGACCCGGATCCCGCCCGCCCGACCCGGTGCCCGCGTCCGCCGCGTCCGCCGCGCGGCCGCCTTGATCACCGGACTTGCCTGGCACCTGGGCGAAAACCGGCCCAAGATACGGCCATGTGCCAGGCAAGTCGCGCGATCTAGGGGGCGGCGCCGCCCATGGACGGTGCTGCTTGTCGCGGGGCTGGCCGGGCTGGTGGACCGGGTCGGGTCACGCTGCCGATTCGGCAGGCTTCAGGTCGGGCTGGGCAGGGACGGTCAGTTTCGCGGTGAGCTGGGTGAGGGTGCCGGCGAGCTGGCCGACCTGGCCGGTCAGCTCGTCGACGCGGGCGCGCAGGGCGGCGGCCTCGGCCACGGCCGCGTCGCGTTGCACGGTGAGCACGGTGACGTCGGTCTGGCGCTGCTGGGCGAGGGACTCGGCGGCGGCGCGGCCGGTCTCGGCCGTGGCCAGGGCGGACTGCGCGGCTGACAGCTCCGCGCGAGCGGCAGTGGCCTGCTGGGCGTGCTCCTCGCGGGCCGCGGAGAGCTCCCCCTGCACGGCGGTGAGCTGCTGCTGGGCGCGGGTCAGGTCGACCTTCGACGCCTCGGCCTCGCGGGCGGCCTCCTCGGCGGCGGCGCGGGCCAGGTCGAAGGCCGCCTGGACCTGGTCCGCGGCCGCACGGGTGGCATCACGGTCGCGGTACGCCTCAGCGCGCAGCGCGTCAGCGGCGGCCTGATCCCGCCGCGCGGCGTCCCGTTCGCCCAGCGCCGCGGTGGCGGCGCGCGCGGACCCGGCCGCCGCGGCATCGGCCCGTTCGGCACGTTCGGCCTGCTCCGCGGCGTGCTGCCGGGCGGCGGCGACGTCCCTGTCGGCGGCCTCACGGGCGGTGCGGATCGCGGCCTCGGCACGCTCCTCGGCGTCGCGCTTGGCCAGCTCGGCGTCGGCGCGGGCGCGCTCGGCGGCGTCGGCGGCCTCACGGGCGAGGCGGGCGGCGCGCTCGGCGTCGTGACGGGCCTCGTCACGCTCGGTGTGCGCCGTGGCGACCTGCCCGGCGGCCTCGGCCCGCACCTCGGCGAGCTGGCGCTCCACGCCGGTGGGGGAGAGTTCCGCCTCCAGCGCCTCGGTGAGGGTCTCGGCGACCTGCTCCAGCCGCTCGACCACCTCGAACGCCTTCGCGACCTGCCCCGCGAGCCCGGGGGAGTTGCGGTGGCGCAGCCGGCTGTTACGTGCGGCGGACTGGCAGGCGCCGTCGTTGTCGCGGCAGTAGCGGAACGGCCGGCCGGCGGAGGCGCGCTGGACGACCGGCTTGCCGCAGTGCGCGCAGGGCCGGGTCGTCTCTTCGGTGTGCGGTGTGGACATCAACTGCGCAGCGTAGCGGCTCGTGGCTCGAACTGGTGTGCGGGGCACGTGCTGCAGTTTCGGGGAAACTGCAGCACCCACCCTCGGCGTTCGTGCGCTTTCCCCGAAAATGCACAGAACCAGTCTCCTAGGACGGTGTAGGGGCGGTGCCCTCGCACACCGCCTGGCCTTCCAGGCCCTGGCCCGGTGCCGGCCGCGCCAGGCCGAAACAGGGGCTGGCCTTTCGACGGATGTGGATCCGGCTGCGGCCTCACTAGCCTTTGAAGACTGACCGCACCTCGACGGGGAGGCCTCATGGAAGCGGCTGTGCTGCACCAGCCACGGATAGCCTGGGACGCGGCCAGGATGCTGGTCACCGCGGCGGAAGCCGGCGGCGCGCACTTCGAGTGGTTCGCCGACGAGCTGGCGGCGGTGCTCGGGTCCGCCTGGCGCCAGCCGCTGGAGCAGACCCGGACGCAGCTCGCGGCCGCGGTCCGGCCGGACGTACGCAGTGTCGAAGCGGGCAAGTGGCGGTTCAGGCTGGAGGACGCCCTGCGGACCCGCCCGGATGTTAGCGCGCCGATGCACTCGCTGGTCCGCTCGGCCAGGGTGCGATTCGCCCACCTCGGCTGATCCAGACAGCCACCATCACCGCACGGACAAGCACGCCATGCCCTATATCCCAGAATCCTAGGATGGCTTACGGGGTGTGACCCCCCGCGCCCCAGAAGACCAATGCGGACGGGCTTCGCCCGGCTCACCGACTGAAGAGCGGGGCTTGGGCGATTTGTCGTTGTTAAGGTGAATCGACGTCCAGCGCACGGGGAGCGCTACATGCTCGATTTACTGGCCGCGACCGAGCCCGCGCAGCTGCTGCCCGCGCGCTCGCAGATGGCCTTCACACTGATGTTCCACATCATCCTGGTGCCGCTCGGGGTGGCGCTGCCCGCGATCATGCTGATCGCCGAGTACAAGGGCCTCAAGCATCGCGACCGCGCGGCGCTGACCCTGGCCCGGCGCTGGTCGCACGTGGCCGGCGTGACGTTCGCGGTCGGCGCGGTGTCCGGCACGGTGCTGTCGTTCGAGATGGGCCTGCTCTGGCCGGGCCTGACCGGCAAGTACGGCGACGTGTTCGGGCTGCCGTTCGCGATCGAGGGCATCGCCTTCTTCCTGGAGGCCATCCTCGTCGCGATCTACATCTACGGCTGGAAGCGGCTCAGGCCGTGGACACATTTCAAGCTCGGGCTGCCCATCCCGCTCGTCGCGCTGGTGGGGGCGTTCTCCATCATCGCGGCGAACTCGTGGATGAACACCCCGGCCGGGTTCACGCCCGGACCGAACGGCTGGCCCACCGACATCGACCCCATCGCCGCGATCTTCAACAAGGCGCTGCCGTGGGAGTTCCTGCACTTCGCGTGTGCCGCGTACATGGCGGCGGGGTTCACGGTGGCGTCGGTGTACGCGGTCGGCTGGCTGCGCGGGCGCCGCGACCGTTACCACCGCCTGGGCTTCCTCATCCCGTTCACGGTCGCCGCGATCGTCACGCCGCTGCAGATGGTGGTCGGCGACCTGATCGCGGTCTGGGTGTTCCAGGAGATGCCGGTCAAGTTCGCGGCCATGGAGGTGGTCACCAACTCCGGCACGCACCAGGCGGAGATCTTCTTCGGCCGGTACGACTCGGCGACCAACACGGTGTCCGGCGGGCTGCGCATCCCCGACCTGAACTCGATCCTGGCCGGCAACAGCCCCGACACCTATGTGCAGGGGCTGGACGCGGTCGCGCCGGCCGACCGGCCGTCCAACGTCAACATCGTGCACTGGGCGTTCGACGTCATGGTCGGCATCGCCACGCTGCTGATGCTGTTCGTCGTCTGGTTCGCCTGGCACTACTGGCGCAAGCGTGAGTTTCCGCAGTCGAAGCTGTTCCTGTGGCTGGCCGCGTCGGCCGGGGTGCTGACGTACATCGCGATCGAGGCGGGCTGGATCGTCACCGAGGTGGGGCGGCAGCCGTGGATCGTGTACGGCTTCGAGCGCACGTCGAGCGCGGTGACCGGCGCGGACGGCATCTGGCTCAGCTTCGCGGTGGTCGTGGTGCTGTATCTGCTGCTGGCGGTCGGCACGGTGGCGGTGATCCGGGCCATGGCTCGCCGGTGGCGGCGGGCCGACCTGGGCGATTTCGTGGACGAGGCGGTGCCGTACGGGCCGCGGCCCGAGGTCGAGGCGGCGGGCAGCGAGAAGGCACCGTCGTGACCGCCGCGGACGCGGTGGCGGTGCTGGTCGTGCTGGCCGTGACGCTGTACGCCTGGTCGGGGCTGGCCGACTACGGCGCCGGGTTCTGGGACCTGTGGGCGGGCGGCCGCGAGCGCGGCGCGGCGGTGCGTTCGATGATCGACGCGGTGATCACGCCGGTGTGGGAGGCCAACCATGTGTGGCTGGTGTACCTGCTGGTGCTGACGTGGACGGCGTTCGGGACGGCGTTCGCGTCGGCGATGACGACGCTGTACATCCCGCTGATGCTGGCGGCGCTGGGGATCGTGCTGCGGGGGGCGAACTTCGCGTTGCGTAAGGATGCGGCGCGGGCGGGGCGGCGGCACGTGGCGGGGGTGCTGTTCGGGCTGGGGGCGGTGCTGACGCCGTTCTGCCTGGGTGCGGCGCTGGGCGGGATCATCGCGGGCCGGGTGCCGCCGGGCAACGCGGCCGGTAACGAGGTGACGAGCTGGTGGAATCCGACGTCGATCCTGGTGGGGCTGCTCGCGGTGGCGATGGGTGCGTTCCTGGCGGCGGTGTATCTGATCGCGGAGGCGCATCGGCGAGGGCTGCCGGTGCTGCGGGAGTACTTCCGGCGGCGGGCGCTGTGGACGGGGGTGGTGGCGCTGCTGTGCGGGATCGGTGCGCTGGTCGCGCTGCGGGGTGATTCGCCGGAGATGTTCGACCGGTTCACGACGCGAGGCGGGGTGCTGCTGGTGGCGGGGGCGGTGCTGCTGGCGCTGACGTTCATGCGGGCGGCGCGGGGCGGGGTGCGCGGGTTGCGGCTGCTGGCGGCGGGCGGGGTGGCGGCGCTGGTCTGGGCGTGGGGGGTGGCGCAGTACCCGTACCTGCTGCCGTTCGGGCTGACCATCGCGGATGGTGCGGGAGCGGCCATCACGCAGAAGTGGATGCTGGCGTGGTTCGGGGTGGCGCTGGTGACCCTGGTCCCGGCGCTGGTCACGCTGTACGTCCTGGATCAGCGCGGCGAGCTGGGTGAGGATCCGCTGACGTCGCTGGAGGCGGGTGAGCCGGGCGACCTGAGGCCGTGAGCCGCTGTGCTGGGTTGCTCCCGTCATGTCGTGCGGCGACGTGGCGGGAGTTTCGTCATGTGGCGGCTTGGCGGCGGTGGGCGACGGCGAAGGAGAGCAGGCCCATGGCGAGGGCGATGACGGCGCCGATGGTGTAGAGGCGGGAGATGGGGGTGCCGGCGTCGAGCAGGGGTCCTGCGCCGAAGGCGGCGATGCCGTAGCCGAGCTGGTAGAAGGCGATGACGCCGCCGGCGACGGCGGTGCTGTATGCGGTGAGTTCGTGCTGGCCGAAGCTGATGGTGAGGGGGAGCAGGGCGGAGCAGCAGAGTCCGGCGGCGCCGAAGGCGAGCACGCCCTGGACGCCGGCTCCGGCGGGTAGTGCGGTGATGATCGCGAAGACGCCGGCGAGGGCGAAGGGCAGCAGGTGGTAGGTGGTGCGGGCGGGTAGCCAGCGGGTGATGGCGGCGAAGAGGAGGCGGCCTGCGGTGACCATGGCCCAGAAGGCGGTGAGGGCGAGGGCGGCGAGGGTGGTGCCGGCGGCGAGGCTGCGGGTCATGTCGAGCTGGGCCCAGTTGCCGTTGAGGGTTTCGCAGATGCCGTAGAGGAGGGCGAAGGCTGCGTAGACCCAGTATCTGGCGGGCAGGCCGTGGTGGCCGGTGGTGGGTTCGGCGGTGGTCTGGGCTTGCAGGGGCAGGCGGAGGCTGACGAGCAGGAGTGCGGTGAGCAGGAGGGTGGACAGGACGGGTAGTCCCCACCAGTAGCCGAGGCCGACGAAGAGGGCGACGAAGACGGGGGCGAGGGCGGTGCCGAGGCCGAGGAGGGCGTTGAGGATGAGGACGGCTTTGTCGACGTTGGCGGGGTGGAAGGCGGCGGTGAGGGTGTTGAGGGTGGGGACGGTGAGGCCGAAGCCGGCGCCGAGGAACGCGGTGGCGGCGAGCAGCAGCGGGTATGCGGTGGGCTGGTGCTGGACGGCGGCGCTGGCGAGTAGCAGGAGCATGGAGATGAGGGAGCAGAGCAGGCCGGTGAGATAGAGGGGCCGGGTGCCGTGGCGGCGGGCGAGGCCGGCGCCGGCGAGGCTGGTGGCGATGGCGGCGATGACCTGTGGGGCGAACATGGTGCCGTATTGGGAGCTGCTGAGGCCGTAGTGGTCGGGGTTGGTGAGGATGGTGCTGGCGGCGGGGATGGTGACGAGGACGATGCCCTGGATGACGCCGGCGGTGTTGACGGCGGTGGTTTCGGTGCGGGTCGTCATCGTTGCTCGCGGCGGTTGACGACGGTTTCGAGTGGGGAGAGCTGGGGGCGGAGTTTGCGGCGGTCTTCGGCGCGGATCTGGAAGCGGCCGCGGCCGTAGGCGTCGCGGTGTCCCCAGCGGCCGGGTACGTCGAGCAGGGCGAGGTGGCCGATGCCCATGGGCAGGGCGGGGTCGACGACGAGGTGTGGTCCGACGGCTTGCAGGCCGAGCATGGTGCCGAGGAGCAGGAGTGGGGTGCCGGTGGACCAGGCTTGTGGGCTGCAGGCGGTGGGGTAGGGGACGGGGTATTTGGTGACGGTGCGTTCGTAGCCGCAGAAGGCTTCGGGTAGGCGGCCGTTGAAGTATTCGGCGGCGTCGAGGATGCCGGCGGCGACGCGGGCGGCTTCTTTCTTGTAGCCGTAGCGGCGTAGTCCCCAGGCGATGAAGCTGTTGTCGAAGGGCCAGACGGTGCCGACGTGGTAGCCGACGGGGTTGTAGCGGGCTTCGCCTTCGGCGAGGGTGCGGATGCCCCAGCCGGAGTAGAGGCGGGGGCCGAGGAGGTGGTCGACGATGTGTTTGGCGCGGGTGCGTTCGACGATGCCGCTCCAGAGGAGGTGGCCGATGTTGGAGCCGAGGGCGTCGACTTTGTTGCCGTCGGCGTCGAGGGCGAGGGCGTAGTACTTCTGGTCTTCGATCCAGAAGTCGCGGTTGAAGCGGGCTTTGAGGTCGGCGGCTTGTTTTTCGAGTTGGGCGGCCCAGGAGGGGTCTTTCCAGACGTCGCGGGCGAGGCGGGCGGCGCGGCGTTTGGCGTCGTAGGCGTAGCCCTGTAGTTCGCAGGTGGCGCGGGGGAAGCCGGGCAGGGTGCCGTCGTGGTAGGAGATGGAGTCCCAGGAGTCTTTCCAGCACTGGTTTTCGAGGCCGGTTTCGGGGTTGCGGGTCTGGTACCAGATGTAGCCGTCGCCGCGCAGGTCGGCGTATTGGTCGATCCAGTTGATGGCGGCGCGGGCTTCGAATTCGAGGTCGGCGGCGAGCCGGGTGTCGCCGCTCCAGCGTTCGTATTCGTCGAGCAGGGTGATGAACAGTGGGGTGGCGTCGGCGGAGCCGTAGTAGGGGGAGTGGGGTCGTTCTTCGAAGGCGGTGAGTTCGCCGTAGCGCATTTCGTGGAGGATTTTGCCGGGGTCTTCGTCGCGGAAGTCGTCGATGCGGCTGCCTTGGCGGGCGCCGAGTTCGGCGAGGGTGGTGGCGGCGAGGGAGGGTACGAAGGGCAGGGCTTGGAGGCTGGTGAGGATGCTGTCGCGGCCGAACATGGTCATGAACCAGGGCAGGCCGGCGGCGGGCAGGCTGCGTTTGCCGGCGGTCATGGGGGCGAAGCGCAGGGCGGCGAGGTCGGTGAGGCTGCGGCGGTAGGTGTGTTTGAGGGGTTCCCAGTCGCATTCGAGTTTGGGTGCTTCTTCCAGCCAGCGCTGGAGTTCGGTTTCCATGTCGCGGCGGGTGTGGGCGGTGTCTTCGTCGCTGGTGATGCGGTGGTGGGCGGCCTGGTTGGCGGCCCAGCCCCACAGTGAGGTCTCGACCTGGATCTCGGTGGTCCAGCTGGTGTGGGGGTCGAGGTGGACGGTGTAGGTGAGGCCGTCGTCGTCGAGGTCGGCGGGGCTGGTGGTGGAGATGAGGGTTTCGCGGCGGTAGGTGTCGCGTTCGTAGCCGAGCAGGAGCCGGTGGTCGACGCGGGTGTAGTACTTGCCTTTCTTTTTGAGGTGGTCTTTGACTTCGAACAGGTCGGCGAAGTCGGCGCCGGCGTCGATGCGTACGGTGAGGTCGATGGGGTTGTCGGCGTGGTTGAGGATGGTGAGGGTTTCGCGGAAGCCGTCGACGACGGCGCGCTGGCGGATGACGGAGTAGGTGGCGTCGACGTAGACGGTGCCGGTGCCGGGGACGAGGAAGAACCGGGTTTCGAAGTAGTGCAGGTCGTCGGTGGACAGGGGCCGTAGGCGGCTGCCGTTGACGGTGAGGATCCAGCGGGACAGGTAGCGGGTGTCCCAGGAGAACAGGCCGTTGGGTTCGGTGGGTGAGGCGTCGATGTCGCCGGCGGTGTCGCTGACGACGAACGTGTTGCCGTCCAGGGTGCTGACCGTCGGTGCGGGGATCATCTGGGGTGCCTCCTGGCGGCGGGTTCGGGCATTGGCGGTCTTCCGCCGGGGAACAGCCGTTGCAGCATGGTGATGAGGTGCAGGTCGCCGTCGACGTCGACCTGGCCGCGGAGCATGGCGGCCATGGTGTTGACCTGGCCGGTGACGATGCCGTCGAAGAGTTTCTTGTCGACTTTGACGACGCAGTCGGCGGGTTGTTCGCCGCGGCTGACGTCGACGTGGCCGCGGTTGATGGTGACGCGCCAGTGTTCGCCGCGGCCGCCGTTGCCGGTGAGGTCGAAGCGGATGGTGCCGGTGGTGGCGCGCAGCAGCGGGTAGCGGCCGTGTTCGGCGAGGCCGGTGAAGTATTCGGCGGTGGGGTCGTGGTTCATCGGGCGGCGCCGGGTGCGGTGGTGGCGGCGGCCGGGAAGGTGGCGCCGAGGCGGTGCATGAGGTGGTCGCCGACGCGCAGGGCGTTGGCCATGGCGGTCAGGGCGGGGTTGACGGCGCCGATGCTGGGGAAGCAGCTGGTGTCGACGACGTACAGGTTGTCGAGTTCGTGGGTTTTGCAGTTGGCGTCGAGGACTGATGTGGCGGGGTCGGTGCCCATGCGGCAGGTGCCGGCCTGGTGGGCGACGCCGGCGATGGGGATGTCGCTCTTCATGTAGGCGAAGCGGTGGATGAGGTGGTCTTCGTGTAGCCGCATCGTCTTGAGCATGGATTTGAGCTGGTGGTAGAGCTGTTTGGCGGCGGTGGGGTTGCTGGGTGTGTAGTCGAGGATGATGTTGCCGTCGCGGGCGACGGTGACGCGGTTGCCGGGTACGGGCAGGTCTTCGGTGGACAGCCAGAAGTCGACGGCGTGCCGGGCGACGTCGGCCAGGGCCCATGACGGGGCGAGTTTCGTCGCGAGGGGTTTCTCGCCGCGGTACATGTCGGGCGCGGATTTGCCGATCATCTGGATGTTGCCCATGGGGTAGTCGAAGCCGGGGCCGCGGAAGTAGAAGTCGTTGAGGCCGAGGGTCTTCTGGAAGACGGTGTCGTTGGGTTCGCGGGACAGGGCGAGCACGGCCTGGGACAGGTGGTACATGTAGTTGCGGCCGACCTGGTCGGAGCCGTTGGCGAGGCCGCGTGGGTGGCGGTCGGTGGCGGACATGAGCAGGAGTTTGGCGGTGTTGGCGGCGCCGGCGGCGACGGCGACGATGGCGGCCGAGTAGCGTTCCTCGTGGCCTTCGTGGTCGACGATGACCTGTGTGACGGCGGTGCCTTCGGGGTTGGTCTCCAGGCGTACGACGTGGGCGTGGGTGAGCATGGTGACGTTGGGTGCGGTGAGCGCGGGGCGTACGGCGAGCGTTTCGGCGTCGGATTTGGCGTGCAGGGGGCAGGGGAAGCCGTCGCAGCGGGCGCAGCGGATGCAGATGCTGTTGTTGATGTCGGCTTCGTTGAGGCGTACGCCGCAGGGGGCGTGGAACGGGTGGTAGCCGGCGGCGGTGAGGTCGTCGGACAGTTGCTGGATGCGGGGTTCGTGGCGTAGCGCCGGGTAGGGGTAGGGCGCGGAGGCGGGCGGTTCGGTGGGGTCTTCGCCGCGGTTGCCGTGGACTTCGTAGAGCTGTTCGGCCATGGTGTACCAGGGCTCCATCTCCTCGTAGGTGATGGGCCAGGCGGGGGACAGGCCGTCGTGGTGCTG
The DNA here is from genome assembly GCF_016862575.1 of Catellatospora bangladeshensis. Classification (GTDB taxonomy): domain Bacteria; phylum Actinomycetota; class Actinomycetes; order Mycobacteriales; family Micromonosporaceae; genus Catellatospora; species Catellatospora bangladeshensis. The sequence goes on along the minus strand of NZ_BONF01000009.1, from coordinate 214,562 downwards.
GATGGCGCCGAAGTCTTCGCGGCGCAGCCGGTAGAGGGCGGCGCCGTAGAGTTTGGTGGCGCCGCCGACGTAGTAGTGGACCTGCGGCTGGAATGCCTTGCCGGCGCGGTCGTACCAGGTGTCGGGGGAGATGTAGCGGTTGTCGATGAACACTTCGGCGGTGTCCCAGTTGGCGATTTCGCGGGGCAGGTAGTCGCCGCGTTCGAGCAGCAGGATGCGCTTGCCGGACGGGGCGAGGTAGCGGGCGAGGGTGCCGCCTCCGGCGCCGGTGCCGATGATGATGACGTCGTAGGCTTCCATCACAGCTCTCCTGTCCGTTCCGCGAGGATGATCGATTCGGCGGCTCCGATGAGCGCCAGGTGTGAGAACGCCTGGGGGAAGTTGCCGAGGTGGCGTCCGGTGTGGGCGTCGTATTCCTCGGCGTACAGGCCCAGGGGGGATTTGACGCGCAGGAGCCGTTCCATGAGGTCGCGGGCGCGTTGCAGTTCGCCGATGTGGGCCAGGGCGGATACGAGCCAGAACGAGCAGATGAGGAAGGTGCCTTCCTTGCCGTGCTGGCCGTCGTCGGTCTGGTCGGTGCGGTAGCGCAGCACGAACCCGTTCTCGGTGAGGTCTTCGGCGATGGCGTTGACGGTCGCGGCGAGGCGTTTGTCGTCGCCGGGCAGGAACCGGAAGTTCGCGGCGAGCAGGGTGGAGGCGTCGAGGGCGTCGGTGTCGTAGTGCTGGCGCAGGACCCCGTCGGTGGTGACGCCGTGGGTGAGGATGTCGTCGCGGATCTGTTCGGCGGTGTGTGCCCAGGTGGGGGCGCGGTCGGCGTCGCCGCGCAGGACGGCGAGTTTCGCGGCCCGGTCCAGCGCCACCCAGCACATGAGCTTGCTGGACACGTAGTGGCGGGGTTCGCCGCGGGCTTCCCAGATGCCCTGGTCGGGTTGGGTCCAGATGCGGGTGGCGGCTTCGGCCTGGGACACGACGAGGGGCCACAGGCGGCGGGGCAGGCGCTGGCTGCGGCGGGTGTGCAGCAGGATCGAGTCGAGGACGGCGCCGTAGACGTCGTTCTGGCGCTGGGAGTAGGCGGCGTTGCCGACCCGGACGGGTCGGGCGCCGGCGTAGCCGGACAGGTCGGGCAGTTCGGTCTCGGTGAGTTCGCGGCGGCCGTCGATGCCGTACATGATCTGCAGCGAGCCGTCTTCGGTGGGTTGCACGTCGGCGATGAACTGCATGAACTCCTCGGCTTCCCAGTCGAGGTCGAGCCAGTGCAGGGCGCGCAGGGTGAAGGTGGTGTCGCGCATCCACGTGTAGCGGTAGTCCCAGTTGCGGGCCCCGCCGGGGGTTTCGGGCAGGGACGTGGTGGGGGCGGCGACGGTGGCGCCGGTGGGGACGTAGGTGAGGCCTTTGATGGCCAGGGCGGAGCGTTGCAGCGGGTCGCGCCAGCGGTGGTCGGGGATGCGGGCCTGGGCGAGCCAGGTGCGCCAGTACCGGCAGGTCGTGTCGACGAGGGCGCGGGCGTGGTCGCCGTCGGCGGGTACGGCCAGCCCGGCGGCCCAGGACAGGGCGCACCACGCGTGTTCGCCGGTGGACAGCAGGTGCCGGGCCCGGACCCGGCCGCCTTCGATGCCGAGGGTGAGGTCGGTGGCCAGGCGTACGGTCAGGCCGGCGCCGGTGGCGTCGGCGGCGTGCCGTTGCGGGCCGGTCATGGTCCATTCGGCGGGGGTGTGGCCGTAGCCGAACACGGGTTCGCAGATCAGCTGGACCGCGACGGTGCCTTCGAGGCAGTGTGCGGTGCGGACGAGCAGGTGGTGGGCGTCGTCGTCGACGGGTGGGCGGGTGTGCGGGTTGATCTCGTCGTCGGGTGGGGCGGGGCCGATGACGAGGGCGTCACGGACCAGCAGCCACCCGGATTTGGTGCGCCAGGTCGTCTCGAGGACGTTCGTGCCGGGCGTGTAGTGGCGGCTGGTCGGGTGGTCGATGTTGTCGGGGCCGAGCCGGAACGTGCCCGCCTCCCGGTCGAGGAGGCTGCCGAAGATCGACGGCGCGTCGAAGCGGGGCACGCACAGCCAGTCGACGGACCCGTCCGGGGCGAGCAGCGCGCCGGTGTGGCAGTCGGACAGGTACGCGTACTCCTCGATGGGCGGGAACGGTGACGGCGCGGCGGAGGAGAACCGGCCGGGCCCGTCGTGTCCGGTGCTCACGACCCGGCCCCGGGTGGGGGGTCGGCGATCCAGGGGCCGCGCCAGCCGTGCCCGGCGACGAGCTTGTCCGCCCCGGCCGGGCCCCACGTGCCCGGTGCGTACGGTTCGACCGGTGACGGGTGGTCCAGCAGCGGCTGCATGATGCGCCACGTCTCCTCGACGCCGTCCTGGCGGGTGAACCGGTTGGCGTCGCCGATCAGGGCCGCGTGCAGCAGCACCTCGTATGGGGTGGGGCCTTCGCCGCCTTCGGCGGCGAACTCCATGTCCATGGTGATCGGGCCGACGAAGTCGGTGTCGGCGCGTTTGGCGTTCAGGCGCAGCCGGGCGCCGGTGGCCGGGTCGAGTTTGATGACGAACTGGTCCGGTTCCGGTGTCAGGCCCGCGAACGCGGGCAGGCCCAGCCGCGGCGGCTGCTTGAACACGACCCGGAACTCGGTCTGGGTCACGGGCAGGCACTTGCCGGTGCGGATGAAGAACGGCACTCCCGACCAGCGCCAGTTGTCGATCTCCAGGCGCAGGGCGGCGTAGGTCTCGGTGGTGGAGCCCTTCGCGACGCCGCTGATGTCCTGGTAGCCGTCGTACTGGCCGCGCACGTACTGGGCCGGGTCGGCGTCGAGCACCGCGCTCCAGAGGGCGAACTGGGCGTTTTTGACCGCGTCGGGGTGCCGCCCGGCGGGTGGTTCCATCGCGCCGCCGGCCAGGACCTGCATGAGGTGGTTGACGACGACGTCACGCAGCGCGCCGACCGGGTCGTAGAAGTGGCCGCGGTCGGCCACGCCGAAGTCCTCGGCCATGGTGATCTGCACGTTGTCGACGTGGTCGCGGTTCCACACCGGTTCCAGCATCCGGTTGGCGAACCGCAGGAACACCAGCTCCTCGGTGCCCATCTTGCCGAGGAAGTGGTCGATGCGGAACAGCTGCGACTCGTCCAGGTACTGGTGCAGGTCTGCGGCGAGGGCGCGGGCCGAGGCCAGGTCGTGGCCGAACGGCTTCTCCACCACCACCCGCCCGCCGCGGGTCAGCCCCGCCTCGGACAGGCCCTTGATGACGGTCGCGAACAGCGACGGCGGGATCTCCAGGTACGACACGGGCGTCGCGGCGCCTTTCGCGGCGGCGGCGACGCGGCCGTAGAGGCCGTCGTCGGTGAAGTCGCCCGACACGTACGACAGGCGCGCCGCGAACCGGTCGAACACCTGCGGGTCGAGCGGCTCGCCGGTGCCCTCGATGCACGCCTTGGCGTGTTCGCGCAGCTTGTCGAGGGTCCAGTCGTCGGCGGCGACGCCGATGATCGGGCAGGTCAGCAGGCCGCGCCGCTCGAGCCGGTACAGCGAGCGGAACGTCATCACCTTGGCCAGGTCACCGGTGATGCCGAAGATGATGAACACGTCCGCGGGCGCGGGCGCGGCCGGTGCGGTCATGGTGTGCTCCAGGATGTGGTGGGCTCGCCGTGTCGGCTCACGCCGCTCATCCTTCCAATATCGGGACTTATCCGGGTGTGATACGGCTGAACGCGCATATCGGCCGCCGGCCGGCTGCGACGATGAGCCCGTGGCCCGTCTGCAGCCGCTCACCCTCGCCCTGGCCCTGACCGCGGGCCTGTTCCTCGGCCCGGCCCCCGCCGTCCCGGCCGCCGCGCCCACGCCCGCGCCGACCCCGGCGCCGTCGCCGCTGCCGCAGGGCGACCAGCCCGTGCACCTGGATCCGGCGGGGTTCAGCAGCCGTGTCGACAACCCGTACCTGCCGCTGGCGGCCGGGTCGCGCTGGAACTACACCGCCTCCGGCGTCGACGGCGACGTGCGTACCGAGATCACCGCCGGGACCGGCGCCCGCCGCATCATCGGCATCGACACCGTGCCGGTGCGCACGGTCACCACCGACTCCGGCGGGGGCGTCCTGCGTGACGCGACCGCCTGGTACGCCCAGGACCGCGACGGCAACGTGTGGCTGCTCGGCCAGGCCGGCCGCGACTACGTGGAGGGCGTGCTCACCGGCGTCGACCGGTGGGAGGCCGGCCGCGACGGCGCCCAGCCCGGCATCGCCATGCCCGCCGCACCGGCCACCGGGCAGCGGTGGCGGATCGCGTACGCCCCCGGCCGCGCCGAGGACACCGCGCGGGTGCTCGGCACCGGGCAGCACGTCAGCGTCCCCGCCGGCGCCTACGACGGCGTGATCACCGTCGAGGAGAGCTCACGGCTGTTCCCCGGCGCGCGCATCGAGCACTGGTACGCGCCCGGGGTGGGCCTGGTGCAGTCGCAGGCCCCAGGGGACGGCGACCGCACCAGGCTGGTGGCCTACCACCGGCCCTAGGCCGCGGCCCGGACCCGGGCCATCGCCCGGAACTCGTTGGGCACCTGCTGCATCACGTGGTCGAACGCCTCGGCGCCCATGTCCTCCCGCAGCGCCGTCAGCACCCCCCGCACCCCCGACTCGGTGTCGCGCTCGTTGAGGCCCGTGCGCTCGTGCACCCGCCGCAGCAGCTCGGGCAGCCCGAAGCACTGCATCCGGCCGTTGCCGTCCACCGGCACCGCGTCGCGTAACCCCTCGTGCAGGTGCTCGACCAGGTAGCGGCGCTCGCCGTTGCTCAGCCGGCTGCCCAGGCACTCCAGCGTGGCCCGCGTCGTGTCGGCCGCCTCCTCGACGGTCAGCCCCGACAGCTCGGCGACCTTGCGGAAGAACTGCTTGTCCCCCATACGTCCCCTCCCAAACTAGCTTCCCCGACAGGTGGACCAACCCCACCCTAAAGCCACATGCCCCCCAAACCCGCCCGTATTCAGTTGATCATGAACTTGTGGGCGTGGTCGGCGGCGTGTCACCACCCCGCCACCGTGATCACCACCCCGGGCGGGCGGCGATCCGGTGTGGAGCCTCGTAGGATCGCGCGGATGGAGGGAGCCGGGCTGTACGCCGCCAACGCCGCGGGCATGTGGCACGCCGCCGGGACGCCGCTGCCCGCCGACCCCCGCTACGCCGGGTTCACCGCGTACGGCGCGCTGCGGATCGTGCTGCGCCGGCCGCTGGGCGCGCCGTCGATCGCCGCGATCGTCGCCGCGCTGCCCGCCGGGCGGATGACCCTCGAAGACCCGTACGGGCTCGCCGCGCCCCAGCAGCTGCCCGACGTCATGGTGCGGCGCATGCCTGTCATGAACCGGTCCCCGCGGCCGCTGCCCGCAGGGCGGCGCGACGGGATCAGCGTCGCGCCCGTCACCGGCCCGGACACCCTCGCCACGGCCGAGCGGGTCATCGTCGACGGGTTCCCGTACCCGCACCTGCAGCCGTGGACCGCCGGGCGGGCACTGTCACCCGAACTGCTGCACGCCCCCGGCTGGCGGGCGTGGCTGGCCCACCGCGACGGCACCCCGGCCGCGGCCGGCTACACGTTCGACGACGGCACCGCGCTCGGCGTGTACTCCCTGGCCACCCTGCCCGAACACCGGCGCGCCGGGCTCGCCCGGGCCCTGCTCACGGCGATGCTCGCCGCGCACCCGCGGCGCACCGCGACCCTCGTCGCCACCGAGGCCGGCCGGCCCCTGTACACGGCGCTCGGCTTCACCACCGTGTCCACCGCGACCTGGTACTTCCGGGCCGGCTGAGCCGCTGCGGGTTTCGCCGAACGCGCGGCACGCCACACCCGGCGATGGCATCCTGAGGTGTCCCATACACAGTGCCGGTCGCCCCAGGGCAGACGGCTCGCGGCGACCGGGCCGCGGCCGGAGGCGCCCGATGAAAACCACCCGAACGACCGCACGTGCCCCATCGGCGCAGGATCAGTACGTCGTCGACATCCTCACCGTCGTCAACGGCGTCCCGCAGCAGTGGCGCGTCGACACCCGCACCACCCTGCTGGAGGCGCTGCGTGACACGGCCGGGCTCACCGGCACCAAACGCGGCTGCGACCAGGGCGCCTGCGGCGCGTGCACGGTGCACGTCGACGGCAACCGGGTGCTGTCGTGCCTGATGCTCGCCGCGCAGGCCGACGGGCGCACCGTCACCACCGTCGAAGGCCTCGCCGGGGAACTGGGCCTGCACCCGCTGCAGGAGGCGTTCCTGCGCCACGACGCGTTCCAGTGCGGCTTCTGCACCCCCGGGCAGCTCATGTCCGCCGCGTGCCTGCTGCGCGAGCCCGGCCGCACCCGCAGCGACGCCGACATCCGCGAGTACATGTCGGGCAACCTGTGCCGGTGCGGGGCGTACGACAACATCGTCGCCGCGATCCGCGACGTAGCCGCGCAGCAGGCCGAGGACGGTGCGTGATGCGCGCGTTCGTCTACGAGCGGCCCGCCGACGTCGAGCAGGCCGTCGCCGCGGTCGCCGCCGACCCGCAGGCGGCGTTCCTGGCCGGCGGCACCACCCAGCTCGACCTGATGAAGGACGGGGTGTGGACCCCGGACCGGCTGGTCGACATCACCCGGCTGCCGCTGCGCGGGATCATGGTCGAGGGACAGCTCATGCGCGTCGGCGCGCTCACCACGATGGAGCAGCTCGCCGCCGAACCCGCCGTGACCGAGCGGCTGCTGATGGTGCGCGAGGCGCTGCTGGCCGGGGCGTCGACCCAGCTGCGCAACATGGCCACCATCGGCGGGAACCTGCTGCAGCGCACCCGCTGCCGCTACTTCCGCGACCCGAGCGTGGCCGCGTGCAACCGGCGCAGCCCCGACTCCGGCTGCGCGGCCGTCGACAACACCGCCCGGATGCACGCCATCCTCGGCGTCGACGAACGCTGCGTGGCTCTGCACGCCTCCGACGTGGCCGTGCCGCTCGTCGCCGTCGACGCGCAGGCCCTGGTCGCCGGCCCCGGCGGGCAGCAGCGGCACATCCCGCTGACCGAGTTCTGGGTCCGCGCCGACGAGGGCCCGTCGATCGAGCACGTGCTCACCCACGGCGAGCTGGTCACCGCCGTGGACGTGCCGCTGCTGCCCGCCGGGTGGCGCTCGGGCTACCTGAAGGTCCGCGACCGGGCGTCGTACGAGTTCGCGCTGTGCTCGGCCGCGGTCGCGGTGCTCATGGACGGCGACCTGATCGCCGACGTCCGTATCGCGCTCGGCGGCGTCGGGTCGGTGCCGTGGCGGGCCCGGCAGGCCGAACAGATGCTGCGCGGCACGCACGTCGACCCGGTCCGGTTCGAGCAGGCCGGGCGGGCCACCGTCGCCGGGGCGTACACCCTGCCCGGGACCGCGTTCAAGGTCGACCTGGCGGTGGCGACGCTGACCAGGCAGCTGCTGGCGATGACGACGGAGGCGAACTCATGACCGCCGTACAGGCACGCCCCGCAGGCTGGGTCGGGCAGGGCGTCGACCGGGTCGACGGGCCGCACAAGGTCACCGGCACCGCGCCCTACTCCGGTGACGTGACGCTGCCCGGGATGCTTCACGCGATGGTGGTCACCGCGACCATCGCGGCCGGGTCGGTGACGAAGGTCGACACGAGCGCGCTGCTGACCCTGCCCGGGGTGCGGGCCGTGTTCACGCACGAGAACTTCCCGCGCCTGAACGCCGGGCCGCAGGTCGCGTTCGGGGAGGCGCCGCCCGCGCCGCTGCAGGACGGCCGGGTCGCGTTCCACGGCCAGGAGGTCGCCCTCGTCGTCGCCGACACGATCCAGCAGGCCGCCGAGGCAGCGCGGCTCATCGAGATCACGTACGCGCCCGAGGCGGCGCTGCTCGACCCCGCGCACGGTGTCGCCGAGCCGCTGCCGTACCTGCCCGACACGCGCCGCGGCGACACCGAGGCCGGGTGGGCCCTGGCCGACGTGCGCGTCGGGGCGGCGTACACCACGGCGGAGAACGTCAACAACCCGCTCGGGCTGATGGGCGCCGTCGCCGCGTGGGACGGCGACCACCTGGACTTCCACGACTCGACGCAGTGGCCGGTCAACGTCCGCAAGACCCTCGCCGCGATGTTCGGCGTCCCCGAGTCGGGGGTACGGGTGCACGCCCCGTACCTGGGCGGCGGGTTCGGGGCCGGGCTCATCCCGTGGCCGTACAAGATGCTCGCCGCGGGCGCCGCCCGCGCGCTGGGCCGCCCGGTGAAGCTGATGCTGACCCGGCCGCAGATGTTCAAGCTGGTCGGGCACCGGCCCGACACCGAGCACCAGGTCCGCCTGGCCGCCCGCCACGACGGCACGCTCACCGCGATCGAGCACCGGGCCGTGTCCCTGGCCTCGCTCGACAAGCCCGCGCTGGGGCTGCTCACCGCCGCGACCGGGCAGGTGTACGCGTGCCCGAACGTGGCCACCGTCGAGCGGACCGTGCGGCTCAACCGCCGCTACCCGTCGGCGATGCGCGGCCCCGGCGAGGCCGAGGGCAACTGGGCGATCGAGACCGCCATGGACGAGCTCGCCTACGAGCTGGGCATGGATCCGCTGGAGCTGCGGCTGCGCAACATCTCCGCAGACAGGCACCCGGGCAGCGGCCTGCCCTGGTCCAGCAACGCCCTGACCGAGTGCTGCGAGGTCGGCGCGGAGGTGTTCGGGTGGGCGCGGCGCGACCCGCGGCCCTCGGCCACCCGCGACGGGCACCTGCTCGTCGGCTGGGGCATGGCCACCGCGTTCTACGGCGCGTACCTGCCCGTGTCCACCGCCCGGATCACCGTGTACGCCGACGGCACCGCCGCGGTGCGCACCGCCGGGACCGACATCGGCACCGGCACGTACACGGTCCTGACCCAGGTCGCGGCGGACCTGCTGGGGCTTTCGCCCCGGCAGATCGACCTGCAGCTGGGCGACAGCGACCTGCCCGACGCCGCCCAGTCCGGCGGCTCCGGGCTGGCCTCGTCGCTGTCGGCGGCGCTGCAGGACGCCGCCGCGAACCTGCGCGGCTCGCTGCTCGGCCTGGCCGGGCCGGACTCGCCGCTGCGCGGCGCGAGCCCGGACGAGGTCACCTGCCGCGACGGCGGCCTGTGCCGCACCGCCGACCCGTCGGCGAGCACGTCGTTCGCGCAGCTGCTCGCCGACGGGGAGCTGACGCAGCTGTCGGCCGAGGGCCACACCCGGCTGCCCGACTCCGCCGAGACGGGGATGCACCAGGCGGGCGGGTTCGGGGCCCGGTTCGCCGAGGTCGCGATCGACCCGATGATCGGGCGGCTGCGGGTGCGGCGCATCGTCACCGTCACCGACTGCGGGCGGGTGCTGAACCCGAAACTGGCCCGCAGCCAGATCATCGGCGGGACCGTCGGCGGCATCGGCATGGCACTGTTCGAGGAGACCGTCACCGACCCGGACACCGGGCGGGTCGCCAACGGCACGTTCGGCGACTACCTGATCGCCTCGTGCGCGGACGTGCCCGACATCGAGGTGCTGTTCGCGGGCGGGCCCGACCGGTTCAGCCCGGCCGGGACCAAGGGCGCGGGGGAGATCGGCCTGGTAGGCGTACCGGCCGCGATCGGCAACGCGGTCTTCCACGCCACCGGCCGCCGCCTGCGCGCCCTGCCGATCACCGTCGACCAGCTGATGATGTGAGCACCGGCCCGGCCAGGGCACTGTTTGCCCCGGCCGGGCCGGTGGGTACGAAACGGGCATGGCGACCAACACGCAGACCACCTGGCGGCCGCACGAGGTCGAGGGCGAGCTGAGCACCGCGGACAAGAACCGGCTGCCCGAGACCGTGTTCGCGTTCCCGGCCAAGCACAAGCTGCCGCTGACCGACGCCGAGCACGTGCGTAACGCGCTGGCCCGCTTCGACCAGGTCAAGGGCGTCAGCGACGACCAGCGCGACCTGGCGTTCGCCAACATCCAGGCCGCGGCCCGGCACTTCGGCGTCGACGTCGCCGAGACGCACTGGCACCAGCTGGGCCGCCGCCCGCACACCCAGAACCCGGCGCACTGACCGCAGGGGCGAGCGCGGATCGATCCGCTCTGGCAGGATCGCCCGCATGCTGCCCGTCCCCCCAGGCGCCATCGTCCCGTTCACCGCGTACCCGGTGCCGATCGTCGCGCCGCCGGGCTGCGGTGTGCTGGTGTTCACCGTCAACCGCGGGCCGTACCTGGTGTCGGCCGCTTCCACGGCGCGGCTGCGCGTCGGCGGGCGGGAGGTGCCGTTCGCCGGTGAGGGCACCTGGCACGTGGCGCTGCCCGCCGGCAGCTACGACGTGCGGCTCACCGACTTCATGGGTGTGCCGATCATGAAGACGGCGGTGGCCGTGCAGCCCGGCGAGGCCCAGACCCGGGCGTTCGACTTCCAGGTGTGGCGCAACCGGGTCCTCGACGGGCAGGGCAACGACGCCGCCACGTTCGCCATGTGGTCCAACTACCTGATCATGGTGGTGACGCTGGCCGTGGTCGGCGTCGTGTGCTGCTGCGGCTTCGGCGCTCTGATCACGCTGCCGGCGCTGACCGCGCCGCATTGACCGGCTCGGGCAGCTCGGGCAGCTCGACGTCGGCCTCGCCGAGCGGCTGCAGCGGGGTCACCGTGGCGTAGCCGTCGGCGAGCAGCGCCATGTCCGTGCCGGGTTCCAGGCGGGCGCCGGTGTCCTCCAGCGCGGTGCGCACGAAGCCGGTGCCGCGCTCGGCGATGCGCATCTGCACCTGGCCGAACCGGCCGAACCGGGCCCGGCACAGCCCTCGCACCTTGCCCGCGGGCAGGTCGGGCACGTTGAGGTTCAGCACGGTCGAGTGCGGCAGGTCCGCCAGCAGGGGCAGCAGCGACACGGCGTACGCGGCGGCGGTGTCCCAGTGCCGGTCGTCGTCGGTCAGGTCGCCGTCGGCCAGGTCCAGCGACACGGCCAGGCCGTGGCAGCCGTAGGTGGCGCCGGTCAGCGCCGCGCCGACGGTGCCGGAGTGCAGCACGGCCGGGCCCGCGTTGGCGCCCCGGTTGATGCCGGACAGGACCACGTCGGGCGGGTCGCCGAACGCGCCGCGGGTGGCGATCAGCGCGGCCAGCGCCGGGGTGCCGGTGACGGCGTACGCGGGCACGCCGTCCACGCCGGGCAGGTGGCGCTCCTCGACGACGATGCGGCCGTCCTGCGCGACGGCGCTGACGGCGGCGCTGGCGCCGCTGGAGTCACGGGCCGGGGCGGCCACCACCACGTCGAAGCCGCCCTGGTGTGCGGCCAGGGCCAGGCGGTGCAGGCCGGGCGATTCGATGCCGTCGTCGTTGGTGATCAGGACCCGGGTCATGCGTGCGTCACCTTCTCCGCGAGCTGCTCGGGGGACATGTGGCCGGAACGGTCGGGCTCGGGCGGGGGCACGGCCCCGCCGCCGGGCACCGGGGTCAGCTCGACCCGGGTGGTGAACTGGGCGATGACGTCGGCGCGGCCGGTGCCCAGGCCGTGCCGGGTCACGTTGAGGGCGCCCGCGGCGGCGCCGGTGCGCACCGCCTCGGCCAGGTCGCCGCCGCGGGCCAGTGTCGCGGCGACGCCGGCGGTCATCGAGTCGCCCGCTCCGCGGTGGTCGGCCGGCTCCAGGCGGGGCAGCTCGACCTGGTTGACCTCGCCGTCGATGAGGACGAACGCGGGATGCTCGGCGCGGCTGAGGATCACGTTGGCGGCGCCGTCCTCGCGCAGCTTGAACAGGCCGGACACCAGCGACGGGATGCTGTCGTCGGGGGCCATGCCGTCGCGCAGCAGCTCCTCGTGGGAGACCTTGAGCACGTCGACGCCGCCCTCCAGGACCGCGGTCAGGTAGTCGCCGGACAGGTCCGCGACCACCGTGGTGCCGTTGCGGCGCAGGTCCCCGGCCAGCCGCCGGAACACGTCGGGGGGCAGGATCTGCGGGTCGGCGACCCCCGTAAGCACCGCGACCTTCGCGCGCAGGCCCTCGGCGAGCGCGACGTTGTAGAGCTCGTCCTGCTCGTGGCGGCTCAGCGGCCGCCCGGGGGCCTCGGCGACCTCGCGGCGCTGCCCGTCGCGGCGGTCGTGCACGTAGGCGCCGTTGCGGGCGGAGACGTCTACCGCGCCCAGCTCCAGGCCCTCGTCGAGGATGAGGTTGCGCACCACGCGGCCGGTCTCGTCGCCGAAGGCGGAGCACAGCACGGCGCGTACACCCAAGGATTTGATCATGCGGGCGACCCAGACGCCCTGCCCGCCCGCGTGCAGGTGGATCTCCTGCTCGTCGTCGCCGACCTGCTCGACGGTGACGGTGAGCTGCGGGGACGGTGCGAACACCATGACGGATTCCGGCATGATCGTCGCTTACCCCGGCGCCGGGCGGTTCAATCACCGTCCGGCGCCGGTGATCACCGGTGGGTGGGGGTGCAGGCGTCGGCGGCGCGGCGCAGCAGCGGCACCAGGTCGTGGGGGCTGTTGACGACGACGTCCATCATCGCGGCGACCTGCTCGCCGGTCTCGGGGTTGGACACCCCGACCCGGAACACCCGGAAGGACGGGTCGGCCGCGGCCCGGTCGGCCAGCGCGGTCAGCGCGGGCAGGTCGCCCAGGTCGTCGCCGAAGTACCAGACGCAGTCCAGGTCGCCGGTGGCGGTGCGGATGACGCCGCCCTTGTCGCGGCGGATCGGCGGTTTGAGCTCCAGGACCATCCGGCCGGGCAGCGGCGACAGGCCGTACTCCGCGGCGCGGTGCCCGCCCCAGGTCTCGACCTGGGAGCGCAGGTGCGGGGCGGTGCGGTAGTGCAGCGCGACGGACAGGCGCTTGTCCTCCACGAGCACGTCGGGGTCCAGTTCGGTCACCGCGCGTTTGACGACCTCCTCCACGGCCGACACCCAGGGCAGCACCTCGGGGTCGGTCCACAGGGTGCCGTGGGCGTCCATGGACTCCATGCCGTAGAGGCCGTAGAGGCGTACCGGCTGCGCGCCGAAGTGCCGCTGCAGGAACTCCACCGGCCGGCCGGACACGACCGCGACGGTGCGGACGCGTGCGGCGATCTCGGCGACGGCCTCGACGACCCCCGGGACCGGGACGACGCTGGTGGGGTCGTCGCGGATCTCGGACAGGGTCCCGTCGAAGTCGAAGAAGAAACCGCAGGTTTGGCGCCTTTCGGCAGCTATGCGTAGTGCGTCGGTAACGCTCCGCGACTCGATCACTTGCTTACTCTAGGACATCGATCACGATCTGATCACGTGAGATGCACGATCATTCGTGTCCACCAGGTGTAGGGTGTGCGCCTCGGTCAGGTCCGGGGTCTCCCACCTGCCGATCAGCCGCTCCAGCACCGCCGCCGGGACCCGTGCCTGCCGCCGGTCGTTGCGGGCCCGCAGCACCCCCGGGGGCGCCTCCAGCGACACCAGCTCCACCCGCGCGCCGTAGGACGCCGCCAGCCCGATGCAGATCTCCCGGTGCTGGCGCGACACGTTCGTCGCGTTCCACACGAACGCCCGGCCCTCCCGCAGGTGCTCGCGCGAGCGCTCGTACGCCGCCGCGGCCACCGCCCGCTGATCCCCGGCCGGGCTGACGCCCAGCTCCGCCCGCAGCGCGTCCAGGCTCACCACCGGCAGGTCCGGCCGGTGACCGGCCAGCCACGTGTCCTTGCCCGCCCCCGGCAGGCCCGACAGCACCGTCACCGTCAGCCGCGTGTCGTCGTACGCCGCATACCGCGGGTCCCGCCCCGGCGTGCGGAAGTACTCGAAGCGCGCATGGCCGGAGGCGAACGGCCACGGCGCGTCCAGCACCCCCAGCTCGGCGCAGTACTGCCGGAACAGCTCGATGTTCTCCCGCACGGCATCGGCGTCCGCGCACACCCGGCCCAGGATGTCGGCCGTGGCCAGCAGCGCCAGATCCTCGTTACAGGCCGTCAGGGACACCCGCAGCACGATCTGCTCCAGGTCGGGCCGCTCCAGCGCCCAGAACGGCACCTGGTGGTGGCGCACCAGCGCCGCGACGTGCTCGCGCCATACGATCGGCGCGCCCGCCTCCCACAGGATCCGCCGCGCCAGCAGCTCACCGCGGCGCGAGTGCCCGTGCGCGGTCACCCGCCCGCCCTCGTGCCGGGTGCAGTCCGGCTTGGCCACGTCGTGCAGCAGCACCGCCGCGAACAGCCGCACCTGCCGCTGCCGGGGCAGCGCCCGCCACCGCGGCAGGTCCGCCAGGGCCTGCGCCGCCATCCGGGTATGGGTCAGCACGTCGCCCTCGGCGTGGTGCACCGGATCCTGCTCGACCCCGGCCAGCCGCCGCAGCCACGAAAACTCCGCCTCGACCGCCGCCCAGTCCAGCGCCCAGCCGGGGCCCTGCGGGCACAGCCGCTCAAAGGCCCGCATACAGCACCTCCGGGTCGGCCAGCCGATTGGCGACGATCGGCCGGTCCGCCCAGTGCGAACCCGAGTCCAGCACCGCCGTCAGGAACCCGTGCCGCACCCACTTGTAGCGCTCCACGACCCGGCCGTCCTCCTCCACCTTCAGGTAGAGGCCCTCCATCTCGTCGGCCCGGTCCGTCTCGGCCGCCGCCCGCTCCGGGTCCACCCCGGCCTCGGCCGCCGCGCCGACAAGCGCGTCGCGCCAGCCGGGCGTACGGCACCGCGACGGCCCGACCAGCGCCGTCAGCTCCTCCAGCCGCGTGAACGGCCCCGCCGCGAGCACCGGCACGCTCGTCACCGGCAGGCCCGCCAGCAGCTGGCGCCGCGACGGCGTGTCCAGGAACGCGCCCGTGGCGGTGTCCAGCACGTCGAACTCGCAGAAGTAGTGCGGCAGCGCGTCGTAGAAGACGGTGTGCTTGGCGTACATCCACTCGCCGTAGCAGACGTAGCGCTCGCCAAGCCGCGGCCACAGCAGCGGCGCGACCGTCGCCGCCCACGACTTGAGCACCGCGAACTGCCGCTCCCGCGGCCCCCCGGTCAGGTAGTGCCCGCGCGACTGCAGGCGCAGCTCGCCGCCGGCGGTGAAGCTGATGCCCGCGTTCGCGCCGTCCAGCTTCTCCTCGACGACCACGTGCCGGCCCCGCAGCTGCGCGAACGGCACCTGCGCCAGGTCCTCGTCGCCGGGCTGCAGGCGCGAGCCGGCCAGGTGCGGCGTACGCGGATACTTCACGATCACGCCGACTGTTGTACCCGTCCGCAGTGCCGCCGGGCCAGCGGTTTTACGCCCGGAACCGGTGCCGCGATTAAGGATCGGCGCGCCAGGGTAGGGACGCGCCATGACGGCGACCGGAATCCTCAGCGCAATCCTGATCGGAATCTTCATCGGCACCCTCGGCCGGCTGATCCTGCCCGGCCGCCAGGACATCGGAGTCATCGCCACCGGGTTCGTGGGCATCCTCGCGGCGCTGTCGGGCACCTGGGTGGCCCGCCAGATGGGCTGGGAGAACACCTGGCCCGCCCGGTGGGACTGGGACTGGGTCGGCCTGCACCTCACGTGGAGCTGGGCCGAACTGCTCACGCAGCTGGTGTGCGCGGTCATCGGCATCGTCATCGCGATGGCGCTGACCCGCACCTTCATCGCCGACGACGGCCCTGTCCGCCGTCGTCGCCGCCGCACCACCACCTGAGCGGCCACGCGAACGGGCCCCCGGAAGTGTTCCGGGGGCCCGTTCGCGTGTTCACACGAGGGCGCGGAAGTGCTTGACCGCCCGGTTCGCCAGCGGCATCAACGTGCGCGCGTCCAGCTGCCGCAGCGTGCCCCAGCTCGGGTCGGGCACGAACTCGGCCTGCCGGCTGCTGCGGCGCCCCGTCAGCCGTCCCAGCGACAGCGCCAGCCGCGGCGTCAGCTCGCGCAGCCGCGCCTCGTCCGGGGCCGGGAAGTCGCCGTGCGGCGGTGGTTCGCCGCGCACCCGCCACAGCGTCAGCAGGTCACGCACCCGCGCCTGGTCGGTGGGGTCGGCGCCGAACACCGCGGCGATGTGCAGCGCCAGCATCGCCTGCCACCAGGCCAGCTCCGACCACTCGGTGACCGCGTCGGCCGCGGTCAGCGCCCCGACTGCCTGGATCGGGCCGGTGAACAGGAACCGGTGCCGCAGATCGGCGTGCGCCACGTACGCGGTGGTGCCGGGCAGACCGGCCGGGTAGTTCGCCCGATGCGCCGTGAACCAGTCCCGTGCCTGGTCGCCCAGCTGCGCGACGGCGGCCCGCGCCAGGTGCCCGGCGAACCCGTCCGGGTCGGCGAAGAAGCCGTGCCACGCCGGGACCGGGATCACCGCCGGGCGCTCGGGCAGCTCCCGCAGGCGCGGAGACAGGTCGGCGCCCATCAGCGCGTCACCTCCCCGGCGGCCAGCCGCTCCAGGGCCCGCCGGGCCACCTCGTCGGGCCGGTAGGCGCCGGTCAGCCCCACCGGCGCCGCCAGCGCCGACCGGACCACGCCGCACAGGTCGACCAGCAGGTCGTCCGTGGCGGCCCACAGCAGCACCGACCAGGTGCCGCCGACGGCATACGGCGACAGCAGCAGCGCCCGCTGCCGGTCGCCCGGACCGGCGAAACGGTGGCCCACCTGCGGAGGACCGGGCAGCGGGCTGTCCGACACCGTCTGCGGGCGAGCCGTGAGCCGCCGCGCCAGCACCGCCAGCTCCGACTGCCCCACGTCCGGCACGGTGCCGTACAGCCGGCCCGCGCCCCGCAGCAGCGGCAGATCCCACACCCGCGTGAAGACCCACTCGGAGAAACAAGCCGCGTGCACGCTCCACCCGTCCGGGCGGACACCGTCCCAGGAGATCAGCACGGGCGGGTCGGCCGACCCGTCCAGCCGCACCGCCAGGCTGTAGCCGCCCTGGTTCTCGTCGAGGAAGGGCAGCAGGCCCGCCGCGACCGGGTCGAACTCCCGCTCCTCCTGCTCCTCGAGGTCCGGCGGCCAGTCGTCGCCGTCGGCGGGCCACCAGTACGTCGCCGGGCCGCCCAGCTGCTCCGCCGCGAGCACGAGGTCGGCGCCGTCGGGCTCCAGCACCGTCCGGGCGCGGTCCAGGAGGTACCAGTCGCGCACCGCCCGGGGCAGCGGCTGCCCGTGCGTGCTCTCGAACGCCGCGAACGCGGCCCCCGCCGTGGCCGAACGCCGCGCGGGCACCCCCGCCAGGGCCAGGGCGGCGGCCAGGTGATCCATCTCCATGTACCCGTCCATCAGCGATCGTCCACAATGATCAATCAGCGGGACTATACGGGCCGGTGCCGACAGACGGCGGCGCCGGTTCAGCGGCGCTGCCCGCGCGGCTGACCCCGCCGGGCGCCCTCGCTCTTCGACCGCTGCCGCGGCGGCTTGGCCGCCTTGCCCGGACCCGCCTCAGGGGCCTGCCCGGCGGGCGCCGCACCGGGCGGCACGATCCCGAACCACTGGCCGGTCGCGAACGTCAGCGCGGCCACGTAGACCAGCGCCCACACCACCGCGAGCACGTCCCCGTCGGCCAGGTGCGCGACGGCGCCCAGCGCCGCCACCGGCAGCAGCACCGCCAGCAGCCGCCGGCGGGTCAGGCCGGACCCGGCGCGCCCGCCCAGCGGGACCAGCTTCACGCCCCACGGCCTGCGCGTCAGGGCCAGGCTCGCCGGCCACAGCCGCCCCCGGCCGTCGACGTCGATCACGGTGACCCCGGCGCGGCGGCGCACCCGCACCGGATGCGGCCCGGTCAGGTCGCGCAGCCACGGCTCCCACACCACCCGCTGGTGCAGGCGGCGGCCGCGCCGGTCGGTGAGCACCGCCCAGGCGGCGTACCCCCGTGGCGCCGGGTCGATGCCACCGGCTCGGCTGACCCGCCCGGCGGTGCGCACCGCGCGGCCGCGCTCGGCCGGCGGCCCGCCCTGGGCCAGGTGTACGACCAGCTCGCCCGGCTGGGCCGGGGCGCCGGCCGCGGCGACCCACTGCGCCATCCGGACCAGCCACGACACCACCAGCAGCAGCGCCACCGGGATCAGCAGCGCGCTCGGCCCGACCGTGCCGGACTCGTACAGCGGCAGCGCGGCCACGCTGCACACCGTCAGCGCGGTGACGGAGGCGATGACACGCGTCGGCGCGGGGACACGGACCACGCCCGCACGGTAGGCCCGCCGGTCAAGCCCACCCGTGGGCCGCAACTCAGCGCCGGGCGGCCGGGATCCAGCGCACCACCAGCCGCCGCCGGGCCAGCACACCCGCCGCGAGCAGCGGCATCCCGGCCAGCAGCAGCCACAGTGGACGCCCGGCCCAGTACGCCCACGACTCGACCTCGCCGACGCGCTGCACGCTGTAGCCGTCGTCGGCGAGCACGTACGCGTCGATGGTGGTGCTCTGCGCGCGGGCCTCCAGCTCCTGGTAGAGCAGGGTCAGCCGGCCGCGCTGCAGCTGCCCGCCGGCCTGCCAGGTGGCGCCGTAGCAGTGGAAGTCCGCGCGGGGGCCGCTGGCCCAGATGGTGCCGTGGCGGCAGTCGGCGTCGGCGACGGTGACCTCGGTGCGCTGCCCGTACAGGCCGACGTAGTCGGCGGGGGCGAGCTGGCGCATGGCCACCCCGGACACGCCCCAGGACAGGCCCAGCGCGCCCAGGCCGACGACGGTGGCCACGGCGAGCGCGGCCGCCTGCCGCAGCCGGGTCGCGCCGTGCGGGGCGGCGTCGAGCAGCGCGAACCCGAACGCCAGGCCGGGCAGCGCGACGTTGACCATGGTCAGGCCGAAGCCGGCGAGCACGGTGGTGCACACGGCCAGCGCCAGCGACGCCAGGCCCACGCCTCCCACCAGGACCGCGAGCCCGACGATGGTGCTGGCGACGAGGTCGGTCGTGGAGATGCCGTAGTCGCGCCGCGGGGCGGAGGGGCTTGCGGACCGTTCGGTCATCGTCGTCCCCTCCGCAGCGTTAGAAGGCCTCACTTTAGGGGTACGCGTGCGGGTTGGCATCCGGTGATTCACGGGGCGGCACGCCCGGCCGGACGATCATGACCGGTCGGTCAGAGCCACTCGACGCCTTGGCCGTGGCCCATCGTGAACGCGACCGGACGCCCGTCCACCGCCAGCACGAACCGGCCCGGCGGGACGCCGTCGGGCAGCTGCCGGGCGACCTGCGGCACGACGTGCGCGGCCTCGTTGGACAGCCACACCGTGCCGGGCCGCTGCCGGGCCAGGGCGGCCATCTGCGCCGCGAACCGGTCCACCCCGGCGGTGTCCAGGTAGGCCAGCACCGCGGTGTGGAACACCACCAGCGTCGCCTCGGCCGGGACCTGCGCCACGAGCGCGGGCAGGGCCTCGTTCAGGTCGCCGCGGACCAGCACCGGCGGGGCGGCGGCGGCGATCGCGGCGGCGGCGTGCAGCCGGCCGACCCGCTCGGTGTGCTCGGGCCAGATCAGGCTCTCCAGCCAGCGCACGTCGCCGGGGTCGGTGACGTCGAGCGGGTTGAGGTCGATGCCGCCGCGCCACACCACCTGCGGCACCGCGGCGGGCACCGGAACGGGTCCGTCCACGGTGCACTCCAGCAGCGGCCCGTCCTCGGGGCCGAAGGGTGCGCGCTCGCCGTAGGCGTACCGGTAGCGGTCGGGGTAAAGGCACAGCCCGGCGGAGGCGCCGACCTCCAGCAGGGCCAGCGGCTGGGGCAGCGCGGCCAGCACGGGCAGCAGGGTGGCGCAGCGGCCGGCCTCGTTGGTCTGGGTGCTGCGGGCGAGCATCTGCGCGCTGACCGCGGCCCAGTGTCCGGTCACGAACTGCCGGAACGCCGGGTAGTCCGCGACCGGCCCGCCGAGCAGCCGCACCGCGCCCAGCAGCAGGTTCGGCTGGCGCTTGGGCAGCGGCAGGGCACCGAGCAGGGCGAGCAGTTCGGGGTCGGCGGCCACGCCCAGGCACAGCCGCTCGTACGACGGCGAGCGCCCGGCGGCCTCCCTCAGCGCGAACGCGCGGTACGTCTGGGCGAGGGCCTCGCCGTCACTCGGGATGCCAATCATGATCGGTACGGTAGGACGGCGCCGGTGCCGTACGCACCGTGATCAGCGCGACATGCCGAGGTCGTCAGTGGGCGGAGACGGCGGCGGTGGACGAGGAGGCGGCGCCGCCGGTGATGGCGGCCATCAGGGCCATGTTCATGGCGTAGATGACCTTGCCGACGGCGGGTCCGCACCATTCGCCCTCGGTGAGCTCCTGGATGCGGTGGCGCATGTCGTCGCGGTTCATCTCGGGGAAGTGGTGCCGGTCCAGCATCAGGGTGTGGATCAGCGACAGGAGGCTGACCGAGTCGCGGTCCGGGGTGGCGATGCGGTCCAGCACCTCGCGCAGGTGGCCGACCAGGCTGCGCTCCAGCGCCCGGTCCGCCTCGGGGTAGCGGGGGCGGTGGAACACGCCCATGACCCGGTGGTCGACCCGTTCCAGCACGCCCTTGGTGACCAGGCCGTCGAGCAGGCGCTGGCGGTGGTGCGGGGAGGCCAGGTGGTAGATCCACCAGTCGGGGGCGTGGCCCTTGTGGTCCTCGGCGATCTCGATGAGGGCGGCGTCCTGGGACAGGTCGCCGGTCGGGGTGCGGTCGATCGCCACGACCTCGCCGCGCTGGGTCGCGACCCGGCCCGCGTTGGCCAGGCTCAGCAGGACCGCTCCCTCGATGCCGAAGTCGAGATGGTTGATCGGCACCAGCGGCCTGCCGGTCGTGTCGTCGTAACTGAGCAGGACCAGCTGCTCCGCCAGTGAGAGCTCCATAAGCCCGAGTTTAGGCGCTTTGCCCGCCTTCGCAGGTGCTACTGCAGGTCAGGGCTGAGCAGCGAGCCCTCGCGCAGCCTGCGTACCCACCGCTGGACCTGGGCCCGCCCGCGCAGCCGCACCACCGCGACCTGCTCGCCGCGGGACTCCAGCAGCCCCGCCACCCGCCGGCCCGGCTGGCCGTGGGTGCGCCACGCCCACCGGATCACGTGCTCGGGATCGGTGAACACGGTGCGCAGCGGCCCCTCGGTGTTGCCGTTCCACAGCTGCTCGCGGCGCCAGCGGCGCAGCACCGTGCGCCGGGTGACCTGCCACATCGTCAGCCGCCGCGGGTGGTCCAGCCACAGCACCGTGTCGGCCCGGCCGCTGAGCAGGTCGCCGAGCTTGTTCGTGTACTGCCACTCGGTCACCCAGCGCGGCTGCGCCACGAACGCGGCGACCTCGGCGGCGAAGGTGGGACGCGGCTGCCAGCCCGTCCCGTGGTGCAGCGCGTCCAGCTCCACCCGCGGCAGTCCCAGCACCTCGGCGACCGCCGTGCTCAGCGTCGTCTTGCCCGACCCCGACGTCCCCGCCACCAGCACCCGCTGGGGCACCCAGGGCAACGGATCATCGACGCTCAGCAACGGCACCGCCGTACCCTACCGCGAAGCCCTCCCCGCCGCGCGCCCCCAAGATCCCGTCGATCTTGCGTGAACTGTTGCCGATATGCCCGGAACAGGCGTGTCGTACCCACAGTCCGCGCAAGATCGGCGGGGGAGAGGGGGTGGGGTCAGTAGACCTTGAGGAGGTCTACGACGAAGATCAACGTGTCGCCGGGTTTGATGACGCCGCCGGCGCCGCGGTTGCCGTAGGCGAGGTGGGGCGGGATCACCAGCTTGCGGCGGCCGCCTACGCGCATGCCGGCCACGCCCTGGTCCCAGCCGGCGATGACGCGGCCCGCGCCGAGCTGGAACTGGAACGGGGAGCCGCGGTTCCAGGAGGCGTCGAACTCCTCGCCCTGGAAGGTGACGCCGAGGTAGTGCACGGCCACGGTGCGGCCGGGCGTGGCCTCCTCGCCGTCGCCCACCACCAGGTCGGTGATCTCCAGCTCGGCGGGAGGCGCGCCCTCGGGGAAGTCGATGGTCGGTCTGCTCAAGGTCATGTTCGCCATCCTAAGCACGCCGCGCGGAACGTTGTCAGCGCAGCGCCGCCGTGGAGCCGCGCACCACCAGTTCGGGCCGGAACATGTACTCGCTGTGGGGGGCCGCGTAGCCGCCGATCTCGTCGAGCAGCGCCCGCACCGCGGCCTGGGCCATGGCCCGGACCGGCTGGCGCAGCGTGGTCAGCGGCGGGTCGGTGTACGCCATCAGCAGCGAGTCGTCGAAGCCGACGACCGACACGTCGGCGGGCACGGACAGGCCCCGCTCGCGTACGGCCCGGATCGCGCCCAGCGCCATCAGGTCCGATCCGCACAGCACCGCGCTCACGCCGCGTTCAAGCAGCCGCAGGGCGGCGCCGTGGCCGCCCTCGACGCCGAACGGCGCGATCTCGATCAGGTCTTCGAGGTCGCCGTCGCGCAGGCCGGTCATCGCCTGGGCGAACCCGGCGACCTTGCGCCGGGTCGGGGTGAACCGGCGCGGGCCGCAGATCAGCCCGATGCGCCGGTGCCCGAGCGAGGCCAGGTGCGCCACGGCCAGCTCCGCCGCGGCGTGCTCGTCGCACGACACGAACGGCGCCGCGACCCCGGGCAGGTAGCCGTTGACCAGCACCAGCGGCACCCCGTCGGTGGTCAGCCGGTGGTAGCGGCCCGGGTCGCCGTCGGCGGCGGCGTGCATGCCGGACATGACGATGATCCCGGCGACGTCGCGCTCACGCATCATGTCGACGTACTCGTCCTCGCTGACCGTGCCCGGCGTCTGGGTGCACAGCATCGACGTGTAGCCCTGCTGGGCCAGCGTCGACTCGGCGATCTGCGCGAACGCCGGGAAGATCGGGTTGTCCAGCTCGGGCAGGATCAGCCCGACCAGCCCCGCGCCGGTGCGGTGCAGGTGGCCGGGGCGCTCGTAGCCGAGCACGTCCAGCGCGGTCAGCACCGCCTGCCGGGTGGCCGCGCTGGCCCCGGGCCGGTCGTTGAGCACCCGTGACACGGTCGCCTGGCTGACCTGCGCCTGGGCGGCGATGTCAGCCAGGCGTGCCCGCGTGCCCACTCAGCCCTTCGTCCCGCCGGCGGTCAGGCCGGACACCAGGTGGCGCTGGGCGTACAGGAACACGAGCGCGGCGGGGACCGTGACCAGCACCGCGGCGGCGGTCAGGTACTCCCACTGGGCGTTGAACTGCGGCACGAACTGCTGCATGCCGTAGGCCAGGGTGAACTTGTCGTCGGTCTGGATGAACGCCGACGCGTACGCCACCTCGCCCCACGCGGTCAGGAAGCTGTAGAACGCGGTGACGGCGATGCCGGGCCGGGCCAGCGGCAGGATCACCTTCCAGAACGTGGCGAACGGCCCGGCGCCGTCGATGGAGGCGGCCTCGTCCAGCGACGTGGAGATCGAGTCGAAGTAGCCCTTGAGCATCCACGAGCAGAACGGCACCGCGATCGTCAGGTACGCGATGACCAGCGACGCGTGGGTGTTGATCAGCCCGAGCGCGGCCATGATCTGGTAGATCGGCACGATCAGGATGGCCACCGGGAACATCTGCGTCACCAGGAACACCATCAGCAGGTGCCGCCGGCCGGGGAAGTTGAACCGCGACAGCGCGTAGCCGGTGGTGGCCGACATGAGGATGCCGATGAGCATCGTGCACGCGGCGATGACGACCGAGTTCAGCATCCACGTCGGGAAGTTCGTCTGGGTGAGCACGTACTCGTAGTTGGCCAGGGTCGGTTCCTTGACCAGGGTCAGCTCGCTGCTCTGCACCCACTGCTCGGGCTTGAACGAGCTGAGCACCACCCACGCGATCGGGAACACCGCGATCAGCGACGCGCCGATCAGGGTCGCGTGCAGGCCGATGCTGGCCAGGGGGCTGCGGCGGCTGCGGCCGCGCGGGTTGGCGCCGGGCGCCTGGGGGGCCGGGGCGGCCATCGGAGTGACGGTCATGGTCACCACACCTCGCCTTGCTTGCGCAGCGCCCGCCGGTACAGCACCGAGAACACCAGCAGGATGGACAGGATCAGCACGCCGTAGGTCGAGGCCAGCGAGTAGTTGCGGATGCCCTCGAACGCGGCCCGGAACGCGCCGGTCACCAGGATCTCGGTGCCGCCGGCGGGCTCGCCGCCGGTGACCAGGAAGATGATCGGGAACATGTTGAACGTCCAGATCGTGCCCAGCAGCAGCACGGTCATGCTGACCGGGCGCAGGCCGGGCAGGGTGACGTTGACGAAGCGCTGCCAGGGGGTGGCGCCGTCGATCTCGGCGGCCTCGTACTGCTCGCTGGGGATGGTCTGCATGCCGCCGAGCAGGGTGACCATCATGAACGGCACGCCGACCCAGATGTTGGTGACGACCGCGGTGAACAGTGCCGTCTTCCAGTCGGCGAACCACTCGGCCCGGTCCAGGCCGACCGCCTCGAACAGGGTGTTGATCACGCCGAACTGCTCGTTGAACATGAACCGCCAGGCGAACGCGGACACGAACGCGGGCACCGCCCACGGCAGGATCAGCAGCACCCGGTAGATCCCGCGGCCGCGTAGCGGCCGGTTGAGCAGCACCGCCAGGCCCAGGCCGATGCCGTAGTGGAACACCACGCAGCTGACGGTCCACAGCAGCGTCACGCCGAACTGCTGCCAGAACTCGCCGACCTTGCCGGACAGCACGTCGGCGTAGTTCTGCAGGCCCACGACCTCCCACGCGTTCGGGTTCGGCTTGCACACCTCGCTGCCGGTGATCGACTTGGTGCAGATCTCGGCGAGCTGGTTGGCCTCGGTCTGGTTGGTGAACGACAGCAGGATGCCCTGGCCGAGCGGGTAGAAGATCAGCACCCCGAGCACGATCACGACGGGCGCGACCATCACCCAGGCGTACCAGTGCTTGTCCCAGCTGCGGCGCAGCCGCCCGGGTCGTCGGGTGTCGCGCGGCGGGGGGCTGGTCCGGGCCGGCGGCGTGGCGGTGGCTGTGCTCACGGGCGTGCTCCGAGGGGGATGAGGGGTGCTGCGGGAAAGGGGCCGAGGCCGGTCCCGCGCGGGGACCGGCCTCGGGCCGAGGGTCAGGACGCGGAGTAGTCCTTGACGACCTCGGTCTTGTACTTGTTCGCGACCGCGTCGAGCGAGCCCTTCGGGTCCTTGCCCTGGATCAGGACCTCGGTGGCCATGGTGTCGAGCGGGCCGAAGAACTGGCCGCCCTCGGGGATCCACGGACGCGCCACGGCGGAGGCCACGACCGGCTGGAACGCGGCGATGATCGCGTTGTTCTTCACCGAGTCGATCTGGTACGCCGACTGGCGGGTCGGCAGCACGCCCAGCTTGTCGGCCAGGAACGCCTGCGACTGCGCCGAGGACATGAACTTGACGAAGGCGATGGCCGCGGCGGCCTTCTCCTGCGGCATGCCCGACCACAGCACGTAGTTGTGACCGCCGACCGGCGCACCGGCCTTGGCCGAGCCGGACGGCACCGCGGCGACGCCCAGGTTGTCGATGCCGCCGAACGCCGGGGCGTTGCGGACGTTGTTGACCTCCCACGGGCCGTTGATGATCATGGCGACCTTCTGCTCCTTGAACAGGGTCATCATGGTGCCGTAGGAGTCGTTGGCCGGCGGCTTGACCGCGGCGCCGGACTTGACCAGGTCGGCGGCGACCTTGATGCCGGCGACGTTGGCCTCGGAGTTCACGACGATCTTCTTGCCCGCGGCGTCGACCAGGTCGCCGCCCTCACCGTAGATGAACGGCAGCAGGAAGTAGCCGCCCGCGTTGATGAACAGGCCGTCCTTCTTGGTCTTGGCCTTGATGGTCTCGGCGGCGGTCTTCACGTCGGCCCAGGTCTTCGGCGCCTCGGTGATGCCGGCGTCGGCGAAGATCTTCTTGTTGTACATGAGCGCGAGCGAGTCGGTGACCTGCGGGACGCCGTAGGTCTTGCCGTCGAACTTGTTCGACGACATCGGGGTCGCGAAGAAGTCCGACTCGTCGGCGAGCAGCTCGCTGCCGTCGAGGTTGTACAGGTAGCCCAGGGAGGCGAACTCCGGCACCCACGCCACCTCGGCGCGCAGGATGTCCGGGGCGCCGGACTTGGCCGCGGCGGCGGTCTTGAACTTGTTCTGCGCCTCGCCGAACGGGACCGACTGGTAGTTGATCTTGACGTTCGGGTAGGTCTTGTTGAAGTCGGCGATGAGCTGCTTGTACGCCGGGCCCTCGTTCGCGGGGTCCGACGTGTCCCACCACGTCAGCTCGGCCGACAGGGCCGCGGGGTCGGTCTTCTGGGGTGCCTCGGTCGCGTCGTTGCCACAGGCCGCAACCGCGAGTGCGATGGCGGCGGAGGCAAGAACGGCGATCCCTCTGGCGGTGCGACGCATTATTCGCTCCTCGGGGGTTGCCTGTCCTGTCAGCGCGGGACGTTAGCAAGAAGTTTCCGGTTCAGAAAGTCTTTGCGACTCTCGCCGCAAGGCCGTTACCAAACGGCGCCCCAAAATCAGCCCAAACCAGGACCAGATGCATGCGTGACCCCGTTCACAGGCCGCTGATCTAATGAAATCAATCGGAAGACCTTGCTAACAGTTTCAAGGACCAGCGCAAACAAGTGTCGGCGGGCCGCCCGCACGTGACACAGTCCACCCATGCGCGATCCCGACCACACCGACCTCGACCAGGCCAGGAACGCCGCCACCACGGCGCTCGCCGCGCACCTGCGCGCCGACTGGAGCGTGCCCGCCGGCCCGCTCGACTGGAGCTGCCGCGACACCGCCGCGCACATCGCCCACGACCTGCTCGCCTACGCCGGACAGGTCGCCGCCGCGCCCGGTGACGCATACCTGCCGTGCGACCTGACGGTCCGGCCCGACGCCACCGTTGCCCAGATCTTGCAGATCATGACCGCATCCGGCGGGCTGCTGTCGGTCGCGCTCGCCGCGGCCGACCCCGGGCTGCGCGCCTGGCACTGGGGCCCGTGCGACCCCAGCGGCTTCGCCGCCATGGGCATGGCCGAGACCCTCCTGCACACCCACGACATCACCCAGGGCCTCGGCGCCGACTGGACCATCCCCGCCGGCCTCGCCGCACTCGTGCTGCACCGGCTGTTCCCCGACGCCCCCACCGGCGACTCGGCCGCGGTCCTGCTGTGGTGCACCGGCCGCGGCGAACTGCCCGGCCGTCCCCGCCGCACCGCCTGGACCTGGCGCGCCGCCCGCCCCTGACCACCCACGCCGGTGCGGCCCGCTGCGCCGCACCGGCGATGAACCCCGCCACACACCGTTGAGGACCACCGCCGCCCGCGCCTAGGGTCAGGCCATGAGCGCGCAGGATGTCCAAGCGCTGCTGCGCGAGCGCGGCGCCGCGACCATCGCCCACCCCGGCGGCACCCTCCACGCCCACCTGGTACGCGTCCACGACCGGCTCGCCGCGCACGGCCTGCCCGAAGCCACCGCCCTGGCCGGGCTCGCCCACGCCGCATACGGCACCGACGGCTTCGCCACCGCGCTGCTCACCCTCGACGAGCGCGACCTGCTGCGCGCCGCCGCGGGCGAGCACGCCGAGCTGATCGTCTACCGCTACGGCGCCACCCTGCGCAAGGCCACCTGGCGGCAGCTCGCCAGCACCCGGCAGGTCCACGACCGGTTCACCGGCACCGCCGAGACCCTCACCCCCGACCAGCTGCGCCCCCTGGCCGACGTCAGCATCGTCAACGAGCTCGACCTGTGCGAGCAGGCCCCCGACGTCGCCGCCCGGTATGGCGACTACTTCCGCGACCTGTTCGCCTCCTGGGCGCAGCTGGCGTCCCCGCCCGTGCTCGCCGACGCCCGCGCCGTCCTGCGCTTCTGAACATCCGGCCCGAACCCGTGCGGCGGCACGCCAACCATTGCCGCCGCGGCTGACGTCTACGAGGGTCGAACGCACGTCGGCGCACGGGAGGAGCGGCCTTGGCAGACGCCGGGTTCGACGAGTACGTGCAGGCTCGGCTGGGTCAGTGGTCACGGGTGGCGTACCTGCTCACCGGCGACCACCACGCCGCCGAGGACCTGCTGCAGAACGCCCTGTTCAAACTGGCCCTGGCCTGGCGCAGGATCAGCATCGACGCCCCTGACGCGTACCTGCGCCGGATCCTCTACCACGAGCACGTGTCGCGCTGGCGGCGCAGCCACCACCTGCGCAGCGAACACGTCACCGACCGGGTGCCCGAACGCGTGGCGGGCACCGACCTGGCTGCCGACGCCGTCCGCCGGATCCTGCTGCGCCAGGCCCTGGAGAAACTCACCCGCAAGCAGCGTGCCGTCATCGTGCTGCGCTTCTTCGAGGACCTGTCCGAACCCGAGGCCGCCGAGGCCCTCGGCGTGTCCGTCGGCACCGTCAAGAGCCAGACCAGCCGCGCCCTGGCCCGGCTGCGCGAGGTCGCCCCCGAACTGCACGTGCTCGTCAAGGAGACCCGGGAGGTGCGGGCATGACCGATCTGAGGGAACTGCTCGACGGGCTGGCCGACGAGGCCCCCCGCTACGACGTCGTCACCGCCGTACACGAGCGCAGGCACCGCCACGTCCGCAACCGCCGCCTCGCCCGCTCGGGCGCGGGAGTGCTCGCCACCGCCGTCGCCGTGACCGCGGGACTTCAGCTGCCCGGCTGGTTCGAAGACCCGCTGAGCCCGTTCCCCAGCGTCTGGGACGGCTGCCGGGCCGACCGGCTGCCGGTGCCGGGTGGCTACGACGCCGGCAGCACCGTCACCGCGGGCGACCCCACCGGCCGCTACCTCGCCGGCCGCGTGCAGCGCACCGACGGTACCACCACCGCCCTGATCTGGGACGCCATGCGCGACGGTGAACTGCCCCGGCCGGTCGGCGTCGACGGCGAGCAGGCCCGCATCACCGATGTCAACCAGGCAGGCGTCGCCGTGGCCGTCAGCGTCGTCAACGCCGAGACCGTCTCCTGGATCGTGCGCGACGGCATTCCCGTGCGGCTGCCGGGCAGCGGCGTCGAGGCGCTCGCGGTCAGCGCCACCGGCGCGGTCGCCGGCGTGGCAGGCGTGTCCGGGCAGGCCGACAAGCAGCCGATCGTATGGCGAGACACCGCCGCCGAACCGGCCGTGCTCGCGCTACCCGACACCGCCACCGGCGGTACCGTCACCGACATCGCCGAGGACGGTGCCGTCGTCGGCACGATCAGGGACGAAAACGGCACGCACCCCTACCTGTGGCACCCCGACGGCACCGGCGAGCAGCTGAAACTCCCCGACGACATCGTCGGATCGGTCCAGGACGTCCGGATGGGCGCCGTCTACGGGGAGTGGGTGACCGGCGCCGTACGCGACGACCGCGGCTTCGACACCGTGACGCTGGTGCGGTGGAACCGGGTCACCGGCCAGAAATGGTGGTGGCTCAACGGCATCATGCCGGACGTGTTCGGCGACACCCTCGGCGCGGGCACCGGCAGCCTGCTGCCGGTGGGGTTGGCAAGGAACTCCGAGCACGCGCCGGGCAGCGACCTCTACGTAGCCGCCGTTTACGTCAGGGGCCGCAACCTGCCGATAGCCGACGGGGCCGTGCAGCCGCCCGACGCGCCCGACGCCGACTTCGCCACGATCAGCCGCGACGGCGCCGTCATCGGCGGCACCCAGCGGTTCCCCGCCGCGGGCGGGGGCACTGTGCCCGGCGCGGTCTGGTGGCGCTGCGACTGAGCAGGAGCACCGTCCGTGAGCCCGTGCCCCGGCGGGCTCACGGACGGCCGCGGTGCCGATCCCACTCGTGCGACAGGATCGACATCACCGTCGCGTCCACCCACCCGTCGCCGTCGCGTTTCACGTCCCGCAGCACACCCTCGGCGACGAAACCGACCTTCTCGTACACCCGGCGCGCCCGCGGGTTGAACGCGAACACCTCCAGCTCGATACGGTGCAGGCCGAGCTGCTCGAACCCGTACCCGACGAACATCCGGATCGCCTCGGTGCCCAGCCCCCGGTCCCGGCCCGCCGGGCCGAGCAGCACCCGGAAGTTGCAGCTGCCGTTCGCGGCGCTCCACTCGTTGAACACGACCTCGCCCACGCACACGTCCGCGGCCCGGTCCACCACCGCCAGGTCCAGCCGGTCGGGCTGCGCGTTGCGGGTGCCGTACCAGCGCCGCAGGACCTTCTCCTGATCCGCCTCGTCGCCGGGCGTGCTGCCGGTCAGCCGGATCACCTCCGGGTCACGCAAAGCAACCCGGATCGCGTCCAGGTCGCCGTCAGCGAACGGGCGCAACACCACCTTTTCACCGGTCAGCGTCGGTTTGACGGAAAAGTCCACGGCTTGTTCCCCGATCATCCCGCGATGATGGCGACCCGTACGCCCCGGCGCAAACAGAAATCCGTCACCACACCCCACGGCACGAACCACCCCAAGGCGACCACCCGCCGCCCCGATGAGGCATGCTGGACACGAACATTGCGACTGGCGGCACGAGGATGGGAACGACCATCGGGGAGCAGGCCGCGGAAGCCGACCGCCTGGGCGACCGCGATGAGGAGCCGCATGTCCGCGCCCACCACCACCGCCCGGCTGCTGCCCGGCAAGCCCGTCGCCGAAGCCGTCCTGGCCGACGTCGCCACCCGCGCCACCGCCCTGCGCGCCCGCGGCATCACCCCCGCCCTGGCCACCCTCCTCGTCGGTGACGACGACGCCAGCGCCGGCTACATCCGCATCAAGCAGCAGCAGGCCGCCGACCTCGGCTTCGTCTCACCCCACGAGCACCTGCCCGCCGGCGCCGGCCAGGCCGACGTCGAAGCCGTCATCAAAGCCTGGAGCGACGACCCGGCCGTACACGGCATGCTCGTGCAGTACCCGATCCCCGGGCACCTCGACTACAACGCCGCCCTCGCCGTCATGGACCCCGACAAGGACGTCGACGGCATGCACCCCGTCAACATGGGCCGCCTCGCCCTCGGCATGCCCGGCCCGCTGCCCTGCACCCCCGCCGGGATCGAAGCGCTGCTCGCCCACTACGACATCCCCGTCGCCGGGCGCGAAGTCGTCATCCTCGGCCGCGGCGCCACCCTCGGCCGCCCCCTGGCGATGCTGCTCGCCCAGAAACGCCCCACCGCCGACGCCGCCGTCACCGTCGTGCACACCGGCGTCAAGGACTGGCCCCGCTACACCCGGCGCGCCGACATCCTCATCGCCGCCGCCGGCGTACCCGGCATCATCCAGCCCGAACACGTCAAGCCCGGCGCGACCGTCGTCGGCGGCGGCGTCCGCTACGAAGGCCGCCGCATCCTGCCCGACGTCGACGAGTCCTGCGCCGACGTCGCCGGGGCCATCACCCCCCGCGTCGGCGGCGTCGGTCCCACCACCGTCGCGATGCTGTTCCGCAACGCCGTCACCGCCGCCGAGCGGGCCAACCCGTGACCGAGGCGAGGGCCGCGGTCGCCGCGCTGCACCGCTACCCGGTCAAGTCGATGCTCGGCGAGCAGCTCACCGCAGCCGACGTGACCGCACGGGGCATCACCGGCGACCGCGCCCTCGCCCTGCACGACACCGCCACCGGCCGCATCGCCAGCGCCAAACACCCCCGCCGGTGGCAGCGGCTGCTCACCCTCACCGCCACCACCGACGACACCGGCGTCCGCATCACCGGCCCCGGCCTGGACACCCACAGCACCGACCCCGCCGTGAGCAAGGCCCTGTCCGAGCTGCTCGGCCGTGACGTCACCCTCACCGCCACCCCGCCCGCGCAGGCCCGCCTCGACCGCGCAGACCCCGACGCCGTCCTGCGCCACGGCCTCACCGACGACACCCCGCTCACCGTCAGCGAGCTGGGCACCGGCGCCCCACCGGGCACGTTCTTCGACTTCGCGCCCCTGCACCTGATCACCACCGGCACCCTGGACACCATCACCGCACTGCACCCGCACCAGCCCGCGGCCGCCCGCCGCTACCGGCCCAACATCGTCATCGACGCCCGCACCGGTGGCTTCCCCGAAGACGAATGGCCCGGCCGCGACCTGCGCATCGGCGCCGACCTCGTCCTGCGGGTCATCGCCGCCACACCCCGCTGCGTGATACCCACCCTCGCCCACGGCGACCTGCCCCGCGACACCGGCGCACTGCGCGTGCTCGCCGACCACCACCGCATCGTGCCGCTGCCCGGCCTCGGCCCCCAGCCCTGCGCCGGCGTATACGCCCAGGTCGTCCAGCCCGGCCGCATCCGGCCCGGCGACACCGTCCGACCGGCCTAGCGCGACACCTGCTGCAGCAGGCCGTACACGAACATCAGCCGCCACACCCCACCGGCCGGCTCGGGCACGTCCACACCCCACCGCGCCGGCACCTCCGGATCGCGCTGCACCGCACCCGGGAACCTCGCCAGCACGTCGTCGACCACACACGACCACGGCGCCAGCGACCCCACCGGCCCCAGCTCCGGCACCGGCGAACCCGCCGCCCGCACCAGCCACCCGTGCAACACGACATCCCCGGCGCCCACCAGCGCCTCGAACCGCAGATCCGGCCACAGGCCAGGCAGGCGCCACCGGTGCGCCGTCATCCGCGCATCCCCGAACGGCACCTCATACCGCTCATCGGCCGGACCCAGCACCGCCCCGTACAGCGCCAGGCCCTTCGGTGCCGTCCGCGAGCGCAGCATCGTCTGCCACCGGTTGTGCGCCGCCATGTACTCCCGATGCGACACACCCAGCTCGACGCACGCCGCCTCGACCAGGTCGGGCTGGAAGTCGAACATCCGCCGCAGCAGCATCAGCTGGAACTCCCGGCGCGCGAACCCCTGCACGCCCCGAGCCTACGGCCGCCGGGCGGCGGCGTCGGCCAGCCGGTCGAACGTACGGTTCAGCACCGCCCGCCGCTCCTGTTTGAAAGCCGGCGACGGCTCCAGATCGTCGATGGTCCGCTCCCAGACGGCCATGAAGGTCTCCTTCCACGCTTCGACGACCCCGGCCTCCGGCAGGCTGCCGGAGGCGTAGCCGGCCTGGACGAGGACGTGCAGCAGCTCCAGGTTGCACGGCACGGCGACACCCCAGTACTCGTCAGGCTCGATGGTGACCGGATCGTCGGCCATCGCCTCGGCGACCTCGGCGACGAGCCGGTCGACGACGATCGACAGGTGATCCAGCGCCGTGTCGCTCTCGAAGTTCCCGCTGCCCCACGTGCCCACGAACACTCCTCGCCCGGATGCCTTGAGTACTGTCGAGCCCTATCGAACCAGGTGGGAGTGACACTCCCGGCCACACGTCGCGAAGCGGGCCTGCCAGCCGCGACAGATCTTGCACCGATGTGGGCATCGGCTACAACAGAAGACAGCCCCCGAAAGGACGAGCGATGCCCGCCCGCCACCGCACCCGCTGGACCGTCGCACTCGCCGCCGCCACCGTGCTGACCCTCGGCTGCGGCGCCCTGCCCGACGACCCCACCCTGCCCGACGACCCCGCACCCCAGCCCAACGCCCCGCAAGCCACCGCCAGCGCCGAAGTCGACGGCACCAAGACCGTCGAAGAGTTCCAGCGCGACGCCCGCGGCGCCGTCGGCCAGGCCGAACGCTACTGGAAAGCCGTCTTCACCGACTCCGGCGTCGCGTTCACCCCCGTGCGCACCGTCAGCCCCTACCGCAACACCGGCGACCTCGCCTGCGGCCCCGAACCCATCCCCGCCAACAACGCCGTCTACTGCCCCGCAGGGGACTTCATCGCCTACGACGCCGACTGGGCCGTCACCGCTTTCCGCCGCATCGGCGACGCGTTCGTGTTCTACCTGCTCGGCCACGAATACGCCCACGCCATCCAGGCCCGCCTCGGCATCGAACACCGCTACGCCATCGACCACGAACTCCAGGCCGACTGCATGGCCGGCGCCTACCTCGGCGACTCCGTCCGCAGCGGCGACCTCACCCTCGCCGACGGCGACCTCGACGAGTTCCGCACCGGCCTGCTCGCCGTCGGCGACCCCGAAGGCCAGCCCTGGTTCGCCCCCGACTCCCACGGCACCGTCCAGCAGCGCACCCGCGCGTTCTTCAACGGATACGAACGCTCCCTCGACGCCTGCGACCTCAGCTGAACCCCCGCACCGGTACGGTGCGTCGGGGCCGCGGCTTCAGCGGCGGCACCGACGCACCGGGCAGGGAAGAGGATCCGCGATGAGGCACCGCGAGGCCGAACAAGACCGGGAGGTGGCCGCGCTCCTGTCGGCGCAGGCGTTCATCGAGATCCGCTATCTGGCCTACGGAGCCAGACATCTACCGGAGGACCAGTCACCGGACAAGACCCTGGAACGTATCCGGTTCCTCGCCGACCTCTGCCACAACCTGCCCGGCATAACCCGGCCGAGGAGATGGTCGCCGTCCCGCCGCGGGGCAACGGCCAGCACCCGCGAGCAGGCCCTGACCCAGCGGCCGATGAGCTGGACCTGGAACACAGCAGGCCCGCAGGCCAGGGCATGGATGCTGGGCCACATCACAGCGCACCATCCCCGGTGGACGCCGCCACCACCCATCCCGCAGCGTCCGAGCACCCCGCCGGCCCTGACACTTCGGCAGGAGGCCAGCGCACTGCTCGGACGCTGGCCGGTGCAGGCCCCACCCGGCGAACAACCACTACCGGAAGCAGCACGCGCACTCAAAGCCGTCGACACCGCCACGGTATGCGCGCTCTACGAAGAAGCCGGGCGCCTACGCCTCGGCCTCGGCAAAGGCGGGCCTTGGCTCCACCACCACCTCCACCCCGACGCAGTCCACCACATCGTCCCCGACCCGGCCGACTACTACTGGCCCGGCCGGCCCGAGGGCAGCGAAGGCACCATACGCTGGTGGCAGTGCACCGTACTGCTGCGGATGTACGACGGCGAACAGGTCAGCAGCATGATCGCCGTCATGCCCGAGACGTTCACGGCACTGCCCCAGAACCTGCCCCGACGCAGGCAGGCCCGCCTCGTTCACCTCGCCCGAGCCACCGAACGCGACACCTACCTCTGGGGCCGCGACCACAAAACCACCTGCGGCCCGCAGACCTGTGGCTACGCACCCGAACCGGCCGAGGGCTGACGCTACGACCGTCAGCCCCGCAGCTCCACCCAATCCGTCACGCCACGCGGCGAACGACACCGCACCCGGCCCGACGGGCGCAGCCGCGCATCCCGCGCGTACCAGGCCGCAAGCTCCCGCTCCGCAGACTCGTCACCGCCGTCCGCGGCCAGCAGCAACGCCGACACCCCATCGGCCAGCCCCAGGTCCGCCCCCGCCAGATCCTCGACCATGCCACCCCAGCCGTCCCACAACAGCAGCTCGTCGCCCTGCCGATGCGCCAGCTCCAGCAGCACGTAGTCGAACACCAACCAGCCCCCGGACAACTGCGGCAGCGACGGATCCACCCCATACCGGTCCACGTCGACCTCACCGCGTCGGTACGCCGACCACACCGACGCCGCCGACGCGAACACCGCACCCGGCACATCCGCCGGATCGAACCCCCAGCCGCGTGCCGGATCCAGCTGGGCGTCCACCCATACCCACCGCTCGCCGTCCCAGAACTCCGCCACCACGTGATCGCAGTGAAACCCCGGCACCAGATACGACGCGAACCCCACCCGCGACCGCGCCGGCACCCCACGCTGCCGCAACGCCGCCACCGTCAGCAACGTGAAGTCCCGGCAACAGCCCACCACCCGCGACCCCACCGGCCGCGGCACCTCCAGCGGCACCGGGAAACGCCCCTGATCAGCGGCAAGGATCCGGTCCACCCACCGGTTGTCGATCTCCGCCAGCCGCCCGCCCTCGAACACGATCCCCGCCGCCCGGTAGTGCACCAGCACGTTGCGCACCACCGCCGCCAGCTCCCGCACCTCACCCGGCAACCCGTCCAGCAACGGCGCGAACCCACCCGGATCGCTGTAGGGGGAGTGGCCCGACCAGTCCCGCACCATCACGACCACCCCTCCACCGGCATCGCCACCTCCGCGTACGGCCCATCCCCGGCCACCGCATCCCAGTCCGCCAGATACACCTCCCGCACCGGACCCGCCGCCACCAGACCCGCATCCCGCACGAACCCGTCCACCGCCGCATACGCCGACATGATCCGCGGATAGAAGCAGTCATCCCGCAGCACCGTGCAGAACACCTCCGTACGCGCCGGCTCCAGCCCACCCGAGAACGGCACACACACCTCGATCGGCGCCGCACAGTCCGGCGTCACCGGCCCCAGATACAGCACCCGCAACGACCCACCCGGCCCCACACCCGAAGCCGCCAGATGCCGCCGCAACACGTCCTCACCCAACCGCATCGCCGCCACCAGCCCCTGCTGATCCACCTCGAACCGCAGCGCCGCCACCTTCACCTCCGGCACCCGCCGCACCGCCACCGCAAACGCCACCTCCGGCACCGCCGCCCGCAACAGCTCGCCCCGCAACTGCGACAGCGTGCCCCGCCGCGCCACCACCGCCGCCTCCTGCGCCGCCCACCACCGCTCCAGCCGCAACACGGCCTCCTCGTCGGACAGCGCCAGCAGCTCGCCGATCACCGCCAGCGGCATCTCCAGCTGGCGCAGCAAGCTGATCCGCCGCGCCCGCGCCAGCTGCTCCACCGCATACCACCGGTAACCCGTCACCGAATCCACCCGCGCCGGGCACAGCAGCCCCGACACGTCATACAACCGCAGCGCCTTCACCGACAGACCCGACCGCCGGCCGAACTCACCGGTCGTCAGCTCACCGCGCCGAACATCCCCAACCGCCACGCGCGCCAGTCTGCGTCCTGCCCCAGGGGCCGGGTAAAGCCCCACAACGAAAAAGCGGGCCGTGCCGCAGCACGACCCGCCCCGAACCCGCACCACTACGGCGCCGGAACCTCCGCCACGACCGCCGTCGGCTGGCCCGTGACCTTGCCGTCGGCGCCCAGCGCCACCGTGAACTCCACGTCCAGGTGCTGCCCCCAGCACGCCTCAGCCGCGTCACCCGCCGCCGTACCATCCGGCGGCACCAGGTCGAACGTCCCCGTGAACGTCAGCGTCTCCGCCACCGCCAGCCGGAAGTGCTCCGCACTGCGCGCCTCACAGGTCACCCCCGTGCCCGTGCCGACCACCTCGCCCAGCCGCGTGTGGATGATCCGCTTGGCCGCCGCGTCAGCCGGATTCGACACGGCCACCCGCACCGTGCCCGTGAACGCCAGCTCACCCAGCTCCTCGAACGTCGCCGAACCCGTCAGCGGCACCTCGAACCGGCTCGCCTGCGTCCCCGGCACCGCCGGCGGCTCAGCAGGCGGAGCGGCGCTCGCCGGACCGGCCAGCGCGCCGGCCGTGACGATGGCCGCAGCGGCAGCCCATCGGACGATCCTGGATACGGACATGTAGAACCCCCGTCGGTGATGACCACGGAACACCCGCAGTACCCGGTCAACTTCCGACGGTGACACTATCGACACAGAACGTGAGCACCAACGGCCTCGGCCGCGTGTCGGCCAGGAAATGCCAGATCAGGGCCTCTCCCACACCGACACGTGCTTCTCGCTCTCACTGCCGAACGGCGTGCCGTCCCAG
Organism: Catellatospora bangladeshensis; assembly: GCF_016862575.1. Lineage (GTDB taxonomy): Bacteria > Actinomycetota > Actinomycetes > Mycobacteriales > Micromonosporaceae > Catellatospora > Catellatospora bangladeshensis. Next base: position 177,325 of record NZ_BONF01000009.1, on the reverse strand, counting down.
TCCGCCCAGCGCTCCCGAAGCCGCAGCCCCGCCAGCCGTGCCATCAGGTCGAACTCCGCCGGCCACGCGTACCGGAAGGGAATGGACCGGTACGACCCACGCCCGTCCACCACCTCCACGTAGTTCGAGCTCATCGCCTGCGTGGCCACGTCATAGTGGTCGAACGCCCACCGCGTCGGGGTCACCCGGAACGGCACCGCACTCTGCCCGGCCGGGAGTTTCCGCAGCTCAGGCACCATCACCTCGACGACGAACGTGCCGCCGGGGGAGAGGTGCGCCGCGGCGTTGCGGAAACACTCCACCTGCGCGTCCTGCGTGGTCAAGTTCATGATCGTATTGAAGACGAGATAGACGACCGAGAACGTACCCGCCACCCGCGTCGTGGCGATGTCGCCCATGGTCACCTCGATCGCGTCACCGCCCGGCTTGGCCCGCAGCCGCGACACCATCGCCCGCGACAGGTCGATACCGTGCACCGGCACACCGCGCTGCGCCAGCGGCAGCGCGACCCGGCCCGTGCCGATCGCGAACTCCAGCGCCCGGCCGCCACCGGCCAGCCCCGCCAGCACGTCCACGGCCGCGCCGACCACCTCCGGCCGGAACCAGTCCGACACCGCGTCGTCGTACCCCGCCGCCACCGGCTCGCCGAAGAAGCCGTCCCCGTCGTACGTGGAATCACTCATCGGCGGACCGTACCCCCGGCCGCGATGTCGCGCCCGCGAATATCGGCAGCGCTTACGGTGAAGGATGCCCACACCCCGGCTGCCGCACGTCTACTGGATCGGCGGCGCGAGCGGCGCGGCCAAGTCGACCGTCGCCCGGCGGCTCGCCGAACGCCACGGCCTGCGGCTCTACGCCACCGACGACGTCATGACCGAGCACGCCGCGCGCAGCACCTCCGACGACAGCCCACTGCTGGCAGCCTTCGCCGCCATGGACCTGGACGAGCGCTGGCTGCTGCGATCCCCGCAGGTAATGCTGGACACGTTCCACTGGTACCGCGGCGAGGGCTTCGACCACATCGTCCACGACCTGGCGACGACGCCCACCTCGCCGCCCGTCGTCGCCGAGGGCTTCCGGCTGCTGCCGCACCTGGTCGAGCCGCTGCTCGCGGACCGTACCCACGCGGTGTGGCTGCTGCCCACCCCGGACTTCCGGCGGACCGCCTTCGACACCCGGGGCTCCACATGGAAGATCGCCGGCCGGACCAGCGACCCGGAGCGGGCGCTGCGCAACCTGTTCGAGCGCGAGCGCCTGTTCACCGACCGGCTGCGCGGGGAAGTGGCCCGCCTGAACCTGCCCGCCGTGGAAGTCGACGGCGCGATGTCCGAGGACGAACTCGTCGACCGCGTCGCAACGCTGTTCGGACTCTGAACAACGACGCCCGGCGTCTCCCGCGAGGCTTCCGAAGGCCGCGCCACGCTCAGCCGAACCCTGGGTCAATTACTGGATTGGCATTACCGGTAATTCAATAATCAGAAAACGGGCTCAGGATCAGAGTTCGGCTCATAAATGCCGTACAACATAATGACTGTTATGATGCCGGAACGGAATCTATGTGACCTCAGTGCGTCATTGCCTTCGCGCGCTCCAGAACTCGCATCAGGCCGACTAGCCGTCAGATTTCACGCAGTTGTGTACGGGCCCGTGCGCACACGTCCCCGTCAGCAGGTGCAACAGCCGGGCTGATTCCGTGACCGCCGCAACGCCGACAAGTTCAAGATCTATTACAGTGGCCCTGACCTGCATAAACGCCCTGAGGGCCACGGAGCGGCAACATCGGGGCTTAGCCCATGTCAGACCAACCGTCCCGACACGGCACTAATGCGCTCATCCGGCTCCGTAGCGCTCGTCGGCGGTTCGTTGGCCGCCGCCGCGCACTTCACTGCTCACCGCGAACTCCATCTAAGATGGTCCTGCGCATACCGCGGGCGGTCCGGGGGGTGGGATGACGGAAGCCGAACGGCGCCTCACCGCGGTGGTGGCGCGGCTACTGGCCCTGGTCCGCGAGGGCTTGCCTGAGCCGCCCAGCCCCTATCTGTCCCGCTACCTTCCTGAGCACGTGGCCGAGGCAAATGCCTGGCAGCTGCTCGCGGACGAGGGTGTAGTGATCGACTGGCTGGACCCCCAGCGAGTAGCCGGCGAGGCACTCCGAGTCGCTTTCGGACGATCGGATCTTCCCATGAGCGTCGCCTCGGTGCTCGCGGCCCACCACCTCCTGGTCGCCGCCGCGCCCGAGGACCGGGCCGCCATCCGGGCGATCGAGGCCAGCAGGCTCGGCGGCGCCGAACCCCGGGAACACTTCGCCGGGGTCGGGCGATGGCGTTTCGACTGGTGTCACCACCGCTACGAACCGCTGCACGTGACACTGGGCGCGCACACCGCCAAGGTTACCGTGCTGACGGCCGTCGTGGCCGGACCGAACCGCAAGCTGCTCGCGACCGGGGCCGAGGACGGTGTCGTGCGGCTTTGGGACCCCGAGGCCGGCCAGCCCGTGCTGGACCCGTTGGCGGCGCACGCCGGTGCGGTCACCGCGATCGCCGCCACGGCCGGCGGCTTCGTCACCGGCGGCGAAGACGGAGCCGTTCGGCTGTGGGACGTCAGGACCGGCCGGTTGACCGCCGAGCGGCAGCTGGCCTCGGCGGTGCTCTCGCTGAGCGTCGGCGCGGCAGGAGCAGACCTGGACGAGCATGTTCTGTCGGCGTCGGCCGGCGGGGTCACCGTCTGGTCCGCCGACCTGGAGCCGCGGTCGGAGTTCGCCGCGCCAGGTGTCGAGCTCGCGGTGGCGCTGATTCTGGCAGGCGGTGGCGCCGCGGTCGCCACGGCCGAGAACGGCGAGCTGCGGATCAGGCGGCTTCCGGGCGGTGAGCTGCACACTCGCGGCCAGGGTGGTCCGGTCTTGCACCTCACGGCGGTGCGGACCGGTGACGGGGATGCGATCGCGGTCGCGAACGTGGACGGTGCGGTCATGGTCTGCGACACGGCCACCGGTGCGGTGTCGTCTTCGTGGTCACGAGCGGTCGACTGGATTTCGTGCCTGGCGGCGGTGCCGTCCGGCATCGGCGGCGTGCTGATGGCCGGCACTGACGCGGGCACGGTCTGGGCCCTGGAGCCGAGCGACGGGACGTCCCGGCAGGTCGCCGGGGGCGGGCATCTCGGCCCGGTCACCGCCGTCGGTGGCCTGACGATGTTGGACGGCAGGTCGTTGCTGGCCACGGGCGGTGAGGACGGCACCGTGCGGTTGTGGAGCACCGTGCTGCCGCCTCCCCCGGCCTCCGCGGCGCACCATCGCGGGTCGGTGCGGGCGGCGACATCGGCGGCGAGCGGGTCGGCGACGGTACTGTTCACGGGCAGCGCGGACGGTCTGGTGGTCGGGTGGTCGTTTGACGGTGGTGAGGTCGTCCGGTTGCCGTGGCGGGCGCATTCCGGTGCGGTCACGGTGCTGCAGCGGGTGGCCGGACTGGTGGCCAGTGGCGGTGATGACGGCCGGATACGGCTCTGGTCGCCGGACATGTCGGAGCCCGTGGGGCCAGGGTGGCAGGCCCATGATGGCTGGGTGCGGGCGATCGCCGATCTCGGCGGTTCGTTGTTCGCCAGCGGCGGCAACGACGGCGTGATCAGGGTCTGGGACGGCACCGGTGGCGAGGTGCGGCCACCACTGCGCGGTCACCTGAACGCGGTGCGGACGATGGCCTGCGCCTCGGTGGGTGGGCAGCGGCTGCTGTTCACCGCTGGCAACGATCAGTCGGTGCTGCGGTGGAGCGCTGCGACGTTCGAACCGGCGGGGCCCCCTTTGCGTGGTCACACCGACTGGGTGCGCACGATCGTCGCAGTTCCGGTCGCGGGTGGGGTGCGCCTGGTCACTGGTGGCAATGACGGGTCGATCATCGTGTGGGATGCGGAGAGCGGCCGCCAGCTGCTGCCTGCCATGACCGGCCATCGTGGCACGGTGCGCTCGCTCGGGCTGGTCTCGACCGGTTCGGGTGAGGCGCTGGTGAGCATCGGCGGTGATCAGACGGTGCGTCTGTGGGATGTGGAATCGGGCTCGCCGCTGCATGTCCTGCCGTTGGGGGTGCAGCCGCACATCCTTGTCGCGCAGCGTGATCGGGTTGCCATCGGCACTGACGCGGGTGTTCTTATGCTTGGCGTGACGGGGACTCGCTCGTGAAGGAGGGCCGGGATGCGGGATGCGGTGATGGTCATCCCCGGGATCATGGGCAGCGAGCTCGTCGACGAGCGGACGGACTCGGTGGTCTGGGGTATGGCGGACGTGCGATGGTACGCCGACGCCTGGTTGGGTGGGGACGGCCTGCTGCCACTGATGCCGGGCAGGGCGCCGGTGCGGGCCACGCGGCTGCTTCGCGCGCCGGCGTTCGCGCCGTTCCTGCGTGGAGTGGAGCCCTATACCGAGCTGCTGGCTGCGCTGCGGCAGGTGTGCGCCGACCCGGCGGCGGTGGCCGAGTTCCCGTACGACTGGCGGCTGGCGGTGTCAGTGAACGCCCAAGGGCTGGCGCAGGCGGCGGTGCGGCATCTGGAGCGGTGGCGGCGGCATCGGCTGGGTGATCCGCAAGCGCGTCTGGTGCTGGTCGCCCATTCCATGGGAGGGCTGGTCGCGAGGTGGTTCACGGAGTTGCTCGGCGGTTCGGAGATCACCCGAAGTGTCATAACTATCGGGACGCCGTTCTTCGGCGCGGTCGCGGCCACCAAGATGATCAACTCTGGGCTGGGCACGCCCGTTCCGTTGCCGCACCGGAGGGTGCGTGAGCTGGCTGTGGCGCTGCCGGGTCTTTACGACCTGCTCCCCCGGTACCGGTGTGTGCGCGCCGCAGGGGGGCTGCGCCGACTGGAGCCGGTTGACGTGGCGGATTTCGGCGGCGACCTGGATCTGGCCAAGGCGGCGCTGCCGTTCTCGGCTGAGGCCGATCGGCTGCTCGGGCGGCCGGGGCTGCGTGCGGTCGTCGGGGTGGATCAGCCGACGGCTCAGTCGCTGGAGATCGTGGAGGGCGTGGTCACGGTGCACGACTTCCTCGCTGGCGCCGAGAACCGGGCCGGTGACGGCACCGTCTACCGTGATGCGGCTGCGCCGCCGGGCGTGGAGCCCACGTACGTGTCGCAGGGGCACGGGGCGCTGGCACGGACGGCCGAGGTGATCGCACATGTGCGGGCGGTCCTGACGGAGTCGCCGCTCGGGCCGCCGCTGGGTGCCGAAGGTGTGGGTGTGGAGGTGCCTGATGTGGTCCAGGTCGGCGAGCAGTTCGACGTCGTGGCGGTGAACCGCTCGGATCCTGCGCGAGTGACGTGCCGTGTGGTCGACGCCGGGACCGGGGCGTCGGTGGCGCGGCCCGTATTCGTCGCGGCGGGTGGAGCCACGGTCGCGTATGTGCGTCTGCCGGCTCGCGGTCTGTACCGGGTCGAGGTCAAGAGTGGTGGCGCGTCGGCGGTGCGCCAGTTGGTACTTGCGACGTCATGACGGGCGGGGGCGACAGCTTCGAGGTGCTGCTGGTCGGGGTCGGCGCGTACGCCCATCACGACCCGATCTCCGACATGGAGGTGCAGCTGCGGCGGGTGGCCGAGCTGTTTCGGGAGTTGGGTGGGTTGTCGGGGTCGCCTTGGCCGCCGCCGGCCGGGCCGAGCATGTCTGCGGTCAACGAGGAGCTGCGTCGGTGGTCGGAGCCGGATCCGGCGCGTTGTTCGGTGGTGGTGTGGCTTGGCCACGGCGAGAGCGACGGCGACGATGCGTGGCTGGGTGTCTACGAGACCGGTAAGCCGATGCGCGGTACGGGCCTCAGTCCGCACGCGGTCGCTGATCATGTGGTGAACGAGTGGCAGCGGCGTGCGGCGCATGCGGACGCCTGGGCGATGGTGGTGGTGGAGGCGTGTGGTGCCGACACGTTCGTGCGGCGTCTGGCGTCTCACCTGCTCGGCCGTCACACGAGCCCGCAACGGCTGGCGCTGATCGGGTCCGGTGGTGAGGGCACCGGGTATCTGGGGAGGTTTTCCGACGCGCTGGAGGCGACGCTGCGGTCGTACACGGACAATGACGAGTCGGTGTCCCTGAAGGATCTGGTTGGCCGGCTGGAGGATCGGCTGGAGGAGGGCTGCGCTCATCTGCTGTCCGCGCGGAGGGCCGCTCGGCTGGTGCGGCGCCGGGTGTTGCCGGGCCCGGTCAACGCGCCGCTGGACCTGTATGAGGAGTTCCGGCGGTTCCTGTTGGGTCTGTCGGCCGATGAGCGGACGCATTTCCTGCCGAAGGCGCAGGGTGGGGAGCTGGGTGAGCTGGCGTGGCATTTTGTGGGGCGTGCTGAGGAGAGCCGCCGGATCGTGGACTGGCTGCGGGGTTCGGGCCGTGGCCTGTATGTGGTGACCGGTCCGCCGGGCGTGGGTAAGTCGGCCCTGCTCGGTAACGTGCTGGTCGAGTCCGATCCGGGTATGCGGGATCTGCTGGCCCGCGCTACGGACTACGTGCCTGTGTACGCGGCTCCGGCGCGGGCTTTCCACGCGGTGATGAGCCTGACGGGGTTGCGTGTCAGCGACGTGGTCGAGCGTCTGGCGTGGGCTTCCGGTGTGGGGTCGGTCGACGGCGTCGATGGGCTGGTTGCCGCGTTGCACGCACGTGGAATGCCGTTTCGGGTCCTTGCTGATGCGCTGGATGAGGCGCAGGAGCCGCAGGCGTTGGCGAGCGGCGTGTGGCGGCGGCTGGTGGGGGTGCCCGGCTGCCGGGTGGTGCTGGGGATGCGCCCGGCGACGGGCACCGATCCGGATGTGGCGGGGCCGGCCGGCGAGGATCTGCTCGCGTTGTTGCGGGGGCCCGACACGCAGGTGCAGACGCTGGGTCATGACCCAGCGGCGGTGGGTGCGTACGTGCGGCGGCGGCTGGTCATGGCGGGGGTAGCCGATTCGGGTGCGGTCGACTGGGTGGTGGAGGCGTTGCGGGGCCGGCATTTCCTGTTCGCGCGGCTGGCGATACATGAGATATTGGCGCGTCCTCAGTTGCTGCTGCCGCATCGACGGCTGAGGCTTGCCAGGTTGCTGGACAGGGACCACCGGGCGCTGTTCGCGGAGGCGATCGAGCGGCTGAACCACCGGTTTCCGCTGGCGGAGCCGACCTTGGAGGCGTTGGCGTGCGCGCGGGGGCGTGGGTTGCCGCGGGCGGACAAGCTGTTGACGACGGTGGCCGCAGCGCTGTCGTCGGCCGGGGAGGTGCGTGAGGCCGATGTCGACGACGTTCTGGCGGCGGCAGCGCCGTACGTGATGATCGATGCGGAGGACGGAACGACGGTGTACCGGTTGGCTCACCAGACCTTCCGGGAGTATTTCCGGCCGTCGTGAGGGTCGGGGCTATCCGTCCTCGGCCAGGCGTGCCCAGCTGACGAGCAGTTCGAAGAGTTCCCGCCGGTGGTCGAACGCCTCGGTCGCGGGGCGGGCCAGTCCGTAGTGCACCGCCCCGACGGGTTCGGCGCGCTGGGCCGCGCGGAGCATCGCGGGGGCGAGCCAGGTGTATTTGGCTGCTCCGGTCGCGGCTATCCCCCGGCGTACCGTCGCCACGTCGAGCCGGCATCCGCTGGCACGTAGGCCCGCCAGGTATCCCTCGGTGCTGGCCGATACCAGTTCGGGCAGGATGGACGGCGGGTAGAGCCCGTCGGTCATCGAGTCGACGATCAGGTTGGAGACGTCTTCGCCGACGGCGCCTTCGCCGATGAACGCCCAGTCGATGATTGAGTACTGGTCGCCTGTGGTGAAGAGGTTCATTGGCCATACGTCCAGGTGGCACAGTGTGCGTGGGAGCGCGGCGGCGACGGCGAGCAGCTCGCGGCGGCGTTCCCAGAGCCGTTGCAGTCCGGCGCGCAGGTGCGGGGGCCAGGTCTGGGCGAATGCTCCGGTCCAGTCCGGGTCGGGATCGACGTCCCGGTCAGCCAGGTACTGGCCGAGCCAGTTGTGTGACAGCCAGCTGATCCTCGGCACCTGGTGCACGAAGCGTGCCTGGGCCCGGCCCAGGCGGTTCGCGAAGTCGCCGGAGTCGGCGACCGTCCACGCGGCGGCGGTGCGGCCGGGACAGTCGGCCAGCACGAGCCGCCAGCGGCCTTCGGGCAGTTTCCGGGCGTCGAGGACCGCGGGCGCGCAGAGGCCGGCATCGGCGAAGACCTCACGGCACAGACCCGTGCGGTATGCCAGCAGCTCGCGTTTCCAGTAGTTCCAGTGAAGGGGATCGGTGCTGGTCTGCCATTGCGGTGAACCGGTGAAAGCGGTCGGCGGCGGCTGGATGATCTTTTCGATCGCCGTGGTCGTGCCGTGGCGCACCCGCCAGACCCCGACCGTGGCGGGGTTGCCGGCGTTGAAGGGCAAGGGCTGCGCGTCGGCTTGCACGTGGCCTCCTCCCGTGGCGCATATTCTCTTCATTGTGGCGTTGCACCTGGCTCAGGACGAGGAAGTCGATCGTCGATTGGCTGACGATCCGCTGGCGCTGCTGATCGGGATGCTGCTCCACGACGACCAGCACCCGGTGGAGCGTGCGTTCATGGCACCGGTGCGGTTGGCCGAACGGCTGGGGGTCGAGCGCCTCACCGTGACGCACCTGTGCGAGGTGGACATGGGTCTGCTCACGGCGGCGTTCGCGAAGGTGCCGGTGCTGCATCCGTTTCCGGCGGTGAAGGCGCAGCGGGTACGGCGGCTGTGCGAGCATCTGACGCGGGGTTACGGCGGAGATGGGGCCCGGGTGTGGGCGGATCCGTTGGCGTGGGTGGTGCTTGCGCGGCTGCGTGAGCTGCCGGGGTTCGACCGGCAGAAGGCGCAGATCTTCCTCGCGCTGCTCGGCAAGCGCCTGGGCGTGCGGCCGCAGGGCTGGCAGGCGGCGGCCGGCCGGTACGGCACGGAGGACGTGTTCCTGTCGGTGGCCGACATCTCAGACGACGTCTCGCTAGGCAGGGTGCGTCAGTACCGCAAGCGCCTGGTGCCGGAGGCTTCCGAGCCGGCCTGGTCGACGGGTCCGGCCGCTGCCGGTCCGGCTCAGACCGCAGGCTGACCTGGTGCCGGGCGGCCAGGAAGCGGGATGAGTCCGGCGTCGGTGGGACGGAAGCCGCAGGTGTCGAAGTAGAAGCCGCGCAGGTGTGGCTCGAAGTCGACGTGGAGCCATTCGCATCCGGCCGCCGCCGCCTGCCGTGCCGCCTCGGCCACCAGCCCGGTGCCGACGCCGCGGTGGCGCTGGTCGGCGGCGACCACGGTGTCCAGCAGGAACGCGTGGCCGCCGCCGTCCCAGGCGACATTGACGAATCCGGCGAGCCGCGCACCGTCACGCGCGCACACCCAGCCGAGGCTGTGTCGGCTGACCTGTGCCCACCAGTCGTGGCCGGACGGTTCGTACCCGAAGCCCACGGCGTGCAGCGCGTCGAGTTCGGTGTTGTCGAAGGGTGTACGCCAGCTGTAGGTGATGGTCATGGCCGGACGGTAGGCCGGGGTGTGCGACCTGGCCAGCGGTATATTGGTCAGCGCACCTGTGTCAGGCGGCGGCGCGCTCGTCGAGGGGGCGGCGGCGCAGGCGCCGGTCGGCCAGCGCGGGAGGCTGCCAGGCGCCGTCGGGCCGGTAGAGGTCGGTGCCAGGCGTGACTATCCCGTCGATGCGGTCGAGGGTGGCGTCGTCGAGCGCGAGTTCTGCTCCCTTGAGGGCGGCGTCGAGCTGCTCCGTGGTGCGCGGTCCGAGGATGGTCGCGGTGACGGCGGGGTGGGCCTGGGTGAACGCGACGGCGAGCGCGGGCAGTGTGGTGTCGAGGTCGGCGGCGAGCGCGGTGAGTTGTTCGAGTGCGGCGTATTTGGCGTGGTTGCCTGCGGCCGCGGGGTCGAAGCGGTGTGGGGTGAGGGCGGCGCGGCCGGTGGTGAGGTCGACGGTGTCGCGCTGGATGCGTCCGGAGAGGAAGCCGGAGGCGAGGGGGCTCCAGGTGAGTACGCCCATGCCGTATCGCTGGGCGACGGGCAGGATGTCGGCTTCGATGCCGCGGGCGAGCAGGGAGTACGGCGGCTGTTCGGTGCGGAAGGGGCTGATGCCGCGCTGGTGGGCGGCGTGGTGGGCTTCGACGAGTTCTTCGGCGGGGAAGGTGGAGCAGCCGTAGGCGCGGATTTTGCCGGCGCGGACGAGGTCGTCGAGGGTGGCGAGGGTTTCGGCGATGTCGGTGGTGTGGTCGGGGCGGTGGATCTGGTAGAGGTCGATCCAGTCGGTCTGGAGGCGGCGGAGGCTGTCGTCGACGGCGGTGAGGATCCAGCGGCGGTTGTTGCCGCCGCGGTTGCGGCCGGAGCCCATGGGGAAGTGGACTTTGGTGGCGAGGATGACGTCGTCGCGGTGGTGCTGGAGGGCTTTGCCGACGATGGTCTCGGATTCGCCGGCGGAGTACATGTCGGCGGTGTCGATGAAGTTGATGCCGTGGTGGAGGGCGTGGTGGATGATGCGGGTGCAGTCGTCGTGGTCGGGGTTGCCGACGCTGCCGAGCATCATGGTGCCGAGGCAGTAGGTGCTGACGTCGATGCCGGTGCGGCCGAGTGTGCGGTAGCGCATGTGGTGCTCTCCCCTGGTCTCCCGCAAGGCGGGATTCGATCTTGGGGTTGAGCGTAGGTGCTGGAGTGCGCTCCAGGTCAAGCCGGTGCGGCGGGCCGGGATCCGCGGCCCGCCGTGGGTCAGGCGGTTTTGGTGCCGGCTGCGGCCTGTTCGGTGCGGGTGCGCAGGTCGGGCAGGTCGATGCCGTGGTCGGTGAGGATGCGGGCGGCGAGGCCGCGGCCTTCGCGGATGAGGCCGAGCAGGATGTGTTCGGTGCCGATGTGGCGGTGTTTGAGGCGGAGGGCTTCGCGCAGGGAGAGTTCGAGCACGACTTTGGCGCGGGGGGTGAACGGGATGTGGCCGGGGCTGGTGGGGGTGGCGCGGCGGCGTCCGAACAGTCCGCGGCGGGCGGGTGGGCTGGGCGGGGTGAGGGCGCCCGGGCCGAAGTTCTCTTCGAGTTTGGCTTTGACGGCTTCGAGGTCGATGCCGATGGCTTCGAGTGCGGCGGCGTCGGCGGCGCCGAGGGGTTCGGTGGCGTCGGCGAGGCGGGTGACGTCGGCGGCGACCTGGTCGTGGCGCAGGCCGGTGGCGGTGAGCAGGTTGTGGGCGAGGCCGGTGTCGGGGCCGGGGCGCAGGAGCGCGAGCAGGAGGTGTTCGGTGCCGATGTGGTGCTGGCGGAGTTGGCGGGCTTCGGTCTGGGCGCCGTTGACGGTGGCGCGGGCGGCGTCGGTGAATCGTTCGAACATCATTTCTCCCGTCGGTCCGGTTCGGGCCAGCGTGCGGCGTGTTTCTTGTGTACGGCCTGGCGGCTGACCTCGAGGGCGTCGGCGATGTCCTGCCAGGACCAGCCGGCTCGGCGGGCGTTGCCGACCTGCAGCACTTCGAGGGTTTCGAGGAGTCTGCGCAGGGCGAGCACGGCGCGTAGGCCGGTGCCGGGGTCGGTGCTGCCGGCCGCGGCGGCGAGTTTGGTCGCGTCGCTCATGGTGTCAATGTAGGTTGACGCGTACCGGGTTGTCAACTTGAGTTGACAGCGACCGGCCGCGCCCCGCGGAAACGGGAGGCGCGGCCGGTCGAATGGGGGGCCTGGTGTCAGCCCTTGAGGAAGGCGAGCAGGTCGGCGTTGAACTCGTCCTGGTGGGTGGCGGTCAGGCCGTGCGGCGCCCCCGGGTAGACGTGCAGGGTGCTGTCCTTGATGAGCTTGGAGGACTTGTTGGCGGCGGCGACGATCGGCACGATCTGGTCGTCGTCACCGTGGATGATCAGCGTGGGCACGTCGATCTTCTTGCAGTCCTCGGTCAGGTCGGTCTCGGAGAAGACCTTGATGCAGTCGTACGCGCCCTTGAAGCCGACGGTCATGCTCATCAGCCAGAAGTGGTCGCGGATGCCCTGGCTGACCTTGCTGCCGGGCCGGTTGGCGCCGTAGAACGGGGCGCTGAGGTCCTGGTAGTACTGGGAGCGGTCGCGTTCGACGCCGGCGCGGATGTCGTCGAAGACGGAGCGGGGCAGGCCTTCGGGGTTGGCGTCGGTCTGCAGCATGAGCGGCGGGATGGCGCCGACGAGCACGGCCTTGGCGACGCGGTCGGTGCCGTGGCGGCCCATGTAGCGGGTGATCTCGCCGCCGCCGGTGGAGTGGCCGACGAGCACGATGTCGCGCAGGTCGAGTTTCTCGATGACGGCGGCGAGGTCGTCGGCGTAGGTGTTCATGTCGTTGCCGTCCCACGGCTGGCTGGAGCGGCCGTGGCCGCGCCGGTCGTGGGCGATGGCGCGGAAGCCGTTGGAGACGACGTACCACATCTGGTCGTCCCAGGCGTCGGCCGTGAGGGGCCAGCCGTGGCTGAAGACGACGGGCTGCCCGGTCCCCCAGTCCTTGTAGAAGATCTCGGTGCCGTCCTTGGTGGTGACTTTGCCGGTGCTCACGGTCGGTTACCTCCGTGCTCGGTGTGGTTTCGGCTGCGGGCGGCACGCGCGTGCTGCGCTGCGGGCGCGAGCGCCGACCTGCCGACCGTAACACTGTCATCACGGTGGGTAGCTGCGTTCCGCGAGCTGTGCACCTTATCCGAGATACGGGCCGAATGGGGTCTGTTCGCCGTGTTGGGCGGTCCGTACGGCGGCGGGGCGCGGCGCACCCGAGTGCGCCGCGCCCCCACCGGACGGGATGACCTCAGCGTTCCAGCAGCTGCTGGTGGAAGTCGCGGTAGCGCTGCACCGCCTGGCGCAGCTGCTCGGTGTCGGTGCCGGCCGAGCCGAACGCCTCGTCCAGCTCCTGGCGCCGCTGCGCGAGGCTGGCCTGCAACTGGTCCACCGTCTCGCCGATCAGGTCGCGCATCTCGGCCGCGACTGCCGCCGGGTCGTCCACGAAGCGCAGCTGCGCGGCCTGCCACCGCTCCCGCAGGCCGTCGGCGGCACCGGCACTCCACAGCGACGCGGCCGCCACCGTGGCGTCCACATCCGACGGCGAGTCCACCGCGTCCGCACCGGCCACCACCGGGTCGGCGTCCGGCGTGACGGCCTCGGCGTCGACCGCCTCCGCCTCGACGGCGTCACGCTCGGCGTCGGTCAGGTCGTCGTCGGCGGCGGCCTGCTCGGCGAGCGCGTCGTCGGTCACCTCGACGTCGGCGAGGTCGTCGAGGGTGCGGGTCTGCTCGCCGCCGGTCTCGTCGTCGCCGTGGGCGGGCGCGTCGGCGCTGGGCGTCTCGTCGCCGATACGGGCCTCGGGGTGCACCGGGTCGTCGGTGGCGTCGGTGTCCGGGACGGCCACGTCGTGGCCGCCGCGGGTGGTGCCGCCGAAACCGTCGAGGTCCACCGGCTCGACGTCGTCACGCTCGCCGTCGGCGTGGTCGGCGGCCACGACGCCGTCCTGGTCGTGGCGGTGCTCCGGCTCGTCGGCCGGGTCGACGAGCTCGCCGTCGACCACGTCGCGGTCGTCGGCGGGCCGCTCGCCGTCGAACGCGTCCCGGTCGTCGGTCATGCGCTCGTGCGGCACGCCGTTGAGCCGCCCGTCGCGGTCGGTCTCGTCGGCGAGGTCCTGTCCGAAGTGGGTCCTGGTGTCGTGGCTCATGCGTTGATCTCCTGGTCCTGACGTGCGGGGGTGGGGTCGGCGGGCACGGGCTCCTCGCCCAGCAGCTGCGCGACCAGCTCGCGGTAGCGGACCACCGCCACGCGCAGCTCCTCGGTGCTCGCCTGCCCGTTGCGGTTCTTGTCGGCGATCGCCTGCGCCTGGCGGTACGACTCCAGGGTCGCGGCGTGGTCCACCGACAGCTGCGCCAGCTGCTCGTCGGCGTCGCCGGTCGGGTAACCCCGGGCCGCGATCAGGTCGGTGACCAGCTCGTCGGCCTCACCGACGGCGTCGGCCGGGGCGTCGATGAAATGCGCCTGCAGCGCGTGCCAGCGGACCACGAACCGGGCGTGATCCTCCGGGGAGAGTTCGGTCAGTTCCAGCTCGCCGTGGCGGCGCTCGCGATCACGCAGCTCCCGCTCGGCCTCGCCGCGCGAGTCGAACTCGGCCACGGCGCGGTCGTACTCGGGGCCGAACCGGTTGCGCAGCTCCCGGCGGCGCATGGCCTGCCAGGCGACGAACGCGCCCACGGCCACGGCCACGAGCACGACCGCCAGGATGATGATCTGTCCGGTGTCCATCGGGGGTACCTCCTTCGAGCAGGCAGATACCCCTTTTCGCGGCGGTAAACCGTGCGATCTCGCGCCGGTGACGGGAATCGAACCCGCGGCCCCCCGCTCGACAGGCGGGTGCTCTCACCACTGAGCCACACCGGCAGTGCGTATGAAGTTGTGGGAGCACGGGCGGCAGGATTCGAACCCGCAACCGCCGGATTTGGAGGCCGGTGCTCTGACCGTTGAGCTACACCCGCGTGCTCGTGCAAAGCAGAACGCCGCCCGTCCCCGGTGTGCGGGGCGGACGGCGTCGGCCGTTCACGTGGCGCTCAGCGGCGCCGGTCACCCCGGGCAGGCGGATCGGTGTCGCGCCACATGCCTGCCTCCTCGGGATGTTCGTCGTGCTCGCTGACCGGCATACCGTAACGGGGCGGCCCCGGCCGCCACAAAGGATTTTCGCTACAGCTCGGTGACGACGACGTCTAGCTGCCACGGGCGGCCCGCGCGGGCCGGGGCCTGCGTCTCCACGGTGTACTTCAGGTCCCGCAGCGCGCTGGCCAGCTCCGCCGGGTCGCGCGGGGTGCCGCCGTCGGCGAGCAGGTCCCGTACCAGCCGGCCCTTGGTGGCCTTGTTGAAGTGGCTGACCACGGTGCGGGCGCCGTTGCGTTCGTGCAGCACCCGCACGGTCGCGGTGCGGGCGGCGACGTCCCCGCGCGGGGTCCACGCGGGGGTGTACATCGACGAGCGCAGGTCCAGGACCAGGCCGCGTCCGGCGGCCTCGGGCAGCGCCTGGGCCATGGGCTCGCGCCAGTGCGCCGACAGCAGGCCCACCCCGGGCAGGCGTACGCCCATGGCGCAGCGGTACGGCGGGACGCGGTCGTCGATGCGCAGCGCACCCCACAGCCCGGAGAAGATCAGCAGGGTGCGGCGGGCGCGGGTGCGGGCCGCCGGGGGCAGGTCGGCCAGGCCGAGGTTGTCGTAGAGGACGCCGGTGTAGAGCTTGGCGGCGGGCAGCGCGGGCGCGGTGCGCAGCGCGGCGTTGCGTGCCGTCTCCCCCGCCAGGCCGGGGCTGAGGCCGAGCACCTCGGCGGCCTGCACCGCGTCGCCGGAGCACAGGCCGACCAGCGCGGCCAGGGCCTGCTCGCGGGCGGTGCGCAGCGCGGGCAGCGACAGGGCGTCCAGGTCGAGCGGTTTGCCGGAGCCGGACGCGGCCTTGCCCTCCGACGGCGGCAGCAGGATCAGCACCGCCACACCATAGGCGACCGGGCCGCCCCGCCCGGCGGCGGCACGGCGCTCAGCTCGTGATCGTCCTGCCGTGGACCAGGGCGAACCCGGACGAGACCAGCTCCCGCAGCGCGGCGGTGTCGACGCCGTCCAGGCGCTTGACGTACAGGCACGCCTTGCCGGTGGTGACCGGGCCCAGCCGGGCGAGCAGGGCGGCGTCGTCGGCGAAGCCCTCGGCGAGGTAGACGACCAGGTTCTGCTTACGCGGCGAGAACGCCACCGCGGGCCAGTCGCCGGTGCGGCCGGAGGCGTACTCGTAGCGGTACTGCCCGAAACCGACGATGGCGGCGCCCCACATCACCGGCGGCTGCCCGGTGACCTGCTCCATCAGCTCGCACAGGGCCTGGGCGTCGGCACGGCGGCGCGGGTCGGCGACGGCGGCGAGGAACTCCTCGACGCTCGCGTCGTTCCTGGTGGTCTTGGGCTCGGCCATGCGGACAGCCTAAGCCGACCGTACGACGGCGGGCGGGGACAGCGCGGGGGTGACGCGGCGAAGTACGCTTCGCCACATGAGCACCCGTATCGCGCTGACCGCCCTGGTGGGCCGGACCGGTGCCGTGCTGCTGCGCATGCGCGACGAGCAGTCGGCGGTGCGGGCCAACCGGTGGAGCCTGCCCGGTGGTGCGATCCGGCCGGGCGAGACGCCCGTCAACGCGGCCAAGCGGCACATCGCCGAGCAGACGGGCCTGCCCGTCGACGGCGAGCCGGACCTGTTCTGGCACGGCTTCCTGCCCGGCACCCGCGTCGACGTGTACTGCTTCGCCGTCGGCACCCCCGCGTGGGGCCCCGACATCGTGCCGCAGCAGGGGGTGCTGGCCGAGTTCGTGCCCGGCGAGGACGTGCTGTCCGGGCGGGCGTTCACGCCCGCGTCCGGGTTCGTGCTGGGCCGGTTCCTCGACTCGAACGAGTACCTGACGCTGTCCGGCCGGTTCTTCCCCTCCGACCCCGTCTGATGCCTTCGCTGCGCACACCGGGCCTGTTCGAGGCCCTGGCCGGCTGCGAGCGGGTCCTGATCGCCGGGGCGGGCGGCGGGTTCGACGTGTACGCGGGCCTGCCGCTGGCGCTGCAGCTGCACGCCGACGGGGTCGAGGTGCACCTGGCGAACCTGTCGTTCGCCGACCTGACCGCGCTGGACCCCGCCGTGTGGGTGGCCGAGGACGTGGCCGCGATCGGCCCGGACACGAAGGGCCTGGACGGGTACTTCCCGGAGCGGACCCTCGCGCAGTGGCTGGCCCTGCGCGGGCTGCCCGCGACGGTGTACGCGTTCCCGAAGACCGGCGTGCAGCCGCTGCGGCAGGCCTACCGGGAGCTGCTCGGCCGGCTGCGCGCCGACGCGGTCGTGCTCGTCGACGGCGGCACCGACATCCTCATGCGCGGCGACGAGACCGGCCTTGGCACCCCCGAGGAGGACATGACCAGCCTCGCCGCCGTCAACGGCCTGGACGTGCCCGTGCGGCTGGTCACCTGCCTCGGGTTCGGCATCGACGCCCACCACGGCGTCAACCACGTGCAGGTGCTGGAGAACCTCGCCGAGCTGGAACACGCCGGGGCGTACCTGGGGGCGCTGTCCATCCCGGGCGGCTCGCCGCAGGCCCGTGACTACGTCGAGGCGGTCGTGCACGCGCGGGCGCTGACCCCGGGCTGGCCCAGCATCGTCAACGGGCAGATCGCCGCCGCGCTGCAGGGCCTGCACGGCGACGTCCGGTTCACCGCCCGCACCGCCGGCAGCAGGCTGTTCGTCAACCCGCTGATGGCGGTGTACTTCACCGTGGACCTGGCCGGGCTGGCCGCCCGCAACCTGCTGCTGCCCCGGATAGAGGACACGCACCTCATGCGGCAGGTCAGCCGTGCCATCGAGGAGTTCCGCGCCCAGACCGACACCCGCATCCCCCGGATGTTCCCGCACTGAGCGCAGGCCGCACGCCCAATGTGGATGAATGAGCTATCGCCCGCCGGTGGTGCAGCGGCTAGGTTCGGGACATGTCCGGGGACGCGTTGATGATCGGCATCATCGGGGTGCTGCTGGGGCTGTTCGTCGGCCGCCGGTGGCTGAAGATGCAGCAGGCACGCGCCGGATACAAGGGCGCCGTCGCGGGCGTGCCCAAGGCCAAGGCGGCGGTGAAGTCGGCGCGTGCCGCATGGCTGCTGGCCACCCGTGGCGCGATGCTCGCCGCGGTGCTGCTCATCGTGTACTTCCTGGCCACCACCACCGCCGTGTTCCAGACGGCCCGCTGAGCGCTCAGGCTTCGGCCAGCGCGGCCGCGATCGCGTCGGCGTGCTCGCGGGCCTGCGCGTCGTCGGCGTACTTGGTGCGGGGCCAGAAGAAACCACGCAGCCCGTCGCCCTTGCGCCGGGGCACCACATGCGTGTGCAGGTGCGGCACGCTCTGGCTGATCCGGTTGTTCAGCGCCACGAACGTGCCCTGTGCCTGCAGCGCCGACTCGACCGCCCCGGCGATGGCCTGCACCCGCTGGAAGTAGCCGCCGACCGCGTCGGCGGGCAGGTCGTGCAGGGTCGGCACGTGCGTGCGGGGCACCACCAGGGTGTGCCCGGGGAACACCGGGCGGGTGTCCAGGAACGCGACGATGTGCTCGTCGGCGTGCACCACGAACGCCGGCTTGTCGCCGGCGGCGATCTCGCAGAACAGGCAGCCGTCCATCTGATCGCCGAGCCTATCGCGGCCGTGGGTAGCATCGGGCCCATGTCTGCCGCACCGATCGGGAACTTCGAGGCGGCCTGGCCCGCCGTGGACCGCGCCGACCTGCTCGCCGCGCCGGTGGCCCAGGCCCTGGCCGCCTGGACCGGCGCCGAGCCCGTCACCTCGGTGCTGGTCGTCGACACCGATCCCGACCTGGCCGACACCGGCAACTTCGGGCAGGCGTACGCCGTCGCGCCCGAGCTGTCGGCCAACTGCGTCATCGTCGCCGCCAAACGCGGCCAGGACGTGACCTACGCCGCGTGCCTGGTGCTGGCCAGCACCCGCGCCGACGTCAACGGCCTGGTGCGCAAGCACCTCGGGGCGCGTAAGGCGTCGTTCGCGCCGATGGACGAGGCCGTGGCGCTGACCGGGATGCAGTACGGCGGCATCACCCCGATCGGCCTGCCCGAGGACTGGCCGGTCCTGGTCGACGCCGCCGTCGCGGACACCCCGTACGTGGTCATCGGCTCCGGCAACCGGCGCGGCAAGATCCTCGTCCCGGGCAAGGTCCTGGCCGGGCTGCCCGGCGCCACCGTCCTGGAGTCCCTCGGCGTCTGAGCCGCTCAGCCCGGCAGCGCCGCGAGCAGCGCCAGGAACTCCCAGCGCTGCGCCTCGGTGAGCGCCTCGTAGACGGGGGCGTCGCGGCGGTTCGTGTCGTCCTCGACCGCCGCGCGCAGCGGGTCGGCGGCGTCCAGGGCGCGCAGCTCGTCCAGGGTGAGCCCGGCCGCGGCCCACGCGGCCCGGTGCGCGTCGCCGCGGTGGTGGCGCAGCGCCCCCATCCGGGTGCTGACCCGCAGCGCGTACGACGCACCGGCCGGCTCGTACACCGGCGCCGCCGCCGCGAACGCGGGACCGCCGGTGGCCTGTCCCGCCTCCAGCAGCACCGCGAGCAGCTCCGCCAGGCGCGGCAGCGCGGCCAGGCCCGGCATCGTCGCGATGTGGGCGCGCCCCCAGTGCTCCTGCGCGCCGTCGGCGACCGCCTGCTGCAGCGCCAGGGTGAAGTCCCGGCCCCGCGGCGTCAGCGACCAGGTGCCGTGCCCGTCGACGGCCATCACGCCCTGCGCCAGCTCGTCGCTCATGTCGCCGCCGCTGTAGGCGGTGACCGCCGCGAACGCCGCCGCGGGCATCGGCCGGGCCAGCAGCCCGAAGTAGAAGCTGGTGTTCAGGCCGGGCCGCAGGCCCGTCTGCTCGCTGACGCGGCGGCACTGCTCCCGGGCGGCCATCCGCATGGCGCTGTAGACCCGGTCGAGGGCGGGGCGGACGAGCGCGGCGTACTGCATCGACGGACTCCCCGTGTGTCGTGATCCGGACCGGCCCGACACACTACCGAGCGCGCAGGGCGAGAACCAGGTCACATTCCACGCTCACCCCGTAGTGGACGACACATCGAAACTGTCGGCTGGATCGCAGCACCGCAGGCTTCGGCGAGCAACGATGGACGGCATGTCCTCCGTACCCGATCCGCTGGTCGTCGCGCGCGCGGCGACGTTCGCCGTGGTGCTGCTCGTCCTGTACGTCGGGCACCAGCTCGGCGACCACGTCGCGCAGACCGACCGGCAGGCGGAGGGCAAGTCCGCGCCCGGCCGGGGCGGCTGGGCGGCGATGGCCGGGCACCTGGCCGGCTACCACCTGACCGTGACGGTGCTGCTGATCGCCACGACCGCGCTGCTGGAACTGCCGCTGTCGCCGTGGGGCATCGCCGCCGGGCTCGCGTTCTCGGCGGGCACCCACGCGATCCTGGACCGGCGCTGGCCGGTGCGGGCGATCCTGCGGGCCACCGGCTCGCCCCGCTTCGCCGAGCTGACCACCCCCGTATGCGGCATGTACGCCGCCGACCAGGCCCTGCACCTGCTGGCGCTGCTGGTGTCGGCGCTGCTGATAGTCGCGATCTGAGCCGGAACCCGCAGGCGGCCGTGGCAGCCGCGCCGGTAGCCTGCCCGCCATGGACTCCACCGTGGTACCCGACTGGTCACAGGCGCTGGCCTGGATCGACGACACGCTGACCACGGCGGGGCTGCGCCCGACCGGGACGGTCGAGCAGACCCGGGTGCGGCCCTGGTCGGTGCTGGCGAAGGTCCCCGTCGGCGCCGCCACGGTCTGGTTCAAGGCCAACGGGCACTGCTCGACGTACGAGGCGCGGCTGCTGGACGCCCTGGCCCGGTGGGCGCCGGGGCGGGTGCTGGAGCCGATCGCGATCGACGCGCAACGCGGCTGGTCGCTGCTGCCCGACGGCGGGCAGACCCTGCGCGCGGCCGCGCCCGACGACCCCGGCCACTGGGAGCAGCTGCTGTCGCGCCACGCCGAGCTGCAGCGCGACCTCGCCCCCCACGCGGGCGACATGATCGCCCTCGGCGTGCCCGACATGAGCGCGGCCGTGCTGCCGGGCCACTTCGCCGCGCTGCTCGACGACCCGGGCGTGGCCGCCGCGCTGGGTGAGGACCTGGCCCGGCTGCGCGCCCACGAGCCACGCTACGCGGCGCTGTGCGAGCAGCTGGCGGCGAGCGCGGTGCCGTTGTCGGTGCAGCACGACGACCTGCACGACGACAACGTCCTGGTCGGCGACGGGTACCGGTTCTTCGACTGGGGCGACGCGTCGGTCGCGCACCCGTTCGCGGTGCTGCTCGTCGCGCTGCGGGTGGCCGCCGAACGGTACGGGCTCAAGCCCGGCGACCCGGTCCTGGCCCGGCTGCGCGACGCCTACCTGGAACCGTGGGCCGGCCACGGCACCCGCGCCGAGCTGGCCGCCGAAGTCGAACCGGCGATCCAGGCCGCGAAGGTGAGCCGGGCCCTGTCCTGGCAGCGCTCCCTGGCCGACGGCGACGAGCAGGAGCTGGCCAAGTGGGGGCAGGCCGTGCCCGGCTGGCTGGCCGAGCTGCTGGCGCCGAACGTGCTGTGAGCACCGGCGGCGGCGTACAGTCCGGGCCGTGAGCGCCGAATCATCCTCGCTGACGATCCAGGCACGGCTGGCCGCATGGCGGTACGCGTTCATCACCACCAACCCGCCCGAGCAGGGCGTGGTGGACCAGGTGACGCGCTGGCTGGTGGTGACCCGGGCCGGGGTGCTGCCGATGACGCTGACCTCGGGCCTGCTGGCGGTGCTGCTGGCCGCGATCGCCGAGACAGCCGTCGACTGGCTCAACGTCGCCCTGGCCGTGGCCGGCATCGTGGTGGCGCACCTGGCCAACAACCTGATGAACGACCTGGCCGACACGCAGACCGGCAACGACACCGAGGACTATCCGCGGGCCCTGTACGCCCCGCACCCGATCCTGGCCGGGCTGGTCACCAAACGCCAGCTCGTGGCCGGGATCCTGCTGTGCCAGGTCGTGGACCTGGTGATCATGGCGGTGCTGGTGGCGCGGCAGGACTGGTGGATCGTCGCGTTCGCGCTCGGCGGGCTCTTCCTGTCGTGGGCGTACACCGCGCCGCCGCTGCGGCTGAAGCGGATCGGCCTGGGCGAGCTGGACGTGCTGCTCACCTGGGGCCCGCTGATGGTCGGCGGGGTGTACTACGCGGGCACCGGCACGCTGCCGTGGCAGGTGCTCGCCGCGGCGACGGTGTACGCGCTGCTGCCCACCACCGTGCTGATGGCCAAGCACATCGACAAGCTGCCCTACGA
Source organism: Catellatospora bangladeshensis (assembly GCF_016862575.1). Classification (GTDB taxonomy): domain Bacteria; phylum Actinomycetota; class Actinomycetes; order Mycobacteriales; family Micromonosporaceae; genus Catellatospora; species Catellatospora bangladeshensis. The sequence continues at coordinate 155,596 of NZ_BONF01000009.1, read as the reverse complement.
CGGCCCGGCGGGCACCCGGACGCTGCCGGTGCTGCTCGGCGAGCACGCCGCCAAGCGCCTCACCCAGGCCATGATGATCGCGTTCTACGCGGGGGTGGCCGTGCTCGTGGCGGTGCGGGCGCTGCCGTGGCCCGCGCTGCTGGTCGTGTTCGCGCTGCCGATGCTGGTCAAGGTCGTGCGCGCGTTCGGGCAGCCGGTGCCGGCCGAACCGCCGCCGCAGAACCCGGTGTGGCCGCTGTGGTGGGCGCCGATCGCGTTCCTGCACACCCGCCGCGCCGGCGGGCTGCTGCTGGGGGGCCTGCTCGGCTGGGCGGTGTGGCTGGCGGCGCGCTGACTCAGCGCAGGCTGTGCGGGACCTCGCCGCCCAGGTCGGACAGGCCGCCGATCAGCTCGCGGGCCAGCAGGCACAGCCCCACGGCGAGCAGGGCGGTGAGCAGCGCGGTCAGGATCGCGGCGATCGGGGACATCCGTGGTCGGCTCATACCCGCCCTTCCGGGTCGAGGGGCAACGAACCCGGCACACGGTAGTCAAACCCCGCGCCGCGCACCGCCCCGGACGGCGTACAGCTGCGAAACGGCCCGCTGTTTCGGTCTGAGCCGAAACAGCGGGCCGTGCCTCGTGCAGGGTCAGGACGCCGCGTGCAGGGCCTTGCGGTAGTCCTTGTTGAGCCGGGAGATGGTCTCCAGCGGGATGCCCTTCGGGCACACCGAGGTGCACTCGCCGGTGTTGGTGCAGCCGCCGAAGCCCGCCTCGTCGTGGGCGTGCAGCATGTCGATCACGCGGGTGTCGCGCTCGGGCTGGCCCTGCGGCAGCAGGCCCAGGTGCGTGATCTTCGCGGCGGTGAACAGCATGCCGGACCCGTTCGGGCACGCCGCGACGCACGCGCCGCAGCCGATGCAGGTCGCGGCCTCGAACGCGGCGTCGGCGTCGGCCTTGGGCACCGGCGCGGCGTGCGCGTCGGGGGCCGAGCCGGTCGGCGCGGAGATGAACCCGCCCGCCTGGATGATCTTGTCGAAGGCGCGGCGGTCCACGACCAGGTCCTTCACGACCGGGAACGCGGCGGCCCGCCACGGCTCGATGTCGATCGTCTCGCCGTCGGAGAAGTGCCGCATGTGCAGCTGGCAGGTGGTGGTCGCCTTCTCCGGGCCGTGCGGCACACCGTTGATGACCAGGCTGCACATGCCGCAGATGCCCTCACGGCAGTCGTGGTCGAACGCGACCGGGTCCTCCCCGTCCAGCGTCAGGCGCTCGTTGAGCACGTCGAGCATCTCCAGGAACGACATGTCCGGGGAGACGTTCTGCAGCTGGTACGTGACCATGCTGCCCTTGTCCCGCGCGTCGGCCTGCCGCCAGATGCGCAGCTTCAGGCTCATCAGCTTCTCGGTCACTTGTAGCTCCGCTGGCTCGGGTGTACGTACTCGAAGGTCAGGTCCTCCTTGTGGAGGACCGGGGCGTCGCCGGTGAACTCCCACGCGGCGACGTAGCTGTAGCGCTCGTCGTCGCGCTGGGCCTCGCCGTCCTCGGTCTGGCTCTCGGCCCGGAAGTGGCCGCCGCAGGACTCCTCGCGGTGCAGCGCGTCGATGCACATCAGCTCGGCCAGCTCGAAGAAGTCGGCCACCCGGCCGGCCCGCTCCAGGGACTGGTTGAGGCCCTCGCCGTCGCCGGGCACCTTGACCCGCTGCCAGAACTCGGCCTTCAGCTCACGGATCTCGCTGATCGCCTTGCGCAGGCCCGCGTCGGTGCGCTCCATGCCGCAGTACTCCCACATGATGCGGCCCAGCTCGCGGTGGAACGAGTCGACGGTCCGGTCCCCGTCGATCGACAGCAGCTTCTCGATTCGGTCCTCGACCTGCTTACGCGCCGCGGCGACCTCGGCGTTCTCGCCGTCGAGCTTCGGGAACGGGCCCGCGGCCAGGTAGTCGCCGATGGTGTTGGGCAGCACGAAGTAGCCGTCGGCCAGGCCCTGCATCAGCGCCGACGCGCCCAGGCGGTTGGCGCCGTGGTCGGAGAAGTTCGCCTCACCGATCACGAACAGGCCCGGGATGCTCGACTGCAGGTCGTAGTCGACCCACAGCCCGCCCATCGTGTAGTGCACGGCCGGGTAGATGCGCATCGGCGTGGTGTACGGGTCCTCGCCGGTGATGCGCTGGTACATGTCGAACAGGTTGCCGTACTTGGCCTCGACCGCGTCGCGGCCAAGGCGGCCGATCGCGGCGGCGAAGTCCAGGTAGACGCCCAGGCCGCCGGGGCCGACGCCGCGTCCCTCGTCGCACACGTTCTTCGCCGCGCGCGAGGCGATGTCCCGGGGCACCAGGTTGCCGAACGCCGGGTAGATGCGCTCCAGGTAGTAGTCGCGCTCGTCCTCGGGGATGTCGGCCGGGATCCGGGTGTCGCCCTTGGCCTTGGGCACCCACACCCGGCCGTCGTTGCGCAGCGACTCCGACATCAGCGTCAGCTTCGACTGGTGGTCGCCGGACACCGGGATACACGTCGGGTGGATCTGCGTGTAGCACGGGTTGGCGAACAGCGCGCCCTTGCGGTGCGCCCGCCACGACGCCGTGACGTTGCAGCCCTTGGCGTTGGTGGACAGGAAGAACACGTTGCCGTAGCCGCCGGAGGCGAGCACGACCGCGTCGGCGAACTCGGTGGTGATCTCACCGGTGACCAGGTCGCGCACGACGATGCCACGGGCCCGCCCGTCGACGATGATCAGCTCCAGCATCTCGTGCCGGTCGTGCATCGTCACGGTCCCGGCGGCGATCTGCCGCTCCAGGGCCTGGTACGCGCCCAGCAGCAGCTGCTGGCCCGTTTGGCCCCGGGCGTAGAAGGTGCGCGACACCTGCGCGCCGCCGAAGGAGCGGGTGTCGAGCAGGCCGCCGTACTCGCGGGCGAACGGCACGCCCTGCGCCACGCACTGGTCGATGATCTGCACCGAGATCTGCGCCAGGCGGTGCACGTTCGACTCGCGGCTGCGGAAGTCGCCGCCCTTGACCGTGTCGTAGAACAGCCGGTGCACCGAGTCGCCGTCGTTGCGGTAGTTCTTGGCCGCGTTGATGCCGCCCTGGGCCGCGATCGAGTGCGCCCGGCGCGGGGAGTCCTGGTAGCAGTACGACTTGACCTGGTAGCCCAGCTCACCGAGGGTCGCGGCGGCGGAGCCGCCGGCCAGGCCGGTGCCGACCACGATCACCGACAGCTTGCGCTTGTTGGCCGGGTTGACCAGCTTCGCGCCGAAGCGGCGGCGCTCCCAGCGGGTCTCGATCGGGCCGTCGGGGGCCTTGGTGTCGGCGACCGGGTCGCCGAGGCTGTAGTAGTCCGTCATGGTCACTTCACCAACCCTGTGAGTACGGCGAACGGAACGGCGAGGAAGCCCGCGCAGATCACGAAGGCGACGGCGAACGCGACGGCCTTGAGGACGCGCTCGCGGCGCGCGTTGCTGACCCCGAGGGTCTGCAGCGCGCTCCAGATGCCGTGGCGCAGGTGGAACCCGAGGGTGACCACGGCGAGGGTGTAGAAGGCGGTGACGTACCAGCGGTCGGGGCCGAAGTCGGCGGCGACGGCGGCGTGCGCCTTGCTGGTGTCGGCGACCGGGTTCAGGTGCCGGGTGGTCAGGTCCAGGATGTGGTAGACCACGAACAGGAAGACGATCACGCCGCCCCAGCGCATGGTGCGCGCGGCGTAGCTGCCCTGGACCGGCTTGCGGTGGGCGTACTTGACCGGGCGGGCCTTGCGGGCGCGGATCGTCAGGACGGCGGCCGACCAGATGTGCAGCACGAGCGCGACCAGCAGGCCCACGCGCTGGATCCAGAGGAAGCCGGAGTGCGGCAGCATCGGGGCGCCGATGTCGCGCAGCCAGTGCGCGTAGTGGTCGAACGCGTCGGCGCCGAAGAAGATCTTGAGATTGCCGATCATATGAGCGAGCAGGAACAGCACGAGAGCTGCACCGGAGATCGCCATGATGACCTTTTGGCCGACCGTGGAACGGAAAAGTCCAGGTCGGGAGAGGGTCTGAGTCGCTACTGCCACGTCACGGAGGCTAGGACGAAGTGGATCAGGCGTCCAATGCATCGCTGCGCCGCTCACCATAGCTGCCGACTATGTTGAAGGACCCTGAAGACCTGAACACACGCTGTAAACCCGCACCGACCAGCGGCGGCGTGCCCCACACCACCCCCTGACCTGTGATGCATCACTCACGGCGTGGTCAAACTCACTGCCCGAAAGCAAGGGCACCTTCTTAACGCTTTCCGTAGTAAAAGGTGCCCTTCTTAACCTTCCGCTGCGACGGACGCCCGGTGGGCGGCGGCCAGGTGATCGGCGAGCACGGCCAGCTCGCCGATCAGGTCCGCGGGCTCCAGCACGGTGAACGGATGGCCGAGCAGTGCCAGGTGCAGGGCGATGTGGCCGGGCGTGTGCGCGCCGGTCAGCAGCAGGCAGGTGCCGGCGCTGACGGCCTCCACCACCCCGGCCGACGGCGGCACCTGCGCGGCGACCACCTCGGCCGGGGCGTGCACCAGCACCCGCGCCCGCACCGGATAGGGCGCGGTGGTGACCGCCTCCGCGACGAACGCCGCCGCGTCCGGCGGATCGACGGGCACGAACCCCATCCCGGCCCGGCGTACGTCCTCGATCCGGTCGGCCCGGAAGGTACGCCACGCGTCGCGGTCCCGGTCGCGGGCCACCAGATACCAGCGGCGCCCCGCGTGCACGAGCCGGTGCGGCTCCACGTGCCGCCCGGTCACCGCCCCGTCCCGGCCGCGGTAGCCGAACGCCAGCACCTGCCGTTCCTGGCAGGCCTCGGCGAGCACCGTCAGCACCTCGGCGCCCACCGCCGGGGCGCCGCCGGGCAGCGGCACGGTGGCCTGCCGCAGCGCGGCCGCCCGGCGGCGCAGCCGCGCCGGCAGGATCCGCTCCAGCTTGGCCAGCGCCGCCGCCGCGGTCTCCGCCGGGCCCGCACTGCCCGCCGCGGTACGCAGACTCAGCACCACCGCCACCGCCTCGTCGTCCTCCAGCAGCAGCGGCGGCAGCACCGACCCGGCGCCCATCCGGTAACCGCCCGCGACCCCCGGCGTGGCCTGCACCGGATACCCCAGCTCACGCAGCCGGGCGATGTCGCGGCGCAGCGTGCGCCCCGTGACGTCGAGCCGCTCGGCCAGCTCCGGGCCGGTCCACGCGGCGCGGGTGGGCAACAGTGACAGCAGGCGCAGCAGCCTGGCCGACGTGTCGAGCATGAAACCGATTCTCGCAGCGATTGCGGACCGGAACTGTCCTCGATACGCGTTAGCGTCGAGCCCATGAGCATCGACTGGAACGCTCAGCTCGCCGAGCAGCTCGACTGGCACTGGCAGCAGCAGGCCCGCCCCCGGCTGGACGGCCTGACCGACGCCGAGTACCTGTGGGAGCCGGTCGCCGGATGCTGGAGCGTGCGCCGCCGCGCCGACGCCGGCGCCACCCCGGTGCACGGCGGCGGCGAGTACGGCATCGAGTTCGCCTGGCCCGAGCCCGACCCGCCGCCGGTCACCACGATCGCGTGGCGGCTGGCGCACCTCATCGTCGGCGTGTTCGGGCAGCGCACCGCGAACCACTTCGGCGGCCCGCCGTGCCACCCTGACCGGTTCGACTACGCCGGGTCCGCCAAGCGGGCGCTCGAGCAGCTCGACGAGGCGTACGCCGGCTGGTCGGCGGGCATGCGCGAGCTGGGCGAGGACGGCCTGGCCCGACCGTGCGGCCCGGCTGAGGGCCCGTTCGCCGACTACCCCATGGCCGCGCTGGTCCTGCACATCAACCGCGAGGCGATCCACCACGCGGCCGAGATCTCCCTGCTCCGCGACCTCTACCGAAATCGAGGATGACCATGGCATACGAATTCCAGGTGGTGGTGGACGCCGCCGACCCGCACACCCTCGCCGACTGGTGGGCCGAGACGCTCGGCTGGCAGGTCGAACCCTCCGACGAGGACTTCATCCGCCGCATGATCGCCCAGGGCCACGCGAGCGAGGCCGACACCACCGTCCACCACGGCGTCCTGGTCTGGCGGGAGGGCCAGGCGATCCGGCACCCCGGCGGGCTGGAGCGCGCCCCCCGGGTGCTGTTCCAGCTCGTCCCCGAGGGCAAGACGGTCAAGAACCGGATGCACCTGGACGTGCGCACCGGCGGCGGGGACGTCGCCGAGGTCGTGGCCGCGCTGACCGCCCGCGGCGCGAAGTTCCAGCACGACGGCCGCCAGGGACCGCACACCTGGACCACCATGACCGACCCCGAAGGCAACGAGTTCTGCGTCTCGTAGCGGCGCGGCGATCGGGCGCGGCCGCTGGCCCGCGGCCCGGTGATCGCGGTCTCGCGTCGAAAGCTACGGCCTGACCTCAGCTTTCGACACGAGACCGCGATCGTTGCGCTCGGACCGCACCCACTGGCGAACCGGCAACCTCGCCGCCTCCGTCCCCCGCTCGGGACATCATCGCCGGTGAGTCGATGGCGATAGGCTATCGCCGTGCAGTTGCAGCAGCTCCGGTATTTCGTGGCCGTCGCCGAGACCCGGCACTTCACCCAGGCCGCCGAGCAGGCCGGAGTGACCCAGCCGTCGCTGAGCAAGCAGATCAGCGTGCTGGAGACCGAGCTGGGCGCGCCGCTGTTCACCCGCTCGCGGGGCAACATCATGCTCACCCCCGCCGGGGAGGCGCTGCTGCCCCGCGCCCGGCGCATCCTCGCCGACGTCGAGACCGCACGCCTGGAGGTCCAGGAGCTGATCGGCGTACGCCGTGGCCGCCTGCGCCTGGGCGCCACCCCGAGCCTGTGCACCAGCCTGGTCGCCCCGGTGCTGCGCCGCTACCAGGAGGGCTACCCGGGGGTGCGGCTGCTGCTGGAGGAGGGCGGCTCGCAGGACCTGGTCGGCAAGCTCGCCCGCGGCGGCCTCGACCTGGCCCTGATCGTGCTGCCCGAGCAGGGCACCGACCCGGCGTTGCGGGCCGAGCCGATCCTGCGCGAGAGCCTGGTCGTCGCGTCGGCCGCGACGCTGCCCGCCCCGACCGAGGCCGCCGAGCTGAGCCTGTCCGAGCTGGACGGGCAGCCCTTGGTCATGTTCCGGCCCGGCTACGACCTGCGCGACACCACCCTGGAGGCGTGCCGCCGGGCCGGGTTCGCGCCCACCTTCGCCATCGAGGGCGGCGAGATGGACGCCGTGCTCGGCTTCGTCGAGGCCGGGCTGGGCGTCGCGCTGGTCCCGTCGCTGGTGCTGTCGGGCCGCCCCCGGCTGCGGGCCACCCCGCTCGCCCCACCCGGCGTGCAGCGCACCATCGCCCTCGCACACCGCCGCGACGTCACCCCGACCCACGCCGCCCGCGCCCTGCGCGAGGTGCTGCTCGCGTACGTACACGAGGAGTCGGCCTGGTCCCGCCTGCCCGCCGGCGTCGAACCCATCTGAAGGAAGGGCACCTTCCTCGGCACGCGAAGCGTGACGAGCAGCAGCTCAGCGCGCTATGCGTAGAGGAAGGCGCCCTTCCTCACGCGGCGGTCAGGCGGCCGGCTCCGCGATGCAGGCCGTGGCGACGCGGTCGAAGCCCTGCCGCTCGTACACCCGGGCCACGTCGTCGGAGGCGGCGGACAGGAACACCGTGCGCACGCCGTGCTCCAGCGCCTGGCGGGCGAGCAGCGCGGTGACCGCGCCGGCCAGGCCGCGGCGGCGCGCGGCGGGCAGTGTGGCCACGCCGGCGATCTCGGCGACGTCGCCCGCGCGCTGGGAGATGCCGCTGGCCACGATGCCTTGACCGGGCAGCTCGGCGTAGGCGTACGCGCGTACGCCGCTGCGGATGTCGTCCAGCTGCCTGGCCAGCGCGCTCTCATCCGGGAGCTTCAGGGCGGCGTCGCGTTCGGCCGGTCCGCCGTCGCCCGTGGTGGTGCCCGGCGCCCCGAAGCCGACCTGCGCCACGGCCGCGACGGCGGCGAGCAGCGCGGCCGCGTCGGGCGCTGCGGCGGCCACGATGCGGGCCGTGTCGCCGGGATCGGCCAGCCGTGCCGGGTCGAGCACCAGCAGCGGCGCGCGCAGCACGGACAGGCCCGCGGCCTCGGCGATCGGCAGCAGGCCGGGGGTGGTCTGGTCGACCCACTCGAACGACTCGGGCTGGCCGAGTTCGCGCTGGCGGGCGCGTACCGCGGCCAGGTCGGCGGCGGTCGGCGGGGGCCCGCCGAGCACGGGGCGGGCGTAGAACGGGTACGGCGTGCCCTGGTTGAGGAACAGCTCGAACGTGCCGTGCCGCTCGACGGCGGCCCGGTCGCGCGGCACCGCGTCGTAGAAGCGTTCCAGGCGGCTCAGCAAGTCTTCGGTCACGCCGGGCAGGCTACCGGCTGCCCGGTCCGGGGTCGCCCGGTTTAACGCGGCACGCCCCGGCACTTGCTGTACGCGTGTACTTTGCGCTACAAAGTTGGTGCCGCGCACATACACGAGGGGAGATCTTCCGATGACGACACCCGTGACCGCCGACCCCGGCGCGATGCTCGACGAGGTACGCCGCCTGCGCGAGCAGGCCCGCCGCCGCGCCCGGGCCGGCGCCTGGTTCCCGGTGGCCGCCCTCGCCGCGCTGCTGCTGGCCAGCATCGCCCTCTACCGGGTGCCATTCGCGCAGGCCGACCTGATCATCACGGACGCGCCCTGGGCCGGGCTGCCCGACATGCAGCGCAGCACGCTCGCGTCCTACCTGTTCTGGTTCATCGGCACGCCGCTGACCATCGCCCTGATCGGAGCCTGGTACCGGCTCCGCGCCCGGCGCGTCGGCGTACGCGTGCCGTGGCGCTGGTTCGCGATCACCGCGCTGGGCGCGCTGCTCGCGCTCGCGGTGCTGGCCGCACTGCCGGTCGACCGGCCCGCCGACGCGGACGTGGTCAAGATGTACGTCGACCCGCCGCTGCTGGACCAGGTGCGCTGGGGCCTGTACACGCCGCTGCTGCCGATCGCGCTGGCCGTGATCGTGCTGGGCTGGGCCGAGCGCAGCCGCGCCCTGATCCTGTCCGGGCTCTGGGTCGGGCTGGTCACGTTCTGGCAGTGCTCGCAGGGCATGGGCTACCTGCCCGGCTGGGCCACGTGGGTGCTGGGCGGATTCGAGGGTCCCGCACTCGGCGGGACGTGGACCCTGTTCGGCCTCAACCGGCCGGGCCCTACGCTGATCCTCATGGCGCTGCCGCTGCTGGTGTTCGCCGCCGTCCGGGCTGTACGCACCGGCGGCGGCCTGCGATGACCGACGGACCGCCGGCGCATCCGGCGCTCGCCCTGGACGAGACGGTGCACCAGCGCATCCGGCTGGGCATCCTGACGGTGCTGGCCGAGACCGCCGAGTGCGCGTTCACCACGCTGCGCGACCAGCTTCAGCTCAGCGACGGCAACCTCAGCCGCCACCTGCGGGTCCTGGAGGAGGCGGGCCTGGTCGAGATCCGCAAGGGGTATGAGGGCCGCAAGCCGTGCACCTGGCTGAAACTCACCCGCCAGGGCGGCGCCGCGCTGCGCCGGGAGATCGCCGCACTGGAGCAGCTGCTGGAGCGCATGCGCACCACCGACGCGCTGGAGTAGCACCGTGGCCGCCCGCGCTGCGGGCCCCGGTCGCGAAGGGCACCTTCGCCGGTTCGCATCCGCCGGACGGGCTCGGCGCCCAGCTGGCGTTAACAAGGGCACCTTCCTCTACGGAAAGCGTTAAGAAGGTGCCCTTGCTTTCAGCGGGGCCAGTCGGTGAAGGCCTGACGGACGGCGGCGCAGGCCTGCGGGGTGAGGCCGTACAGCTGTCGCCAGACGATGTCGTCGAGGCGGTCCAGGCGGGTCATTGCGGCGGCGAAGTCCTCGTCGGCCAGCAGCGGGTCGGCGCGGCGGCCCAGTTCGAGCAGCTGCTCGCGGCTGTAGCGGCGCAGCGCCCCGGCGACGTCGACGTAGTCGCGCGGCTCGGCCCGGTTGGCCAGCGCCGCGACCTTGCCGCCGAGCACGTCCTCGACGTGCAGCACCGGGCCCACGTCCATGACGACCGTGCCCCGGTTGCGGTCGAACCTGGCCAGGGTCAGCCGCATCACCGACTCGCCGCGCGCGATCTGGAACTCGACCAGCTCGTCGTCGAACCCGCCGAACACCTCGCCGAGGTCGTCGCCGTATCCGGTGACGTCGAGCCCGGCCGCGCGCAGCGCCCGCACCACCAGGTCACCGGCGGCGCGCACCCCGCCGTCCACATCGGTGAACAGGTCGACGTCCTCGGTGGCGCGGTGCACGATGCCGTACAGGTTGAGCGCGTGCCCGCCGCCGAGGGCGAACCCGTGCGCCTGCGCCACACCGAGCGCGATCCGGGCGACCTCGGCCTGCAGCTCCTCGACGGTCATCCGACGGGCACGGCCGTACGCAGCGCCGGGTGGCGTTCCTCCCACGCCGAGCGCAGCGCGCGCGGCAGGAACAGCTCTGGCCACAGCCGCACCAGTGTCGGGCCGTCGAGCCAGCTGCGCAGCTCGTCCAGGGTGCCGGCCTCGCGCAGGACCGTCTCGTACACCCAGCGCAGCAGGTGCGGGTTGTCGAGGTCGACGCGCCGGTCGGCCTGCCAGAACAGCCGGTGCGGCAGCACGGCGGTGCCGGCGGTCGGCCCGTGCAGCGCGGTCAGGTCCGGCGCGACGAGCGCACGGCGGCCGGGCCGCGCGCTGGAGGGCGCGGCGCTGCGGCGGTCGCGGCGGTCCACATGTCAAGAGTAAGGGCTGGTGTGTCCGCGCCGACAGCGGCGGCGTCCCTACGATCACCCCGTGGTGGAGATCAGACCGATGACCGAGGCCGACGCGGACGCCGTGCTGGCCATCTACCAGGCCGGGATCGACACCGGCGACGCCACGTTCGAGACGGCCGCGCCCACGTGGGCGGCGTTCGACGCGTCGCGCCTGCCCGCGCACCGGCTGGTCGCCGACGGCGCCGCTGGCGTGCTGGGCTGGGTCGCGGTGACGGCGGTGTCGACCCGGCCCGCGTACGCCGGGGTCGTCGAGCACGGCGTGTACGTCTCCCCCGCCGCCCGCGGCCGCGGTGTGGGCCTGGCGCTGATGCGGGCGCTGATCGAGTCGACGGAGGCGGCCGGGGTGTGGACGCTGCAGTCGGCGGTGTTCCCCGAGAACCTGGCCAGTGTGGCGCTGCACCGCCGGTGCGGCTTCCGCATCGTGGGCACCCGCGAGCGCATCGGCCGCCGCGACGGCCACTGGCGCGACGTCCTCCTCCTAGAACGCCGCAGCACCATCACCGGCACGGACTGACCGGCGCGCCGCGCCAAGGTCATCCGACTTGCCAGGCACATGGGGGTATGGGCGGCCAAGATACGCCCACCTGCCAGGCAAGTCGAACGATCTTGGACGTCGCGGGCGCGGCGGGCGGGGTGCGGTGGAGGTCAGCGGCGGGTGGCGCGGGGTGGGCGGGGCCGGCGCGCGGGGCGCGGGGGTCCGGCGGGGCGGGCCGGGCCGGCGGCGGCGCCGGTGGTGGCGTGGGTGGCGGGCCAGTGGGCGGGGCGGGTCAGCACCGGCGGCACGCGGGTGCCGAGGTCGCCGCGGGCGGCGTCGAGCTGCGACTGGAGCAGGAACAGGCAGCCGGTCAGGTCCGCGCCCCGCACGTCGGCGCCGCGCAGGTCCGCACCCAGCAGGTCCGCCCCGCTCAGATCCGCTCCGCGCAGGTCGGCGCCGATCAGGTACGCCCCGCGCAGGCTCGCCCGGCGCAGCCCGGCCTCACGCAGGTCCGCGCCCGTCAGGTCGGCGCCGGAACGATCCGGGCCGGGCCGGCCGCCGCGGGCACGCACCAGGGCGCTGGTGCGGCGCAGCAGCCCGGCGGCCTCACCCCGCAGCGTCCCTACGTCGATCGCGGCCAGCTCCGCCGGCGTGCCCCGGGTCAGCTCCTCGGTCTGCGCCTGAGCCCGCGCCAGCTCGACGTCCAGGGACGCGTCCGGGCGCAGCGACCGGGCCTCGGCGAGGTAGTACAGCAGCTCGTGCAGGTGCCGCATGACCGTGAACGAGGCGAACATGTCCCGCGCCGACGCCGGCTCGGCCCGCCAGTCCCGCCCGCCGAAGGTCACCTGCGCGACCTGCTGACCGGCGCCGAAGCAGTCGAACACGGTGCACCCGGCGAAGCCCCGTTCGCGCAGCCGCGTGTGGATCCCGCAGCGGAAGTCGGCCTGCAGGTTCGGGCAGGGCTGACCGGCGGGCTTGTCGATGGCGAAGTCGGACGAGCGCGCGAACGCGGGCGCGGCGCAGCACAGCGCGAAGCAGCGGGAGCAGTCGGCGTGCAGCCGCTCGCGCCAGCCGGCCGGCTGCGGAGTCTGCTCGGACACGAGCGGTGGAACCCCCGTACGCGAAAGAAGGCAGGTGCGGGTCCGAGCCTATCGGCTGGGGCGGATCACTCGCCGGTGGCGCCGTCGATGCGCTCGCGGATCAGGTCGGCGTGGCCGTTGTGGCGGGCGTACTCCTCGATCATGTGCACGTACACCCAGCGCAGGGACATCGTCTCGCCGGTGCGGTCGTGGCGGAACGTGTGCTCCAGCGGCACCCCGGCGACGGCGGCCCGGCACGCGTCCACCTCGGCGGCCAGGATCGCGAAGTCCTCCTCGGCCCGCGCGGGGTCGGCCAGGTCGAACGCGGCGCCGGAACGGCCGTCGGGGTGGCTGTACAGCGGGGCGACCTGCTCGCCGAGGACCCGGCTGCGGAACCAGGTGCGCTCCACGTCGGCCATGTGCCGGACCAGCCCGAGCAGGCTCAGGCCCGACGGCGGCACCGGCGCCTGCGCGAGCTGCTCGCCGGTGAGCCCGGCGCACTTGTGCAGCAGCGTGCCGCGGTGCCAGTCGAGCCAGCCTTCGAGCATGGCGCGTTCGTCGGCGACGTACGGTTCGCTGCTGCGCTGCGCCTGCGGCGCGGTCCACGTCATGGCGACCATGATGCCGGTCGCGGCCGCCGGGTGCACGGCCGGGCGGCAGCGGGTACGCTGCCCGTTCTGTGATCGAGACCGAGCGCCTGGTGTTGCGGCCGTACCGGCCGATCCTGGCGGCGCGCATCGCCGACGGCGCGCCGCGGGACCCGCGCTGGGCCGACGGCTTTCCCGGCGACGGCGAGCAGCTCGCGGCCCGGATGTTCCTGCAGGCCGGCGCTCCGGCGGGGCCGTGGGTGCCGTACACGGTCGAGCTGCGCGCCACCGGGCAGGTGGTCGGCGGCGCCGGTTTCCACGGCCCGCCGGATCGGGCGGGCACGGTCGAGATCGGCTACGGGCTGGTGCCCGGCGCCCGCGGCCACGGCTACGCGACGGAGGCGGCGCTGGCGCTGGTCGAGTTCGCCGCGCACCTCGGGGCGAGGTGTGTGGTGGCCGAGCTGGCCCACGACAACCCGCCGAGCGCGAACGTGCTGCGCCGGGCCGGTTTCACGCAGACCGCGCCGCTGTGCTGGGCGCGGCCGCTGACCTGAGCCCGGTTCGGCGAAACGTGCACCTCGCGGGGATTCGTCCGGACAATGGACGAGGAGGTGTTCAGCAATGAAGGCGAAAGTCGGAGACACCATCGTCGTCGAGGGCACGCGGGTGGGTGACCACCGCCGCATCGGCGTGATCACGGCGGTCCCGCACGAGGACGGCAGCCCGCCGTACACCGTGCGCTGGGAGGACGACCAGCACGAGGGAATCCTCTACCCCGGCCCCGACACCCATCTCAAGACGGACCACTGACCCGGCCGCCACGCGGCCCCGAGACCACGGCGATCTTGCGCGAACTGTTAGGGATATGCCCGATAGGGGCGTGTCATCCCCGCAGTCCACGCAAGATCGCCGCGTTGTGGGGTGGGGGTTACGCGCGGGAGATGGCGTTGGCGTGGATGGCGGTGTTGAGGTACTGGGTCATGCCGGGGTGGATCGCTTCATAGGTGGCGGTGAAGCGGGGGTCGGCGAGGTACATGTCGGCGAGGCCGGTGTGGATCTCGTAGTGGCACTCGTAGAACCAGCGGCTGATGAGCCGGCGGTGCTCCTCGGCCAGGTCCATGGCCTCGGGGCTGTCGGGGGCGGCGCCCGAGTCCATCAGGGCGGTGAAGCGGCGGCCCCAGTCCTCGTTCTCCTGCTTGTGGCGCAGCCAGTCGTCCTTGGTGTAGCGGGCGGTGCGTCTGCTCGACTCCTTGTAGGCGTCCGTGCCGCCCCAGCGCTGCTCCGCCTCCTCCGCGTGGTCGTCGGGGTCGAAGTCCCCGAACACCTCGAAACGCTCCTCGGGGGTGAGGTTGATGCCCACTTTTGTCGCCTCCATCGCGAACTCGATCGCGGTGACCATCTCCTGCAGGCGCTTGATGCGCCCGGTGAGCAGCTCGTGCTGGCGGCGCATGTGCGTCGCCGGCTCGGCCTGCGGGTCGTCGAGGATGGCCGCGATCTCTTCCAGTGAGAACCCCAGCTCCCGGTAGAACAGGATCTGCTGCAGCCGCTCCAGGTCGGCGTCGTCGTAGCGGCGGTAGCCGCTGTGCGAGCGCTCGCTGGGCGACAGCAGGCCGATCTCGTCGTAGTGGTGCAGTGTCCGCACGGTCACTCCGGCCAGGTCGGCGACCTTGCCCACGGTGTATGCCACGGTTCTCTCCCTTCCGAGAACCAGGTTCGAGTCTGCCGTTACGTGAGAGTCAAGCCGATAACGGCGCCTGCTGCGGCCGGGTCCGGGTGACGGCGGTCACGGTCAGCGCGAACACGGTGCACACGGCCAGCATCGCGGGCAGGAACTTGATCGCGTCGGACAGCTGCAGGTAGGCCCCGTCGACCAGGCCGGGGTCGACGCCGGAGATCGCCGACGGGAACCACCAGGCGGCGAGGTGGCGCGGGGCCCGGACGGGTGCGAGCGCGGTGAGCACGTACGCGATCGTGGCCGCCTCGAGCAGCAGCACCGTCCCGAACACCCGCGCTGCGGCGGCCCGGACCCGGCTCAGCGTCGCTGACCAGCGGGCGAGGGCGGCTGCGCCCGCGCACCAGACGGCGATCGCGGCGGCCGCGCCGGGCAGGCTCTCCCCCAGCACCATGCCGACGCCGGGCACGGCCGCGATCGCGAGCAGCCCGAGCGCCAGCGTGACCGGCACCGCCAGCCACGGCGCGGCCAGCCTGGTGGAGCGGCCGAGCAGCAGGCCCGCGGGCCAGGCCAGCAGGGCGGCGGGCAGGACCATCAGCGCGTACGCCACGGACGCGCCGCGCTCGGCGTCGACCCACCGGTCGGCCAGGAACAGCACCGGCCCGGTCGCCGCCATCAGCGCGACCAGGACCACGGTGAGCGCCGCGGGCATGAGCATCAGCCGGACCAGGTGCCACAGCACGGTCCGGGCCCGCGCCTGCGCCAGGGCGGCCCGGCCGCCGGACAGGCGCTCGCCGAGCGCGGCGCGTGCCACGTCGGCCAGGTCCCGCCACGGGCGGGGCGAGTTCGCGAGCAGGCCGGCGATCTCGTCGCCGTAGCGCTCACGGACCCGGCGCGGGTACAGCGCCAGCACGGCGCGGGCCAGCCGGGCGCGCATCAGGCCACCGCCAGGCGGCGCAGGCCGGTCGCGGCCAGCGAGCGCATCCGCTGCAGCTCGGCGCCGAGCGCGGCGCGGCCGGCGTCGGTGAGCCGGTACGGCTTACGGCGGTCCTGCTCGGGCAGGGCCTCGATGTAGGCGTGCTCCTCCAGGCGCCGGATCGCGCCGTAGAGGGTGCCGGGCCCGGGGCGGGCGCCGGTCAGCTCGCCGATGTCGTCCTGCATCGCGTAGCCGTGCCTGGGCCCGGCGGCGAGGCTGATCAGGATGTGCAGTGCGGGTTCGGAGAACCTGCCGAGGTCGGCGAGTCCGGCCATCGAACCTCCCTTACTACGTTGTACGTAGCATCGCAGCGCGTAGTAAATGTGTCAACGGGCGGGGGCGGCCACCGGCGTCTAGGGTGGCGTCATGATCTACGACGGGCTGTCGGACTACGAGTTCGCGTTTCCCGGGCCGCTGCGCGACAAGCTCACCGGCGCCGTCCTGGCCGGGCACAAGACCTCCACCACGGGCCTGCTCATCGGCTACGAGCACGACGGCGAGCCGCTGCCGCCGGCCGGTGAGCGCAGCACGATGATCGGCTCGGCCGGACAGCCCCTGGCGATCCTGGAGCTGACCGAGGTGCGGCTGGTGCCAGTGGGCGAGGTCGACCTCGCCCACGCCCTCGACGAGGGCGAGGACTACACGACCGTCGCCGGGTGGCGTGCCGCGCACGAGCGGTTCTGGCACTCCGCCGAGATGCGCGACTGGCTCGGCGACCCGGACTTCACCGTGGACGACGACACCGTGGCGGTGGCCGAGCGGTTCCGGGTCGCCTCGGTGATCCCCGCCGCCCCCGCGGTGAACGCGGCCCTGGCGGCCGAGGCCGCCGCGCTGGTCGCGGGGCTGCGTGCCGTGCCCGAGGCCGACCTGGACCGGCCGACGTGCTGCCCGCCGTGGACGGTGCGGGACGAGTTCGCGCACGCCGCGATCGCGGTGTCACGCACCCTGGACATGCTGGATGCCGCGCCGCCGCCCGGCCCGCCGGTCGACACCGCCCGCTACTACGCGCCCGACCACCGCTTCGCCCCGCAGGCCGACCAGGCCCGGGTCGACCTGGCGGCGCAGTTCGCCGCGGCACGCTCCGGCCCGGAGCTGATCGGCTGGTTCGAGCAGCAGGCCGAGCAGGTCGCCGGCCGGGTCGCGGCGAGCCCGGAGCGGCTGGTCGCGACCCGGCACGGCGACCCGATGCGGCTGACCGACTTCCAGGTCACCCGGGTGGTGGAGCTGGCCGTGCACGGCCTGGACCTGGCCGACGCGCTCGGCGTCGCGCCGTGGCTGACCGCCGAGGCCGCCGCCGTGGTCGAGGGCCTGCTGTTCGGGCTGGGCGCGCCCGCGGCCCGCGCCGCGCTCGGCGTGGACGCGGCGGGGCTGCTGCGCCGGGCCACCGGCCGGGTCGCGCTGACCGGAACGGAGCGCGAGCGCCTGGACGAGCTCGGCGTCACCTGGCTGACCCTGGGCTGAGCCGTGCGGGTCCCGGAGCCGGCCGGGCGGTGTCGCGGTGGGGCACCGTGATCAGGACGACCCGATCCTTCCCCAATCTTCCCTGAAACGGAGTGATACGGTGGCCTCCTCGCGCCATGAGGGGAAGGAAACGCCGTGCCCGACCGTATCGAGGAGCACCACGGGGTCACCGTGCTCGTCGCCGACCCCGGCGGACCGCCCGTCACCACCGTGCAGGACAGCCTCGACCTGATCGGTGCGGCGTTCCAGGGCGCCGAGGTCGTCGCGCTGCCCGCCGCGCGGCTCACCGGCGACTTCTTCACCCTGAGCACCGGCCTGGCCGGGGAGATCATGCAGAAGTTCGTCAACTACCGCATCCGGCTCGCCGTCGTCGGCGACATCACCGCCTGGTTGGACGCCAGCTCCGCGCTGCGCGCGCTGGTGCTGGAGTCCAACCGCGGTCGCCAGATCTGGTTCACCGCGGACCTGGCCGAGCTGGCCGCACGCCTCAAGGACGGCTGACATGTCCGAGCTGTACTCCGTCGAGCAGGTCGCCGAACGCCTCGGCCTGCACGTCAAGACCGTGCGCAACTACGTACGCGACGGGCGGCTCAAGGCCGTGCGCATCGGCAAGCAGTACCGCATCGCCGCCGAGGACCTGGCCGCACTCACCGGAGGGCCGGTCCCGGCCGTCCCGCGCGAGGACGCCCGCCGCACCCAGCACGTCGAGGTGTCCACGGTGGTCGCCGTCGACGCGGTGTCGCGCCACGACGCCGACCGGGTCACCACCCTGGTCACCGCCGCGATCAGCGGCCCCCGCGACGGCGAGCCGATCCGGGTGCAGGCCGCCTACGACGAGCAGCGGGCCCGGCTGCGCGTGATGCTGCTCGGCGGCCCGCAGGACACCGCCGAGCTGCTGCGCCTCATCGACGCGATCCTCGAGCCGCGCTGAGTCACGACGCCAGCGCCGACGCGGGCCGCTGACCGAACCACTCGACCTGCTCACGGAGGTCACGGGCGTCCGGGTCGGCGGCCACGCGCGGGTCGCGCAGCGCGGCCGCGACCCGGTTCACCCCGCCCATCACCTCGGTGACCCGGCGCGGCAGGTCCAGGGCCAGCACCGGCCGCAGCGTGTCCCGCGCCGCGCCGGGCTGCCCGGCTCGCACCTGCGCCAGCGCCAGCACGCACCGCGCCCCGGCCTCGTCGGCGAACGAGCGCAGCTCCGGCGGGCTCGCGGCGTACAGGGCCAGGGCGCGGGTCGCCTCGTGCACGGACCGCTCCCCCATGCCGTCCAGGCAGCCGTACACATCGGCGGCGTAGTAGTGCTGGCGCGGCGGCGGGAACACGAACAGCCCTCCGATCGCGTCCAGCTCGTCACGTTCGTGGCGCTCGCGCAGGTCTTCGGCGCGGACCAGGGCCAGCCGGGCCGGTTCGGCCGCGCCCAGCCGCGCCAGCGCCCGGGCCTGCGCGCACGCCAGCCACGACGCCACCGACCCGGTGTGCTCCCCGGCGAGCGCGACGCCGCAGTCGGCGAACGCGGCGGCCTCCTGCGGCCGGTCGGCCCAGTACGCCAGCTGGCTCTGCAGGCCGCGGATCCAGGCCCGCAGCGGGTGGTGGCCGATGTTGTCGGCGCACTCGAACGCCATCCGGGCCAGGGTCATCGCCTGATGCCCGCGGCCCAGGTCGTGGTTGGCGCGGGCCAGCGCCGCCGACACCAGCGCGGCCAGCAGGTGCAGCTGCTCGGAGTGCTCGGGCCGCGGGTCGGTCTCCAGCTTCGCGAAGACCCGCTCCTGGGCCTCCAGCAGCGGCCCGAACAGCTCGGTGACCGGGTCGCACAGGCAGCGGCGGGCCAGCTGCTCGACGTCGTCGCGCAGCTGCTCGACGGTGAGCTGCTCGGCGACGGTGGTGGTCGGTGCCATGGGTGTCCTCTCAGTGCACGCCGGCCATCAGCTGCCCGATCCTGCGGGCGCCGATCCAGAAGCAGATGCCGACTCCGATGGCCAGCAGGCCGAGGCCGCCGTAGTAGACCCCGGCGGGCACCTTCGCGCTCAGCGGGGTGACCCAGGTGTTCAGCGCGTTGCCGGCGGCGGTGGCCAGGAACCACAGGCCCATGACCTGGCTGGCGTAGCGCAGCGGGGCGAGTTTGGTGGTGACGGACAGGCCGACCGGCGACAGCAGCAGCTCGGCGCAGGTCTGGATGAAGTACACCAGCACGATCCACAGCGGGGAGATCAGCCCGCGCCCGGCCAGCGCCCCGGCCACGCCCATGACCAGGAACGAGATGCCGATGCCGACCAGGGCCATGGAGAACTTGACCGGGGTGGTGGGCTGGCGGCGGTCCAGCCTCGTCCACAGCCACGCGAACACCGGCGCGAGCAGCAGGATCAGCACCGGGTTGATGGACTGGAACCAGGCGGTGGGGATCTCGAAGCTGCCGACGGTCCGGTCGACGTCGTTCTCGGTGAACAGGTTGACCAGGCTGCCGGCCTGGTCGTAGATCATCCAGAACAGCATCGCGCCGACGAAGATCCACACGTAGGCGCTGATCCGGGACCGTTCCTGATGGGTCAGCGTATGGTCGCGGAACATCGTGACGAAGTACAGCGCGGGCACGACCAGCGCCATCACGGTCAGCGCGGTGATGACGTGCTCGGCACGGTAGGTTCCGGCGGCGATGTCGGCGATCAGCAGCACCAGCACGATCGCCAGCACGATCCCGCCGGTGCGCAGGATCCTGTTGCGCTCGTGGGCCTGCAGCGGCTTGTGCGCCTTGAGCCCGACGCCCTCCAGCCGCCGCCCGCCGAGCACGTACTGGATGACGGCGACGGTCATGCCGACCGCGGCGATGCCGAACGCCACATGCCAGTCGTTCTTCGCCGCGAAGTAGCCGGTCAGCAGCGGCGCGATGAACGCGCCCAGGTTGATGCCGAGGTAGAACAGGGTGAACCCGGCGTCGCGGCGCGACTCGTGCATCTCGGGGTGCTTGTCGTACAGCTCGCCGACCATCGCGGAGATGTTCGGCTTGAGCAGTCCGGTGCCGAGCACGATGAGGACCAGGCCGAGGTAGAACATGGCGTGGCTGGAGAAGGCCAGCGCATAGTGGCCCAGCGCGATGACGATGCCGCCCCACAGCACGCTGCGGCGGGTGCCGATGAGCCGGTCGGCGATCCAGCCGCCGGGCAGCGCCATGAAGTACACCATCGAGTTGTAGATGGAGTAGAGGGCCGCGGCGGCGACGTCGGTCATGCCGAAGCCGCCGTCGGTCAGCTCGGCGGCCAGGAACAGGGTGAGGATGGCCCGCATGCCGTAGAAGCTGAACCGCTCCCACATCTCGGTGAGGAACAGCACGACCAGACCGCCGGGGTGCCCCATCCAGGTCTTGACGGGCGGGCCCTGCGGTGCCGTCGTGGTGGCCATCGGCGTACCCCCGGATGTGATGTTCCCCGCAAAGAAGGTCCAATCGGACGATATCGCCCTATGGGGTGGTGGGTGAGCGGCTCTCACGAATCCGCCCGGAGGGCGGCGTGGGTCACGCCGGGGAATCGTCGGGCCCGCCGGGTCGTTTCAATCACCGAGGCCATACGACGTGAGGGAGCTGATATGGGCGATCGGATGCTGCGGGGAAGCCGTCTGGGGGCCGTCAGCTACGAATCGGAGCGCAACACCGAACTCGCGCCGCGGCAGATGCGCGAGTTCCTGTGCGCCCACGGCCACCGGTTCGAGGTGCCGTTCGCCGTCGACGCCGAGGCGCCCGCCACCTGGGAGTGCAAGTTCGACGGCAGCGTGGCGCGGCTGGTCGACGGCACGGAGCCCGAGCAGAAGAAGGTCAAGCCGCCGCGTACGCACTGGGACATGCTGCTGGAGCGGCGCTCGATCGAGGAGCTCGACGAGATCCTCAACGAGCGCCTGGCCGACGTGCGGGCCCGCCGCGGCCGCTGACGCAACACGAAGGCGCCCCACCCGTGCCGGGTGGGGCGCCTTCGTGTGTCAGTCGACGATCTCGCCTTCGATGACCTCGGGCGGGCCCTGCGGCGGCTGCTGCGCGCCGGGCGGCGGCACGCCCTGGCCGGGTGGGGTGCGGTGACCGGGCGGGGTGTCCACCCTTACCCGCTTGGGCCCGAACACGCTGTTGGCGGTCGACGCGGGGATGCGTTTCTCGGTCGCGGCACGGATGCGCCCGCGGGCCAGCCGCCGCACGGGCGGGATCAGCAGCAGCAGCCCCACCGCGGCGGTGAGCAGGCCCGGGATGAGCAGCAGCAGCGCCGCGGCCAGCCCGACGACCCCGTCGAGGGCCTGGTCGCCGCGGGCCTGCCCGGCGAGCCTCGCCTCGCGCAGCCGCCGCCACGCCGACAGGCCCTCCCGGCGCAGCAGCACCGCGCCGAGCAGCATCAGCAGCACCGCGATCAGCAGCGTCAGGGGCAGCCCGATCAGCCGCGCCACCCCGACGAACACGCCGAACTCGACGAGCCCGAGCAGCAGCACGACCGCCGGAACCCAGCGCAGCCTGCGCACACCGTCACCTCCAGCCGGGCCGGCCGGAGTTCAGCTCACGGCCAGCGGTCCTCGTTCGGCTTGAACATACGCCGGATCGAGTCACGCCGGGACTGCGCACCCCACACGGTGACCTTCCACAGCGCCTCCTTGATGATGGAGCCGCTCATCTTCGACACGCCGTGCTCGCGCTCGGCGAACGTGATCGGGACCTCCACGATGCGGAAGCCGTGGCGGTGCGTGCGATGGGTCAGCTCGACCTGGAAGCTGTAGCCGCGCGAGGTGACCGTGTCGACGTCGATCTTGCGCAGGACGGGGAGCCGGTAGGCGCGGTAGCCGCCGGTGGCGTCCTTGACGCCCATGCCCATGACGACGCGGGTGTAGAAGTTCGCGCCGCGGGACAGGATCAGGCGCCGCACCGGCCAGTTGATGACCTTGCCGCCGCGCACCCAGCGCGACCCGATGACCGCGTCGGCGCCGCGCAGCGCGTCCAGCAGCCGGGGCAGCTCCTCGGGGGCGTGGGAGCCGTCGGCGTCCATCTCGACGACGGCGTCGTAGCCGTGCTCGTGGGCCCAGTTGAAGCCCGCGATGTACGCCGCGCCCAGGCCCTGCTTGCCCTCGCGGTGCAGGACCTTGATGCGCGGGTCGGCGGCGGCCATCTCGTCGGCGATGGCGCCGGTGCCGTCGGGGCTGTTGTCGTCGGCGATGAGAATGTCGACCTGCGGGGTGCTCTTGCGCACCCGGGGCACGATCAGGCGGACGTTCTCCGACTCGTTGTACGTCGGGATGATCACCAGTACCCGGCCTACGCCCGGGTACCCGCTGTCCGCCTCGTTGCCGCTCACGGGGGCCTCCACTTATGCCGCTCCTGCCTGTTCAGTGTCTCGCACCTGGATGGCGCGGCGCCTGCGCGCCACGCCTGCCGCGACCAGCAACCCGGCCGCCGCGAAGGTCAGCACGGCCTCCGGCCACGGTCCCAGGCTCGTGGCAAGGGTAGCCGTGTCGCCCAGGTGCAGCTCGCGCACCAGCACCGCACCGGTGTTGAAACCAGATGCATCATGCACAGTCCCGTCAGCAGTTACAAACCCGGACACACCGACGGTCGACGCCATGAGGCTGTCGCGGCCGTGCTCGACGGCCCGCAACCGGACCATCGCCATCTGCTGTAACGCTTCAGACTCGTCGAAGGTCGCGTTGTTGGTCTGTACGGCCAGCAGCTGCGCGCCGGAGCGTACGGTGTCGCGCACGACGTCGTCGTAGGCGACCTCGAAGCAGATGACGTCACCGACCCGGGCGGGGCCGAGGGTGAGCACGCCGGGGGCGGTGCCGGCGACGAAGTCGGTGCGCAGCAGTTTCGCCTGGTTCGTGATGGCCTGCGCGATGGGCTCGACGATCGGCCGCAGCGGCAGGTACTCGGCGAACGGGACGGGGTGCTGCTTGAGGTACATCTGCTGCGGCGCGGCCCCGGGGCTGCGGCCGGGGGGCCAGACGATGCCGGCGTTGCGGGACTGGCCCGCTTCGGGCCCGGACAGGACCGCGCCGACGAGGATGGGCGCGCCGATGGCACGGGCGGCGGTGTCGATGGCCTCGGCGGCGCCGCTGTTGCGCAGCGGGTCGATGTCGGAGGCGTTCTCGGGCCACACGACCAGGTCGGGGCGGGGCCGGCGCCCGGCGTCGACGTCACGGGCCAGGGCGACGGTCGCGGACACGTGGTTGTTGAGGACGGCCTGGCGCTGGGCGTTGAAGTCCAGGCCGAGGCGGGGCACGTTGCCCTGCACGATCGCGACGGTGACGGCCTGCCCGGTGGGGGTGGCGGTGGGCACGGCGAGCCCGGCGAGGGTGACCACGGCCGCGCCGGCGAGGGCGGCGGCGGGGCGGCGCCAGGCGCGCCGGTCGGTGATCAGGTCACCGGCGGCCCAGGCGAGCAGCCCGCCGGTGGCGGCGACGGCGAGGGTGACCAGCGGCGCGCCGCCGAGCAGGGCCAGGGTTAGGCCGGGGGCGTCGGCCTGGCTGAACGCGAGCCGCCCCCACGGGAACCCGCCGAACGGGGCCCGGTCGCGCAGCGCCTCCTGCGCGACCCACAGCAGCGCGATCGCGGCCGGCCACACCCACGGCCGCCGGGCGGCCAGGGGGCTGACCCAGGCCAGGGCGAGGCCGAGCAGCGCGAGGTAGCCGGCCTGGAACAGGGTGAGCAGCACCCACGGTGTGATGCCGACGTGCAGGTTCGTCCACGCGAGCAGCGGCCCGAAGAACACGGTCCCGGCGAGCAGGCCGAGCCCGGCCCCGGCGCGCAGCCGCCGCCCGCGTACGGCCACGGCCAGCAGCGCCACCCCGATCGGGGCGGCCCACCAGAGCCCGTACGGCGGGAACGCGGCCAGCAGCGCGAGCCCGGCGGCCGCGGCCAGCGCCGTCGCGGCGGGCAGCCGCAGCGGTGCCGCGGTACCGGGCGCGGCGGTCTCACCGGCCACGAGCGTGTCACCTGGCGCGGCCGTGTCTCCGGGCGCGGCCGTGTCTCCGGGCGCGGCCGTGGCGGGCGGTGTGCCCTGGCCGGGTCCGGTGGTGCCGCCGGCGGCCGGGGCCGGGTCGGCGGTGTCGCCGGGCGCGGCGGTCTGCGGCGTCTGTGCCTGCACGGTCACCGGTCCACCCCATCTCACAAGCACTATGGTGCGCCGCGCGGGCGCGCGGCGCGGCCCACGCCGAGAGATCTTGGCCGGGGGCGGTGCAAGGTTACAAGAATCGGGGCGCGGCCAGACGGCCGCGCCCCGCACTCCCAACTCCACGGCACGGACCTGCGATCTTCGGGCCGATCGGCGTCGGTCTGCAGCCCACCGCCGGTCGTTTTCTACTGATCGCGGACCCCGCCTGCCGCGCACGACCGCCGGTCGGCGACGGCACGGTGGAGGACCCTACGACGGTACCGGCGGCGTGCGGGCACGGTCAATTTCACGGCCCGGCCACGCAGCGTGACGATCACCGCATGCGGTGGCGTCAGCGCAGCTCAGCGGCCAGCAGCGCGGCCGCGGCGGCGGGATGTTCGGCGGCGAGCAGCCCGGCGGCGGCCAGAATGTAGGACGCGTCGACGACCACGCGCGGGTGACGTGGCAGCGGCCATCCACCGGCGGTGTCGCCCAGGCCCGCGCCTAGCACCGCCTGCGCGACGTCGGGCGGGCTGTGCCGCAGCACCCCACCGGACCCGATGACCAGCGCGACGTCGCGCAGGTCCCGGCCGCCGCGGCGGGGCCCGCCCGCGACGGCGGCCTCACCGCGGGCGTGGCGGCGCAGCGCGACGGTGACGGCGAGTTCGGCCAGGCGCCGGTCGGCGGCCCGTTCGGTCCCGTCGTCGGCGACGTACCCCGGGTGCGCCGCCCGTGCCTCGGCCGCCGCGTCCAGCGCCGCGGCCTCGCCGGGGACGAGGAGTTTCTCCGCCTGGGCCGCGGCGACGACCCCGGGCGCCGACCAGCGCATACCGAGGTCCCCTTCGACGGTGCGGGCGGCCCACATCGTCCCGGCGACGTCGTCGCGGACCCCGGCGAGCTGCTCGGCGTCGGGGACCAGCACCGAGTACACGTCGGTGGTGGCCCCGCCGACGTCGACGACGAGCAGGTCGTGGCCGGTGTGCCCGGCCAGCAGCTCGACACCGGTCAGGACCGCGTCGGGGGTCGCGGCCCGGACCAGCGACGCGAACCGGGGCCCCCGGGACAGTTTCTTGCCGCCGATGACGTGCTGCAGGAACATCTGCCGGATCGCCGCGCGGGCCGGGCCGGGGTCGAGGACCCCGATCGCGGGCAGCACATTACCCACCGCGACCACGGGCACACCCGCTCCGGCGAGCAGCGTTTCGAGCTGCTCGCGGCAGTCGGCGTTGCCGGCGAGGACGGTGGGGACCCGCCAGCGGGCGGCGGCGAGCCGGGCCGCGTTGTGGCTGATCGTGTCGGTGTCGCCGCCGTCGGTGCCGCCGACGAGCAGCACCACGTCGGGCCGCGCCGCGCGCAGCTGCGCGAGCCCGGCCCGGTCCAGGGGCCCGGCGGCGACGTGCACGACCTTCGCCCCGGCCGACAGGCCGACCCGGTGCCCGGCCTGCGCGGTGACGAGGCGCTCGTAGCCGACGACGGCCAGGCGCAGGCCGCCGCCGGCCGACGAGCACACCAGCACCCCGTCGGGGGTGTGGCCGGTCGCGGCGACGGCCGCGTCGAGGCCGTGCAGCACGTCGGACCCGACGGTGGTGCGGTGCGCGCCGGTGGCGACCAGCCGTCCGCTGCCGGTGTCGACGAGGGCCGCCTTGGTGAACGTCGACCCGACGTCGACACAGCAGAGCAGGCTCGTGCGGCTCAAGCTCGCGGAGCCGATCCGGGGCTCTGCGGCGGGACGACCACGGTGCCGGTCGCGGTCACGGCGACGACCGGCGGGTCGAGGACGTCGGCGGCGGACTCGGACCTGTCCGGCCGGCCCCGGCACACGACCCGGGCCTCGAAGTCGATGGTCCGCGACCGGGTGCCCATCCGGGACACGGTCGCGACGACCTCCAGCACGTCCCCGGCCCGCATGGGGGCCTTGAACTGCACGTCGGAGTACGACGCGAACAGGCCCTCGTCGCCGTCGAGCCGGATGCACACCTCCGTGGCCACATCCCCGAACGCCGCCAGGGCGTACGCGCCGTCGACGAGGTTGCCCGCGTAGTGCGCGTGGCTGTACGGCACATACTTGCGGTGCACGACCGTGAACCCGACACTCATGCCGCCATCGCCTTCTTCCGCTCGGCCTTGTTGGTGATCAGCGCGTGGACCAGGTAACTGGCGACCTCACGCGGGGTGGTGCCCCGGCCGAAGATCCGGTCGACGCCCAGCTCGCCGGTCATCAGCTCGTCGAAGCGGGGCCCGCCGACGATCAGCAGCGGCCGCCTGTCGGCGGGCAGCGCCTCCCGGAACGCCGCCGACATCTCCCGCGTGTTGTGCAGGTGCGCGTCGCGCTGCGTCACGACCTGCGACACCAGCACCGCGTCGGCCTTCTCCGCCTTCGCCGCCGCGACCAGCTCCGGCACGGTGACCTGCGCGCCCATGTTGACGACCTTCAGCTCGCGGTAGTACTCCAGGCCCTTCTCGCCGGCGATGCCCTTGACGTTGAGGATCGCGTCGATGCCGACGGTGTGCGCGTCGGTGCCGATGCACGCCCCGACGACCGACAGCTTGCGGCGCATCTTCTGCTTGACCAGGGTGTTGACCTCCTTGGCCGACAGCAGCGGGAAGTCCCGCTCGACGACCTGGACCTTGTCGAGCTCGACCAGGTGCCGGACGCTGCCGTAGACGACGAAGAAGGTGAACCCGTCGCCCATCTGCTTGGCGTGCACCAGCATCGCCGGTTCCAGGCCCATCTTCGCGGCCAGCTGCAGCGCCGCGCCTTCGGCCTTCTTGTCGTGCGGCAGCGGCAGCGTGAAACTGACCTGGGTCATGCCGTCGCCGGTGGTGTCGCCGTACGGGCGCACGACGCTCTTCACAGGTCCTCCTCGTGCTTGGCGGGGGTCTCGAGGATGTCGGTGGCCGGGTTGTAGTACCCGTCGTCGTGCCGGGCGACGCCGTCGAGGCCCTTGCCCCGGTCCGCGGGCCGCTTCATGATCCCGAACGTGCCGTCGGCGATCGCGTTGAGCAGCGTGTCGTTCTCGATCCGCTCCAGCAGCGAAATGGCCTCGTCGAGGACCTGGTGGGCGCGGCGCTGGATGAACCCGTCCGGCGCGGGCACGAAGTCCTCGTGCAGGTTCCCGGCCGCGCCCAGCACATACCGCACGTTCTGCAGGGCGATGTCCCGGTCGGACAGCCACGGCGTCACCACGGCCTCGGTCATCATCCCGACCAGCAGGATGCCCTGCCCGGTCAGCGCCCCGACCAGGTTGAAGAACCCGTCGAGCAGGTTGCCCCGGAACACGTCACCGGTCATGTGCTTGGTCGGCGGCATCCACTTCAGCGGCGCGTCCGGGAACAGCTCCCGCGCCAGCAGCGCATGCGCCAGCTCGAGCCGGAACGACTCCGGCAGGTCCGGGTTGATCTCGAACGCGTGCCCCAGCCCCAGCTGCCAGTCCGCGAGCCCGGCCTCGTGCGCGAAGTACTCGTTGAGCAGCTGCGACACCGTCACCGTGTGCGCGGCCTCGACCGCGTCGGCGGTGGTCAGGTAGTTGTCCTCACCGGTGTTGATGATGATCCCCGCCCGGGCGTGGATCTGCCGCGAGAACCGCTGGTCGACGAACGTGCGGATCGGGTTGATGTCGCGGAACAGGATCCCGTACATCGAGTCGTTGAGCATCATGTCCAGCCGTTGCAACCCGGCCAGCGTCGCGATCTCCGGCATGCACAGGCCCGACGCGTAGTTCGTCAGCCGCACATACCGGCCCAGCTCGCGGCTGGACTCGTCCAGCGCCGCCCGCATCAGCCGGAAGTTCTCCTGCGTCGCGTACGTGCCCGCGAACCCCTCCCGGGTCGCGCCCTCGGGCACGTAGTCCAGCAGCGACTGGCCCGTCGACCGGATCACCGCGATCACGTCCGCGCCCGCCCGCGCCGCGGCCTGCGCCTGCGGGATGTCCTCGAAGATGTCACCCGTCGCCACGATCAGGTAGATCCACGGCCGCTGCTTCGGGTCGCCGTAGCGCTTGACCATCCGGTCGCGTTCGGCGCGGTTGCGGTCGATCTGCCGGATCCCGGCCGCCGCCATCCGCTTCGCCGCCCGCTTCGCCGCGGTCGCGGCCCTGCCCGTGGGCAGCTCGAACCGCACCGACCCCGACGCGGCCTTCTGCGCCAGCAGGGTCAGGTCGGCGGCCGAATACTCCAGGCCGTGCTGGGCGAGGCTGTGGAACACCGGCAGCGCCACCCCGTGCCCCAGGCCCACGTCCTCGCGTACCGCGTCGACGAGGCGGTTCACCCACGGGATCCCGTCGGGGTCGGCGCCGATCATCCCGGACAGGCGCAGGACGGCCCGCTCCACCGACACGGTGGTGTGGGAACGGGCCAGGTCCACCACCGGACGCCCGGCCCGTGCGGCCAGCGCCCGAGCCCGGTGCACCAGCGCCGGGTCCAGACCGAGTTTACTGCTGCTCATAAATGCAATCTCCACGCAGAACCGTACGTACACATACCGGCAGCTCATCGTGCTGCTCAAGACTCGGCAGGGTCCCCGAGACCCCCGCCGGGGTGCGCCACACCGCGAACGTCGCCGGCGCACCGGGCACCAGGACGCCCTCGTCGTCGCGGTGCACCGCACGCCACCCGCCCCGCGTGTGCGCGGCGAACGCCGACTTCGCGCTCATCCGCTGCTGCGGGTTGAAATGCCACATCGCCGCCCGGACACTGCCCCACGGGTCCAGCGGCGTCACCGGGCTGTCCGACCCGAACGCCAGAGCCACCCCCGTGTGGTGCATCTGCCCCATCGGGTTCGACGCCAGACTCCGCGCCACCCCCAGCCGCTGGGCGTACATCTGCTGCTCGCCGCCCCACAGCCGGTCGAACGCCGGCTGCATGCTCGCCACGATGCCGTACTCCACGAACCCGGCGATCAGCCGCTTGTCCATGATCTCGGCATGCTCGACCCGGTGCCGCGCGTCACGGATCGCGTCCACCCCGAGGACCTTCTCCGCCATCGCGAACCCGTCCACCACCGTCGAGATCGCCGCGTCGCCGATCGCGTGGAACCCGCCCTGCATCCGGTGCCGGTGACAGTCCAGCAGATGATCACGCACCTGCTCGGCCGACACGTAACCGTGGCCGCAGCCGCGCTCGCCGTCCAGGTACTCCCCCGACAGAAACGCCGTACGCGAACCCAGCGCACCGTCGGCATACAGGTCACCGCCCGCGCCGACCGCGCCCAGCTCCCGCGCCTTCGCAGCGCCCATCAGCTCGCCCCAGAACCCGAAGATCTCCGGCAGCCCCTGCCCCGACAGGCGCAGCAGCTCCGTGAAGTCCTCCTCGCTGGACGTGCCCGGCCCGCCGCACTCGTGCACCGCCGCGATACCCAGGCTCGCGGCGTGCCGCAGCATCCGCATCTGCGCGTCCCGCCGCTGCACGATCGTGATCTGCCCGAACGCCGCCTCCCGGACCACGTGGTGCGCGTCGCGCCGCACCCAGCCCGACTCGTCGTAACCCGGCGTGCCCTGCGCCAGGGCCAGCAGGTCAGGCGACACCAGCGCCGAGTGGATCGACGCCTGCGACAGGTACACGCTGCGCCCACCCGCGGCCCGCGACAGCTCGCCCGCCTCCGGCGGGGTCTGCGCCGCGCCCCAGGTGCTCTCGTCGAACCCGTGCCCCAGCACCACCGCGTCCGGGCCCAGCCCCGCGGCGAACTCGGCCACCGCCTTCAGCAGCTCCGCGGCACCGCGCACCCCCGACAGGTCCAGGCCCGCCAGGGCCAGACCCGTGTCGGTGGCGTGCACGTGCGCGTCGACGAACGCCGGGGTCACCAGCGCACCGCCCAGGTCGATGCGCACGTCGGCGCTGGGCGCCTCGGCCACCGGGCCGAGCCACACGATGTGCTGCCCACGCGTCAGCAGCGCGGTCGCGCCCGGATCGGCGGGGCTGCGGACGACGGCGTTGTGCCAGAGCGTCGTGCGCTCGGCAGGCATGGCGGAGATCTGCATGACGTCAGTCTGCCGTGCCGGAAGCAGGCCGCGCGGCCTCGTGCGCCAGCCGGGACTCGAACATCGCCCGCACCGCCGGCACCTGCCGCAGCAGATCCAGGGCATAGGCGGCATGACCCGGCACGTACCCGTTGCCGACCAGCATCGTCACATCCGCGGCCAGGCCCTCCGCGCCCAGCGCCGCCGCCGCGAAGCTCGTCGCCATCGAGAAGAAGACCACCGTGCCGCCGTCGGCGGTCGACAGGATCGCGCCGTGCTCGCAGCCGGGCACGTCCACGCACACCACGGTCACGTCCGCGGCCCGGCCGCCCAGCGCCTCGCGTACGGCATCGGCCAGCGCGACCGGGTCACGGGCGTCGGCCAGCGCCACCACGTCGGCCAGGCCCGCCTGCGCCAGAGCGGCGCGCTCGCGCTCGACCGGCACGACGCCCACGGTGCGGGCGGCGCCTGCCTTGCGGGCGGCGGCCAGCGACAGCGAGCCGCTCTTGCCCGCGCCGCCGATCACCGCGACCGTCGGGTCGTCGTACCGCGCCACGACACGGGCGGTCAGCGCCGGGGCGCCGCACACGTCCATCACCGCCAGGGCCAGCTCCGGATCCAGGTCGGCGGGCAGCACCGCGGCGATGGAACGCGCGAACAGGATCGCGTGACCCTCGCAGGGGACCTGCTCGCCGCCGCCGTCCCAGTGCTTGAGCCCGTCGGTGATCTTCAGGGGGGTGAGGGTGAGGGAGACCAGGGTGGCGACGCGGTCGCCGACGCGCAGCCCCAGCGGGGACTCGGGGCCGACTGCCTCGACGGTGCCGATGAGCATGCCGCCGGAGCCGGTCACCGGGTTCTGCATCTTGCCGCGGCTGCCGATGATCTCCAGGACCTCGGCGCGGACCGCGGCGCCGTCGCCGGCGTGCTTGGTGGCGAGCTGGCGGTAGCTGGCCGCGTCGAGGTTGAGCCGCTCCACCGCGATCCGCACCTCGTCCGCCCCGATTTCAGGCGAATTGTCCAGTTGTTGGGCCGCCTGGGGCAGCACCCCGGCCGGCTCCAGCACGCGGTGCAGCCCGATCGGTGACGTCATTGTCCGGTTCTCCCTCAAAAAGTGCCGTCTCCCCAGGGAAGCCAGAACCAAATCTGCGGTTAGATCTGTACTCCGCGGGAAATCCTACGGCAGACTAGTTGGTACGCCGGAGAACTTCCAGTATGGTCAACGGCGACCGCAAAGGAGAGGGCCACCGATGAACGCTGGGCAACCCTACGAATACCGACGCGTCGAGCTCATCGAGCCCGACTGGACCCGGTTCCCGGGCTGGCGCGACGTCACCCCCGCACAGTGGGACTCGGCCCAGTGGCAGCGCGTCAACTGCATCAAGAACGCCAAGCAGCTGCGCGCCGTCCTCGGCGACACCGTCGACGAGACCTTCTACACCGACCTCGAGGCCGACCAGAAAGCCCTGGCCACGATGTCCATGCTGGTCCCCCCGCAGATGCTCAACACCATGGCGCGCGAGGCACTGACCACCGAGGCGTTCTACGCCGACCCGGTCCGCCGCTACATGATCCCCGTAGCCAGCGACCGGCTCACCGAATGGGCCAGCCACCCCCACGCCAGCCGCGACAGCCTCCACGAGCACGACATGTGGGTCGCCGAAGGCCTCACCCACCGCTACCCCACCAAGGTGCTCGCCGAGCTCCTGTCCACCTGCCCGCAGTACTGCGGCCACTGCACCCGCATGGACCTCGTCGGCAACAGCACCCCCGCCGTCGAGAAGCTCAAACTCAGCCTCAAGCCCGTCGACCGCTACGACGCGCACATCAGCTACCTCAAGGCCCACCCCGGCGTCCGTGACGTCGTCGTCTCCGGCGGCGACGTGGCCAACGTCCCGTGGAAGAACCTCGAGTCCTACCTGATGCGCCTGCTCGAGATCGACACCATCCGCGACATCCGG
Source organism: Catellatospora bangladeshensis (assembly GCF_016862575.1). Taxonomy (GTDB): domain Bacteria; phylum Actinomycetota; class Actinomycetes; order Mycobacteriales; family Micromonosporaceae; genus Catellatospora; species Catellatospora bangladeshensis. Next base: position 123,598 of record NZ_BONF01000009.1, on the reverse strand, counting down.
CTCGCCACCAAGGCCCTCATGGGCCTGCCCCAGCACTGGCTGCAGCCCGAGGTCGTCGAAGGCCTCGAACGCGTCGCCCGCACCGCCCGCCGCCGCGGCGTCAACCTCGCCATCCACACCCACGTCAACCACGCCAACTCGATCACGCCGACCGTGGCCAAGGCCGCCAAGACCGCACTCGAAGTCGGCGTCCGCGACGTACGCAACCAGGGCGTCCTCATGCGCGGCGTCAACGCCACCTCGCCCGACCTGCTCGACCTCTGCTTCGCACTCCAGGGCGAGGCCAACATCCTGCCGTACTACTTCTACATGTGCGACATGATCCCCAACGCCGAACACTGGCGCGTCTCCGTCGCCCACGCCCAGGCACTCCAGCACGACATCATGGGCTACCTGCCCGGATACGCCACCCCGCGCATCGTCTGCGACGTGCCCTTCGTCGGCAAGCGCTGGGTCCACATGGTCACCGAATACGACCGCGAGAACGGCATCTCGTACTGGACCAAGAACTACCGCACCTCCATCGAGGCCGACCACGACGCCGACGTGCTCACCAAGCGCTACGCCTACTACGACCCGATCGACACCCTCCCCGAGTCCGGCCAGAAGTGGTGGCGCAAGCAGCTCGAAGAGCAGCAGGCCGACCAGTCCTGACCCGAACGACCAGGCCCCGGCCGCGCTGCGCCCCAGCCGGCCGGGGCCTTTCGCATATCCCCGCGCGCCCACCCCCGAAGAACACATAAGGTGCCCGGATGCCCCTGCACCCCGACGCCGACCACACCATCCTCACCGGCACCGACGGCACCCCGCTCGCCCGCCTCCGGCTCCGCGACGACGACGGCACTCCGCTCGCCGACGACGTCCGGCCGCTGCCCGGCGCTCCACTACCGCTGATCGCCGCCCAGGCCCGCCGGGACCTCGCCGGGCGACGCCTGCAGACCCCGGACGACCAGCTCGCCCTCGCCGTCGTGCACACCGGCCTGAAACTCCGCCGTGCCGCCACCGACATGCGCCACGACCTCGCCGACCTGCCCGCCATGCCCCAGCTGCCCGACGGCTGGACCCTCGCCCCCGCCGGCTGGGACGACGACCTCGCCGAAGGCCTGGCCGCCGCCTACCGCCCACCCCACCCCGACGGCGGCTGGACCGACAACGACACCCGCGAGGTCCGCGGCATGTTCGAACGCGGCGAACCCGTGCCGCCGCTGGCCGAAGCCTCCGCCCGCGTCGTCGGGCCCGACGGCCGCAGCGCCGGGCACGTGCTCTGCGCCGGACCCGCCCCGTGGACCGACGACCTGTGCGCCTGGATCCTCAACATCGGCGTCGCGCCCCACGCCCAGGGCCGCGGCCTCGGCCGTGCCCTGCTCGTCCACGCGCTCCACGGCGCCCGCGCCGCCGGCCTGCCCCGCCTCGGCCTGGAAGTGGTCGACGGCAACCCCGCCCGCCGCCTGTACGACGCCGCCGGCTTCCACGTCCGCACCCGCGTCCTCAGCATCGACCTACCCTGACCCGCCCGTCAGGCGGGCACCGTGCCGGCGACCACCCACAGCGTCAGCGCCATCAGGAAGTCCTCCCGGTCCGCGGCGTCGGCCACCGCGTCCAGCCACCGGTCCACCGTCGACGTCGCGTCACCGTCCTCCTCCCCCACGATGTGCAGCAGCAGGTCCCGCTCGAAGTACGGCACCACGTGCTGCGCCTGCGCCGGCTCGGTGAAACACACCGTCAGCGGATGGCACTCCAGCTCCCGCACCCCCGCCCGGCGCAGGCGGCTGCGCAGCGTACGGCCCATCGCCGGGTTGCTCATCACGCTGTGGTGCCGCAACCGCCACAGCATCGGCGTCATCACCTCGGCGGGCAGCCCGTCGAAGACCAGCGACTCCCAGTCCGTGTCCACCAGGCAGATCCGGCCCTGCGGGCGCGTCACCCGCACCAGCTCGGCGATCACGCGCTCGGCGTCGAGCAGGTGCTGCAGCGTGCGCTCGCACCGCACCGCGTCGAACGTGCCCGCGGGATAGTCCAGCCGGGCCAGGTCGCCGGCCGTGAAGCGCACGTCGCCCGCGTCCGGATGGGTCTCGCGCCAGCGCGCGTGGCGGTGCGCCGCCAGCGCCAGCATGCTGCGCGAGTTGTCCACGCCCTCGACCCGCCCCTCGGGCCCGACCAGCAGCGCCAGCGAGCAGGCCTCCTCCCCCAGCCCGCAGCCGCCGTCGAGCACGCGGTGACCGGGTTTGACATGCATCGCCTCGGCGGCCAGGGCCCGCGCCTCGGCGATGGCCGGCTGCACCGCGGCGCGGTCCAGATACGCGACCAGCCGGGCCTGCATCTGCGGCGGGCTCTGGTCGACCCGTGCGTAGTGCGGCATGAGCGGGTCGTCCGTCATACCTCAATTCTGTGAGCTGCCGGGCTGCCGCGTCGCGAGCCGTCCATGATCAACAAACTTGCCCGCGTCGGCGCTGGCTGTCGGCTTGTCGCGGACCGCACACGCTCTACGGAGTCCTAGGACGCTAGGAATTGAACTGCGGGGCGGAAAACGCCCGGGAAGGCCGTGACCACCGCTAACGTGGCCGTGGAGACCGCCGAGCTGGGAGGATCAGCGCCATGCGTGAGATCGTGCTGGTCCGTCACGGGCAGACCGAGTGGAGCGCGGCAGGCCGGCACACCTCGTTCACCGACCTGCCGCTGACCCCCGAGGGCGAGCGGCAGGCGGCCCGGCTCGCCGAGCTGCTCGCCGGGCGCGCGTTCGCCGCCGTGCTGTGCAGTCCCCTCCAGCGCGCCGTACGCACCGCGCAGCTCGCCGGGCTGGACGTCACCGCGCTCGACGACGACCTCCTGGAGTGGAACTACGGCGCGTACGAGGGCCGCACCACCCCCGACATCCGCGAGCAGCGCGCCGACTGGAGCCTGTGGGACCAGGGCTGCCCCGGTCCCGGCGGCGAGACCGCCCAGCTGGTGGGCGCCCGCGCCGACCGGGTCCTGGAGCGCGCCCGCACCATGCTGACCGCCGGGGACGTGGCGTTGGTCGGCCACGCGCACCAGCTGCGCGTGCTCACCGCGCGCTGGCTGGGCCTGCCGCCGCAGGGCGGGGCGCTGTTCCGGCTGGAGACGGGCACCCTGAGCGTGCTGGGCTTCGAGCGGGAGACCCCCGTCCTGCTGCGCTGGAACCTCTGACCGCCGGTAAGGTGAGCGCGTGCAGTTGATCAAATTCACCCATGCCTGCGTACGCCTCGAGGACGGCGCGCGCCGTCTGCTGATCGACCCGGGTGTCTGGACGGAGCCGGCGGCGTACGAGGGCGTCACCGACATCCTGGTCACCCACGAGCACTACGACCACGTGGACTTCGCCCACCTGGAGTCCCTGCTGAAGTCCCGCGAGCTGCGGGTGTACGCGCCTGCGGCGGTGCGGGACGTGGCCGCGGCCGAGGACGCGCCCGCGGTCGCCGCCGCGATCACGCCGGTGGCCACCGGGGACGCGTTCACCGCGGGCGGCTTCGCGGTGAACGCCGTCGGCGGCGCGCACGCCGAGATCTACGACGGCCTTCCCGGCTGCGCCAACCTGGGGTACGTCGTCGAGGGCGTCTACCACCCCGGCGACTCGTTCTTCGTCCCCGAGCAGCCGGTGACCACGCTGCTCGTGCCGGCGGGCGCGCCGTGGTTCAAGCTGCGGGAGGCGCTGGACTTCACCCGGGCCGTGGCCCCGGCGCGCGCCTTCCCGATCCACGACCGGATGCTGTCGCCGGACGTCGGCTACGACAACTTCGACCGCTGGATGGGCTTCAAGGGCGACACCGACTACGCCCGCATCCCCCTCGGCGAGGCGATCACTCTCTGACTCGCCTGCGGGCGGAGATCGCTGGTTCGTGTCGGAACATGTGGTCCAGCCGCAGCTCCTGACACGAACCAGCGATCTTCACGCGTCCGGGACGGTCCGTAGGATCGGCCGGGTGGTGACGCATCCGTTGTGGGAGCCCGGGGTGCGGGCGGTGGTCGAGCGGGCCGCTTCCGGCCATCGTGGACGGCCCTGGTCGGCGACCGGCTTCACCGACCTGGACGAGCGCGCCTCGCACCGGTGCGGGATCCTGCACGGCACGCCGTTCTCCGTGTTCGCCAAGCTCGACGGCTCGGCGGGCGGCGCGGACCGGTTCGGCGTGGAGCTGCGCGGGCACCGGCTGCTGCGCGAGCGCGGCGGAGTCCGCACACCCCTGCCCGTCGGGCCGGGCACGGCCGGCTCCCCCGCCGGGACGCTACTGCTGCTGGAGGCGCTGCCCGAGGTGCCGGCGCAGCGGCGTACCCCCGAGCAGTGGCGCGCGATCGGCCGCACCCTGGCCATCCTGCACAGCGCCCGCGGGGACCGGTTCGGCCTGGCCGAGTTCGACGGGTACTTCGGCCCGCTGGCCCAGGACAACCGCCCGACCGGCACGGGCTGGGCAGGCTTCTACGCGCAGCGGCGGCTGCTGCCCCGGCTGCGCGACGCCGTCGCCTCCGGGAACCTGCCCGCTGAGCTGGCCACCGGGGTGGAGCGGCTGGCCGCCGACCTGCCCCGGTGTGCGGGCCCGAGCCGGTCCCCTCCCTGCTGCACGGCGACGCGCAGCAGAACAACTTCCTGACCACCGCCGACACGGCGTACCTGCTGGACACCGGCCCCTACTACGGGCACCCCGAACTGGACCTGGCCCTGCTCGACTACTTCGCCCCCGTGCCCGAGACGGTGTTCGACGGATACCGCGAGGTGCTGCCGAACGACCCCGGGTTCGCGCAGCGCCGCGAGCTGTGGCGGCTGCACGGCTACCTGGCCGTGGTCGCGGTGGACGGCACGTCCGCCTTCGGCCGCCCCTTCCTCGCCCGCATCGCCGCCACCCTGGCCCGCTACCGCTAGGTGATCACGGTACCAGGGTCGTGACACGCCGTCGAACACGCCCCTAAGTTCATGATCAACGCAGATCGGGGGTGGGGGTCAGGAGGGCGGGGTCGGGGGTGGCGGCTACGGCGGAGAGGACGCCGCTGAAGAAGCGGCGGATGCAGACGGCCAGGACGATCTGGAAGATGTCCTGGTCGGACAGGCCGTGGGCGCGCAGGGGGGCGGCGTGCTCGTCGGTGATGGCGGTGGGGTCGGCGGCGACCTGGTCGGCGAAGTCCATGATGGCGACGTCGAGCGGGGACAGCCCGGCGTTGCGGTGGTCGTCGACGATGGCGCGCAGGCGGTCGGCGTCGTAGAAGCGGTCGCGCAGCACCTTGCTGTGGGCCAGGGTGCAGTAGTCCGAGCCCAGGCGGCGGGCCGCGGCGAGGGTGACCAGCTCGTACCGGTGCAGGTCCATGCCGTCGCGGACGCTGGCGGACAGCTGCTCCCAGGCCGCGTACGCGCCCGGCTGCAGCGCGAACACCCTCAGGTAGTTCGGGATGTGGCCGGTCTGGTTCGCGAACAGCGGGGAGTCGGCGGGGGTGGCGAGGTAGGTCATGCGGCGAGGTTAAACGGATCACGGCACCCGGCAACAGGGCTGTCCCCCATCCGTCAGCACGCCGCGGATTTCCCGGCCCCGGCGGGAACCGGGCGGCGTCCCCCGGACTCGCCGTGGCGTGACCCCTGACCGCTCTCCCCTCCCCCGCCGCCGCGACGGCGCCCTCGGCCGCGTGCTCACCGGCGCGCTCGCGGCGGCCTCCGTGCTGGTCGTGCTCGTGCTGTGGACCGCCGCGGGCGGCCCGGCCGCGCTGCTGACCGAGGGCACGGCAATCCTGGCCGCGGCCCGGCTGACCGGTCTGGTCGCCGCCGACCTGCTGCTGTTGCAGGTGCTCGCGATGGCGCGGGTGCCGTGGCTGGAGCACGCCTGGGGCCAGGACCGGCTCGCCCGCGGCCACCGGCTGCTCGGCTTCACCTCGTTCTGGTTGATGGCCGGGCACGTGGTGCTGGTGGGGTACGGGTACGCCGCGCCCGCCGGCACCGGGGTGTTCGCCCAGCTCGCCGACCTGGTCGTGCGCTACCCGGGCATGCTGCTCGCCGCAGCGGGCACCACGCTGCTGGTGCTGGTGGTGGGACTGTCGGTGCGGGCGGCGCGGCGGCGGGTGCGCTACGAGAACTGGCACCTGCTGCACCTGTACGCGTACCTCGGCGTCGGGCTGGCCGTGCCGCACCAGCTGTGGAACGGCGCGCACTTCGTCACCTCGCCCGCGGCGTCGGTGTACTGGTGGACGCTGTGGGGTGCCGCGTTCGCCGCGCTGCTGGTGTTCCGGGTCGGGCGGCCGCTGTGGCTGAGCCGCCGCCATCGGCTCACCGTCACCGAGGTGCGCCACGAGGTGTCCGACGTGTACTCGGTCTACCTCGGCGGGCAGCGGCTGGACCGGCTGGCGGCCCGGCCGGGGCAGTTCCTGACCTGGCGGCTGCGCACCGGGCGGGGCTGGAGCCGGGCACACCCGTTCTCGCTGTCCGAGGCGCCGCGCGCCGACCGGCTGCGGTTCACCTTCCGGGCCGCGGGCGACGACGGCGCCCGGCTCGCCGGGGCTGTTGCGGGCACGGCCGTGCTGATCGAGGGTCCGTTCGGGACGCTCACCGAGAGCCGCCGCCGCGGCGAGCGGGTGCTGCTGATGGCCGCCGGGATCGGCATCACCCCGCTGCGGGCGCTGCTGGAGGGCATGCGGTACGCCCCGGACGAGGTGACCCTGATCTACCGGGCGCGCAGTGATGAGGAGCTGGTGCTGCGCGACGAGATCGACGGCATCGCCCGCGAACGCGGCGCACAGGTGATCTACCTACCGGGACCGCCGCCCGCGGGGCGGGTGTCCTGGCTGACCGCCGACCTGGCCGCGCGGTTCGCCGACGACGAGGCGCTCGCGCACCTGGTCCCGGAGCTGGCCGGGCGGGACGTGTTCCTGTGCGGGCCGCCGCCGTGGATGGCCGCGGCCCGCGCGGCGCTGCGCGCGGCCGGGGTGCCCGCCCGGCAGGTCCACGACGAGCGGTTCGGGTGGTGAGCGATGCGTAGGATCACGTTCTTCCTGCTGGCGACGCTGGCGGGCCTGGTCGGGCTGTTCAGCTACCGCACCAGCCTCGGCGCGGCGATCCCGAGACCGGGCCAGGCCCTGGCCTCTCCGGCTCCGCAGCCCACGCGGTTCGCCGACGGCCAGGTCGTCGACGGCAGCGCGGTGACCACCGACTACGGCGTGGTGCAGGTGCGGGTCGTCTTCGCCGGCGGCCGGATCGCCGACGTGGTCACCCTCCAGGTGCACACCGTGCACGAGCACTCCCTGGTGCTCAACGACTTCGCGCTGCCGGAGCTGAAGCAGCGGGTGCTGGCCGCCCAGTCGGCCGACGTGGACACCGTCACCGGCGCGACCGCCACCAGCCGGGCGTACCTGGACTCGCTGCAGTACGCCATCGACCAGGCGCACCGGGCATGAGCACGCTGCCCCGCCGGGCCTGGGTCGAGCAGCTCATGGGTATGCCGGTCAGCCTGCACCTGCGCGGCCCCGGCCTGGCCGCGCCACCCGTCGCGGCTGCGGTGGAGGCGGTGTTCGCGCTGCTCCGGCAGGTGGACGCGGTGTTCAGCACCTACCGCGCGGACAGCGACGTGAGCCGGGTGCGGCGCGGGGAGCTGGCGGCGGGCGGCGCACACCCCTGGGTGGCCGAGGTGGCGGAGCTGTGCGAGCAGGCCCGCGAGCGCACCGGCGGCTGGTTCGACGCGATGCTGCCCGGCCCCGGCGGCGCGCCGCGCTGGGACCCGACGGGACTGGTCAAAGGCTGGGCCGTGGAGGCGGCCGCGCGGCTGCTGTCCGGGCACGACTTCTGCCTGAACGCGGGCGGTGACGTGGTCGTGGCCACGCTGCCGGGCCGTCCGCCGTGGCGGGTCGGCGTGGAGGACCCGCTCGACCCGTCCCGGCTGGCCGGGGTGCTGCCCCTGGCGGCTGGGGCGGCGGCCACGTCCGGCACCGCGCGGCGCGGAGCGCACCTGTTCGACCCGTACCACGGCACGGCCGCCACCGAGGTCGCGGGGGTGACCGTCACCGGGCCGTCGCTGCTGTGGGCCGACGTCTACGCCACCGCCGTCGCCGCGAAGGGCGCCACCGGCCTCACCCTGCTGTCCGGCACGGGCTACGAGGCGCTGCTCATCGAGCCCGGCGGGCGGCGGCACACCACCGGCCGCTTCCCGGGCGCCGTGTGACCAGCAGACCTCAGTCGGCCAGGTGGATCTTCGGGGCGCGCTGCTCGAAGGGGGTGGACAGGACGACCGTGGTGCGGGTGGTCACGTTGGCCCCGGTGCGGATCTCCTGCAGGAGGCGCTCCAGGTCCGCCGGGGACGCGACGCGGACCAGCAGGATGTAGAAGTCCTCACCGGCCACCGAGAAGCACGACTCGATCTCGGACAGGTGGGCCAGGCGCTCGGGGGCGTCGTCGGGCTGCGCCGGGTCGAACGGGCGGATCGCCACGAACGCCGTCAGCGGCAGGCCGATCGCGTTGTAGTCCACCCGCGCGCCGTAGCCGGTGATCACGCCGCGCTGCTCCAGCCTGCGTACCCGCTGGTGGACGGCGGACACGGACAGCCCGACCTTCTCGGCCAGGTCCGTGTACGACATACGCCCGTCGGCGGTGAGGGCCGAAACGATGGCCTGGTCGGTCTCTTCCACGGCGCTCAAGCTACACCGCCGCCGTGTTCGGGCGCACCAGCACTTTCAGCGCCTTACGATCGTTCATCGCGGCATATCCGCCAGGCACCCCGTCCAGCCCGACGGACACGTCGAAGACCGGCGACGGGTCCAGCGTCCCGGCCAGCACATCCGCGAGCAGCTCCGGGATGTACGCCCGCGCCGGGGCCACCCCGCCGCGCAGCGCGACGTTGCGGCCGAACATGTCCCCGAGGTCGACGCCGGCCGAGCCGCCGTGGGGCACCCCGACGAACCCGACCGCTCCGCCGTCGCGGGCCGCGCCGATCGCGGTGCGCATCGACTGCTCGGTGCCGACCGCCTCGATGACGGCGTGCGCGCCCTGCCCGCCGGTCAGCTCGCGGACCACGGCGATCGCCTCGTCGCCGCGCTCGGGCACCACGTCGGTCGCGCCGAAGCGCCGGGCCAGCGCGGTGCGCGCGTCGTGGCGGCCCAGCGCGATGATGCGCTCGGCGCCCAGCCGGTGTGCGGCCAGCACCCCGCACAGGCCCACGGCCCCGTCGCCGACCACGGCGACCGTGCCACCCTTGCGCACCCCGGCGGCGAGCGCGGCGTGGTGGCCGGTGGACATCACATCGGACAGTGCCAGGATCTTCACCAGCTCGGCGTCGGAGAGCCCGGCCGGGAGCTTGACCAGGGTGCCGTCGGCCCACGGGACGCGCACCGCCTCGCCCTGGCCGCCGTCGGAGCCGGGCTGCCCCCAGAAGCCGCCCACCGGGCAGGACGTGTGCAGGCCCTCGCGGCAGAAGTCGCAGGTGCCGTCCGACCACACGAACGGGGCCACCACCACGTCGCCCGCGCGCAGGCCGGTCACGTCGGCGCCGACCGCCTCGACCACGCCGAGGAACTCGTGCCCGATGCGCTGGCCCGGCTCGCGCTTGGCGACGCCCTGGTACGCCCACAGGTCGCTGCCGCAGATGCAGGCGTGCGTCACCCGGACCACGGCGTCGGTGGGGTGCTGCAGGACCGGGTCCGGCACGTCCTCGATGCGGACGTCGTGCGGAGCGTGGATCACCGTGGCGCGCATGTGCATGATCCTAGTCGGGCGGATGCGCCGGGTCAGCGCGATGCCCGGTGCTCAGTGACGCTCGTGCAGCAGGCAGAACTCGTTGCCCTCGGGGTCGGTGTAGACCGACAGATCCTCCTGCTCGCGCACCAGCGTCGCACCGGCCGCGACGATCGCCGCCCGCTCTGCCGCGTCGGCGACGACGTCGAGGTGGATCCGGCCGACCGGGAGCAGCTCCCGCGCCTGGGCGATCCACACGTCGGGCCCGGCGCCGGGGTGGCGCAGCAGCACCGACTCGCCGTCGGCCAGCGAGCGCTCGGCCAGCGCGACCCGGTCCCCCTCGACCGGCGGCAGGCCGGTGACCAGGCTCCAGAACGGCGCCATCAGGTACGGGTCGCGGCAGTGGATGACGACCGAGGAGATGAACGGCATGGGCGACACCGTAGCCGGGTAGGCGGGCACGGCCGACCGAATAACCGATCGGCCTTGACATGACGCCTTGGCGGCCGCTTACCGTGTGTAGCCGCTACCGGTCCCGGAACCGGTTCCGTGAGGCGGCAGTGCTGCGGAGGTCCACATGCGCGTGACGATCGCGGACATCGCCCGCCTGGCCGGGGTGAGCAAGGCGACGGTGTCGCGGGTGCTCAACGGCCGGCCCGACGTCGACCAGGCCACCCAGGCCCGTATCCAGGAGATCATGGCCGAGACCGGGTACGTGCCCAGCGCCCGCGCGGTCGGCCTGGCCAGCGGCCGCAGCCGCACCGTCGGCGTGCTGGCGCCGTCGCTGCACACCCCGTGGATGCCGGAGCTGCTGCAGGGCGTCGCCGACGGGCTGGCGCCGACCGGTTACGGGCTGCTGCTGCACGCCGCCGCCGGGGACGGCCCGGCGCTGGAGCGCTTCGCGGCGAGCGTACGCGCCCACGCGGTGGACGGCGTGCTCGCCGTGGACCCCGGCGAGGCCGTCGCCGAGCTGCGTGAGCTGCACGATCACGGCCTGCCGGTGGTCGTGGTGGAGACCGGCGGGCGGCCCAGCGGGCTGCCGTCCGTCGGCGCCGACTACCCCGGCGGCGGCGCGGGCGCGGCGGATCTGCTGCTGGCCGCGGGCCGGCTGCGCATCGCCATGATCACAGGACCCGCGGCGGACGGGTTCGGCAACGCGTGCGCGGAGGGTTTCACCGACCGGCTGACCGGCACCGGCGCGGTGCTCCGGGCCAGCCACGTGACCGAGGCCGACGGCTCCGAGCAGGGCGGATACGACGCGGTGCAGCGGCTGCTGCGGGCCCGGCTGTTCTTCGACGGGCTGTTCGTGCACGGCGACGCGATGGCGGCCGGGGCGCTGCGGGCGCTGTACGAGTCGGGGCGGCAGGTGCCCGGCGAAGTGGCGGTGGTCGGGCTCGGCGACGTCGCGCCCGCCGCGTACACGTCGCCGCCGCTGACCACGGTCCGGGTGCCCTGGGCCGAACTCGGCGCCGCCGCGGCCCGTGACCTGGTCACCCGGCTTGACGGCGGGCGCCCGGCCGCGCCCGCCGCGCCGCTGGCGACGACGCTGGTGGTGCGCGGCAGCACCCCGCCGGTGGGCCGGATCCCGGGTCAGCGCAGCCGCCGGGTGCGCGCCGAGCAGCTGCCGGCGATCGCCGTCGCGGCACCGTTCCCGGAACCGGTTCCGGAGCGCTGACCTGCGGCGATCAGGCCAGACCGGCGATCAGGGCAGCCGGGTCCAGCCCGGACGGCAGATCGCTGACCTGTCCGTCGCCCAGCTCGACCACCCGCCACGCGCCGTCGTCACGCAGCGCGACATCGGTGGTGACGAACGGATGCCCGAACGCCGCCACGAGCGGCGCGATCGCCGCCAGGCCGGGCGCGGCCGCCAGGTCCGGGGTGTCCGGGTGCGGGCCGGTCAGGACCGGCTCGCCGTGCACCCACCACACGCGGGCCTCGACCGTGCGGCCGTCCCGGCGCGCGAAGTGCTCGAACCGGCGTACCACCAGACCGCCCTGCAGGGTGTCCTCCTGCAGCTCGACCAGCCGGGCCAGCACCCGCCGCAGGTGCGCGGTGTCGGCGAGGTCGGGCACGAAGCAGGCCTCGTCCCACTCGTGCTTGCGGGACTTCACGTAGTCCTTGACCACGGCCGGGCCGCTGCCCAGCGGCGCGGCCAGCGCTGCGGCCTGCTCCGTCGTCGGCGCCACGCCGGGCTCCCACGGCGTCCACACGCTGCGCGGCGTCACCTCGGCCAGCGCGGCGTACCAGCCAGGCAGCTCGTGCGCGGCACGGTATGCCTCCGGAGAGACGCGCAGGATCACGCCCCGCGCGGCGAGCGCCCCGGCCAGCTCGGCGTAGCGGCCGGTGGGGATCATCCAGCCGCGATACCAGACCTCACCGAGGTCGCGCGGGACGCGGCGGACCGCACCGGCGACGTCCCCGGCGAGCAGCGCGTCGTGGTCGAGCAGCGCGACGGTGCCGCCCGCCTCGCGCGCCGCCCGAGCCTGCCCCGCGAAGTGCGGGTCGACACGGCCGGGGGTGAGCGGATCGGCGCAGAACACAAAGGACACAGCCGCCCAGCCTAGGTGATCGAGGCTCCCGCCACGCCGTCGGCGGGAGCTTCGATCACCGGAGGGTTCAGTGCGTCCAGAGCACGGCGTGGTAGTCGCCCGTGGTGGTGTTGAGGTTGCCCTGGCCGACGGCCTGCCCGTGCTTGTTCACCGCGTGCGCCCGCGACTGCGCGCCCGGGGCCAGGCCCGGCAGCAGGTGCGGGGTGCCCGTGGGCGACCAGAACACGGCACGGACCCCGGACGCGTCCTGCCGCCAGCCGACGACGTGGCGCGCCTCGTTGATGTCGGTGGTGCCCGCGAACTGGGTGGCCGCCGGCGTGAACAGCGGGTCGTTCATGTCGCTCGCGCGCCACACGAACGGCACGTAGTACGGGTAGCCGGTGACCGCGGCGACGTCGCCGTAGTCGTTGAGCGCGGTGCCCTCGGCGCCGAGCAGGCCGTACAGCCGCACCGTGCCCGCCTGCCACGTCGCGGGCTGGTCCTCGGCGGTGCCGGAGACCATGCCGTAGCGGTTGATCCCGGACGGCACGAACGGATGGCCGGACGTGGTGGTGAGCTGCGTCAGCACGCCGTTCGCCCAGCGGAAGCCGCGCAGCGTGCCGCTGTCGACGTAGTACCCGACGACGACGCCCGCGTCGTTGACGTCCACGGCGACGCTGTCGGCCCCGAGCGAGCCGAGGTCGAGCATGCCCAGCGCGGGCCGCCACAGGAAAGCGTGCGTGGTGACGCCGTCGGCGAGCAGGCTGTAGCCGACGACCCAGCCGTTGTTGTTGACGGCCTGCGCGGAGGCGCTCGAGCCGCCCAGCGTGCCGAGGTCGGTCATGGTGCCGTTGCGCCACCGGAACGCCCGCTCCGGCGGGTTCTCACCGGTGCCGACCTGGCTCGCCCCGACCACGACCCCCTGGTCGTTGAGGTCGTACGCGACGCTGCAGCAGGTGCCGGTCAGCGTGCCGAGGTCGACGGCGTGCAGGCCGCCGCTCGCCGCAGCCGGGGCGGCGGTCAGCGACACGGACAGCACGACGGCCGCGGCCGCCGCGGACATGGTCCGCCGGAGTGTCTTCACGGGCGCTCGCTCTCACTGGGGGACGGTGGACATCACGCCGTGTGACGGCGTGATGTCCACAGTCCCCCGTGAGGCACCTGTCACGCAGTCAGCATGCTGACCACGGGTGTCCATTGCGGACCTGTGAACGAACTGTTAAGAAGCCAGCCGGTGCATCCAGGACTCCACGTCGGACGCGGTGCGCGGCAGCCCGTCCGACAGCATCCGGTAGCCGGTCTCGGTGATGAGCAGGTCCTCCTCGATCCGGAAGCCCATGCCCCGCAGCTCCGCCGGGATCAGCCCGTCGTCGGGCTGGAAGTAGATGCCCGGCTCCACGGTCAGCACGTGCCCCGGCGTCAGCGTGCCGTCCAGGTAGTTCTCGGCGCGCGACGCGGCGCAGTCGTGCACGTCCAGGCCGAGCATGTGGCCCGAGCCGCACAGCGTCCAGCGCCGGTACAGGCCGCTCTCCTCGTCCAGCGCCTCCTCCGCCGACACCGGCAGGATGCCGAGATCGGCCAGGCCGTACGCGTACACCCGCATCGCCGCGCGGTGGAAGTCCCGGTAGGCCGCGCCCGGCACCAGCGCGGCCAGCGACGCGTCGTTGGCCTTGCGGCACAGCTCGTACAGGTCGCGCTGCAGCGGGGTGAAGTGCCCGGAGATCGGCACCACCCGGGTGATGTCGGCGGTGTACAGGCTGCGCGTCTCCGCGCCCGCGTCGAGCAGCAGCAGGTCGCCGTCGCGCACCGGGCCGTCGTTGTCGATCCAGTGCAGCGTCGCCGCGTGCGCCCCGGCTGCCACGATCGAGTGGTAGCCGACCTCGTTGCCCTCCAGCCGGGCCCGCTGCCAGAACACGCCCTCCAGCAGCCGCTCCGAGGTGGCCTTCGCCTGCGGCAGCGCCCGCACCACGTCCTCGAAGCCGCGCGTGGTGATCGCGACGGCCTCCTCCAGCTGCGCGATCTCCCAGGCGTCCTTGACCAGCCGCAGCTCGGCGAGCACCGCCTTGAGTTCCGCGTCGCCCGACGACGGCGCGACCGCCGTGTCGACCTCGGCGTCCAGGCCGCGCAGCACCAGCGTCGGGGTGTCCGGCTTCAGCGCGGCGAGCAGCTCGTCCCGGTGGCGGGTGGGCACGCCGAGCGCGCGGGTGCTCTCGCCCAGGGTGGGGCGGCGGCCAGCCCACAGCTCGCCGTAGCGGCGGTCGCGGAAGAACTCGCCGTTGTCGCGGGCGGAGCGCGGGCGCAGGTAGAGCACGGCGTCGCCGTCCGGCTCGACCACGACCACGCCGTCGCTGGACTGGTCGCCGGTCAGCCACACGTACGCCGAGTGCGGCCGGAAGCGGTAGTCCTGGTCGTTGGAGCGGGCCTTGAAGGTGCCCGCCGGGACCACGAGCCGGTGTCCCGGGAACGCCCGGTGCAGCGCGGCGCGCCGGGCCGGCGTCCACCCGGCCACCTCCGCCCGCGGCAGGTCGTGGTGCTCGGAGTCGAGCCAGCCCGTGCGCATGAACTCGTCCAGCGCCGCGGAGACGGGCAGGTCGTGACTACCGGTGTGGAATCGCTGCTCGGCCATGGCGCAGACAGTACCGTACCGCGGTTGACTCCTTACACCCCCGCGTGGGACGGGCCGGTCAGGGCGGCGGCCCGTCCCACGCGCGGGTCAGCTCTTGACCGAGCCGGCCATCATGCCGCCGATGAACCAGCGGCCCAGCAGGATGTACACCAGCAGCGTGGGCAGCGACGTGATCAGCGCCCCGGCCATCGACGCGGCGTAGTCCGGCGACTGCGCCCCGGCCAGCGCGTTCAGGGCGATCGTGATCGGCCCGTTGCGCGTGTTGGACAGGAAGATGGCGAACAGGTAGTCGTTCCACGACGAGGTGAACTGCCAGATCACGGTCACCACGAACCCCGGGATCGAGATCGGCAGGATCAGCGAGCGGAACGTGCGCAGCAGCCCCGCCCCGTCCATCTGGCCCGCCTCGATCAGCTCCTCCGGCACCACGGTGGCGTAGTAGTTCCGGAAGATCAGGGTGCAGATCGGGATGCCGTACACGGTGTGCACGAAGATCAGGGTGGGGATGCCCGACGGCACGCCCAGCCAGAGCACGATCTCCCGCAGCGGGATCATGACCGCCTGGTACGGGATGAACATGCCGAACAGGATCAGCGTGAACACCAGGTCGGCGCCGGGGAAGCGCCAGCGCGACAGCACGAACCCGTTGGCCGCGCCGATGATCGACGACAGCAGCGCCACCGGGACGGCGAGCTGGAACGTGCGCCCGAACGACGGGCCCAGCGCGGTCCACGCCTTCGCCCAGGACGCGAAGGTCCACTGCTCGGGCAGGTTCCACTGGCCGTTGACGCCGATCTCGCGCCCCGACTTGAAGCTCGTGACGACCAGGACGTACAGCGGCATCAGCACGATGAGCACGAAGAACAGCAGCAGCCCGTACCGGATCAGGGCGGCCCACGGAAAGCCGGCCCGGCGCGCCGGGCCGGGAGCCGGGGCCTGCGTCTGGACGGCGGGGTCGGCGACGGCTGCGGTCATGATCGCTTCTCCGAGCGGTTGACGTGGATCAGGTACGGCACCACCACGACCGCGACGACCAGCAGCAGGAACACCGAGATCGCGGCGGCCTTGGCGTAGTCGCGGGTGAGCAGGGTCTGCCAGACGTACACGGCGGGGACCTCGGTCAGCCACTGCGCCCCGGACACCGACATGATCAGGTCGAACATCTTCATGGACATGTGCCCGGTGATGATGAGCGCTGACAGGATCGTCGGGGTCAGCTGCGGGAAGAGCACCTGGCGGTAGAGCTGGAAGGTGGTCGCGCCGTCCACCACGGCGGCCTCGCGCAGCTCCTCGGGAATGCCGCGGAACCCGGCCAGGAACAGCGCCATCACGTACCCGGCGAGCTGCCAGATCGCGGGCATCGCCATGGCGGCCATACCCCAGTCGGGATGGGTCCACCACGGGCTCTCCAGGAAGCCCAGCCCGAGGCCGTGGAAGATCGCGTTGATGCCGCCCGCGCTGTCGCCCTGACCGGTGTTCATCAGCCAGCGCCAGACCACGCCCGAGGCGACGAACGACACCGCCATCGGGAACAGGTAGATCGTGCGGAAGAAGCCCTCCGCCCTGGCCCGCCGCTCCAGCAGCAGCGCCCAGATGAGGCCGAACAGCAGCGTGCCGGCCATGAACACCACCGTGAACACGACGAGGTTCTGCAGCGAGTGCACGAAACGGTCGTTGATGTCGGCGGTGAACAGCTTGGTGTAGTTGTCGAACCCGACGTAGCCCTTGGCGGGCCGGGCGTTGTGGCGGTCCTGCAGGGACAGGTTGAACGTCCAGCCGATCAGGCCGTACACGAAGACGGCCAGCAGGATCAGGGACGGGGAGATGAGCAGCAGCCCGGGAATCCAGGTCCGCCTACGGTGGCGCAACGCGACCTCCTCGTTGAGGAAGGGCACCCTCCTCGGCTCGGGAGGGTGCCCTTCGCTGCCTTGCGGCGAACCTACTTCTTCTTCGGGCCGAACTCCGCTGCGGCCGACGCCAGCGCCGCCTGCAGCGCGGCGACGTCACCGTCGCTGGAGAACTTGCCCTGCGCCGAGGAGACGGCGCCCTGCCAGGTCTGCGCGCAGGCCGAGCCGTGCGGGCAGCTCGGCACCTGGGTCGCGGTCTTCCAGTCGGCCATCGCGGCCTGCTGGTACGCCGGGAAGCCGTCGGTGCCGACGTCGGTGCGGGCCGGGATCGAGCCCTTCTTCTGGTTGAACGCGGCCTGGCCGGTCGCGCTGCCGACCGTCTTCAGCCAGCACTTGGTGCCCTCGGCGTTCTTGGCGCCCTTGGGCAGCACGAACGAGTCGGCCAGCCACTGGAACACGTTGCCGTTGCCCGGGAACACCGACCAGCCGTAGTCCTTGAAGCCCTTGGCGTCGAGGTCGGCCGCCTCCCAGTCACCCATCAGCTGGTACGCCGCCTTGCCGTCCATCAGCAGCTTCTCGGCGTCGGTCCAGTCGAAGGTGTCCCGGTCCTTGTTGGTGTAGGTGAGCAGCTTCTTGTAGTCGTTGATCGCCGCGGTCATTTCCGCGCCGGCCCAGTCGCCGCTGCCGTTCCACAGCGCGTTGAACTTGTCCGGGCCGAGCTTGCTGATCAGCAGCGCCTCGAACAGCATCTGCTGGGTCCAGTCCTTGCCCAGTGCCAGCGGCGCGGCCACCCCGGCGGCCTTCAGCTTGTCAAGGTCGGCGAAGAAGCCCTCCAGCGTCGTCGCGTCCTTGGTGATGCCCGCCTTGGCCAGCACGGTCTTGTTGCTCCACAGCACGTTGGCGCGGTGGATGTTGGCCGGCACCGAGTAGATCTTGCCGTCCACGGTCAGGTTGTCGATGAGGCCCTTGGGGAACGCGTTGGTCAGACCCCACTCGGAGTACTGCGCCGACAGGTCCTCGACCTGGTCGTCGTTGATGTAGTCGGACAGCTCGGCACCCGCGTGCGCCTGGAACGTGTCCGGCGGCTCGTTCTGCTGCAGCCGCGAGGCCAGCACCTGCTTGGCGTTGCTGCCCGCGCCGCCGGCCACCGCGCCGTTGACGAACTTGAAGTCCTTGCAGTCGGTGCCGAATACCCCGACCAGGCCGTCCAGACCGGCCTTCTCACCGCCGTCGGCCCACCAGGTGAAGACCTCGACGTCCGCGCTCGCCGCGCCGGGCTCGTCGGTGCTGCCACAGGCCACGGTCGCGAACATCGTCCCGACCGCGACGGCCACGACCGCCACACGCCTGGAAAGACGCATGCTTCCTCCATCCGAGATTCTTGACATCGTTGTCTCATGCGCCCACACAGACTTGTCCCCTGGCCACGCGGGTGTCAATGCCGGTTACAGATTTGTTGCCGGACACGGCGAAAACTGAGATCCCGGGCACTTCGCCGGTCTACCGCCGTCCAGCTCAGACGGTCAGTTCCGCTCGCTCCATGTCATGCGCCTCGATCGCGGCGGTGTCGGCGTCGTCGGTCACCGCCACGGCGAACGCGGCCAGCCCGATCGCGGTCACGTCCTCGGCGACCGCCCAGTACCGGTCCGGCACGTTCGTGCGGGCGTCCAGCAGGGCACGCACGTGGTATCCGCCGTAGGCGCCCAGGCCCGCGCCCGCCGCGCCCAGCACCGCGCCGGCGAGGGTGCGCCGCAGCCCGCGATCGTCGGACCAGCCGATCACGCCGCCGGCCAGGCCGCCCAGCGCCAGCCGGGCCAGCAGCGGGCCCTTGTTGAGCCGGCTCGGGGTGGCCGGCAGCTTGTCCGCGACGATCTCGCCCGCGGCCGTGGCCACCAGGCTCTTGCGCACGGCCGGACTCGCCAGCAGCTGCGTCTGCACCAGCTTGGAGAACCCGGACTTCTCACGCCGGGCCTTGCCACGGCTCTGCACGGCGACCGCCAGCGCGGCCAGGCCGAGCTGGGAACGCATGCCGGTGGCCACGCCCAGCGCCAGCGGCCGCAGTACGGCGATCGCGCCCATGCCACCAGGCTATGCCGGTCACCGCCACGGCGCGCGGTGAACGAGCCCGCCGGTTCAGGGGGTGCGGGTGGCGAGGAAGCGGGCGGGGTCGTCGAGGATGCCCTGGATGACGGCGCGGGCGGCGCCGATCATGGCCGCGTCGGCGCCGAGGGCGGACGGGCGCACCTCGACCGGTGACCAGGCGGCGGTGAGCACGCGGCGAGACAGTTCGCGTTCCAGGGCGGGCCGCAGCCAGTCGATCAGCTCGGCGTAGTGGCCGCCCAGCACCACCGTGGCGATGTCGAGCAGGTTCACCGCGCCGGACAGCGCCACGCCCAGGGCCGTCCCGGCACGGTCCAGCGCGGCGAGCACGGGCGCGCGGCCGGCACGGGCGCCGTCGGCCAGGCCGGCGAGCACGGGCCGGTCCCCGTCGGCGGACAGGCCTGCCGCGGCCCGGATCGCCTCCTCGCCGGCGTACTGCTCCAGGCAGCCGCGCGCGCCGCAGTGGCACGGCGGGCCCTGCGGGTCGATGGTGACGTGGCCGATCTCGCCCGCCCAGCCGTGCGAGCCGCCGAACAGCTCCCCGTCGAGCACGATGCCGCCGCCGACGCCGATCTCGCCGGACACGTAGAGGAAGCTGTCCAGCCCGGTGGCGTGCCGCTCCCCCAGCGCGGCGAGGGTCGCCTCGTTGCCCGCGCCGAGGTCGAGGCCGTGCAGGGCCGGGAAGTCCGCCGCGGCGGGCAGGGCCACCCCCTGCCAGCCCAGGTTGGGCGCGACGCGGATGGTGCCGCCCTCGATCAGGCCGGGCACGGCCATCACAGCGCCCGCCGGGACGAGCCCGAGGGCGCCGACCGCGGCGGCGGTGCGGTCGGCGAGCCCGGCCAGCGCCCGCCAGGTCTGCGCGGGGGTGCGCTCGCGCTGGTCGAGGTGGCGCAGCTCGCGGTGGCGGACCGCGCCGGCCAGGTCGACCGCGCACACCGCGAGGTAGTCGACGTTGACCTCCATGCCGAGCCCGGCCGGGCCGGTGCCGGCGGGCACGATGCCGGTGCCGGGACGGCCCACGCCGGAGCGCGACACCGGGCGCAGTTCGGCGACCAGCCCTCCGGCGATCAGCTCGTCCACGATGGTGGAGACGGTGGCCCTGGTCAGGCCGGTGGCGGCGGCTATGTCGGCCCGCGACGGCGGCCGGGGCGCGGACGTGACCTGGCGCAGCACCAGCGCCAGGTTGTGGTCGCGCAGGCTGCGTTGACGCACCGGATCATCACGGCGCGGCGGGCGGGCGGGCATGGTCTTGACAATGCCACACCCTATAAGTTCAATGGCTGAACAAACAAGATTTCAGGGAGATGACATGACGCAGCCGACTGCGGCCGACAAGTTCACGTTCGGCCTCTGGACCGTGGGCTGGGCCGGGCGTGACCCGTTCGGCGACGCCACCCGCGACGCGATCGACCCGGTCGAGACCGTGCACCGCCTCGCCGAGCTGGGCGCGTACGGTGTGACGTTCCACGACGACGACCTGATCCCGTTCGGGTCCGACGACAGCGAGCGCGAGCGCGTCATCAAGCGCTTCCAGGCCGCGCTGGCCGAGACCGGCCTGGTCGTGCCGATGGCGACCACCAACCTGTTCACCCACCCGGTGTTCAAGGACGGCGGCTTCACCAGCAACGACCGCGCCGTGCGGCGGTACGCGCTGCGCAAGGTCATGCGCAACATGGACCTGGCCGCCGAGCTGGGCGCGCAGACGTACGTGCTGTGGGGCGGCCGCGAGGGCACCGAGTACGACGGCTCCAAGGACGTGCGCACCGCGCTGGAGCGCTACCGCGAGGGCCTGGACCTGCTCGCGCAGTACTCGACCGACCGGGGCTACGGGCTGAAGTTCGCGCTGGAGCCCAAGCCGAACGAGCCGCGCGGCGACATCCTGCTGCCCACCATCGGCCACGCGCTCGCGTTCATCGAGTCGCTGCAGCACAAGGACATGGTCGGCCTCAACCCGGAGGTCGGGCACGAGCAGATGGCCGGCCTGAACTTCCTGCACGGCATCGCGCAGGCGCTGTGGCACGGCAAGCTGTTCCACATCGACCTCAACGGCCAGCGCGGCATCAAGTACGACCAGGACCTGGTGTTCGGCCACGGCGACATCGTGAACGCGTTCTTCCTGGTGGAGCTGCTGGAGTTCGGCGGCGCCGACGGCGGCCGGGCGTACACCGGCCCGCGCCACTTCGACTACAAGCCCTCGCGCACCGAGGACCTGGACGGCGTGTGGGCCTCGGCGGCCGCCAACATGCGCACGTACCTGCTGCTCAAGGAGCGCGCCGCGGCGTTCCGGGCGGACCCGCGGGTGGCCGAGGCGCGCGAGGCGGCCCGCTACCACGAGCTGGCCGTGCCGACCCTGGGCGCGGGCGAGAGCTACGACGACCTGCTGGCCGACCGCACCGCGTTCGAGGACTTCGACGTCGACGCCCAGGCGGCCAAGGGCGGCGCCTTCGTCCAGCTCAACCAGCTCGCCCTGGAGCACCTCCTCGGCGTCCGCTGACCCGGGCACCATATGAAGATCGCCGTCTCGTGTCGAAACCTCAGGTCACACCCCAGGTTCTGACACGAGACGGCGATCTTCACCTACCGAGCGTCAGGACGCCGTGGCCAGAGCCTGGCGGGTTTCGGCGGGGCGGCGGCGCAGGAGGTTGTCGGCCGCGAAGGCGCCGGGGCCGAGCACCGCGATGATCAGGAACGACCAGCAGAACAGCGCCGCGGTCTCGCCGCCGTTGTTGAGCGGCAGCAGCCCGAGCTCCTGGTGTACGACGAAGTAGGCGTACGCCATCGAGCCGGAGCAGAGCAGCGCGGCCGGGCGGGCGGCCAGCCCGGCGATGACCAGCAGGCCGCCGGCGAGCTGGATGAGGGCGGCCCACCAGCCGGGCCAGGCGGCGAACTCGACGGCCTGGCCGGAGCCGCGGTTGCCGCCGAACCAGCCGAACAGGGAACTCGCGCCGTGGAAGGCGAACAAGAGGCCGGTCACGACCCGGAAGAGGGCGAGCGTGAGCGCAGCCGAACGGGCGGAGGACATGGAGGTCTCCTCAGGGTAGAGATCTGGATGTCGTTTGCCCGGATGTCCTCCACATTAGATTCAGACAGTTGAATCAAGCAACAACTGTCCCATCGATCGGGATTTATGAATCGTGCTCACAACCGGCGCATTCGCGGAATCGGGGAGGCGAGCA
Organism: Catellatospora bangladeshensis; assembly: GCF_016862575.1. GTDB lineage: Bacteria > Actinomycetota > Actinomycetes > Mycobacteriales > Micromonosporaceae > Catellatospora > Catellatospora bangladeshensis. Next base: position 101,675 of record NZ_BONF01000009.1, on the reverse strand, counting down.
GCCACAGCACCCCGGCGAGCGCCCCGACGGTGGCGATCCACAGCGTCTCCCGTACCCCGATCGCCGTGCCCAGCGCACCGCCGACGAGCGCGCCGACGGGCCGGATGCCGTAGTTGATGGTGCGGTGCGCGCCGGTGACCCGGGCCCGCAGCTCATCGGGGATCACGCTGGCCTGCAGTGACCCGGCCGCGGTGTCCAGCAGCATGACGCCGACGCCGGACAGGAACTCGGCGGTGAACACCATGGCCAGCACCAGCCAGTGCGGCCCGCCGGCGAGCGGGATGAGGATCAGCGGGGCCGGGAACATCAGGTAGCCGAAGACGTACATGGGACCGACGCCGAACCGCTCGGCGGCGCGCCGGGCGATCGCGGCCCCGATCAGCGCGCCCACGGCGGCCAGGCCGAGCCCGACGCCGAGGACCGCGGCCGAGATGTTCAGCTCCGTGGTGAGGTACAGGATGACCAGCGCCGCGTACATGTAGTTGAACAGGTTGATGGTGGTGCTGGCGCTGACCGCGGCCCGCATGATCGGGTGCCGGGCGATGAAGGTGAGGCCCTCCCGGAGGCCGAGGCCGCGCCGCGGGACGGGCACGGGCTCCACGACCTCGACCCTGGCGATCATGACGGCGGAGAAGACGAACGACAGCGCGTCGAGCAGCAGCGCGAACGGTGCGCCGACCAGCCGCACCAGCACGCCGCCCACGCTGGCCCCGGCCACCGTCGAGAACGCGCGCGAGCCATTGAGCAGCGCGTTCGCCTGCAGGAAGTCGTCCCGGGAGACCAGCGACACGAACAGCGTGCTCCGGCACACCTCGAACAGCACGCTGAACGTGCCGACCGTGAACGCGACGAGGTAGAGCTGTGTCATGTCCAGCGTGCCGAGCAGGTAGAGGGCCGGGACGGCGAGCAGGGCGACCGCGCGGGCCACGTCGGCGGCGACCATGATCTGCCGCTTGTACGCCCGGCGGTCGGCCCAGCCGCCGAACAGCAGGGAGAACAGCAGGTTGGGCACGAGCGCGGCGGCGGTCAGGTAGCCCATCTCGGCGGGCCCGGCCGCCGCGACGAGCACCGCGAACAGGGGCAGGGCGAGTTCGGTGATCTGATCGCCGAGCAGCGAGACGCTCTGCCCGGTCCAGTACCGGCGGAAGGGGGTCTGCCGCAGCAGGGGTGGGATCCAGCCACGGGTGGCGGCGGGGGTGGCGGTGGCGGTCATGAGGGGTGCCTCCGGGGGTCAGCGCTGCTCGAGGGTCGTCACGTAGTAGCCGAGGTGCACGGGGCGGGCGCCGGGCGGCCGCAGCGACGGATCGGCCTGGCGCGGCCGGTACTCGTCGAACAGCGCGTCGATGCGCCGGGACAGCTCGCCCAGCTCCTCGGGTGTGAGGTAGGCGAGGTCGTCTCCTGGACCTGTGACGGACCGCCACGCGGGCGGGTCGGCGTCGCGGCGGCCCAGCCACTGCATGGCGCGGTCGTAGAGGCGGCGGATGACGACCGCGTCGAGGTGGTCGGCGGCGGCCCGGATCTCGGGGTCGTCGGAGGCGGCGGTCCAGGTGGTGGAGAGCGCGGTGGCGCGCCACGGCTTCTCCCGCGCGTCGGCGCCCTCGACCCGTTCGACCAGGCCGTACTTGGCGAGCTGGCGCAGGTGGAAGGAGCAGCTGGGCACGCTCTCCCGGAGCAGGCCGGCGGCCTGGGTCGCGGTGAGCGGGCCCTCCCGGCGCAGCAGGCCGACCAGGGACATGCGCAGCGGGTGGGCGTACGCGCGCAGGGCGAGGGGGTCGCTGAGGGCGACGGCAGGACGCTCGGACATATTCTAAAGATAGCTTTAGAAAGCTTCCTCTAGAAAGCCGGCCCGCACCGTCGCGTATCCGACATACCGGTCCTTCGATCGAGATAAGTCGATCATGTGTCGCTGCCGGTACTGCCGAGTACCCCGCGCTCAGCAGCACTCACGAAAGTTCTTTCATCGAAGGTCAGGGATGCCTAGGCCTTCCAAAGTTCTCACAGCTTCTATATACATAGCTCTCAGTGGCTACCGTCACACTCCACTGAGTCGGGGAGGACTCGTGAAAAGAACCCTCGCGGCCGGCAGTGTCGCCCTACTCGTGGGCGCCATGCTGTCGGTGTCGGCAACCTCCGGCAGCGCGGCGCCCGCAGGCGCCTCGCCGGTCGGCGTCGCCGCCGCCGAACGCGCCCTCGCGGAACACCCGTCCGACGTTCGCGCGGCATCGGGCGACGCCTACCGCATCGACCGCAGCATCAGCGACGCCAGCGGCACCCACGTGCGTTACGAGCGCACGTTCCAGGGCCTGCGGGTGTACGGCGGCGACTTCGTCGTGCACACCGGCGCCAACGGCGTCTACAAGGGATCGTCGGTCGGCCTGGAGGCCCCGCTGACGCTGTCGACCACCCCGAAGGTCACCAGCGCCAAGGCCGCCCAAGCCGCCCGCGGCCGCTTCAGCGGCACCGTGAGCACGGTCGGCACGCCCGAGCTGTTCGTCGACGCGAGCAGCGGCAAGGGCCGGCTGGCCTGGGAGACCGTCGTGGCGGGCATGCGCCCCGACGGCCAGACCCCGTCGAAGCTGCACGTCATCACCGACGCGGCGAGCGGCGCGTACATCGGCTCGTTCGACGAGGTCAAGCACGTCAACGGCACCGGCAACAGCATCTACTCCGGCGCCGTCACCGTCGACACGACCCTGTCCGGCTCGACGTACACGATGATCGACCCGTCGCACGGCAACGGCCGCACCTGCGACATGAACAACGGCACGTCGACCTGCACCAACTTCACCGACGCCGACAACATCTGGGGCGACGGCACCAACGCCAACCGGCAGTCCGCCGGCGCCGACGCGCACTTCGGCGCGGCGAAGACGTTCGACTACTTCAAGAACGTGCACGGCCGCAACGGCATCTTCGGCAACGGCACGGGCGTGCCCAGCCGCGTCCACTACGGCAACGCGTACGTCAACGCGTTCTGGGACGGCGCGCAGATGACCTACGGCGACGGCTCGGGCAACAGCCGCCCGCTGGTGTCGCTGGACGTGGCCGGCCACGAGATGAGCCACGGCGTCACCGAGGCCCTGGCGGGCCTGGTCTACTCCGGTGAGTCCGGCGGCCTCAACGAGGCCACCTCGGACATCTTCGGCAACATGGTGGAGTTCTACGCCGCCGCGCCGAACGACCCGGGCGACTACCAGGTCGGCGAGAAGATCAACATCAACGGCAACGGCACGCCGCTGCGCTACATGTACAACCCGACCCTCGACGGCTCGTCGCACGGCTGCTGGTCGACCAGCACGCAGAACGTCGACGTGCACTACTCGTCGGGCCCCGGCAACCACTTCTTCTTCAACCTGGCCGAGGGCACCGGCGCGACCGCGTACGGCACCAGCCCGGTCTGCGGCTCGGCCCCGGCCGTGGTCGGCATCGGCCGCACCAAGGCCGAGAAGATCTGGTACCGCGCGCTGGACGTGTACTTCACCTCCAGCACCCGCTACGTGCTGACCAGCAACCCCGGCAACACGTCGCGGGCGTACACGCTGTCGGCGGCCACCGACCTCTACGGCCTGTGCTCGCTGGAGTACAAGACCGTGCAGGCCGCCTGGACCGCGGTCAACGTGGCCGGCAACGACGCCGCCTGCCCGGCGGGCAACGACTTCTCGCTGGCGGCCGCGCCGTCGTCGGGTTCGGTCAACCCGGGCAGCTCGATCAGCAGCACCATCACGTCCACGCTGACCAACGGCAGCGCCCAGACGGTCAACCTGACCGCCTCCGGCCTGCCCGCGGGCGCCACCGCGTCGTTCAGCCCCACGTCGATCACCTCGGCGGGCGGCACCTCGACGCTGACCATCGCCACCACCGGCAGCACCACGCCCGGCACGTACGCGGTGACCATCACCGGCACCGGCGCCAGCTCGACCCGGACCGTGACGTTCAACCTGACCGTCAACGGCCCGCCCGGCTGCTCCGGCACCAACTCCACCGACGTGGCGGTCCCCGACAACACCACCGTGGAGTCGTCCATCACGATCAGCGGCTGCACCGGCAACGCCGGAGCCGGCAGCACGGTCGCGGTCAACATCCTGCACACCTACATCGGTGACCTGGTGGTGAACCTGGTCGCGCCGGACGGCTCGACCTACCTGCTGCACAACCGCACGGGCGGCAGCGCCGACAACATCAGCCAGACCTACACGGTGAACCTGTCCAGCGAGGTCGCGAACGGCACCTGGAAGCTGCGGGTGCAGGACGCGGCGTCGGCGGACACCGGCACCATCGACACGTGGACGCTGAACCTGGTCGGCGGCGGCACCCCCGCCTGCACCGGCACCAACGGCACCGACGTGACGATCCCGGACAACACCACCGTCAACAGCCCGATCACCCTCGCGGGCTGCTCGGGCAACGCGTCGTCGACGTCCACCGTCGCGGTCCAGATCGTGCACACCTACATCGGTGACCTGGTGGTCACCCTCGTCGCGCCCGACGGCTCGACCTACGTGCTGCACAACCGCGCCGGCGGCAGCACCGACAACATCAACCAGACCTACACGGTCAACCTGTCCAGCGAGGTCAAGAACGGCACCTGGAACCTCCGCGTCCAGGACGCCGCCTCGGCCGACACCGGCTACATCAACACCTGGACCCTCACCCTCTAACCCCACCACCCCCCAAGGCGCTGCCCCGGCCCTCCCGCCGGGGCAGCGCCCCTCTTTGTTCCTCCCCTCCCCCGCCGATCTTGCGCGATGTGTGGGTACGACACGCACCAACCGGGCAAATGGGCAACAGTTCGCGCAAGATCGACGCGATCTTGGCGACGGCTGGTGAGGCGCGGCCGGGGGCGGGTTGTTCACAGGGGTGGGTGAAGATGGGGGCATGACGGCTGGGAACTTCGGGGGCGATCCGCTGGTGGAGCGGATGCGCCCGTTCGGGACGACGATCTTCGCGACGATGTCGGCGCTCGCGCTCAAGACGGGCGCGGTGAACCTCGGGCAGGGCTTCCCTGACACCGACGGCCCGGCGGAGATGCTGGACGCGGCCGCGAGGGCGCTGCGCGAGGGGTACAACCAGTACCCGCCCGGTCCGGGGCTGCCGGTGCTGCGCCAGGCGGTCGCCGCGCACCAGCGCCGGTTCTGGGGACTGGAGTACGACCCGGACGGTGAGGTCGTGGTCACCGCGGGGGCGACCGAGGCGATCGCGGCCGCGATCCTGGGCCTGTGCGAGGCGGGCGACGAGGTGGTCTGCTTCGAGCCGTACTACGACTCGTACGCGGCGAGCATCGCGCTGGCGGGGGCGGTGCGGCGGCCGGTGACGCTGCGGCCGGGCGACGGCGGGCGCTACGGGTTCGACCCGGCCGAGCTGCGCGCCGCGTTCGGGCCGCGCACCAGGCTGGTGCTGCTCAACACCCCGCACAACCCGACCGGCAAGGTGTTCACCCGCGAGGAGCTGACCCTCATCGCGCAGCTGTGCCAGGAGTTCGGGGCGTACGCGGTGACCGACGAGGTCTACGAGCACCTGGTCTTCGACGACGCCGGCTCGCCGCACCTCCCGCTGGCGTCGCTGCCCGGCATGCGCGAGCGCACGCTGCGCATCTCGTCGGCGGGCAAGACGTTCTCCTGCACGGGCTGGAAGGTGGGCTGGGCCAGCGGACCGGCCGCGCTGGTGTCGGCGGTGCTGCGGGTCAAGCAGTTCCTCACCTTCGTCAACGCCGGGCCGTTCCAGCCCGCGGTCGCGGTGGCGCTGGGCCTGCCCGACGACTACTTCACCGGTTTCACCGCGGGCCTTCAGGAGCGGCGTGACCAGCTCCGGGCGGGGCTGGCCGAGGCCGGGTTCGGGGTGCTCGCCGCCGAGGGGACGTACTTCATCACCACCGACATCAGGCCGCTGGGCGGCAGCGACGGCATCGAGTTCTGCCTCGGGCTGCCCGAGCGCAGCGGCGTGGTGGCGATCCCGGCGCAGGTGTTCTACGACGACGTGGACGCGGGGCGGCACCTGGTGCGGTTCGCGTTCTGCAAGCGCCCCGAGGTGATCGCCGACGCCGTGGCCCGGCTCAAGCAGTAGAACCGGGCCGCCGCGGGTGCCCGCCCGCGGCGGCCCGGCCGACCGCGGGCTGCCCGGTCCCGCGGTCGATCGACGGCCCGCTCCCTGGCCGTCTTCAGTGGTGGCTGACGGTGGCGCGTGGCATCGCGCCGGACTGGAGCAGCTCCCACATGTGGCGCCGCCGCGGTTTGCCGCTGGACGTACGGTGGATCACGCCGCGGCGGCCGGCGACCACGGTCAGGAACGGGTCGGGGCCGAACTCGCCGCGCAGCTGGGCGGCCACGTCCTCGGTCCACGGGCCGGGGCTCGCCTCGACGAAGACGACCAGCCCCGGGCGGCCCTCACGGAGCGCGCCCACCACGACGACGCTCCCGCGTTCCACCCCGGCCGCGGCGGCGACCTTGACGTCGAGGTCCTCGACGTACACGTTGCGCCCGCGCAGCTTGACGCTCTCCCCCATCCGGCCCAGCACGTACAGCTGGCCCTCGTGGAGGAAACCCGCGTCGCCGGTGCGCAGCTCGCCGTCGACGAAGCGGGACGAGACACCCTCCCGGCCCGCGTGGTATCCGGCGGCGACGGAGCTGCCCCGGACCGCGATCTCGCCGAGGCAGCCGTCGGGCAACTCGCGGCCGTCGTGGTCGACCAGGCGCACGGTCAGCCCGTCCGCCGGGTCGGGCAGCCCGTGGCCGATCATCCAGCCGGAGCCGGGCGGGGTGTCGGCCTCGGACAGCCGTCCCTTGGCGTCGAGCTGCACCGGCTCGCCGAAACGCAGCTTCGCCCAGTCGGGCCGGACCACCTCGGACAGCTCGCCGGGCGGCGGCGAGGTGACGGCCAGGGTGCACTCGGCCAGGCCGTACGACGGCTGGAAGGTCTGCGGCCGGAACCCGGTCCCGGCGGCGAACCGGGCGAACCCGGCCAGCGCCGCGACGTCGGTGGTCTCCGCCCCGATGCAGACCGACTTCCATTCGGTGAGGTCCAGGCCCGCCAGCCGTTCCGGCTTGACGCGGCGGGTGGCGTACGCGAACGCGAACGACGGCGACGCCGACGCCGTGGCCTTGCCCGGCGCGAAGCAGGCCAGCCAGCGCAGCGGGTCGCGGATGAACTGGTCCGGGCGCATCAGCCACAGCGAGCCCTGGTGGCAGATCGGGAACAGGAACAGCCCGATCAGCCCCATGTCGTGGTAGAGCGGCAGCCACGACGCCATCGCGTCGCCGTCGCGCCACGCGTTCATCCGCGCGATGATCCGGAAGTTGGCCGCCAGGTTGTCCCAGGTCACCCGCACGCCGCGCGGGCGGCCGGTGGACCCGGAGGTGAACTGGAGCAGCGCCAGCTCGCCGCGCGGCTGCGGCGTCAGCTCGTCGGTCGCGTCCGCGCACGGCAGCAGCGGCTTGTCGGACCGCCCGGCGGCGGCCATCGCCCGCACCGCGACCGGCTCCAGCCCGGCGCTGGTCACCACGAGGCTCGGCTGCGCCTGCTCCAGGATCGCGGCGACGTGCGCGACGTACTCGTCCTCGCGCTGGAAGCTGGGCGGCACGACGGGGCAGATCGCCGCGCCGGCCGCCCACACCCCGTAGATCACGGTGAGCACCGGATAGCCGGTGGGCATCAGCACACACACCGCGTCACCGGGGCGCACCCCGGCCGCGACGAGCTGCGCCGCCATGCGCCGGGCGGCGGTGGCCAGCTCCGGGTAGGAGGCGTAGGTCCAGCCGCCGGTCTCGTCGGCGAGGTGCACCCCGCGGTCCGGATGCGGCTGCGTTAGCCATCCGGTGTGGATGTCCGGCACGTCGTCCCCCCTGGTCTGGCCGGTGTCGTCTGCTGCGGAGAAGGCGGCTCCAGGGACACCCCCGCATCCCTGGAGCCGCGTGTCAGGCGACCCTGACGGGTGCGCCCAGCCTCGGCGTGAACCGCCCGGTGCGGCCCATGTACTCCTGGTACTCCGCGCCGAACTCGGAGACCGCCAGGCGGCGCTCCTCGCGGGCGGCCGTCAGGTTCAGCGCGATCACGCCGTAGAGGAACGTGGCGCCGGTGACCCAGTGCGGGTGGTAGAGCAGCGCGGCGAACAGCGCGAAGATGAACGACGCGTAGAACGGGTGCCGGATCCAGCGGTACGCGCCGTAGGTGACGATGCTGCGCGGCGCGTCATTCTCCTGGTGCCACAGCGAGATCGGGATGCGGTGCGTGCCGAGCGTCATCCAGATCAGCGCCACCGACGCGACGCTGAACGGCACCGCCGCCACCGCGAGCCACCGCAGCCACGACGCGGGCGCCAGCGCGGCCCAGTCGGCGAAGTACGCCCCCACCAGGAACAGGCAGGCCACGAAGAACGGGCTCGCCGTCGCCCACCAGCGGGCGTTGAGCGAACCGTCGGACCGGAAGAAGATCCGCGGCAGGATGCCGATGAACGCGAAGTTCAGGGTCAGCAGGACCAGGACGGGCTCGTTCAACGCAGGGCGTCCTCTCGTACGGGCAGGGCGGGTGACGAAACAGGGGTGGCGGTGGGGCGGCGACCCGGCAGCCACCAGTTCCACCGGCCCATCAGGCGCATCGAGGCGGGCACGATGACCAGGCGGATCAGGGTGGCGTCCAGCGCTACGGCGACGGCGAGGCCGAAGCCGAGCTGCTGGATCGGGTTGATGCCGGTGAGGGTGAACGCGCCGAACACGGCGAGCATCAGCACCGCCGCGCCGGAGATCAGCGGCGCGGTGCGGGCCAGGCCGGTGGCGACGCTGACGGTGTCGTCGCCGGTGCGCTGCCACTCCTCCCGGACCCGGTTGAGCAGGAACACCTCGTAGTCGGTGCTCAGCCCGAACAGGATGGCCAGCAGCAGGATCGGCACGAAGTTCTGCACGTACCCGTGGCTGACGGTGCCGAGCAGCTCGACGCCGAAGCCGTGCTGGAACACGATCGCCAGCAGGCCGAACGTCGCACCGACCGACAGCAGGTTGAGCACGATCGCCTTCAGCGGCAGCAGCAGCGACCGGAACGTCACCAGCAGCAGCACGTAGATGATCAGGAGCATGATGCCCAGGACGTACGGCAGCTTGTCGCTGATCGCCTGGTTCGCGTCGACGCCCTCGGCGGTCTCCCCGCCGACGACGCCGCGCAAGCTGTCCGACGGCAGCTTCGCCACCTCGGCCCGCACCTGGTCGTAGAGGGCGATGACCCCCGGGCTGGCCGCGTCGCCGTCCGGGATGACCTCCAGCACGACGGTGTCGCGGTCGGCGGAGACGAAGTGCTCGACGGTCTGCCGGGCGTCGGCCGGCATCCGGTCCAGCCCGGCCAGCGCCGCGACCGGGCGGGCCGGGTCGACCGCGCGCAGCACGTCCAGCGGCGAGTCGACCCGCTCGACGTGCGGCAGGCCGCGCAGCCGCTCGGCCAGGCCGGTCAGCGCCGCGCCGTGCGCGTCGTTCAGCTCGCCCGCGACGGTCACCACGACCTGCATCGGCGAGGCGGCGCCGGTGCCGAACTGCTCGCGCATCAGGTCGTAGCCGTAACGGACCGGCGAGGACGTCGGCACCACCCGGGCGTCCGGCGTGAACGTGCTCATGCCCAGGCCGGGCACGGCCAGCGCGATGAGCGCGATCGCCGGGGGCAGCAGCCACAGCACCGGGCGGCGCATGATCCGCATGGCCAGCCGGTACCAGGGGTTCTCGGAGACCTCCAGCGAGCGGGCCCGGCCGCCGGGCAGCTTGACCGCGCCCTTGAGCACCCGGTCGCCGAGCAGGTAGAGCACCACGGGCAGCACGAGCACGCTGCTGAGCACCGCGAACGCCACCACCAGCACGATGCCGAGCGCGATCGAGCCGATCACGTTGAGCGGCACCAGGAACAGCGCGGACGTGGACAGGGCCACGATCAGGCCGGAGAACAGCACCGTCTCGCCGCTGGTGCGCAGCGTGGTGACCAGCGCCTCGAAGCGGTCCCGGCCACGGCGCAGCTCCTCGGCGTACCGGGAGATGATTATCAGCGAGTAGTCGACGCTGACGCCGAGGCCGATCATCGTGGCGGCGTTCTGCACGAAGATGGACAGCTCGAACCGGCTGGCCAGCAGCGACAGCAGGCCGAAGGTGAGGCCGAGCGCGGTCATGCTGACCACGAACGACACCGCGGTGGCGACCACGCTGCGGTACAGCCACAGCAGGATGACCAGGATCAGCGGGAACGCGATCAGCTCCGCCTCGGTCAGGCTGCTCTGGCTCAGCGCGTTGATCTCGCCGAACAGGGACGCGGCGCTGACCAGCGACACCCGCAGGCCCTCGGCGGCGAACCGGTCGGCCAGCTCGCCCTGCACGTCGGGCAGCACCCGGCGCGCGGTGCCGTCGTCGACGTCGAGGCCGACCAGGGTGACCACGGTGCGCCGGTCGTCGCCGACGAACGCGTCGCGCCCGTCGCCGGTGAGGCTCATCCAGCCGTACGAGCTGGCCGCGTCCAGCCGGTCGTCGTCCAGCACGGCGTTGACCGCCCGCCCGGCGCGCTCGGCGAACTGCGGGTCGGCGACGGTGTGCCGCTCGTCGTGGACGAGCACGACCAGGTTGCTCTCGCCCCGGCCGGTGAAGCCCGAGCGCAGCGCCTGGGCGGCGAGCTGGGAGTCGGAGCCGGAGACGTACCAGCCGCCGCCGCTGAGCTTGCCGGCCAGCGGCAGCGCGGCGACCCCGGCCCCGGTCAGCACCACGAGCCAGGCGGCCAGCAGCAGCCAGCGATAGCGGCGGATCGCGTGCGCGAAACGCTCAGCCATGGTCGGCCGCCGCGCGGGCCCGCACGTCGGCGGCCCCCGAGGTGTTCAGCAGCTCGACCAGGTCCCCGACCGTGCTCACCCGGTGCAGGTCCTCCTGGGTGAAGATGGCGTCGAACTCCTCCTGCAGGTCGACGGCCATCTCGACCAGCAGGAAGCTGTCCAGGGCGAGTTCCTTCAGCGTCGTCTCGGGGCGCAGCCGGTCGACCGCGACACCCGAGGTGACGCTGATCCGCTCGGCGACGGCCGCGAAGGTGGCCTGCATCGATTACTCCGTTTCGGTTCCGTGGTAGTGCTCGGTGGTCTCGCCGAGGAACTCCAGGCGCTGGCCGTACTCCTCCAGCGTCTTGGCGTAGACCTCGTCGTCGGCGGCGGTGAACCGGGCCAGCGTCGTGTCGATCAGCTCGGCCCCGTACTTGCCGGACAGGTCGGCGAGGGCGTCGCGGACGTACTTCACGTGCCAGCGCTCGTCGAGCATGATCTTCTGGATGGTCGCCTTCGCCAGCGGATGCGTGCCCGCGTAGCGCTGGTGGCGGCCGTACTGGCCGATCACCCGCTTCTCGAAGACCTGCGTGATCGCCATGACCTCCATGACGTTGGCCGGCATGCCGACCGCCTCCAGATACTGGTCCTGGTAGGCGCGGTTCTGAGGGACCGGCGTCAGGTCCATGTCGTCCAGGCACTTCGTCCAGTAGTTGGCGTGGTTGGCCTCGTCGGTGAAGTGGTGCGTGACGTCGACCAGCAGCGGCCCGCGTACGGTCCGCGCCACCCGCCCGAAGAACAGCGCCCCGTTGATCTCCGAGGCCCGGTAGTAGCTGAGCAGCCAGCGCTCGTTCTCGCTCACGGCCTGCTTGTTCACAGCGCGCCCTCCAGCTGACGGGTCACCGGCTGCCTGCCCCACCGCGACGCGACCAGGTGGTCGCAGACGGCGTCGGCCAGCGCCAGCGGATCGGGCGCCGCGTAGCCCGGCCAGGCCGCGCGCAGCGCCTCGTTGCGGAACGTCTTGTGCAGGTAGAGCTGCGTGCCGAACGGGGCGACCGAGGCCACCGCCTGCTCGATCGGGCCGCCCTTGAGCCGCCGGGCGATGTCCACCATGTCGTCGAAGCTCTGCCGGTCGCAGTAGATCGGGCGCATGAGGTTGCGCCGCCGGAAGTTGTCGTCGCGCTCGTACACGTCGAACGTCAGGTCGATGAGCTGCCCCAGGGTCAGCGTCTGCGCCGGGTCCGGGGTGACGTGGTAGATCCCGGCCGGGACCTCGGGCCGGACCAGGTGCGCGACGGCCGCGCTGGTGAACGCCGCGGTGCCCAGTGCCAGCGGGGTCGACGGCTCGCCCGGCATCAGCGACAGCAGGCCGTAGTAGAACAGCTTGAGCGTGTTGTGGAAGGCGTTGTACTGCACCACCGTGCCGCCGTCGTCCTCGGCGATGACGGTCGGCAGCCGCAGCACCGACAGCGGCAGCCCGCTGTCGAACAGGTGCTGCTCGGCCCGCCACTTGGACCACTCGTAGAAGTTGACGAACCCGGCGTCCTCGTGGCGGCGCTCGGGCACGTCGCCGGTGTGCCGGCCCGCGGTGTACAGCGTGGACAGCAGCGTGAAGCGGCGCAGGTCCGGGCAGCGCCGGGCGAACCGGGCCAGCCGTACGGTGCCGTCCACGTTGACCCGCTGCGCGGTCTCCCGGTCGACGCTGAACCGGGTGACGGCCGCGGCGTGCACGATCGCGGTCACCCGGCGCGGATCGACGTCGGCGAGCGCGTCGTCGCGGGTCAGGTCCGCCCCCACGACGGTGACCCGGCCGTGTCCGGCCGCGCCCAGCTCGGCGTCGAGCCGGTCGCGCTTGGCGGCCAGCTCGGCGGCGTCGGCGGCGCGCACCGCGAGCACGAACTCGTCGCCGGTCGTCTCCAGCAGCGCCGACACGGCACGGCGGCCCAGGTAGCCGTCGGCTCCGGTGATCAGGATGCCCATGCGTGTGCCCCCTCGCTCACAACTGCACCTCGCGGGCCACCGTGCGGGTGGCCACGGTCACCGCCGCCTGGGCGGGCGACGGCCAGTCGGACGGGTCGAGCCCGTGCCGGTCCGTGATCGCCCACAGCCAGCGCTCGATTCCGAAGGCCAGGCAGGCGGTGTTCACCGGCCGCCCGGCCCGGCGCAGCCCGAACGCCGCGCCGAAGTGGTCGTGGTGCAGGTTCACCGACGCGATGGCCAGGTCGCCGCCGTAGGTGGCCTCGTGCTTGCTCGGCTGCAGCCGCTGCATCAGGTACTGCGGGTTGTCGCGCGGCCGGAAGAACGGGTCGGTCGCCGTCGGCCACGCCACCGGCAGGTCCAGCAGCCCGAGGAACTCGTCCACCACCGCGCGGGCCTGCGCCAGGAACGCCTCGGTCTCGTCGTGGGTGCCCAGGCACACGATCTCGCGCATGCTGAACGCCCACTGGCGGCGCAGCGGCTCGTAGCGCTCCTCGTGGCGGTAGCAGGTGTTGCGGGTGGTCAGGTACACCGGCGCGGAGAAGCTGCTGCCCTCGTGCGCGTGGTAGAGGTGGTAGCAGGCGGCCGGGGTGAGCACCGAGGTCACCGGGGCCAGCGGGGTGAGGTCCACCGCACCGGACTCGGTGACCGGCTCCCCGGCCAGGAACTCGTCCAGGTGGGCCGGGTCCAGCCGGGCCGGGAACGTCGCCTGGTGCGGAAACGAGTGCAGGTAGTCCAGCCGCTGCAGCCGCTCGGCGGGCAGCGCGGACGGGTGGCGCTCGTCGGCCGCCTCCCAGACCGAGGCGAGGGTACGGAACGCGCGGTCGCACTCCTCGGCCAGCCGCAGCAGGGGGCCGCTGAGCCCGGCCTGCCCGGTCTCGTACCAGCGCAGCCCGATCGAGGACAGCCCCGCGGACACGGTGACGGTCACGACGCCGCCCGCGCCGGGCCGAACTTCGCCAGCAGCGTGTCGATGTCGCGGAAGTCGCCCGCGCCCAGGTCCTCCACGTCGATCGGCTCGCCGCGCAACCGCTCCAGGAGCAGCAGCAGCTCCGGCACGTGCAGCGAGCGCAGGTAGCGGCGCTCGAACAGCGGAGTGGTGTCGGTCAGCGCGGCCGGGTCCAGGTCCCGGGCCTTGCCGAGGATCCACTCCCGCAGCGCCTGGCGGATCTCGGGCTCAGAATGCATCGACAGGCTCCTTGACCAGGATTCCGGTGGAGGTGAGGTAGCCGAGCAGCTTGGTGGAGGTGCGCCTGCGGTGCTCGCGCTGCGCGGGCGCGGCCCACGCCTGCTCGGCCAGGTCGTACGGGTCGGCCAGCCCGGCGTCGGCGTACACGGCGGGGTTGTAGTACTCGCGCCAGCTGGTGACGAGGAACTGGGTGAGGTGCTCGCGCACGTCCTCGATCAGCTCGTCGTCCCAGGCGGGGGCGCAGGCCTGCCACATCGCCTCGACGAGGCGGCGCCCGAAGATCAGGTGCCGGGCCTCCTCGAAGTGGTGGTTGTTGTTGATGAAGCGGGCGACCGGGTGCAGGCGCTCGTCGCGGCCCTGCCACCAGTTGTAGCGGTCGACGATCTCCTCGAAGACCATGACCCGGGCGAAGAACAGGAAGTCCTCCACGTCGCGCGGCCGCTTCACCTCGAACGACACCTGCTTGGTCGGGTAGACCCGGGCGTAGCGGGTGCAGAAGCCGCCGAAGAAGATGCTGTGCTTGTTCTCCTCGTCGAGGAAGTGGTGCAGGTAGTCGGCCACGTCGGCGAGGTCGCGCCGGTAGAGCCGGGCGGCCAGCCCCTGCATGAGGCCCTTCTCGCCGTGGATGTTGAGGCTGTAGAAGTTGGCCGCCTCGTGGAACGCCAGCCGGCAGCGCGCCCGCTCGTCCAGGGTGTCCCAGACCGGCGTGCCGTACAGGCTGAGCAGCTCCGGCGAGCTGAACCACTCGGTCTCCGGGTCCACCGACTCCGGCCAGTCCACGGCGGTGTACGGGTTCTGGTACGAGCGCTGCGACAGCCGGCTCAGCCGGTCCGAGGTCTCCTTCAGCGACGCGATGGCATCGCGCAGCCGGGCGGCGGCGGTGACGGTCACACGGCCTCCAGGATCAGGCTCTGCCAGTTCAGGCCGAAGCCCGCCATCATCAGCACCACCCGCTGGCCGGGCCGGAGCTGGCCGGACGCGATCAGCTGCGCCAGGTTGACGATGTTGTCCGCCGAGATGATGTGCCCCGCGTCGGGCATGGACGGGAACCACACCCGGTCGAGCGGCACGCCGAGCAGCCGGGCGAGGATCTGCCATGCCTTGTCGTTGGTGTTCTGGGTGACCACCCAGTCCACGTCGGCGACGGTGAGCCCGGCCCGGTCCAGCGACTCCCGGAACAGCCGGTGGGTGAAGGAGAAGTAGGAGCCGACGGTCTCGTCGTCGGTGGCCTGGCCCAGCGCGCCGTTGGTGATCTGGTGCGCGCTCACCAGCCGGAAGCCCTCCGGCTCGCGGCCGACCAGGCAGGCCGCGCCGCCGTCGGAGATCAGGTTGTACGCCTGCTCGTAGATCGCGCCGTCCGGGAAGCGGTCGGCGGTCACGCACAGCACCTTGCGCCAGCTCGGCTCGGCGGCCAGCAGCGCGCCGGCCAGCCGCACCGAGCCGGGCATCGCCGTGCACGCCTGCTGGTTCAGGCCCAGCACCACCGCGTCGGTGAGGCCGAAGTCGGCCTGCAGGCGGCTGGCCGGGAAGTCCATCAGGTGCTTCACGTCGCGGGTGCGGGCGAACTCGCCCGGGTCGCCGATGTTGCCGTTGAGCGGCAGGCAGGTGGCGTAGACGATCGCGTCGATCCCGGTCAGCCGGCCGCTCTCGGCGAGCTGCGCGGTGACCGCCTCGGCGAGGCCGTACGCCGACTCTCCGGGCTCGCACAGGTGGTGCCACGCGAATCCGGCCGACTCCAGGTCCTCGGCCGACGACAGCAGCCGCCCGGCCGCCTCGGACTCGGTGACGTGTGTCTTGCGGGAGCCGAGCGCGTACACGAAGTCGCTCACGTACACGTTGGACATGCGCCATCCCCTCGCGGTCGCCCCAGCCTGCTTGCCCGTCCTCGGGCGGGGTCCATGAAACCGCAGCGTGCAAGCCGAACGGAACGTCACCGCAGCAACCTGCCAGCGCAGGTGCCGGAGGCGGGCGGGGTGTGACCACAAGCTGCCAAGCCGCCGTCCCGAAGTACGGACGCCTGTCGCCGATGCGACGGAGATCGACATCGGCGCAGGTGACATTGTTCTCAGCCGGTGGGAAGGCTGCCCTCAATGCGCAGGTCAGCGTCGGTAATGCGCCGGTCTGACCCTAATCCGCGCCATCGTTCTTCCTGCTGACACCTTTCCGTGATTGCAGGACCGTCCACATTGGCCTACGCTCGCGATCTTGGATGGACATACACCAGGCCGAGGCCGGGTCCAGGTGTTCGTCCGCCACGAGCACGCGGGCGCGAACATCGGCCGGAAACATACTGATCGTAGTTTGTGGATGGATACGGGCGTGGAGGGGCGCACCGCGAAACATCCGAGCGCGACATGTTCCTGCCAGCATTCCGAAACTCGGGGGGAGTTTTGATGAAGGCATCACAGAGCGGCCTGCCGCACCGGGGGTTCCACGAGCCCCGGGCAGGTCACGCCCGGTCACGACCGTTCGAGCCGGCGCCGGACCACCACGACGAGGTGGAGACGGTCCTGTCGCAGGCCCAGGAGCTGATCGAGCGGGCCATGTCGCGGCGGCGCGGCAACGGCCACCACATCCGCCACCTGCCCGGTGACGACGCGGTGTTCCACGCGGTCGCGGGCGAGGCGATCATGCGGGCGCGGCGGGAGGTGCTGTGCGTGCTGTCGGCCGGGGACATCGCCGACGACCGCCGCAACCACACCGTCGACCTGCTCCGGCACGCCGACCGGCGGGGCGTGCGGATCAGGGCGCTGGTGCCCGCAGCCGCCACCGGCCCGCTGGTCGCGGCCGACCGGGCGCTGTACGAGCACCCGGGCTTCCGTTCCTGGGACTTCCAGGGCCAGAACCTCGTCATCACCGACGGCCGTGAGGCGATCCTGCGCAACACCGCCGAGGACCACGCCGCCGCGCAGACGGTGCTGCTGTCCGCCCAGCCGCTGGTGCACTTCCTGCGCAGCGTCTTCGAGGTGAGCTGGGGCGCGGGCACTCCCCTGGCGGAGATCGTCCGGCTCAGCGACAAGCTGCGCGAGGAGACGGCGCAGTCGGTCCTGACCTACCTCGGCGCGGGCGCGAAGGACGAGGTGGCCGCGCGCCGCCTCGGCATGTCCGTGCGCACCTACCGGCGGCACGTGGCGGACATGATGCGCGACGTGAGCGCGACCTCCCGCTTCCAGGCCGGTGTGCGCGCCGCCGAGCTCGGCCTGGTCAGCCGCGTCGGCGGCGCGACGGCGACGGCGATCGACGACGACGGCCCGGCAGAGGGCGATCCCGAATGACACGGCGGCTCCTGGGTTGTGGCCACGACCCGGGAGCCGCCGTGCACCCGATGTCTCAGCCCTCCTCGCGGGTCGCGCGGTCGAGGCGGCGGCGCCAGTCCTCGTGGTCGCGCTGCACCGAGGCCACCGCCTGCACCGCCCCGTAGACCAGGCCGACAGCCATCAGGTAGCCGCCCAGCACGTACAGGGGCACGGTGAGGTCGCCGTCGCGGGTGACGTACGAAACTGCGGCGACCAGCAGGAAGCCGACCATCCCGTAGCTCAGCGCACGGTTTCCGTAGTGCTCGGTGTCGGCGGGGTGGCGCACGGGTTCTCCTTCAGCAGACTGCGCGCAGCGTAGGCCACCCGCGCCGGGTCCGCCGCCCCGGTCAGGGCACGAAGGAGAGGAAGAGGAAGACGCCGAACAGGGTCAGGTGCACCATGCCCTGCATCAGGGTGGCCCGGCCGGGCGCGACGGTCAGCACGGTGACGATCAGGGTGATCGCCAGCAGCACCATGTCCTTCGGGCTGAGCCCGAGGATCAGCGTGTTCGGCAGCCAGATCGAGGCGACCGCGAGCGACGGGATGGTCAGGCCGATGCTGGCCAGCGCCGAGCCCAGGGCCAGGTTGAAGCTGGTCTGCACCCGGTTGCGGGAGGCCGCCCGCACCGCCGCGGCCGTCTCCGGCAGCAGCACCAGCAACGCGATCGCGACACCGACCACGGCGTGCGGGGCGCCCACGGCCACCACGGCCTTCTCGATCGCCGGAGCCTCGATCTTGGCCAGGCCCACCACGACGACCAGGCAGACCAGCAGCAGGACGAGGCTGAGCACCGCCGCCTTGCGGGTGGGCGGGTCGGCGTGGTGGTCCTCGCCGGTGTCCACCGGCAGGAAGTAGTCGCGGTGCCGGACGGTCTGCACGAACACGAACGACGCGTACAGCACGAGCGAGGCGACGCCGGCGAAGGCGAGCTGCGGCCCGGAGTACGTGGGGCCGGGGGCGCTGATGGTGAACGACGGCAGCACCAGGGCCAGGGTCGCCACCGCGCTCAGCGTGGCCAGCGCGGCGGTCACGCCCTCGACGTGGAACTCGACCTCCCGATGTCGCAGCGCGCCGACGAGCAGACATAGTCCCACCACGCCGTTGCACACGATCATGAAGGCGGCGAACACGGTGTCCCGGGCCAGCGGTGACGGTCCCGACCCGGCCGAGGTCATCAGCATGATGATCAGGCCGACCTCGATGACGGTGACCGCGATCGCGAGGATCAGCGTGCCGAACGGCTCGCCGACCCGGTGCGCGACGATCTCGGCGTGGTGCACCGCGACCACGACCGCTGCGATCAGCGCGGCGGCGACCAGGACGATGGCCGGGTTGGACAGCGGCCGTCCCCAGGCGAGCACGAGCACGATCGCGGTCAGCGGCGGGATCGCCGCCCACCACGACAGAGCACGCGCGGTCTTGAGCATGTACCGAGGCTACGGCGGACAAACCGCTTCTACCTGCATAATCCTCGCATCAGGGCGGCCCGTCGTGCCCGTACCGCCGGACGGCACTAGATTCTGCGGGTGCTCTCACGTTCCCGCGCCGCAGTGCCGCGGCGGCTGGCCGCGCTGACCGCCGTGTTCGGGCTCGCCGCCTGCGGCAGCGCCACCCCCGAGGCCGCACCGGCCACGCCCGTGTTCGTGCCCGGCTCGGCCACGCCCGGCCCGTCCGCCGTGGCGAGCCCGAGCCCGAGCGCGGCCGCCTCCGCTTCGCCCGCCGCGGCGTGCGGGGTGTTCCCGGCCGACAGCGTGTGGCGGGCCGACGTGTCGAAGCTGCCCGTGCACCGCTCGTCGGCGGCGTACGTGAACAGCATCGGCGCCGACGCGCACATGCACCCCGACTTCGGCTCGGGCACCTGGGAGGGCGCGCCCATCGGCATCCCGGTGACCGCCGTCAAGCCTGGGCAGACGACCGTCAAGGTGAGCTTCGAGTACGCGTCCGAGAGCGACAAGGGCCCCTACCCCGTGCCCGCCGACGCCAAGGTCGAGGGCGGGCGCGGCAGCGACGGCGACCGCCACGTCATCCTGTACGACGCCGCCGCGTGCAAGGTGTACGAGCTGTACGCCGCGTACCCGTCCGGGTCCGGCTGGCGCGCCGGGTCGGGCGCGATCTTCGACCTGCGCTCGCACAGACTACGGCCGGCGGGCTGGACCTCGGCGGACGCGGCCGGGCTGTCCGTCTTCGCCGGGCTGGCCCGCTACGAGGAGGTCGCCACCGGGCGGATCACCCACGCGCTGCGCATCACCGTGCCGCGCTCGCGCGACTCCTACGTCTGGCCCGCCCGGCACGCCGCGTCCAGCTCGTCCGACGCGAACCTGCCGCCGATGGGACTGCGCCTGCGCCTCAAAGCGAGCGTGAACACGTCCAAGCTGCCCAAGCAGGCCCGCGTCATCGCCGAGGCGATGAAGACCTACGGCGTCATCGTCGCCGACAACGGCTCCCCGTGGTACCTGTCCGGCGCACCCGACGAGCGCTGGTCCAACGACGCGCTGCGGGCGCTGAAGAACCTCCAGGGCTCCGACTTCGAAGCGGTGGACGTGTCCGGGCTGATGGTGTCGAAGAACTCCGGCGCGGTCCGGCCGGGCTGACCGCGGCTACAGCATCGTGGTGGTCACCGTGGCCGGCAGGCCGAGGAACCGGCCGTGGTGGTCGGCGGCGGCCTGCACGGCAGCGGCCTGCCCGGCGTCGAGCGGCGCGTAGAGCAGCACCTCGATCGCGACCTCGCGGCGGCCGACGGTCCGCTTCCAGTGGCCCGCGAGCTGGCTGCCGATGATGAGCACGCCGTTGAAGACGGGCCGGTCCCAGCGCTGCCCGCTGCCGAGACCGGCGACGTTCAGCAGGTGCTTGCTCTCCGAATAACCCACGATGTACTCGTCGTACGCCTGCAGCAGGTGCGCGACCGGCGGGTCCGCGTCGGCGGCCGCCGGCGGGGCGCCCGCGAACCAGTAGGTCAGCCCGTCCGCCTCCAGGCTGTCCAGGCTGGCGCGCACCAGGTCCAGACCGCGCCGGATCTCCGCCTGGGTGAGGCTCGACCACCAGCGGAAGTCCTTGACCGTGGCCGGGCCGTGGCTGGTGAAGTAGCGCAGGGTCAGCTCGGCCAGCGCGGCGTCGGCGTCCAGCGCCCGGGACTGCGGCGCCCGCTCGGCCAGCAGCGCGTACGTGTGCTGCCTGCCGCGCATCGCGCCGCTGCAGATCAGGCCGTTCAGTTCGGCGTTCATCAGGATGTACGCCATCCGGAAGCCCTCGGTGCCGATGCCCGCGCCGTCGAACTCGGCGGCCAGCTCCTTGCGCGTCAGCTGCCGTCCGGTGAGCAGCTCCACGAGCATCGCGTCGCAGCGCGACCGCAGCGGCTCGTCGAGGGCGAGCTGCCGGTAGTAGTAGGCGTTGAGCTGGTGCACGCGCGGCCCGGTCACCGCCAGCAGCCAGCCGATGTCCTCCGGCGCGACGAAGTGCCAGGTCGGCCGCAGCACGTGGGTGCGCAGCACGGCGCCCTCGGCGAACGCGCCGTGCACCACGTCCTCCGCCGCCCCGGCGATGCGCTCGCCGACCGACCAGGTGGCGGGCCCGTAGTCCTGCGACTGCACCGCGCCCAGCCGCGCCACCACCCCGGCCGGGGTGCCGTCGCCGGGTGCGCGCAGGCCGAGGTTGTGCATCCGCCACGAGGCGAGCCGCAGAGCGTCCATTGCCGCGATGCTAGCCGTGACCGGTGACACCGGGCAGGATGGCGGGATGGAGCTGGAGCCGTTCCTGCGTACGGCGGCCGACCTGATCGCCGTGCCGTCCACCGCCGACCGCCCCGCCGAACTGCACCGCGCGCTCGACCTGGTGCTCGGCGTGGTGGGACCGGGATTCACCGTCGAACGGTTCGAGTCCGGGGGCAAGCCGAGCGCGCTGCTGTACCGGCCCGTCGACGGCCCGCGCCCGGCGTTCCCGGTGATCCTCAACGGTCATCTGGACGTGGTGCCCGGGACGCCCGAGCAGTTCACGGCCCGGCGCGAGGGCGAGCGCCTGTACGGCCGGGGCACCCAGGACATGAAGGTGTCCGCGCTGGTGATGGCGTACGTGTTCGCCGAGCTGGCCCCGGTCCTGCCGTACCCGCTGGCGCTGCAGCTGGTCACCGATGAGGAGGTCGGCGGGCGCAACGGCACCCTGCACCAGCTGGAACAGGGGGTCACCGGGCAGTTCGTGGTCATCGGCGAGCAGAGCGGGCTGGAGATCGTCACCGACTCCAAGGGCATCCTGCAGGCCCGGCTAGCCGCGACCGGCCGGGCCGCGCACAGCGCCTACCCCTGGCAGGGCGACAACGCACTGCTCACGATCATGGAGGCGGTGCGGGCGCTGCACCAGGCCTACCCGCTGCCGCAGACCGAAGCCTGGGCCACGACCGTGAACCTGGCCAGGCTGGACACCCCGAACAGCGCTTTCAACCAGGTCCCGGCGTCGGCCGAGGCGTGGCTGGACATCCGCTTCCCGCCCGGCGAGCCGGGCTTCGACGGGCGTACCGCCGAGCAGATCGCCGCCCACCTGGGCGACATCTGCGGTCCGGGCATCACCGTCACGGTCGAGCACGCCGACGCGCCGCACCACGCCGACCGGGCCCGGCCGGAGGTGGCCGCGCTGCGGCACGCCGCGCAGGCCCAGGGCTTCCCCGCCGGTTTCCTGCGCAAGCACGGCGCCGCCGACGGCCGCTTCTACTCCCAGCGCGGCATCGACGCGGTCATCTTCGGCATCGGCGGCGCGGGCCTGCACGGCCCCGACGAGTACGCCGATCTGACCACGGTCATGCCGTACTACCGCGCGCTGCGCGAGCTGCTGCAGGGTCTGCCCGGACGGCCGTGACGGCACACCGTGGCTCCGGCCGCGAGCTGCTGCGCGATGATAGGGGCGTGACCGACGTACCGATCCGCGACGACATGATCCGGCTGGGCCAGTTCCTCAAGCTGGCGGGGGTGATCGAGACCGGCGGCGAGGCGAAACTGCGCATCGCCGACGGCGACGTGACCGTGAACGGCGAGGTGGAGCTGCGCCGTGGCCGCCAGCTGCACCGCGGCGACACTGTCGTCATCGACACCCACCGCCTCCGCGTCGTCTGAGCCTTCCCCGCCCTCCCCGTCCCTCCGGTGGCGCAACTCCTGGTTCGCGGTCTCGGCAGCCTGGAAGGCGCGTCTCCGTCAGGGGCGCACGCCGGGATCGGCGGTGGCGGCCGGGCCGGGGCGCGTGGTGGCGAGGTGGGTGGCGGCGGCCGCGGCGAGCAGTCCCGCGGCGAGCGCAAGGATGAGCCTCGCCCCGGTCGTGTGGAGCAGGAACGCGCCCGGCAGGCCGGTGGCCGCAGCAGCACCGGCGGCGGTCACCGCCACGGCGACGCCCCAGAACAGCCACGGCCGGGTGGGCCGGACCGGCGGTGCGCCGTGCCAGGTCCGCAGCAGGCGGGATCGCCCGGCGTGCGTCGCCAGCGCGAGCGCGGCGAGCGCCCCGCCCGCGCTGGATGCCAGATCCAGCACGGGCACGGGTTCGGTGATCCGGTCCCAGACGAGGTGGCTCGCCGAAGCCAGCAGGGCCGAGGCCACGCTTACGGCGAGCACGGGACGGACGGCGCCGAGCACGCCGTAGTCGCGTAGCGCCAGTGCAACCGGACGCACCGGCAGGTGCGCCGCTACCAGCGGGGCCGCCGCCCGCACCAGCGCCGCGCACACCAGCGTCACCGGCAGGCAGAACAGGAACAGCCCCGGCCACTGGTGCGACAGCGGGAAGACCGGCAGCCCGGAGCCGTCCAGCGCGTACGCCAGATCCGGCGCGGCCGCCCCGACGGCCAGCGCCACGCCGTCGAACCAGCGGGGCCGCCACAGCTTGAGCGGCAGCGGCAGCGCGGCGTGCGAGGGGAAGGTCAGCGGCACCGCCGCAGGCTATCGATTGCCGCGAGCGGCGTCAGTCCCGTCAGTGCCGAGCAGCGGCGTGAGCACGCCATCGTGGATCGCGACCGGCACGGCCGAGCAGGCGGGTGAACGGGTCGGCATCGGCCGGGACCGGCACCTCCTCCCCGAACACGCCCATCTTCCGCGGCATGTCCCCGAGGTCGTCGGCGAGCGTGTGCAGCTCGGCGACGGCATCCGCGTCGGGGGTGAACTCCTGGCCGGTGGCCACGGCCAGGTCCCACGGATGCAGCACCAGGTCGAGCAGCACCATCCGGCCGATGGTCAGCTGAGGCAGGCCCATGTTCACCGAGACGCCCTCCAGCGCCGACTCCGGCGTCCACGCCGCGACCAGCGCATCGGTCTCGGCGGCGAAGCGGACACGCCAGTCGGTGCCGAGCACGTCCGGGGTGCCCGACCAGTCGGTGGGCTCCTTGCGGGCCAGGCCCTCGAAGTTGTCCACGACCTGGAACAGGTGGTTGATCAGGTCGCCCACGCCGTACTCGGCGCAAGGGGTGGGCGCGCCGAGCTGCTCGTCACGGATCGCGGCGAGCACCGGCGCGGCCCGGTCGGCCGAGGCGCGCAGTAGGTTCGAGATGGTCGTCATACCGTCACGGTAGGCAGCGGTCAGCCAGGGGGTCTTGAAGAAATGCGACAGCCGCGCCGCGACACCCGGGGCATCGTCGACCCTGCCGAGCTGATGCGCCGGGTGCGGTTCCGGCGCCTCGCGCCCGCGGCGGGGCTGGCCGGGCTGGTCGAGCACCACTGGTTCGTGGACTGGGACCTCGACGAGCCGTACGAGCAGCACGTGGTCGGCCATCCGGCGGTGAATCTGGTGGTGATGCGGACCGGGGACGGCGAGCCGGTCACTGCGGAGGTGTCCGGGGTGAGCCGCCACCTGTTCTCGATCAAGCTGGCGGAACGGGGCTGGGTGCGGGGCGTGCAGTTCCGGCCGGGCGCCTTCCGCGCGTTCTCCGGCGCCTCCCCCGCCCCGCTGACCGACCGCAGGGTCCCGCTCGCGCGGGCGCTGCCGTCGCTCGGCACGGTGGCGGCGCTCGACGGTCTGCCGGACGAGCAGGCGGCGGCACTGCTCGACGGGTTGCTGCTGGGCCTGCGGCCGGAGCCTGACGAACAGGTGCGGTCCGCGATGGAGCTGGCGGACCGGGTCCGCCACGATCGGGGCGTACGCCGGGTCGACGACCTCGCCCGTGATGCGGGCCTGTCCACCCGCTCGCTGCAACGGCTGTTCACCGAGTACGTCGGGGTGAGTCCCAAGTGGGTGATCCTGCGCTACCGCGTGCACGAGGCGATCGAACGGGCCGGGGGCGCGGTGGACTGGGCCGTGCTGGCCGCCGAGCTGGGCTACAGCGACCAGGCCCACCTGGTACGCGAGGTGACGGCCGCGATCGGCATGTCCCCGGCGGCGTACGCTGCGGCGATATCCCGTTGAACGGGCGAGGCGGGCCGGGCATGCTCGTCCGGGAACAGCCCCGGAGGACGGAGATCCCGCGTGGAACTGCGGACCGCACGACCCGATGACGCCGCCGACGTGGTCGCGCTGCGCGCCGCCGTGTACCCGTACCTGGTGCGCGGGGTCGACTCGACGCGCCAGATGATCGCCGACCCGCCGGACGGCGGCTGGACCGCGTTCGTCGCGGAGGACGGCGGCCGGGTCGTCGGCTGGGTGTCGGCGTTCCGGAACACGACCACGTCCGAGGACGGCTTCGGCGACATCTCGCTGCTGCACGTGCACCCCGAACACCGGGAGCGCGGCGCCGGGACCGCGCTGTTCGGCGCGGCCCGCGAGCACCTGGCCGGGCTCGGGGTGCGCCGGGTGCGCGCCTGGGCGCAGACGGATTCGCTGGACTTCGCCCGTGCGCGCGGGTTCACGCCGAGCCGCGAGGTCCGCTACTCGGCGCTGGAGGCGCGGCTCGCCCCGCCGGTGCCGGACGCGCCGCCCGGCGTCACCACCGTCCCGCTGTCCGCCCTGGACGCGCGCGCCGTGTACGCCGCAGACGTCGCCGCGAGCGCGGACGAGCCCGGCGACGTACCGAAGGACGCGGTCTCCTTCGAGACCTGGCGCTACGAGGTGTGGGACCACCTAGGCCTGGACCGCGAGGCCAGCACCGCCGCGCTGCACGGCACCGAGATCGCCGCGTTCACGCTGGTCAAGCGCGACGGCTCGCGGATGTGGTCGGACATGACCGCGACCATGCCACAGCACCGGGGGCGGGGCCTGGCGCGGCTGGTCAAGACCGTGGCGCTGCATCGGGCGGCCGAGCGGGGCGTAACGATGGCGTACACGTCCAACGACGAGTCGAACGCGCCGATGCTCGCGGTCAACGCCCGCCTGGGCTACCAGCCGGTCGCCGCGCAGTGGTCCTGCCTGGGCGAGCTGGGCTGACTCAGAGGACCCTCGTCAGCACGAGCGGGCCGGGCTCGTCGGGCACGGCCGCGAAGTCGTAGCGGACCAGGTCGGGGCCGAGCGCGAGCAGGGTGACCGAGCTGGAGCCGTAGCGCAGGTCGTCGCCGAAGGTGCGCCGCAGGATGAGCGCGGCGTCGTCCTCCCGCGCGACGCCCTGCCCGGCGGCGAGCCCGAGCCAGTCGCCCCAGCCGCCGGCCGGGTCGGGGCGTACGCCCGCGCGCAGCGCCGCGAGCAGCCGCGCGGCACGCGGCTCGGCGGGGTCGGCGCCGCTGTTGACGACCACGGTGACGCCCTCGGGCAGGGCCGTCTCGTCCCGCTCAGCGCCGTCCCAGCTCACCATGGACGCGCCGGTCAACCCGGCGGTGACCAGGTAGAACGGGTCGAAGGCGGCGAGGTCCGCCGGCAGCGGCGCACCGGAGGCCGCCAGCAGCGGCAGCTCGCCCCGGGAGCGGCGGCCGTGCTCGGGCGCGAGCTGCCCGCGCCCGTTGAGCACGAACGCGGCACGCCGGGCAGCCGGGTCGACGGCCAGCCAGGTGCCGCCCGCGACCAGGTCGATGCCGCCGAGCAGGCCCGGGTGGCGGGGCCAGTGCGCGCCGGGCGCCTCCCACGGCCGCATCAGCAGCTCGTCGCGTACGGCCAGCGCCAGCAGCGGGACCGGGAATGACGGCTCGAAGCTGACCGCGACGGTGCACATGATCGCCACTGTAGCCGTGCCGCCACCGGGCCGCCGTGCGCGCAGGACTCACCTCGGTCGTATGTGGACGTGAGCCGTCTGGGCGCACGGTCAGCGGACGTGCCGGACCAGCCAGTCCCGGGCCAGCGTCGCGGCCTGCTGCAGGGTGCCCGGCTCCGGGAACAGGTGCGTCGCGCCGGGCACGACCTCGACGGCGTGCTCGCAGGTGAGCTGCGCGGCGGCCTGCCGGTTGAGCTCCAGCACGGTGTGGTCGAGCCCGCCGACGATGAGCAGGGTCGGCGCGCGTACCGCCGCCAGCCGCCCGTCGGCGAGGTCGGGGCGGCCGCCGCGGGACACCACCGCCGCGACGCCGTCGCCCGCGTCGGCGGCGGCCCACAGCGCGGCGGCGGCGCCGGTGCTGGCGCCGAACAGCCCGACGGGCAGGCCCCGCGCCGCCTGCTGCCCACGCACCCAGCTGAGCACCTCGGACAGCCGCCCGGCGAGCAGGCCGATGTCGAAGACGTTGCCGCGGTCGCCCTCCTCGGCCTCGTTGAGCAGGTCGAACAGCAGCGTGCCGAGCCCGGCGTCACGCAGGTAGCGGGCGACGTACTGGTTGCGAGGGCTGTGCCGGCTGCTGCCGCTGCCGTGCACGAACACCACCAGGCCGGCGGCCTGCGGGGGTATCGCGAGATGCGCGCCGAGCGCGGCTCCGGTCACCGGGATGACGACCTCGGCGGCGGTGCCGTTGCCTGCGGACGTCATGTCCTCCACCCCTCCATCCTCCTGCGGCGACGGCGCGACCGCCGCCTTAACGACCCTTTACGCCGCTGAAACTTGCACGTAACCTGAGTCAACCTTTGCAAGGTCTTGCAACGCTCCGCCTCCCCAAACGCCCGTTACGGGAAGGAACCGTCATGCATCGCCTCTGGAGGGCCCTGCTCGCCGCCACCCTGACGGCCGCCGGGCTCACCCTCGTCGCCCCCACCGTTCCCGCATCCGCCGGCATCGACACCCAGACGCTCGGCGGGCGCTACTCCGGCAGCAACATCAACTTCCGGGTGTACTCGTCCCGCGCCACCCGGATCGCGGTCTACGTCTACGCCGCCGCCACCGGCGCCCAGGAGAAGGCGTCCTACGTGCTGACCAAGGGCACCGGCGACGTCTGGGCGGTCACCGTCAGCACCGCCACCCTCCAGGCGGCGGGCGTCACCGGCACCGTCTACTACGGCTACCGGGCCTGGGGCCCGAACTGGCCGTACAGCGCGAGCTGGACCAAAGGCTCCAGCACCGGATTCGTGTCAGACGTGGACGCCTCCGGCAACCGGTTCAACCCGAACAAGCTGCTGCTGGACCCGTACGCCCGCGAGATGAGCCACGACACCGCACTGCCCGACGGGGTCGCCTCGGCCTACTCGTCCGGCCCGGCCAACCGCGCGGTGGACACGGGCACGATCGCGCCCAAGGGCATCGTGCTGGCCGCCGACGCCACGAGCTTCGGCACCAAGCCGACCCGGGCCTTCAAGGACGACATCGTGTACGAGGTGCACCTGCGCGGCCTCACCAGGAGCGACACGAGCATCGCGGCGGCCGAGCGCGGCACCTACAAGGCGGCCGGGCAGAAGGCGGCCTACCTGGCCTCGCTCGGCGTCACCGCGGTGGAGTTCCTGCCGCTGCAGGAGACGCAGAACGACGCCAACGACACCAACCCGAGCAGCACGACCGGCGACAACTACTGGGGTTACATGACCCTGAACTACTTCGCCCCGGACCGGCGCTACTCCTACGACAAGTCCCCCGGCGGGCCGACCCGCGAGTTCAAGGCGATGGTCAAGGCGTTCCACGACGCCGGGATCAAGGTGCTGGTCGACGTGGTCTACAACCACACGGCCGAGGGCGGCGCGATCGGCGACAAGAACACGTACCACATCTTCTCGTGGCGCGGGCTGGACAACCCGGCGTACTACTCGCTGACCAGCGACATGCAGGGCTCCATGGATCACACGGGGCTTGGGCACGACTTCAACACCCGCAACCCGGCCGCGCAGAACCTGATCGTGGACTCGGTCGCGTACTGGAAGAACACCCTCGGGGTGGACGGCTACCGGTTCGACCTGGCCTCGGTGCTGGGCAACACCTGCCAGCACGGCTGCTTCAGCTACAGCCGCACCGACGCGAACACCGCGCTGAACCGGCTCACCGCCGAGCTGCCGGCCCGCCCGGCGGCCGGCGGCAGCGGCGTGGACTGGATCGCCGAGCCGTGGGCCATCGGCACCGGCACGTACCAGGTCGGCAACTTCCCGGCGGCGTGGTCGGAGTGGAACGGCATCTACCGCGACACGCTGCGCCGTGACCAGAACAAGCTGGGCGTGGACGCGGTCACCCCGAGCGAGCTGGCCACCCGGTTCGCGGGCTCGTCGGACCTGTACGGCGACGACGGCCGCCGCCCGTGGCACTCGGTCAACTTCATGGTGGCCCACGACGGGTTCACCCAGAAGGACCTGTACTCGTGCAACGCCAAGAACAACGGGCAGGCCTGGCCGTACGGGCCGTCGGACGGCGGCAGCGACGACAACATCTCCTGGGACCAAGGCGGGGTGGCCGCCGACCAGCGCAAGGCGGCGCGCAACGCGTTCGCGTTCCTGATGCTGTCGGGTGGCACGCCGATGATGACCGGCGGCGACGAGACGCTTCGGTCGATCAACTGCAACAACAACCCGTACAACCTCGACTCCTCGGCGAACTGGCTGGACTGGTCGCTGACCACGGACGAGACCAACTTCAAGACCTACACCCAGCGGATGATCGCGTTCCGCAAGGCGCACCCGGCGCTGCGGCCGGTGAACTTCTACACCGCGTCCGACACCAACGCCAACGGCATGGGCCAGCTGGAGTGGTTCACCCCGGCCGGGGTAGCGCCGGACTCGGCGTACTGGAGCAGCGCGGGCAACCACGCGCTGGCCTGGCGGATCGACGGCTCGGAGTTCGGCGACCCGGCCGCGGCGCTCTACACGGCCTACAACGGCTGGTCGGGCGACGTGACCTTCACGCTGCCCGCCCCGCCCGCGGGCAAGCAGTGGTACCGGGTCACCGACACGGCACCCTGGGCCGAGGGCGCCGGACAGGTCGCCGCGCCCGGCAGCGAGGCGCTGATCGGCGGCGCCGGGACCGCCTACGTGCTGCGCGGCCGGGCGGTGCTGCTGCTCATCGCGAAGTAGCCGCATCGCGAGAAGGTGCTGTTCATGCTGCTAAAACGGCATGAACAGCACTTCTCTTTCCATAGCATCGGGCGTATGAGGCCCGTGGTCGCCGGCATCGTCACCGCTCTCGTGCTCTGCGCGGCGATCTATCTGGGCAGCCGCGGCCTGCACAACTTCGACTCGGCGCTGGCCCCCTACGCCATCGCCAGCGTGTTCCTGGCCTTCGGCATCGCCTACCGCTACACCGTGTGGATCTCGTCGCCGGGCGCGCGGCGGCTGTTCAAGAAGGGCTGGGGCGCGGCCCTGTCCTGGCAGAACATGCGTCGCGCGCCGACCGCGCTGCCCCGCATGATCGCCACGTACCTCGGCTTCCAGAAGTTCCTCGGGGCGCGGTCGCGCTCGCGCTGGGCGGCCCATCAGCTGATCTTCTGGGGCTGCGTGCTCGCCGCCCTGATCACGTTCCCGCTGAGCTGGGGCTGGTTCACCTTCACCTCCCCCACCGGCTCCGGGCCGCAGTACTCGATGAACCTGTGGGGGTTCAGCCTGGCGAAGTTCGACGCGCTGTCGGTCGTCGGCTGGATCGCGTTCCACGGGCTCGACCTGGCCGCCGTCCTGGTGATCGCCGGGGCGACGTACTTCCTGGTCCGGCGGATGCGCGACCGGGAGGCCGGCACCGGCCAGCGCTTCGGCTACGACCTGGTGCCGCTGCTCGCGCTGATCATCATCTCGGTGACGGGGCTGCTGCTCACCTTCTCCAGCGTCTTCCTGCACGGCGGCGGCTACCAGTTCCTGGCCGTGCTGCACATGGCCGCGGTCGTGCTGACGCTGCTCTACCTGCCCTTCGGCAAGTTCTTCCACATCGCGCAGCGCCCGGCGGCGGTCGGCATGCAGCTGTTCAAGTACACCGAGCACGGGTCGGTGCAGCCGTGCCGGGTGTGCGGCGAGCCGATCGACACCACGGCGTACGTCGAGAACCTGCGCGGCACGATGCAGGACCTGAAGCTCGGCTTCGACCAGGTCGTGCTGACCTGCCCGCGCTGCAAGCGGCTGGCGCGCGGCCAGGCGTACCGCACCGAAGTGAAGCGAGGGTTCTGACGTGACGATCCCGCTCGACCCGGACATCAGCCCGCCCGGCACCACCCGGTTCCGGGACGCGGGCGGCATCCCGGCCGACCGGTGGCGGGCGATCCGCGGCGAGGAGACGCTGGTGCCCACGCACTGCTGCTTCTGCGGCGTGCAGTGCGGCATGTACCTGCGCGTGCACGAGGGCAAGGTGTTCGGCCTCGAGCCGCGCGACCACGACATCAACCGGATGCGGCTGTGCCCGAAGGGCCTCAACGCGTACCAGCAGGTCAACCACCCGGACCGGCTGACCGCGCCGCTGCTGCGCCGCACTCGCACCGACGACCTGCGGCCGGTCTCCTGGGAGCAGGCACTGGACGTGGCCGCCGAGCAGATCCGGCGCATCCAGGCCGACCACGGCCGCGACGCGTTCGGCATGCTCGGCGGGGCCAGCCTGTTCACCGAGAAGACGTACCTGGTCGGCAAGTTCGCGCGGGTGGCGCTGCGCACCCGGCACGTGGACTACAACGGCCGGCTGTGCATGGTCAGCGCGGCCGGGGCGAACAAGCTGAGCTTCGGCATCGACCGGGCCGCCAACCCGTTCGCCGACATCCTGCTCACCGACTGCCTGCTCATCGCCGGGTCCAACGTGGGCGAGTGCTTCCCGGTGATGACCCAGTACCTGTGGGGCGCGCGGGACCGGGGCGCGAGCCTGATCGTGGTGGACCCGCGCGAGACCAGCATCGCGCGCACCGCCGACGTGCACGTCGCGCTGCGCCCCGGCACGGACGCGGCGTTCTTCGACGCGGTGCTGCACGTGGTGATCGCCGAAGGGCTGGTCGACCAGGAGTACGTCGACGCGCACACCACCGGCTGGGACGAGGTGAAGGCGGCGGTCGCCGAGTTCACCCCGGACCGGGCGGCCGAGATCTGCGGCATCCCCGCCGCGCAGGTCGTGCAGGTGGCGCGAATGTTCGCCACCGCGCCCCGGGCGATGGCCTGGCACGCCCGCGGCATCGAGCACCACACCCAGGGCGTGGAGAACTGCCTGTCGGTGATCAACCTGTGCGTGGCCACCGGCAACCTGGGCCGCCCCGGCGCCGGCTACGGCACCATCACCGGCCAGGGCAACGGCCAGGGCGGGCGCGAGCACGGCCAGAAGTCGGACATGCTGCCCGGCGGCCGCTCCATCAGCGACCCGGTGCACCGGCGGCAGGTCGCCGAGATCTGGGGCATCGACGAGGCCGACCTGCCGCTGGCGGGCACCTCGATGATGGAGATGGTGCACCAGATGCGCCGCGGCGAGATCCGCGGCCTGCTCGGCGTGTGCAACAACCCGTTCGTGTCGCTGCCCAACTACCACGTGGTCAAGGAGGGGTACGACGCGCTGGAGTTCCACGCCCAGTGCGACTTCTTCCTGTCCGAGACCGCCGCCAACGCGCACCTGGTGCTGCCGGTGACGGTGTGGGCCGAGGACGACGGGGTGATGGCCAACGCCGAGGCGCGGGTGGTCCGCCACCGCAAGGCGCAGGAGCCGCCGCCGAGCGTGCGCACCGACACCTGGGTGCTGTGCGAGCTGGCCAGGCGGCTGGGTGCCGGGGACAAGTTCGCCTTCACCGGCTCCGAGCAGGTGTTCGAGGAGCTGCGGATCGCGTCGCGGGGCACGGTCAACGACTACTACGGCATCACCTACGCCCGGCTCGACGAGACCGGCGGCATCGCCTGGCCCTGCCCTGACGTGACGCACCCGGGCACGCCGCGGCTGTTCGAGGACGGGCGCACGGCCCACGCCGACGGGAAGATCCACATGCAGGCGGTGGGCTGGCACCCGCCGGCCGACCCGTACGACGACCAGTTCCCCATGTCGCTGACCACGGGGCGCACCGTGGCGCACTTCCTGTCGGGCAACCAGACCCGGCGGCTGGGCGGGCTGGTCGAGCAGACACCCCGGCCGTGGATCGAGGTGCACCCGTCGCACGGGTTCGCCAACGGCGACCCGGTGACCGTGCACACCCGGCGCGGCTCGGCCACGTTCCCGGCGCTGGTCACCGAGGCGATCCGGCCGGACACCGTGTTCGTGCCGTACCACTGGCCGTTCCCGGTGGCCGCCAACGAGATGACCATCGACGCGCTCGACCCGCGCTCGAAGATCCCCGAGTACAAGGTGTGCGCCTGCCGGATCGAGGCCGCCGCCGAGATCACGCCGGTGCCCCCGCCGCCGATGCCGCCGGGCCGGGAGTCCTACGCCGAGGCGCAGCGCGCCCGCGCGGAGCGGCTGCCGCCCACCTCGTCACAGGGAAGGGGGACGTCACAGCCATGATGGGCCGCACCATCGTCATCGACCCCGGCCGGTGCATCGGCTGCCAGGCGTGCGTCTCGGCGTGCCGGGAGTGCGACTCGCACCGGGGCCGCTCGATGATCCACCTGGACTACCTGGACCAGGGCAACAGCGTCGCGTCCAGCCCGACCGTGTGCATGCACTGCGAGGACCCGCTCGCGCCGTGCGCGCAGGTGTGCCCGGCCGAGGCCATCCTGGTCACCCCGGACGGGGTGGTGCACGACGCGGACAAGAGCCGCTGCATCGGCTGCGGCAACTGTGTCAACGCCTGCCCGATGGGCGTACCGAAGATCGATCTGGCGGCGAAGCTCCAGTTCAAGTGCAACCTGTGCTACGACCGGACGTCGTACGGGCTGGCCCCGATGTGCGCCACGGTGTGCCCGACCGGCTCGATCTTCTACGGCACGCTCGACGAGCTGCGCAGCGAGCGGCCCGGCGTCGAGGTGGCCAGCACGTTCGACATCGACGGGACCATCCTGTCCACCGGCGTGGCCGTGGTGGTGCCCGGGGACCGCCCGCGCGACCTGCCGCTGCCCGGTGGCGCGGGCGAGCACCCGCGCGTCACGGGCAGCCCGCAACCGGCCGGTCATCTGGAGCCGAACGCCGACAACGTCCTCGGGGAGCCACTGTGAGCACGAGGAGCGCAGCGAAGCGGAGCACCGCAGGCGCGAACCACGGAGCACGGCTGTGAGCGTTGACGAGCAGGAGGTCGCGGCGCTGCGGGAGCGCATCGCGGCGGACTCGCTGACCAGCCGGCGGGACTACCTGCGGCTGGCGGTGACCATGTCGGGCGGGCTGGCGCTGGGCAGCGCGGTGACGGCCGCCGGGATCTTCCACCGGCACGGCGACGGCGCCGCCCCGCCGAAGCTGGTGACGGCGGCGCTCGCGCCGGGCGAGTCGGTCGCGTTCAGCTACCCCGGCGAGGAGGACCGGGCCGTGGCGCTGCGGATGGCCGACGGGACGCTGGTCGCGTACTCGTCGATCTGCACGCACCTGGCCTGCGCGGTGCTGTGGCGGGCCGACCGGGGCGAGCGGGGCGAGCTCTACTGCCCCTGTCACGAGGGCGTGTTCGATCCGCGCACGGGCGCGGTCACCGCCGGTCCCCCGCCCCGGCCGCTGCCACGGGTGCTGCTGGAGGAGCGCGCCGACGGCATCTACGCGGTGGGCACGCTGCGATCCGGAGAGGAAGCTTGATGACCCACGACCGCTATCCGCGCATCAGGCCCACCAGCGGGTATGCCGACCCGCGCATCCGCAGCACCGGCCCCGGGCCGGGCGCCGGGGTCGAGACCGATCCGGAGCGCTCGTCGATGCTGTCCGGGCGGCTCGCGCTGGTGCTGTCCATCGTGGTCGGCCAGCTGTGGGCGATCACGATCGGCCTCAACGCCTGGATGATGGGGCAGACCCGCACCGCGTGGTGGGCGGCGGCGTTCAGCGTCGCCTCGTTCCTGGTCGCGCTGTGGGCGTGGCGGCTGGGCGAACGGCGCGACCGGTGACCGCCCGCGGCCAGGCTCCCGTGGACACGGTGCCGCGCGGGGCGTACGTCAACCTGATCCTGGCCGCGCTCGGCTTCCTGCTCACCGCCTGGGCGTGGGGCCTGATCTCACCCTTATCGGCGGTGTACAAGCAGCAGCTGGGCCTGACCTCGCTGCAGCAGTCGATCCTGGTGGCGGTGCCGGTGCTGGTCGGCTCGCTGGGCCGGATCCCGGTCGGCGGGCTCACCGACGTGCTCGGCGCCCGCAAGGTGCTGCCCGCGATCGCGCTGCTCACGATCCTGCCGGTGCTCGCGCTGAGCGTGGCCGGCGACTCCTACCCCGCGATGCTGGCCGTCGGGTTCTTCCTGGGCCTGGGCGGCACCCCGTTCGCGGCGGCGATCCCGCACGGCAACGGCTGGTTCCCGCCCGCCAAGCGCGGCTTCGCGCTCGGCGTCATCGGGATGGGCATGGGCGGCACCGCGATCGCCGCGCTGCTCACCAAGCCGATGCGGGAGATCGGGCCGAACGCGCAGTTCTACCTGTGCGCGATCGTGCTGGCGGTCTACGGCGTGGTGGCCTGGCTGGTGCTGCGCGACCCGCCCGGCCGGACCGTGCCGAGCGAGCCGTTCAGCCACCGGTTCTCCGAGGCGGCACGGATGCCGATGACCTGGCCGCTGTCCGGCCTGTACGCGGTCACCTTCGGCGGCTACGTCTCGTTCGCCGTCTACCTGGTCACCTACCTGCAGAGCCAGTACGGCCTCGAACAGGGCGACGCCTCGCTCAAGGCGGCGGGGTTCACGCTGGTCGCGGTGGTGTTCCGGCCGCCGGGCGGCTGGCTGTCCGACCGGATCGGCGCGGCGAAGGTGCTGTGCGGCTGCCTGGCCGTGCTCGCGGTGATGGCGGCCTGGCAGGCGTTCGCGCCGCCGCTCTACCCCTGGGCGACGTTCACGTTCCTGGTGATGGCAGCGATGCTGGGCGCCGGCGCTGGCGCGGTGTTCTCGCTCGTCGCGCAGGTGGTGCCAGGGCCGAAGGTGGGCGCGGTGACCGGCATCGTCGGCGCGATGGGCGGCCTCGGCGGCTTCGTCCCGCCGCTGGTGATGGGCGCGGTGTACGGCGCCACCGGCAGCTACACCCTCGGCCTGCTCGCGCTGGCCGTGGTGGCGCTCGCCGCGCTGGCGTACTCGTGGACCCAGCGCAACCGCCGCCCGGCCGTCGCCGGGCATTGAGAGCTGCTTTCGCATTCGGGCCACATCGTGGCCGGACCGTGCCTACGATGCTCACACAAGCACGGACAAAGGCGTGTAAACCATCAGAGAGGCCTACGAGATGAGCGCGACGGACACTAGTCACGACCTCGACACCATGGGGCCGGTCGACTACCTGGTGATCGAGTTCCCGGGCAACAAGATGACCGGCGAGGGCATCCCGCTGCTGCTGGACCTGGTGGACCGGGGCATCGTGCGCATCCTCGACCTGGCGTTCATCCGCAAGGACGCAGACGGCACGATCAGCGCGATCCGGGTCGAGGACATGGACGCCGCGGGCGCCCGCGAGTTCGCGGTTTTCCAGGGGGCGTCGTCCGGGCTGCTGGGCCGCGACGACCTGCAGGAGGCGGCCAACGCGATCGAGCCCGGCAACTCGGCCGGGATCCTGATCTACGAGAACGTCTGGGCGGCGCCGCTGGCGCGGGCCTGGCGCCGCGGCGGGGCGCAGATGGTGGCCAGCGGCCGGATCCCGGTGCAGGAACTGCTGGCCGTGGCGGAGGCGGGCGCGTAACCGACGCGCCCACGGAACGGGGGAATGATCATGGGACTGATTCGTGGGGTGGCCCGGACCGCGGTGATCGCCGGTACCGCGACGGCGGTGTCCAACCGCGTCTCGCGCCGGCAGGCCGGCCGCTGGGCGGACCAGGAGCAGCAGCAGTACGACCAGCAGCAGCAGTACGCCGAGCAGTACCACCAGCAGCAGATGGCGCAGCAGCAGTACGCGCAGCAGCAACAGCAGTACGCCCAGCAGCAGCAGTACGCGCAGCAGCCGCCGGCCGCCGCGGGCGGTGACGTGATGCAGGACAAGCTGGCGCAGCTGAAGACCCTCGCCGACCTCAAGGCGCAGGGTGTGCTGACCGACGCGGAGTTCGAGCAGCAGAAGGCCGCGATCCTCGCCGGCTGAGGTACACCGCCACCCGCTTTGCTCTGCACACAAATACGCGACCGTTGCGTATTTGTGTGCAGAGCAAAGGCTCGAGAAAGCGAGCGGCCATGGCAGTCGACCAGCAGGCCGGTAAGGAAACCTCGGTCCCGTGGTACGGCCGGGCTGCCGACGACGTGGCCCGCGAGTTCGGGGTGCCGATCGAGCAGGGCCTGTCCGCCGACCAGGTGCAGCGGCGGCTGGCCGAGCACGGCCCGAACCGGCTGGCCGGGGGCAAGAAGGAGTCGGCGGTGGCCGCATTCCTGCGGCAGTACCGGGACTTCATGCAGATCGTGCTGCTGGTCGCCGCCGTGGTGAACCAGCTCGTCACGCGCGAGTGGGGCACCACGCTGGTGCTGGCCGGGCTGACCGTGTTCAACGCGGTGATCGGCCTGCGCCAGGAGGCCAAGGCCGAGGAGAGCGTGCGGGCGCTGGCCCAGATGCTCAAGACCGTGGCCCGGGTGCGCCGCGACGGCCAGGCGGTCGAGGTCGACGCCGAGCAGCTGGTGCCCGGCGACATCGTGCTGGTCGAGGCGGGCAACCGGGTGCCCGCCGACGGCCGGATCTGCGTCGCCGCCACGCTGGAGATCGAGGAGGCGGCGCTGACCGGCGAGAGCCTGCCGGTCGGCAAGAGCCCGGACCCGGTGCCGGGGCGGGACGTGCCGCTGGGCGACCGCACCTGCATGGCGTACATGAACACGTCGGTCACCCGCGGCCGGGGCGAGATGATCGTGACCGCGACCGGCATGGGCACCGAGATCGGGCACATCGCGCACCTGCTGGCCGGCACCGAGGCGGACAAGACGCCGCTGCAGAAGCAGCTGGACAGCCTCTCGAAGATCATCGCTACCATCGCCGGCATCGCACTGGCGCTGGTGGTGCTCATCGGCCTGGCCCGCGGCGAGTCGTTCAACACGCTGTTCATCACGGGTGTGGCGCTGGCCGTGGCGGCCATCCCGACCGGCCTGCCCGCCGTGGTCACCGCGCTGCTGTCCATCGGCACGCAGGAGATCGCCCGCCGCAACGCCATCGTCAAGCGGCTGCCCGCCGTGGAGACGCTCGGCTCGACGTCGGTGATCTGCTCCGACAAGACCGGCACGCTGACCCTGAACAAGATGACCGCGCGCGAGCTGGCGATCCCCGGCGAGAACCGGTTCACCGTCACCGGCGAGGGCTACCGCACCGAGGGCGAGATCAAGCACGTCGGCGGCGCCCGCCTCGACCTGGACCCGTACCTGCTGCCGATGGCGCTGTGCGCGGACGCGGTGCTGGACGGCGAGAATCTGATCGGCGACCCGACCGAGGGCGCGCTGATCGTGCTGGCCGCCAAAGGCGGGCTCGACCTGGCCGAGACGCGGCGTGCCTATCCGCGCATCGCGGAGGTGCCGTTCGACTCCGACTACAAGTTCATGGCCACGTTCCACCACATGACCAGCGACGCCGGTGCACCGGTGGTGCGCTGCTACGTCAAGGGGGCGCCGGACGTGCTCATCGCGCGGGCCGCGTCGTACCGCAAGCCGGACGGGACCGTGCTGCCGGTCACCGACGCCAACCGGCACCTGGCCACCGACGCCAACGATCGCATCGCCGCGGCCGGCGAGCGGGTCATGGTGGTCGCGCAGCGCGACTTCGACCCGGCCGCGTTCGACCCGTCCGGCGACCTGATCGGGCAGGTGCGGGACCTGACGCTGCTGGCGATGGTCGGCATCGTGGACCCGCCCCGGCCGGAGGCGAAGGCGGCCATCGCCGAGTGCCGCGAGGCGGGCATCCGGGTCCGGATGATCACCGGCGACCACGCGACCACGGCCGCGGCGATCGCCAAGGAGCTGGGCATCGAGGGCCGGGCGGTGACCGGCACGCAGTTCGCGGCGATGAGCGACGAGGAGCTGCTGGCCCGGCTGCCCGAGCTCGGGGTGATCGCGCGGGTCGCGCCGGAGGACAAGCTGCGCCTGGTGCGGCTGCTCAAGGCCAGCGGCAACGTCGTGTCGATGACCGGCGACGGCGTCAACGACGCCCCGGCGCTCAAGGCCGCCGACATCGGCGTGGCCATGGGCATCACCGGCACGGAGGTCTCCAAGGAGGCCGCCGTCATGATCCTCACCGACGACAACTTCGCCACCATCGTCAAGGCCGTCGAGTACGGCCGCGGCCTATACGACAACCTGCTCAAGTACCTGCGCTTCCAGATGTCCACGCTGGTCGCCTACATCGCGATCTTCCTGGTCGCGGGGCTGCTGGACATCGCGGCCGGTACGCCGCTCAACCCGCTGCAGATCCTGTGGCTGAACATGGTGGTGGACATCCCGATCGCCATCGCGCTCGGCTTCGACGACCCGACCAGCGGGCTCATGCGCCGCCCGCCCCGCCCGGTCGGCGCGCCGGTGCTGTCGGCCACGGACTGGGTCCGGCTGTGCGTGCTCGGCGCGGTGATGACGGTCGGGTCGCTGTGGGCGTACCAGATCGGGTTCGCCGCGGGCGGCGCGGTGGTCGGCGCGACCATGCTGCTGACCACGCTGTCGCTGTTCCACCTGGTCGCCGGGCTGCTGTCGCGGGACCAGCTGAACACGATCTTCGACCGCGACGCCATCCCGAGCGTGGCGCAGCTGCGCCGCTACGGCTTCGCACTGCTGGCGATCATCCTGGTCACCCTGCTCGACCCGCTGGCGCGCATCTTCGGCACCACCGGTCTCAGCCTGCGGCTGTGGTGCATCGCGATCGCCATCGCGCTGTCCCTGCTGGTGGTCGAGGAACTGATCAAGCTCGTGCTGCGCCGCCGGCATCACCGCGTGCCGGCCCGCCCCGAAGCGGCGACCGTGCCCGGCGGCACCGCCGCGTAGAGAGGAACCGTCCATGGCGTTCAACCTGCGCAACCGCAGCTTCCTCAAGGAGCTCGACTTCACCCCCGAGGAGCTGCGCCACCTGCTTCAGCTCTCGGCGGAGCTGAAGGCGGCCAAGCGCGGCGGCTACGAGCAGCCCCGGCTGCGCGGCAAGGAGATCGCGCTGATCTTCGAGAAGACCTCGACCCGCACCCGGACCGCGTTCGAGACCGCCGCGCACGACCAGGGCGCCCAGGTCACCTACCTGGAGCCGACCGGCTCGCAGATCGGGCACAAGGAGTCGATGAAGGACACCGCCCGGGTGCTCGGGCGCACCTTCGACGCGATCGAGTATCGCGGCTCGGCGCAGGAGCACGTGGAGACGCTCGCCGCGTACGCGGGCGTGCCCGTCTACAACGGCCTGACCGACGAGTTCCACCCGACGCAGATCCTCGCCGACATGCTCACCATGCAGGAGCACGTGGACAAGCCGCTGCACGACGTCGCGTTCTGCTATCTCGGCGACGCCCGCAACAACATGGGCAACTCGCTCATGGTCGGCGGCTGCAAGTTCGGGATGGACGTGCGGCTGTGCGCGCCGGAGCACCTGTGGCCGCGCGAGGACCTGGTCAAGACCTGCCACGAGATCGCCGCCGAGACCGGCGCCCGGCTCACCCTCACCGCCGACGTGGACGAGGGCGTACGCGGTGTCGACTACCTCTACACCGACGTGTGGGTCTCCATGGGCGAGGACAAGTCGGTGTGGGGCGAGCGCATCGAGCTGCTCAAGCCGTACCAGGTGAACGCGGACGTGCTGGCCCGCACCGGCAACCCGAAGGTCTCCTTCATGCACTGCCTGCCGGCGTTCCACAACCGGGAGACCAAGGTCGGCGAGCAGATCTACCAGGAGTACGGCCTGGACGCGCTGGAGGTCACCGACGACGTGTTCGAGTCGAAGCACTCCATCGTGTTCGACCAGGCCGAGAACCGGCTGCACACGATCAAGGCCGTGCTCGTGGCGACGCTG
Source organism: Catellatospora bangladeshensis (assembly GCF_016862575.1). Taxonomy (GTDB): domain Bacteria; phylum Actinomycetota; class Actinomycetes; order Mycobacteriales; family Micromonosporaceae; genus Catellatospora; species Catellatospora bangladeshensis. The sequence goes on along the minus strand of NZ_BONF01000009.1, from coordinate 61,345 downwards.
GGCGACTGAGATGCGCGTGGTGGTGGCGCTGGGCGGCAACGCGCTGCTGCGGCGCGGCGAGCCGATGACGGCCGAGGCGCAGCGGGGCAACGTACGGGTGGCCGCGCCGCTGCTGGCCCAGGTCGCGCAGCGGCACCAGCTCGTGCTCACGCACGGCAACGGCCCGCAGGTCGGCCTGCTCGCGCTGCAGGGCGCGGCGTACGCCGGCGCGGAGCCGTTCCCGCTGGACGTGCTCGGCGCGCAGACCGAAGGCATGATCGGGTATGTCCTCGAACAGGAGCTGGGCAACCTGCTGCCCGCCGAGGTGCCGCTGGCGACCGTGCTCACGATGATCGAGGTGGACCCGGCCGATCCGGCGTTCGGCGACCCGAGCAAGTTCGTCGGCCCCGTCTACGACCGGGCGCAGGCGCAGCGTCTCGCGGCGGAGAAGGGCTGGACCGTCAAACCCGACGGCTCGCACTGGCGCCGGGTGGTGGCCTCCCCCGAGCCGCGGCGCATCTTCGAGATCCGCCCCATCCGCTGGCTGCTCGACAAGGACGTCGTGGTGATCTGCGCCGGGGGCGGCGGCGTGCCCACCATGTTCCAGCCCGGCGAGCCGCGCACCCTCACCGGCGTCGAAGCGGTGATCGACAAGGACCTGGCCGGTGAGCTGCTGGCCCGCGAGGTCGACGCCGACCTGTTCGTGATGGCCACCGACGTGGACGGGGTGTACCTCGACTGGGGCGCCCCGCAGCAGCGGCGCATCGAGCGCGCGAGCGCCGGGCAGCTGCGCGGGCAGGGGTTCGCGGCCGGGTCGATGGGGCCGAAGGTGCAGGCGGCGGTGCGTTTCGTCGAGCGGACCGGGCGGCGGGCCGCGATCGGGAGCCTGGCCGACATCGCCGCGATCGTGGACGGCACGGCCGGGACCCAGGTCCATCCGGATGACGGCGGCGAGGCAGGGAGGTAGGCGATGGAGCGGTTCGGGGTCCACTCGGAGGTGGGCACGTTACGCAAGGTCATGGTGCACCGGCCGGAGCTGAGCCTGCGCCGGCTCACCCCCGCCAACCACGACGACCTGCTCTTCGACGACGTGCTGTGGGTCGAGCGGGCGCAGTACGAGCACGACCAGTTCGTGGCGCGGATGCGCGAGCACGGCGTCGAGGTGTTCTACCTGCAGGACCTGCTCGGCGAGGCGCTGGCGGCGAGCGACCCGGCCCGGCAGCGGGTGATCGAGCTGGCCGCCTCCGAGTACACCGTCGGGGTGTCGCTGGTCGACGCCGTACGCGACGTGCTCGACAAGCTGCCCCCGCCGGAGCTGGCCCGGCACCTGATCGGCGGCCTCACCGTGGCCGAGGCCGGGCTCGACCTCGGCCCGCTGCGGCAGTCCTCGCTGCCCGCCGCGGCGCTGGACGACGAGAGCGCGTTCGTGCTGCCGCCGCTGCCGAACAGCCTGTTCACCCGGGACTCGTCGTGCTGGATCTACGGCGGTGTCTCGGTCAACCCGATGTTCTGGCCCGCCCGGCGGCTGGAGGCGTACAACGTCGCCGCGGTGTACCGGGCCCACCCGATGTTCGCCGACGCCAGGTTCGACTACTGGTATCCCGAGCTGGGCGACGACGGCCGGTTCCAGGTGGAGGACTTCGGCCGGGCCACCCTGGAGGGCGGCGACGTGCAGCCGATCGGCAACGGCACGGTGCTCATCGGGCTCAGCGAGCGCAGCTCCGCGCGCATGATCGAGCAGGTCGCGCGGGCGCTGTTCGCCGCGGGCGCGGCCGAGCGGGTGATCGCGGTGGTGATGACCAAGGACCGCGCGCACATGCACCTGGACACCGTGCTGACGATGCTCGACCGGGACGCGGTCACCGTCTACCCGAAGGTGATCGAGCAGGTGCGCGCGATCAGCCTGCGGCCCGGCAGCTCACCCGGGCGCTTCCACGTCACGCGGGAGCGCGACCTGCTGTCGGCCATGGCCGACGCGCTGGGCGTGGGCCGGCTGCGGGTGGTGGAGACCGGCGGCGACGCCTACCAGCAGGAACGTGAGCAGTGGGACGACGGCAACAACGTGGTCGCCCTCTCCCCCGGCGTGGTCGTCGCGTACGAGCGCAACGAGCACACCAACGCCAAGATGCGCGCCTTCGGCATCGAGGTGATCACCATCGAGGGCTTCGAGCTGGGCAAGGGGCGCGGCGGCGGCCACTGCATGACGTGCCCGCTGCTGCGCGACCCCCTCTGAGCCGCGAGCGAGCCGGGAGACGCCCATGACCGACGCCCGCAGATGGCTGCTGATCGCCGTCGCGGTGCTCGCCGTGCTGGCGATGCTGCTGTTCGCGCGGGGCGTCGCGCACCACCGCGGCTGGCAGATCGGCGACCGCGCCGCCGCGACGGCGACGGGCGTCCGCGATGCCTGAGCCCACCGCTGAGCCTGGCAGCGCCTCCGCCGAGCCGGGCAGCGCCTTCGGCGACCGGCAGCCGCGGCCGCCGACGATGCTGGACGCGCTCCTGCCCGTGCTGGTCCTGATCGCGCTGCTGACCACGACCGTCGCCCTGTTCGGCATCGACGCGACCAACGGGCCGCTGCAGGTGGCGCTGCTGCTGGCCGCGGCTTTCGCGAGCCTGATCGCGTTCAAGAACGGGCACACCGTGGCGGCGGTGGCCGAGGCCGCGATCGGCGGCGTCACCTCGGCCGTCGGGGCGGTGTTCATCCTGCTCGCGGTCGGCGCGCTGATCGGCACCTGGAACATGGCCGGGACCATCCCGACCGTGGTCGACATCGGCATCCAGCTGATCAGCCCCGCCTGGTTCTTCTTCACCGCGGCGGTGGTCTGCGCGGTGGTAGGCATGGTCACCGGCAGCTCGTGGACCACGGCCGGCACCCTCGGCGTCGCGTTCGTGGCGATGGCCACCGTGATGCAGCTGCCCGTAGCCGTCGCCGCCGGTGCGGTGATCTGCGGGGCGTACTTCGGCGACAAGATGACGCCCCTGTCGGAGACCACCATCCTGGTGCCGCAGCTGGTCGGGCGCGGCCTGACAGTGAACGCGCACATCCGCAACATGATCTGGACCGCCGGGCCCGCGCTCGGTATCAGCCTGATCCTGTTCCTGATCATCGGGTTCCGCAACCGGCCCGCCGCGGAGGTCAGCACGGCCGCCGCCGAGGAGGCGCTGCGCGGCGCGTTCAACACGGGCCTGCTCAGCCTGCTGCCGCTGCTGCTGCTCATCGCGTTCGCGCTGCTGCGGTATCCGCCGTTCCTGTCCATCCTCGGCTCGGCGCTGTTCGCGGGCCTGCTCGCGCCGTTCACCCAGCCCGAGGCGGTACGCGCGTTCGTCGCCGACCCGTCGCTCGGCCCGGTCACCACGGGGATCGAGGCGCTGTTCGGCGCGATGGCGACCGGTTTCGTCAGCCACTCCGGGGCGCCGAAGGTGGACGAGCTGTTCTCCCGGGGCGGCATGGCCGGCATGCTCACCACGGTCTGGCTGATCCTGGGGGCGCTGTCGTTCGCCGCGGTCATGGAGCACGCCGGGTTCCTGCAGCGGCTGCTCGCCCCGATCGTGGCCCGGGCCCGCAGCCGCGGCACGCTGATCCTGGCCGCCAACTCCAGCGCCATCGGGCTCAACGTCATCGCCGGTGAGCAGTACGTCGCCGACGTGCTGCCGGCCCGCATGTTCCGCGACGAGTTCGCCCGGCGCGGCCTGGCCCCGGAGGTGCTGTCGCGCGCCGTGGAGGACTCCGGCACGGTCACCTCGGTGCTGGTGCCGTGGAACACCTGCGGGGCCTACATCTCCGGGGTGCTCGGCGTGCCGACCGCGGCGTACCTGCCCTACTGCTTCTTCAACCTGCTCAGCCCGGTGCTGGACGTGCTCTACGGCTTCCTGGGTTTCAAGGTCGCGACCGTGCCGCCCGAGCCGGAGACGGGAGACGTCGATGAGCGAGCACCCTGAACAGGCCGCGCCCGCGCCGAAGCGGTCCCGGTTCACGCTGCCGTCGGCGTACACCATCCTGTTCGGGCTGATCGTGGTGATGGCGGTCGCGACCTGGCTGATCCCGGCCGGGGCGTACGACAGCGACGCCGAGGGCAACCCGGTGCCGGGCACCTACCACGAGGTGCCCGCGACGCCGCAGCGCATCGTGGTCGACTCGCTGACCGCGCCGATCAACGGCCTCTACGGCATCGAGGACGAGGCCGGCACGATCAGCTACTACAACAGCGGCGTGCTGTTCGGCGCGATCGACGTGGCCCTGTTCATCATCGTCATCGGCGGCTTCCTCGGGGTCACCATGCAGACCGGCGCGATCCAGGCGGGCATCGGCCGGCTGGTCGCCCGGCTGCGGGGCCGGGAGAAGTGGATGATCCCGATCCTGATGTCGGTGTTCGCGCTGGGCGGCACCACGTTCGGCATGGCCGAGGAGAGCCTGGCCTTCTACGCCCTGGTCATCGCGGTCATGGTCGCGGCCGGGTACGACACCGTGACCGCGGCGGCGATCCTGCTGCTGGGCTGCGGCATCGGGGTGCTCGGCTCGACCATCAACCCGTTCGCCACCGGCATCGCGTCCGGCTTCGCGGGCATCCCGATCAGCGACGGCATCGGCCTGCGCATCCTGATCCTGCTGATCAGCCTGGCCGTGGGCATCTGGTTCGTGCTGCGCTACGCCGAGCGGGTGCGCCGCGACCCGGCGAAATCGCTGGTCGCGGACATGAAGGCGGACAACGACGCGCACTTCAAGCTGTCCGCCGACGACGCGACGCGGCAGCTCACCGGGCGGCACAAGGCCATCCTCGCCGTGTTCGGGCTCGCCTTCGTGGTGATGATGTACGCCGTCATCCCCTGGTCCGACCTCGGCATCCCGCTGCCCACGCTGTGGTGGTGGTTCCCCGAGATGACCGCGTCGTTCCTGTTCTTCTCCGTCCTCATCGGCCTGCTCGGCGGCATGAACGAGGGCAGGCTGACCAGCTCGTTCGTGGACGGCGGGCGCGACCTGCTCGGGGTGGCGCTGATCATCGGCATCGCCCGCGGCATCACCGTGATCATGAACAACGGCCAGATCACCGACACCGTGCTGCACTGGGCCGAGCTGGCACTGGGCGACGTGGGCGCGGCAGGCTTCGCCATCGTCATGTACACGCTGTTCCTGCCGCTGTCGTTCCTGATCCCGTCGTCGTCCGGGCTGGCCACCGTGGCGATGCCGATCATGGCGCCGCTCGCCGGGTTCCTCGGGGTGCCGCAGGACCTGGTGGTGACGGCGTACCAGAGCGCCAACGGCCTGATGAACCTGTTCATCCCGACCTCGGCGGTGGTGATGGGCGGGCTGGCCATCGCCCGCGTCCCGTACGGCCGCTATCTGCGCTGGGTCTGGCCGCTGCTGGCGATCCTGGCCGGGGTCACCGTGGTGCTGCTCGGCGTGGCCGCCGTGCTCAGCTGAGCAGTGCCCGGCGGGACGATGTTCGGCCGCACGGGTCAGTTCCGCTCGGACGCGGGCACCCGGGTGCGGGGGTCGGTCCAGCGCTCGGCGATGGGCACCGCCGACAGCCCGTGCGCGAGCACGCTGAGCAGCACCGTGGCCATGACGAGCGCGGCGACCAGGGCTGCGGCCGCGCCGGTGAGCTGCTGCAACGCGATCAGCGCGAAGATCACGCTGGGCAGGCCGCGTGGCCCGAGCCAGGACAGCAGCAGCACCTCGCGCTTGAACCGGCGCAGGCCGATCAGGCTCGCCGCGACCGGCAGCATCCGGACCAGGGTCAGGCTGAGCACGGCGTACAGCACGATCCGCCAGTCGAGCACGTCGCCGATGACCTGCGGGATGAGGGAGCCGAACAGGAACCACACCCCGGCCGCCAGCAGCCCGACCACGTCGTGCGCGGTCTGCAGGTGCGCTTCGGGCAGGTCCTGGTCCACCGCGCGTACGGCCATGCCCGCCACGAACCCGGCCACGATGCCGTTGCCGTGCACCGCGTGCGCGGCCTCGAACGCGAGCAGCGCGATCGCCAGGTACGCCAGCCGCTCGGCGCGGGCCGTGCTCCAGCCGCGCTTGCGGGCCGCCCGCAGCACCCGGGCCGCCGCCCCGCCGACGAGCACGCCCACTACCAGGGCGAACGCGATCTCGCGGACCGTCTGCACCAGCACCTGGCCCGCCTGCCGGTCGTGGTCGGCGGCGACGGCCGCGGCGAGGAACGCCAGCACCAGCGGCGCGGCCAGGCCGTCGTTCAGGCCGCTCTCCACGGTGACGGCGGTGCGCAGGTCGTGCGGGATGCGACGGTCGTGCACCAGCACCGCGGCCAGGCTGGAGTCGGTGGCCGCCAGCGCCGCCGCCACCAGTGCGAGCACCCACGCGCCCGCGAGCGGGAACAGCGCGACGCCGAGCAGGAACCCCGCGGCCACGGTCAGCGGGAGCGCGATCAGGATCAGGCGCAGCGGCAGGTGACCTGCCTCGCGCAGGCGGCGCAGGCTGATCTCGGTGGCGTCGGTGAACAGCACCAGCGCAAGCGTCGCCTGCAGCAGGTGCTGCATGGCGGGGGACGCCAGGTCGAGGCGGACCGCCGGCTCGTCGCCGACGGCGAGCAGCAGCCCGGCCAGCAGCAGCGCGACGGGAACGGTGACGCTGTAGCGCGCCGCGCGGGCCGAGACGGTCGCCCAGGCGATCAGCACGATCGCGAGGCTGATCAGGCCGTACACGGCCGATGCCCGGTCTTGCTGTCCGAAATATCCCGCGAAGGCACGACATCATTGTGTCATCGCCGAGCGGTGCCGCCGGGCCGTCCGGCGTCAGGGGCCGAGCTTGCGGCTGCCCGTCTGGCCGTCGAGGTTCCAGCGCAGGTCCAGGCGGCATCCCGGGGCGGACTGGAACTGCGCCACGCCCTGCAGGTGCCCCCCGGCGAAGAACTGCTGCTCCGGCGTCAGCTCCACCTGCGGCGGTTTCAGGTCGGCACCGACCCGCGTGCGACCCAGCGGCACCGGCGCGTGCGTGGACAGGAACAGCGCCACCAGGTCCGCCATCGCGCCGCCGACCAGCGGGCACGGGCCGCGCAGGTCGGTGCCCGCATCCTGCGCGCGCAGATAGTCGAAGTGCTCACCCTGGTACACCGCGGCATACCGGGGCTGGGGCAGGCCGTCCCACACGTTCGCCGGCGGGCCAAGGTCCTCCAGGAACAGGCCGCCGCCGTTGCCCTCCGCCCAGGCGAAGAACGTCGGGCGGCCGATCCCGGTGAGCACGGCGCTGCGATCGGTCAGCTCGCCGTACGGAGCGCCGAGGCTGACGAACGCGGCGAAGGCGGGGTTGGCCGCCATGACCCGGGCGCCCAGCAGGCCGCCGTACGAGTGCCCGACCACGGCGGTGGACTCCGGGCGGGCGTCCACCCAGCGCCGGTGCTCCCAGCTGTCGCGCACCCAGGCGAGGTCGGCGCCCGCCGCGGCGATCGCCGGATCGGCGCCGTTCTGCGCGAGCTGTGCCGGATGGCTGGGCACCACGACGACGTACCCACAGCGTGCCAGCACCGCCGCGAACCGCTCCCAGCGCGCGTGGTAGCCCGTGAGCGACACGCCCCGCGGCGGCTGGCCGTGCAGCAGCAGCACCATGGGCCAGCGGGTCAGGCAGAGCTTGAGCATGGGCGCATTCGCGGTCGCGCCGTCGTAGCTCGGGTAGTAGATCCGCAGGTCGCGGGGCGTGCCGTGAGCCGCTGCGGTCAGGTCGTGCACGCCCCAGAACACGGGGCGGCCGATGTCCGGGTTCCAGGTGACGCCGCCGGACTCGGCCGGATCCTCGGGGCAGCTGTCAGCGGCCGCCTCGATGGCCTCCTTGCAGCCCGGCAGCAGGGTGAGCGCCGCCAGGCCGCCCAGCCCGGCGAGCAGCCGGCGCCTGGTCGGACCCGCTCCCGATGTCGTCATCGGTCGAGCATGCGGCCTGCGGCACGTTCGGACTGTGCGGTGGCCGACTGCCGCCGGTACACGTTCCCGACAGTCCCGGCGCGCCGGTCGCCCGGGAGGGTGACGTCCGGCGGATCCGGCGGATCCGGCGGTCAGTTCGCCGGGTCGGGGACCGCGAGCTCGGCGGGGTGGGGCAGCTCGTGGCCGACGGGCACGACGACCACGGGGCAGCTGGCCTTGCCGATGCACTCCTCGCTGACCGAGCCGAGCACGGTGTGCATCAGCCGGCTCGTACCGTGACTGCCCAGCACCAGCAGGTCGGCGTCGGCCGCGGCGGCGGCGAGCACGTCGGCGGCCCGGCCCTCGACCACCTCACCGGCGATGCTCACGCCCTCCCGCTGGAACGGCGGCAGCGCGCCCAGCTCGCGGTCCAGCATCGCCGTCGCGTCCTCGCGGGCGGCCGAGCCGATGACGTCGTCGTCGACCTCGTCCCAGCGCCACGCGGCGACGGCCTGCACGGTGCCGCCGCGTCCGGCCGCCTCGTGCACCGCCCAGCGCAGCGCCCGCCGGCCGCCCTCGGAACCGTCCACGCCGACCACGATCCGGAAGTTCGCCATGAACCGCCCCCTACCCTCGGCACGCCGCCGCTAACGCGACCGGTCGTGTCAATGCGTGAGCCGTACGTTCTGCCCGGTCGCCCGCTGGATGTCGCTCGCGGCGGTGACCAGCATCCGGTGCCCGAGGTCGGACAGCGCGCGGGCGACCGCCAGCTCGTCGCCGATCTCGGGGACGTCGGTGTCCTCGGGGTTCAGCTTGGCCCGGCCCACGCCGATCAGGCGGTCGCCGATGTCGTCGTCGAGCATGCGTGCCTCGGCGTAGGTGCGTCCCTCGTCCTCCCCGACGAAGATCTCCACGTTCCAGCGCTTCATCGAACTCATCGCGGGTGCCTCCCCTCCAGGATGTGCGCCGAACCCTCCAGCAGCGCCACGACCTCCTCGTCCGAGGTCTGCCGGAAGTCGTCGTAGTGCTCGCCCACGGCCATGAAGAACCGCGGCGTGTCGACGCAGACCACCTGGTCGGCGACGGCGCGCATGTCCTCGGCGGTGTCGGCCGCGGCCACCGGGACGGCCAGCACCACGTGCGCCGCGCCCCGGGCCCGCGCCACCTGGCAGGCGGCCCGCGCGGTGGCGCCGGTGGCGATGCCGTCGTCGACCACGACCACGGTGCGCTCGGCCAGCGCCTCGGCGTCGCGGCCGTGGCGGTAGCGCTGCACCCGGCGGTCCAGCTCGGCCCGCTCGGCCTGCTCGACCCGGTCGAGGGCCGCCGCGGAGACACCCGCGGCCTCGATCACGGTCGGGTTGAGCACGCGTACGCCGTCCTCGCCCACCGCGCCCATGGCGACCTCGGGCTGGTACGGCACGCCGAGCTTGCGCACCACGAGCACGTCGAGCGGGGCGCGCAGGGCACGGGCCACCTCGGCGGCGACGACCACGCCGCCCCGGGGCAACCCGAGCACCACCACGTCGGCGTCGTGGAGGAAGGTCAGCATCTGCGCCAGCCGGTGGCCGGCGTCGCTGCGGTTGCGGAACATGGCACCAACTCCCTCCCCCACCATGTTCGTCCCGCAAGAGGCCCCGTGACCAGGACTTCGCCGATCAGGCCGGTATCTCGGGATGCTCCTTGCGGTATGCCGCGACGACCGTGGGCAGGGTGTGGAACAGGTGGTCCCGCCCGACCGCGTCGGCCAGGCCGAATGACACCATTTCGTCCATGAGTTCCTGTTTGACGTGGGCCATGCCGAAGACGATGCCGCGCTGGGTCAGCTCGCTGCGCAGCTCCTCGACCGCCTCCATGGCGGTGTAGTCGACCTCGACGATCGCCTCGGCGTTGAGCACGAACCACTTCACCTCCGGCGCCTCGCTGACCGCGGCCAGCGCCCGCCGCCGCAGGTCCTGCGCGTTGGCGAAGAACAGCGGCGAGTCGTACCGGTAGATCATCAGACCCGGCACGGTCCGCGCCTGCGGGTAGTCGTCCACGTCGTGCATCCCGGCCACCCCGGGCACGATGCCCAGCACCGCGTCGTGCGGGCGGGCCACCCGGGCCAGCATCTCGGCCACCGACAGCGCCACCGCGGCGAGCACGCCGTAGAGGATGTCGAAGACCAGCACGCCCGCGCAGGCGGCCAGCGCCAGCAGCAGCTCGCTGCGCCGGAACGCGGCCAGCCGCCGGAAGCCGGGCAGGTCGATCAGGCGCAGCGCCGCGTACACGATGATCGCGCCCAGCGCCGCGCTGGGGAACGCCGACAGCAGCGGCCCGGCGAACAGCAGCGTGCACACGACCAGCACCAGCGCGCTCAGGGAGTAGACCTGGCTGCGCGCGCCCGCCGCGTCGGCCAGCGCGGTGCGGCTGCCGCTGCTGCTCACCGGGAAGCCGCGCAGCAGGCCCGAGCCGAGGTTGGCCACGCCGAGGGCGAACAGCTCCTGGTCGGCGTCGACCTCCTGGCGGTGGCGGGCGGCGAAGGCGCGGGCGGTGAGCATGTTGTCGGTGTACCCGACCAGCATCACGCCGACGGCGGGCAGCAGCAGGTCCTGGAAGTCCGACAGGTCCGGCAGCGCGAACGGCGGCAGCCCTGACGGCACCGCCCCGACCGTGTCGATGCCGTAGTCCTGCAGCCCGAACACCGCGGTGGCGGCCGTGGCCAGCAGCACCGCCAGCAGCGGGCCGGGCAGCTTGGGCCACTGCCGCTGCACCAGGTAGAGGAACGCCAGCACCAGCGCGGCGAGCACGACGGTGGCCAGGTGCGCCTGGCCCATGCCCTTGACGAACGACCACACCTCACCCAGCAGCGTGCCGCCCTCGACGGGGATGCCGGTGAGCCGCTCCAGCTGACCGATGATCATGATTACGGCGACGCCCGCCATGTAACCGACCAGGATCGGCTTGGACAGCAGGTCGGCCACGAACCCGAGCCGCACCGCCCAGGAGACCAGGCACAGCAGGCCGACGATGACGGCGAGTCCGGCGGCCAGCGCCGCGTACCGGCCGGGATCACCCGCCGCCAGCGGCGCGATCACGGTGGCCGTCATCAGCGCGGTGGTGGACTCCGGCCCGACCGACAGCTGCCGCGACGAGCCGAGCAGCGCGTAGAGCGCCAGCGCGGGCAGCGCCGCCCACAGCCCGGCGACAGGCGGCAGCCCCGCCAGGCCCGCGTACGCCATCACCTGCGGGATCAGGTACGCCGCGACGGTCGCCCCCGCCAGCACGTCCCCGCGCAGCCAGCCCCGCTCGTACCCGCGCAACGTCACCACCCCGGGCGCACCCGGGATCCACCGTGGTCTCTCAGCCATGCCCACTTCTACCTCATGCCGCCCCACCCCGAAACCCCCGAAAGGAAGGGCACCTTGTTATCGCTTTCCGTAGTAGAAGGTGCCCTTCCTAACCCTGTCGGGCAGGTGGGCTACGGTCTGGCCGTGAGTGGACGGTCGTACATGGTCGCGGCACGGATCCCGATGTCGCGCACCGGCTTCGAGGGCTGGCTCAGCACCCCGCTGCCGGGTGTCGAGGCCGTCGAGAACCCCGACGCGATGTGGCGTGGCTGGGGCAACGACGGCGCCGCCGCCGACTGGGCGCTCGGCCAGCTTGCGGCCTACCCGGCGGTCGCGGCCGGCATCCTGGCCGCGCGGGCGGGCACACCCCTGGACCGGCTCGCCGAGCGCGCGGCGGGCGGGATGACGCTGGCCCGGCACCGGGACGGCGCGCTGGAGGTGTACCTGTACGACTACCACGGCGACTCCTACGGCACCCAGACGGACCTGCTGATGCTCGCCGGGGCGGGCCGGTTCGCCGACGCAGGCGCCGAGTCCGCGGTCCTGCACTGGGGTGGCCACGTCTACCCCGACCTGCCGCTCAGCGGGGATCAGCCGCTCGCGGTGCTGCTGGTCGGCTCCGCGGCTGCCCGCTTCGCGTACCCTCACCCGGTCCCCGCGCTGATCGAGCACCTGCGCCCGGTCGAGGCGGATTTCCTCGCCGCCGTGGCCGCCTGCGACGACGGTGCCGAGTGGGACCCGGCCGGCCTGGTCGACCCGGCGATCCTGGCCCGCAGCGCTGCGCAGGGGCCGCGTTAAGAAGGTGCCCTTCCTCTACGGAAACCGTTAAGAAGGTGCCCTTCCTTCGGTGCGGGGGATGACGAGGACGGGGCTGTCGGCGTGGTGGAGGACCTGGTGGCTGACCGAGCCGAGGAGCAGGCCGGTGAAGCCGCCGCGGCCGTGGGCGCCGACGACCACGAGCTGCGCCTGCTTGCTCAGTTCGACCAGGACCTTGGCGGGGCGGCCGCGGAGCAGGTGCTCGCGGACCTTGACGTCGGGGTAGTCCTTGCGTACGGCGGCCAGGGCGTCCTCCAGCAGGTGCCCCTCCTCCTGCGCGACGGTGGCCGCGTCGTGCTTGTGGTCGTGGTGCTCGCCGTGGCCGTGGCCGCCGGCGCGGGACCAGCTGTGCACGGCCAGCACCTCGGTGTCGCGCATGGCGGCCTCCTCGAACGCCGCCTCGATGGTGCGCACCGAGTCCGGCGATCCGTCGACGCCGACCACGACCGGGCCCTCGTCGCGGCGCTCGCCGCGCACGACCAGCACCGGCGTACGCCCGTGCGCCGTGCACTGCACCGCGACCGACCCGACCAGCAGCCCGGTGAACCCGCCGAGCCCGCGGTCGCCGATGACCAGCAGCTCCGCGTCGCGGGCGGCGCGCAGCAGCACCGGCGAGGGCGCGCCGGTGACCAGGTCGGTGAGCACGGAGACCGACGGGTCGGCCTCCCGGGCGACGGCCGCCGCCGCGGCGAGGGTGCGCTCGGCGTCGTGGCGCAGTCCGCCCTCCTGCGGCCCGGCCTCCGACGGGCCCATCTTGACGTGCATCAGCGGCCAGATGAACGCGTGCACGATGCGCAGCGGCAGCTGCCGCCAGGCCGCCTCGCGGGTGGCGATGCGCACCGCGGCCAGCGACGACTCCGATCCGTCGGCGCCGACGACGACCGGCCGGGCGCCGCCCTCCTCGGTGTTCATGGCCGGGCCTGCCCCGGCGTCGAGACTGTTCATCGGCGCCCCGGCCAGGTCCAGTCGGTGATGTCGGGGGCGTCCTGCCCGTACGCGCGGGTGTGGTCGCGGGCTCGCTGCCGGGCGTCGGTCATGTACTGGCGCAGCCCGGCCGCGCTCACGCCCAGCCCCGGCACCCGGTCGATGACGTCGATGACCAGCCGGTAGCGGTCCAGGTCGTTCAGCATCACCATGTCGAACGGCGTGGTCGTGGTGCCCTCCTCCTTGTACCCGCGCACGTGGATGTTGCCGTGGTTGGTACGCCGGTAGGTGAGCCGGTGGATCAGCGTCGGATAGCCGTGGTACGCGAAGATCACCGGCCGGTCCACCGTGAAGATCGCGTCGAACTGGGCGTCCGGCAGGCCGTGCGGGTGCTCGCTCTCCGGCTGCAGGCGCATCAGGTCCACCACGTTGACCACCCGCACCCGCAGCTCGGGCAGGTAGCGCTGGAGCAGGTCGACGGCGGCCAGCGTCTCCAGCGTGGGCACGTCCCCGGCGCACGCCATCACCACGTCCGGCACCCCGCCCGCGTCGTTGCTGGCCCAGTTCCAGATGCCCAGGCCGCGGCGGCAGTGCAGGGCCGCCTCGGTCATGCTCAGCCAGGACGGCTGCGGCTGTTTGCCGGCCACCACCACGTTGATGTAGTTGCGGCTGCGCAGGCAGTGGTCCATCGTCGACAGCAGCGTGTTGGTGTCCGGCGGCAGGTAGATCCGGCACACCTCGGCCTTCTTGTTCACCACGTGGTCGATGAACCCGGGGTCCTGGTGCGAGAAGCCGTTGTGGTCCTGGCGCCACACGTGGCTGGACAGCAGGTAGGTCAGCGACGCGATGGGCCGGCGCCACTCGATGCCGCGGGTCACCTTGAGCCACTTCGCGTGCTGGTTGACCATCGAGTCGACGACGTGGATGAACGCCTCGTAGCTGGTGAGCAGGCCGTGCCGGCCGGTGAGGAGGTAGCCCTCCAGCAGGCCCTCGCACAGGTGCTCGGACAGCACCTCGATGACCCGGCCGGACTGCGCCAGGTGGTCGTCGCCCTCGTAGATCTGCGCGTCGAACTCGCGGTCGGTCACCTCGAACACGGCGTTGAGCCGGTTCGAGTTGACCTCGTCCGGCCCGAACAGCCGGAACCGGTCCGGATTGGCGCGGATCACGTCGCGCAGCCACACCCCGAGCGCCCGGGTCGCCTCGGCGACGGGCGTACCCGGTGCGGGCACGTCGGCGGCGTACGCCCGGATGTCGGGCAGGACCAGGTCGCGCAGCAGCAGGCCGCCGTTGGTATGCGGGTTGGCGCTCATCCGCCGGGCCGCCCGCGGGGCCAGCGGGGCGAGGAAGCCCATCGGCGCGCCGGTCGCGTCGAACAGCTCCTCCGGCCGGTACGAGCGCAGCCACTGCTCCAGCTGCGCCAGGTGCTCGGGGTTGTCGCGCACGGTGGACAGCGGCACCTGGTGCGCCCGGAACGTGCCCTCGACCGGCACGCCGTCGACGATCCTGGGGCCGGTCCAGCCCTTCGGCGTACGCAGGATGATCATCGGCCAGCGCGGCCGCTGCCCGTCGGCGCCCTGCCGGGCGCGGGCCTGGATGCCGGCGATCTCGTCGAGCGCGGTGTCCAGGGCGTACGCCAGTTCGTGGTGCACCCGCACCGGGTCGTGCCCCGAGACCAGGATCGGCCGGTACCCGAACCCGTGCATCATCGCCATCAGGTCGTGCTCGGGGATCCGGGCCAGCACCGTCGGGTTGGCGATCTTGTAGCCGTTGAGGTGCAGGATCGGCAGCACCACACCGTCGGTCACCGGGCTGAGGAACGTGTTCGCCAGCCAGCTGCACGCCAGCGGCCCGGTCTCGGCCTCCCCGTCGCCGATCACGCAGGCCACCACCAGCCCGGGGTTGTCCAGCGCCGCGCCGTAGGCGTGCATCAGCGAGTAGCCCAGCTCGCCGCCCTCGTGGATGGAGCCCGGCACCTCCGCCGCCACATGGCTGGGGATGCCGCCCGGGAACGAGAACTGGCGGAACAGCCGCCCCATGCCCGCCTCGCTGCGGTCCACGCTCGGGTACAGCTCGCTGTAGGTGCCCTCCAGCCAGGTGTTCGCCACGATCGCCGGGCCGCCGTGGCCGGGACCGCAGATGAACATGGCGTTGAGGTCGCGGTTGGTGATGGTGCGGTTGAGGTGGGCCCACAGCATGTTGAGGCCGGGGCTCGTGCCCCAGTGGCCGAGCAGCCGGGGTTTGATGTGCTCGGGCAGCAGCGGCTCGCGCAGCAGCGGGTTGCCCATCAGGTAGATCTGGCCCACGGTCAGGTAGTTGGCCGCCCGCCACCAGGCGTCGAGCCTGCTCAGATCGTCATCGCGGAGATGCGTCACACCGGCGGTGTGCCCGGCGCCCGGTCGCTCTGTCACCGTCATGTGCTGATCCTCGCCTGCCGCAACGCGCTACGCAGGCACTTCGTCCGCTTTTCCGGGTGCCGGAGCAGCTCAGGCGGGCAGCTCGCCCGGGGCCAGGGCGAGCCCGTAGTTCTGGCCGCGCTTGCGCACCTGCCAGACACCGCGCACGACGCCGCGCTCCACCACCTTGTGGTGGAGGACGTCGAGCAGGTCCGTCATGAACATCGGGTACACCCGGCCGGCCGCGTCACGCCATTCGAAGACCGCCGCGGAGCGCCCCCGCCGGCCGTCCACGAAGGTGAGCTCGGCCGCGAACGGCTCGTTGCCCGCCGACCACAGCTGGCCGTTGTCGACGACGCGCCCCTGCCAGGTGTGGACGCTGCTCGGGTAGTGCTCCAGGTTGCCGTGCTCGTCGACGGGATACCGGTCGAGCCGGTTCGCGGAGGTTGCCATCGCGCGATCATGCGGCCCGGGTACGACACGCGACCCGACCTTGTCCAGACTATGCGTATTCGCCCCGATAAGCCCGGCCAGCTGCTATAGCGTGGCGTGAGGCGCGTAGGAGGAGGAGCGATGGTGGCTTCCCATCTGCCGGACGCGGTGCAGGGCCCGGGTCCGGTCGACGTAGTGCTCAACGTCAACGGCGCCACGCACGTGGTGCGTATCGAGCCGCGGGTCAGCCTGCTGGACTGCCTGCGCGACCACATGAACCTCACCGGTGCCAAGAAGGGCTGCAACCAGGGCGCCTGCGGCGCGTGCACGGTATGGGTCGACAAGCGGCGCGTCGTCGCCTGCCTCACCCTGGCCATCGCCTGCGAGGGCCGCGAGATCACCACGATCGAGGGCCTGGCCGAGAACGGCATCCTGCACCCGATGCAGAAGGCGTTCCTGTCCGAGGACGCGTTCCAGTGCGGCTACTGCACCCCGGGCCAGATCATGTCGGCCGTCGCGCTGCTGGCCGAGGGGCACGCCGGCTCCGACGCCGAGATCGCCGAGTGGATGAGCGGCAACATCTGCCGCTGCGCGGCGTACCCGAACATCCGCACCGCGATCCGCGACGTGCGCGACGGCGTGGGAGGGGTGGGCAGTGCGGCCCGTTAGCTACTCCCGAGTCCGCGACGTGGCCACCGCGATCGCCACCGTCACCGCCGACGCGGGCGCCGCGTACCTGGCCGGCGGCACCACCAAGGTGGACATGCTGCGCATCTACGCCGAGGCGTCGCAGCGCCTGGTCGACATCAACGACCTGCCCATCGACCACATCGAGGTGCAGCCCGACGGCGCGCTGCGGATCGGCGCGATGGCCCGGATGAACGACGTCGCGATGGCGCCGCTGGTCATGGAGCGATTCCCGGTGATCTCCGAAGCGCTGGTGCTCGGGGCGTCGGCGCAGCTGCGCAACATGGCCTCGATGGGCGGCAACATGCTGCAGCGCACCCGGTGCACGTACTTCCGCGACGCGGAGGCGTCCTGCAACAAGCGCGAGCCGGGCAGCGGCTGCGACGCGCTGACCGGCGTCAACCGCGGTCACGCGGTGCTGGGCACGAGCAAGCATTGCATCGCGACCCACCCGTCCGACGTCGCGGTGGCGCTGACCGCGCTGGACGCCGTCATCCACGTGCAGAACACCGGCGGCCACCACGCGTACCCGATCGACGACTTCTTCCTGCTGCCCGGGGGCACCCCGCAGCGGGAGCACCCGCTCAACCACGGTGACCTGATCACCGCGATCGAGGTGCCGGCGCTGCCCGTGGGCCGCAACTCGCTGTACCTCAAGGTGCGCGACCGGGAGTCGTACGAGTTCGCGCTGGCCTCGGCGGCGTGCGCGCTGCGGCTCGAGAACGGCGTGGTGGCCGAGGTGCGGCTGGCCCTGGGCGGCGTGGCGACCAAGCCGTGGCGGGCCCGCCGGGCCGAGCGCGCGCTGCTCGGGCAGCCCGCGACCCGCGAGTCGTTCGCCCGTGCGGCGGCCGAGGAGATGTCGGATGCCGTTGCCCGGCCCATGAATGAGTTCAAGATCGAGCTGGCGCAGCGCACCATGGTCCGCGCGCTGGAGACCCTCGCCGCGAGAGGAGACGTCTCGTGAGCACCGCCATCGGGCGCCCCGTGGACCGCGTCGACGGGCTGGCGAAGATCACCGGCGCGGGCCGCTACTCGGCCGAGATCGCGCTGCCCGGCCTGGTGCACGCGGTGCTGGTCACCTCACGCATCCCGAGCGGCCGGATCGGGCACCTCGACACCTACGACGCCGAGCGGGCCGAGGGCGTGCTCGCCGTACTGCACCACCTGAACCTGCCCAAGGGCGGGTCGGTGCCGGCGCTGCTGCCGTCGCTGTTCGGCGCGGCCGCGTCCGGCCAGACGTTCTTCCCGATGCAGGACGAGGTGATCCACTACGCGGGACAGCCGCTGGCCGTCGTGGTCGCCGACACCCTGGACCGGGCCGAGCACGCGGCGCGGCTGGTGCACATCACCTACGAGCACACCCCCGCGATCACCACCATCGAGCAGGGACGCGACCGGGCGTACGAGGCGGAGAAGATCTTCGCGGGGTTCATCCCGGGCCGTATCACCCGCGGCGACGCGGCGGCCGGGCTCGCCGAGGCCGCCGAGACGGTGGACCTGAGCTACCACCTCGCCGCCAACCACCACAACCCGATCGAGTGCTCGGCGACCACGGCGGTCTGGGAGGGCGACCGGCTCACCCTATACGACTCGACCCAGGGTCCCAACGCGACCCTGCACACCGTCGCCGAGCTGCTCAACATCATGCCGTCGCATATCCGCGTGGTCACCGGCTACGTCGGCGGCAGCTTCGGCTGCAAGGCGATGATCTGGGCCCACCCGGCGCTGTCGGCGCTCGCGGCGCGCGCGGTGCACCGGCCGGTGCGGCTGGCGCTGAGCCGCGAGCAGATGTTCAGCGGCTGCGGCCACCGCGAGGAGCAGGAGATGCGGATCGTCCTGGGGGCGGACCGCGACGGGCGGCTGACGGCGATCCGCCATCACAAGCTCTCCCCCACCTCGCACTTCGACGACTGGGCCGAACCGTCGCTGAGCGTCGCGTCGAGCATGTACGCCTGCGACAACTACGAGGGCGTCTACCGCCTGATCAAGGCCAACACGATGACCCCGACGTTCACCCGGTGCCCCGGCGAGGCGGCGGGCATGTTCGTCATGGAGACCGCGCTCGACGAGCTGGCCGAGCGGCTCGACCTCGACCCGCTGGAGATCCGGCTGCGCAACTACGCCGAGACCGAGCCGGGCACCGGCAACCCGTGGTCCAGCAAGGGGCTGCGCGAGTGCTACCAGCGCGGCGCGGAGCTGGCCCGCTGGTCCGAACGCGACCCGCGGCCCGGCCGCGAGCGCGACGGCAACTGGCTGCTCGGCTGGGGCATGGCCAGCTCCGCGTACCCGGTGACGCCGCCCGGCGGGCCGCAACGGGCCCGCGCCCGCATCTTCGCCGACGGCAGCGCCGTGGTGCAGTCCAGCTTCGCCGACTTCGGCACCGGCTCGGCGACGGTGATGACGCAGGTCGCCGCGGACGGGCTGGGCCTGCCGCTGGAGCGGGTGCGCGTCCAGTACGGCGACACGGATCTGCCCAACACGGCCGCGGCCGTCGGCTCGGCCGGGGCCGGGATGGTCAGCGCCGCGGTGCACGTGGCGACGACGGCGCTGCGCGACCAGCTGATCGCCCAGGCGGTGGCCGACGAGCGCTCGCCGCTGCACGGCGCCGACCCGGGGCAGATCACCGTGACCGAGGGCCGGATGCACCTGCGGGAGCGCCCGGACACCGGCGAGTCCTACGCCGAGCTGCTGCAGCGCGCGAACATGACCGACGCCGAGGCGCTGGGCACGTGGAACCCGCCCAGCATGATGGGCACCGGCTACGGCACGATGACGTTCGGCGCACAGTTCGCGCAGGTGGCGGTGGACCCCGAGCTGGGCCTGTGCCGGGTGCGGCGCCTGATCGGCGTGTTCGACCCGGGGCGGGTGCTCAACCGCAAGACCGCGCACAGCCAGCTGATGGGCGGCATGCTCTGGGGTATGAGCCAGGCCCTGCTGGAGGGCACCGTGATGGACCCGGCCGGCCGCTGGTCCAACGCCAGCCTCGGCGAGTACCTGGTGCCCGTCAACGCCGACGCGCCCGACGTGCTCATCGAGACGGTCGAGACCACCGACACGGTGGTGAACCCGCTGGGAGTCAAGGGCATCGGCGAGGTCAGCATGGTCGGCACCGCCGCCGCGATCGCCAACGCGATCTGGCACGCCACCGGCCGCCGCCACCACCGGCTGCCGATCACGATCGAGAGCGTGCTGTGAGGACGGGCCGCCGGTGATCGAGGGATCGGCGGCCGCGGGGCCGGTGCCCGACGACGAACCCGTCTCCGTGCTGTTCACCTGGCGGGTCATGCCGGGCCGGGAGGCCGACTTCGAGCGGTGGCTGGAGGAGATCAACCAGGTGTCTTCGCGGTTTCCCGGGCACCGCGGCGTCACCTGGCTGCGCCCGCCCGCAGGAACACCTGCGGAGCAGCGCCGCTACCACTGCGTACTGCGCTTCGACAACGGCCGCCACCTCAGCCGCTGGCTCACCTCGCCCGAGCGGGAGGTCACCGTCCGGCACCTGGCCGGGATCGCGGAGGAGGCCGAGCAGCGCGAGACCACCACCGGCATGGAGACCTGGTTCAGCCTGCCCGGCCGCCCCGTCCTACCACCCGCCAGGTGGAAGATGGCCCTGGTCTCCTTCCTCGGCGTCTACCCCCTGATCCTGATCTTCAACCTGCTCGGCACCGAACACCTCGCCGAACTCCCCCTGCCCTACCTGGTCCGCGCCGCGATCATCCCCCTGCTGCTCTCCGTCCTCCTCACCTACCTGGTCATGCCCTTCCTCAGCCGCCTCCTCCGCCGCTACCTCTACTGAAAGGAAGGGCACCTTCTTAACGCTATGCGTAGAGGAAGGGCACCTTCTTAACGTCGCCGGTGCTCTGGTCCCGCCGGGACGCGGCGCGTAGCGCTTCACGACGGTCGTGCCGTCGCCCCTGGTGCCGGGCGAGCAGCCGTACGGCGGAGAAACATCACAGTATTGTCCGCGCTCCGGCCGTTTCGGGCGGTCGCTGCCGGGTAGGCGCGTCCGATGGAGAGGAGTGCGACATGAGCTGGGCCGACATGCCGCCCCGAAATGACGTGTCACGGCGCGCCAGGCCGGCCGACCAGAGGCGGACCGACTTCGACGGCGAGTTCGCGGACCTGCGCCAGCGGGCCCGGCACCTCATCGCCGAGATCGGACGGCTGTCCCGCCAGCTGACGGACCTGCAGAAGGCGATCAGAGCCCGCAACGGCGGCGCGGGTGGACGACGCGACGGCGCCTCGGCGGCCGACCAGCGCTGAAGCGCCTGGCCGTCGCGTCTGGCGCCGTCCGCGGGTGAGCGTTAAGAAGGGCACCTTCCTCTACGCATAGCGTTAAGAAGGTGCCCTTCCTTATGCGTAGGCGGGGAGGGTGATGGCGTCGGCCTTGGCGGCCTGCTTGGCCATCAGGGCGGCGAACGGGCGGCGGGTCATGATGCGGGTGCTCAGGTCGCGCAGGCTGATCGCCCACCGGGAGTCGGGCAGCATGCCCCGCACGCCGCCGGGCGGCAGCTGCTGGCACTGCTTCACGTACGGCCGCATCAGCCGCTCGTACGCCGCGAACGCGGTCACGTGGTCGCCGCCGGAGCGGGCCAGCTCACCGGCGAGCAGGTACGCCCCCACCAGGCCCATGCTGGTGCCCAGGCCGCTGAGCGGGGACGCGCAGTAGCCCGCGTCGCCGAGCAGCGCGACCCGGCCGGTGCTCCACCGGTCCATGTGCACCTGCCCGATGACGTCGAAGTAGAAGTCGGGCGCGTCCCCCATCGCGTCGAGCATGGCCGGCACCCGCCAGCCGGCCCCGGCGAACACCTCGGCCAGCAGCGCCTTCTGCGCAGCGACGTCACGAGGATCGACGGTGCGACCGTCGGCGCGGAAGGAGAGCATAGCCTTGGCGGTGTGCTCGTTCTCCGGCCGGATGCCGGCGCAGCGCCCGCCCGGGATCCCGTGCATCAGGAACCAGTGCGGGTCGAGGTCCGGCTGCGCGGGCATGGTGAAGTACGCGGTGTACGCGCCCAGCCGCCGGATGAAACGCTCCTCGGGCCCGAACGCGAGCGCCCGCACCCCCGAGTGGATGCCGTCCGCGCCGATCACCAGGTCGTAGCGCTCGGTACGCCCGCTGCGGAAGGTCACCTCGACGCCGTCGTCGCCTTCGGACAGCGCGGTGATCCGGTCGCCGAAGCGGTACTCGGCGTCGGCGCGGGTGGCCTCGTGGAGGATGTGCGCGAGGTCGCCGCGCAGGATCTCGTACTCGGCCACGATGCCCTCGCCGCCGAACAGGCTCGCGGGCATCTCCGAGGTGCGCCGCCCGGCCGGGTCGACCCACGCGAAGCCCTCCTCGTGCACCCGGTCACGGGTGATCTGCGGCATGATGCCCATCGCCGCGCAGACGTCGCGGGCGACGCCGCGGATGTCGACGGCGTGCCCGCCGGGCCGGATCGCGGGCGCGCGCTCCACCACGGTGACGGCGTAGCCGTGCCGGTGCAGCCAGTACGCCAGCGCCGGTCCGGCGATGCTCGCGCCCGAGATCAGTACGGTGTTGGTCCTCATCGTCCGCTCCCCAGAGTGTGTACGGTGTACAACGTGATGGGTGAACCGTATGAGCACGCACATCCTGCCTGCAACAGCGTTCCGGGTGTACTAGCACGCTACCTAGTACACCGGTCGAGGTCGGCGTGGTGAGCGAGCGCGAGGACGGCCGTGGTGTACTAGTACGCGTGAGCGGCGAGGCACCGTACCGGCAGATCGTCGGGCAGATCCGGGGGCGCATCGAGAGCGGGCGACTGCGCCCCGGCGACCGGGTGCCGTCGGCGCGGCAGATCACCGCCGAGTGGGGCGTGGCCCTGGCCACCGCGACGAAGGTGCTGGCCGCGCTGCGTACCGAGGGACTGGTCACCGCCGTGCGCGGAGTCGGCACCGTCGTCGCGGACCGCACCCCCGCCCCGGCCGCGCCGCCCGCCCGGCGCGAGCGGCGCCCGCGCGCCGAGCCCGCCGACACCACCACCCGGGACCAGGTGATCCGTCATGCGCTGGCGCTCGCCGACGCCGAGGGACTCGACGCGGTGTCCATGCGCCGGCTCGCCGCCGAGCACGAGCTGCCCACCATGGGCCTCTACCGCTACGTGCGCGGCAAGGACGACCTGGTCCGGATGATGGTCGACGCCGCGTTCGCCGAGGCGCCGCTGCCCTCGGTGCCGCCGCGCGGCGCGTACGCGCAGCTGGAGCTGGCCGCCCGGCACCTGTGGGACATCTTCCGGCGCCACCCGTGGCTGGCTCCGACGATGTCGATCACCCGGCCGGAGTTCGCGCCGCACGGCATGCGCTACACCGAGTTCGTACTGGCGGCCCTCGCCCCGCTGGGTCTGCCGATGACCGAGATGATGCACGTCAACATCAGCCTGTTCGGGTTCGTACGCGGCCTGGCCATGGGCTTCGAGACCGAGGCGCAGGCCGCCCAGCACACCGGGATGACCAGCGACGAGTGGATGCAGCGGCAAGGTGAGCTGTTCGGCGGCATCATCGGCTTGGGTGGCTTCCCGATGGTGGCCCGCATCGCCGAGATCGACGACTTCGACCTCAGCCTGGACGCCGTCTTCGACTACGGCCTCCCCCGCCTGCTGGACGGCCTGTTAAGAAGGGCACCCTCCACAACGGATAGCGTTAAGAAGGTGCCCTTCCTTTCATGAGGTGTACGGGTTGTAGGTGTAGGTGCGGGAGAGGGTGCCGGGGATGGTGAAGTACTCCACGGCCACCTTCGCCGGGTCGGTGGCGAGCTGGCCGCGGCCGGGCAGGTCGTTGCCGTCGTCCCAGCCCCAGGGGGCGTTGGCGGAGTTGGTGGTGCAGTCGTAGGTGCCAGCGCCGCAGTCGCCCGAGTCGTCCCCGGCGAACGTGCCCAGGCTCGCGAACAGGCCGGTGTTGGCGCGCTGCGCCCACAGCCCGCCCGCCGCGTGGATGTCGATCAGCGCGTAGCGCACGTCGCGGTCGTCGCCGCTGCTCGGCGTCTCGGCCGTGGCCGCCGGGTAGTACACGATGCCGTCGCCGTTGATGTCGTACTGCGGATGCGCCTTGAGGCCGTGGCCCTTGGCCTCCTGCGCGGTCACCGGGTGGGTGGAGGCGTCGTGCGGCGAGGACTGCAGCCGCAGCGTGCCGTCGACGCTCTCCCGGCCGCTGGTCCAGGTGCTGCCGCCGGGGGTGTACGAGTAGAAGTCGGTGTGCGCCACCGTGATCGCGGCACGCAGTACCCCGTAGTCGGAGCCGTCGCGCTCGACGACCAGCAGCACGCCCTCGCCGTCGTTCTCGTGCTCGGTCTCGAAGAACGGGTGGTCGGTCCAGTCGCGGGGGTGGAAGAACAGGTAGGTCAGGTACCAGTGGGTGCCGGTCTCCACGACCGAGTAGTACGCGTGCGCCGCGAACGAGACGCCGGACTGCCCCGCCCGGTCCCAGTTGTTGCGGCCGTTCCAGTCGCCGTCGAAGTCGACCTTCGTGACGTAGTCGCTGCGGCCGGACAGCGCGTGGCTGCCGGTGGCGTCGACGTCCTGGTAGTGGATCGGCGCCCAGCGCAGCGCGAGCTGGGCGCGGGTGACCGCGGCGCCCGCGGGCGACGGGACGGCCAGCCCGGCCGCGGTGAGTCCTGCCGTCAGCACCGCCACCACCAGGGATCGCCCGGTGATCCTGAACCTGTCGAGCATGCACGCTCCCCTTCCAACGACATCGATGGATGGAGATACTAGGCGGTAACAAGCGCCCACGACATGGCCGCGACACGAATGATCAGTTGCCGCCGCGCGACGATCGCGCGGACGCCCGATCAGGTCCAGACCTGCCCGATGTCGAGCACGGAGAAGTAGGTCAGGATCGCCGGCACCACCGCGCCCCACAGGCCGCTCAGGTGCCAGAACACGACCAGCGCGAAGGCGGCGACGCCCCGCCGGTCACGGCCACAGCCCGGCGATGAGCACCGCGACCCGCCACAGCGAATAGAACAGCAGCCCGACGCCGCCGAGCGCGAGCAGGTGGCCGATCACCGACGTGACGACCGCGAGCACGCCCCGGTCGACGGTCGAGATCCGCCGCAGCCCCGCGTGGTAGCGCACCGTGATCGACGAGCCGACCGGGCCGGGGTCGTCGTGGCCGAAGTACACCCGGCGGTTGAAGGACACCGCCCCCGACCGGGCGCTGCCCGCGACCCGGACGTCCCAGCGGTAGCCGCCCTCGCCGTCGCCGACGTAGTACGTCTCCACGATGGTGGCCGGCACGATCTCGGCCTCCATCACCGCCCGCCAGTGCGTGACGTACGCCCGGACCGCCGCGTATCCGGCCCAGCCCAGCAGCAGCAGGCCGACGCCCAGCGCCGCGGTCGCGGCGAGCCGCTCGGGCAGCGCGTCCCCGGCGTCGGGGAAGGCGTCGCCCCACAGCAGCGAGGCGCCGACGCCGATCACCAGCAGCAGCCCGGCCACGGCGAACCCGGCGATCCGGCGCCGGAGCCCGGTGCGCAGCGTGTCGCGCCAGCGGTCGCGGTCGTCATCCACGGTCACGTGGACATGTTTCTATGCCGTGTCAAGGCGCACGGGCGCGCTGCATCCGGCATGGACGGTGAGCGTGCCGGACCGGTCTAGGCCGCCTCGGCGGCGGCCCCGCCCGGCGCGGCGGGCGCGGGCAGCCAGCGGTGGGCAAGCACGCCGACCAGCACGATCGGCACCGCGCACAGCGCCGCCAGCGGGGCGATCGGCAGCCACAGCGAGCCGGCGCCGAACGCCGCGTATACGCCCAGCGCGCCCAGCTCCGCGCCGAAGCCCGACACCGACAGGACGGTGGCCCGGGTGTGCCCGCTCATCGTGTGCTGCAGGCTGGCCTCCGCCAGCACCCGGGTGAGCTGGAGCAGCCCGAAGCAGACCGCGATCGGCACCAGACCCCACACCCGCCCCGCCCCCGCGCCGACCGCCAGCGCGACCCCGGCGGCGGCGATCGTCGCACCGACGGCGGCCGGGGTCGCCCGCCAGCGCTCGGCCAGCATGCTGCCCAGCGCCATCGCGGCGATCAGGGCCGCGATCACCAGCGGCACCCCGGCCGTGCTGACGCCCAGGTCGCGGACGAGCAGCGGTCCGTACTCGTCGAGCGCGCTGAGGCTGGGCACGGCGGCGGCGATCAGCACCGCGTGCCAGACCCGCCGGTCGGTGCGGACCTCCGTGATCCCCGCCCGCAGATTCCCCAGGTATGCCCCGACGCCGCCGTTCTCCCGCACCGGGCGGACGCGCGGCCGCTCCGGCAGCGCGAGCGCGGCGGCGGCGCTGCCCAGGCAGGCCAGCACGCTGAGCGCCGCGATGAGACCGTAGCCGCCGAACGCGAACGCCGGGGCGGCCAGGGCGCTCGCGGCGAGCATGGTCAGCATGGCCACGGTCGCGGCGCGCCCGGCCAGCGCGGTGTAGCGGGATTCCGCGCCCAGCGCCGTCAGCTCGTCGTAGAGCAGTGCCTCCTTGGTGCCGGAGCTGATCGCGCTGCGTACGCCCCAGAGCACGAACCCGATCGCGAAGCCCGGGTACGCCGGCCACAGGAACCACACCGCGAAGCCGATCCCGCGCAGCACCGCGCCGGACGCCAGCAGCCGCCGCCGGGAGAACGTGTCCGCCCACGCGCCCGACGGCACCTCCAGCGCAAACGCGACGCCGCCCCAGATCATCAGCAGCGTGGTCAGCTCCGCCGTGGACAGCCCAGCATCCGCCATCAGCAGCGTGAACAGCGGGAAGAACAGCACGCCCTCGTCACAGCCGCGCAGGGTCGCGTAGAGCCGGCCGAGCCGGCGTACCCCCGCCGTGTCCGCTCCCCCGCCGACCGCCACCCGCCCACCCTGCCGCACCCGCCGCGGGCCGCGCAACGCGCCGGACACCGCGGCGAGGGGTAGCTCCCGTCTTCACGGCGTGGGCAGGGTCACTCTGCCCACGCCGTCCTAGGAGGATGGACCGGTGGCGGCCCGCCGGTCAGAGCTTGGAGAGGATGAAGTTCTTCGCCGCGGTCTGCACCGTCGACGTCTGGTACTTGGTGCCGTGGACGTCGGCCGGGTCGCTCGCGTTCTGGCACCACTTGTCGTTGGCGTAGCAGTACGAGCGCAGGCGGCTGTTGAACTCGCTCAGCACACCGGCGGCGCGGGGCCAGGTGCCGGTGCCCGTCGCGCCCCCGACGTTGAACGGCTCGCCCTTGCGGTAGGTGGGGTCGCCGAAGAACACGACCGCGGCGATGCGGCTGCGGTACGCCGCGGCGATCCGCTTGCTGGAGTCGCTGGCCAGGGCGTCGCCGATTACGTGCGCCCCCTGCGAGTACCCGACGAGGACGAACCTGGTGGCCGACGAGCACGTGCTGCCGAGCGAGGTGACCAGGCTCTTGAGGTTGTCCGTGCCGGTGCCCTGGCTGATCGGGTAGATCGGTGCGATGGCGGTCGCCGGGTACTTGAGCCCGACGCGGCGCGCCGTGTACGACGTCTCGATGACGGCGCTGGAGGTCAGGTTGAGGCGGCCGCCGAAGCCGCCGCTGGCGTACTGGTAGGTGTTGCCGCCGGTGCCGGCGGCCTCGTTGGTGCCGCGTACGCCGATGACGATGACGCCGGGGCAGGTCGCCGTGGAGCTGACGGCGTGCGCGGGGGTGGCGACGGCCGCGGCCGCGGTGAGGGTGGCCAGTGCCAGCGCGGTGGCCAGCGCCGCGCGGCGCAGCCGGGGCGGGAACGGACGGGGACGTGTCTGCCGCATCGGCGACCTCCTGGGGAGTCTCATGTGGTCACATCGTGGCGCGGGAGCCGGAGAACGGCGCACATCCGGCATACATCGAAGTACATCGCACGCACAGACATCGCGGAAAGCGGCGCGAGCAGGCCCGGACCTGGGCGCATGAGGCTTGTGTGGGCCGACGTGTGAAGGCGCGCGGCGATCCTGTGGGCACCCCCGTCGCCATCGATGGCAGCAGAAGGAACGGTATGCACCCGCCAATGCAGACATCACCTGAGCACGCAGCGAGCCCGCGCGGCACGGACCGGCGGCGCCTGCTCGGAATGATCACCGCCGCGCTCGCCGTCGGCGTCATCCCGGAGGCCTGGCTCGCCGAGGCCGCGTACGCCGCACCGGCGTGGAACCGGCCGTTCGACAAGTGGATCCCGATCACGGCCGGGTTCGGCATGCGCACCGACCCGATCACCGGGGAGTCGCGGATGCACTACGGCACCGACTACAGCGCGAGCGGCATCCTGGGCTACCCGATCCGGGCGTGCGCCGCGGGCACGGTGAGCGTCGGCTACAACGCCGCCGGCTTCGGCCACTACGCCACGGTCACCCACGCCGACGGCTGGCGCACCCTCTACGGCCACATGCGCGAGGCTCCGGTGGTCGGCAGCGGCACGCAGGTCGCCGCCGGGCAGCACCTCGGCAACGTCGGCTCGACGGGCCGGTCGACGGGGCCGCACCTGCACCTGGAGATCACCCAGAACGGCGCGTACCACAACCCGGAGTCGATCCTCGCGGGCGCGCCCTACGCCGGGGCGCCCGGCAATCCCCCCTCCATTCTCACCAAGGACGGACTGATGTACCTCATCTGGAGCACCGGCGGCACCGGCTACCTGGTCACCCCGAACCGTGTCATCGGCCTGCGCTCGATGGCGCACTACAACCTGTTCAAGCGCATCATCAACTCCAACCAGGCCGCCGCCCAGCCGGAGGTCTTCAACGCGCTGGAGATCGACCAGATCAACGCGTACCTGAACGGCACCGTCCCGGCGTGAACCGGCAGTGAGCCCGCCGGTCGCGCACCGGCGGGCTCACTGGCCCGGCAGCAGGCCCAGGCGCCAGGCGTCGACCAGCGGCGCGAACCGTTCCGCGGCGTCGAACAGGGCGTCCGGGCCGAGGCGGTGCGCCTCCAGATGGGACAGCATCTCCATGCCGAGATACAGCGCGACCGCCGCGGTGGCGACCTCGCGCACCGGGATCACCTCGGCCAGCGGCGTGCCCGTGAGCAGCCGTTCGATGATCCCGGCGGCGAAGTCCTGCCACTGGGCGGTCTGCACCTTCACCTGCTCGGCGAGCCGGGCGTTGGCGTTGGCCGCGGCGACCAGCTCCTGCACGGCGGCGATGTACCCGGCGGAACCGTCCTCGGTGTAGAGGCGGCGCAGCGCGGCCAGCGTGTCGGAGGCGGTGGCGACCTCGGCCAGCTCGGCACGGTAGCGGGCCAGGCGCGCCTCGCTGGTGTACTGCGCGGTCGCGACGAACAGGTCGTCGAGGTCGGCGAAGTGGTAGTAGATGACGCCGGGCGCGAACCCGCCGGTCTTCGCGACGGCGCGGGCGGTGCAGCGGCCGTACCCCTCGGCGGCGAGGGTGTGTACGGCCGCCTGCAGCACGCGCGCCCGGGTGTCGGCACGGGGCATCAGATGACCCGGATGGGGCGCACGCCCGCCGCGGACAGGTGCGGGTCGAGGCGGCGGGCCAGCTCGGGCAGCCGGTGGCTGGGGATCTGCGGGTACAGGTGGTGCTCCAGGTGGTAGGTCAGTTCGAGGAAGATCGCGGGAATGACCCGCCCGCGCAGCGTACGCGTCTGGGTGAGCGGCTCGTCGCCGTAATCGTGGTGCGGCAGGTACACCGTGAGCAAGGGGTAGACCCAGGAGCCCGCGATCGCCATCACCGCGTACGCCAGCAGCCCCGGCGTCACCGGCCACAGCAGCACCCCGCCGCCCACCGCCGCAAACGGCGCCACCGCCTCGGCCAGCAGCCAGGCGCGCAGGCCCCGGTCGCCGCGGGCGCGCCGCCACGACCACCACCACAGCCGGACCAGGAACACCGGACCGTAGACGACCGCGCCCAGCAACGACAGGTTCGCCGGATAGCCCTCCGGGTCCTCGTCGCTGGGGAACAGCCGGTGGTGCTGCAGGTGCGTGGACCGGTAGGCGTGCCCGCTCTCCAGCAGCACCAGTCCCATCAGGAACAGCGCCCAGTCGGACTGCCGGGCGGACAGCCCGAGCGCCCGGTGCACCACGTCGTGGGTCACCGTCACCACGGCCACGAAGATCCCGAACACCACCAGCGGCGTCAGCCACCACCAGCCCGCCCAGCAGACCAGGGCGAAGACCCCGATGCCGAGGTACGGCCGGACCAGCGCGAGCCGCGTGCGCCACGGCGAGACGGCGAGCAGGTCCGCGCCGACCTCGCCGAGGCTGGGCAGCCCGCCCCTCATCGCACACCCCCGTGGACGCGGACGTGGCGGCGCACGTCGTCGGCGACGATCCGGCTGCCCAGCACGCAGGCGACCGTGCCCAGCCCCGGCCAGGTCGAGTCGCCGACCAGCCAGAACCCGGGCAGGCCGGAGCGGTGCGGCACGGCGAACTGGTTGCTGTTGCGCAGCGTCTGCCGCACCCCGCCCACCGCCCCGCCCGGCCGCCGGGTGAACCGCTCGTAGCTGCGCGGCGTGCCGACCTGCCGGACCACGGCCCGCTCGCCCAGCCTCGGGTATACGCGCCGGGTCAGCTCGACCAGCCGCTCACCGATCTCGCGCTTGCGCTCGGCGTAGGCCGCCTCGGGCAGGTCGCGCCAGCCGGCCAGCTCGGTGTGCGTGGAGATCATGACGGCGCGGTGGCCGGGCGGCGCGCTGACCGTGTCGCCGGGTGCGGAGACCGAGACGAACATGTTGTTGCCCTCGCCCAGCGGCCGGGCGTAGTCCTGCATGAGCTGGTGGTGGGTGAACTCCTGCCCGGCGACCTCCTCCTCGGGCACCCCGAGGAACACCACGACGGCACCGCCGAGATCGGGCTCGTCGCGTTCGAGGTACGGCCGCAGCCGGTGCGCGACGGGGGTGCCCGCGGCCACCTCGGCGGTGACCTGCGCGGGCAGCGCGCTGACCACGGCCCCCGCCTCGACCGCGCCCCGCGCGGTGTGCACGGTGAACGCGCCCTCCCGCCCGGCGACCCGCTCGACACGGCAGCCGGTGCGCAGGTCACCGCCCAGCTCGCGGTAGCGCGCGACGACCGTACGCCAGAAGCCGTGCATGCCGCCCCGGTGCCGGGACAGGCCCGCGCCGCGGATGGTCACCCCGAGCGCGGCGTTGATCAGCGGTGCCCGGTCGACGGTGCTGTGCACCGTGTCCTCGACCAGCATGCCGAGCAGCGCCACCAGCGAGTCCTGGTCGCGCAGGCCGTGCGCACGCAGCGCGTCGCCCATGGTCCGGCCCAGATGGCGCACCAGCGGCAGCTGCCGCAGCCCGACCGCACGCAGATCGTGCACGGCGTCGGCCGGGCTGCGGACCGGCAGCCGGATGCCGGACCGGCTGGCCGACCAGAAGACCTCGGCGATCCGGTCCAGCTCGGCCCAGAACCGCCGGTGCGCCCGGGTGTCCCCCAGCGCGCGCAGCCGCTCGGCGTGCCAGCGGTGCTGCTCGCGGTGCAGGGTGACGACCCGGTCGGGCAGCCAGGCGACGTAGCCGGGCAGGTGCTCGGCGTCGAGGTCGGGGATCCCGGCGGTGCTCAGCAGCTCGGCGCCGACCCCGCCGGGCGCGAAGTCGACCAGCGTGGTCGCGCCGACGTCGAAGGAGAAGCCGCGGTGCCGGAAGTAGCCGGCGCAGCCGCCGGCGTGCCCGTGCGCCTCGAACACGATCGTGGACAGTCCCGCGGCCTGTAGCCGCAGCGCGGTGGCGAGGCCGGCGAGGCCCCCGCCGAGCACCGCGACATCGCGGCGTCCCGGCAGCTCCCGGCGGGACGCGGCCGCAGGCGGCCTCGCGAATCCGGTGGGAGCAACGTGATTCTGAACATCTGTTCTGAACACATGTTCAAAGTAGAGCGACTCGGAGATCGAGTCAATCCCATGCCCCGATCACCCAAGATCGCCCGACTTGCCCGGCAGACGGGCGTATCTTCAGCTTTCTTTCGCACGTCTGCCAGGCAACTTGATGGATCATGGCCTAGGGTTGCCGCGGTCACAGCCGCGTGGCGAGCCCGGAGTCCCGGGTCCATGCGGCTCTATGATCAGCTCCGTCAACGCCGACCGCCGGGAGAGTCCATGTCGAGCACCGCAGGCCGCTGGTTCCGCTACGCCGCCATCGCCGAGACCATCTCGTGGGTGGGCCTGCTCATCGGCATGTTCTTCAAGTACATCGTGGTGAAGAACGACATCGGCGTGTTCGTCTTCGGCCGGGTGCACGGCGCGATGTTCGTGTTCTACCTGGCCACCATGCTCTGGACGGCCAAGGTGCACCGGTGGGGCTTCGGCCGCGTCGTCGTGGGCGGCGCCGCGTCGATCCCGCCGTTCCTGGGGCTGCTGTTCGAGCGCTGGGTCGCCAAGCGGGACGCCGTCACGGAGGCCGCCGAGGCCGAGCCCGCCGTCGCCGCGGCCCGCTGAGCCCGGCTCACTCCAGCACCTCCGCGCCCGCCGGAGCCCGGCGGGCCATGAAGATCCCGAACACCAGCGGCAGGAACCAGATCACCACGGCGGCGACGCTGCTGGCGAACGCCACCGGGATCGACACCGCGAACGCCACCACCGGCGACAGCGACATGATCGAAGCCCACCGCATCACCGCCGGGGTGACCCGCACCCGCAGCAGCTTCGCCCGCCAGGCGTAGCGGATCAGCACCACCTCCAGCGTGCTGACCGTCCCGGCCACGACCGCGTACGCGATGACGGCCAGCGGGTTGCCGAAGTAGTCGCCGAGCAGTGCCGTGGGGAACGGCAGGAACGCGATGAAGGCCAGGTAGAACAGGTTGCGGACGATCAGGCCGTAGTCGGTGCCGCGGATGACGCTGAACATCTTGTGATGGGCCACCCAGTAGCGGCCGATCATCGCGAACGAGATGAAGAAGCCGACGAAGTTCGGGATCAGGTCCTCCAGCTGCTGCCACAGCTCCCGGGTGCTCTCCTTGTCGACCAGGTGGGGCACGGTCACCTCGACGATGAGCAGCGTCATCGCGATCGAGAACAGGCCGTCGCTGAACGCGGTCACCCGGCCGAACTCCACGGTGTCGCGCCCCCAGACGCGCGCGGAGGTGTCCCGGGCCACGGCTCCACCCTACGGTGCCGGTGGCCCGGAAAATGGCATCCTGCCCGGTTAGGGAGTGATTTCGGGGATCATGGCGGGCAGGATGATCGGAGGGCCCCGTGACCGGCGACGCGGGTGAGGCACGGCCCACCTCGCGCTCGCTTCGCCTGATCCTGCTGCTGACCGCGGCGGCGGGCTTCCTCGACGCGTACACCTTCCTCGGGCGGGGCGGGGTGTTCGCCACCGCGCAGACCGGCAACATGGTGCTGCTGGGCGTCGCCGCCGCGCAGGCGCAGTGGGACGCCGCGCTGCGGCACGTGCCGCCGATCGCCGCGTTCGTGCTCGGGGTGTGGACCGCGGAGAGCATCCGGCTGCCCCGGGTCGCCGCCCTCCTCCGCCGTCCGCTGCGCGCCGCGCTGCTGCTGGAGGTGCTGGTGCTGGTGGTCGTGGGGCTGCTGCCGTCGGGCGTGCCCGACGACCTGGTCGCGGTGCTGATCGCGTTCGTGGCGTCGGTGCAGATCACCTCGTTCGGGCTCATCGGCGCCTGGACCTTCAACACGACGGTGACCACGACCAACCTGCGCAACGCCGCCCAGGCCGTCTACGGGGCCGTGGTGCACCGGGATCGGGACTCGGCCGCCCGCGCCCGCAGCCTCTGGCCTGCCATCGGGTCGTTCGCGGCCGGGGCGGTGCTGGGCGGGCTGCTCACCGTACGCCTCGGCGACCAGGCGGTATGGGCGGCGACCGCGCTGCTGGGCCTGGGCCTGGCACTGTTCGTGGTGGACGACCGACGCCGCTGACCACAACGTCGGACCCCGCCCGGGTCGGCGTCGTGGACGGCTCCGCGGGAGCCGATCTCGGCGTTCCGGCAGACCTGCGCCGGAGCCGGAGGCGAGAATCGATGCGTGATCACTGTGGTGGGTGTGCCGATCGACTGCGTCGGAGTGCCGGAGGCGGGCGATCCGCCGTTCGGCACGGAGCTGGCCCCGGCCGCGCTGCGTGAGGCGGGCCTGGTCGCCGCCGTCGGGGGCCGGGACGCCGGGGACGTGCCGGTGCGCCTGGTCGGCAAGGGCCGCGACGAGCAGACCGGCGTGATCGCCTGGCCGTCGGTGCGGTCCATGACCGGCGTGGTACGCGGCGCCGTCCGTGACCTGGTCGCCGCCGGTGACCGGCCGTTGCTCGCCGGGGGCTGCTGCACCCTGCTGCCCGCCGCGCTGGCCGGGGCCCGGGACGCGCTCGGCGGCATCGGGCTGGCGTACCTGGACGGGCATCTCGACCTCTACGACGGCCGCACCTCGCCCACCGGTGAACCGGCCGACATGCCGATCTCCGTGGTCACCGGGCACGGCCCGGCCGCGTGGGTCGACGCCGTGGGCGGGCCGCTGGTCGCCCCGGAACGGCTGCGCCTGCTCGGGGCGCGGGACCGGCACGAGGCCGTCGAGTACGGCTCGGTGCTGCCCGAGCAGCTCGGCTATCCGCCCGAGTCCACTCCCGACGACCTGCACGAGCAGGGTATGACCGACTCCGGCCAGCAGGCCCGGGACGTGCTCGCGCAGGGCGGCCCGTACTGGGTGCACCTCGATGTGGACGTGCTCGACGAACGCGCCTTCCCCGCCACCGACTACCTGATGCCCGGCGGCCTGCGCCTGCCCGACCTGCGCGACCTGATGCGCCCGCTGACGGCCGCCGACGCCATGATCGGACTCTCCGTCGCCTGCTACAACCCCGCCAAGGACCCCGGCCGTGCCTGCGCGACCGCCCTGGTCGGCCTCCTTCGCGACGTGCTCTCCCGCTGACCCGCCGGGATCAGGCGCGTTCGGCGGCGCGGGCGATGTTGCGGGCCATGCCGCCGAAGACGATCGCGTGGAACGGGGAGATCGAGCGCCAGTAGAGGTGACCGGCCAGGCCGCGGGGGATGAACACGGCGCGCTGCTCGTACCGGCTGCCCTGCGGGTCGTCGCAGACGCGCAGCTCCAGCCAGGCGCGGCCGGGCAGCATCATCTCGGCGCGCAGCCGCAGCAGCCGCCCCGGCTCGATCTCCTCGACGCGCCAGAAGTCCAGCGCCTCACCGGTGTAGAGGCGGACCGGGTCGCGGCGGCCGCGGCGCAGCCCGACCCCGCCGATGGCCCGGTCGAACCAGCCCCGCGCGGACCAGGCGAGCGGGAAGGAGTACCAGCCCTTCTCGCCGCCGATGCTGGTGACCACGTTCCACAGCGCGCGGGGTGGGGCCTTCACCTGCTGCGTACGGTGGTCGATGTAGACGCTGCCGCCGGACCAGTCCGGGTCGGTGGGCAGCGGTTCGGCCGCGGCGCGCGTCCACGTCGCCGTCGACCAGCGGGTCTCCACGTCCGCGTCACGGATCTTGACGAGGGCCAGCCGCACCGCCTCGTCGAACGGCTTGAGCCCGCCGGCCGGGTCGGTGACGTACCGGCTGATGTCGTGCTCGTGGCACACCGCCTCGTGGATCAGGCTCTCCACCAGCGGTTTGGCGATGGCTCCGGGCACGGGGGTGACCAGGCCGACCCACTGCGACGACAGCCACGGCGACAGCGTGCGCACCGGCATGATGACCCGCCGGTTCAGGTGCGCGATGTGGGCGTACCGCTGCATCATCTCCTGGAAGGTCAGCACGTCGGGGCCGCCGATGCCGAACGACCGGTTCACGTCCCCGGGCACGCTCGCCCAGCCGACCAGGTAGTGCAGCACGTCGCGGACTGCGATGGGCTGGATCCGGTTGCTCACCCAGCGCGGCGTCACCATGACGGGCAGCCGCTCGGTGAGGTAGCGCAGCATCTCGAACGACGCCGAGCCGGACCCGATGATCACGGCGGCGCGCAGGGTCACCGTCGGCACCCCGGAGTTGGTGAGGATGGCGGCGACCTCGTCGCGTGAACGCAGGTGCGCCGAGGCGGCCGAGCCGTCGAGCGACGGCTCCGGGGCAGGCCCGCCCAGGTAGACGATGCGTTTGACGCGCTCGGCCAGGGCGGCCGCGGCGAAGGTCTGCGCCGCCCGCCGGTCGATCTTCTCGAAGCCGGGCGAGCCGAGCGAGTGCACCAGGTAGTACGCCACCTCGATGTCACGCAGCGCCCGGCGGGTGGCCCCGAGGTCGAGCACGTCCGCCTCGGCGATCTCCGCCTGCGACGCCCAGGGCACGTCGCGCAGCCGCGCCGCGGACCGGGTCAGGCAGCGCACCTGGTGCCCCGCCTCGATGAGCCGCGGGGCGAGCCGCCCGCCGATGTACCCGGTCGCCCCGGTCACCAGCACGCGCCGGCCCCCAACAGCCCGCTCCCCCATCCCCCCACCCTATGCCGCCCCCACCCCCACCCGGCCGCGATCACCCGCCATCAACCCCGTTGATCATGAACTTATGGCACGGTTCGGCGGTGTGTCGCGGCCACAGGTTCCTGATCACCTCGGCGTTCCGTGCCGCGCGGCGAAGCAGCCGCATAGGGTGCATACCAGACGATCCATCGGCTTCGGGGGCGGCACATGGTGACGGTCGGTCTGCTGGTGACGCTGCATGCCGCGCCTGGCAAGGCGGACGAGGTCGCGTCGTTCCTGGCCGGCGCGCTGCCCCTGGCCCAGGCCGAGCGCGGCACGGTGGCCTGGTACTGCTTCCGCATCGACGAGTCGACGTTCGGCATCTTCGACGCGTTCGGCGACGCGGACGCCCTGCAGGCGCACCTCGACGGGGACATCGCGGGTGCGCTGATGGGCCACGCGGGACAGCTGCTGGCCAAGCCGCCGGAGATCCGGCAGGTGCAGGTGCTCGCCGCGAAGCTGCCCGGCTGACGCCTGCCGGTCAGGACGCGGCGGGCTCCGCGTCGCCGGCCTTCGCACGGCGGCGGGCCCGCAGCGTGTACCCGGCGGCGACCAGCAGCAGGCCCGCGCCGAGCTGCCACGGGAAGCCGACCATCAGGGTCACCCACGTGGCCAGGGGTTCGGTGCGCTGCCAGAAGGTCCGGGCGGGGCCGCGGTCGCCGGCGTCGGGGTTGATGTCCCCCATCAGCGGCGACCACACCACGCTCACCTGGTCCGCGTCGAAGCGGCTGCCCAGCTCGAGGAACAGCGACGGCCGCAGGCTCCTGGACGCGACGTACACCGATCCGTCGTGCAGGGGCACCACCATGAACACGCCCGGGTCGTCCATCGCGATGATCCCGTCGACCACCGGGTCGGGCTGTCCGGGCGGTCCGGTCAGGCGGCCTTGTTCCGGCTTGAAGTCGATCAGCGCCAGGTCCCATCCGGACAGCGGGATGCCCGACCAGTGCCGCGGCGCGAGGCCCGCCGCCACCGAGGCCAGCACCAGGACCGGCACCAGGAACGCCAGGACCAGGGCGGTGAGCGCGATACGCCATACGCGATTCATGCCTGTCAAGACGTGCAGCGCGGGTGGGAGGTTGCTCCGTCCCTCAGGAGCGCAGGTACGCCAGCACGGCCAGCACGCGGCGGTGCTGGTCGGCGTCCGGGGGCAGGTCGAGCTTGGCGAAGATGTTGCCGATGTGCTTCTCCACCGCGCCGTCGCCGACCGACAGCCGGCGGCCGATCGCCATGTTCGACCAGCCCTGCGCCATCAGCTCCAGCACCTCGCGCTCGCGCGGGGTCAGCTCGCGCACCGGATCCCTCCTGCCCCGCAGCATCAACTGCGAGATCACCTGTGGATCGAGCACCGTCGCGCCCGCGCCGACCCGGGCCAGCGCGTCCAGGAAGCCGTCCACATCGACCACCGCGTCCTTGAGCAGGTAGCCGACCCCGCCCCGGCCGTCGGCGAGCAGCTCGTCGGCGTACGCCAGCTCGACGTACTGCGACAGCACCAGCACCCGCGTGCCGGGCACGTCCCGGCGGGCACGTACCGCCGCGCGCAGGCCCTCGTCGGTGTGGGTGGGCGGCATGCGCACATCGACGATCGCGACGTCCGGAGCGTGCTCGGCGACGGCCGCGACCAGCGCGGGCCCGTCGCCGACCGCCGCGGCGACCTCGTGCCCGGCCTCCGCGAGCAGCCGGACGATGCCCTCGCGCAGCAGCACGCTGTCCTCGGCGACCACGATCCGCATCAGCTCACGCCACCGGCACGGTCGCCGGGGCCTGCGCGACCACGATCGTCGGGCCGCCCGCCGGGGAGTCCACCGCGAACTCGCCGTCCACCGCGCGCAGCCGGTCGGCCAGCCCGGCCAGGCCGTGGCCCTTGGCCAGGTGCGCGCCGCCCACGCCGTCGTCGGTCACCATCAGGTACACCCGTCCATCCTGCGCGGTCAGCTCCAGCCGGGCGGAGGCGGCCCCGCTGTGCTTGGCGATGTTGGACAGCGCCTCGGCGGCGGCGAAGTACAGCGCGTTCTCGGTCGCCGCGGGCAGCCGGTCCTCGACCGCGAGGTCCAGCTCCACCGGCACGGTGCAGCGCTCGGCCAGCGACGTCAGCGCGGCGGCCAGGCCGCGGTCGGCCAGGATCGGCGGGGCGATGCCGCGCGACAGCGCCCGCAGCTCGTCGAGGGTCTCCTTGGCCTGGCCGAGCGCGCCGTCGATGGTCGACGCGGCGGCGCCCGGATCGTCGGCGAGCTGGCGGCGGGCCCGGGACAGCTCCATGGCCAGACGGATCAGCCGCTGCTGCGGCCCGTCGTGGATGTCGCGCTCCAGCTTGCGCAGCGCCACCGCCTCGGCCGACACCGCCGCCGCGCGGCCCTCGGCCAGGTCGTCCAGGCGGCCCTGCAGCTGCGCGAGCCGGGTCAGCAGGAGCGAGGCGAACCCGGAATGCAGCATCGCCGCGCCACGCTGCACGGCGTACACGGTGAGCAGCGCGAACACGCCGATCATCGTGTACCACCAGGTGCGGGTCACGGAGGTGTCGGCGCCGAAGACGTGCTCGAGCACGACGTCGGTGCCGTCGTCCTCCGGCAGGAAACGTCCCCAGAACCAGAAGGTGAGGCCGCCGAGCGCCGTCGCCCACCAGGTGACCGTCAGCACGAACGCGATGATCGCGATGGGCAGGTTGAGTACGGTCCACAGCAGGTCGAGCCAGCCCTGTCCCTGGCGCAGCGGCGTGATCATGCGGCGGATCCAGCCGGCGCCCGGTTCGGCGGTGCGGTAGCGGGGGCGCGGGACCGGGTGGCTGTGGAGGGCCTGCAGGCGTACCCGCTCGATGTCGGCGAAGCCCCGGGCGGTCAGCAGCGCGGCGGCGAGCACCGCGACGCCGATGAAGAACGTCACCAGCGTGCCCACCCCGGCGGCGAACAGCGTCACCCCGAGCGAGAACGAGACCACCGCGAGCGGCAGACCCAGGAGGTTGTACGCGGCGTCGCGGCCGAGCCGTTGCAGCATCGTCATGCCGCAGACGCTATGCGCCCGGCCCGGCGCAGCCCATCCCGCTGCCCACCGGCGTGATGGTGGGGACAGCCCTACCATCCTGCGCTCCAGGAGGTGAGGCGTTAAGAAGGGCACCTTCCTCTACGGAAAGCGTTAAGAGGGTGCCCTTCCTTTCGGTAGTAGGCTGGCGGCCTCGTGAGGGAGGGGGCCGGGATGACCGTGGCCGAGGTGATGGCCGAGCTTGCCGCGCTGGAGGACCCGAAGGCGCGGGCCGTGAACGAGCGGCACGGCGACGACCACGGGGTGAACCTGGGCAAGCTGCGGGCGGTGGCGAAGCGGCTGAAGACGCAGCAGGAGCTGTCGCGTGAGCTGTGGGCGACCGGCGACACCGCGGCCAGGCTGCTGTCCCTGCTGATCTGCCGCCCGAAGGCGTTCGCGCGGGACGAGCTGGACACCATGCTGCGCGAGGCGCGTGCCCCGAAGGTGCACGACTGGCTGGTCAACTACGTGGTGAAGAAGAGCCCGCACGCTGAGGAGCTGCGCGTGGCCTGGTTCGCCGACCCGGATCCGGTGGTCGCCAGCGCCGGCTGGGCGCTGACGACCGAACGCGTCGCGAAGCAGCCCGCCGGTCTCGACCTGCCCGGTCTGCTCGACACCATCGAGGCCGAGATGAAGGGCGCGCCGGACCGCCTGCAGTGGGCGATGAACCACTGCCTCGCGCAGATCGGCATCGACCACCCCGAGCACCGCGCCCGCGCCCTCGACATCGGCGAGCGCCTCGAGGTCCTCAAGGACTACCCCACTCCCCCGGGCTGCACCTCCCCCTTCGCCCCCACCTGGATCACCGAGATCGTCCGCCGCCAGCAGGCCGCGTGACCGCCCTCGCCTGCCAAGATCGCGCAACTTGCCTGGCATCTGTGCGAATCTTGAGCGTGAATACCCCCATGTGCCAGGCAAATCGAGCGATCTTGACGAGTGGACGGCGGAGCGGCAGTGGTCGATGAGACTGATTTGAGGTATTTGCGGCGGGCGGTGGAGCTGGCGACGCTGGCGTTGGAGGTGGGGGACGAGCCGTTCGGGTCGCTGCTGGTGGGGGCGGACGGGACGGTGCTGTTCGAGGACCACAACCACGTGGCGTCGGGGGATGAGACGCGGCATCCGGAGTTCGAGATCGCGCGGTGGGCGGCCGAGCACCTGAGCCCGGCGGACCGGGCACTGGCGACGGTGTACACCTCGGGCGAGCACTGCCCCATGTGCGCGGCCGCCCACGCGTGGGTGGGGCTGGGGCGGATCGTGTACGCCGGCTCGTCCGAGCAGCTCACCGCGTGGCGTGCGGAGATGGGGCTGCCGCCGGGGCCGGTGCGCCCGCTGCCGATCCAGCAGGTCGCGCCGGGGATCGCGGTGGACGGGCCCGCGCCGGAGCTGGCGGGGGAGCTGCGCGCGCTGCACCGTAGGCTGAACGGGCTCGACTGACCGAGGAGGTGCGCGGGTGGCGCTACGCCCGTCCGAGGATGCGCTGACCGCGCTGCGTGACTTCGTGCGGCGCATCCACGCGCTGGACCGCACCGCGCCCGCCGTGCAGGAGCTGACGCTGCTGGTCGACGGGCGCGAGGAGCGGCTCGCACTGTCCGAGCCGGTGGTGAAGGCGCTGGTGGAGGCGCTGCGGGTGTTCCACGACCCGCGGGACAAGGGGCGCTGCGACTACTGCGGCGGCCCGCTCGACGACAACTTCCTGTGCCGGGACTGCGGCGCGTTCAGCGGCGTCTTCGGGCAGCTGCTGGCCGAGCGGGCCGGTGACTACACCCCGCCGGAGGAGCTGCCCCCGGCCCGCGGCTAGGTCAGCTCAGGTGTGAGCCGATCGTGTGCGGCACGAAGCAGGCGCCGTTGCGCGTGATCAGGCCGTCGGTGCCGACCCCCTCGCGGATGCCCATCCCGGCCGGCTCGCCGTCGATCATCCAGACCCCGAGGACCGGATGGTACGGCCCACCGGGCCCCGCGAACGACGGCAGCTCGCACAGCTGCTGGCAGATCATGCCCCCGTCCCCGTAGTCGCCGCCGCTGCTCGCCAGCACCGTGCCCTCGCGCACCAGCTCGACGTTGGCGCCCTCGCGCGACCAGATCGGCTTGCGGGCGTAGCTGGTCAGGTCCGCTGGCCGCGCGTCGCCGAAGTACGCGGGCAGCAGCAGCTCGCGGTGCACCGGGTCGTCGCGGTACAGCTCCCACAGCACCGGCAGCAGCGCCTTGTTCGACCACAGCGCGGCCGTCCACGGCGGTTCGAGCCAGACCGTGCCGCGCTTGTTCGGGTCGGCCATGTCGGCGAAGATCGGCCGGCCGCCCTCCTCCTGCCAGAGCCACTCCCACGGGTAGAGCAGGAAGATCACGTCGATGGGCCGGGCCGGAGCGCCTTTGCGGGGCTCGTACACGATGCGCCCGTCGGCCATGTCCACGCCGATCCGGTCCACCTCGATCAGCTCGACGGGGTACCCGGCCTGGCGTGCCGTCTCGGCCAGGTAGCCGGCGGTCATCAGGTCCTCGCCGGACGTCTCGGCGCCGTGGTAGGCGAAGTACACCGTGGGGCGCTGCGGCAGCCAGGGGCGGGCGGCGACCAGCTCGCCGAGGTTGCGCCGCCACGCCTCGATAAGGCGCTCGTGCACGCTGGTCCACTGCCGCTCGGGGTGGTGGGTGTGCCCGGTCTGCTCCAGCCAGCGCCACTGCACCACGGCCGCCTCCAGCAGCGACGTCGGCGTCTGCGCGTTGTACTCCAGCAGCTTCGGGGTGGTGCCCCGGCCGCCGTACCAGAGGTCGAACCGGCCGTAGACGCTCGGCGAGAAGTCCGGGCTCTGCCGGGCGTGCGCGTGCGTGCCGAACAGGTCCTTGTCGGCGTGCGTCCACGCCTGCGGGCTGGCGTCGTGCCAGGTGCGGATGACCTGCTCGTGGGTGAACTCGGGCACCCCGGCACGGGCGAGCAGGCACGTGTCCGGGGTGCACACCGAGGTCAGGTACGCCTCCCGGCGCACCGCCGGGTCGCTGCGCGGGCAGCCCGCGGCGAGGTGGTCGCCCGCGGCGACGCACATCCGGTGCAGGGTCGCGGCGGCCTGCTCCAAGAGCAGGATCTCGTCCAGGTCGAAGTCGTAGAACGGGCCCTCGCGCCAGTACGACTGCACGGTGCCGTCCTCGCTCACCGTGTCGTTGAAGACCAGGCCAAGCGCGCGGTTGGTGTCGGCCCAGCCGGGCCGGGGCGCGCCGTGGTGGATCCGGCGCACCTCAGCTGCCCACGGTGCCGGTGTGGGTGCCCCCGACGATGCCGGAGCGCACCGTGCTGCCGTTGGTGATCCGCGACGGCAGGCCCCAGCCGAGCCGGGACTCGGTGTCGGCGGCGCTGAACATGTCGCCGCCCTTCGGCAGCCGCGTGCCGACCCGCAGGTTGCGCCCGTAGAAGGTGGCGAACGCCAGGAAGTACGGCCAGTTCTCGTCCAGGGCGAGGTCGGCGTCGCAGTTGTCCGGGTCGACGATCAGCTCGGTCTCGTCCACGCAGTAGAAGACGTACGTCTCCTCGGTGACGACGGGGTCGGCTGGCGGTGCCACGTAACCGGGGTCGGTGTATCCACCGGAGCCGTAGTTGGGCTGGTAGTACGGCTCGTCCGGCGGCTCCGGCCCGAACCCGCAGGCCAGCGAGCTCGCCGCCAGCCCCAGGAACGCCGCGCCCAGCGCCACGTCACGTGATCTCAGCCGTCCTGCCGCCATCTGCCCTCTCCCCGTGCCGGTGTGGCCCATCACTGTGGCAGGGTCCGTCAAGCCGGGCCGGAGGTGGCTTACGCTGGCCCGATGACCGACGCCCCAGTGGAACTCGCCGCGGTGATGCTCGTCGACCGCACCGGCCGGCTGCTGCTGCAGCTGCGCGACGAGCACGCCCCGCACTACCCGAACATCTGGGGCCTGCCCGGCGGGCACGTCGAGCCCGGTGAGACGCC
This sequence comes from Catellatospora bangladeshensis, assembly GCF_016862575.1. Classification (GTDB taxonomy): domain Bacteria; phylum Actinomycetota; class Actinomycetes; order Mycobacteriales; family Micromonosporaceae; genus Catellatospora; species Catellatospora bangladeshensis. Next base: position 18,676 of record NZ_BONF01000009.1, on the reverse strand, counting down.
GGCCGAGGCCGCGCCGCGCGAGCTGCTGGAGGAGACGGCGCTGCGGCCGGAGGAGCCGCTGCGGCTGTTCCTGTCCCAGCCGCTGCCCGCGACGAACCGGCTCAAGCACTACTTCTACGGCCCGACCAGCGCGGTGCAGGACGACGTGGTGGTCGGCGAGGGCGCCGCGATCATCTTCGTGCCGGCCGGCGAGATCCTCGACGGCCGCGAGTTCACCCCCGGTACGGCGGTGGCGCTGGCGCAGTTCCTCGCCTCTGACGAGTACGCGCGGCTCGCCGCACGGGGCTGAGCGGACGCGCCGGTTCGCTTACGATCATCGTCGGCCCGGCGGGAGGACGACGATGGCGAACCGGCTGCTGTATCTGGTCCGGCACGGCGAGGCGGCCGAGGACGGCCCGCTGACCGAGGCGGGACGGGAGCAGGCCCGGCTGACCGGGCAGCGGCTGGCCGGGGTGCCGTTCAGCGGCCTGTGGCACAGCCCGGTGACTCGCGCGGCGCAGACCGCCGGGATCATCGCAGCGCACCTGCCCGGCGTGCCCGTCGCGGAGTCGGCGCTGGCCGGGGACTACGTGCCGCACCGGCCCGCGCGGGAGGAGCTGGCCCCGGCGTACGCCTCCTTCCTGGACGGGTACACCGAGCAGGAGGTCGCCGAGGGCGCGGCCCTGGCGGCGGCGGCCGAGCAGCGGTTCGCCCGCCCGGCCGAGCAGGACACGCGCGAGCTGGTGGTCACGCACAACTTCCTGATCGCGTGGCTGGTCCGGCAGGCGCTGGACGCCCCGCCCGCCCGATGGATCGGCATCAACCAGCAGAACTGCGGGGTGACGGTGCTCGCCTACCGTGACGGCCGCCCGCCCGCGCTGCTGACCTTCAACGACGTGTCGCACCTGCCCGAGCCGGTGCGCTGGACCGGCGTGCCCCCGGCCCTGCACGTCTGACATCGACGAAGCTCGTCGCCTTGTGCGGCGGCTTTCGTACGTTTAGTCTCCAATCGGGAGTCTTCGCCACACGCCGAGCGTGTTCAGGGCATACGCGGCCGATGCCGGCCGTTCGCGCGCTCGTGCTCCGCCCCTCCCTCGGACGTCACTGTCCCTGACGTCGGCCGCGGGCGCCGCCCGCACGGCGTCACGACCGCATGGAGACCTTCCGATGACCTCAGCGAGAAGGCGGACGGCCGTGCTGCTGTCCGCCGTCATCCTGGCCACGGCCGGTGCCGTGGCCGCCGTCAGTGCCGCGCAGGCCGCTCCCGGCTGCCGCGTCACCTATACCGTGTCGAGCCAGTGGACCGGCGGCTTCGGCGCCAACGTCAGCCTCACCAACCTCGGCGACCCGGTCGGCTCCTGGCAGGTGGGCTGGTCGTTCGGCGCCGGGCAGCGCGTCACCCAGCTGTGGAACGGCACGTTCACCCAGTCCGGCGCGCAGGTGACCGTCGGCAACGCCGCCTACAACGGGGCGCTGGCCACCGGCGCGAGCACCGCGTTCGGCTTCAACGGCAGCTGGTCCGGCAGCAACCCGGTCCCCACCGTGTTCACCATGAACGGCGTCACCTGCACCGGCTCCGTCACGCCGTCCTCCGCCGCCCCGTCGTCACCGGCACCGGCCGACACCCAGCCGCCGACGGTGCCCGGCAGCCCTCGCACCAGCAACCTGACCTGCAACTCGGTCACCTTCGCCTGGAACGCGTCCACGGACAACGTCGGCGTGGCGTTCTACGACGTCTACCACGACGGGCAGCAGATGACGTCCGTCAGCGGCAGCACGCTGTCGGCGAACCTGACCGTCGTGCCGGGCGCGACCTGGGGCCTCTACGTCAACGCCCGCGACGCGGCCGGGAACGTGTCGCAGGCCAGCAGCACGGTGACCATCACCCCGCCGCAGTGCCAGGTCGACACGACGCCGCCCACCGCCCCGGCACAGCTGACCGGCGCGGCCACGGGCACCACCGTCACGCTGCAGTGGACCGCCGCGACCGACAACGTGGGGGTACGCGCCTACGACGTGTACCGCAACGGCACGGCCGTCGGCACGGTCAGCGGCAACCCGCCCGCGACCACGTTCATCGACAGCGGCCTGGCGGCGAGCACCACGTACCAGTACCACGTGATCGCACGCGACGCGGCGGGCAACACCTCGCCGAGCAGCAACACCGCGACCGTCACCACCACCGGCGGCTGCACCGTCTGCACGGTCACCCAGGTCACCACCGACAACGACATCCCGTGGGGCCTGGCCACGCTGCCCGACGGGTCGATCCTCTACTCCCGCCGCGACGCCCACGACGTCATCCGGCTCAACCCCACGACGGGCGCGAAGACCACGCTCGGCACGATCCCCAACGCGCAGAGCACCGACGGCGAGGGCGGGCTGCTCGGCATCGCGGTCGCGCCCGACTTCGCGAGCAACCCGTGGCTGTACGTCATGCACACCTCCCCCACCGACAACCGCATCGTGCGGCTGCGCGTGGTGAACGACCGGCTCGACACCGCGAGCCTCGCGGTGCTGGTCAGCGGCATCGGGCGGAACAAGTACCACGACGGCGGGCGGCTGCGGTTCGGCCCCGACGGCAAGCTCTACGCCGCCACGGGCGACGCGCAGAACGGCAACTGGGCGCAGGATCGCACGCGTCTGGAAGGCAAGATCCTGCGGCTGAACCCGGACGGGAGCGTCCCGGCCGACAACCCGTTCGGCAACCTGGTCTGGAGTTACGGCCACCGCAACCCGCAGGGCCTGGCCTTCGACGCCCAGGGCCGCCTGTGGGAGCAGGAGTTCGGCAACTCGGTGATGGACGAGACGAACCTGATCGAGCGGGGCGGCAACTACGGCTGGCCCGCCTGCGAGGGCACCACGGGCACCTGCGGCACGGCCGGGTTCATCGCGCCCAAGCGCACCTACCCGACCTCCGAGGGCTCGTGCAGCGGCATCGCGATCGTGCGGGACGCGCTGTACGTCGCCTGCCTGCGCGGCACCCGCCTGTACCGGGGTGTGATCAGCGGGACGAGCCTGACGAACGTGCAGTCGTACTTCGTCGGCACGTACGGGCGGCTGCGCACCGTCGAGCCGTCACCGAGCGGCGGCCTCTGGCTGACCACGTCGAACACCGGCGACAAGGACAGCGTGCCGAACAACAGCAACGAGCGCATCCTGCACGTCGCGCTCGGCTGATCCGGACGATCGGGACGCCTCCGCGCTGCCGCAGCGGCGTGGCGGGCGTCCCGGTCACCGGCCGGGCCGGTCGGCGGCCACGGCGGCGAGCACGGCCGGGTCCTGGCAGCCGCGGGCGAAGCCCTGGATGCGGCGGCGGATGTCGCGGCCGAGCAGCCATACCCCGATCCGGTCCGCGAGCGGCCTGATCAGCGCGGGCCTGGTCCGGAAGTGGTAGCGCCAGGTGGCGACGGCGTGGCCTGGCTCGGGCGCCGGGGCGAAGCGCCAGCCGCCCGCCATCATCTCGAAGAACCACGGGCCGCGGACCATCTTCATGCCCACGTTCGTCGGCGGGGCGTAGGAGACGTACTCGCTGACCATGGACAGCCCGTGCCGGGACCGGGTGAACGTGCGCACCCCCTTGCCGGGCCGGGTCGCGCCGTCGAGCAGCTGCTGGCGGCGTACGAACGGGTCCCAGCGGTAGCGGATCTCGCCGGTGGTCTGCGACACGGCGAACGCGACCTCCGGCGGGACGGGCACGACGGCGACGGCCTCCACGACGGGCATCGGCCCATCCTGCCCTACCGGCGCACCCCGAACAGCAGCGCGAGCAGCACCGGGAACTCCAGGTACGCGTGGTAGCTGGCGAACGCCTGGTAGAGCGTGCGGCCCTGGCCGTAGTCGGCCAGGAACAGCACCCCGAGCACCAGCGCGGCACCCGCGCCCAGCGCCCACGGCCGCCAGCCGGACAGCCACGGCACCCGCTGCTCGAACGCCGCCGCCGCGTCCGGCGCGTAGCGGGGCAGGAACCCGAGCCACACCACGTAGTGCATCGCCTGCAGGAACGCGAACACGGCCAGGAAACGCAGCCCGGCGGCCAGGCCCGGTGGGGTGACCGGCGCGGACAGCGACTCCGGGGTCCCCGCGAACGCGACCACGGCCGCCGAGCCGTCGGCCAGCAGCGGGTCGAACACCCCGGCCAGCAGCAGCGCGGGCACGACCAGCACCCAGCCGAGCTGCGCGGCGCGGAACACGGCCCGCTCGCGGCCCGGCAGCCGCCGCGACCACTCCCAGAGGAAGAACAGCGGCACCACGTTGTGCAGATGGGCCAAAACCACGAAGTGGTACGCCGGCCAGCTCAGCGACACCGCGGCCGCGACCGCCAGCCCGGCCAGCGCCGGGGCGAGCCAGCGCCGGGGCAGCGCGTGCCACAGCCCGGCGGCCAGCACGCCGTAGCAGAGCACGATCTCCGGCACCCGCAGCGCCAGCAGGCGGCAGCCCACGATCGCGGTGACCAGGGCCAGCGCGGTCCACAGCAGCCGCCCGGTCAGCACGTGCGCGAACCGCCCGGCCACGTAGCGCAGCTCCAGGACGTTGTGCAGCACCCCGAACGCGATCAGCCCGAGCACCGTCGTGGCCAGCGGGGCCCGCAGGGCGGCGGCGAGCGCGGCAGCCGCGCAGGCGGCGAACCCGAGCGCGAGCAGGGCCGCGCGCGGCGGCGCGGGGGTGCGCGGGGTGGGCAGGGTCGCTACGGTCATGCGGTGTTCCCCTATCCGGCCGCGCTCGCGCTGACGCTGGCCGTCGAGATCCCGGTGTACGCCGTCGCGCTGCATAGCGGCTGGCTCGTGCGCCCGCGTACGGCGCTGTGGTGCGCGCTGGGCGTGAACCTGGTGACCCATCCGCTGCTGTGGTGGCTGCTCGGGCCGTGGACGGGGCGGTCGGCGTACCCGCTGATCATGCTCTTCGCGGAGGTCGCCGTGTGCGCGGCCGAGGCGGCGCTGCTGGCCTGGTGGCTGCGGCGGCGCGACCCGCTGCTGGCCGTGCTCGCAGTGCTGGCGAACGCGGCCTCGGTCACCGCGGGGCTCATTTACGCGAGCGCTTGACCAGCACGACGACCAGGACGATCGCGGCCACCACGGCGATCACGCAGACGCACAGCAGCGCGGCGCCCAGTCCCAGCGTCTCCGGCGGCGGGGCGGCGTCGGCGAGAATTCTCGGCATCGGTCCAGTATCCCGATCTTCGCCGGTGCGTCCCTCGGCCGAACGGCCGTCCATATCGGCCGTCCGCCGCGCACGGCGCCCGCACCGCGGGGCGATCCTGTGATGTCATGAACCATGAGCGACGGGTGGCGCGAGACGCACCTCGACGAGACCGGCTGGCTGGCCGAGCTGTGCCCGGAGGGCGAGTGGACCGGCTACGACCCCGGGCCCCGGCCGGACGCGGCGTGGATCCTGCACGCGATGTACGAGTGGGAGTCCGGCCCCACCGAGACCACCCACCAGCAGGTCCGCGAGAGCCTGCTCGACGCGGACCTGGTCGAGCCGGAACTGCTGGGCGGGATCAACCTCGACGAGTGGGGCGTGGTCGACACCGGCGGCGCGCTGGGCCGGTCCCAGCACCCGGGGCCGGGCTGGCGGCGGCTGCGCTGGGCGGAACTGGCCGCGCGCACGGACGAGCCCATGGTGACGCCCGGCACCAAGCCGAGTTTCCGCAGCCTGCCCGGGTCGCATCCGGACGCGAGCTGGCCCGCCAGCATCGAGCCGCCCGGCGAGGGGTCGCTGGACCGGGAGGGCTGGGTGCGGCTGCTGGAGCTGCTGGTGGCCTGGTCGGGTCCGGACACTCCGGTGCTGGCGTACATCGCCCCCGGGGCGGCCGTCGACCAGCGCGGGCACGTGCTCGCGGGAGTGCTGGGGCACGCGGCCGAGCTGTACGACCACGAGCTGGGCAGCGGCTCGCCCGCGAATCTGTGGCCGGTGGACCGGTCGTGGGTGACCTGGTCCGACTGGGACCTGTGGGGCACGAAGATCAGCGGACCGGCCGGGCTCGTCGAGCGGGTGCTCGCCGACCCGGAACTGGAGGCGCTGCGCCTGCCCTGGGCTTGATCACGCGGCTCAGCGCGCCTGCGCCGGGTCGCGGTCGACCCACATCTGCTGGATCTGCTCCAGAGTGCGCCCGCGGGTCTCCGGCAGCCGCCGCCACACGAACACGTAGGTGATCGCGCAGACCACGGCGAACAGCACGAACGTGGCCGACTGCCCGATCGCGTCGACCAGGGTGAGGAAGAACCGTGTCACCAGCCAGGCGGCGCCCCAGTTGGCGGCCGTGGCGATCGCGACGCCCCGGCCGCGCACCGCGGCGGGATAGATCTCGTTGATCACGGTCCACACCACGGGCCCGAGCGAGAACGCGAAGCTGGCGATGAACACGACCATGGCGACCAGCAGGATGACCCCGGCGTCGCTGGGGCTGTGGCTCGGCGGCGCGGTGGCGGTGGTGGGCTGCTCCAGGTAGCGGAAGCAGGCCGCCATCACCAGCAGCGCGAGGCCCATGCCGATCAGGCCGGCGAACAGCAGCGGCCGGCGGCCGAGCCGGTCCACGAACGCGATCGCGATGAACGTCGCGACCACGTTGACCACGCCGATGGACCAGGTCGTGGCGGCCGTCTGCTGGGCGGGGGTGCTGAAGCCCGCCGCGGCGAAGATCTTGTCCGAGTAGTAGATGACCGCGTTCACCCCGGTCAGCTGCTGGAACACGGCGAGTCCGATGCCGACGACCAGCGGCGCCCGCCACCTCGCCGCGAACACCTCCCGCCACGTCGCCTGCGACTCGCCGAGGCTGGCGGCGATGCCGTCGAGGTCCGCCTGCACATCCTCGCCCGGCCGGACCTTGCGCAGCGCGCCCGCGGCGTCGTCGCGCCGGCCCGCCTTGAGATACCACGTCGCCGAGTCGGGCAGCGGGAACATGGCCAGCACCAGCAGGATGGACGGCAGCACGGACAGCCCCAGCATGAGCCGCCACTGGCTGCCCGAGGACAGCACCTGGTCGACGATGTCGGCGATGAGGATGCCGAAGGTGATGGCGAGCTGGTACATCGACACGAAGCGGCCGCGCAGCCGCGCCGGGGCCATCTCCGCCGCGTAGAGCGGCGCCGCCATCGACGCGACGCCCACCCCGAAGCCGACCACGAGCCTGCCGACGATCATGACGCCGGTGTTCGGGGCCAGCGCCTCCACCAGGGCCCCGATGGTGAACAGGATCGCCGCCCAGATGATGCTCCAGCGGCGGCCGAGCCGCTCCGTCATCGAGCCCGCGACCAGCGCGCCGACCAGCGCGCCCAGCGTCACCCAGCTCGTGATGATCTCGACGACGAGCGTGCTGGGGTGGAACGTGTCCTCGATGCCGTGCAGCGCGCCGCCGATGACGCCCTGGTCGTAGCCGAACAGCAGACCGGCGAGCATCACCACGGCGCCGACGAAGAACAGCCACGGCGACCTGCGCCGGGACGGGGTGATCGTGGTCAAGCCGCACCACCCGGACGCTGCTCGACCACCTCGATGGCACCGGCCGGGCAGTTGTACGCCGCCTCCCGCACCGCCCCGTGCAGCCGCTCCGGCGGCTCCGGCTGGCGCAGCACGACCAGCCCCTCGGCGTCGTCCTGGTCGAACACCTCGGGCGCGGTGCGCACGCAGTTGCCCGACCCGCAGCACGCGTCGCGGTCCACGACGACCCGCAGCCCGTCGGTCACCAGGTCACCGGCAGCCGCTGCACGCCGAACACCACCGCGTCGCGGTACTCGACGTCGGCCGGGTCCACGGCCAGCGCCAGCGCCGGCAGCCGGGTGAACAGCTCCCCGAGCGCGATCCGCAGCTCGGCCCGCGCCAGCGGCTGCCCGATGCACTGGTGGATGCCGAACCCGAACGCCATGTGCTGGTGCGAGCCCCGGTGCAGGTCGAACTCCTCCCCCTCCCGGAACACGTCGGAGTCCCGGTTGGCCGCCGACAGCAGCGCGATCACCCCGTCCCCGGCCTTCAGGGCATGGCCGCCGACCACGGTGTCGTTGACCGCGACGCGGGTCAGCCCGGTGCGCACGATGGTCAGGTAACGCAGCAGCTCCTCGACGGTGTCGTCCACCAGCTCGGGCCGCTCGCGCAGCTGCCGCAGCTGGTCGGGGTGCTGGAGCAGCACCATCGTGCTCAGCCCGAGCATGTTCGAGGTCGTCTCGTGCCCGGCGATGAGCAGCAGCGTGGACAGCCCGACCAGCTCGTCGACGGTCAGCTCACCGGTGGCGAGCCGCTCGGTCGCGAGCCGGCTGATGAGGTCGTCGCCGGGTTCGCGCATCCGCTTGTCGACCAGCCCGGCGAGGTATGCCCGCAGGTCCTCGATCGCGGCGCGGGCCTGCTCGGGCGGCGTCTTCCAGGCCAGCAGCGTGCGGCTGCACTCCTGGAAGTAGTCGTGGTCGGCGTACGGCACGCCGAGCAGGTGGCAGATGACCATCGACGGCACGGGCAGCGCGAAGTGCTCGACGAGGTCGGCCGGTTGCCCGGCGGCCCGCAGCCGTTCGATGGCGTCGACGACGGTCTGCCGGATCAGCGGCTCCAGCGGCCGCATATTCTTGATCATGAACTCGGGCGTGAGCAGCCGCCGGAACTTCGTGTGCTCGGGCGGGTCCATCCGGATCAGCGAACCGTCCGGGCGCGGCATGTCCTCGGCCAGCGGGCGGATCAGCGGGAAGCCCGGCCGGGTGAAGTCGCTGGAGAAGTCGGGGCTGCGCAGCAGCTCGCGGATGTGGTCGTGCCGGGTGAACAGGAACGCCAGCTGGCCGGTGGGCAGCCGCACCTGCCCGACGCCGTCGCCGTTCTCGGCGAAGTGCGGCAGCAGCGGATCGAGCCCGTCGTTGCCGAACGGGTAGGACGGGACGTTCGTCTCCAGCATGCCGGTCATCACAGACCCCCTAGGCGCGACTCCTTCCCAAATTACAAGGCTTTGTCGGATATCGCCGGGTTCTGCCGGACAGGGCTCAGGGGACCACGACCACGGGCCAGCGGCCCTGCTTGACGAGGCGGGTGGCGACGGAGCCGATGATGCGGTGGCCGGCCTGGGCCGAAGCGCCGACCACGAGCATGTCGGCCTTGAGCTGGTCGGCGGTGTCGCGCAGCTCGGTGTACGGGTCACCGCGCCGGACGATGAACGTGATCGGCACGCCCATCTCCTCGGCGCCCTGCTTCGCCGCCGCGCGCAGCACCTCGGCCAGCTCGTCGTTGGTGTCGGCGGCGGCCGCCGCGGCCTGGCCGTAGAGCGCGCCGACCAGGCTCGTGGTCGTCCCCACGAACACCACGGCCAGGCGGCTGCGCTGGCGGCGGGCCAGGCCGGCCGCGTACGAGGCCGCGCGCTCGGAGGTGGGGCTGCCGTCCACGCCCACCATGATCAGCCGGGGGCCGTCGGTGCCGCGCTCGAACTCGCAGCGCGCCGCGGCCGGGCCGTAGTGCTCGACCCCGGCGCGCTGCTGCGGAATGTCCACGGGTACGCCTCCGCCTTCGGTGACCGTCAGTTCCCGGCCGCGGCGGGCTCGCCCGTCAGGGTGGCGAACGCCGTGGCGGGCGAGTGGGCCAGGACGGTACCCGACGCGTGCAGCACCAGGGTGACCGGTGCCTTCGCCACGACGGTCACCGGAGCGTCCGAGACCACGGTCATGGTGTCGGCCGCGATCGCCGTCTTGGACCGGGCGACCTCCGCGTAGATCAGCGCCGCGGGAGTGACCTCGGCGCGGGACGCCTTCGCGGGAGCGTCGTCGACGTCCGGCGAGGCCGCAAGAGAGCCGGCGGCCGGGGTCAGGGAGATCGCGTCCGCGAGGGCCTGCGCCGGCACGGCGCCGTCGGCGAGGACGGGCAGCGGCGCGGGCACCTCTTCCGATGCGGCGGCGTCGGCAGCCGCATCGCCCGGCAGATCTTGTGCAGTTCGTGCTGCTCCAGCAGCACCAAGTGCACAAGATTCACTCACCGCGGCGACGGGCGTCGCCCCTGCCGCGGCCACCGGCGCGGTGAGCGCCGCAGCGACTCCCACCGGCGCGATCATCGCACCGCCAGCGCCCACCGGCACCGCACGGCCGGGCAGGTCGGCAGGCGCAGGCCCGGCCGGCGCGCCGGAAGCCGCCGGGACGGGCGGCACCACGCCCACCGCGCCCGTCAGGGCGGACAGACCCGTGGGGGCACCCGCCGGAGCGGGCGACACCGGAGCGGCGGCGGGCGCGGCCTCGAAGCTGGAGCGCAGGGTGATCTTCGGGAGCAGGATCGACGCGATGACGCCGACCACGCCGATGGCGGCGGAGATGAGGAAGATGTGCCCGGTGGCGTCGCCGTACGCCTCGCGCACGATCTGCTGCGCGACCGGCAGGAGGGCGTTGAGGTTCAGCGAGCCGCCGCCGCTGCCGCCCGAGACGGGCAGCCCGGCCGCGGCCAGGTGCTCGACGATGAGCGTCTGGACCCGGTTGGCCAGCACCGCGCCGAGCACCGACACGCCGATCGTGCCGCCGAGGGAGCGGAAGAAGGTCACCGAGCCGGTGGCCGCGCCGAGGTCCTTCATGGCGGCGGTGTTCTGCACGGCGAGCACCAGGTTCTGCATGGTCATGCCGACGCCGACGCCGACCAGCAGCATGCCCGCGCCGATGGCGGTGAGCGGCGTGGCGTGGTCGATGAAGGAGAGCCCGAGGAAGCCTGCGACCAGCACGATCGTGCCGGTGACGATGTACGGCTTGATCTGGCCGGACTTGCTCACCATCCGGCCGGAGACGGTCGAGGAGATCAGCACGCCGAGCATCATCGGCATGGTGAGCAGGCCCGCCTCGGTGGGGCTGTAGCCGCGGCCGATCTGGAAGTACTGGCCGAGGAACACCGAGCCGCCGAACATGGCCATGCCGACCGCGAGGCTGGCGAGGATGGCCAGCGCGGGGATGCGCTGCTTGATCACGTTCAGCGGCACCACCGGGTGCTCGGCGCGGCGCTCGACCAGCACGGCCAGGCCGAGCAGGGCCAGCGAGCCGCCGACCATCGCCGCGGTCTGCCAGGATGCCCAGCCGAACGAGTTGTCGACGAACGAGACCCAGATGAGCAGCGTGCTCACCCCGGCCGCGATGAGGATCGCGCCCAGGTAGTCGATCTTTCCCTTGACCCGCGCGGTGCGCGGCAGGTCGAGGGTGAACCAGAGCAGGCCGAAGGCGAGCAGCGCGATGGGCACGCCGACGAAGAAGCACCAGCGCCAGCCGAGCCAGGAGGTGTCCACGATGAGGCCGCCCAGCAGCGGCCCGGCCAGGGTCGCCACGGCCATGACGCCGCCCAGGTAGCCGTTGTACCGGCCGCGCTCGCGGGGCGGGATCATCGCCGCGATCACGATCTGGACCAGGGCCTGCAGGCCGCCCACGCCGATGCCCTGCACCGCCCGCGCGCCGATGATCTGCCCGGCGTTCTGCGCGAAGCCGCTGAGCAGCGAGCCCACCACGAAGATCGTGATCGCGGCGAGGACCAGCAGCTTCTTGTCGAACATGTCCGCCAGGCGGCCCCAGACCGGGGTGGTGGCGGTCGCCGCGAGCAGGGTGGCGGTGACGACCCAGGTGTACTGCGTCTGCGTGCCGTTCAGCTCGCCGAGGATGCGCGGCAGCGCGGTCGACACGATGGTCGAGCTGATCATGGCCACGAACAGCACGAGCAGGAGGCCGCTGAGGGACTCCAGGATCTCGCGGTGGCCCATGCGGGCGTGGCGGGGGGCGTGGGGGGTGGCGCTCATGCCGACCAGCATGACACTGATTTTGCGCAGTGTGCAAAGTTGCCCATTGGGCAATGCGTCACATCGCCGGTATCGTCTCCTGCTCGTGGAAGCGACGACGACGCTGCGCGAGCGCAAGAAGGAAGCCACCCGGCAGGCGCTGCACGAGGCGACCCTGCGGCTGGCCCTGGAACGCGGCCTGGACGCGGTGACCGTCGACGCCGTGGCCGACGAGGCGGGCGTGTCGCGGCGCACGTTCTCCAACTACTTCGCCAACAAGGAGGACGCCCTCCTGCACGGCGACCGGGTCCGGGTGACCCGCCTGCTGGAGCGCCTGCGCGCCCGCCCCCTCACCGAGCCGCCATGGCAGGCGCTGACCGAGGCGACCGCCGCGCACCACGCCGCCATCGGCGAGGTCGACCCGAACTGGCTGGCCCAGGTCCGGCTGCTGCGCCGCCACCCGGCGCTGCTCGCCCAGCAGACCGCCGCGCAGAACGCGCTGGAGCTGGAGCTGGCGGCCGAGATCGCCGCCCGCGATCCCGGCCATCGCGACGAGCCGATGCGCTCCCGGGTCATGGCCGCGGTGTTCCTGGTGACCATGCGCACGGCCACCGGCCTGTGGGCCGAGCAGCCCGGCGGCGCCTCGCTCGGCGAGGCCGTCCGCGCCGGGCTGGACCGCGCCGCCGAGCGCTTCGCCTAGGCGGCCGGGCCGCGCTGTGGGCAACATTACGAGCCACTCGACAACGATCACCGGGCCGGTATGGTCACAGAACGTGAGCCAGCCCCCGCCGGCCGAGGACCTCCTCGACACCCCCCGTGGCACGGACGACGAGCCCCCCGCGGCCCGCGCCCGGCCGGGCTGGCAGCGCTGGCTGCGGCGGCTGCTCCCGGTCGCGGTGATCCTGCTGGCCCTGCTCACCATCCGCGACCGCGTGCCCGGCCCGGACGAGATCTGGCCCGTGCTCACCGGCGGTGACCTGACCTGGCTGGGCATCGCACTGGCCGCCGAGTGGGTGTCGCTGTCGATGTTCGCCCGCCAGCAGGTGCGGCTCCTGCGCGGCGTCGGCACCGCCGTGTCGCTGCGCAGCGCGCTGGCCGTGACCTACAGCCGCTCGGCCATCGCCAGCAGCCTGCCCGCGGGCTCGGCCCTGTCGGCCGCGTTCGGCTACCAGTCCTACCGGCGCTGGGGCGCCGACCGCGATTCCGCCACGGCCGTCGTGCTGCTGTCCAACCTGTCCACGTTCGCCGCGCTGGCCCTGCTCTACCTGGCCGGCTTCCTGATCGTGCTGCTGTCCTCCCCCGCCACGGCCGCGCAGACGCACCCGGCCGCCGCGGCGCTCACCCTGGCGACCGCCACCTCGATCGCGGCGCTGGCGGTCCGGCGGCGGATCCGGCACCGCACCGGCGCCACGCGTACCAGCGGGAACTGCGCCGCGAGGGCCGCCGACCGCACCCGTGCGCTGGCGGACGGCGACCGGCCGGTCACCCGGCTGCGGCACCGGCTCGCCCGGCTCGGCGAGCAGCTGGCCAACGTGGTCGCGGTCTCCACCACCATCCCGGCCCGCGACCGCCTCGGCGCGCTCGGCTACGCCGCCGCGAACTGGGCCGCCGACCTGGCCTGCCTGGCCGCCGTGGCGCAGGCGTTCCAGCTGCCGCTCGACCTGCTCCAGCTCGGCACGATCTACGTCGTGGTCCAGCTGGTCCGCCAGATCCCGATCAGCCCCGGCGGCCTCGGCGTCATCGAGGCGAGCCTGCTCACCGCGCTGACCACGGCAGGCGCGGACGAGGTGACGGCCACCGCCGTCGTCATCGGATACCGGCTGCTGTCCTGCTGGCTGATCATCCCGGTCGGCCTGACCACGTGGGCCTTCCTGCGCCGCGCCACCCCCGCCCCACTCGCGGCCACCTGAAAGGAAGGGCACCTTCTTAACGGACGTCCGTTAAGAAGGCGCCCTTCCTTTCGTCGGTGGCGGCGCGCCAGGCCCAGCGGCCCAGGGCGAGCACGGTCAGCACCTCGAAGACGGCCAGGCCGCGCTCGACCGCGCCCAGCGGGATGGCCCGCCACCAGGCGACGCCGGTGTACGGCTGGAGCAGGAACGCGCCGATGATCACGCCGAACATGGCCAGGGCCGCGAGCGCGGGCAGCGCGGTCAGCCACACGTCGGCGCGGCGGCGGGCGTCACGGCGCCAGGCGAGCACGACCAGCAGCGCGCCGACCGGCAGGCTCAGGAACGCGACCAGGCTGGCGACGCGGTGCAGGTGCCCGTCCAGCGACGGGCCGACCGCCCAGTCGTGCTTCGGGAAGTAGACGACCGCGGCCAGGCCCAGCGACCACAGCAGCAGGCCGAGGCCCGCGACGGAGGCGATGCGGAGCTGGCCCGCGTACGCGAGCGCGGCCGACACCGCCAGCGACCCGAGCGCCAGCACGAGCACCCCGAGGTTGAACACCCAGGCGGTCTCGTGCAGGGCGTACTCGCTGATGGTGCGCCGGACCGGGCTGATCTCGGCGGTCGGCGGCAGCACGTGCAGCGCGCCGACGGCCAGGATGCCGAGCAGGACGGCCGCGGTTCCGGCGGCGGCGAGCGGTCGGGCGAGCGCGGTGGACGGCATGGCTCGATCATCCCACCGGCCGCGGGCTCACCTGAGCGGGTCGTGGCCCCAGTTCATCAGCGAGTAGCGCCACGGTGTGCCGGTGACGTCGCCGCCGGGACGCTGCGCGAGGTGCCGGTGCACGTAGCCGACGACCTTGCGCATGTGGGCCAGGTCCGCGCCGGACAGCTCCGCCTTGCGGGTACGCAGCAGTGTCACGATCCGCCGCCCCGAGGCGTGCCCGGTGGACTCGCCGCCGCCGGACTTCTGCCCGACCGCCCGCGACTCGTCGGTGTCCAGCCACTTCTCCAGCTCGGACGCGGTCATGTTCACCGCGTCACCGAACTCCCGGTATGTCTGGTCCCGTTCCTCATCGCTCACGGCGCAGCGCCTCCGGCTTGTGCACCGCGTCGCGGCCGGACTTGTCGCTCGTGACGCGGTACTGCGGGTCGTCGGCCGAGGCGGCGACGGTGCGGCCGGCCTCCTCGGTGCGTTCGGTGATCTTCTCCTCGACCTCGCCGTGCACGGTCTGCCCGTGGCTGCGCCAGGTCACCTTCTCACCCTTGCGGAACGCCTTCTTACCCATGACCCGGGTGAGTATCCAACCCGGGACCTGCGCAAACGTCCGGATGTCGGGGCTGGTCGACACCATTGCCTACTGTCGTGCCCACCGTGTCCGAAGGAGATCGCCTTGCACCTGTCCGCGCACCTGGATGTCGATGTCATCGCCGTCGAGACCGACGACCAGCTGTCGGTGCTCATCGAACTCACCGCCCCGCCCGCACCCGCGTCCGGTGGGCCGCGGCCGCCGTCCACCTTGCAGGTGGTGCTCGACCGCAGCGGCTCCATGCACGGCGACCGCATCGAGGGCGCCAAGACCGCGCTGCTCGGCCTGATCGACCGGCTGGACCCGGCGGACCACTTCGGGCTGGTCGCGTTCAACAACCAGGTCGAGGTGACCGTCCCGGCCGGACCGCTGAAGGACAAGGCCGCGGTCAAGCGGGCGATCGCCGACCTGCACGCGCGCGGCGGCACCGACCTGTCCGCCGGATACCTGCGCGGCCTGCAGGAGGCCAGGCGGGTGGCGGGCGCGGGCGGGGCGACCGTGCTGCTGGTCTCCGACGGGCACGCCAACGCCGGAGTCACCGACCCGGAGCAGCTCGGCGGCGTCGCCGCGAAGGCGTACGCGGAGCGCGTCACGTCCTCGACGCTGGGCTTCGGCCTCGGCTACGACGAGCGGCTGCTCGCGGCGATCGCGCGCGGCGGCAACGGCAACGAGCTGTTCGCCGAGGAGGCCGACACCGCCGGGGCGCTCATCGCGGGCGAGGTCGGCGGGCTGCTCGCGCAGACCGCGCAGGCCGCCTCACTGCTGATCAAGGTCGCGCCGCAGGTGCGCGGGGTGCAGGTGATCAACGACCTGCCGGTCACCACCACCGGCGACGCGGTGCTGGCCGAGCTGGGCAGCTTCTACGCCGAGGAGACCCGCAAGATCCTGCTGACCTTCGACATCCCGGCGATCCCCGCGCTCGGCCTGGCCGAGGTCGCCACCTGCGAGTTCACCTGGGTCGAGCTGCCGGGCCTCACCCAGCACACGGTGACCGTGCCGCTGCACGTGAACGTGGTGCCCGGCGACCAGGCGGCCGGCCGCATCACCGACCCGGCGGTCCGCACCGAGCTGATGTACCTGCGGGTCCAGCAGGCCAAGCGGCGGGCCTCCCGGCACCTGAGCGCGAACGAGCCCGGCGCGGCGCTCGCCGAGATCCGCCACGCGCGCGACAGCGTGCTGGACGCGATGGAGGCCGCCCCGGTCCACCTGCAGGCCGACCTCGCCGAGGAGGTCTCCTCGCTGACCTACCTGGCCGAGCAGACCGAGCAGGGCAGCATCGCGCGCGCCGCGAAGTACTCGTCGGCGGACGCGTCGTACAAGTCCCGCAGCCGGGGCCGGGCGCTGCCGCCGAGCGACGAGCGCCGGTGACCGGGGCGGGCCGGGTCTCCCGTGGGAGCCCGGCCCGCGGCCCGTCCGGTCAGGTGGTCAGCGGCTGCGCGCTGAGCCTGGCCAGCAGCTGCTGCGCCTGCTCGGCGTACTGCGCGCTGACGCTGATGCCGTACTCGCTCGCCTGCAGCGACCGCGCGGCCGTGAAGTCGCGCTTGCCCCGGGTCATCGCGTGCGCGATCGCGCCGAAGATGGCACCCCAGATCGCGCCGATCAGCACCGCGGTCAGGATCATGGTCAGCCAGGCCCGCGGCACGAAGATCGCGAACAGCAGGCCGATGAACAGGCCGAACCAGGCCCCGGCGCCGATGCCGTAGAGCGTGGCCTTGCCCGTCGTCATGCGGCCCAGCACCTGCTCGACCATGCGCAGGTTGGTGCCGACGATCGCGCTGTGCTCGACCGGGAAGTTGTTGTCCGACAGGAAGTCCATCGCCCGCTGCGCGTCGGCGTACTCCGGGTACGTCGCGACGGTCACCATCGCGCGGGTCGGGTCCACCGGCTGGATGGGGACACCCTGTCCCCGATCCCCTGGTGTGGTCATGCCGCCCCCTTGCTCGTCACGGATGTTCGCCCCGATCATCGCGCGATCGTCCCCGCGACGTGCCGATTCGCCGGAAAGCGCCCGGTACGCCGTCACGGACGCTGCCGCAGGACCTCGTCGAGCCAGTCGAAGACCCGCTGGTCGAAGCGCGACCGGTTCCAGCCTTCGCAGTGCCCCTGCGCGCCCTCCGCCGCGGTGAACCGGACGAGCGTCTTCGGGCAGGTCAGCGCGTCATAGAGCGACTGCGCGCCGCCGGCCAGCGGATCGCCCTCGGCCGCTGTCAGCAGCGTCGGGCAGGCGATCCGGTCCGCGACGTCCGACAGGCGGTAGCGGCGGCCCAGGTCCACGACGAGAGCGCCGAGCGTCGGCAGGCCGTGCACCCACAGGCCGCGCTGCTGGAGCTTCCAGCGGGTCATCGGGTCCTGCACGGCCTCCTGCAGCAGCGGCTCCAGCTCCGCCGGGTCCACGTCCGGGAACCTGTCCCGCAGCGGCTCCGGCAGCATCCTGCTGACCGTGCCGGCGGTGTCCCACATGCCGGGGTCGGCGACCAGCGCGGCCACCCGCGGCTCGCCGCTCACCCCGCGCGGGGCCAGGTAGCCGCCCAGGCTCCAGCCCATCACCGCGAGCCGGTCGCCGTCGACCCCCGGCCGGGCCAGCGCGAAGTCCACGATCGGGCGCAGCACCTCCGCCCAGTCCGGCCGCAGCCGCAGCTGCTGCTCGATCAGCGCCCCGCCCTGCCCGGGGCCGTCGACAAGCAGGCAGTGGTATCCGCGCCGCAGCGCCGGGATCGTGTGCGACCAGTACATCTCGTGCACGCTGGAGTCGTAGCCGTTGACCGCGATCAGGGTCGGGCGCACCCGGTCGGTGTCGTCGACCCGGCAGAAGTAGCCGGGCAGGGACGTGTGCTCGTACGGCACCCGCACCGGCTGCACCGGCCGGCTCGCCAGCGCGGCGAACCTGTCGAACGCCTCCTGCTCGCGCGCGAACGCGACGGTCAGCCGGGCATCCACCGGCTCGCCGAACAGCGGCGTGAACGAGGCCCGGAAGTACGTGGACGCGCGCAGGTACGCCTCCCGCGCGCTCACCCGGTGCCCGGCCGCCCGGCTCTGCTCGGCCCAGCCGAACACCTGCTCGGCGTACCCGCTCCAGGCCCGGTGCCAGCCGTCGACGTCACCCGGTCCGATCTGCGCGGCGATCGCGGCGACCTCGCCGTACTCGGCCCCGCCGCGGGTCGCCGTCATCAGCGCCCGCTCGGCGAACGTCTGGAACAGCGGATCGTCGAACAGCTGCCGCATGGCGCCACCCCCGCCTCCACCCCAGCACAGCGAGCAGCGGCGCGTGCCCGAATCGGGCGAGCGCGGTCAGCCCGCGGGCGGCAGGGCCGCGTCGATCTCCGTCACGCCCGGGACGCGGTACACCTCGCCCACGGCGCTGAGCGGCAGCGGCGCGTACACGTGCGGGAAGCTCGCGCCCCGGCTCGCCGACTCCTCCCAGCGCAGCCACGGCGCCACCGCGTCAGTGTCCACGGCCGCCACGACCAGCTCCGGCTCGGCCGCGAACACCCGCCGCGCGGTCTCGGCCACCTGGTCGCGGGTGGACAGGTGGACGAACCCGTCGCGCAGATCGTGCGCCGACCCGGCGAACTCGCCCTTTGCCTGGAACTCCGCCCACTCGGACGGCAGCAGGATCTTGTAAATCACCACCGGCCCACTATCTCAGGCCCGCTCCCCCGCCACCGCCCACCCTCGCCACGCGCGCCACAACCCTCAAGATCGCCGTCTCGTGTCAAAAAGTCTGGTCTGACCACACTTTCTGACACGAGACGGCGATCATCGCAACCGACGCGTCACACCGCGGCGGTCAGTAGGTGACCTCCCCG
>NZ_BONF01000008.1 GCF_016862575.1 Catellatospora bangladeshensis | reverse complement strand
AGCCGACAGCGGCAGCGCGAACAACCAAAGCGAACTGCACCCGCCCACCGGGCAGGTGCGGTTCGGCATATCAGGGCACTTGCACCCGCACCGGCGGCCAAGATCCGTTTTTGTGGACGCCGACTGCTGCTATAGCGACGGTGAGCGTCCACAAAAACGGATCATCGGCACGCCCTCCGGCAACCGACCCCGGCCGGTCCGTCGATCATGAAGTTAGGGCAGTGACACGCCGTCGAGCACGCCCATAAGTTCATGATCAACGCAGTGCCGCAGTGCCGCAGTGCCGCAGTGCCGCAGTGCCGCAGGGCCGCAGTGCGGGGTGCCGCGTGCCGGATGCAGTTTCGGGGAAAGTGCGGCCTTGCTGAGGTGTGGAGGTGCAGTTTCCCCGAAACTGCGCGCGTGGTGGTGCGGAGGAGGGTGCTGCGCGAGGTCGGAGTGCGGGTGCGGGTGGGTGGGGGTGGGGGCGGTCAGGTGATGGAGTAGGTGACGTAGCCGTCGACCTCGTGGAAGCCGAGGCTGCGGTAGAGGGTGCGGGCGGGGGTGTTGGCGTGCTCGGTCTGCAGGGACACGCGGCGGGCGGTCGCGTCGCGGGCGGCGGACACGACGTGCTCGACCAGGGCTCGCGCGTGTCCGCGGCCACGGTGCTCGGGGCGCACGTACAGGTCGCGTACCAGCCAGAAGGTGCCCAGGGTGAGGGACGCGGGCAGCACCGAGACGGTGACCAGGCCGCAGGGGCGGCCGGTGGTGAAGGCCGCGCTGATCCGCAGGCCGCCTGAGGTTGCCTGATCCTGGAGCCACTGCCGGGTGGCGCCGTACGCCCGCTGCTCGCCGTAGTGAGCCCGGTACTCGTCGAACAGCTCGGCGACCGCGCCGAAGGCGGCGGCCGACGGCTCCACCCAGGTGATCATTCGCGGGACGCCACCGCCGCGCGGATCGCGGTGACCGCGGCGGCCAGTTCCGTGACGATGCCGGCCAGGCTGCTGCCGTCGGCGCCGGACAGGTTGACCGTGCGCAGCTCGTCGGGCTTGGGCAGCTTGGCGACGATCTCGGGCAGCCTGGCGATGAGTTCGGCCTGCACCGCCTCGGGCGAGCGCCCGTTGGCGATCTCCTGGCGGACCCGGTCGCGCTCCAGGACGAGCAGGGCGGCGTCGTGCGTCTGGGTGGCGCGGGCGGCCGCGAGGGACAGCTCGTGCTCCAGGGTGAGCCGCTGCAGGGTCTGCTCCAGCTCCAGGCGCAGCCGGCCCATCTCGGTCTCCTGCGCGTGCCGTTCCTGCTCCAGCTGCAGCTCGTGCAGGGTGGTCTCGCTGTTCTGGCTGGCCAGGGCGCGCGCGTCGGCCTGCTCGCGCTCGCCGCGGCGAAGCTTCTCGGCGGCGTCGCGGTCGAATGCGGCGGCGGCGTTGCGGGCCTTGAGGTCGGCCAGCTCGCGGTCGTTCTCCAGGCGCTGGAGCTGGTCGAGGCGCTGCGCGGCCAGCTCCCGGCCGGTGATGACCTCCTGCGCGGAGAGTTCCGCGAGCCGGGCGAGCTGGCCCTGCTCGGAGCGGAACGGCTTCTGCAGGTTCTCCCACAGCCGGGCCGAGGTGACCACGGCCTCCTTGATCTGCACGGTGACGATGCGCAGGCCGAGGCCGGTGTCGCTGTCGCCAGCGCCCTCGGCGACGCCGCGCAGCCGGGCGGTGAGCTCCTCGATGATGGGCTGCTTGTCGCTGAGCACCTCGTGCACGCTCATGGTGGCGACCTTGTCCTTGATGGCCGCCTCGGCCTGCTCCTTGAGCTGCAGGTTGACCAGCCGCATCGGGTCGGCCGGGTCACCGAAGTCGAGTTTGCGGTACGCCGTCGCGATGTCCTGCACGATCCACTGCACGTACGCCTGGACGAGCACGCCCTGCAGCTCGCGGCAGATGCAGAACGCGTTGAGCAGGATGGTCTGCATGGTGCCGGGCACGACGAGGTAGGAGTCGGTGCGCGAGCGGTAGCGGAAGGAAGTGCCGAGGCCGAGGTGCAGCGGCTTCTCCTGGCCGCGGCGGGTGTGCACGACGAACGCGTTGGGCGGCACGAGCACGGTCTTCCACGGGCCGATGCCGGTGACGCGTACGTCCACGGCGGACGGCGGGGTGGTGGCGGCCTCGGCGGCGCTGCGCCGGGCGCGGTTGCTGGTGCCGCCGCCCTCGGGGGCGGGCGCCTGGGCGGGGGGTGCCGCCTTCTTGACCCGCAGGTCCTGCTCCAGCTGGGAGGACTGGGCCATGACCTGGTCGAGGTACACGTTGCGTTCCGCGGAAGCCATGCGCGGCATCCTGCCGTACGCCCGCAACACCGTCCACTGTGGTGTCAGAAAGGCGGAGCGTTAAGAAGGGCACCTTCTACTACGCATAGCGTTAAGAAGGTGCCCTTCCTTTCAAGATAGGCGGTGGGCGCCGGGGGCGGGGAGGGCGGTGAAGGTGGCCGGGGGGCGGAAGCCGCGGGTGGCGAAGGCGGTGTGCACGGCTTCGGCGACCGCGTCGAGCTTTTCGGCTTCGACGAGGGCCAGGACGCAGCCGCCGAAGCCGCCACCGGTCATCCGGGCGCCGTAGGCGCCTGCGGCGAGGGCGGTCTCGACGGCCTCGTCGACCTCGGGGACGGTGATCTCGAAGTCGTCGCGCATGGACGCGTGCGAGGCCGTCATCAGGGGGCCGATCTCGCGGAGGCGGCCTTCGCGCAGCAGCGCGATCGTCTCCAGGACGCGGGCGTTCTCGGTGACCACGTGCCGGGCGCGGCGGACCAGCAGCGGGTCGTCGAGGCGGGACAGGTCGGCCAGGGCGGCGTCGCGCAGCGCGGGCAGGCCGAGCAGGGCGGCGGCGCGCTCGCAGGCGGCGCGGCGGGCGGCGTACTCGCCGTCGGCGAGCTGGTGCGGGGCCCTGCTGTCGATCACCAGGATGGCCAGGCCCTGCCCCGCGAGGTCGAGCGGGACGTGCTCGGTCGCCATGGTGCGGCAGTCCAGGAACAGCGCGTGGCCCTCGCGGCACAGCGTCGAGGCGGACTGGTCCATGATCCCGCAGGGCACGCCGACGTACTCGTTCTCGGCCCGCTGGGCGAGCTTCGGCCGGTGGGCCAGGGGGATGTCCAGGCCGCCGAGGTCGGCCAGGGCGGACAGCACCGCGCACTCCAGTGCGGCGGACGAGCTGAGCCCGGCCCCGCCGGGCACGTCCGAGTCGACGTGCAGCCGCGCCCCGGGCACGTCGTGACCGGCGTCGCGCAGCGCCCACACCACCGCGGCGACGTACGCCGCCCAGCCGGTGACCGGCTCGGACAGGTCGAAGGTGACCGTCTCGCCGGTGAGCGTCGAGGTGACCGACCACTCCGGCCGGCCGAGCCGCTCCGCCGTGACGACGGTGCGCTGCGGCAGCGCGAACGGGAGCACGAAGCCGTCGCAGTAGTCGGTGTGCTCGCCGATCAGGTTGACCCGGCCCGGCGCCGCCCAGACGCCCCGCTCGACACCGGTCCCGGCGGTCACAGCGCTGCTGAGGTTCGTCCTGCGGGGCTCGCCAGCTCGCTCCTCGGCCTTCACAGCCCGCTCCGGTAGAACGTCCAGGCGTCGGCGACGATGTCCCGCAGGTCGGTCTTCGCCGGGGTCCAGCCCAGCTCGGCCTGCGCCTTGGCGGACGAGGCGACCAGCTCGGCCGGGTCGCCGGGGCGGCGCGGCGCGATCTCCACCGGCAGCGCGTGCCCGGTGACCTCGCGGACCGCCTCGACCACCTGCATGCAGGAGAAACCGGTGCCGTTGCCGAGGTTGTAGACGCGGTGCTCGCCGGGGCGGGCCGCCGCCAGCGCCAGCAGGTGGGCCTGGGCCAGGTCGCCGACGTGGATGTAGTCGCGGATGCAGGTGCCGTCCGGAGTGGGGTAGTCGTCGCCGAACACGGCGAGCTTCTCCCGGCGGCCCGCGGCGACCTCCAGCGCGATCGGGATCAGGTGGGTCTCCGGGTCGTGCCGCTCGCCGATCATCGTGCCGTCCGGCAGCACCAGCGCGCCCGCCACGTTGAAGTAGCGCAGGCTGACCGCGGCCAGCTCGTGCGCGTGCGCCTCGGAGGCGATGGCCATGTCGACGGCGAGCTTGGTGGCGCCGTACGTGTTGACCGGCTTGGTGATCGCGTTCTCCGTCAGCGGGATCTCGGACGGGTTGCCGTAGGTGGCGGCGGTGGAGGAGAAGACCAGCCGCTTGACGCCGGCCGCGCGCATCGCGGCGAGCAGCGCCAGCGAGCCGATGGTGTTGGCCTCCCAGTGCAGCTCGGGGTGCGACATCGACTCACCGGCCGAGATCAGCCCGGCGAAGTGGAACACGGCGTCGAAACCGGCCTCCGGCGTGAGCACCGACGCGGCGTCCTGGATGCGCGCCTGCACGAACACGGCGCCCGCGGGCACCTGGGTGGCGTCGTTGCGGGAGAGGTCGTCGAGCACGACCACCTCGTGGCCGGCGTCGACCAGCAGCCGGGCGACGACGCTGCCGACGTATCCGGCGCCTCCGGTGACCAGTACCTTCATGTAGGGCGCTCCTCGAACTCCTGGTGCGGGCCAGCCTAGCCCGCGCCGCGGCGGTCACGACGTTGCTATCTCACCATATTCAAACAGAAAACAACAGGCTCAAACGCTGTCGCCTCGCTGTCAGGGCTACGGGGCAGGTCCCGTCCCTGGTTAGGCATGCTCGGCGTTCGAGAACCATTACTTCGGAACGCTACGATGCGCGCATGTCCGTGCCCCGGCAGAACACCCCCCGTACGCGGGAGAATCATGGTCGAGAACCGCGCCGCCGGGAGCCCCGGTTACGCCCGCCGGGACGCATGGCGCGCGCCGTGGCGCCGGCGATCGTACGGGCGGCCGACGCGCTGACCCGCTGGACGAACCGCGTGCTCGGCGTCGAGGCGACCGCCGGGCGTGAGCAGATCACCGAGGCCGAGCTGCGCGAGCTGGTCGCCGTGAACACCGCGCTGGACCCGGATGAGCGGCACATCATCAGCAAGGCCCTGGCCAGGTCCACCGCGACCCTGCGCGAGGTGATGGTGCCGCGCACCGAGGTCTGGTTCCTGGAGGTCGGGATGACCGTGGCCGAGGCCGTCGCGGAGGCGCGCGAGGCCGGGCACACCCGGCTGCCGATCACCGACGGCAGCCACGACGACATCGTCGGCTTCGTCCACCTGCGCGACCTGCTCTGGGACGAGCAGCCCGGCCGGCCGGTGCGCGAGCTGGCCCGGGAGATCAAGCGGCTGCCCGCCAGCAAGCCGGTGCTCGCCGCGCTGTCGGAGATGCGCCGCGAGCGGCACACCATCGCGGTGGTCGTCGACGAGTACGGCGGCACCGCCGGCATCGTCACGCTGGAGGACCTGATCGAGGAGCTGGTCGGCGAGATCCACGACGAGTACGACGAGACCCCCGCCGCGTCCGACGAGGTCGACGGCATGCTCAACCTCGCCGACTTCGCCGAGCGCACCGGCATCGCGCTGCCCGAGGGGCCGTACGAGACCGTGGGCGGCTTCCTGATGAGCGTGCTCGGCCGGCTGCCCGCCGCCGGGGACAGCGCCACCCTGGAGGCCTACCGGCTGACCGTCCTCGCCCTGGACGGCCGCCGGGTGGCCCGCGTCCGCCTGACCCCCGTGGATCCCACCCCGGACGCCGCCTGAGGCGACCTCGCTCGCCCCCATGATCGTCCGACTTGCCTGGCAGGTGTGCGTATCTTGAGCGCGCAAACGCCCATGTGCCTGGCAAGTCGAGCGATCATGGCGGTCGGCGGTCGGCGGTCGGCGGTCGGCGGTCAGTGGATCGCGAGTTTGCGCCAGGTCAGGCCGTCCGCCGAGACGGCGACCCAGCCGCCCCGGAACAGGTCGAGCGCCACGTAGCCGCCCGAGGTGGCGCGCAGGGCGCCGACGGTCGGCAGGCCGCCGTCGGGGGCGGCGGTGAACGTCGCGCCGAAGTCGGTGCTGAGCTGGAAGCGGCTGTCCGAGGCGACGAGCAGGCGCCCGTCAGGCAGCAGGACCGGCTCGCCGTCCACGGGCAGGTGCGCGCCGTCCGAGCGGCGGGTCAGCGCGCCGCGGCTCCCCGCGTACACCCCGGTGATCTTCCCGCCGGTGGTGGTCAGCGCCACGACCTGCTCGCCGCGCACGGTGCCGGTGACGGCGTCGCCGCGCCGGGCCCCGGGCAGCTCGCGCAGCTGCCAGGTGGCCCCGCCGTCGCTGCTCGCGGCCAGGCTCGGCAGGCCGTCGGCGCGCCGCCCGCCCGCCCACCAGACTCCGCCCGTGGTGGGCCGGGGGGCGATCCAGTCGGGGGTCAGCGGCGGCCGCGCCGCAGGGGCGGGATCCGGCAGCTTCGTGCCGGGGTCGGTCTCGACCAGCCAGGTCTCGCCGCCGTCGGTGGTGCGGGCATACCGCGGCAGGCAGCCGGACTCCGCCGCGGTGCAGGTGGTACGCAGCCAGCCGGTGGCGCCGTCCAGCTCGAACGCGGTGATCAGGCCGGGCAGGTCCGGGGCGGTGGCCGCGTTGGTGATGGCGGTGATGCTGAGCCCGGCCCCCTGGTAGACGTGGTGCGACGCGGAGGCGGCCGGGGTCGGCGAGGCGGCCGTCTCGTGCGGGCCCGGCCCCGGGCGCCACGGCTGGAGCAGGCCGGCCGCCGCCACCAGCAGCACCGCCGCGGCGCTGCCGACCTGCGCCGCCTGCCGCCGGACCCGGATCCGGCCGGCGCGCGCCCGCACCTGCTCCAGCGGCGGCGCCTCCACGTCGTCGAGCAGGCCCCGCAGCGCCTCCCGCCCCCGGGAGAGCCGTGACTTGACCGTGCCCACGGGGACCTCCAGGATGTCGGCGACCTCGTCCACGGGCAGATCGGCGAGGTAGTGCAGGACCACGACCTCGCGGTACTGGCGCGGGATGGCGGCCAGCGCGGTCCGCAGGTCGGTGTTGTCAGGCTCGGGCGCGGCGGCGACCCGGGTCAACGGCCGCTCGCGCAGCAGGATGGCGTCCAGCAGCTGGCGGCGGCGCCAGCGGCGGCGGACCACGTTGATCGCGACGGTACGCAGCCAGGCCTCCGGCGCGTCCACATCGCTCAGGCCCCGGCGGCGGGCGAGCGCGCGGGCGAACGCCTCCTGCACGGCGTCCTGCGCCTCGGTCAGGTCGGTGGTGAACGCGTAGACCTGCGCCACGAGCCGGCGGTACCCGGCGTGGTACAGCTCACCCAGCTCGTCCTGCGCGGTCATGCTCTCCCCGGTCCCTCGTTCTCGGCGACTCTAGTGAGTCCTGCCGGTGGCGTCCGGTTCCCAGGTTCGTGCGCGGATCATCGGGGTGGGAGAATGGCGGCCATGTCCTTCGACGCGACGCAGCACAGCAAGCCCCGGGTGCTCTCCGGGATCCAGCCCACCGGCGGCTCGTACCACCTGGGCAACTACCTGGGCGCGGTGCGCAACTGGGTGGGCATGCAGGAGACGCACGACGCGTTCTACTGCGTGGTGGATCTGCACGCGATCACGGCGGGACACGACCCGAAGCTGCTGCGCGAGCGCAGCCGGATCAGCGTGGCGCAGCTGCTGGCCGTCGGGCTGGACCCGGCCCGGTGCACGATCTTCGTGCAGTCGCACGTGCCCGAGCACGCGCAGCTGGGCTGGGTGATGAGCTGCATCACGGGCTTCGGCGAGGCCAGCCGGATGACCCAGTTCAAGGACAAGTCGAGCAAGCAGGGAGCCGAGCGGTCGAGCGTCGGCCTGTTCACGTACCCGATCCTGCAGGCCGCCGACATCCTGCTCTACCAGGCCGACGCGGTGCCGGTGGGCGAGGACCAGCGCCAGCACCTGGAGCTGACCCGGGACCTGGCGCAGCGCTTCAACACGCTGTTCGGCAAGACCTTCACGCTGCCGCAGCCGCACATCGTCAAGGAGACCGCGAAGATCCTGGACCTGCAGGACCCCAGCGCGAAGATGTCGAAGTCCGCGTCGACCGGCAACGGCCTGATCGAGCTGCTGGAGCCGCCGAACCGGATCGCCAAGAAGATCAAGTCGGCCGTCACCGACACCGGGCGGGAGATCACCTTCGACCCCGAGGCCAAGGCGGGCGTGAGCAACCTGCTGACCATCTACGCCGCGCTGTCCGGCCGCTCGATCCCCGAGCTGGTCGAGGCCTACGACGGCAAGGGGTACGGTGACCTCAAGAAGGACCTGGCCGAGGTGGTGGTGGAGTTCGTGACGCCGTTCCAGCAGCGCACGCAGGAGTACCTGGACGACCCCGCGCAGCTGGACAAGATGCTGGTCATCGGCGCGGAGAAGGCCCGGGCCGTGGCGACGCCGACGCTGGCCGACGTCTACGACAAAATCGGCTTCCTGCCGCCGGCGGGTTCGAAGTAGCGGAACGTCCCGGGCGGAGGCTGTCGGTGGAGCGCACCATCGGTATCGCGATCGGCATCCCGCAACCGTGGGGTGCCGAACTCGACGCGGCCCGCGCCTCCACCGGCGACCCGCTGGCCGCGCTGATCCCCTCGCACGTGACCCTGCTCGGCCCGACCGTGCTGGCCGTCTCGGCCGAGCTGGACCGGCGCATCGACGAGCTGCTGGCGCGGGTGGCGGTGGAGAACGCCCCGTTCACCGTGCAGCTGCGCGGCACGGGCACGTTCCGGCCGGTCAGCCGGGTGGTGTTCGTGGCACTGGCCACCGGCATCGTGGAGTGCGAGCGGCTGGCCGCGGCGATCCGCACCGGCCCGCTGGAGCGCGAGCTGACGCACCCGTACCACCCGCACGTCACCGTCGGCCACGACGTGCCGGAGCCCGCCCTCGACGACGTCTTCGAGCGCATGGCCGATTACACGGCCCGCTTCGACGTCGCCCACTTCACCCGCTACGAGCACAACGGCACCGGCCGCTGGCAGCCCATCCGCGACTACCCGCTGGGCGGCTGACCGCCGCGCGCCGCTTTCCGGTCTGCACTTTCAGGGAAACTGCACGAAAGAACGGCGTCTTTCGTGCAGTTTCCCTGAAACTGAGCCTGTCCGCGGGCCTGCGGGCGGGCGGGGCGGGAGGGGTCAGGAGCCGGTGAGGCGGGCGGAGATGCGGGCGAAGCCCGCCTTGAGGTCGTCGGCGCTGGGAGCCTCGGCCACGTGGTCGTCGTGGTCGTGGTCGTGCTCCTCGTCGGAGTCCGTGTCGTCGTCGAGCACGTCGTCGATCTCGTCGGCCGCCTCGGCGGCGAGGTCCTGCGCGTTGGCGATCTCGGCGCGGATCTGCTCCAGCGAGATCGCCGGCAGCAGTGGCTCCACGACCGCCATCAGGTCCTCGTCGGCCACGATGTGCTGGGCGAGGGCGAGCGCGTGCGGGCGCTCGTACGGTCCGCAGACCACCGGCTCCCACTCCTCGTCGTCGTCGAGCGGGCCGAAGGTGATGATCCAGGGAAGGTCCAGCTGCGGCGCGCCGGCCGGCAGCTCCAAAGTCACGAGTGCACCCACGCGACCATCATCGAGCTTCGCGCGGCCTTTTGGCGGGAGGTTCCGCCGATATCCTGCGCGGCGCGGGCGTGTCGCCGCCGTCGGCGTCCGCCTGGCGCGCCGCCCGCTCGGCCGCGTCGTCCTCCCGCGCGGCCCGCTCGGCTTCCTCCGCCGCGGCCTCGATCCCGGTCCGCAGCTCGGCCGTGGTCTCGGCCCGCGCCAGGTCGGCGGGCGGGACCCACTCAAGGTGGTGCTTGCGGGGGCGCCCCCAGGCCAGGTCGAACACCTTGCCCCGGCCGGACGTGGCGGCGTACGCCACAGCCCACAGCACGACCTGGTTGAACAGGTACAGGTACAGCAGCAGACCCACGGACGCGGCGACCGCCACGTAGGCCGGGTTGTTCTCCGTGCGCTGCACGAAGTAGCGGCCGACCGAGTTGAGCAGGGTCAGGCCGACGCCGACGATGCCGACCGCGGGCAGCAGCCGCCGGGGCGTCATGTGCACCCGTGGCAGCACGGTGACCAGCGCGAACCCGATGAGCGCGTTGACCAGCACCGCGACCGCGTAACCCGCGACCTTGACCCAGTACGCCCCGGTCGACTCCGGGATGATGTTTAAGATGGTGTCGAGCCCGTCGATCACGGTCAGCGAGACGGCGATCAGCAGCCCCAGCGCGATCAGCATGCCCAGGTCGGTCAGGCGCAGCACGAGGAAGTTGCCGGGGTGCTGGTCCAGCCCCCAGATCGCGCGCTGCGAGGAACGCCACGCGTCCACCCAGCCGATCCCGGCGAGCACCAGGCTGATCACGCCGATCCACTGGACCGACGTCGCGGCGGCCTTCAGCTGGTCGGTGTCGATCGACGGCAGGTAGAGCTTGAGGAAGCGGTCGACCTCGGCGACCAGGTCGGCGTTGGCGGAGAAGACCTTCACCAGCACCGCGTACGCCACCATCGCCATCGCGTACGCGGCGAAGAAGGCGTAGTAGGCGATGGCCGCGGCCAGCCGCCCGGCGAGCACGTCGGCGTAGCGCTCCTTCATCCGCCAGAGATGGTCGAACTTCGCGGACCGCTTGCGGGCACGGTCCACGTACTGGTCATAACGTGCGCCGACGACCTCGGTCATCCGCTGCACCCAACCCACGACGGCCACCACGCCCACATCCTCCCCGACCGCCACCACCCCAGAGAAAGGAAGGGCACCTTCTTGACGGACGTCCGTGTAGAAGGTGCCCTTCCTGACTCTTCGCGGATCAGGCGGTGAGCCAGACCGCCGTGTCCGCGGGGATGCGGCCGTCGGTGTGCAGCGGGCCGCTGGCGAGCAGTACGTCGCCGGTCAGGCCCAGCTCGGCGAGGTCGAGCACGCGGTCGGCGATGTTGACGACGACCACGACGCCGGGCTCGCGGCGGAAGGCCAGCACGCCCTCGGGCGCGTCCAGCCAGTCCACCCGGCCGCCGCCGAGGGCGGGCAGCTCCCGGCGCAGCCGCAGCGCGGCGCGGTAGAAGTTCAGCGTCGAGTCCGGATCGGTCTCCTGTGCCTGCGCGGTCAGCGCCTCCCACTTGGCCGGCTGCGGCAGCCACGGCGTGCCCTGGCCGTCCGGGTTGAACCGGAAGCCCTCGGACTGCGTGCCGCCCCAGGGCAGCGGGACCCGGCAGCCGTCCCGGCTCTCGCCGGTGCGCTTGAACGACGGGTCCTCGCGCAGCTCGTCCGGCAGGTCGAGGACCTCGTTGAGGCCCAGCTCCTCGCCGTTGTAGAGGTACGCCGAGCCGGGCAGCGCCAGCATCAGCAGGGTGGCCGCGCGGGCCCGGCGCAGGCCCAGCTCGCCGTCGCCGTAGCGGGTGACGTGCCGGAACTTGTCGTGGTTGGACAGCACCCAGGTGGTAGGGGCGCCGACGAGGTCCGCCTCGGCCAGCGACTTGTCGATGATGGCGCGGAACGACGCCGGGTCGAAGTCGGCCATCATGAAGTCGAAGTTGAACGCCTGGTGCAGCTCGTCCCGGCCGATGTAGCGGGCCAGCCGCTCCGCCGACTCCACCCACGCCTCGGCCACGGCCATCCGGCCGCCCGGGTACGCGTCCAGGATGGGCCGCCACTCGCGGTAGATGTCGTGCACGCCGTCCTGGTCGAAGTACGGCAGGCGCTCGCTGCCCAGCATCTCGACCTGGCGTCCGCCGTCGTCGGTGGTCCGCCCGACCGAGGGCAGCCCCTCCGCCTTGACCATGCCGTGCGCCACGTCGATGCGGAAGCCGTCCACGCCCCGGTCCAGCCAGAACCGCAGCACGTCGCGGAACTCCGCGCGCACCTCCGGGTTGTCCCAGTTCAGGTCGGGCTGCTCGGGTGCGAACAGGTGCAGGTACCACTGCCCGTCCGGGACGCGGGTCCAGGCGCGGCCGCCGAAGATGGACTCCCAGTCGTTCGGGGGCAGCTCGCCGTGCTCGCCGCGGCCCTCGCGGAACATGTACCGCTCGCGCTCGGGGGAGCCGGGCGCGGCGGCCAGCGCCTGCTGGAACCACTGGTGCTGGTCCGAGGAGTGGTTCGGGACCAGGTCCACGATGATCCGGATGCCGAGGGCGTGGGCGTCCTTCAGCATGGCGTCGAAGTCGGCCAGGGTGCCGAAGCGCGGGTCCACGTCGCGGTAGTCGGCGACGTCGTAGCCGCCGTCGGCCAGCGGCGAGGTGTAGAACGGGCTCAGCCAGATCGCGTCGATGCCGAGATCCCGCAGGTACGGCAGCTTGCCCCGCACGCCCTGCAGATCACCGGTGCCATCGCCGTCGGCGTCGGCGAAGCTGCGCGGGTAGATCTGGTAGACGACGGCGTCGCGCCACCAGTCGTCGTTTGCCTGCGTGGTCACTGGCTGTCCTTTCCGAGGGCGCGCAGGAGCGGCTGCGCAGGGTTGGCGGTCATGAGGGGAGCAGGGCCACGGCCGCGCCGGCCGGGACGGTCAGGGTGAGGGCGCCGCCCTCGGCCACGTCCATGGTCTGCCCGGAGACCAGGTCGCGGTAACGGCCGGGGGCCAGGGCGCCGGTGAGCTCACGGGTCACCGGCGAGGTCGCGCGGTTCAGCGCGAAGTATCCGGCACCGCGCGCGAAGCCGATCGCGTCGGGCGTCGCCCACCAGCCGGTCACCGGGGCCGTGCCGACGGCTGCGCGCCACCGCACCAGCGCCCGGACCGCCGGCAGCCGGTGCTCGCAGACGAACGCCTTGCCGTCGCACTCCACGGGCAGGGTGCGGCCGGACGCGTCGGCCGGCGGGCCGTCGTCGAAATCGTCGAAGGCGAAGCTGCTCATCAGCAGCGGGGTGCCGTAGGGCCAGGCCAGCATGAACTGGACGGCGAGGGTGTGCACGGGGCCGTCGGCGTGGCTGAGGGTGCTGCCGCCGCGCTGGCTGTCGTGGCTGTCGACGTACACCACCGAGCCCTCGGGCGGGAGCAGGTCGGTGAAGGGCGAGCCGGTCTGCGCGCCCAGCTCGGCCAGCGACTCCAGCGAGCCGGTGCGGAACGCGCGGCCCAGCGTGTCGGCGTAGCGGGGCTCCAGGGTCGCGCCGAGGTCGCGGTACTCGGTGGGCTGGATCGGCTCGGTGGGGCTGTAGAGGACCTCGGACCAGACGGTCGCGGGACGGTCCAGCCGGTCCAGGATCGCGCGCAGGTCGGCGGCGGGCAGGTGCTTGGCGGCGTCGATCCGGAACCCGTCCACGCCGACCGAGAGCAGGTCGTTCAGGTACGCCGCGAGCCGCGCGCGCACCGGCTCGGTCTCCGTGGCCAGGTCGGCCAGGCCGAGCAGCTCGCAGTTCTGCACCTGGGCGCGGTCGCCGTAGTCCTGCGCGGCGCAGGGCGGGTGGAAGGCGCCCGCGGGCTGGTCGGGGTAGGCGTAGTGGGTGAACGCGGTGCCCGCCGAGCCGGTGCCGGACTGCTGCGCGGTCATGTGGTTGACCACGGCGTCGGCGTAGACCTTCACCCCGGCCGCGTGACAGGCCCGGACCATCGCGGCCAGCGCGGCCCGGTCGCCGCGGCGGCTGCTCAGGGTGTACGACACCGGCTGGTAGTCCTGCCACCAGGGGTGGCCGGGCAGCACCACGTGCTCCTGCGGCGGGGAGAGCTGCACGCCGGTGACGCCGTCGGCGGCCAGCGCCGGGCACTCCTTCGCCACGTCCGCCCACGGCCACTGGAACAGGTGCACCAGCACGCCGGACGGGTCGTGGGCCCGCGTGGCGGGCGCGGGGGAGACCGGTGAGAGCGGTTTCTCACCGGGCGCGGTGCAGGCGCCCGCGAGCAGCGTGGCGGCCGCGCCGAGAACGGCGGCGGCGCGGCTGCTGCGGCGCATGACTTCCTCCAGAAACGGGTCGTCACGGCGCGAGGGGCGCGCCGTGGACCTATGAAGGATGTCGCGCAAGTTGCGCAAGAGTCAAGCAGAGGATTTCAGAAAGTTTCATGCGTCATACCGACGCGCCGTCACTCCGCGTGGGCGGCGGTGGAGCCGCGGACCACCAACTCGGGCCGGAAAATGTACTCCGAGTGGGGTGCGGGGTGTCCCTTGATCTCGTCCACCAGTGCCCGAACAGCTGCCACGGCCATCGCCCGGACGGGCTGGCGCAGCGTCGTCATGGGCGGATCGGTGAACGCGATCAGCGGCGAGTCGTCGTAGCCGACCACCGACACGTCCGAGGGCACCTGCAGGCCGCGCTGGCGCACCGCGCGGATCGCGCCCAGCGCCATCAGGTCCGAGCCGCACACGAAACCGGTCACCCCGCGGTCCAGCAGCCGCGAGGCGGCCGCGTCGCCGCCCTCGACGCCGAACAGCGACAGCGAGATCATCTCGTCGATCTGGGCGTCGGTGAGGTTGAGCAGGCGCCGCATGGCGGCCCGGTAGCCCTCGATCTTGCGCTGCACGGGCAGGTAGCGGTCCGGCCCGGAGATCAGGCCGATGCGCCGGTGGCCGAGCGCGACCAGGTGCGACACGGCCAGCTCGCCGGCGGCCCGGTCGTCGCAGGAGATGAACGGCGCCTCGATGCCCTCGGCGTAGCCGTTGACCAGCACGATCGGCAGCGGCCGGGCGATCAGCTTGCGGTAGCGCTCGGGGTCGCTGGTCGAGTCGGCGTGCAGGCCCGAGACGAAGACGATGCCGGAGACCTGCCGGTCGAGCAGCATCTCGACGTACTCGTCCTCGGTCACCCCGCCGGGGGTCTGCGTACACAGCACCGGGGTGAAGCCCTGCTGGGCCAGCGTCGTCTCGATGATCTGGGCGAACGCCGGGAAGATCGGGTTGTCCAGCTCCGGGACCACCAGGCCGACCAGGCCGGCGCTGCGCTTGCGCAGGCGGGCGGGGCGTTCGTAGCCGAGCACGTCGAGGGCGGTCAGCGCGGCCTGCCGGGTCTCGGCGGAGACGCCGGGCCGGTCGTTCAGCACCCGGGAGACGGTGGCTTCGCTCACCTCCGCCTGCTGGGCGATGTCAGAGAGTCGCGCGCGCATGGCGGCACTCTAGCCCAAGAAAGCTCGATGTTGATACGCCGCCACTGCAAGGTCTTCCATTGCTTGCAAAGCCTTGCTAACCTCCCGGCAACAAACTCCGTAACACGGATCACAACCCCGGCAACGGGGTGCTGTGGTGCGTCACCGATTCTGGAAGACCTTCCAAGGCGGTGCGCGCCGACCCCTCTTCCGGGTCGCCCCCGGGCGGCCTTCTTCGAAGGAGTTCTCATGCGCATCCGTACCGCGGGTGTGATCGTCGCCGCCGCCGGCCTCATGCTCGGCGTCGCGGCCTGCGGCGGCACCAACGAGCCGGCCGCCACCCCCAGCAAGGACAAGGGCAACGGCAAGCTGGTCCTGTGGACCGACCCGACCCGCGCCCCCGTGCTCAAGCCGTTCGCCGAGGCGTTCGGCAAGGAGAACGGGGTGACCGTCGAGGTCAAGGAGATCAGCGAGAACCAGCAGCAGACCTTCATCACCGCCTCGCAGCAGGGCAGCGGCCCGGACATCATGGTCGGCGCGCACGACTGGATCGGCAACATGGTGCAGAACGGCGCCATCGACCCGGTGCAGCTCACCGCGGACCAGAAGGCCGCGTTCCACCCGAACGCGCTCAAGGCCGTGACGTTCAACGGCCAGGTCTACGGCGCGCCGTACGCCATGGAGAACGTCGCCCTGATCCGCAACACCGACCTGGTGCCCACCGCCCCCGCGACCATCGAGGAGCTGGTCAAGGTCGGCAAGGAGCTCAAGGCCGCGAAGAAGGTGCAGGAGATCCTGTGCGTGCCGTTCGGCGCGGGCGGCGACGTCTACCACACCTACCCGCTGTTCTCGGCCGCCGGCGGCTCGCTGTTCGGCACCACGGCCACCGGTGACCCGGACCCGTCGAAGGTCACGGTCAACACCCCCGAGTCCATCGCCGCGCTGGAGAAGATGAAGGCGCTCGGCGAGAAGGGCGAGGGCGCGATCAAGACCTCGATCGGCAACGAGAACGGCATCCCCACCTTCGTCCAGAAGAAGTGCGCGTTCCTGATCTCCGGCCCGTGGTCGATGAACGACGTCAAGAAGGGCGGCTTCAACTTCGACGTCACCGCCGTCCCCGGCTTCGAGGGCGGCAAGCCCGCCACCCCGTTCCTGGGCGTGCAGGCGTTCTACGTCGCGGCCAAGGGCAAGAGCAAGGTGCTGGCGCAGGAGTTCGTGGCCAACTACGTCACCAACAAGGACGTGGCGCTCGCGCTCTACAAGGCCGACCCGCGCCCCGCGGCGCTGACCGCGGCCGCCGACCAGATCAAGGGCGAGGACCCGAACGCGGAGAAGTTCATCCAGGCGGGCGCGAACGGCATCCCGATGCCGGCCATCCCGGCCATGGGCGCGATCTGGGGCCCGATGGCCAACGCCGAGGTGGCGGTCGTCAAGGGCGGTGACCCGAAGACCGCGGCCGAGGCGGCGGCCAAGGCCATCCTCGCCGAGATCAACAAGTAGTCCAGCCTGATGACCACTCAGGTGGCGGGTGCGGGGAGCGAGCGCTCCCCGCACCCGGGGCCGTCCGGGCAGGCCCCCGAACAGCGAAACCCCCGGCGTGGGCAGGGCGGCGAGGCGGAGAAGATCCGCCGCCGCGAGGTGTCCACCGGCTTCATCGTGTCGCGCATCGCCGTGCTGAGCATCGTCGCCGCACTGCTGATCTACGCGATCCCCCCGCTGCTCCAGACGGAGTCCTGGACGGCCCTGGGCGTGCTGGGCGCGGTCACCGCGGCCGTCGCCTACCTCTACCTCACCCCGCGCCACGTGCCCGCGAAGTACCTGGTGCCGGGCACGATCTTCCTGGTCGCCTTCGCGATCGTGCCGATCGTGCTCACCTTCGTCACCGCGTTCACCAACTTCGGCGACGGGCACCGGGGCACCAAGGAGGAGGCGATCCGGGCCATCGAGACCAGCTCGGTGACCCAGGTGCCGGGCTCCCCGGAGTACTACCTGACCATCGCCGAGCGCGACGGTTCGCTGGTCTTCCTGCTGGTCGACCCCGCCACCAAGGCGGTCCAGGCGGGCACGGCCGACGGCCTGTCCCCGGTCGACGGGGCCGAGGTCAGCCTCACCGGCAAGGTGCTGTCCGCGAGCGGCTTCACCATCGTGCCCACCGCGCAGGCGGCCGAGCGCGACGCGGAGATCGGCGCGTTCTCGGTGCCCACCGCGGGCGGGGCGATCAAGGCCACCGGCCTGAGCCGCGCGTTCGAGGGTAAGGCCGACAAGAAGTACGACGCGGCCTGCGACTGCATCGTGAACCCGGCCGGGGACAGGTGGTACGCGAACGAGACCGAGGGCTACTTCATCGACTCGGCCGGCGCCCACCTCGACCAGGGCTGGCAGGTCTCCGTCGGGTTCGCCAACTTCAAGAAGGCGCTCACCGACCCGACCGTGTCCGGCCACTTCCTGAACGTGCTGATCTGGAACTTCGTGTTCGCGATCAGCTCGGTGGCGACCACGTTCGCGCTCGGCATGATCGTGGCGCTGGCGCTGCACCACCCGCGGGTACGCGGCACGAAGGTCTACCGGGTGCTGCTGATCCTGCCGTACGCCATGCCGTCGTTCGCCATGCTGCTGATCTGGCGGGACATGTTCAACACGGACTTCGGCCTGATCAGCAAGCTGTTCGGGGTGCACGACTGGCTCGGCACGCCGACCACGGCCCGGCTCGGGCTGATCGTGATCAACCTGTGGATGGGCTTCCCGTACATGTTCCTGGTGATCACGGGGGCGCTGCAGGCGGTGCCGAAGGAGCTGACCGACGCGGCCCGCATCGACGGCGCCACGCCGTGGGCCGGGTTCCGGCGGGTCACCCTGCCGCTGGTGCTGGTCGCGCTCACACCGCTGCTGATCTCGTCGTTCGGCTTCAACTTCAACAACTTCAACAACATCCGGCTGGTCACCAACGGCGGCCCGTACGCGATCGACAACGCGACCGTGGGCTCCACGGACCTGCTGATCAGCTACACGTACCGGGTCGCGGGCTTCGACAGCGGGGTGGCCGACTTCGGCTTCGCCGCGGCGATCTCGGTGTTCATCTTCGCGATCGTGGCGACGGTGTCCACCGTGGCGTTCTGGCGCAGCCGCCGGCAGGAGGAGGTGTACTCGTGAGGTACCTCAAGGAGGTCGCCTGGCGGCACGCGGTCGCCGTGCTGGTCACCGCCTTCGCCCTGTTCCCGATCATGTACGTGGTGTCCGCTGCGCTCAACCCGCTGGGCACGCTCGGCTCCACCGAGCTGCTGCCCACCGGCGCGAGCCTGGACAACTTCGCGGTGCTGTTCAACGGGCAGCAGCCGTTCGTCCACTGGTTCCTGAACTCGGTGATCATCGCGCTGTTCTCGGCCTTCGCGGGCCTGCTGATCAGCGTGGCGGCGGCGTACGCGTTCAGCCGCATGCGCTTCGCCGGGCGCCGGGTGGGCCTGCTGAGCATCCTGCTCATCCAGATGTTCCCGCAGTTCCTGGCGATCGTGGCCATCTTCATCGTGTTCACCGAGATCACCGAGCTGTACCCCACCTTCGGCTTCAACCAGCCGTGGGGCCTGCTGGTGCTCTACCTCGGCGGCGCGCTGGGCGTGAACACGTACCTGATGAAGGGCTTCCTGGACACGGTCCCGAAGGAGATCGACGAGTCCGCCACCATGGACGGCGCCTCGCACGTGCAGACCTTCTTCCGCATCATCCTCCCGCTGGTCGGCCCGGTCCTCGCCGTGACGGCCATGCTGTCCTTCATCGGCACCATCAACGAGTTCCTCATCGCCAACGTCTTCCTCCGCGACACCGAGGCCAAAACCCTGGCGGTAGGCATGTACGGCATGCTCACCGACAAACGCGACGCCAACTTCGGCCCCTTCGCCGCGGCAACCCTCCTGACGGCCATCCCCACCGTCAGCCTGTTCCTCTGGCTCCAGAAATACATCGTCTCCGGCCTAACCGCCGGCGCGGTCAAGGGCTGACCCCGCCCACTGCGTTGATCATGAACTTATGGCACGGCTCGACGGCGTGTCGTGTCCACAACTTCATGATCAACGCAGTGGCGGTGGCGGCCGAACAGCAGTGTCGCGACCCCGGGCCGACAGGGCTGCGGGATGAAACGTCGACATCCTCGGAAAACGGAAGGATGGCGCGACAGTGCGTCTTCACGAGCAGCCGCATCATGACGGCTCGGGATTGTATGTATCGGACGGTGCGCCTTCGCTGGGCGATCTCGTCACCGTGTGGGTGCGCGTGCCCGCGGCGGCCGGGGTCACGGCGGTGCACCTGCGCAGCACGCCGGATGGGGAGCCGCGGTTCACGGCTACGGCCGTCGATCCGGATCGGACCGGAGCGGCCGTCGCCGGTTACGGGGCCGGGGACGTGTGGTGGCGTGGCGAGCTGCTCGTGCGCAATCCGGTCACCAACTACCGGTTCCTGGTCGAGGCCGATGGCGTCGAGCCCTACTGGCTGACGGCCGGCGGGATCGTCGAGCACGAGATCCCGGATGACATGGACTTCCGGGTGGTGGCTTACGACGCGCCGCCGGCCTGGTCCGCCGACGCCGTGATCTACCAGATCTTCCCGGACCGGTTCGCGCGGGCGGCGGGCGCGAAGCCGCTGGCCGAGCTGCCGAGCTGGGCGCTGCCGCGCGAGTGGGACCGGGACGAGGTGATCGGGCAGGGGCCGGGCACGTCGGAGCAGTTCTTCGGCGGTGACCTGGACGGGATCACCGAGCGCCTGGACCACCTCCAAGCGCTGGGCGTGAACACGGTGTACCTGACGCCGGTCTTCCCGGCCAGGTCGAACCACCGCTACGACGCGTCGACCTTCGACGAGGTCGATCCGCTGCTGGGCGGGGACGCGGCGCTGGCCAGGCTGGCCGAGGCCGTGCACGCGCGCGGGATGCGGCTGATCGGGGACATCACCTCGAACCACTGCGGCGACGCGCACGAGTGGTTCACCCGGGCCGTGTCCGATGTGCACGCGCCCGAGCGGGAGATGTTCTACTTCGACGACACGACCGGCGAGTACGAGTCGTGGTGCGGGGTGAAGAGCCTGCCGAAGCTGAACTGGGCCAGCCCGCTGCTGCGCGAGCGGATGGGCGCGGTGCTGCGGCGGTGGCTGGTGCACTTCGACGGCTGGCGGGTGGACGTGGCCAACATGACCGGCCGCCGCGGCGCGCAGGACGACACCCACGAGGTCGCCGCGCTGATCCGGCGCGGGCTGCCGGGCGAGGTGATGCTGGTCGGCGAGCACATGCACGACCCGACCGGCGACCTGGACCGGGACGGCTGGCACGGGACCATGAACTACCTGGGCTTCACCCGGCCGGTCTGGGCGTGGCTGCGCGGCGACGGCCACCTCGACCAGTTCTTCGGTACGCCGCCGGGTGTGCCCCGCCGGGACGGGCGGGCCGCGTACGCCACCATGCGGGCGTTCGCCTCGCGGGTCTCCTGGCGCACGCTCACGCACTCGTGGAACATCCTGGACTCGCACGACTCGGCCCGCGTCCGCACCGTCACCGGCGACGCGGGGCGGCACCTGGTCGCGCTCGGCCTGCAGGTGACCCTGCCGGGCACCCCGATGGTGTACGCGGGCAGCGAGTTCGGCCTGACCGGCTGGAACGGCGAGAACGCGCGCACCCCGATGCCGTGGGACCGCCCGGCCGACCGCGACGAGGACATGCTCGCGGCGTACCAGCGGCTGCTGCGGTTGCGGGCGGCGGAGCCCGCGCTGCGCCACGGGGGGCTGCGCTGGCTGCATGTGACCAGCGATACCATGGTCTACCTGCGCGAAGTCGAGCAGAATGCCATCTTGGTGGCAGCCCGGCGCGCGGGCGGTGAAGCAGTGCGGCTTCCGCTCGATGCGCGGCTGACCGGCGTCTGCAACGCCACGGACCTCGAACCGGACGACTCGGGCACGGTTACCCTGCCCGGCGACGGCCCGAGCCTGCGCGTCTGGCGGCTCGGCCCACCCCGCTGACAGGCGGTGGCGGCACGCGGTTCGACCCCGTGTGCCGCCACTTGCCGTACAACCGCTCCATAAAAGAGTCGGGCGTGTCGCTCACCCGGCTCACGCAAGATCGCGTGAAGCGGGGTCATACGCTACGGCCGTGCCCAAGCCGCCGCATCGTCCCGACGCGCTCGCCCGGAGGATCTTCCGAGGCGCCGACGTGCTGGAGTCGGGCCTGCTCACTCGTGCTCAGCTGCGCAGTTCCGCGTGGCGGCCGCTGTTCCGCGGGGTGTACGCCGACCGCGACCTGACCATCACCCACCGGCTGCGCTGCCTGGCCGTGAGCGACTTCCTGCTCCCCGAGGACGGCGTCATCGCGGGCCGCTCCGCCGCCTGCCTCTACGGCGCGCCCTACGGCGCGGACGAGCCGGTCGAGGTGCTCACCCCGGGCCGGTTCGGGCCCATGTCGGGGGTCCTGGTGCACCGGGGACCGGTGCCGGAGAAGGACGTGAACCGCCGCGTCGACGGCATCCGGGTCACCACGCCGCAGCGCACCGGCTGGGACCTGGCCCGCTGGCTGGACGTGGTGGAGGCGGTGGCGCTGCTGGACGCGATGGTGGCGCGCGGCGCGGTGAGCGTGGGGGCGCTGACCGAGTACGCCCAGGCCCGGATCGGGCAGCCCGGCTGGGCGCGGCTGCTGAAGGCCGTGAAGCTGGTCGACCCGGCGACGC
Source organism: Catellatospora bangladeshensis (assembly GCF_016862575.1). GTDB lineage: Bacteria > Actinomycetota > Actinomycetes > Mycobacteriales > Micromonosporaceae > Catellatospora > Catellatospora bangladeshensis. Next base: position 452,233 of record NZ_BONF01000008.1, on the reverse strand, counting down.
GCACCCCGCACGAGAGCCGGGTGCGGGTGCGGCTGACCCTGGCCGGAGTGCCCGCGCCGGTGGTCAAGTACGTGCTGGCCCGGGACGGGGAGCCCGCGACGCGGCTCGACCTCGCCTGGCCGGATCGTTGCGTGGCGGTGTCCTGCGCGGCCGAGCCCGGCCCGGCTCCGGAGGGCTGGCGGATGCTGCACGCCGGTCCCGATCAGGTCGCCGCGGGCTTCGACCTCCTCGTCCGCGACCTCAAGGCGGCCCTGCGCCCGCGCCGGTCCAGGGGCTGAACTTCCGGCGGTGCGCGGCACGGGCTGCACTTTCAGGGAAACCGCAGTGCTGCTGCCCGGCCTCGGTGCAGTTTCCGCGAAACTGCAGTGCTGCGGCCTCGGTGCAGTTTCCCCGAAACTGCACCGAGGCTGGCGGGTCAGGTCAGCGCCAGAAGACGGCGACCGCCGCGTTGACCAGGGTCAGGCCGATGATGGCGAGGAAGTGGCCCTTGTTGACCGTCTCGCGCTTCTTCAGGTACGGGATCAGCACCATGATGAAGATCAGGATGGCGAGCACGCCCTTGACCGCCAGCTTGGCGGGATCTGGCTGGACCTCGCGGCCGAGCGGGGCGGCCAGCGCGACGCCGGTGACCACCTGGATGGTCGCGCCCCACAGCATGACGGCGTTGACGTAGATCCGGCCCGAGTAGTACTGCACCAGCGCGCCGCCCAGGAGCAGGGCGAAGCCGACGAGGTGCGCGTACCGCAGGATGAGTCGAACTGCTTCCATGGCGCGAAGGGTACGCGAAACCGCATGCTACCCGCGCAGCAAGGCATGGGCCTGCGCAAATGCCCACTTCGTGCCCCATTGACGGGTTACGGTGGCCCTGGTCGAGGCTCCTTCGTGACCCATTACACGCCGTGGTCACGCGGGGGTAACGACCGTTCAACAACCCTGCACGATTGTCGTTCGAACGGCGACGTGAAGGATATGTTGCTGGGCGAGGTTCACCGTGCCGCCATCTGATCGGGTGGTAGTCCTTGCGCGGTGTCTTTATGGGAGAGGAGACCGTCTTGCGCCCTGTGCGTGGGATGAAGATTGTCGCGCTGGCTGCCGCCGCGGGCCTCGCGTTCGCCGCGGCCGCGTGTGCCAAGCCGACTGAGGAGACGCCGGGCACCGGCTCCAGCGCCGCTGCCGCGTTCAGCGCGTGCATGGTGACCGACACCGGCGGCATCGACGACCACTCGTTCAACGCGTCGTCCTGGGCGGGCCTCAAGGCCGCCGAGGCGGGTAACCCGGCCATCAAGCCGAGCTACACCGCGTCGACCGCGATGAGCGACTACGACCCGAACCTGGCCAACTCCGTCACCAAGGGTTGCCAGTACATCCAGGCCGTGGGCGGTCTGATGGGCGACGCCACCAAGAAGGCTGCCACCGCCAACCCCAAGGTGCAGTTCTCGATCGTGGACGCCGACAACCTCGGCCAGGCGAACGTGTACCCGATCCAGTTCCAGACCCAGCAGGCGGCTTACCTCGCCGGCTACCTGGCCGCGGGCTACTCGAAGACCGGCAAGGTCGGCACCTACGGCGGCATGAAGATCCCGCCGGTGACCATCTTCATGGACGGCTTCGCCGACGGTGTGGCCGCGTACAACAAGGCCAAGAGCAAGAACGTTCAGGTGCTGGGCTGGGACAAGGCCAAGCAGGACGGTCTGTTCACCGACGACTTCGGCTCGCAGGAGAAGGGCAAGCAGAAGTCGGACACCCTGGCCGCGCAGGGCGCTGACGTGATCTTCCCGGTCGCGGGTGGCGCGGGCCTCGGCACCGCCGCCAACGCCGGTGACAAGTACGTCGTGATCTGGGTCGACGCCGACGGCTTCGAGACCACCCAGTACGGCAAGGTCATGCTGACCACCGTCGTGAAGAACTCGACCGACGGTGTGAAGGAGGCCGTGACCAAGGCCGCCGGCACCCCGGGCACCCTGCTGACCGGCGGCTTCATGGGCACGCTGGCCAACAACGGCGTCTCGCTGGCCCCGTACCACGACTTCGACAGCAAGATCGACCCGGCCCTCAAGGCCGAGGTCGAGGCGCTGAAGCAGGACATCATCTCCGGCAAGATCACGGTCGAGTCCCCGGCCCAGCCGAAGTGACGAACGGCCGCCCCCTCCGGTGAGATCATCACCGGAGGGGGCGGCCTCGCTTTTCTCTGCCGGCCGTCGTCTCCGCCACGTGATTCCGTGGCCGAGGTGGCGGCCGGACCCGGTTCGATCGCCAGGGCGACCGGGACGTATGTTTCTCCCCCCGCCGCCCACATAATGAGCGCGACACTCGCCCCTCACGGGTGGACTGGACCAACGGAGGTCTGAGCTGAGACTCGAACTGCGCGGCATCACCAAGCGCTTCGGTGACCTCGTCGCGAACGATGACATCCACCTCACCGTGGAGCCGGGCGAGATCCACGCGCTGCTCGGCGAGAACGGTGCGGGCAAGTCCACTCTGATGAACGTGCTGTACGGCCTGCTGCAGCCGGACGAGGGCGAGATCCTCGTCGACGGCGCGCCCGTGCGCATCAAGGGCCCCGGCGACGCCATCAAGGTCGGCATCGGCATGGTGCACCAGCACTTCATGCTCGTGCCGGTCTTCTCCGTGGCCGAGAACGTCATGCTCGGGGCCGAGCCGGCCCGGGGCGGCTTCATCGACCACGCCGGTGCGGTCAAGCTGGTCCGCGAGGTGTCCGAGCGGTACGGCCTGCCGCTGGACCCGAACGCGATCATCGAGGACCTGCCCATCGGCATCCAGCAGCGGGTCGAGATCGTCAAGGCGCTCACCCGCGAGGTCGACCTGCTCATCCTCGACGAGCCGACCGCCGTGCTCACCCCGCAGGAGACCGACGAGCTGCTCCAGGTCATGCGCGGGCTGAAGGCGGCCGGCAAGTCCATCGTCTTCATCACGCACAAGCTGCGCGAGGTCAAGGCCGTCGCGGACCGGATCACCGTGATCCGCCGCGGCCGCACCGTGGGCACCGCCGACCCGACCGCCCCCGAGTCGGAGCTGGCCGAGCTGATGGTCGGCCGCAGCGTGGTGCTGGAGGTGCCGAAGGACGAGGCCGCGCCGGGCGCGCCCGTGCTGGAGGTGTCGGGCCTGGTCGTCGCGGACGACCGCGAGCACCGTGCGGTCGACGGCGTGGACCTGGTGGTACGCGGCGGCGAGGTGCTCGGCATCGCGGGTGTGCAGGGCAACGGGCAGACCGAGCTGGTCGAATCGATCATGGGGCTGCGCCCCTCGCGCGCGGGCAGCGTGCACCTGAACGGCGAGCCGATCACCACCTGGCACACCCGGGACGTGCTGCGCGCGGGCGTGGGCTACGTGCCCGAGGACCGCAGCGTGGACGGCCTGGTCAAGGAGTTCTCCATCGCCGAGAACCTGGTCCTGGACCTGTACCGGAGCGCGCCGTTCGGCGGCCGGTTCTCGCTCGACCTGGACGCCATCGACGCGCAGGCCGAACAGAAGATCGCCGAGTTCGACGTACGCACCCAGTCGGCGCACCAGCCGGTGGGCGCGCTGTCCGGCGGCAACCAGCAGAAGGTCATCGTGGCCCGGGAGATGTCCCGGCCGCTGCAGCTGCTGATCGCCGCGCAGCCCACCCGCGGCGTGGACGTCGGCTCCATCGAGTTCATCCACTCGCGCATCGTCGCCGAGCGCGACCGCGGCGCGGCCGTGCTCGTCGTCTCCAGCGAGCTGGACGAGGTCGTGGCGCTGGCCGACCGGGTCGCGGTGATGTACCGCGGCCGGGTGCTGGCGATCGTCGCGCCCGACACGCCGCGCGAGACGCTGGGCCTGCTGATGGCCGGCATCGACCCGAACAGCAGCTCGTCCACCCCCGCCGGGTCCGGCGCAGGCGAGCAGGAACCCCGAGGTGAGGGTATGTCCCACGGTGAGGCCGCGTCATGACGTCGCACGAGCCGATCGAGCAGGAGCCCGCGGCCACCGCCGCCTCCGCCGACAAGAGCCCGGCGCTGCCCGCCGCCGCCCCCGCGGTGCCGACCGTCGCGGCCGACCAGTACCCGGGCGCGGCCGTCAAGGTCGAGGAGAAGCCGGCCAGGCACCGCACCCCGGACGAGCCGAAGCGCTCGTTCGCGCGCACCTTCCGCGAGGAGCTGTGGGCCGACAACAGCTTCACGGTCACCCTGCTGGCGATCGTGCTGGCGCTGATCTGCGGCGCGATCCTGATGGTGGTCGGCAACGCCGACGTCCGCGACCAGTGGCAGTACCTGTTCTACCAGCCGGGCAAGACGCTCGGTGACACCTGGGAGTTCGTCAGCACCGCGTACGCCGACATGTTCAAGGGCTCGATCGTGAACCCGGACACGGTGAACCGCTGGTACTGGAACATGACGACCTGGCAGCAGGTCCTCTACCCGATCTCGGAGACGCTGACCAACGCCGCGCCGCTGATCTTCACCGGTCTGGCCGTGGCGGTGCCGTTCCGGGCCGGCCTGTTCAACATCGGCGGCCAGGGTCAGGCGATCATGGGCGCCATCGGCGGCGGCACGATCGGCCTCGCCCTGTCGCTGCCCGAGGTCATCCAGGTGCCGCTCGGCGTGCTGGCGGGCGCGCTGCTCGGCGGCCTCTGGGGCTACCTGGTCGGCGTCCTCAAGGCGCGCACCGGCGCGCACGAGGTCATCCTCACGATCATGCTGAACAACATCGCGTTCCTGTTCCTGGGCTGGTACATCCTGCAGTCCTTCATCAAGGACCCGAACCGCTCGGACGCGATCAGCCAGCCCATCGAGGAGAGCGGCGACCTGCCGCAACTTATCCCGGACCCGCTGCTGCGGGCGCACTACGGCATCGTGCTGGCGCTGCTGGCCGCGGCCGGGGTGGCCTGGCTGCTCAAGCGCGGCCGGTTCGGCTTCGAGCTGCGCGCGGTCGGGCACAACCCGCACGCCGCGGCGACCGCGGGCATCAAGGTCGGCACCACCATCGCGCTGACCATGGCGCTGGCGGGTGCGCTGGCCGGCCTCGGCGGCACCAGCGTCGCGCTGGGCACCGCCCCGGCGCTGACCGTCGACATGCTCGGTCAGGTCGGCTTCAACGGCATCCTGGTGGCGCTGCTCGGCCGGGTCCGGCCGTGGGGCGTGGTCGGCGCGGGGCTGCTGTTCGGCGCCCTGCAGGCGGGCGGCAACGCGATGCAGACCTTCTCCGGCGTCTCCGTCGAGCTGGTCGTCGTGATCCAGGCCCTGATCGTGCTCTTCGTCGCCGCCCCGGCGCTGGTGAAGTCGATCTACAGGCTGCGCAGGTCGCCGGCGGCCGCCGCGCAGGCCGGACTGGCGAAGGGATGAGCGCCGTGACCACCTCCACCATGGATGCCGAGCTGGCGGTGCCGGAGGCGTACTGGACCCGGGCCCGCAAGACCGGCGCGGTGATGACCGGCCTGGGCCTGCTCGCCACGATCCTGTTCGGGGCGCTGGCCTCGTCGGAGAACGCGCGGTTCGCGCTCGGCGAGACGGTGCAGGGCGCCGGGTTCGACATCCCGGGCAACGTCGGCGCGATCTTCTTCGGCCTGGTCGCGCTGGTCGCGGGCCTGGTGCTGCTGTTCACCGGGCGCCACTTCGGCATCCTGACCGGCGTCGCGCTGATGGGCTTCATCATCTCCGCGCTGTGCTGGCAGATGTCGGTGTCGCCGGTGTCGCACACCATGCCGCTCGGCTTCATCGCCGCGGCCACCTTCACCGCGGCGATCCCGCTCATCTTCGGCTCGCTCGGCGGCGTGCTGTGCGAGCGCAGCGGCGTGGTCAACGTCGCGATCGAGGGCCAGCTGCTCACCGGCGCGTTCTTCGGCGCGCTGTTCGGCACGGTCACCGGCAGCTTCTGGCTCGGCCTGCTGGCCGCGGCCGTGGGCGGCCTGCTGCTGTCGGCCATCCTGGCCGTCTTCGCCATCCGCTACCTGGTGGACCAGGTCGTGGTCGGCATCGTGCTGAACGTGTTCGCGGGCGGCCTGACGGCCTTCTTCTACGAGCAGGTGATGCGGCCGGACACGGACGCGTACAACTTCCCGGGCAAGGTGCCGAGCTGGCCGATCCCGGTCCTCTCGGAGATCCCGATCCTGGGCCCGGCGCTGTTCAACGGCAACATCTTCAGCTACGGCTCGCTGATCGCGGTCGCGGTGGTGACCATCGCGCTGTTCCGCACCCGCTGGGGCCTGCGGACCCGGGCGGTCGGCGAGCACCCGGCCGCGGCGGACACGGTCGGCATCCGGGTGCTCGGGCTGCGCTACCTGAACGTGCTGCTCGCGGGCCTGGTGGCCGGCTTCGGCGGCGCGTACTTCTCGATGCTGTCCACCACCGGGTTCAGCAAGTACATGGTCAGCGGCGCGGGCTTCATCGCGCTGGCGGCCATGATCTTCGGCCGGTGGCACCCGGTCGGGGCGTTCTTCGCGTCGCTGTTCTTCGGCTTCTTCGGCGCGCTGACCGGCTTCCTGAACAGCATCAGCAGCCCCATCCCGAGCCAGTTCCTGAGCATGCTGCCGTACGTCGCGACCATCTTCGCGGTGGCGGGCCTGGTGGGACGCGTGCGCGCCCCCGCGGCCGACGGCAAGCCGTACATCAAGGGCTGACCTGCGGGCGCGTAATGTGAATGGTCCGATCTTGCGGGGGCGCCGGTCACCGGTGCCCCCTGCGAGGCCGGGCGGAACAGAAGGAGAGGCCGTCATGGACGTCGACTGGGAGAAGCTGCGCGAAGAGGCGGTGCGGGTGATGCACCGGGCGTACGCGCCGTACTCGAAGTTCCCGGTCGGGGCCGCGGGCCTGGTCGACGACGGCCGCATCGTGGTCGGCTGCAACGTCGAGAACGCGGCGTACGGCGTCGTGCTGTGCGCCGAGTGCGGCATGGTGTCCCAGCTGCACGCCACCGGCGGCGGCCGGCTGGTCGCGATGGCCTGCGTGAACGCCGACGGCGACCCGCTGCTGCCGTGCGGCCGGTGCCGCCAGCTCCTGTGGGAGCAGGGCGGGCCGCGCATGCAGATCGACGCGCCCGGCGGCGTGCTGACGATGGCCGAGCTGCTGCCGCACGGTTTCGGCCTGGCCGAGCTGGAAGCGGTCAACGGAGCCGTAGCTTGAGATCGAAGTTGAGCGGACCCGGCGCTGCCGGGCGGAATAGGGCGAGGGCATGAGTTTCGCGGCTGTCGACGTGATCCGGGCCAAGCGCGACGGCGCGGTGCTGTCGGACGAGCAGATCGACTGGGTGGTCGACGCGTACACCCGCGGGCACGTCGCCGACGAGCAGATGTCGGCGCTGGCCATGGCGATCCTGATCCGCGGCATGACCGACGCCGAGATCGCCCGCTGGACCGCCGCGATGATCTCCTCCGGGGAGCGGCTGGACCTGTCGAAGGTCTCCCGGCCGACCGTGGACAAGCACTCCACCGGCGGCGTCGGCGACAAGATCACGCTGCCGCTGACCCCGCTGGTGGCCGCCTGCGGCGCGGCGGTGCCGCAGCTGTCCGGCCGGGGCCTCGGCCACACCGGCGGCACGCTGGACAAGCTGGAGTCGATCCCGGGCTGGCGCGCCGCGCTCAGCAACGAGGAGTTCATCGCGCAGCTGCGCGACGTCGGCGCGGTGATCTGCCAGGCCGGCGAGGGTCTCGCCCCGGCCGACCGCAAGCTGTACGCGCTGCGCGACGTCACCGGCACCGTCGAGGCCATCCCGCTGATCGCCAGCTCGATCATGAGCAAGAAGATCGCGGAGGGCACCGGTGCGCTGGTGCTCGACGTGAAGGTCGGCACGGGTGCCTTCATGAAGTCCGTCGACGACGCCCGTGAGCTGGCCCGCACCATGGTGGAGCTGGGCCGGGCGCACGGCGTCGACACGGTCGCGCTGCTCACCGACATGAACACCCCGCTCGGCCTGGCGATCGGCAACGCGGTCGAGGTCCAGGAGTCGCTGGACGTGCTGTCCGGCGGCGGCCCCGCCGACGTGGTCGAGCTGACCCTGGCGCTGGCCCGCGAGATGCTGTCGGCGGCGGGGCTCGACGACGTCGACCCCGCCGACGCGCTGCACGACGGCCGCGCCATGGACTCGTGGCGGGCGATGATCCGCGCCCAGGGCGGCGACCCCGACGCCCCGCTGCCCGTCGCCAACGAGATCGAGCAGGTGCGGGCCGAGCGCACCGGCACGGTCGCCGCGGTCGACGCGCTCGGCATCGGGCTGGCCGCCTGGCGGCTCGGCGCCGGCCGGGCCCGCAAGGAGGACCCGGTCAGCGCCGCCGCGGGCGTGGTGCTGCACAAGCGCCCCGGCGACCGGGTCAGCGCGGGCGACGTGCTCTACGAGCTGCGCGCCGACGACACGTCCCGGATGGCGGTGGCCAAGGTGGACGCCGCGTCCGCGGTGACCATCGCCGACGGCCCCGCGCCGGTGCGTCCGCTGATCATCGACCGGATCGGGTGACCGGCGTGGCCGTGCCCGCACCGGACCCCCTCGCCGTGCGCGCGGCCAGCTTCCAGGAGCTGACGCGGCTGGGCGTACCGCTGCCTCCCGACACGTACCCCCTGGTCTGGGAGCCCTCGGACGCGGTGGAGCTGCGCCCGACCGGGGAGCTGGAGGCCCGCGTGGCCATCCTGCACGTGCTGCTGGAACGCTGCTTCGGCATGCCGCCCGAGGCGGCCGAGAAGTGGCTCGACGGCAACCGGCTCATCCCCGACGTCACCGAGCCGGAGTGGGCCTTCATCTCCGAGGAGGTCGGCGACCGGCAGTCGTTCATCCTGCACCTGGACGCGCTGTCCGGGCTGGCCTGGGTGCTGGGCATCAGCAAGACCCTCGACCCGCTGGCGGCCCCGCCGCGGGTGCTGGAGCAGATGCCCGACCTGCTCGGCGGCGAGAGCTTCGAGGCCTGGCGGGCCCGCATCCTGGCGGCTCCGCGCGACCCCACGGTCGTCGCCGCGGCGCTCGACCTGCACTACTGCCTGGACTGGTCGTTCCAGGAGCTGGAGCGGCAGGGCCTGCCCTGCCCCGGCGAGCTGAACGCCAACGCGATCGGCCAGCGGCGCTGGGCGCTGGAGTGGGCCACCGTCTTCGTCGGCGAGTTCCACGAGCCGCCCGGCGGCTGGGAAGAGGTCGACCTCTCCGTGTGACGGCCGCGCCGGTTATGCCGGGCGCGGCCGGTACAGGCCGATCCGGACGGACGCCGTGCAGGTGACCGGCCCGGTGGCGTGGGCCCTCTCGTGGAACGCGTTGGGGCCCATGGCGATCAGGTCCTCGGCCTCCGCCTCGGACAGTGCCAGCGGCCATTCCAGTACGCGCTCGCCGGCCGGGTCGAAGTCACGCAGCTCCTGCGCGAGCCGGTCCGCCTTGGCCGGGTCGACGGACAGCAGGCCGAGGCGTTCGCGCAGCTCGCCCAAGTGCCGCCCGGTCGGGGTGACCACGACCAGCAGCCCGTCCGGCCGCAGCACCCGGTGCATCTGCGCGCCGTTGCGCGGCGCGAACACGTTCAGCAGCAGATCCACACACCCGTCCGCGAGCGGCAGGGTGCTCCAGGTGTCGGCCAGCACCGCACCCGCCCGCGGATGCGCCTTGGCGGCCCGCCGCAGCGCCGCCTTGCTCACATCGAACGCCAGCCCCTCCGCCGAGGGCACCGCCTCCAGCACCCCCGCCAGGTAATACCCCGTCCCCGCCCCCAGGTCCACCACCAGCGGGCCGCCTCCGGCCTGTTGATCACGGTCCCGGGGCGGCGACACGCCGTCGGCCACGTCCTTAAGTTCATGATCAACGCAGATGGTGGCCAGGGCGGTGGCTAGGGGGTGGTAGTGGGCGGTGGTGAGGAAGCGGGTGCGGGCTTCGACCATGGCGGGGGTGTCGCCTTCGGGGAGGCGGCGGCCGGTGCCTAGGTGCAGGTAGCCGTGTTTGTTCAGGTCGAAGGTGTGGTTCTGGGGGCAGCGGAGGGTGGCGTCGGCTCGGGTGAGGGGCGACGCGCAGAGGGGGCAGCGCAGTGCGTCAATCATGGCGGCGGTGAGCACACGGAATATCTTGGTGCATGTGACTCCGACCTATGACGAGATCGTGAAGGCGCCGAAGGCGCTGCTGCACGACCACCTTGACGGGGGCCTGCGCCCGGCGACGATCGTGGAGCTGGCGGCCGAGATCGGGCACCGGCTGCCCGCCACCGATCCGGGCGAGCTGGGGGAGTGGTTCGTCTCCGCGGCCGACAGCGGGTCGCTGGAGCGGTACCTGGAGACGTTCGCGCACACGGTGGCGGTCATGCAGACCGCGCCCGCGCTGCGCCGGGTGGCCCGCGAGTGCGCGCTGGACCTGGCCGCCGACGGCGTGGTGTACGCCGAGGTCCGCTACGCGCCCGAGCAGCACCTCACGGCCGGGCTGACGCTGCCCGAGGTGGTGGAGGCGGTGCTGGCCGGGTTCGCCGAGGGCAGCGCGCTGGCCGCCGAGGCGGGCACCCCGATCCGGGTCGGCACGCTGCTCACCGCGATGCGCCACGCCGCCCGCTCGATGGAGATCGCCGAGCTGTCCGTGGCGTACCGCGACGCGGGCGTGGTCGGCTTCGACATCGCGGGCGCCGAGGCGGGCTACCCGCCCACCCGGCACCTGGACGCGTTCGAGTACCTCCAGCGGGAGAACTTCCACTTCACCATCCACGCGGGCGAGGCGTTCGGGCTGCCCTCGATCTGGCAGGCGATCCAGTGGTGCGGGGCCGACCGGCTCGGCCACGGCGTGCGCATCGTGGACGACATCGAGCCGGGCACCGGCGCGCTGGGCCGCCTGGCCGGCTACGTCCGGGACAAGCGCATCCCCCTGGAGCTGTGCCCGTCGTCGAACGTGCAGACCGGCGCGGCCGCGTCGATCGCCGAGCACCCGATCGGGCTGCTGCGCGACCTGCGCTTCCGGGTGACGGTGAACACCGACAACCGGCTGATGAGCGGCACCTCGATGTCGCGGGAGATGGCGCTGCTGGTGGAGGCGTTCGGCTGGGGCTGGGCCGAGCTGCAGTGGTTCACGATCAACGCGATGAAGAGCGCGTTCATCCCGTTCGACGAGCGCCTCTCGATCATCAACGAGGTGATCAAACCGGCTTACGCGAAGCTGCTCTGAGCAGCGTGCGGGCCCGGCGCTGAAGCGCCGCGGCGGAGGTGGGCCGGCAGCCGAGGGCGCTCTGCCGGCCCAGCACCAGCGGGTCCTCCCGCCACAGGCGCAGGCCGCGGCGCACCAGCACCATCGGCGGCTTGCGGTGTTCGGCCAGGTCGCGCACCAGGCGCCGGGCGAAGGTGATCGTGCGCGGGCGGCGCAGGGCGAGCGCGTCGGCCAGCACGCCGGCCTTCTCGCAGGCCTCGACGAGCTCGGCGGCGAAGATGCCCTCGGCGAAGAAGAGCGGGGCCCCGGCCAGGTCGAACGTCCGCTCGCCGATCCGGGCGCTGAGGCTGATGTCGTACACGGGGACCGAAGTCCGGCCCGTCTCGGCCAGCTGTGTGACGGCTGTCATAGCGGCGTCGAAGTCCCACGAAAGAGGGGACTCCCAGTCGACCATCTCGTTCACTCGGGGGAGTGTCAGATCGGTCCCTTCCTTGTAAAAATCGTCGAGGCACAAGACCGGCAGTCCGGTCTGTCCGGCGACGTACGATTTGCCGGATCCGGAAGGGCCGGCAAGTAGAACAACTCGGGCAATCTGGACGCTCACCTTGCGTGACTCCAAGGAAACTGCGGGCTGAACTGTGTGGTTGGCCTGCATGAGCATCCCATCCGGTGTCGGATTCCAGGCAGCCTGGGCTTTCCTCTTTTCACCGGGCGTGATGGAATCTCGGGGGTCCGCCCCTAAGCTCGCCGGGACGGACTGTGTACGGTGCCCGGCGCGACCCCCGCGCCAATCCGCCGCGGCGGGATTCGATGGTGGTACCGACAGGAGGGCGGTGACGTGAGCAAGCGGCCAGGAACGCAGAACAACGCGGTCCTTTCGCGTCTCCGGCGGCCGGTTAGCCGGCTACGGGACATGCCCATCTGGTCCAAGCTGGGCCTGATCATGATCGTCCCGACCCTGGCCACGATCGTCGTTGGTACCAACGGTCTGTTGGACAACCTCGATACGGCCACGAGCGCCGATCGCACGCGAATTCTTTCCGTACTCGTCAAGGAGTCCGGCGCACTCGTCGACGACCTGCAGAACGAGCGGGCCGCGGCGGTGATGCTGCTCGGCGCCCCGAACACCCCCGCCGCCTCCTACGAGGTGGCCGGCAAGCTGGTCGACGAGGCGAAGCGGCCGTACTCGCAGCAGCGCGGCGCGCTGGTCGACGCCGACGACAGCCTGCGTGACCTGCTGGAGCAGATCGACACCAGCCTCGCCAGCCTGCCGTCCGTGCGCGAGCAGGTGAAGGACAAGAAGATCCGGCAGTCCGACGCCGCGATCCGCTACCAGGTGCTGATCGACAACCTGCTGCAGATCCGCGACCGCGCCGCCCAGATCGCCGGTAGTGGCGACCTCGGTGACGGCCTGCGCGCGGCCAGCGCCATCGCGACGTCGAAGAAGTACCTGTCCGAGGAGCGCGTCATCGTGCACCGGGCGTACATGCTCAACGAGCTGAACGCCGGTCTGCGCCGTGACTTCATCGCCACCCTGACCGGTCAGCAGCAGGCGCAGCAGGCGTTCGAGTCGGTCGCCAGCCCCGCCGACGTCGACCTCTACAAGAGCCAGGTCACCGGCCCGGTGCTCCGGAAGTCGGTCAAGTTCCAGGGCGAGCTCGAGGCGCTCACCAGCGACTCGCTCGGCGCGCTGAACTTCTCCATCGGCGAGTGGGACCAGGCGGTCCGCGACCACGGCGCCCTGCTGCGCAAGGTCGAGCAGCAGCTCGACTCGCAGGTCGAGACCACCGCGAGCGACCTGCGTGACGAGGTCACCCAGCAGGTGCTCGTGCAGACCGGTCTGCTGCTCGGCATGCTGCTGCTGGCGATCCTCTTCGCCTGGCTCGTGGCCCGCTCGATGGCCCGGTCGCTGCGCGAGCTGCGCCACGGCGCGCTCAGCATCGCCCAGTACGGCCTGCCCCAGGCGGTCGCCCGGCTGCGCGATCCGGCGCTGTCCTCGCAGCTGTCGCCGGTGCAGGTGGCCAACCAGATCGCCGAGCCGCTGCCGGTGCGCAGCAAGGACGAGTTCGGCCAGGTGACCGAGGCGTTCAACGCGGTCCACCTGGAGGCCGTCCGCACCGCCGCCGAGCAGGCCGCCCTGCGGTCCTCCGTCGCGACGATGTTCGTCAACCTCGCCCGCCGTTCCCAGATCCTGGTCGACCGCCTCATCGGTCACCTGGACCGGCTGGAGCGCGGCGAGGAGGACCCGGACCGGCTGGCCGAGCTGTTCCAGCTGGACCACCTCGCCACCCGAATGCGGCGTAACGACGAGAACCTCCTGGTGCTCGCCGGTGCCGACTCGACCCGTGTGCAGCGTGAGCCGGCCGCCCTGCTGGACGTGCTCCGCGCCGCCCAGTCCGAGGTCGAGCACTACACCCGCATCGAGTTCGGCGTCATCGACCGTGACATCGAGGTCGCCGCGCACGCGGTCAACGACCTGGTGCACCTCATCGCCGAGCTGTTCGACAACGCCACGGCGTTCTCGCCGCCGGACTCGACCGTCATGGTCGAGGCCCGCCGGGTGGGCGACCGCTCGGTGCTCTACGTCGAGGACCACGGCATCGGCATCTCGCCGGACATGCTCGCCGAGATCAACGAGAAGCTCGCCAGCCCGCCGCAGGTGGACGTGGCGGTCTCCCGGATGATGGGCCTGGTCGTGGTCGCGCGGCTCGCCGCACGCCACGGCGTGAAGGTGGAGCTGCGGCTCTCGGCCGACCGGGGCATCATCGCCGACGTCACCCTGCCCACCGCGGTCCTGGTGCCGCGGGCCCTCGCCGGTGGCCGTGGCGGTGCCGCGCCCCAGTCCCGGGAGCTGCCCGCGACCGCCGTCGCCGGCGTCCGGCAGCAGCAGGCCCCGGCGGCGCCCCCGCAGCGCTCGTCCTCCTTCGCCCCGCTGGCGCTGGAGTCCGGCTCGGGTGCCGGTCTCGGCGGCCGCCCGGTCAACGGCGGCAGTGGCAGCAGCGGCGGCGGGCGTCTGTTCGACGCCCCGCCCGCACCGCCCGCGCCCGAGCTGCCGGTCAACACCCCGCCCTCGCGGGCCGGGATGCCCGCCTGGTCGGACCTGACCGGTGTCAACGGCACCGAGGCGGGCCGGCGCAGCGGCGAGCAGCTGCCGCAGCGGCGCGTCCCGGTCGACGGTGAGATCGAGCGTCCGGAGGGCTTCGGCGGCCCGCAGATCCCGCGGCAGCCGTCGTCCCCGCCGGAGGAGCGCGCCACGCCGTCGTGGAACCAGCAGAGCTGGGCCACGCCGACCGTGCCCGCGCCCGCCAACCCGCCGCAGGCGCCCACCAGCAGCCCGTACGCCAGCCCTGGCATGCCGATCTCGGCCGTGCCGGTGTCGGCGGTGCCCGTGTCCGCCGCGCCCGTCTCGGCGGCGCCGGTGGACGTGCCCGCGTCGGCCGCGCCGCCGGTGTGGCCGCCGGTCACCCGTGACGAGCCGCGGACGCCGGACATGACCGCCGAGATGCCGCGCATCCCGGCCGAGTACCCGGTCGTGGACACGCGCTTCCCGGTCGCCGACGAGACCATGGAGCTGCCGATCTTCCGGGAGCTGGAGTCGGCGTGGTTCTCCACGCGGCGCACGGCTGTCGATGCGGCTGGTCAGGACGAGAAAACTGCCCCTCCCGCGAACGTCCCCCAAGACACTACGATCACCGCACAGTTCCCCGCCGTGGACCGCAACGTCCCCGGGAGCAACGGTGGACCGAAGGTCGGCACAACGACGGGGGCGACCGACTCGTCGGGCAGGGACGTGGACATGGGGAGCACGCAGACGGGTCGTACGCCCGCCGGGTATGAGGTGCCCGCGCCGTACCGGCCCAGCTGGCAGACGGCTGCCGACGACGGCTGGGCCGCGGCCAGCGCCGTCGCCGCGGCCAACAGCGCCCCGGCCGCGTCGGAGTCCACCGCCGCGGGTCTGCCCCGGCGGACGCCGATGGCGCAGCTGGTCCCCGGCGGCGTCGAGAAGGGCACCACCACGGTGCAGCGCCGTACGCCCGAGGGTGTGCGGGGTCTGCTCTCCGCGTACCACCGCGGCGTGCAGCGCGGCCGCACCCAGCACAAGGACGATGATGTGATTCCGGGCTCCACCGAGGCCGGAAGCCAGTCTGGCAAGGAGCAGGAGGCATGACCACTACGCAGGATCTTGGTTGGCTGTTGGCCAACTTCGCCGACCGGGTGCCGGGCGTCGCCCACGCGGTCGCCGTGTCCGCGGACGGCCTACTGCTCGCGTCCTCCCGGGATCTTCCCCGGGACCGGGCCGACCAGCTGGCCGCCATCGCGTCCGGTCTGGTGAGCCTTACGCAAGGCGCAGCCCGCTGTTTCGAGGGCGGTGCGGTGTTGCAGACTGTCGTAGAGATGGACAACGGGTTCCTTTTCCTGATGTCCATCTCGGATGGTTCCTCGTTCGCGGTGCTCGCGTCGCGAAGCTGCGACGTGGGCCAGGTCGGGTACGAGATGGCACTGCTGGTCGACCGGGTGGGCGACGCGCTCACGCCGGCTCCGCGCAGCGCCGCAGGCGTGCTGGGCTGAGGCACAACCGTCCCGGATGGTCCGGGGACGGCACTGGGGAAGGGGGTGAACGGCGACGATGCCCGACAGAGATGAACCTACCGGCGCGTTGGTACGACCGTACGCCGTTACCCGTGGCCGCACCCGGCCGCGATTGGAGATCGCGATAGAGGCACTGGTGGAGACGACCGTACGCGGCCGTTCCGCCAATGCCACGAACCGCGGCGGCCACGGGCGGGAACATCAACACATCGCGTCCCTGTGCGACGGCAAGGTGCAGTCGCTCGCTGAGATCGCGGCACGGATGCGGCTGCCGCTCGGCGTCGCCCGTGTCCTCATCGCGGACATGGCGGCAGACGGCCTGGTCGCGGTATACGAGCCGACGTCGTTTGAAAGCAACGACGCGGTAGGCACTGAACTGCTGGAGAGGGTACTCAGTGGACTTCGGAGGCTCTGACATGTCACACCGCCCGGGTGCGAACCCCGGCGGGCGTGTGACATCGGCGAAGATTGTCATCGCCGGCGGCTTCGGCGTCGGCAAGACGACGCTGGTAGGTTCCGTTTCGGAGATCACGCCGCTGACCACTGAAGCGATTATGACTTCGGCCGGTGTCGGTGTGGATGACACGCGCCAGATTCCCAACAAGACCACCACCACGGTGGCCATGGACTTCGGCCGTATCTCCATCGATCGTGACCTGATCCTGTACCTGTTCGGCACCCCCGGCCAGACCCGGTTCTGGTTCATGTGGGACGAGCTGGTGCGGGGCGCCATCGGTGCGGTCGTCATGGTGGACACGCGCCGGCTGGCGGACTGCTTCGCGGCGATCGACTTCTTCGAACACCGCAAGCTGCCCTACCTGATCGCGATCAACTGCTTCGACGGTCAGCAGTTCCACAACGCGCAGGACGTGCGGGACGCGCTCGCGATCTCGTCGGACGTGCCGGTGGTGAGCTGCGACGCGCGTAACCGCGAGTCGACCAAGCAGGTGCTGATCTCCCTGGTGGAGTACGTGCTCTCGATGCGGCGTACCCGCACCGGCGTCTCCGCCTGACATTCCCTAGACACGGAAAGGCCCGCCGTCCGGACAGGACAGCGGGCCTGACGTGTATCTCCCGGGCTCCCACCACCGAGCGCCCCACCACCGACCCTGACCGCCCCACGAAGATCGCTGTCTGGTGTCACAACCTGGCTCCCACGGCACTTTTCGACACGAGACACCGATCATCAGCGGCTCTGCCAAGAAAATGCGGCCCCCCGGGACACCGGGAGGCCGCGACTGTTCGACGCCGGGGGCGGGTCAGCTGAGGCGGACCCAGGCGCCCTGGCGGACGATGAAGGGGATGAGGGCGTCGGGCTCCAGGCCGCCGTGGGAGATCGGCTGGAAGGCGTACGCTCCGGCGATGCCCTCGATCGGGCCGCCCTCCAGCCGGCCGCGCAGCCGCTGCGGGTCGGTGCTGACCGCACGCCGGGCCGCGGTCGCCAGCAGCGTCAGCGCGTCGGCCGCGTACGGCGCGAAACCGCTGAACGAGCCGTACTGCTGGATGTAGCGGTACACGAACGCGCGGGCGGCGCGTCCGGAGGGCGTGGTGGCCATCGTGGGGGCCCCGGCGAGCACGACGGGGTGCACGATGTAGGCGCCCTCCATCGCCTTGCCGTTGGGCCCGCTGAGGGTCTCGTCGGCGCCCGCGCCGGGGTCGAGGATGAACCGGCCGGTGAAGCCGGCTGCGCGGACCGCGGCGACCGCGGCGGCGCTCAGCGGCGCCTGCGCCCACACGATGACCGCGTCGGGCTCGGCCTCGGCGATGCTGCGTGCGGCGTCGCCGAAGGCCCGGCCGGTCTTGGGCAGGCGCACCGTGGTGACCAGCTCCCGGCCGACGGTGAGCAGGGCGCGGGGCAGCGCCCGGACACCGGCGTCGCCGTGACCGTCCGTCGAGGCGAGCACCGCGACCTTCTGCAGCCCGAGCTTGCGCAGCTCGCGGCCCATGAGGGCGGCGATGTCGGAGGCGTTGGGGCCGAGCTGGTAGACGAACTTGCGCTGCGGCAGGGGCACGATCATGTCGTCGCCGCTGTTGAGGCAGAGCAGCGGGACCTTGCGCTCCTCGGCGACCGCGATCATCGTGCGGGCGGTCTCCACGGTCACGCCGCCGATCAGCGCGCTGACCTTGTCCTGCTCGATGAGGTCCTTGGCCTGCTGCGCCGCGGTGGCGGGGTTGCCGCCGTTGTCCTTGACGACCACGCGGATGTAGAGGCGGCCCTCGCCGAACGGCACGCCGATCGAGTTGATCTCCTCAGCGCCGACCTTCAGTGCCTGCTCCTGCAGCTTGCCGAGGGTGGAGCCGACGCCGGTCAGCTCCAGACTGGCCCCGAGCACGATCTCGCTGGTCGCGCCCGCCTCCGTGGCGTCCGGCTCGGAACAGGCCGCCAGCAGCGCTCCGGCGATCAGACCCAACCCGCCGGTGAGAGCGTTGCGTCGGGTAAGTCCACCTGTGGCGCTGTTCATGACGTGCCTTTCCGCGGTGCAGGGGTGCATGGGCAGTGGCGTGAGCCACTGCCGCACACGTATCGTGCTGGCCCGCCGAGGCGGGGGTCAAGCTCGGGGACTATGGCCAGGAACACACTTACCGCAGCTCAGCGGTAGTTCGCCGCCCGGTAGTTGTAGTCGTCCCGGTCGTCGCGGGTGTCGTGCTCCCGGCTGAAGTCCCAGCCGTTGGCCGACTCGCGGCCCGGCCGCCCGCCGACGGAGAAGCCGCTGCCGCCGATCTCCTGGTTGCCGCGCCGCCAGCCGCGGAAGTAGTTGCTGGTGTGCGCGGCGATGCCGGCGGCGTCGCGGACGATGCGCAGCGGCCGCTCCTCGCGCTCCGGCGTCGAGCCGGGCACCAGGTTGGCCTGCGGGACGCGGCGCGGCAGGCCGGCCGTGGTGTCGTTGCCGACCGAGGGGCGGGAGGCCTGCTCGGCGGCGCGCCAGCCGCTGTCCATGGTCGAGTTCCAGGTGACCTCGTCCTCGTCGGTGCCGGGGCCGCTGAACCACGCGGACGAGACCGAGGCGAAGATCAGCAGGTC
The DNA here is from genome assembly GCF_016862575.1 of Catellatospora bangladeshensis. Taxonomy (GTDB): domain Bacteria; phylum Actinomycetota; class Actinomycetes; order Mycobacteriales; family Micromonosporaceae; genus Catellatospora; species Catellatospora bangladeshensis. The sequence continues at coordinate 433,563 of NZ_BONF01000008.1, read as the reverse complement.
GTCGTCCTCGCCCTCGGCCGGGGAGGACGCCCGCTCGGTGCGGCGCGGCTTGGGCCGGGCGCCGGTCAGCGCGCTGTCGTCCACCAGCCGCAGCGGCGGCTCGCCGCCGCGTCCGCCACGGCCGCCGCGGCGCCCGTCGGGCTCGTCGACCAGGCGCAGGCCCGGGGAGTCCGGCAGCACCAGGTCGTCGTCGAGCCACGGCGGGGTGACGCGCTGGTCGCCGCCGCGGGCCGGCTCCTCCGGCTCCGGGTTCAGCGGCCAGTTGGCCCGCGAGCCGGGCGGGGCCACGTTCAGCGGGTCCTCGTCGCGGCGTGACGGCATCCGGGTGATGTCGGTCGGCACGTCGGTGGCGGACGGCGGGTTGTACCCGCGCGGCATCCGCTCGTCGAGATCGTGCTGGCTGTCCTCACGCTGGAACCGGCGTGCCCGCTGCCCCAGCTCACTCGTCAGATCGGCGGCGGGCTGCTGCGGGTGGCCGCCGCGCGGCGCGCGCTCGGCGGGCTCGTCCCGCTGCGCGGGCTGCTGGTAGCCGCCGCGCTGCGAGCGGGCGGGGGCCTCGTCCCGGGGTGCGGGCGACGACTGGAAACCGCGCGCCGCACGCTCTGCCATCTCGCTGGCGAGATCCGCGGCCGACTGGTAACCGCGAGGTGCGGGCTCGTCCTGGAAACCACGGGCCACGGGCTCGTCCCGGTAGCCGCGGCCGGCGGGCTCGTCCTGGAAACCACGCGGCGCGGGCTCGTCCTGGTAACCGCGCGGCGCGGGCTCGTCCTGGTAACCGCGGCTCGCGGGCTCGTCCGCCTGCTCGGGCGCGGCCGGGGCCGGGTTGAACCCGCGGGCGGCGCGCTCGCTGTTGATGGCCGCGTTGGTCAGCTTCGGCACGAACGGCTGGTTCTCGTCCACCGGCGAGCGCGTGCTGCGCTGCGCGGGGATCGGCGCCTGCCGCGGCGGGATCGGGGTGGGCAGCTGCCGGGTGGCCGCGGGAGCCGCCGGTTGCGCCGCTGCGGGGCCGGCGACCAGTGGGGTACCCGTGATGGGGGTCGGCTCGAAGCCGGGCGGCACGGGCGGCATGGCGGGCGCCCACGCGGGTCGCTCGACCGGCGGCGGGGCGGAGGGCGCCGCGACGACCGGCTCGGGGGCGACCGGCGGGGTGTGCACGGGGCGCGGCTGCGCCGGAGCGGCGCTCACCGGCGTCGGCTGGCGGCGGCGGCCGCCGGTCGCGGCCGGGGCGGCGGGCGGCGCGGAGGTCACAGGCACGCCGGTGCGGCGGGTGGCGGCCTGGGCCGGGGCGGGAGCCGCCGCGGGCAGCGGAGCCATGCGCTCGGCCAGGGTGTCGATCAGGGCGCCACCGGCGGCGTCCACCGAACGCACCGCGGCCACGCTGTAGCGGACCGAGTCGGCCACCGCGGCGGTCAGCTGCTTGCCGATGCCGTTGCGGCGGGGCGTCTCGGCGATCGCGACGCGCAGCGCGGTGACCGCCTCCAGGGCGGTGGCGCTGTCGCAGATGCCGTCGGCCACCAGCCGGGCCGCGACGGCCTCGGCGGTCGCGCCGTTGTCCCGGCCCCGGGAGCCGGCCTGGCCGGCCAGCATGCCCGGCTCGGGCAGCGCCTCCAGCACGGCCAGCGCCACCGGCGCGGCGGGATCGGGGTACGCGCGCAGCGCGGCGGGGTAGAGCTCGCGCAGCACCTCGCGCAGGGCGACGGCGGCGGCGTGCCGGCCGACGGCCAGCGCCGCGTGCGCGGCCAGCACGGGCTTGAACGCCACGAACTCACGCGGGGCGGGGCCGACCACGGCGGAGAGGGCACCGGCCTGCAGGGCGCGGGCCAGGCCCACGGCCCGGCGCTCGTCGGGGGTGGAGTCGACCTCGTCCATGGACTCGTCGTCGGCGAACCGGTCGGCGAAGTCGTCGGCGGTCTCGTCGTCGGTGTACGCGATCGCGCGGCCGCCGGCGGCGAGCAGCGAGATGACCTGGTGGTCATCGCTGTCCGCGGCCACCGTGACCATCGTCGAGCCGCCGAACCGTTCCGCCAGCAGCGACGTCACCAGCGCGTATCCCGCGGGGTCGTCGTTGATGACGCAGAACTCCAGCAGCCGGCCGGAGTCGTCGACGACGGCGACGGTCAGCCGGTTCACGGCCGCCGCGAGCGTGTCTCCCACCTCGACTGCCGGAGCCGTCGACGTCATACCGCAGTACACCCGCACGAGCGCCACGGACTCGTCCTCCTCCCGGACTCCTCGTGTGCCAAAGACTGATGTTGCCCGGTGAGGGTCAGTCGCGCCAGTCCACAGCGGCAGAGATCTTGCCAATAATCGAGCGCCAGCCGATGGATGCCTGCTCTGCCCCGATTTTGCGCAGCTTCCTCTTGGCGAAGAAGCCGCCCAGACCACCGTCGGCCGAAGCGCGCAGCGCCTCGTCCAGGTCGTCGAGGGGGGAACCCGGGGAGAGCGCCACCATGACCGGCTTAAGGCGAAGAGCGTAGCTCACGTCACGGGCGAACTCACCGGCGCGCAGCACCAGCTCGGGGTCCCACGCGTCCGGGCCGCCGCGGAGGTTCTCCACGACCAGGTCCAGTTCGTACGCGTCGTCCTCGCCGGCGACCACGTCGTCGGCCTTGACCGACTTCGCCAGTTTCGACCAGCCTTCGAGCTGCTTGAGGTCGTGCGGGGCGCTGGAGCGGACGAAGTCGGCCAGGCCCTTCGCGCTCGCGAACAGCAACAACTTGCCCTTGTGCGACAGGAACGCCGGGACCTCCTCGTCGGAGACGGCGGCCTCGTCATCGTCGTCGTCCGCGGCCTCCTCGGCCTCGACCCTGCGCTCGGCGACCTCGTCCTCGGCCGGGCCGGCGGCGACCTCGTCGAGGGCCTCCTTGGTCCAGACGAACTCCGGCATCTCCTCGTCGTCGGCCAGACCGGGGATGGGGCGGCGCGAGTCCTTGGCGGCGAAGACGTCGTCGTCGTCCTCACGGTCGGAGACGTCGGTCGGGGTCAGCTCGCTCGCTGGGCGGTAGGCCCGCAGCGTCAGCCCGACCTTGCCGCCGGGCAGGGCTACCTCGACCGGCGTGACCTGGTAATCGTCCCAGAGCGTGCTTGCCACAGCTGACCTCCGCCAAAAGGCTGCCGACCTCTGCCGGGTCGGTGACTCTCCGCACACCCTAGTGGTTCGTGTCAGCCGCCGTGCGCCCGCACCCAGCCTTGCGTTCCCCGCTCCTTCACGCTGCCGCCGTCCAGCACCAGGACCTCGTCGAACGCGTCGAGACCGGTGAGCCGGTGGGTCACCAGCACCGTCGCGCGGTCGCCGCGGTGGGCGAGCACGGCTGCGAGCACCTCGTCGGCCTGCCCGGGGTCGAGGCCCTCGGTCGGCTCGTCGAGCAGCAGCAGCTCGGGATCGGCCAGCACCGCGCGGGCCAGCGCGAGCCGCTGCCGCTGCCCGCCGGAGAGCGCGGCCCCGTCCTCGCCCACCCGTACGTCGAGCCCGTGCTCGCCGACCCAGTCGCCCAGCCCCGCCGTGCGGCACGCGGCCACCAGCTCGGCGTCGTCCGCCTCCGGACGGGCCAGCAGCAGGTTGTCGCGCACCGAGGCGTGGAACAGGTGGGCGTCGGCCAGCAGGCCGGTCACCGCGGCAGGCCAGCGCTCGCGGTCGTACGCGCCGATCGGGGTCGCCTCCGGGCGCGGGCCCGGCGCTGCGGCGACCACCTCGGCGCTGCCCATGTCGGGGACGACCACGCCGGTCAGCAGTGCGAGCAGTGTGCTCTTGCCCGCGCCGGACGGGCCGACGATCGCGACCCGCTTTCCGGGCGGCAGGTCGAGGTCGACCCCGTGCAGTGCGGGCGGTCCGTCGGCCCGGTAGCGGACCCCGGCCCCGCGCAGCCGCAGATGTACCGGTCCATGGGGCACGGGCAGCCCGCGCAGGGAATCCGCCGTGCCGGCAGCGGGCGTTCCTGCGGCGCGTGCCGCGGTCGTGCCTGCGGCATCGGGCCGGTCGGCGGTGGCCGGTGCGGGGTGGTCGAGCAGCTCGGCCACGCGGTCGAGGCTGCCGCGGATCTCGGCGCCCTTGCGGGCGGCGGCCAGCAGGGACTGCGCGATCTCCCCGGCGGCCAGGGTGGCCACGGCGAGCACGGCGAGCCAGACCCCGGGCAGGCCGCGGTGCAGCGCCGTGGCGAGCACGGCCATCGCGGTGACGCCGCCCAGCATCGTCGCGGCGGCGTCCACCGCGAACGAGCGCCGGGCCAGCGAGCGTTCCACCCGGGCCAGCTCGGCGGCGTGCGCCGCGCCCCGGGCCTCGTACTCCGTGCGAGCACCGAACGCGGCCAGGTCCGCCGCGCCGTGCACCAGGTCCACGGTGTCCACGGCGTACGCCGCGCGCAGCGGCGCGAGCCGGGCGCCGCCGTGCCGGGCCAGCCTTGCCGCGAGCAGGGGCAGCGCCACGCCGGTCGCCGCCAGGCCCGCCAGCAGCACCAGCGCGACCAGCGGATCGGCGGCGAACGCGGTCACCACGGCCGCGAGCGCGACCGTCCCGGCCGCCGCCATCGGCAGCAGCACCCGGATCAGCAGGTCCTGCACCGCGTCCACGTCCGACACCATGCGGCTGAGCGCGTCGCCGCGCCGGGCCGGGGGCCGGTCGACCAGCGCGGCGAAGATCCGGGCGCGCACGTCGGACACCATGCGCAGCACCGCGTCGTGGCTCGCCAGCCGCTCGACGTAGCGCAGCACGCCGCGCCCGATGGCCAGCGCCCGCACCAGCACGATCGCCACCGACAGCGCGATCAGCGGCGGCTGCCCCGCCGCCGTGGCCAGCAGCCACGTCGCCGCCGCCATCAGCCCCAGCCCCGCCGCCTCGGTCCCGGCCGCGAGCACCCCCGCCCCGACGAACCGCCACCGCAACGGGTACGCGAACTCCAGCACCCGCCACACAGACCCTGCCCGCCCCCTCATACCGCCACCCCGCCGCCCACGGCGGACGCCGCGCGGTTTCGGGGAAAGTGCGGGAAAGGACGCTCGGGAAGCTGCAGTTTCCCCGAAACCGCGGCCCAGGCGCGAGCGCGACGGCGGCTCATACGGTCACCAGCTCGTGGAGGGTGCCGTGCTCGATGCGCACGACGCGGGTCGCCGCGGCGAGCAGGGCGGGGCGGTGGGCGACGAGCAGGGCGGTGCGGCCCTGCACCAGGGTCAGGGTGGCGTCGACGACGGCCTGCTCGCTGGCGGCGTCCAGCCGTGCGGTCGGCTCGTCGAGCAGCAGCATCGGCGCGTCGCGCAGGAACGCGCGGGCCAGCGCGAGCCGCTGGCGCTCGCCGCTGGACAGGCCGTGCCCGCGCTCGCCCAGCAGCGTGTCCAGGCCCTGCGGGAGCGCGTCGAGCACCGGCCCGAACGCCGCGGCGCGGGCCGCCCGCTCGATCCGCTCGCGGGACGCGTCCGGGTCGCCGAGGGCGATGTTCGCGGCGACCGTGTCGGCGAACAGGTGCGCCCGTTGCGGCACCCAGCCCAGCCGGCGGCGCCACGCGTCGAGGTCCAGCTCGGCCAGGTCGGCACCATCCACGAGCACCCGCCCGGCGTCCGGCACGGTGAAGCCGAGCAGCAGGTTCAGCAGGGTGCTCTTGCCGCCGCCGCTGGGCCCGACCAGCGCGAGGCGCTCGCCGGGCCGGATGACCAGGTCGGCGTCGCGCAGCGCGGTGGTGCGGTCGTAGGTCACGGTGACCCCGCGCAGCTCGATCTGGCTCTCGCGGGGCGCGGTGCGGGCGCCGCCGGCGGGAGCGCCCTGCGCCGCCGCCAGCAGGGTGAACGCCTGGTCGAGTGCGGTCAGGCCCTCCATGCTGGCGTGGAACTTCGTGCCCGCGGCGCGCAGCGGGGCGTACGCCTCCGGGGTCAGCAGCAGCACCGTGAACGCGGCCGCCAGCGTCATCCCGCCGCCCAGCAGGCGCAGGCCCACCGGCACCGCGACCAGCGCGACCGAGATGGTGCCGACCAGCTCCAGCACCAGCGCGGACAGGAACGCGATGCGCAGCGTGCGCATGGTGGCGACGCGGTGCCGGTCGGCCATCTCGCGGACCGCGGCCACCTGGGCGCGGGCCCGACCGAACGCCTTCAGCGTGGGCAGGCCGGCCACCATGTCCAGGAAGTGGCCGCCGAGCAGCTGCAGCCGGTGCCACTGCCGCTCGGTGGCGGTGCGGGTCTGCCAGCCGACCAGGATGCCGAAGACCGGGATGAGCGGCAGGGTGACCAGCACGATCACCGCCGAGGTGAGGTCGGCGAAGGCCAGCGCGGCCAGTACGCCGACCGGGACGGTCACGCCGAGCACCAGCTGCGGCAGGTAGCCGGTGAAGTAGCCGTCCAGCGCGTCGAGCCCGCGCCCGGTGAGCGTGGCCAGCTCACCGGCCCGCTGCCCGGCCAGCCAGCCCGGCCCGCGCCGCCCCACGGCGGCCAGCAGGTCGGCCCGCAGCCCGGCCTTCACCGTGGCCGCCATCCGCGCCGACACCACCCCGAGCCCGCTGGTGAGCGCGGCACGGGCGGCCAGCGCGGCCAGGAACAGGGTCACCGCTGGCGCGTCCAGCCGCAGCTCGACCGCGGCGGACAGCGCACGGGCGAGCGCGACCGCCGCGGTGACCACGGCGATCGCGACGGCCGACCCGAGCAGCCCGAGCAGGACCACGTCCCGGCGGGTGGACGGGACCTGCCGGAGCAGACGGGGATCGAACGGACGCGCCACGACCTCCATCGTGCCCGATGACGTGGGTCACTGCCCGGCAGGCCCGCTCACCGTGATGCTCTCGGCGAACCGGACCAGATCCTCCCGGCTCAGGTCACCCCGGCTCTGTTCGATCAGCAGCACCCGTTTCCCGTCCAGCAGCACCCGCAGCGCGGTGGGTCGCTCGCCCGCCACCGGCTCCAGCACGGCGAGCTGCCCCCGGACGCTGAACGAGCTGGTCACGGGCACCAGGCTGGTGTCCGAGCCGACGCTCACGCAGATGCCCTCCGGGTTCTCGTGGGTCAGCCGCGGCTCGGCGCTGAGGCAGACGTGCTCCCGGTCCATGCTGCTCACCTCATAGCCCTCGGGGATGAGGCCGTAGCCGATGGCCGGGGTGGCGGTCATCCGACCCGGCCTCAGCTCGCGGGCGAACCGCTGGACCTCCGCCAGGGTGAGCAGGCCGCCGAAGCTCTGCACGGTCACCCATCGGCCGTCGCGTTGCCAGGTCAGCCCGATCTGCGCCTTGCCGTTCTCGTCGGTGCCGGTGCGCAGGGTGGCGGGAACCCCGTCGACCTGCACGGACCGGGTCAGCGCCGCCTCCCAGTCCCAGTCGTAGGGGGTCGGCCCGGCGTACACGAGCAGCTTCGCGGGATTGCCCGCGCTCTCCAGGCCGGTCATGTCCAGCGCCGAGACGACGGTCAGCTTCCCGGCCTTCGCGGGCACGTAGCCCGGCTGGTACGGGAACTCCGGCAGCGCCCACGCGGCGGGCCGGGGCACCAGCGCCACCGTGCCGGACGGCGACGGGTTCAGGGTCGGCGGCACCGGGCCGGCCGAGCCGGGCACGCCGCTCGGGCTCGGCGTCAGCACCGGCGGTGGCTGCGGGGCGCGCCACACCGGCAGCAGCACCAGCACCGTGGTGATCACGGCGGCCGCCGCCGCGGCCAGCGTGGTGCGCCGGCGCCGCTGGACACCCGTCGCCCGGCGGCGCACGTCGTCCAGCGTGACCGGCGGGAAGGCGCGCTCGGCGGCAGGCGCGGGCACCGGCTCGCCGAGCCTGCTCCGCAGCGCGCCCAGGCCCCGGTGCGCGTGCACCCGAACCGTCGCGGGCGAGCAGTCCAGCAGCTCGGCGATGCGCTCGTCGTCCAGGTCCTCGAAGTAGCGCAGCACCAGCACCGTGCGCTGGCGGCGGGGCAGCCCGCCGAGCAGCGCCCACAGCTCGTCCCGCACCGCGTGCCGCTGTACGAAGTCCTCGTCGCCCGCGCCGTCCGGGGTGGACCAGTGCGGCCGCTCGCGATGCGACAGCCGCCGCCACCAGGACGAGTTCGCCCAGACCAGGGCCCGGCGCAGGTAGAGGTCGGGGTTGTCGGCCTCGATCCGGTCCCAGCGGTGGTACGCCCGCGCCAGCACCTCCTGCACGAGGTCCTCGGCGAGGTGCCGGTCGCGGCAGAGCAGGTACGCGAAGCCCACCAGCGACCCGGAACGGGCGCGTACGTACTGGTCGAAATCCGGGTGCACAACCACTCCTCGGCGCGGGACGGACATCGTCTCGCGGGAAGGACGCCGCTGCGAGCCCCGTGTGTTTACCGCCGCGTCGATGATCTCCGCGACCGCCGCTACCGCAGCCGGGCCAGCAGCTCGTCCCGGATGGCCGGGCGGTTGCCGAAGACCAGCAGGAACGCCGCCTCCCGCAGCAGCCGCTGGGCGTGCTCGCCGCGCAGCACCGCCCGCGCGCCGGTCCGCACGGCCAGCGTCGCGGTCGCCCGCAGCGCCAGGTCCGACGCGGCGGCGCGGGCCGCGGGAGTCGCCGCCGGGTCCGCCGCCAGCAGGCTCGCCCGGGTGGCGGCCAGCTCGGCGTCCAGCGGGCTCGGCCCGATCAGGCGGCAGCATCGCGCCGCCGTGCCGAGGGCGAGGAAGCCGTTGAGCGCCGAGCCGCTCGCGTCCGATGACGACCAGGCCGCGTACGGACGCACGTCGGCGAGCCGGTCGGCGGGCACGAAGTGGCTCTCGAATCGCACGTTGACGGTCCGGCTCGCCTGCACCGCGACCAGTTCCAGCGGGGTGACGCCCAGGGTCGGCCCGGCGATCGCGTCCACCAGCAGGAAGTGCACGTCGTCGTGCTCGTCGCGGGCGGCGGTGTACAACACGTCGATCATGTCCCAGCCGGTCACCCAGGGTGCCTCGCCGTCGAGGAGGAAGCCGCCGCCGACCGCGCGCACCCGCATCGGGGCGGTGCGGCTGCGCAGCCCGGCCAGCGCGATCCCGGCCCGCCGCTCGCCCGTGGACAGCGCGCCCAGCCAGGCGTCGCGGATTCCGGGCTGCTCGCTGTACGCGGCGGCCGACACCGGCCCATGGTGTTGGAGCCAGACGAACGCCGTGGTCAGGCAGCCGCTCGCCAGGCTCTCCACCAGCGACGCGAGCAGCGGGAAGTCCCTGCCGTCCCCGTCCTCCGGCACGGCCGCGCCGTAGAGACCCTCCGCGGCGAGCAGGTCCAGGTGGGACGCGGGCACCCGGTCGGCGGCATCCACCGCGAGCGCGGCCGGGAACAGCACCTCTTCGGCGATCTCGGCGGCGCGCAGCCGCAGTCTGCTCGCGTCGACCATGTCCCGATCCTAGGCGCGGCGAGATCTTGTGCGTTTCGTGTCGCTTCAGCAGCACGAAGTGCACAAGATCTGCCGCGTGGCTCGGTCAGGGGTTGCGGGGGCGGATGGCGTCGGTGGGGTCGGGGTCGATGAGCAGGCCGACCTGCGTACCGATGAAGTGGTAGCTGACCTGCCGCAGCGGCCAGAGCACCCACGGGCGGTCGGCGGCGGTGACGTCCCGGCCGTTGTCGTGCGCGCCCGCGCTGACCAGCACCCACGGTCCGGTCGTGGAGAAGATCGCGACCGCGCCGCCTGGTGCGCCGACCGGGGCGAGCCCGGCGGGCAGCCCGGCGCGGGCCTCGTCGGCGGTCTCGTCGTCGCGGTAGAGCACGGCCCGGAACACGGCGACCGCGTCACTGTCGTCGGTCATGTACGACGCCCGCACCGTCACGATGCAGCCGTGCCGGTCCAGCAGCGTGTCGTCGGGCAGCACACTGGCGCAGCCGCGCTCGTCGCCCAGCTCGGTGCGGGTCAGCGTGTCGCCGTTCATCGTCAGCACGGCGGGGAAGATCTCGGCGGCGCGGGTGTACGTCGGCTCGGCGGCGTCGATCGCGAGCGGCAGCGCGCCCACGATGATCGCGGTGATGCCGGCGACCGCCACGGTGTTGTAGTGCCGGTCGACCGCCGGGACGGCGCGGCCCACGAAGACCAGGAGGAACAGGAACGCCAGTGCGGCGCCCGCGCCGCCGAGGGCCCACAGGATCCCGCTGCCGAGCTGGGCGCTGCCGGGTCCGGTCAGGATGTCGGACAGGTCCTTGCCGCGGCCGGGGATGACCAGGCTGGCGACCAGCCAGGTCAGCGCGGCGAAGCCGATCATCACGCGGCGGGCGGTCCGCCCGGCCCGCTGCCAGCTCACGCCGATGAGGAGCATCGCGGCGGCCGGGGCGGCGACGACCAGCCAGCCGGCGGTGGTCATACCCGCGGCGGAGCAGGCGGTGACGTCGCAGGCGAAGCCGATGAGCAGGCCGCGCAGGGTCGGTGCGATCAGGAGCCAGCCCACGAACAGGGCGATGACGCCGATGACCGACAGCCCGCCGAACAGCGGCGACCACCGGGAGGCGGGCTTGCCCGCGCGGTCTCGCCGACCCGAACCGGGCTTGCTCGCGGGGCTGGCCGGACCTGACCCGGTCGCGCCCGCAGCGGTGTCCGGGCCTGACGCGGGCGTGCCGTCCGCCGGCGAGGCGTGCGCCGCGGCTCTTGCCGCGTTCCTGGCCGCGGCCTTGGCGGCGCGGCGGTCGGCCTTGCTGACGAACTCGATCGGGCCGGTGTCACGGGAGGGGCTGCTCACGACCGGTCACCCTAGCGGAGCCGCGCACGCCCGCGGCCAGGCGTTAAGAAGGGCACCTTCCTATACGCACAGCGTTAAGAAGGTGCCCTTCCTTGTCTTTACAGGCCCTTGGGGTGCCAGACGGTCTTGGTTTCGAGGTATGCCGTCATGGGGGCGAGGCCGGGGTCGGCGGACCAGTCGACGGCCGCCGGGCGGCGGACGCGCTTGAGAGTCTCGGCGGCGGCCTGCTCCAGCTCAAGGGCCAGCTTGGCGTCGGCCACGCCGGTCAGGTCCAGGCCGTTGACGTCGCTGTGCGAGGCGAGCCAGGGGCCCATCTCGGCGGCGGAGCCGGTGAGGATGTTCACCACGCCGCCCGGCACGTCGGAGGTGGCCAGCACCTCGGCCAGCGTGATCGCCACGCGCGGGGCGTCGGAGATCACGATCACCGTGTTGCCGGTGGCGATCACCGGGGCGATGACGCTGACCAGGCCGAGCAACGCCGGGCTGGACGGCGCGACCACCGCGACGACCCCGCTCGGCTCCGGCGAGGAGATGTTGAAGTACGGCCCGGCCACCGGGTTCGCCCCGCCCGCCACCTGCGCGATCTTGTCGGTCCAGCCCGCGTACCAGACCAGGCGGTCGATCGCCTCGTCCAGCTCGGACTCGGGGACCTCCAGCGCGGCGAACTCGCCGCGGCGGCCCTCCAGCATCTCCGCGACGCGGTAGATGACCTGGCCCTTGTTGTACGCGGTCGCGCCCGACCACTTGCCGAACGCCGCCCGCGCGGCGAGCACGGCGTCGCGGGCGTCCTTGCGGGATGCCTGGGCGGCGTTGGCCACGAACTGCCCCTTGCTGTCGGCGACGACGTAGGTGCGGCCCGACTCGCTGCGCGGGAACGCACCACCGATGAACAGCTTGTACGTCTTGCGCACGGCGAGCCGCGCCGGTGCGGCGGCGCCCGTCGTGGTGCGCGCGGCGGCGGCGTCCTTCTTACTGGGCAAGGTAGGCCTCCAGGCCGTGGCGGCCGCCCTCGCGGCCGTATCCGGACTCCTTGTAACCGCCGAACGGCGAGGTGGGGTCGAACTTGTTGAACGTGTTCGCCCAGACCACACCGGCCCGCAGCTGGTCGGCGATGGCGAGGATGCGCGAGCCCTTCTCCGACCAGATGCCCGCCGACAGGCCGTACGGCGTGTTGTTGGCCTTCTCGACCGCCTCGGCCGGGGTGCGGAACGTCAGCACCGACAGCACCGGCCCGAAGATCTCCTCGCGGGCGATGCGGTGCGCCTGGGACACGCCGGTGAAGATGGTCGGCGCGAACCAGAACCCGCGCTCGGGCAGCTCGCACGCGGGCGACCAGCGCTCCGCGCCCTCGCTCGCCCCGATCTCGGCCAGCGCCTTGATCCGGGACAGCTGCTCCGCGGAGTTGATCGCGCCGATGTCGGTGTTCTTGTCCAGCGGGTCGCCCACGCGCAGGGTGGCCATGCGCCGCTTCAGCGACTCCAGCAGCTGGTCGGCGACGGACTCCTGCACCAGCAGCCGGGAGCCCGCGCAGCAGACGTGGCCCTGGTTGAAGAAGATACCGTTGACGATGCCCTCGACCGCCTGGTCGATCGCGGCGTCGTCGAAGACGATGTTCGCCGCCTTGCCGCCCAGCTCCAGGGTGACCTTCTTCTTCGTGCCCGCGACGGCCCGCGCGATGATCCGCCCGACCTCGGTCGAGCCGGTGAACGCGACCTTGTCCACGTCGGGGTGGTTCACCAGGGCCGCGCCGGTCTCGCCCGCGCCGGTGACGATGTTGACCACGCCCGGCGGCAGCTCGGCCTGCTGGCAGATCTCGGCGAACAGCAGCGCGCTCAGCGGCGTCGTCTCGGCCGGCTTGAGCACCACCGTGTTGCCCGCCGCCAGCGCCGGGGCGATCTTCCAGGCGAGCATGAGCAGCGGGAAGTTCCACGGGATGACCTGACCGGCCACGCCCAGCGGGCGCGGGTCCGCGCCGAAGCCGGCGTACGGCAGCTTGTCGGCCCAGCCCGCGTAGTAGAAGAAGTGCGCGGCCGACAGGGGCACGTCGACGTCCCGCGACTCCTTGATCGGCTTGCCGTTGTTCAGCGACTCCAGCACGGCCAACTCACGGCTGCGCTCGGCGATGATGCGGGCGATGCGGAACAGGTACTTGGCCCGCTCGCGGCCAGGCATCGGGCCCCACACGTCCTCGTACGCGCGCCGCGCCGCCTGTACGGCCCGGTCCACGTCGGCGGACGACGCCTCGGCGACCTCGGCCAGCACCTCCTCGGAGGCGGGGGAGATGGTCTTGAAGCTGCCCGCGCCGTCGGTGAACTCGCCGTTGATGAACAGCCCGTAGGACGGCTGCAGCTTCACGATCGAGCGCGACTCCGGGGCGGGCGCGTATTCGAATCTGCTCATGATCAGTCCAGGGTGAAGTAGTCGGGGCCGGAGTAGTGGCCGGTGGCAAGCTTGGTGCGCTGCATCAGCAGGTCGTTGAGCAGCGTGGACGCGCCGAACCGGAACCAGTCCGGGTCCAGCCAGCCGTCGCCGGCGATCTCGTTGACCATGACCAGGTACTTGATCGCGTCCTTGGTGGTGCGGATGCCGCCCGCGGGCTTCACGCCGACCTTGCGGCCGGTGGTGTCGAGGAAGTCGCGCACCGCCTCCAGCATGATCAGCGTGACCGGCAGGGTCGCCGCGGGGGACACCTTGCCGGTGGAGGTCTTGATGAAGTCGCCGCCCGCCAGCATGGCCAGCCAGGACGCACGCCGCACGTTGTCGTAGGTGACCAGCTCGCCGGTCTCCAGGATGACCTTGAGGTGCGCCTTGCCGCACGCCTCCTTGATCGCCGTGATCTCCTCGAAGACCTCCAGGTAGCGGCCGGCCAGGAAGGCGCCCCGGCTGATCACCATGTCGATCTCGTCGGCGCCCGCGGCGACGGCCGCGCGGGTGTCGTCCAGCTTCACCTTCAGCGGCGCCTGCCCCGACGGGAACGCGGTCGCGACGCTGGCCAGGTGGATGCCGGAGCCCCGCAGCGCCTCGGCGGCGGTCGGCACCATCGACGGGTACACGCAGATCGCGGCGACCGGGGGGCAGCTCGGGTCGGCCGGGTCGGGGCGGCGCGCCTTCGCGCACAGCGCCCGCACCTTGCCGGGGGTGTCCGCGCCCTCCAGCGTGGTCAGGTCCACCATCCGGATGGCGAGGTCGATCGCCCATGCCTTCGCAGTGGTCTTGATCGATCGGGTGCCCAGGCCCGCGGCGCGCGCGTCGGCGCCGACCCGGTCCACGCCGGGCAGGCCGTGCAGGAAGGTCCGCAGCGCCGCGTCAGAGCGCGTGACCTCGGACAACGGTGAGATGGTGGCCGTCATACGCGAAGTCTACGCGGCCTCACGGGTATCGATCTTGTCCACGTCGTGGGATCCGGCGCTCCGGTGGCGGCGGTCACCGCGCTCGGTGGCGATGATCGCTAGTTCGTGTCAGAAAGTGCGGTCTGACCGCGTGTTCGGACACGAAATGGCGATCATGACTTCCCGGCCCGCCACGACCTGGCTCGGCCACGACCTGGCTCGGCCACGGCCCTAGGCCGGGCTGGTGGGGGTGGTCGCCGTCGGGGTTCCACGCGGGCGACATACCGGGTTCACGTGGCGTCAACGCCGGTCGCCGACCGTCATGGCGTGCGCATCATGCACTTCACCGACACGTATCTCCCGCGCCGCGACGGTGTCGTCACCTCGCTGCGTACGCTGCGCGCGGCCCAGGCCGCCGCCGGGCACGACGTGCACTGCGTCGTCCCGGCCCACGGGGACCAGGAGGACGAGCCGGGGCTGCTCCGGGTGCCCGCGCTCGCCTGCGGCGTGGCCGACCTGCGGCTGGCCCGCTGGCCGCTGGCCACCCGCCGCTCCCGCGAGCGCCTGGTCGCCGACCTCGCCGCGTACCGCCCCGACGTGGTCCACGTGCACACCCCCGGCCCGGCCGGGCTGCTCGGGGTGCTGCTCGCCGACCGGACCGGCGCGCGGCTCGTCCAGACGTACCACACCGACCTGCACGCCTACGCCGACGCGTACAAGGTGCCCGGCTGGGCGCTGCGGCTGCTGCTGCGCCTCTACACCCGGCGGCTCGGCGTGCCCGCGCCCGCCGCGGGCGACCGCGCGGCCGTGCTGACCGAGGGCAACCGGCTGCTGCTCGGCCCCGCGACGGCCGTGGTGGTGCCCACCCGGGCCGTGCTCGACCGGGTCGCCCTGCCGGTGCCCGCGCAGCGGCTCGCGCTGGTCCCCACGGGGGTGGGCGAGCGCCCCGCGTCGCGGGCCGAGGCGGGTGCGTTCCGCGCCGGGCACGGCATCGGGCCCCGCGACCCGCTGGTGCTGTTCGTCGGCCGGGTCAACCGCGAGAAAGGCGTCGACCTGCTGGTACGCGCGTTCGCCCGGATCCTGGCGGACCGGCCCGACGCCTGGCTGGTGCTGGTCGGCGCCGTCTACGAGCCGCGCTGGCTGGCCCGGCTGCTCCGGGACGCCGGAGCGGGGATCGCCGATCGGGTCGTGTGCACCGGGCAGCAGCCGCCGCACGTCGTCGCCGCCGCGTACGCCGCCGCGGACGTGTTCGCGTTCCCGTCGCGTACCGACACCCAGGCCCTCGTGCTGCAGGAGGCGGCCCTGGCCGGGCTGCCCGCGGTGCTCGCCGACCCGTCCCTGCACCGCCACGGCGCCCTCGACGGCCACGCCGCGCTCGCCGCCCCCGAGCCGGAGGCGTTCGCCGCCGCCGTGCTCGGCCTGCTGGGCGACCGCCGCGCCGCGCGCCGCCTCGGCGCCGCCGCCCGCACCCGCGCCGCCGCGCACACCCCGCAGCGGTACGCCGCGGCCATGCACGCGGTGTACACCATGGCGGCGGACACCACGGCAGCGGTTGGCACGACGCGGGCGGTGGCGGCCGGGTAGTTTCACGTCGTGGACGTACTCGTCGTAGATCACCCGCTGGCCCAGGCCCGCCTCACCGCCATGCGCGACGCTCGCACCGACTCGGCCAGCTTCCGGGCCGCGCTGCACGAGCTCACCACCATGCTGGCCTACGAGGCCACGCGTACCTTCAAGGCCGACACGTTCCCGGTCGAGACCCCGGTGGCGACCGCCGTCGGCACCCGCCTGGCCAACCCGCCGCTGCTGGTGCCGGTGCTGCGCGCCGGTCTCGGCATGGCCGACGCCGCGCTGAGCCTGCTGCCCGAGTCCTCGATGGGCTTCGTCGGCCTGGCCCGCGACGAGCACACCTTCGAGCCCCGCGCCTACATGGAGTCCCTGCCCGGCGACCTCACCGGCAAGCCCGTCCTGGTCCTGGACCCCATGCTCGCCACCGGCGGCTCCCTGGAGCACTGCTGCCGCCTGCTCGCCGACCGCGGCTGCACCGACATCACCGTGCTCTGCGTCCTCGCGGCCCCCGCCGGCATCGACCGCCTCCGCGCCTCCAACCTCCCCCTCCGCCTGGTCACCGCAGCGATCGACGACCACCTCAACGAACACATGTTCATCGTCCCCGGCCTCGGCGACGCCGGCGACCGCCAATTCGGCGGCATGCCCCGCTTCTAACCCGCCCGCCTCTACGCGTTGATCATGAACTTATGGCACGGTTCGACGGCGTGTCGCCGCCATAAGTTCATGATCAACTGGCGTGTACCCCTGCCGGTCCGGCGCGAGCCGTCAGTCGATCAGGAAGCTGTGGCCACGACACGCCGCTGAGCCGTGCCATAGGTTCATGATCAACGCTCTGGGTCAGGTGGGGCGGCGGAGGACGGCCAGGACGGACTGGCCGAAGGGTGGGCGGCGGTGGCGTTCGAGGCGGCGGGTGACGGGGGTTACCACGGAGTCGTAGACGCGCATCATGGCGCCGCCCTTGGGGGACATGCCGAGTAGGCGTGCGGTGATGAAGTAGCAGATGAAGCCGAGGGAGTTGACGTACTCCATGCGCTCGACCGTCAGGCCCGCGGCGAGGGCGACGTCGGTGAGGGTACGGCGGGTGTAGCGGCGCCAGTGGCCGGTGGCGACGTCGACGCGGCTCATCGCGATCGGGAACGCGGGGACCACCAGGACCAGGGGCGCGCCGGGGCGGACCAGGCGGGCCATGCTGCGCAGGGCGGCGACGTCGTCCTCGATGTGCTCCAGGACGTTGTAGCTGACCAGGGCGGTGTGCTCGCCGTACTCGTCGGTGGGCAGCAGCATCTCGCGGGTCTCCACCCGGGGGTCGTCGGCGAAGCGCTGCTTGAGGTCGACCAGGCGCTCCGGGTCGGCCTCGGTGGCCGTGTAGCGCTCGACGTACGGCAGCCACTCGATCGCGTAGTCGCCGAGCCCGCTGCCGATCTCGATCGGGTGCGTACCCAGGTAGGGCGTGGCCATTCCGGCGAACCAGCGGCGGTGGTTGGCCGCCTCAGCCAGGCTCTCCAGCACCGCGGCCTGGATCTTCTGGTCGCCGGTGAGGAGGCCGGGCTCTGTGGCGTACGACGTCATCGACTGCATCCGTCCGGTAGCTGCAACGAGAATCTGTTTCCGATTTGACCCGATAATTCAGGGCTAATCAGGACAGACTACCTAAATGCCGTACATTCGACGCTCGTGAAGACCGAAATTCAGGAGTGGCACCGGGTACGGACCACCTCGGCCGACCGCTCCCGGCGCGCTCGCAACCCCGCTGACCAGCCACGACGTATCAACGCGACAGCGCTGGTGCTGGCAACGTTCCTGGTCGGCGCGGTGCTGGTGACGTGGGGGCTGTGGCGCGAAGGCTCGCGCGCCATGCTCTCGGCGAACGTGCCGGACCAGGTGTTCTTCCAGTTCGTGCTGCGGCACGCGGTGGACGTGCTGGCCGGTGACGCGACCCCGTTCTTCACCTCGCAGATGAACGCCCCGCTCGGGGTCAACCTGATGGCCAACACGGTCGTCCTGGGCCTGGGCATCCCGCTCGCCCCGCTGACCGTGCTCGGCGGCCCGCAGCTCAGCTTCACCGTGCTGCTGGTGCTGGGCCTGGCCGGCACCGCGGCGGCCTGGTACTGGTTCCTGCTGCGCCACGTGGTGAGCTCGCGGGCGGCGGCGGCCGTCGGCGCGGCGCTGTGCGGGTTCGGCCCCGGCATGATCAGCCAGGCCAACGGGCATCCGAACTGGACCGCGCAGTTCCTGGTGCCGTTCCTGGTGCACTGGGCGCTGCGGATGGCCGAGCCCGGCCGCGCCCTGCGCAACGGCGCGGTGCTCGGCCTGCTGGTCGTCGTGCAGGCGTTCGTGAACGAGGAGGTGCTGCTCTACACCGCGCTGGCCTGCGCCGTCTTCCTCACCGCGTACGCCGCGCTGACCTGGCCCGCGCAGCGGGCGGCGATCCGCCCCGTGCTGGCCACCGCCGGCGTGGCGGCCGTGCTCGGGGGAGCGCTGCTCGCGTACCCCCTCTGGACGCAGTTCTTCGGGCCGCAGAGTTTCCGCGGGCTGCCACCCGGGGCGTCCGCCTACGGGGCGGACCTGGCCAGCTTCGCGGCCTTCCCGCGGCTGTCGCTGGGCGGCAACGTCGACGTCACCCGGCTGCTCGCGCCGAACGCGGCCGAGGAGAACACGTTCCTGGGCTGGCCGCTGCTGGCACTGCTCGGGCTGGCCGTGGCGGGCTGGCTGTGGCGGCAGGCGCTGGTCCGCACGCTGGTCGTCACCGGTGCGGTGTTCGCGCTGTTCGCGATGGGGCGGCAGGTGTTCGCGGGCGGCGAGCGCACCGCGCTGCCGGGGCTGTGGCGGCCGTTCAACCACCTGCCGCTGCTGGAGTCGGTGGTGCCGGTCCGGTTCGGGCTGGTGCTGCTGCCGGTGGTGGGGGCGCTGGTGGCGCTGACCGTCGAGGTGGTGGCCCGGCTGCCCCGGCAGTCGGCGCAGGGGCTGCCGCTGCGGCGGCTGGCGTACGCCCTGGTCGGGCTGGCGCTGGTGCCGCTGCTGCCGCTGCCGCTGCCGACGCACCGCGGCCCGGCGGTGCCGCGGTTCGTGACCGAGGGGACCTGGCGGGCGTACGTCCCGGCGGGCCGCACCCTGGTCACCGTGCCACTGACCAGCAACGAGCACAGCGAGGGCATGCGCTGGTGGGCGCAGTCGGGAGCGGGGTTCAGCTTCCCCGGGGGGTACTTCATCGGCCCCGGCCGCCAGCCGGGCACCGCCACGTTCGGTCCGCCGCCACGCCCGACCGATCTGCTGTTCGCCTCGATCGTCAAGGGCGCGAAGGTGCCCAAGGTGACCGGCCGCATGCGCGACGGTCTGCTCGCCGACCTGCGCTTCTGGCGGGCGGGCGCGCTGGTGCTGCCCGACGGCGCGCCCCGCGCGGACGTCCTGCGCGAGCTGGTCGACGACCTGGTCGGCGACGGCGTGCGCACCGGCGGCGTGACGGTCTGGCCGGTGAGCGAGCTGGCCGAGGTGGACGCCCCGGCACCGGTGCCGGCGTCGGCCGAGGAGCCCGGCACCGGCACGCCGCCGGGCGGCCGCGAGGACCCGCCCGTCGGCTGAGCCAGACGTTAGGAAGGGCACCTTCTACATCGGAAAACGATAAGAAGGTGCCCTTCCTTTCGCTTTAGGGGCTGACGGACCAGATGCCGAGGGCGGCGGCTACCTCGGTGCGCAGGGCGCGGACGGTCGCGGCGGCGCGTTCGCGGGCGGCGGCGACGTCGCCCTCGGAGACCGGTTCGACCACCTCGAGGTATGCCTTGAGCTTGGGCTCGGTGCCGGACGGCCGGACCACCACCCGGGCCGTCTCGGTGCGCAGGATGACCACGTCGGCGTTCAGCTCGCCGGGGCGGTCGAGCAGGTCCTCGGTGGACGTGACCGGCTCGTCGAGCAGCGAGCCGGGCAGCTTGGCGCGCAGGTGCGCCATCATGCGCTCGATCTCGGCCAGGTCGTCGACGCGCACCGAGAGCTGGTCGGTGACGTGCAGGCCGAACTCGTTGGCGAGGTCGTCGAGGCGGTCGGTGAGGGTGCGCAGCTCCGCCTTCAGGCCCGCGGCCAGCTCGGCGACGAGCAGGGCCGCGGTGATGCCGTCCTTGTCGCGTACCATGCCGGGGGCGACGCAGATGCCCAGCGCCTCCTCGTAGCCGTAGACCAGGTCCGGCGCCGCCCGGGAGAGCCACTTGAACCCGGTGAGCGTCTCGGCGTAGCCGAACCCGCGCTTGGCGCACATGGCCCGCAGCAGCGAGGACGAGACGATGGTGGTGGCGTACGTGCCGGTGCGGCCCAGCCGCATCAGGTGGTCGGCGAGCAGCACGCCGACCTCGTCGCCGCGCAGCATGCGCCAGCCGTTGCCGTTGCCGTTCGGCGCGGGCACGGCCACCGCGCAGCGGTCCGCGTCCGGGTCGTTGGCGATGGCGATGTCGGCCCGGCGCTCGGCGGCCAGCGCGAGGACCAGGTCCATCGCGCCCGGCTCCTCCGGGTTGGGAAAGGACACGGTCGGGAACGCGCCGTCCGGCTCGGCCTGCGCGGGCACGGCCGCGGGCACCGGGAACCCGGCCCGCAGGAACGCGTCGCCGAGCACCCTGCCGCCGACCCCGTGCAGCGGCGTGTACGCCACCGCCAGGTCCTTGGGCTGGTCGTCCTGCACGATCGCGGCGGCGGCGGCCAGGTAGGACGTCACGATCTCGTCGTCGAGCACGGTGCCCGGGTGCCCGAGCGGCACCTGCGAGAGCAGCTTCACGTCGCGGATCTCGGCCTCGATCTCGAGGTCGGCGGGCGGCACGATCTGCGCCCCGGCGCCCAGCGGGCCGCCCAGGTGCTCGCCGAGGTACACCTTGTACCCGTTGTCCTGCGGCGGGTTGTGCGAGGCGGTGACCATGACACCGGCCACGGCGTCCATCGCGCGCACCGCGTACGCGAGCACGGGGGTGGGCAGCGGGCGGGGCATCAGCGCGGCGCGCATCCCGGCGCCGGTCGCGACCCGGGCGGTCTCCTGCGCGAACTCGTGCGAGCCGCGGCGTGCGTCGTACCCGATGATTAGCAGGCCGCCGGGCTCGTGCTTGGTGAGCCAGTTGACCAGGCCGGCCGCGGCCTGCCGGACCACGGCCAGGTTCATGCCGTTGGGCCCGGCGCGCAGCGGGCCGCGCAGCCCGGCGGTGCCGAAGGTGAGCGGCCCGCTGAACCGGTCGGTCAGCTCGGCTTCGGTGCCCGGTAGGGCGTCGAGCAGCTGCTGCAGCTCCTTGCGCGCGTCGGGGTCGGGGTCCTGGGCGATCCAGTGGCGTACGCGATCGGCAAGGTTGTCGGTCATCGGTGTTTCATAACACGTAGACCGTGCTTATGCGCAGCAAACCCCTCAGGTGGTGACGAGCGCGAAGGAGTCGATCGCCGCGTCGAAGACCGGCTTGTCCGCCGCGAAGGAGTCGTCCCAGGTCGAGAGGTAGATGTGGTACGCCATGCCGTCGGCCGCGCCGATGCGCCAGATGGCGTGCCGGGCGCCCTTCTCCGGCGGGGTGCACAGGTACTCCAGCTGCGCGGCCGTCTCCAGGGTGCCGAGCTTCTGGTCGGACAGGTCGACGCGCTGGTAGGTGTCCTTCTGGCAGCGCTTGGCGTCCTTCTTGAAGTTCCGCTCGGCGCCTTCCAGCTCCTTGGTCGGGGCGCCGGAGGACTTGTAGACGTTGATGCGCAGCCAGCGCTCGCTGTCGGCGGGGTCGCGGTAGTCGACGTAGCTGCCCGCCTTGACCGCCTTCCAGTTGGCGGGGACGAGCACGGTGACGCCCTTGAAGGTGACCTTCTGCATGCCCTCGGGCACCTGGGGCGCGGCCGAGGAGGCCGGGCTCAGGGTGTTGCCGGGGGCGGCGGAGCCGGGCGGCTGCTGCTCGTCGTCGCCCATGACCGCCCAGGCCACGCCGGTGATCAGCACGACACCGGCCAGGCCGGCCGCGGCGGCCAGACGGATCTTCTTCGGCCACGCCTTGACCTGGCCGACCAGGTTGTCCAGGGGCTTCGGCCCAGCCGCCGCGGCCGGGCGCGGGCCGGCGGCCTGCACGGTCTGCAGCGCGCCGGTGGGTGCGGGGTGGGCGCCGGTGGGCATGTCGAGCGGGTCCGGCGCGCTGCGGCGGCCGCCGCCGGTCGCGCGGGTGGACGGGGTCTCGCCGGTGTGCAGCAGGGCCCGGCCGCCGATCTCCTTGGCGGGGCGCTCGGCCTGCGCCGGTGCCGCCGGGGTGACCCAGGCGGTGGTGCTCGGCTGCGGGGCGACGACCGCCCACGGGTCGGTGACGTGCTGCGGGGTGGCGTTCTGGGCCAGCGGCCCGGCCAGCAGCTCGCGCAGGGTGGCGCGGGCGCGGCCGACGTCCCAGCGGCGGTCCGGGTTCTTCTCCATGAGGCCGTAGAGCACGTCGCGCAGCGGGCCGCAGCGCTGCGGCGGGACGGGCTCCTCCTCGACCACGGCGTGCATGGTGGCCAGCGGGTCGCCCTTGTCGAACGGCGGGCGGCCCTCGACGGCGGTGTACATGGTCACGCCGAGGGAGAACAGGTCGCTGGGCGGGCCGAAGGCGTGGCCGAGCGCGCGCTCGGGGGAGATGAAGTGGGGCGAGCCCAGCACCATGCCGGGGGTGGTCAGCTGGACGTCGGTCGGCAGCTTGGCCACGCCGAAGTCGGTGAGCACGCAGCGGCCGTCGGTGGTGATCAGCACGTTGGCCGGCTTGACGTCGCGGTGCAGCACGCCCGCGGCGTGCGCGACCTCCAGCGCGCCGAGCAGCGCGATGCCGATCTTGGCGACCGCGCGCGGGGCCAGCGGGCCGTCCTCGATCACCATGTCGGCCAGGCCGCGGGCGTCCAGCAGCTCCATCACGATCCAGGGGCGGCCGGCCTCGGTGACCACGTCGAAGACCTGGACCACGCTCGGGTGGGACAGGCTGGCCGCGGCGCGGGCCTCGCGCAGGGTGCGCTCGTACATGGAGGCGGCGTCGCTGGCGGCAAGGCCCGGCGGCAGCACGACCTCCTTGACGGCGACCTCGCGGCGCAGCACGGTGTCGGCGGCACGCCAGACGGTGCCCATGCCGCCGTGCCCGATCGCGGTGCGTAGCGAGTAGCGTCCGCCGATGACGGTGCCCGGAGCGGCTCGGCCGGGGGTGGGGCTGCCGCTCCAGGTGGATGCATGGGTGGTCACTGCTGATGCCGCCAAGTGGGAGGGGACGAGGGGACGCGCAATTCCCTATCCTGTACGACTCCGCCGCGCAGCGAAAGCCGTGGGCGGGCATCAACGCCCAATTTCACCGTTCCGTCCCGCTGTCATCACCCTGGGTGTACGTGATGTGCGTTATCCCTCACCCCGGCGGGCGACCGATACGCCTAACATCCGGGGTATGAACGAGCGTTCAGCGCGGCGCAGCGAATCCGGCTTCCCCATCGAGCCCGTCTACGGACCGGCCGACGGCGAACGGCCCGGCGAGTACCCGTTCACCCGGGGTGTGTACCCGACGATGTACACCTCCCGGCCGTGGACCATGCGCCAGTACGCCGGCTTCGGCACCGCGGCCGAGTCGAACGCGCGCTACCACCAGCTGCTGAACGCGGGCACCATGGGCCTGTCCGTCGCGTTCGACCTGCCCACCCAGATGGGGTACGACTCGGACGAGCCGATCGCGCACGGCGAGGTCGGCAAGGTCGGGGTCGCCATCGACTCCATCGAGGACATGCGGGTGCTGTTCCGCGACATCCCGCTGGACAGGGTGTCCACCTCGATGACGATCAACGCGCCGGGCAGCGTGCTGCTGCTGCTCTACCAGCTCGTCGCCGAGGAGCAGGGCGTGCCGGGCGACAAGCTCAACGGGACCATCCAGAACGACATCCTCAAGGAGTACATCGCGCGCGGGACGTACATCTTCCCGCCCAAGCCGTCGCTGCGCCTGGTCGCCGACACGTTCGCCTACTGCCGGGCCGAGGTTCCCAAGTGGAACACCATCTCGATCTCCGGCTACCACATGGCCGAGGCGGGCGCGACGCCCGTGCAGGAGATCGCGTTCACGCTGGCCGACGGCATCGAGTACGTGCGCGCCGCGGTCGCCGCCGGGCTCGATGTGGACGCGTTCGCGCCGCGCCTGTCGTTCTTCTTCGTCGCGCGCACCACGCTGCTGGAGGAGGTGGCGAAGTTCCGCGCCGCCCGCCGCATCTGGGCGAAGGTGATGCGCGAGGAGTTCGGCGCCAAGGACCCGAAGTCGTGGATGCTGCGCTTCCACACCCAGACCGCGGGCGTTCAGCTCACCGCCCAGCAGCCGGAGGTGAACCTGGTGCGGGTCACCGCGCAGGCGCTCGGCGCGATCATGGGCGGCACCCAGTCGCTGCACACCAACTCCTACGACGAGGCCATCGCGCTGCCCACCGAGAAGGCGGCCCGGCTCGCGCTGCGTACGCAGCAGGTGCTCGCGTACGAGACCGACCTGACCGCCACCGTGGACCCGTTCGCGGGCTCCTACGTGGTGGAGGCGATGACCGACGAGATCGAGGCCGAGGCCACGGCGCTGATCGGGCGGGTGTTCGAGCACGGCTCGGCGGTCGGCGCGATCGAGGCGGGCTTCCAGAAGCGCGAGATCGAGTCCTCGGCGTACCGCACCGCGCTGGAGGTGGACTCCGGCGAGCGGGTGGTGGTCGGCCTCAACCGGTTCACGATCGACGTCGAGGAGCCGTACGAGCCGCTGCGCGTCGACCCGGCGATCGAGAAGGAGCAGGCCGCGCGCCTGGCGAGGCTGCGCGCCGAGCGTGACGCGGACGCCGTCGAGGCGGCCCTGGGCAAGCTGCGCGAGGCCGCGGCGGGCACCGAGAACGTGCTCTACCCGATGCGCGAGGCGCTGCGGCTGCGGGCGACCGTCGGTGAGGTGTGTCACGCGCTGCGTTCGGTGTGGGGCACGTACCAGCCGCGCGAGACCTTCTGACATTTCTCGATCAACCACCCGGGCGACCCCGCCCGGGTGGTTTCGTGTCTTCGGAGCCGTTTTCGCGTTGGCAGGTTGTTGCAGCGCACCATCTGTACGACTGAATTGAACTCCGTGATACCAGTCTCCCGTCATGCGTGACCCGGCACGTCGTCACCCGTTGTAGGAGGTGAGGACACGTGCAATCGACGGTCCCGCTAGCTTTGGAACGCTCCTACCTGCTCGAATGTGACTCTCCGCAACCCGGGGGCTACAAGAACGTAGTTGCGCAGAGTCACCGTTCCGGGGCTAGGCTTGACGCGTTTTATCCCATCGACCGAGATCGAGAATCTGCCGTGACGAGTGCGCTGGCGCTGCCCAAGAGCAGCTTGCTGACGTCGTCCATGGTGTCCGAGATCATGTCGGACACCGATCCGCTGCCTGGCCGGCTCGACCGCTGGCTCGCCGCGCGGGGCGCCGACCTGGTAGCCGTACGACGTCACATTCACGCGCACCCGGAACTCTCGCACCAGGAGTTCGAAACCGCCGCACTGGTCGCCCGCGAGCTCGCCGCGGCCGGGCTGCAGCCGCGTTTCCTGCCCCGGGGCAATGGCGTGATGTGTGACATCGGCACCGGTGACCGCGTCATCGCGCTGCGCGCGGACCTCGACGCGCTGCCGCTGCCCGACACCAAGGACGTGGCGTACCGCTCGACCGTGCCGAACGTGACCCACGCCTGCGGCCACGACGTGCACACCACCGTGCTGCTGGGGGTCGGCCTGGCGCTGGCCCAGCTGGAGCAGCAGGGCGGCATCGGCGGCCGGGTGCGGCTGATCTTCCAGCCGGCCGAGGAGTCGATCAACTCGGGCGCCCCGGAGATGATCTCCGCGGGCGCGCTGAAGGACGTCGCCGCGATCTACGCCCTGCACTGCGCGCCGCAGCTGCCGGTCGGCATCGTCGGGGTGCGCTCGGGCGCCATCACGGCCGCCTGCGACGCCGTCGAGGTCCGGCTGAGCGGCAAGGGCGGCCACACCGCCCGCCCGCACCTGACCGCCGACCTGGTGTACGCCCTGGGCCGGGTGGTGACCGAGGTGCCCGCGCTGCTGGGCCGCCGGGTCGACCCGCGCGCGGGCCTTTCGATGGTCTTCGGCGCGATCCACGCGGGCGAGGCCTCCAACGCGATCCCGAGCGAGGGCAGCGCCAAGGGCACCATCCGGGTGCTCAACCGCGACGCCTGGCGCGAGGCGCCCGACCTGGTCACCCAGCTGATCAAGGATGTGGTGGACGGCACCGGCGCCAAGGCCGACGTGCGCTACACCCGCGGCGTCCCGCCGGTGATCAACGACCGGATGGCGTCGGCGGTCATCGCCGGCGCGGCCGGCGCGGCGCTGGGCGCCGAGCGCGTGGTCGAGGCCGAGATCAGCATGGGCGGCGAGGACTTCGCGTTCTACCTGGAGCACGTCCCCGGCGCCATGATCAGACTGGGCACCGGCATCCCCGGCGCGGCCGCGGGCATGGACATCCACCAGTCGGCCTTCGACGTCGACGAGCGCGCCATCGGCTACGGCGTCCGCACCATGGTGCACACCGCCCTGGCCGCCCTCGCCTCCCCCTCCTTCTGAACCACGCCGAAGCCCCCGCCTCGCCCCTCACGGGCAGGGCGGGGGCTTCGTCATGTCACCCGCCGCGGACCGGCGGCGGGTCAGCCTGCGGTCGGCGGACCGGCAGGCGCGGAAGGGGGAGCGGGCGGAGCGGGCGCGGTGGCGACCGTGGCCGGGCGACGGCGGCGGCGCAGGGCGATGAGCAGGCCGACCGGGATGGCCAGCGCGATCAGGAACGGCAGCACGAAGCCGAACACCGCCAGTGCCACCTGGACCGTGCCGACGAAGGCGTCCCAGCCCGCCTTCAGGCCGCCCAGGAAGCCCGGCATGGGCTCCTCCTCCGGCTCGGGCAGCGGGGTGTCCGGGCCGACCAGCGACACGGTGATGGTCGACAGTGCCACCAGGTCGTCCAGGGTCGCCTTCTTGCGCTCCAGCGAGGCCAGCTCGGCCTGGCGCTGGTTCAGCTCACGCTCCAGCATCACCACCTCGCTGAGCTGCTTGGCCTGCGTGAACATGCGGCGCACCGACTCGACGCTGGCCCGCTGCGCGGCGATCCGGGTGTCCAGGTCGACGACGGCCTCGGTCACGTCCTCGGTGTTCGAGCCGCGGGAGACCTCCTCGCCCAGCTTCGCGATCTGCTCCAGCACGCCGTGGAACTGCTTGGCGGGCACGCGTACGGTGACCGAAGCCTCGGCCTGGGTGCCGCCCGAGACCCGCTTCTCCGCCCCGATGTGCCCGCCCGCCGTGGTGACCAGGCTGGTGAGCCGGTCGGCGGCGGCCGCCACGTCGTCCACGCGCACGGTCAGCTCGCCGCGGTAGATCAGCGAGCGGCCGGTGACCGGCCCGGCCGTGGCCTCGACCCCCTGCGGGGCGACGGCGCCGTCGCCCTCACCCTTGTTCTGCTCGCCGTACGCCAGCGGGTCGCGGCCCGTGTCCCCGGCGCCGGGCGCCGGCTTGCCCGCGGTGGGCGAGGCCGCATCGTCGGACGACGCGCATCCCGCCAGCAGCATCAGGCCGGTCAGGGCCGCCACTACGAACGTCTTCTTCATGCCTTTGCGGACGCGTCTCATGACACCTCAGGTTCCGGCAGACTGGTCACGGAAGGACGACATTCGGGCCACGAAATCGAGCGACGTGAAAAGGGGGCCTCCCGATGCGGGTGACGAAGTACTCCCACTCGTGCCTGCGGATCGAGCACGACGACGCGGTGGTGGTGATCGATCCCGGGGTGTGGAGCGAGTCCGAGCGTGCCCTCGACGGAGCCGACGCGGTGCTGCTCACCCACGAGCACGCCGACCATGTGGACGCCGACCAGCTGGTAGACGCGCTGGCCAAGCGCCCGTCGATCCAGATCTACGCCCACCCCGACGTGGTGGACAAGTTCTCCGCGCAGTGGGCGGGCGCCGCGGTGCCGGTCACCTCCGGGCACGCGTTCACCGCCGCGAACCTGCTGGTCAAGGCGTATGGCGGGCTGCACGCCGTGATCCACCCGGACATCCCGCGGGTGGCGAACCTGGGGTTCCTGATCAACGAGACGCTCTACCACCCCGGCGACTCGTTCGACGTGCCCGAGGGGGCGCGGGTGGAGACGCTGTTCGTGCCGGTCTCCGGGCCGTGGCTGAAGCTGGCCGAGTCGATCGACTTCGTCCGGGCGGTCCGGCCGCAGCGGGCGTACGCCCTGCACGACTGCCTGTTCAACGAGCAGGGCCTGGCGCTGACCGACGCGCACATGACGGCCCGCTCCGGCGCCGAGTACGCGCGTCTGGCCGCCGGGTCCACCGTGGAGGTCTAGCTGCCGTCCCAGGTCATCAGGTTCGCGAACAGGTCGGCCTGCTCGGCCGCGTCGTCCAGGGCGTGGTGGGTGTGCGGCCGGGTGGACAGCAGGTGCCTCGGCATCGCCCGCTTGTGCGCCCGGCCGAACGGCACCCCCGCCCGGATCGCGTACGCCGTCTTCACGTCCAGGCAGCCGGAGTGCCCGAACACGCTCGCGCCGGTGAAGCGGATCAGGTACCAGTACACGAACATCCAGTCGAAGCTCGCCGGGTACGCCACGAACACCGGCCGCGCGTCGCCCGCGGTCTCGGCCACCCACCGGCTGAACTCGCGCATCGCGACCGCCGGGTCGGTCCCCTCCCGGGCCAGCACGTCGCGGTCCAGCCCGGACACCGCCAGCGCGGCCGGCACGAACTCGTCGCTGATGGGCCGCAGCTCCCGATAGAACGTCGCGGGACGCGGCCCCGCCGGGGTGAACGAGCCGGCCATGGTCCCCGCGGCCACCGCCCCGAAACTGAGCATCGAGTACGGCCCCGGGATGGGCCCGTCGGCTTCGACGTCCACCGAGAAGTACATGTCCGCACGCATGCGGCAAGGGTAGGGATGACCCGCCCGGACGCGCACGCGTTTTCCGGGGCTGCCGCCGGGCGCTCGGCACCGGCACAATCCACATGTGACACCCCCGTTGACGGCGACCGCCACGCAGACCGCGGCGATGGCGGCGAGCGCGGTGAACCGGCTCGGCGGCGCGTTCCTGGAATGCCCCCGCACCCTGCGCCGCGCCCGCGAACTCGGCCTGACCGGCTGGGCCTGCTACGTGGCCGGCCGGGGCGGCGCGCTGGGCGACGTACGCCCCGACACCGTCGCCGCCGCCCTGGGCCTCATCGCGCCGGACGCCGTACGCGACGGCTGGGACGCCGCGCGCCGCGCCCTGTCCCCGCGCGAGGTCGCCGCGCACATGCTGGCCGAGTGCTGCCGCTGGGGCACCGAGCACCTGGACGACGTCCCGCGCGTGGACCGGCTGGTCGAGCTGACCGAGAAGGCGGTGCTCGCCGCCGACGGGTCCGGCCTGCCGCTGTTCGCCGCCTGGCGGGCCATGCCGGTGCCCGGCGACGGCCCCGGCGCCCGCGCCGCGGTCGCGCTGCACCTGCTGCGCGAGCACCGGGCCGGGGCGCTGCTGCTCGGCGTCCGGGCCTGCGGGCTGAGCCCGGTGCAGGCGCTGGTCGCCGGGCCGGAGGGGGAGGCGGCCGCGGTCGCGTTCGGCTGGCAGCCGCCGTACCCGCCGGTCGCCCCGCTGCTGCGCCGCCGGGCCTGGGCGGACGCCGTCGCCGACCGGGTCGGCGGCCAGGCGGTCCAGCGCTTCACCCCCGCCGAACGCGGCGAGCTGGTCACCCTCCTCAAGGACACCGCCCGCACGGTCTTCCCCCGCCGCTCCTGACCTGCGCGGGCGGGTAAATGGGCTGCCGATCGGCGGGGCGGTTGCCAGGATGGCGGCGTGACGAACGATGAGCTGCCCGCTGGATGGGCGTTCCGGGCCACGAGCCCGGCGGATGCCGACGACCTGCTGGCGCTGGTGCACGCCAGTGACATGAGCGCGGTCGGGTTCGCCGACTTCGCGCCGGAGGACGTGGCCGAGGCGCTGGCAGGGCCGTACACCGAGGTCGCGGTGGACGCTACGGGCGCGATCGCGGGCTGGGCGTACCTGGAGGACGGCGCGGGCGGCCCGCGCGAGTTCCTGGAGGTGTACGTACACCCGGAGGGCGGCCGCCCGGCGATGCGGCCACTGCTGGCCCGGATCCTGGCTGCGGCGCAGCGGCGCGCGGAGGAGCGGGGCGAGGGCACCGTGCGCGCGGGCGCGATCCCCGCCGAGCAGTACTGGATCGACTCGCTGACCGCGGCGGGCTTCACGTTCGTGAAGCAGTACGCCCGCATGCAGCTGGACCTGCCCGCGCCGGCGACCGCGCCGGTGCCGGACGTGACGGTGCGGCCGGTCCGCGAGGAGGAGATGCCGGAGTTCTTCGCGGTGCTCGACACCGCGTTCCGGGACACGCCGGACTACCAGCCGACCAGCTACGAGCGGTGGCGCGAGCGCTTCCTGGAGGGGCACCGGGTGCGGCTGGACGAGTGGTTCGTCGCCGAGGTGGACGGCGTCCTGGCGGGCATCCTGCAGTCATCGGAGCAGAGCGACGTGCACGGCGAGGGCTGGGTGAAGCACCTCGCGGTGCGCTCGGAGTTCCGCAAGCGCGGGGTGGGCCGGGCGCTGCTGGCCGCCGCGTTCGACCGCTACGCCGCCAACGGCCGGACCTCGGTGGGGCTGGGCGTGGACCTGGCCAACCCGACCGAGGCGATCAAGCTGTACACGGGCGTGGGGATGCGCCCGGCGTACCGGGCGAACATCTACGAGCGGCCCGCGCTGGGCTAGGGACGCACCGTGCGGGTGGGGCGGGCGCGCAGGGCCGCGACGTAGTCGTCGGGGGCGCCCGCCTTCTCCGCCGCGTTCGCGATCTCCGACAGGTACCACGCGGTCGGCAGGCCGCCCTCGTACCCGTGGAAGACGTACACCCAGGCCAGCGCGCTGCCGTCGAGCGTGGCGACGCGCAGGTGCAGCTTGGTGTAGGTGCCCGCGTTGGCGCCCTCGACCTCGTCGAGCGCCGCCTCGTCCCACGGGTGCACGTCGTACAGCGCGACGAAGACCCGGTCGCCCGGCGATTCGACGATCGTGGTGACGGCACCCTCCCAGCCGACCTCGTCTTCGCCCGCGAAGGTCAGCCGCCAGTCTTCGAGCCAGCCGGTCCCGACCATGGGCGAGTGCGGACAGTATGCCCGCATGCGGGCAGGGTCCAGGTTCGAGCCGTACGCTGCGTAATGACGCACGGCGATGACGATAGCCGCCCGGACCGCTTGCTGAGAATACGCCCGTGCGTGTCGGACCACTCGGTGTCTTTATCGGCACGCAGCGTGAGCGTGATCGCGCTCGCATCCGACGCTGCGTGACTTGCCGCGTAGGGAAGAATGGCACCGTGAGCCGGATTGTGATCATCGGTGGCGGACCCGCCGGATACGAGGCGGCGCTGGTCGCCGCGCAGCTCGACGCGGACGTCACGGTCGTCGAGGCAGACGGCGCCGGCGGCGCCTGCGTTCTGCACGACTGCGTCCCGTCCAAGACCTTCATCGCCAGCTCGGACGTGGTGACGAACTACCGCGACACCGAGGAGTTCGGGATCCACTCCGACGGGCTGGAGGCCATCACCGTGGACGGCCCCGCCGTGCACAGCCGGGTGAAGCGGCTGGCCCTGGCCCAGTCGGGCGACATCCACGCCAAGCTGGTCAAGGCCGGGGTGACCCTGGTCAAGGGCACGGCCCGGCTGGGCGAGGACACGCTCGGGCACACCCACCGGGTGCGCGTGCGCCCCGACGAGGGCGACGGCGAGTACGCCATCGACGCCGGCACGGTCCTGATCGCCACCGGCGCCACGCCCCGGCGGCTGCCCACCGCCGTCCCCGACGGCGAGCGCATCCTGACCTGGCGCCAGGTGTACGACCTGCCCAAGCTGCCCGAGCACCTGATCGTGATCGGCTCCGGCGTCACCGGCGCCGAGTTCGCCTCGGCGTACCTGGCGATGGGCATCCCGGTGACGCTGGTCTCGTCCCGCGACCGGGTCATGCCGCACGAGGACGCCGACGCCGCGATGGCGATCGAGCGGGTCTTCCGGGCCCGCGGCATGACCATCCTGAACAACTCCCGCGCCGACGCGGTCAAGCGGATCGGCGACGGCGTCGAGGTCACCCTCGCCGACGGCCGGGTCGTCACCGGCTCGCACGCGCTGATGGCGGTCGGCTCCATCCCGAACACCGCCGACCTCGGCCTGACCGAGTACGGCGTGGCCGTCGGCCCCGGCGGCTACGTCACCGTGGACCGGGTCTCGCGCACCAACGTGCCCGGCGTCTACGCGGCGGGCGACTGCACCGGCGTGCTGCCGCTGGCCAGCGTCGCGGCGATGCAGGGCCGGATCGCGATGTGGCACGCGCTGGGCGAGGCGGTGGCGCCGCTGCGGCTGCGCACCGTCGCCGCGAACGTGTTCACCGACCCCGAGCTGGCCACGGTCGGCGTGTCCCAGGCCGACGTGGACAGCGGCAAGGTCCCGGCGCGCCAGGTGATGCTGCCGCTGGCCGGCAACGCGCGCGCCAAGATGGCCGGGCTGGACGACGGCTTCGTGAAGCTGTTCTGCCGCCCCGCCAGCGGCATCGTGGTCGGCGGCGTGGTCGTCGCGCCGCGCGCCAGCGAGCTGATCATGCCGATCACCATGGCGGTGGAGAACCACATGACGGTGAACCAGCTCGCCCACACCATCACCATCTACCCGTCGCTGACCGGCAGCCTCGCCGAGGCCGCCCGCCAGCTGATGCAGCACGAGCTGGAGTAGCCGCGCGGGACGCCCGTCTCTCCACATGGGACGGGCGTCCCACATCTCACATCGTTTACGCGCCCGCAACGCTTTACGCGTAGCTTCGGGACATGGCGGACCTTTTCGAGGACTACCCGCTCGGTCCCGGCTGGGACGAGATGTTCGGCGTGCCCGACCAGCCCCGGTCCACCTACGAGGCGCTGCACGCGACGCTGTGGCCGCTGGCCGGCGGCGAGCTGCGGGTCCGCGCCGACGTGCTGGCCAGAGCCTTCCTCGACCAGGGCATCACCTTCGCGCTCAAGGGCGTGGAGCGGCCGTTCCCGCTGGACATCGTGCCCCGCATCATCGCCGCCGACCAGTGGCGGCACGTCGAGGCCGGGGTCGGGCAGCGGGTACGCGCGCTGGAGGCGTTCCTGGCCGACGTCTACGGCGAGGGCGCGGTGCTCGCCGACGGGATCGTGCCCCGGCGGCTCATCGTGACCAGCGCCCACTTCCACCGCGAGGCGGCCGGCATCGTGCCGCCGAACGGGGTGCGCGTGCACGTCGCCGGGGTCGACCTGATCCGCGACGAGGCGGGCGAGTTCCGGGTGCTGGAGGACAACGTGCGCACCCCGTCCGGGGTGAGCTACGTGATGGAGAACCGGCGCGCCATGGCCCACGCGCTGCCCGAGGCGTTCACCGCGACCCGGGTGCGCCCCGTCGAGTCGTACCCCGGCATGCTCCTGCAGGCCCTGCGGGCCGCGGCCCCGGCCGGAGTGGACGACCCCACCATCGTGGTACTGACACCTGGAGTGCACAACGCCGCTTACTTCGAGCACGCGCTGCTGGCCCGGGAGATGGGCGTCGAGCTGGTCGAGGGGCGCGACCTGGTGTGCGCGGGCAACGAGGTGGCCATGCGCACCACCGCCGGGGAGCAGCGGGTCGACGTCATCTACCGGCGCATCGACGACGAGTTCCTCGACCCCGTGCACTTCCGGGCCGACTCGATGCTCGGCTGCGCGGGCCTGCTCAACGCCGCCCGCGCGGGCAGCGTCACCATCGCCAACGCGGTCGGCAACGGCGTCGCCGACGACAAGCTGCTCTACACGTACGTGCCCGACCTGATCCGCTACTACCTGGGCGAGGAGCCGATCCTGCCCAACGTGGAGACCTACCGCCTCGACGACCCCGACGTGCGCACCCACGTGCTGGGCCGCCTGGACGAGCTGGTGCTCAAGCCGGTGGACGGCTCTGGCGGGGCGGGCATCGTCATCGGCTCGCAGGCCACCGACGAGCAGCTGGAACACGTACGCCAGCGCATCGTGCTCGACCCGCGCGGCTGGATCGCCCAGCGCGAGGTGAAGCTGTCCATGGTGCCCACCCTGATCGAGGACCGGCTCCGCCCCCGGCACGTCGACCTGCGGCCGTTCGCGGTCAACGACGGCAGCCAGGTGCGGGTGCTGCCCGGCGGGCTCACCCGGGTCGCGCTGCCGGAGGGCGCCCTGGTCGTCAACTCCAGCCAGGGCGGCGGCTCCAAGGACACCTGGGTGCTCACCGAACCCGGCGCACCCGCCGAGGACTGGTACGACCCCGCCGCCTGGGACGGGCCGGACGGGGTCGCCGTGATCCCGTCGCCGCGCCGCCCCGACCCCGGTCCCGGCCAGTCCGGCAACCAGCAGCAGCAACAGCAGCAGCAGGCACGAGCAGACGGGAGGACGGCATGCTGAGCCGCATCGCCGAGTCGCTCTACTGGATCGGCCGCTACGTCGAGCGCGCCGAGGACACCGCGCGCATCCTCGACGTGCACCTGCACCGGATGCTGCAGGACCCGTGGACCGACGAGGAGCAGGCCTGCCGCTCCCTGCTCGGCGTCATGGGCCTGCCCGTGAGCGAGGAGGGGGCCAGCCTGCCCGGCGTCGTCGAACGGCTCGGCCTCGACCTGACCAGCACCAGCTCGGTGCTGGGCGCGCTGGCCGCCGCCCGGGAGAACGCCCGCGGCGCGCGCGAGACGGTCAGCGCGGAGATGTGGGAGTGCCTCAACACCACCTGGCTCGGCCTGGCCGGATCCCGCCGCCGCATCGAGGAGGGTGGCGTGCACCGCTTCTTCACCTGGGTGCGTGAGCGCTGCTCGGTGCTGGCCGGGCTCGCCGACGCCACCATGAGCCGCGACGAGGGCTGGCTGTTCCTGGTGCTCGGGCGCAGCGTGGAACGGGTCGACATGACGGCCCGGCTGCTGTCCACGCACAGCCGCGCCGGGGGCAGCATCCCGAGCTGGCTCACCCTGCTGCGCTCGTGCGGGGCCTGGGAGACCTACCTGCGCACCTACCGCGGCTCGCTCAGCGACCGGCACGCCGCCGAGTTCCTGCTGCTCGACCGGCTTTTCCCCAGGTCGATCCTGGCCGCGCTGGTCATCGCCGAGTCGTGCCTGGCCGAGCTGGAGCCCGCCGCGGGCGCGGGGCGCGCCGGGCGGGTCGGCGTCGGCACCGACGCGCAGCGCATCCTCGGCCGCGCCCGCACCGACCTGGCGTACCGCTCCTCGGACGAGCTGCTGGCCGATCTCGGCCCGGTGCTGTCCGGCCTGGAGCGCACCTGCTCCCAGGTCAACGACGCGGTCTCGGCCCGCTACTTCCGCCAGACCGCCGCCGTGCACTGGCAGGCCGGAGCCGTCGCATGAAGGAGGAGTCATGAGCGTCGCGGGGCCGGGGTGGCGGGTGCAGATCCGGCACCGGACGGGGTTCCAGTACGGGGGGCCGGTGGCGTCGTCGTACAACGAGGCGCGGATGTCGCCCAGCACCGAGCCGCGGCAGACCGTGCTCGACGACAGGATCACCGTGTGGCCGGCCGCGCGCACCCACCGCTACCAGGACTACTGGGGCACCACGGTGACGTCGTTCGACGTGCAGGTGCCGCACGAGGTGCTGGAGGTGATCGCCGACAGCACCGTGGAGACCTCCGGACCGGCCGCGCTCGGCGCCGACGGGCCGGGCTGGGCGGAGCTGACCGAGCCGGCCGTCGTCGACCGGTGGCAGGAGCTGCTGCTGCCGACGCCGCGTACGGCGCTGGACGAGGAGCTGGGCGGGCTGGCGGCGGCGCTGCGGGCCGGGCATGCCCGGCCGGACGAGGCGGCGCTCGCCGTGTTCGAGCTGGTGCGGCGGGAGGTGTCGTACACGCCGGGCGCGACCGGGGTGCTCACCGGGGTGGTGCAGGTGTGGCGGCAGAAGCAGGGCGTCTGCCAGGACCTGTCGCACCTGTCGGTGGCGCTGCTGCGGGCCATGGGCGTGCCCGCCCGGTACGTCTCCGGCTACCTGCACCCGACCCCGAACGCGCCCCTCGGCAAGCCGGTGACGGGCGAGAGCCACGCCTGGGTGGAGTGGTGGGCGGGGGACTGGCGCGCGTACGACCCGACGAACGGCGTACCCGTCGGGGAGCGGCACGTGGTCGTCGGCCGCGGCCGCGACTACGGCGACGTGCCCCCGCTCAAGGGCGTCTACGCAGGCCCCTCCAACACCGGCCAGTCGGTGGAGGTCACTCTCACACGGATCCGGTAATGAGCTAAGAAATGGCTAAACTACATAATCCGAAGATCATCTTATGTAGTTTATGTAGTTCATTAGCGCATTAGGCGTGCCGCATTGCCGGGCTTGTGTCGATATCCCGGTCGGCGCTGGGTCGGTCCGCATCATGGGCGAAGATGGCCTCATGCGGTTCCTGTCCGGTGCGCAGCCCGCGCACGATCTGACCTACAACGACGTGTTCATGGCGCCGAGCCGCTCCGAGGTCGGCTCGCGCATGGAGGTGGACCTGTCCACCGCCGACGGCACGGGGTGCACCATCCCCATCGTGGTGGCGAACATGACCGCGATCGCCGGGCGGCGCATGGCCGAGACGGTGTCCCGGCGCGGCGGCCTCGCGGTCATCCCGCAGGACATCCCGAGCGGCGTGGTCACCGAGGTGGTCGGCTGGGTGAAGCAGCGCCACCTGGTGCACGACACGCCGATCACGCTGAGCCCGCACGACACCGTCGGCGACGCCATCCACCTGCTGCCCAAGCGGGCGCACGGGGCCGTGGTCGTGGTGGACGAGCAGGGCCGCCCGGTCGGCCTGGTCACCGAGTCGGACACGACGGGCGTGGACCGCTTCTCGCAGCTGCGCGACGTGATGTCGACGGAGCTGCTCACCGTGCCGTCCACGGCCAGCCCGCGCGAGACGTTCGACATCCTCACCCAGGGGCGGCGCAAGGTCGCCCCGGTGGTGGACCACGAGGGGCGGCTGGCGGGCATCACCACCCGGCAGGGCGCGCTGCGGGCGACTCTCTACAGGCCGGCGCTGGACGAGAAGGGGCGGCTGCGGGTCGCGGCCGCGATCGGCATCAACGGCGACGTCGCCGGCAAGGCCGCCGAGCTGCTGGAGGGCGGGGTGGACGTGCTGGTGGTGGACACCGCGCACGGCCACCAGTCCCGCATGATCAATGCGCTGCGCGCGGTGCGGTCCCTGGACCCCGCGGTCCCGATCGTGGCGGGCAACGTGGTCACGGCCGAGGGGGTACGCGATCTCGTCGCCGCGGGCGCCGACGTCGTCAAGGTCGGCGTGGGCCCCGGCGCGATGTGCACGACGCGGATGATGACCGGCGTCGGGCGTCCCCAGTTCTCCGCCGTGCTGGAGTGCGCGGCGGCCGCCCGCGAGCTGGGCAGGCAGGTGTGGGCCGACGGCGGGGTACGCCACCCGCGCGACGTGGCGCTGGCCCTTGCTGCGGGCGCGGCGAACGTGATGATCGGCTCCTGGCTGGCCGGGACGTACGAGTCGCCCGGGGACCTCTACACCGACCCCGACGGGCGGCGCTACAAGGAGAACTTCGGGATGGCTTCGGCGCGCGCGGTCAGCGCGCGCACGGCCGACGACTCGGCGTTCGACCGGGCGCGCAAGGCGGTCTTCGAGGAGGGCATCTCCACGGCCAAGATGTACCTGGACCCGGTCCGGCCCGGCGTCGAGGACGTGATCGACGAGATCGTGGCCGGCGTCCGCAGCGCCTGCACCTACGCCGGCGCCACCACCCTGGAGGAGTTCCACGCCCGCGCCCTCATCGGCGTCCAGTCCACCGCCGGCTACACGGAAGGCATGCCCCTGCCCACGTCGTGGTGAACGGTCCTAGATCACTCGACTTGCCTGGCACATGGGCGAATGCGCGTTCAAGATACGCCCAGGTGCCAGGCAAGTCCGATGATCGAGCGGGTTACTTGATCTCACAGAGGGTGGTGCCGGACTGGACGACCTCGCCGACCGAGGCCGTCAGGCCGGTGATGACGCCGGACTTGTGGGCGGTGAGGGGCTGCTCCATCTTCATGGCCTCCAGGACCACGACGGTGTCGCCCTCGGCCACGGTGTCGCCGTCGGCGACCGCGAGCTTGACGATGGTGCCCTGCATGGGGGCGGTGAGCGCGTCCCCGCTGGCCGCGACTCCGGCGCCGCGCTTGCCAGCGGCTCGCTTGGCGGGACGGCCGGACGCGGCGGGCGCGGCGGCCGCCGTACCCCCGCCGAAGGATGCCGGGAGGGAGACCTCCAGGCGCTTGCCGCCGACCTCGACCACGACCGTCTGGCGCTCACCGGCCTCGGCGTCGGCCATGGCACCGGCGCCGAAGGGCGGCACGGTGTTGTCCCACTCGGTCTCGATCCACCGGGTGTGCACGGTGAACTCGACGAACGCGGGGTCGCGCACGATGGCGCGGTGGAACGGCAGCGCGGTGGCCATGCCCTCGACGACCATCTCGTCCAGGGCGCGGCGGGCGCGCTCCAGGGCCTCGGTGCGCGTCTCGCCGGTGATGATCACCTTGGCGAGCAGCGAGTCGAAGTTGCCGCTGATGACGCTGCCGGTGTCGAAGCCGGTGTCGACGCGTACCCCCGGACCGGAGGGAAGGTGCATCTTCGTGATGGCGCCGGGGGCGGGCAGGAAGTTGCGGCCCGGGTCCTCGCCGTTGATGCGGAACTCGACGGAGTGGCCGCGCGGGGCCGGGTCGGCGTCGAAGCGCAGCTTGTCGCCCGCGGCGATGCGGAACTGCTCGCGGACCAGGTCGATGCCGGAGGTCTCCTCGGTGACCGGGTGCTCGACCTGTAGCCGGGTGTTGACCTCCAGGAAGGAGATGGTGCCGTCCACGCCGACCAGGTATTCGACGGTGCCCGCGCCGTGGTAGCCGGCCTCGCGGCAGATCGCCTTGGCGGAGTCGTGGATGGCGGCGCGCTGGGTGTCGGTGAGGAACGGCGCGGGGGCCTCCTCGACCAGCTTCTGGTGGCGGCGCTGCAGCGAGCAGTCGCGGGTGCCGACGACGATCACGTTGCCGTGCTGGTCGGCCAGCACCTGGGCCTCGACGTGGCGGGGCTTGTCCAGGTAGCGCTCGACGAAGCACTCGCCCCGGCCGAACGCGGCGACCGCCTCGCGGGTGGCCGAGTCGAACAGGTCGGGGATCTCTTCGAGCGTGCGGGCGACCTTGAGGCCGCGGCCGCCGCCGCCGAACGCCGCCTTGATGGCGACGGGCAGGCCGTTCTCCCGGGCGAAGGCGACGATCTCGTCGGCGTTCTTGACCGGGTCGGGCGTGCCGGGCACCAGCGGCGCACCGGCGCGCTGCGCGATGTGGCGCGCGGTCACCTTGTCGCCGAGGTCGCGGATGGCCTGCGGGGAGGGCCCGATCCAGGTGAGCCCGGCGTCGAGGACGGCCTGGGCGAAGTCGGCGTTCTCGGAGAGGAAGCCGTAGCCGGGGTGCACCGCGTCGGCGCCGGAGCGCCGCGCGACGTCGATCAGCTTGTCGATGCGCAGGTAGGTGTCGGCGCTGGTCTCGCCGCCCAGCGCGTACGCCTCGTCGGCAATGGTCACGTGCAGGGCGTCGCGGTCGCCGTCGGCGTAGACGGCGACGCTGGCCAGGCCCGCGTCACGGCAGGCGCGCGCGACGCGTACGGCGATCTCGCCTCGGTTCGCGATCAACACTTTGGACAGCATCGTCATCATCGTCCTCCCCGAACGGGCCTGCGCGGAGTCTATCGGTGGAGTTGATCATTAACGAGCGCTAAGGCGCACTGTGAGGTGAGTCATGAACGGCCGTTAACCCGTCACATGGCACGGGGTGCGTATACCCAAGATCGTCCCACGGCCGCACACTCTTAACCGTGTCGACGACCCGGATGATGATCCTCGGTGTGGTGCGCATGTTGCAGCCGGTGCACGGTTATGACGTGCGCCGGGAGCTGCTCAGCTGGCATGCCGACAAATGGGCCAACGTGCAGCCGGGCTCGGTGTACCACGCGCTGAAGAAGCTCGCCGACGAGGGCGCGCTGCGCGAGGTCGGCAGCGAGCAGGTGGGCGGCCGCCCCGCGCGGACCCGGTACGAGATGACCGACAAGGGTGCCGAGCAGTTCCGCGACCTGCTCACCGCGGCCCTGTGGGAGCAGCACGCGGTGGAGGACCCGTTCCTGGCCGGGCTCTCGCTGATGACCGAGCTGCCCCGGGAGGAGGTGTCGGCGGCGCTGCGGCACCGGGCCCGCCAGCTGCGCACCGAGAACGAGGGCGCGCGGGCCGCGATCGAGTCCGGCTGGGCGGTGCCGGACAACAAGCCGACCCATGTGCGCTGGATGCTGGAGCTGGGCATCGCCCGCAGCGAGGGCGAGATCGGCTGGTGCGAGCGGGTGGCGGAGCAGATCGAGGCGGGCGAGCCGTACTTCTCGGAGGCGCTCCTGGCCCGCTGGCGCGACGCGCAGACCGCGACGGAGTCCGCAACCGATTAATCAAACTTGACTACTGTCGGACCCCGGTCCTACGCTCCTGTCGATTCCCCCGACTTTGGAGCGCAAATGATCATCGAGACCTCCGCGCTGCGGAAGTCCTTCCGCTCCCGTGCCGGTCGCGAGACCAAGACCGTGGAGGCGGTACGCGGCGTCGACCTGAACGTCGCCGAGGGCGAGATCTTCGGCTTCCTCGGCCCGAACGGCGCAGGCAAGACCACCACCCTGCGGATGCTCGCGACCCTGCTGGAGCCGGACGGCGGCACGGCCGTCATCGCCGGCGCCGACCTGCGCAAGAACCCCGGCGAGGTGCGCCGCCGCATCGGGTACGTCGCCCAGGGCGGCAGCACCTGGGACGACTCCACCGGCCGCGAGGAGCTGGTGCTGCACGCCCGCATGTACGGCATCGGCAAGGCCGAGGCGCGGGAGCGGGCGGCGAAGGCGCTGGAGACGTTCGAGCTGGCCGAGTACGCCGACCGCCGCTGCAAGACCTACTCGGGCGGCCAGCGCCGCCGGGTCGACATCGCGCTCGGCATCATCCACTCGCCGAAGGTCGTCTTCCTCGACGAGCCCACCACCGGCCTTGACCCGCAGTCCCGCGCCCACATGTGGGGCGAGGTGCGCAAGCTGCGCGAGATGGGCATGACCGTCTTCCTCACCACGCACTACCTGGACGAGGCCGACGCGCTCTGCGACCGGCTGGCGATCATGGACCACGGCCAGATCGTGGCCGAGGGCACGCCCGCCGACCTCAAGCAGGAGGTGCTCGGCGACGTCGTCTCCGTCAACGTCCGGGGCGAGGTGGGCAAGGCCGCCGACCTGTTCGACAACGCCGAGTACGTGCGCAAGCTGGAGACCACCGAGCAGGCGCTGCGCCTGTACGTCGAGGACGGCGCGACCGCCATCCCGCACGTGCTGCGCACCCTGGACGCCGACGGCGTCGTCATCGACGGCATCGAGCTGCACCGGCCCAGCCTCGACGACGTGTTCCTGGCCAAGACCGGCCGCAGCCTGAGGGAGAGCTGAGCAGTGAAGTTCCTTCGTGACACCTGGCTGGTCTTCCAGCGCCAGATGCAGCTGCTGCTGCGCAACCCGGTCTGGGTCATCGTCGGCATCATCCAGCCGATGTTCTTCCTGCTGCTGTTCGCGCCCCTGATGAAGCAGGCGCTGAACGTCGACGGCACGATGACCGACGCGCGGGCGTACCAGATCTTCGTGCCCGGCATGCTGGTCATGGTCGCGCTGTTCAGCGCGTTCTCCGGCTTCGGCATCATCGCCGAGCTGCGCGCCGGCGTGATCGAGCGCAACCGGGTCACCCCGGTCAGCCGGGTCGCGCTGCTGCTCGGCCGGTCGCTGCGCGACGTCGTACAGCTGCTGTTCCAGGCGGTGTTGGTAACGCTGCTGGCGGTGCCGTTCGGGCTGCGGGTCGGCGTCGGCGACGCGCTGCTGGCGTTCCTGCTCGTCGGACTGATGACGCTGCTGCTGTCGTCCACCGGCTACGCGCTGGGCCTGACCCTGCGCAGCGAGGACGCGATGGCGCCGGTGCTGAACACGGTCACCCAGCCGATCATGCTGCTGGCGGGCATCTTCCTGCCGCTGACCTTCGCGCCGCAGTGGCTGAAGAACGTGGCCGACTTCAACCCGTTCAAATGGACCACCGACGGGGTGCGGGCGCTGTTCGCGGGCAACCCCGGCGACGACGCCGTCTGGCAGGCGCTGGCGATCCTCACCCCGCTGACCGTGCTCGCGCTCTACCTCTCGTCGCGCGTGTTCGCGAAGAGCGTGCGTTAGCTCCGTCTCAACCCGGCGCCGGGGCACCTGTAAGGAGCGTAGCTTCAACGGGTGCCCCGGCTTGTTCGCGACCTCCCCACCTGGCTCATCTACCTGATGCTCGCGCTCTGGGGTTACTTCAACTACGGCTTCGGCCCCGTGGTGCCGCTGCTGCGCGACGAGCAGGGCACCTCGGCCGCCATGGCGGGCCTGCACAGCACCGCCATCGCG
Source organism: Catellatospora bangladeshensis (assembly GCF_016862575.1). Classification (GTDB taxonomy): domain Bacteria; phylum Actinomycetota; class Actinomycetes; order Mycobacteriales; family Micromonosporaceae; genus Catellatospora; species Catellatospora bangladeshensis. Next base: position 391,611 of record NZ_BONF01000008.1, on the reverse strand, counting down.
GCCGGTGCGGTCGCCGGTGGGGCGCTCTACCCGGTCCTTTCGCGGCGGTACGGCCGGGGGCCGGTGCTCTGGGTCTGCCAGGCCGTCATCGCCGCCGGGGTGCTCGGGTTCGTGTTCCTGCCCGCGCTGTTCCCGGTGACCATCGCGCTCACCGCGCTGATCGCGGTCGCGGGCATCGCCGCGATCGGCGGCATCGTCTCCGCCCTGTCCGAGCAGCACGGCCCGGCCGGCCCAGCCGCCATCAGCGAGGCCAACGCCGCTGCCTGCGCCGCAGGTCTGATCGCACCCCTGGTCATCGGCGCGACGATGCGCGCGGGGCTGGGCTGGCGCACCGGCATGGGCGTGCTGGTCCTGCTCATCGCCCTGGTCGCGGCCCTCGCCTTCGTCAAGCGGGTGCGCATCCCGTCTGGTCTCACGGTCGGCGTCCCGGCCGAGGCCGCCGCGTCCGTGGACGTCCCGGCGACCAGCGCCGTGCTGGGCGGGGCCGGGGCGCGGCCGTCGCTGCCCGGGGCGTACTGGCTGGCCTGGGGCATGATGACGGTCACCGGCGCGGTGGAGGTCGTGCTGTCGATGTGGGCCGCGTCCGTGCTGCGCGATCAGGTCGGACTGTCCGCGGGTGCCGCGACGGCGGTGATGTCCGCCGTGGTCGGGGGCATGTTCGTGGGCCGCCTGGCGGGCGCGCGGATCGCGCTTCGGGTGCCGTCGATCCCGCTGTACTTCGGCGCGCTGGCGGTCAGCCTGGCCGGGTTCGCCGTGTTCTGGACGGCGGGCAGCGCCGCCGCCGCGGTCACCGGGCTGATCGTGGTCGGGCTCGGCAACGCCATGCACTACCCCGTGGCGATCTCGCTGGCCGTGGCCGCCGCGCCGGGGCAGGCGGACCGGGCGGCGGGCGTGGCGGCGTACTCGATGGCGGTCAGTTTCGGCGCGGGCCCGCTGCTGCTCGGCCTCGTCGCCGACCAGGTCGGCGCCCACACCGCGTTCCTGCTGATCCCGGTGCTCATCGCTGGTGCGGCGTACCTGGCGTGGCGGTTCGGCCACACCACCGGCAGCCGGGTCACGCCGGTCCTGGTCACCGAGGCGGCCTGACCACGCCTCGGATCGCTGCCGACCGGCGACGGCCGAGACTTGCTGCCGGGCGGGCCCTATGCGTTAAGAAGGTGCCCTTCCTCTACGTAGAACGATAAGAAGGTGCCCTTCCTTTCTAGCGTTTGCGGGCGAGGGTGACGCCGTCGGAGAAGGGGAGCATCACGACGTCGACGCGCGGGTCGGCGGCGGCCTTGGCGTTGAAGTCGATCAGCGAGGCGGTCGAGGCGTCCTTCGGGTGCTCGTCCAGGACGCGGCCGGACCAGAGCACGTTGTCGACGACGAGCATGCCGCCGGAGCGCATCCGGGGGACCAGGGCGTCCCAGTAGGCGCCGTAGCTCTCCTTGTCGGCGTCGATGAAGGCCAGGTCCAGATAAGGCTCGTCGGGCAGCGCGGCCAGCCCCTCCACCGCCGGGCCCAGGCGCAGCTCGATCTTGTCGGCCAGGCCCGCGCGCTGCCAGAACCGGCGCGCGATCGAGGTGTACTCGTCGGAGATGTCGAAGCAGACCAGGCGGCCGCCCTCGGCCAGCCCCCGGCCGATGGCCAGCGAGGACATGCCGGTGAAGGTGCCCACCTCGACCGCGTGCCGGGCGTGTACCAGGCGGGTGAGCATGGTCAGCAGCGCGGCGTACTCGGGCTCGATCTGCATCCCGGCGGCGCGGCCGGTGGCCCGCTGCGTCTCGGCGGCGAGGTCCAGCTCCAGCTCGCCGGGCGGGGTGCCGTGCGCCACCACATAGTCGTGCAGTTCCTCGGTGACCGTGATGAAGGATCGACTCATGAATCGACCCTATGCCACCGGCGAGGGGTCAGCGCGCGCGCCAGAAGTCGGTGAGCTGGAGGTCCAGCTCGGCCAGCAGGTGGCGCAGCACGGGCAGGGACAGGCCCACCACGTTGGTGTGGTCGCCCTCGATGCGCTCGACGAACGGCCCGCCCAGGCCGTCGATGGTGAACGCGCCGGCCACCCACAGCGGCTCGCCGGAGGCGACGTACGCCTCGATCTCGGCGTCGCTCAGGTCGGCGAAGTGGACCACGGTCGAGGCGACCCGCTCGGCGACCCGGCCGCCGGGCAGCTCCAGCAGGCAGTGCCCGGTGTGCAGCACGCCGCTGCGTCCGCGCATCGCCTGCCAGCGCTTGAGCGCGTCCTCGGCGTCGGCGGGCTTGCCCAGGATCTGCCCGTCGAAGGCGAGCACCGAGTCGCAGCCGAGCACCAGCGCCGGGCTCGGCGCGGCCGAGCTGTGCCGCATCCGCTCGGCCACGGCGTGGGCCTTCATCCGGGCCAGCACGCCGCTGAGCGCCTCGGCGGTGGTCGCCTCGACGGCGTCCTCGTCCACGCCGCTGACGATCACCTCGGCGTCGATGCCCGCCGCGTCGAGCAGGGTGCGCCGGGCGGGGCTCGCAGAGGCGAGGACGAGGGTCGGTCGAGCCGTCATGCTGGGCAGACTACCGGGCGGGCGGTTCGCCGCCGCCGCGGCGGCGTGCCACGCGCAGGCCGATGACCACGGCGAGCACCATGAGCGCCAGCACCACCCCGCCGATGACCAGGAGCAGCAGGCTGAAACTCCCGGCATTGGCGTCGCGGTCGCTCTTGCGCGCCGGGCTGTCGCCGGGCTCCGGCGTGCCCGCCGCCGCGCTGGGCGAGGGCTGGGCCGCCGGGGCGGTCAGCGCCGCGACCGGGTCGATCAGGCCGAAGCCGTAGTCCTCGTCCCGGCCAGGCGTGCCCTTGTCCACCGCGGTGCGGGTCAGCCGCTCCAGCACCTCGTCGGCGGTGAGCTGCGGGTACTTCGACCAGACGAGCGCCGCGACGCCTGCCGTGATGGCGGTCGCCGGGCTGGTGCCGGTGCCGCGCCGATACTGCGTGCCCTTGTCCTTGTTGATCCGGCTGGTGCTGGTGATGTCGACGCCCGGCGCGACCAGCTGCACCTCCGGCCCGCGGGTCGAGACCGCGGCGATGTTGCCCTGCTTGTCCACCGCGCCCACGGCCACCGCGCCCGGGTAGCGGCCGGGCGGGGCCACGTAGCGGTCGTTCGGCTGGTTGCCGGCGGCGGCGAAGACCAGCACGCCGGCGGCGTGGGCGCGGGCGACCGCCTGGATCTCGGTGGCCGAGTCCGCCGAGTGGGCCGACTGCGACACTGAGATGATCTTCACGTTGCGCTTGACCGCCTCGTCGATGGCGATGGCGATGGCGTCGCCGCCGCCGTCGCCCTTCGGCGAGACCGTGCGGATCGGCAGCACCTTGGCCTTCGGCGCGATGCCGAGCACGCCGTCGCGCGCGCCCGTGCCGTGGCCGTGCGCCGCGACCAGGCCGGCCATGCCGGTGCCGTGGCCGTCGTGGTCGCCCCAGCCGTCGCCGTTGCCGCCGATCACCGTGTCGAAGCCGCGCAGCACGTTGCCGTTCAGATCGGGGTGCTTGCCCTCGACCCCGGTGTCGATCACCGCGACGGTGACGCCCTCCCCCTGGCTGATCGCGTGCGCTTCGGCGATCTTGAGGAAGGGCAGATACCACTGGTCGTCGCGGTAGCGGTCGGCGTGGGCGGGGGCGCCCACGGCGACCGTGGCGACGGCGGCGAGCAGGCTCGCCGCCGTCAGACGTGCGGTGAATCTCATCGAGTCAGTCCGATCGCGGGACCCGGATCGACCGGTCCCGGCGTGTCGGGCGCGTCCAGCACCGGGGCCACGCCCTGGTCGACGCTCCACTGGGTGTCCGGGTCGAAGTCGGGGTCGTCGCCGTCCCGGCGCTGTCCCGGCCGCCCGCCCATGCCGCCCATCGGGCCCATGCCGGCCTGGCCGCCACGGCCGCTGACCACGCCGCCCGCACCGCGTCCGGCCGCACCGCCACCGCCGCCGATCATGCCGCCGACCGGGTTGGTGCGAACGCCGCCCGCACCCGCGCCGCGCCCGGCCGCGCCCGCACCGGGAGCGCCGCCGATGACACCGCCCGCGGGCATGGCGCCGCGCGGCACCGCCCCGCCGCCGGTGGGCGGCGCGCCGATGACGGGACCCGCCGGACGCCCGCCCGGCGGCAGGCCGGTCACCGTGGGCGTGGTAGGCGGCGGAGCGCCGATCAGGCCGGTGGGCGGCGGCGTGCCGATCGTCGGCGGCGTGCCGATGGTGGGCGGCGTGCCGGGCAGAGTGGTGGTCGGGGTGGGCACGGTCGGTGCCAGCCCGGTCAGGTCCGGGCCGGTCGCCACCGGGACCGGCGCGAGCACGCCCGTGCCGACGTTGGGCGGTGGCACGGCCTGCGAACCGATCGGGACCACCGGCGGGATGAACGGCGGCACCACGCCGCCGCCACCGTTGTTGCCGTAGTCGCCGCCGCTGTCCACCCGGCGGCTGTCCGGCGGCAGGTACGGCTTCGGCGGGGCCATGTTCACGCGCACCAGCGACAGGTCCGCGGACAGGCCGTACATCACCTGGCGGGCGTCGTTCAGCTTGCCCTGCAGGTACTTCTCCGGCGTCATGCCGCTGGGCAGCGCCACCGGCTCGCCGTTGCGCACGGCCTGGTCGATCCGGTTGTAGTCCTCGCGGATCGGCTTCAGCTTCCACTGCGCCTCGCTGATCGCGGCGGGGATGTCGCTGGAGTACTGGTGGTTCTGGGTGGCGGTCTTGGCCACGTCCTCGACCGCCAGGATCAGCTCGTCCAGCTTGGCGAGGTACGCCTTGGCGGCCTCGCTCTTCTCCGGCGGCCACGCCTGCGACAGGCGCTCCTTGTACGTCTCCAGCCGGCTCTTGTGCAGGTACGCCAGCTCGCCGGCGCGCTTCCAGCCGGAGGCCTGCGTGTAGTGCGGCGTCAGCTGGCGGCCCGCCACCATCTCCCACATGTCCTGCATGGACATGCCGTACCAGTTCGTGCCGGCGGAACCGGTGTCCTCGCGTGGGATCATCAGTAGTCCCCTCCGGTGTCGACGGGGTTGCCGCTTTCGTCGGTGGGCGTCACCACCGGGATGGTGCTGGACGGCGCGCCGGTCGTCCCGCCGGTCGTGCCGTCGGGCGCCACCACCGTCTGCGCCGGCAGCGTCGGGGCGAGGGTGCGGTTGACGTCCTGCGCCCGCGCCGAGCTGAGCGCGTCGGCCTCGCCGTACTGCTTGCTGATGTTGCGGGCGGCGGCGATGAACGCCTGCACCGCCTTGTCGTGCTTGACGAGCGCGTCGGAGGTCTGCACGAGCAGCTCGCGCTGCCACGACATGCTCTGCACCAGCTCGACGAAGGTCGCCTGCGGATCGGCAGGCTTGGCCGACATGTCCTTGAAGACCACGTCGACGTGCGGCTGGTAGTCGAGCGTGTGCTCCTTCTCCAGCGCATCGGCGAAGTCGACGAGACTGGCGAGGTCGACCGCGAGCGCACCCTCGTCGTACCCCGTCATCGCATCAGACTTGGTGTACCCGCTGCCGCGACCGTAGTCACGCAGCCAGGCGGGCCCTCTGTCCTCTTCGGGCAGACCCATCTCGCACGCCCTCCCCAGGGGTTTCTCGTCCGCGATCGGTGTCGCCGCGGTCAATGACCAAGGCGTTCCAGCGCTTGCAGACTACCGAAATCGGGCAACCCTTGCCCACCGGGCTACCGGGCGGAATTCATCACCCTCAACGGGGCAGGCCGGAGGCGCGCCACGCCCCCGGGCCGGCGCCCGGCGCGGCCGGCAGGCCGCTGCGCCACCAGTCCGAAACCGGCGCCGGTGCGGCGGTCGCGACCGGACGCGTCGACAGCACCGCCACCAGGGCCGCGACCTCTTCAGCGGTGGGCGTGCCGCGCTCGAACCGGATCACCATCTGCTCCGACACCGTCTCATCCCTCCCCGGCCGGCCTGGCCAGGCCGAACTCTCGATACACCCGCGACCAGAAGCCGTCGCGGACCCACAGCCGTGCCTTCTCGAAGGAGCGCAGCGAGATGCCCAGCTCCTTCTCCGCTTCCACCAGCAGCTCCTTGTCGATGACCGTGGGCAGCAGCGGACCCGGCAGCAGGTCGCCGATGTTGTCCCGGCCCCGGGTGAGGATCCACTTCTGGGCCACGTACTCGCCGATCTCGACGATGTCGATGCGGTCGGGCAGCTGCGGCCCGGCGCGGCGCGCCGCGGGCACCGGGCGCGGCTCCGGCGGCGCCGACACCTGCGCCACCGGCAGCGCGATCGCGGGGCGGCCGGAGAACACCTCGGCCGGGGTGGGCGTGCGGATCCGGCCGGTGGCGGCGAAGTACGGCCGGACGAAGTCCGCGTCCAGCGTGTGCACCGTGTCGCTCTCCCAGACCAGCCGCTCGGCCTGGTTGGTGCCGTACGGCGGCTCGACGCCCCACAGGTGCACGCGCACGCCGTAGCTCTGCGCCGCCTCGACCGCCGACAGCATGTCCTCGTCGCCGGCGACCAGCACCGCGTCGGTGACCGCGCGATGCCGGGCCAGCGTCTCCAGGTCGCTGCGGATCTGCGCGTCCACGCCCTTCTGCTGCCCGCGCAGGTTGAGGTTGCCCAGCCGCAGCTTGACCTGCGCCATCTGCGCGATGACGCGCTGGTCGATGGTGGGCACCCGGTCCCGCGCGGCGTCGAACCAGTACAGCCGGAGCAGGTCGCCGCCGAAGCTGCGCGCCGCCTGCGCGAGCAGCGCGTGAATCATGTGTTCGGCGTCCACTTTGAACTCGGACCGGTTGGAGGTGCCGAGCAGCAGCTCGCCCGAGGCCGCGTACAGGTAACCCACGTCCACCAGCACCGTGTACCGGCGCGCGGGCAGGCGGCGATCGGCGGGCTCCTGTTCGGTCATCCCGCCATCGTCGCACAGCGATCGCTCAGCGTGAACGTTCTGCCACATGGCCGTCACTCAACGGATTCAGGCGCGTCCCGCTCAGAGCGGGATGTTGCCGTGCTTCTTCGGCGGCAGCGTCTCCCGCTTGGTGGCCAGCGTGCGCAGGCCCCGGACGATGTGCGCGCGGGTCGCCGACGGCCGGATCACCGCGTCCACGTAGCCGCGCTCGGCCGCGACGTACGGGTTGCACAGGGTGTCCTCGTACTCGTCGATCAGCTCGGCGCGCCGGGCCACCGGGTCGTCGGCCGCGGCCAGCTCGGCGCGGTGCAGGATGTTGACCGCGCCCTGCGCGCCCATCACCGCGATCTGCGCCGTCGGCCACGCGAAGTTGAGGTCGGCGCCCAGGTGCTTGGACCCCATGACGTCGTACGCGCCGCCGTACGCCTTACGCGTGATCACGGTGATCTTCGGGACGGTGGCCTCGGCGTACGCGTAGATGAGCTTCGCCCCGCGCCGGATGATGCCGTCCCACTCCTGGCTGGTGCCGGGCAGGAAGCCGGGCACGTCCACGAACGTCAGCACCGGGATGTTGAACGCGTCGCAGGTGCGCACGAAGCGCGCCGCCTTCTCCGACGCGGCGATGTCCAGGCAGCCCGCGAAGTGCATCGGCTGGTTGGCGACCACGCCCACCGGCTTGCCCTCGACCCGCCCGAACCCCGTGACGATGTTCTGCGCGTACAGCGGCTGCACCTCGAGGAACTCGCCGTCGTCGAGGATCGCCTCCAGCACCGCGTGCATGTCGTACGGCTGGTTCGCCGAGTCCGGGATCAGCGTGTCCAGCGCCTCGTCGGCGCCGGCGAGCGCCAGGTCCGCCGCGGCCGGCCAGGCGGGCGGCGCGTCCAGGTTGTTGCTCGGCAGGTACGACAGCAGCGCCTTCACGTAGTCGACCGCGTCCTGCTCGTCGGTCGCCAGGTAGTGCGCGTTGCCGCTCTTCGTGTTGTGCGTGCGCGCCCCGCCCAGCTCCTCGAAGCCCACGTCCTCCCCGGTGACCGTCTTGATCACGTCCGGTCCCGTGATGAACATGTGCGAGGTCTGATCGACCATCACGGTGAAGTCGGTGACGGCGGGGGAGTACACCGCCCCGCCCGCGCACGGCCCCATGACCAGCGAGATCTGCGGGATGACCCCCGAGGCGCGCACGTTGCGGAAGAAGATCTCCCCGTACAGCCCCAGCGAGACGACACCCTCCTGGATCCGCGCCCCGCCCGAGTCGTTGATCCCGATGACCGGGCACCCGATCTTCATCGCCAGGTCCATCACCTTGACGATCTTCTCGCCGAACACCTCGCCCAGCGACCCGCCGAACACCGTGAAGTCCTGCGCGAACACGCACACCTGGCGCCCGTCCACGGTCCCGTACCCGGTGACCACGCCGTCGCCGTAGGGCCGGTTGCGCTCCTGCCCGAACGTCGTCGACCGGTGCCGCGCCAGCTCGTCCAGCTCCACGAACGAGCCCTCGTCGAGCAGCATCCCGATCCGCTCCCGCGCGGTCTTCTTCCCCCGCGCGTGCTGCTTCTCGACCGCCCGCGCCGACCCCGCGTGCACAGCCTCCTCAACCCGCCGCTCGAAGTCGGCAAGCTTGCCCGCCGTACTCCGCCCACTCACCTGGCCACTCTTCCCCGGCACCGTAGTAGTCACGCCCCGGACTCTATATCCCCCCTGAACCCCCGTTCAGTCACCTACACCACACCACCCCGCCCCACCCCCACCCCTTCTCTGCGGGCGATCTTGTATGGGTTGTGGGTGCGACACGCATAAGTCGGGCGAATGGGCAACAGTTCGTGCAAGATCGGCGCTGGGAGGTGGCCGAGCGGCTCGACGTTTCGTCCGGTTCGGGCGAATCGTTGAATTTCATGTGACGACGTTGTTCGGGGTGTTGCTGCTGGTGGGTGGCTTTACGGTGCTCGCCGTGGTGCGGCCGTGGCAGTCGGGGGAACGGAGCCAGGGCCGCCGGGCGAAGCGTGGCGGGTCGCCCGCCGCGCCGTCGCGCCCGCGCCCCGGTCCGGGACGGGCTCGCGTCGGCGCCGAGGCGGGGGCGTCATCCAGCCCTTCGGCGGGTCGTTCTCGGCCCGCGCCGGGTACGGGACGGGCGGCCCGCACCGCAACGGGCTCGGCGCCCACGAAGAACACAGCCCTCGCGCGGGGTTCAGCCGCAGCGAAGGGTTCAGCCGCGGCGAAGGGCTCAGCCACGGGCTCGGCCGCGGCGGAGAACACAGCCGCAGGCCCGGCCGCCGCGATGGCCGGCCGGGGTGACGCGGAGAGGCTGGCCGCGCCGGTGATCGCGCTCAAGCCGCGGCCCGCGGCGCGCCACGCCGAGGAGCGGGACGAGCCGGTGCGCCACCACCGCGTCGAGACGATCCAGCGCGGACGGCGGGTGGCGGCGGAGCCCGGCGACACCGAGATCATCCTGCCGGACTGGCTCGGCCCGCTGTCCGAGCCGGACACCGACGCCGCCCCGCTGCGCGCCCGCCAGGCCGGCTGAACCTCGGCGCGCCGCCGGAGATCTTGTGCACTTCGTGCTGCGGGAACGACACCCAACCGCACAAGACCCGCCGTGAGCATTCCGACTGGATGGGTCGGTGTGTCCGTCTCGCCGCCCGCCGGGCCGCCCGGCCGATAGTCTCCAGCCGTGGAGACGAACAGGCCCCCGCTGGACCGGGACCGGCTCGCGGCGCTGCCGGGCTGGCAGGTCGAGGTACGCGACGAGACCGGCTCGACCAATGCGGACGTGGCCGCCGCGGCGCGGGACGGCGCGGCGGCGGGCCTGGTCGTGGCGGCCGAGTCGCAGACCGCGGGCCGGGGCCGGCTGGGCCGCGACTGGCAGTCCCCGCCGCGCGCCGGGCTCGCCCTGTCGGTGCTGCTCAGGCCCACGGTCGACGTCTCGCGGTGGGGCTGGCTCCCGCTGCTGGCGGGCGTCGCCCTGGCGGAGGCGGTACGCGGTGAGACCGGGCTGGAGCCCGAGCTCAAGTGGCCCAACGACCTGCTGCTCGGCGGGCGCAAGTGCGCCGGGCTGCTGGCCGAGGTGCCCGAGCCCGGGGCCGTCGTGCTCGGCATCGGCCTGAACGTCACCCTGGCCGGCGACGAGCTGCCGCTCACCCCCACCGGCCTGCCCGCGACCTCGCTGCTGGTCGCCGGGGCGTCCGCGCCGGACCGGACCGGGCTGACCGCCGCCCTGCTGGCGCGGCTGGGCGAGCACTACGCGGCCTGGGAGCAGGCCGGGGGAGACCCGGACAAGAGCGGTCTGCGCGACGCGTACCTGCGCATCTGCGCCACCCTCGGCCGCCAGGTGTCGGTCCTGCTGCCGGGCGGCGACGCCGACCTCACCGGTGAGGCCGTCACGGTCGACGCCGACGGCCGGCTCGTCGTCCGCACCGCCACGGGCGACCACCCCGTCGCCGCCGGCGACATCATCCACCTCCGCTGACCACCCACCGCGCCCGCGCGCGGGGCCTGCGTCGCCGCCCCGCCGAGCCCCGCGAAGATCGCGCGACTTGCCTGGCACTTGGGTGAAAGCGCGCTCAAGATACGCCCGGGTGCCAGGCAAATCGGATGATCTCCGGCGTGGGACAGACCGATAGGCGACGCGGGGCCGATGGCGGATGGTCCGGGGTCGTCTCGTGGAACTACCCTGCTCGCGGACAATGGTGCGGTTTGATCGCAGGCGAGTACGAGGAGGCACGGATGGCGTTCCCCGAGGACGTGTTGACGGCGGACGAGCACGTGGTGCTCGATCTGCACCCCCACTGGAAGGCCATGATCCGCCCGGTGGCGGTGCTGGTGCTCGCGGTGGCCGCGGTGGTGACCGCACTGATCATGCTCGACAACGAGGTGCTGGTCTACATCGTGGCCGGGCTCGCGCTGATCGCCGTGGGGTGGCTGTCGTTCTGGCCCTGGCTGGTCTGGCGCACCACGCACTACGTGCTGACCAACGAGCGGGTGCTGCTGCAGACGGGTGTGTTCTCGCGGGACCGCCGCGACATCCCGCTGTCGCGGGTCAACGACCACTCGATGAACCAGAAGTTCATCGAGCGCATGCTCGGCTGCGGCACGCTGACCATCGAGTCGGCCGGCGAGCGCGGCCAGTCGGTGCTCAACGACATCCCGCACGTGGAGAAGGTGCAGACCACGCTGTACGAGCTGGTCGAGGCCGACCGCGACGCGCACTCCTACAACGACAACGAGCGGTCCGCGCCGCCGGCGCAGACCGCTCGGGTCGAAGAGAAGCAGTGACGGCTACCGCTCTGGGCGCGGCTTCGCCTGCGTGAGCTCCTGAGCGAGCTCCCGGTCGGTGAACTCCGCGTCCAGGGCGGCCAGCTGCTCGGCCTCGGCCCGCTCGGCGGCGAACTCGGCCTCCAGCGGGGCGGTAAGCCGGGTGAAGTCGTCGCTGCGCAGCTGCGCGGGCACCGGCACGCCGGCCAGCGCGCTGGCGGCGGCCTCGGCGTCGACCAGCTCGTCGACGTCGTCCACGTGCACGTGCGCCGGGCCGAAGTCGGCGTCGACGCCGCCCGCGGGCACCGCGATCGCGTTCGCGGGGGCGAACACGAAGGTGCGGTACGTGTAGAAGCGGAAGATCGTGCCGAGGACCAGGCCCAGCAGCTTCGCCGCGTTGAGGGCGAGCAGGCCGTGCAGGCCGAGGGCGTACTTGGTGGCGCCCATGATGGCCAGCTCGATGGCCAGGCCCGCGACGTTGAACAGCACGAACAGCAGGAACTCGCGGCCCATGGCCTGGCTGGAGCGGCCCTTGTAGGTCCAGTGCCGGTTCATCAGGTAGGACGCGATCATCGCCACGATGGTGGCGACCACGTTGGCCTTGAGCTGACCGGTGGGGAAGATCGTCAGCACGAGGGCATTGAGCACCACGAAGTTGACGACGGTGTTGACGCCGCCCACGATGGCGAACTTCAGCGCCTCCGGGCCGAGGTCACGGAGCCGTTTGGGCAGCAGTCGATCGAGCAGCGTCAGGTCTGGGTGCACTGGGTCACCTTACGTGAGACGGCTGGGAGAGTTCTGCAACGCAACTCCGAATGCAAGCGAACTCACCCCGCCTGTACCCGGGCGGGCTCGCCGACCACCGCACCGGAGAAGACGAAACGGCGGTATGCCCAGAACCGGAACACACTCGCGATCCCGGTGCCGAACAGCATCTTCGCCACGTTGTCCGCGAGCCGGGTGTGAAAGACCTCCGGCCACACGCTGCCGAGCACGTCGTGGCTCAGCCACACCACGGCGAGCGTGATGCCGAGGCCGATCAGGTTGAAGAGGAAGTACAGCGAGTACTCCCGGGTGAGGCTGGAGCGTTCCCGGTCACGCCAGGTCCAGTAGCGGTTGCCGACGAAGGCGCCGGTCGCCGCGACCACCGTCGAGATCGCCGAGGCGGACAGCGTGCCGACGGGCGACAGCAGCAGGTTGAAGACGACGAGGTCGACGACGTACGCGGCGCCGCCGACCACGCCGAACTTGCTGAGTTCAGCGAGCAGGTGCCGGAACCGCTCGACCAGCCGCAGCGGCATTGCCGCGGAGGTCTTCGGAGCCGGTGGCGTGGGGGTCACCAGGCGAGCCTACCGTGTCGCGGCCGCCGTGCCCGGTTCGCGCGGCGGCCCGGAGACCACCGCGACCAGCCCGACCTCCAGCGGATCGCCCCCCGTGCGCAGCTGGGCCACCGCGCCGGCGTCGGCTTTCGCGCCCGCCCAGAGCACATCCAGGCCGGGGGTACGCCATACGCAGCGTCCGGGGGCGGACCCGCAGGCGAGCGTGGCAGCCCCGGCGTTGCGTCCCGCGGCGAGGTTGCCCGGCTCGCCCGCGACGGCGCCGCCGATCAGCAGCTCGTCGCCGGTCAGCGCCAGGTCGCCGTCCCACAGCGCCAGCCCGACCCGGACCTTTCCACCGCCGCCCAGCCCCACCGTCGCCGGTACGTCGCCGCGCCCGCCACCCGGGCCCAGGTAGACGGCGGCCTCGCCGCGAGGGGCGCTGCGGTGCGCGTACACCACGGCCAGGGTCCAGCCCGCGAACTGGCTCCGGCCGCGGGGCAGCGGACCCGCGGGGGCGGCCAGCCACCAGTCGCCCGCGCCGCCGCCCCGCAGCAGCTCGGTGACCTCGGCGTGGCCCTGGCTGAACACGGCGCCGGACTCGGCATGCCCCGTCTCCACCCGCACCGGCTGCCACACACCGCCGGGACCGTGCAATGCCACCAGCTCCGGCAGCCGTGCGCCGGACGAGGCCACGATCAGGCCCGCCCAGCGCACGTCGGCGCCCTCGGGCAGCGCGAGCCGGGCGCCGCTGGCGGCCTTCTCCCCGGCCAGCTCCTCGATCGGGCCCTTCGGCCCGGCGGGCCCGTCCGGGCCGTCCAGGCCGCCGGGCGCGGCGGGCTCGCCCGGCGTGGGCCGCAGGGGCGTCATCTGCATCAGGTTGTTGTCCCCGGCGACCAGGCACAGCGGCCGGGGCGCGCAGGAGAGCAGCACGTTGCCGGCCAGCGCCACGTCCACCCGCCCGGTCGCCGCGTGCCCCAGGCGCAGCCCGGCCGGTGCGACCGGCACCCGGAACGCCGACTCCGAGCGCTGCCGCCCGTACGTCGCCGCGACGGTGACCTGCTGGAAGCCACTGACCTCGGGGTCGGCGAGCACGGGCAGCCGCGCCACCGAACGCGCGCCCCGGCCCCAGCCGATCCGGTCGCAGACGGCGCCGGTGGGCGTCGCCTCGCACTGCCAGCCGTCCCCGGCGCCGCTCCCGGCCAGCCGCATCCCGTCCGGCAGCGTCACCTCGATGCGCACCGCGCCGGGCGCTCGGGCCGCCGCGGGGGTGACGTCAGGCCCGGTGATCGCGGTGGCTGCGGGCGAGCCGTCGCTCCCGGTCGCGGAACTCGGCGGCGATGCGGCAGTACCGGTCTCCCCGGCCGGCTCGCTTTGCTCTGCACACAAATACGCAACAGTCGCGTATTTGTGTGCAGAGCAAAGTCGCTCCGGGGCATTCCCCGTGGCTGCTTCGCCCGGGGTGCCCGGCCAGCCGGCAGGCACTGCCATGTGCTCAGCCGCTCGGGTGCCGGCGTGGTCGCGGGTCGTGGCTGGGGCATCCGCCGGAGCGCGGACCGGGATGGGCAGCGTGCCCGCCTTGCCCGCGACCAGGTCGACCTCCTTGTACTCGGGCGCGGCGACCTCCGGGGCGGGCTCGGCCACGGGGACCGGGGCGAGCGCCGGGGCAGGTGCGGCGGGCGGCGCGACAGCAGGTGGCGGCACCGGGGGCGGCGCTGCCGGGGGCACCACAGCGGGTTGCCGCATGGGGTCCGGAACAGCAGGGAACGCGGGCGCCGAAGCGGCGGTCGGCTGCGGCGAGGGCGAGGGCGACGCCTGTGCCTGCGGTGCGGGGGCGTACAGCGGCGGCGCGGCCGGCGCCGGGACGGGAATGGCGCGCGGCCGGGCGGTCGGCGGTCCGGCGGTCAGGCTCACGAACAGCACCACCCCGGCCACGGCGGCGAAGCCCGCGCCGGTGCCCGCGACCAGGTTGGCCAGCCCGAAGCGGCCCAGCAGCCGGCGTGGCGCGGCCACCAGCCAGCGCCCGGCGAGCGCGGCGAGTCCCACGAGCGCGTCCGCCCAGGCGCCGACGTGCTCTTTCAGCTGCGGCCACCACAGCACCAGCGCGCCCCAGGCGGTGGCGAGGCGGCCGCCGAACGCGAGCCGGCCGCTACCGGCCAGGTACGCCGGTGCGGCGGCCCCGAGTAACAGGGGTGCGACGACACCCCGCAGGCCCGAGTTCTCCTCGGTCAGCTCGCGGTGCAGCCGGCGGCACTCGGCGCAGGTGGACAGGTGCTCGTCGACCTTGCCGCGGTCGCGCCGGGCCAGCGCGGCGCGGACGTATCCGGCCAGGTGCGCCCCGGTCCAGTGGCAGCGCGGGTTGCCGGTGAGCGCGATGTGCTCCTGCAGGTACATCTGGCGCAGCCGCTCCCGGGCCCGGTACGCCAGCGCGGCGACGCCGTTCGGGGTGAGGCCGAGCAGCGGCGCGATCTGGGCGGGGCTCTCGCCCTCGACCTCGGTGTGCCAGAGCACGGCCCGCCAGCGCTCGGGCAGCCGCGCGAAGGCGCGTGCCGCGTACGACGTCTCCAGCCTGGTGATGGTCGGGTCGTCGGCGGGCTCGGGGATCTCGTAGCGGGTGAGGTCGTCGGTCAGCTCGACGCGGCGGTCCTGCCGGGCCCGGTCGTAGCGGGTGTGCCGCATGGTGGTCAGCAGGTACGCCCGGAACGCGGTGTCCGGGCCGCCGCCGCTGCGCAGCACCGCGAAGACCTTGGCGAAGCTGTCGGCGATGAGGTCGTCGGCGTCGGCGTGCCCGTCGCTGAGCACGCGGGCCAGCCGCCGCGCGGACTCCAGGTGCCGTTCGTAGAGCAGCCCGAACGCGTCGGTGTCACCGCCTCGCACGAGTGAGATGAGTTGTGGATCGCTCTGCGGTTCGCTGAACTGATCCTGGGCAGGGTCGAACCCACTGGTCACTGCGGCCTCCGGGGGGAACATCACGGTTTCGCCGGCTGCTAGCGACGTTAGCCCAATCGCCCGATTTGCGGAATATGCCCAATCCGTGATGAAGTCGCGATAGCCGCGTTCGCCAGAGCCCGCAGCGGGTATGGGGATGGGAGTGATCGGGCTCGCACGCGTCAGGGCCGTCGCGCGACGCGAACGCTGCAAGATCCAAAACCAGATTTGCGGAATCGTGCGCGAACGACCGAAGAATCGTGCGCGAAGACGCAGTCGGACCGACGCTTGTGCACTTATTCACAAGGCGGGAGGGGTCTCAGGCAACAAACCGGGCTTAGTCTGAGGCCACATCCCGGACGACTCGCGGCCACCCGGCCGTCGTCAGTCGTATCCGTCGGTCAAAGACGACCACGAGGAGAACCCATGACCGCGCCGGCAGTCACCGCAGGGCTTGACCAGCATCCGACCTCGCACCCGAAGCTGCTCGCGTGGGTGCGCCAAGTCGCCGAGCTCACCACGCCGGACAGCATCGTGTGGTGCGACGGCTCCGAGGACGAGTGGCAGCGCCTCACCGCGGAGCTCGTTACCGCGGGCAGCCTGGTCCGGCTGGACCCGGTGAAGCGGCCGAACTCCTTCTGGGCCCGCACCGATCCGTCGGACGTGGCCCGCGTCGAGGAGCGCACCTTCATCTGCTCCGTGGACGAGGCCGACGCCGGCCCGACCAACAACTGGATGGCCCCGGCCGAGATGAAGCAGCTCATGACCGAGCTGTACCGGGGCTGCATGCGCGGCCGGACCATGTACGTCATCCCCTTCTGCATGGGCCCGCTCGACGCGGAGAACCCGATGTTCGGCGTCGAGATCACCGACTCGGCGTACGTCGTGGCCAGCATGCGGATCATGACCCGGATGGGCGCCAAGGTGCTCGCGGCGATGGGCGAGGACGCCGAGTTCGTGCCGGCGCTGCACTCGGTCGGCGCGCCGCTGGAGCCGGGCCAGGCGGACGTGCCGTGGCCGTGCTCGACCACCAAGTACATCTCCCACTTCCCGGAGACCCGGGAGATCTGGTCGTTCGGCTCCGGCTACGGCGGCAACTCGCTGCTGGGCAAGAAGTGCTACTCGCTGCGCATCGCCAGCGTGATGGGCCGCGACGAGGGCTGGCTCGCCGAGCACATGCTGATCCTCAAGCTGACCAGCCCGGCCGGCAAGGTGCACTACATCGCGGCCGCGTTCCCGTCGGCCTGCGGCAAGACCAACCTGGCCATGCTGGAGCCGACCATCCCGGGCTGGAAGGTCGAGACCCTCGGCGACGACATCGCCTGGATGCGCTTCGGCGAGGACGGCCGCCTGTACGCGGTCAACCCGGAGTACGGCCTGTTCGGCGTCGCGCCCGGCACCGACTGGAAGACCAACCCGAACGCGATGCGCACGCTCGCCGCGGGCAACTCGCTGTTCACCAACGTGGCGCGCACCGACGACGGCGACATCTGGTGGGAGGGCATGGGCGAGCCCCCGGCCCACCTGACCGACTGGCACGGCAACGACTGGACCCCGGACTCCGACCAGGTCTCCAGCCACCCGAACTCGCGCTTCTGCACCCCGATCACGCAGTGCCCGATCCTCGCGCCGGAGTACGAGGACCCGAAGGGTGTGCCGATCTCGGCGATCCTGTTCGGCGGGCGCCGCAAGACCACGATCCCGCTGGTCAGCCAGGCCCGCGACTGGGTGCACGGCGTGTTCCAGGGCGCGACGCTGTCCAGCGAGACCACGGCCGCCGCGGTCGGCCAGGTCGGCGTGGTGCGCCGCGACCCGATGGCGATGCTGCCGTTCATCGGCTACCACGCCGGCGACTACTTCCGGCACTGGATCGCGATGGGCAAGGGCGCCGACGGCAACGCCGACAAGCTGCCCGCCATCTTCTACGTCAACTGGTTCCGCCGTGGCGACGACGGCCGCTTCCTGTGGCCCGGATTCGGCGAGAACTCCCGCGTCCTGAAGTGGGTCGTGGAGCGGCTGGAGGGCGAGGCCGGCGCGGTCGAGACCCCCGTCGGCTTCGTGCCCCGCGCCGAGGACCTGGACCTGTCCGGCCTGGAGCAGCCCGCCTCGGACGTCGAGCTGGCCCTCGAGGTCCGCAACGACGAGTGGGCCGCCGAGATCCCGCAGATCACCGAGTGGTTCGACAAGTTCGGCGACAAGCTCCCGGCAGTCCTCTGGGCCGAACTCGACGCCCTCAAGACCCGCCTCGGCGTCCGCGACTGACTGCCGCCGATCTTGCGTGAACTGTGGGGACGACACGCCTGAACCGGGCAAATCCCTAACAGTTCGCGCAAGATCGACTCGATCTTGACGCTCGGTCGTGAAGCAGCCCCGCCACCCGTTAACACGGGGGGCGGGGCTGCGGGCATCATGGGGGTGTGCAGATCTCGGCTAGAGGCGACTACGCGGTCCGGGCGTCCCTGGAGCTGGCGAACGCGTACCCGAACACCATCTCGGCGCAGGCGCTGGCGGACGCGCAGGGGCTGCCGCGCAAGTTCCTGGAGGCGGTGCTGGCCGACCTGCGGCGCAGCGGCGTCATCCACGCCGTGCGCGGCGCCGACGGCGGCTACAGCCTCAGCCTGCCGCCCTCCGAGGTCACCGTCGGCATGGTGCTGCGCGCCGTCGACGGGCCGCTGGCGGGCGTACGCGGGCACCGGCCCGAGCAGACCAGCTACACCGGCACCGCCAGCCACCTGCCCCTGGTCTGGGTCGCCGTGCGCTCGGCGGTGCGCAACGTCGTCGACGAGGTGACCCTCGCCCAGGCGGTCACCGGGCAGCTGCCCGAGGCGGTCCGGGAGCTGACCACGATCCCGGATGCCTGGCAGCCGCGCTGATCCGCGCGAGCGGGGTTAGGCTGCCCGTGATGAAACTCCGCGACCTCGTCTACTCCGTGTACGAACGCCGCCTGAAGGCGTTGCTGGCCGATCAGCCGCGTCCACGTCATGTCGGCGTGGTCACCGACGGCAACCGGCGCTGGGCCCGCGAGATGGGCTACGTCGACCCCAACGACGGTCACCGGGTCGGCGCGGCGCGCATCAAGGAGCTGCTCAGCTGGTGCGACGAGGCGGGCATCGAGCACGTCACGCTGTACCTGCTCGCCACCGACAACCTGCGCCGCCCGGCCGTGGAGCTGGACCCGCTGGTGCAGATCATCGTGGACCTGGCCACCGAGCTGGCCGAGGACGGCAATCCCTGGCAGCTGCGTATGGTCGGCGCGCTGGACCTGCTGCCCGCCGAGCCGGCCGCGGCGCTGAAGGCCGCGCAGGAGCGCACCGCCGGCCGCCACGGCGGCGCGAACGTCAACTTCGCGGTCGGCTACACCGGCCGCCGGGAGATCGCCGACGCGGTCCGGTCGCTGCTCCAGGAGCACGTCAAGGCGGGCTCCACGCTGGAGGAGGTGGCCGAGCGGCTGGATGTCGAGCACATCGCCGAGCACCTCTACACGCGCGGCCAGCCGGACCCGGACCTGATCATCCGGACCAGCGGCGAGCAGCGGCTGTCCGGCTTCCTGCTGTGGCAGTCGGCCCACTCGGAGTTCTACTTCTGTGAGCTGAACTGGCCGGACTTCCGGCACGTCGACTTCCTGCGCGCGCTGCGGGCGTACGCGGGACGCCAGCGCCGGTTCGGCGCCTGACTCCTCGATCGCCGGGGTCCGATTTTCCCGCCTTCTGACCTCCGCTCACGTTGAGAATGTGAGCTGTTTCACGATCCAAGTGATGGAGTTGGCACCGCGCCGGAATAAACGGCAGGGTCCCTGAACAGCACCTTTGCTCCCCCCAAGGTGCTGCACCCCCAACGAAGGGACCGACTCGTGTCGACACCCCGTCATGCCCTGCCGCGCCGCCGTCACCCGCTGGCGCGCCTGCTGGCCGTCCACTCCCGAAAGATCGCCCTCGGCGTGCTGTGCGCCGGCGTGCTCGGCACCGCGGCGTACGCCGTCGCGGACACCGCCGGACCGCAGACCCCGGCCACCGACCTGGCCGCCCGCGAGGCCGCCGCGGCCGCCGCCAACCGCGCCTACGACCGCGCCACGCCGTCGCCGAGCGCCAGCGCGTCGCCGACGGCGAGCCCGAGCCCGAGCGCCACGGTCGCCCGCCGCGCCGAGAAGGCCACGCCCTCGGCGAAGCCGACCGTGAAGCGCACGGCCTCCACGCCGACGCCGACCTCGTGCAAGAGCTACTCGGGCAACCAGCTCGTCGCCTGCAAGCTGCTGCCGAGCTTCGGGTTCGCGTACAGCCAGATGAGCCCGCTGGTGAAGCTGTGGGAGCACGAGAGCGGCTGGAACCACAAGGCCGAGAACTCCGGCTCCGGCGCGTACGGCATCCCGCAGGCGCTGCCCGGCGACAAGATGGCGAAGTTCGGCGACGACTGGCGGACCAATCCGGCCACCCAGATCAAGTGGGGCCTGGACTACATCAAGAACCGCTACGACACCCCCGCCGGCGCCTGGAATCACTTCCAGGACAACAACTGGTACTGACCTGCTCTACGCAGCGTGAGTGGTTCACCTCATCCTTCCGGGTGAGGGCGGTATCGGCGGATCGTCCGGCGCGTGCTAAAGACATGCTGGCCAAACGGGTTTTCTGCGGTTAGCGTGAGTCATGGTCGATGTCCCGATACGAACGTACGTACTCGACACCTCCGTGCTGCTGGCCGATCCTGCTGCGATCCGCCGGTTCTCCGAGCACAACGTCGTGCTGCCGCTCGTGGTCATCTCCGAGCTGGAGGGCAAGCGGCATCACCCGGAACTCGGCTGGTTCGCCAGGCAGTCCCTGCGGCTGCTCGACGACCTGCGGGTACGGCACGGAAGGCTGGACGTACCACTGCCGGTGAACGACTCCGGCGGAACGCTGCGGGTGGAGCTGAACCACACCGACCCGCAGCTGCTGCCCAGCGGTTTCCGCAACGACACCAACGACGCGCGGATCCTGTCCGTGGCGCTGGGTCTGGCGGCCGACGGTCAGCTGGTGACCCTGGTCAGCAAGGACATGCCGCTGCGGGTGAAGGCCGCCGCGGTGGGTCTGGCCGCCGACGAGTACCGCCATGACCAGGCGGTGGACCCGACGTGGTCCGGCCTGGCCGAGGTGGACCTGCCGGACGCCGACATGTCCGCGCTGTACGCCGGCGAGGGCATCGACCTGGACGAGGCGGCGGGGCTGCCCGTCCACACCGGACTCATCCTGCATGCGGGCCGCGGCTCGGCGCTGGGGCGGGTGCACACCGACAAGACGGTGAAGCTGGTCCGCGGCGACCGCGAGGCGTTCGGCCTGCGCGGGCGCTCGGCGGAGCAGCGCATCGCGCTCGACCTGCTGCTGGACGACAGCATCGGCATCGTCTCGCTGGGTGGCCGGGCCGGCACCGGCAAGTCGGCGCTGGCCCTGTGCGCGGGCCTGGAGCAGGTGATGGAGCGCGGCAAGCACAAGAAGGTCATCGTGTTCCGCCCGCTCTACGCCGTCGGCGGCCAGGAGCTGGGCTACCTGCCCGGCTCCGAGGCGGAGAAGATGTCGCCCTGGGCGCAGGCGGTGTTCGACACGCTGGGCGCCCTGGTGCACGACAACGTACGCGACGAGGTGCTGCACCGCGGCATGCTCGAGGTGCTGCCGCTGACCCACATCCGCGGCCGCAGCCTGCACGACGCGTTCGTGATCGTGGACGAGGCGCAGTCGCTGGAGCGCGGCGTGCTGCTCACCGTGCTGTCGCGCATCGGCGCGGGCTCGCGGGTGGTGCTCACCCACGACGTGGCGCAGCGGGACAACCTGCGGGTGGGCAAGCACGACGGCATCACCGCGGTCATCGAGACGCTGAAGGGGCATCCGCTGTTCGCGCACGTGACGCTCACCCGTTCCGAGCGTTCTGCCATCGCCGAAGTGGTGACCGATCTCCTGGAGGAGTGAAATAGCCTAATTGGTCGGTGTTTGCGGTGTGATCGGGGCCACAGTCGCCCGTCCGGACGACGACAAGCCCCGGTCCACTGCGTAAAGGTGGGATCGAGCGCTCCGCGCCGCGGCTTCCTGGACCGGACCGCTGCGGCGCCCGGCATGAGCGCTCCCGGACCGTCCATCCCCGACCCCCGGGCGGGCGAACGGAGCAGGACCCGTAGGTGCGCAGCCCCTGATGGCGCGCGCGAGGATCGCGGGTGCTCCGGCCGGAACCCCACCGCCGAGAGGATCCCCCGTGTCCCGGCAACGCCGCGCGCCCCGTCGCGCCCGCCCCGCGACCACGCGCTACGCCATCCGCGCCGTCGCCGTCCTGACGCTCGTCGGCGGGGTGGCCGGCGCGTTCCGCCTGGACGACAGCGCGCGGTGGCAGCAGGACAGCATCGCCGCCGGGCACCAGGCCCAGATCGTCGCCCACGCCGAGTCGGCCGCGCTCACCCTGCAGCAGCAGGGGCTGCTCAAGGAGGCGCAGGACCGGGCCGCGATCGAGGCCAAGGCCGCCGCCGCCCGCGCCGCCGCCGTGGACCGCGAGGCCAGCCGCCGCGGCGCCAACCGCACCGTCAACTTCGGGCCCATCCCCAAGAGCTGCAGCGAGTTCAGCGGCAACCGGGCCATCGGCTGCGCGCTGGTGCTGGAGGCCGGCATGGACCTCACCCAGATGGCGTGCCTGAACAAGCTGTGGACCCGCGAGTCCGGGTGGAACCACAAGGCCGAGAACAAGGGCTCCGGCGCGTACGGCATCCCGCAGGCGCTGCCCGGCGACAAGATGGCGAGCATCGCCGACGACTGGCGCACGAACCCGGTCACCCAGATCAAGTGGGGTCTCGGCTACATCAAGAACCGCCACAAGACCCCGTGCGGCGCCTGGGCGCACTCCGAGGCCAAGGGCTGGTACTGACGCCGGTCAGGGCGCCATGGTGGCGCTGGTGTGCTCCTGCGCCAGCCGCCGCAGCGCGGTGAGCATGGCCTCGCCGAGCACGGTGCCGGTCACCACGCCCTCGACCATCCCGGCCCGGTCGCCCCGGGCCAGCACCAGGCCGACCTCCTGCCGGGCGAGCCGCTCGGTCGCCTCGGCGTACCCGTCGAGCAGCGTCAGCATGTCCTCCTGACCCAGCTCGCGCAATGCGGCGATGGCGTCGGCGAGCTGGTCGAGCGCGTGCGCCCGCTCGTGCACCCGCCAGCCGCGCGCGGCGACGACCCGGGCCGCCTCGGCGCGCGCCGCCAGCCAGCCCGCGGTGCTCCGGTCCGCGCGGGACACCCCCGCGATCGCCTCGTGCGCGGTCCCCAGCAGATGGTGGCCCGGCACGACGTCGTCGTCGACCGCGCCCAGCACCTGCCGTACGCCCGCCACGCTGAGGCCGCCGACGTCGATCAGCGCACGGATCAGGCGCAGCCGCCGCAGGTGTGCCTCGTGATAGTCGGCCTGGTTGCGGCCCAGCGGGCGGCCCGCCGGGAGCAGGCCCTCACGCAGGTAGTACTTGACCGTCGGCAGCGGCACGCCGCTCACCCGGCTCAGCTCTGAAATCTTCATCGCCGTTGACGATACCCACTAGATAGTGGATAGTGATGCTATCCAGAGACGATGAGGGGGAAGTCGTGGCAACCGTGATCCCGGGCCGCATGTCGGCGCACATCGAGGGCGATTTCGTGGTCTTCCTGATCGGCATGCGCTTCAACAAGCCGTGGAAGATCCACAAGTGGTGGGGCGCGTTCACCGCCATGCCGCGCATGCTGAAGGTGCTGTTCCAGCGCCCGGAGCTGGGCCTGCTCGCGGCGCAGTACGCCATCACGCCGAGCGGCCCGGTCACCATCCAGTACTGGCGCAGCGTCGAGCAGCTGGAGGCGTTCGCGAAGGACGCGTCGCTGCCGCACCACCCGGCGTGGCGCGCGTTCAACAAGCTCGTCGGCGGCAACGGCGACGTCGGCATCTGGCACGAGACCTACCTGGTCAGCGCGGGCCGTTACGAGACGCTCTACGGCAACATGCCGCGCTTCGGCCTGGCGCAGGCCGGTGAGCACGTGCCGGTGGCCCGCAAGGGCGAGACCGCCGCAGCGCGACGGGGCGCTTCCGGAAGTTAACGGACAAACCACCCAGAACGGATAGTATCGGCAGCACCGGTCGACGGGGAGGGTGCTGATGCGGGCGATCATGCTGGTGCTGGGTGCGGCGGTGGCGGCACTGTCCGCGGTGTCGCCTGCCGCCGCCGTGGAGCCGGAGCCGCCGCGGGCCGAGGTCGTCGGGGGAGTGCGCGCCGCCGCCGGGGAGTTCCCATGGATGGTGCGCCTGGACAACGGCTGCGCGGGCTCCCTGATCCGGCCGCAGTACGTGCTCACCGCCGCGCACTGCGTCGGCCGCAGCGGGGCGACCTCGTCCATCACGGTCACCGCCGGCTCGGCGGATCTCGGCTCCGACCGCACCTACGAGGTGCGCAGCAGCCGGGTGTGGCGGGCGCGCGGCTTCTCGGACGTCACCGAGGGCGACGACTGGGCTGTGATCCGGCTGTCCCGCGCGCTGGACCTGCAGACGGTCGCGCTGCCCGTGAACGGCGGCCTGGACGGCGGCACGCTGACCGCGGTCGGCTGGGGCGCCACCCGTGAGGGCTCCCGGGCGCAGCAGCGCCACCTGCGCAAGGTGCAGGTCCCCTTCGTGAGCGACGGCACCTGCGGGCAGATCTACCGCTCGCGCGGTTACGGCTTCACCGACGCCGACATGATCTGCGCGGGCGACCTGCGCGGCGGCGGCAAGGACAGCTGTCAGGGCGACTCGGGCGGGCCGCTGCTGCGCCGCGACGGCGGGCGCTGGGTGCAGGTGGGCATCGTGAGCTGGGGAGTGGGCTGCGGCCGCGCGGCGTACCCGGGTGTCTACACGCAGGTGTCGCACTTCGTTCCCGATATTCGCGCGGCCATTGAGGAGACCGGCCCTCGCGGCTAGGTTCACCACATGAGCGATGTCGATGTGGCGATCATCGGAGCGGGCCCGACGGGTCTGTTCGCCGCGTACTACGCCGGGTTCCGCGGGCTGCGCACCATGGTCGTGGACGCGTTGCCCGAGGCGGGCGGTCAGGTGACCGCCATGTACCCGGAGAAGATGATCTTCGACGTGGCCGGGTTCCCGGCGATCCGGGGCCGCGAGCTGATCGCGAACCTGGTCGCCCAGGCCGGGGCCTTCAGCCCGGACTACCGGCTCGGCGTGCAGGCCGCGACGCTGGCGTACGACGACGGCAAGCCGGTGCTCGGCCTCGGCGACGGCACCGAGGTGCGCTGCGGCGCGGTCATCATCACCGGCGGCCTGGGCTCGTTCTCACCGCGCCCGCTGCCCGCCGCGAACGGCTTCACCGGCAGCGGCATCATGTTCTTCGTGCCCGACCCGACCGTGCTGGCCGGCAAGCACGTGGTCATCGTGGGCGGCGGCGACTCCGCGTTCGACTGGGCGCTGGCGCTGGCCGGGCTCGCCGCGAGCGTCACCCTGGTACACCGGCGGGACAAGTTCCGGGCGCACGCGTCCACCGTGGCCCGGGTCCAGTCGCTGCCGGTGCGTATCGAGATCAACAGCCAGGTCACCAAGATCCTGGGCAGCGACCGGGTCGAGTCGGTCGAGCTGAACGGCACCGAGGAGATCCCGGCCGACGTGGTGGTCGCCGCGCTCGGCTTCACCGCCGACCTCGGCCCGCTCGCACTGTGGGGCCTGGCCCTGGACAAGCGGCACATCACCGTCGACTCGACGATGCTCACCAACCTGCCGCGCGTCTTCGCGGCCGGCGACATCGTGGAGTACCCCGGCAAGGTCCGCCTGATCGCCACCGGCTTCGGCGAGGCCGCGACCGCCGTCAACAACGCCGCCATCGCCATCGACCCGTCCGCCCACCTCTTCCCCGGCCACTCCTCCGAGGACGTGCCCTGATCCGCCATCCTTGATCATCCGACTTGCCTGGCACCCGGGCGTATCTTGAGCGCGCTTTCGCCCATGTGCCAGGCAAGTTGAGCGATCTTGACGCCGCGCGGGGTCGCGCGGGGCCGGGCCGCGGGTGGCGGGGTGGGGGTCAGACGAGCTGGAAGGCGCGGAGTTCGTCGAGGGTGGGCGGGTCGGCGCCGGGGCGGGTGCAGGTGAGGGCGGCCGCGTCGCAGAGGTGGCGCAGCATGAGGCGCAGCGTCTCGGGGGCCAGCTCGCGGCTGAGCTGGTCGCGCAGGCGGCCCGCGTCGTGCAGCCAGGCCAGCAGGGCGCCCATCGCGGTGTCGCCCGCGCCGATGGTGTCGATCATCGAGATGGCGGGGGCGGCCACGTTCACCTCGGTGTCCGCGGTCATCGCGGTCGCGCCGGCGTCGCCGTGGGTCAGCACCAGCAGGCGGGGGCCGGCCTTCAGCCAGCGGCGCGCGGTCTCCATGGGGGGCACGTGGGGGTACGCGTGGGCCAGGTCGCCCTCGCTGGCGCGTACCAGATGCGACAGCTCCACCAGGCGCTCCAGCCGCACCAGCGAATCGGGCCGGGCAAGCGCGACGCCGCGCACGTTGGGGTCGAAGGCGATGGTGCACCGGTCGCGGTGGCGCAGCGCCCAGCGCTCCAGCGTGTCTGCGCCGGGCGGCAGGAACGCGGCCAGCGAGCCGATGTGGATGGTGCTGCCGTCCGGCAGGTCGGGCAGCTCCCGCTCCCGCCAGCCGAAGTCGGCCGCCCCGGCCAGCCAGAAGTCGTACAGCGCCTCGCCGTCCGCGCCCACGGTGGCCAGCGCCAGCGCCGACGGCTGCGCGGTGTCCACCAGGTAGCGCGTGTCCACGCCGGACGAGGTGAGCCGGTTGCGGAACGCGGTGCCGAACGAGTCGCGCCCCAGCCGGGCGGCCATCGCCACCGGCGCGCCGAGGCGGGCCGCCGCGATGGCGGTGTTGGCCGGCCCGCCGCCCAGCGCGGCGCGCAGCAGACCCTCCCCGGCGGGGACTAGGTCCACGACGTTCTCTCCGGCTACGACGATCACCCGCATAGTGTGGCGGGCGCGCGGCGGCCGGGCAATGCGGCACCCGTCACCGCAGCCCGACGTACGCCGCCATCACCCGCAGCTGGCGGTCGAAGAAGTCGCGGCGGCCCTCCTCGATCATGTTCTGGAACCGCCCGAACAGCTCGAAGGTGACCACGCCGAAGAGCTGGATCCAGGCCGTGGTGCCCCGGGACAGCAGCTCACGTGGCACGGTCGGGCATGCCAGCGCGGCGATGCGGTCCAGCTCGGCGGCGAGCAGCGGGGACAACGGCGGGTCGGTCCCCGCGGCCGGGACGGCCACGGTGCCCGCGGCCACGCCATCGGCGAGCAGGGTGAGGATCAGATCGGTGGTGCGTGCGGCCGGGCCGATCGTGGTCCTCGGCGCCTGGTAGCCGGGCACCGGCGAGCCGTAGATCAGCGCGTACTCGGCGGGGTTGGCCAGCGCCCAGTCGCGGATGCCGTGCCCGGCGGCGAGCCAGCGTCCCAGCAGGTCCGCGCGGTCCACGGCGGACTCCGCGGTCTCTGCCGCCGCGCCAAGCTCGTCGTAGCAGTCGATGATCAGCGCGGTGAGCAGGTCGTCGCGGCTGGGGAAGTAGCGGTAGACCGCCGACGAGACCATGCCCAGCTCGCGGGCGACGGCGCGCAGCGACAGGTTGGCTCCCTCGGTGGCGAGCTGGCGCCGGGCGATGGCCTTGATCTCGCTGGTCAGCTCGTCGCGTACGCGAGCGCGGATGCTCTTGGCGGTCATGACGGAGAGCGTAGCAACAAAACGAGAGCACTGCTCTTGACAGTGTTCGGCCCGTGCGTGTTCACTGTTCCCAACAGAGAGCGCTGCTCTCGAATCGCATCGGAGATCTGGGGAGACTCGAATGCACGTCATCGTGGGCGCCGGCCCCGTCGGCACCGCCACCGCACTGCTGCTGGCCGAGCGGGGCGAGCGGGTCAGGATCGTGACCCGCCGCGGCACCGGCCCGCAGGCGCCGGGGATCGAACTCGTCGCCGCGGACGCCACCGACGCCGCCCGGCTCGCCGAGCTGTGCACCGGCGCGACCGCCCTCTACAACTGCGCCAACCCGGCGTACCACCGCTGGCTCACCGACTGGCCGCCGCTGGCCGCGTCGCTGCTGCACGCCGCCGAGGTCTCCGGCGCGGTGCTGGTCACCGCGGGCAACCTGTACGGCTACGGCCCCGTCGACGGCCCGATCACGGAGACCACCCCACTCGCCGCCACCAACCCCAAGCTGCGGGTACGCGCCCAGATGTGGGAGGACGCGCTGGCCGCGCACCGGGCCGGCCGGATCCGCACCGCCGAGGCCCGCGCCTCGGACTACGTCGGCTACGAGGTCAACGGGATCCTCGGCCAGACCGTGCTCTCCCGCACCGCCAAGGGCAGCACGGCGTACGTGGTCGGCGACCCCGACGCGCCGCACAGCTGGACCGCCATCGGCGACCTGGCCCGCACCCTGGTCGTGCTCGCCGCCGACGAGCGGGCCTGGGGACGGGCCTGGCTGGTGCCGACCCCGCCGGCGATGTCCGCGCGGGCGGCGGCCGAGCGCGCCAACGAGCTGATCGGGCTGCCCCGGCCCCGGCTCAGCCGCATCCCGTACCCGCTGCTGTGGGCGATGGGCCTGTTCTCGCCGCTGGTCAAGGAGCTGCGCTCGACGTACTACCAGTTCGCGAAGCCGTTCACGCTCGACTCCTCGGTCACCGAGCGCACCTTCGGGCTGGCGCCGACCCCGCTGGACACGACCCTCGCCGACGCCGCCGCGAAGTACCGCGACGCCTGAGCAGTGTCGGGATCGGGTGGCGAGGCGGCGTCGTGAGCGAGGGGGTCAGGCCAGCTTGGCGCGGGCCTCGGCGGCGCGGCCCGCCAGACCCGCCCACTCGGCGTCCAGCGCCGCCAGCTGCGCCGCGTGCTCCTGCGCGAACGCGGCCAGCTCGCCCCGGGCCAGCGTCATCGCGCCGGTCCAGGCCGGGGTCCGGCACTCGCCGTCGGCCCGCACCGCGTCCTGCTGGTACGCCTTCGCCAGCGGCAGCAGCGAGGACTCGGGCCGCAGCGGCACCCCGGAGTCGTCGTGGAACTTCGCGGTGACCGCGGCGTACAGCTCGCCGACCGTGTGCACCGGGTACCCGCGCTGGTCCATGCAGGAGGCGTAGAACTCCATCCGGGCGGCGACCTCCTGGTCGTCACCGACCCGGCGCAGCATGGCCAGGAAGTCGGCGTCCAGGTCACCGCTGATCGTGGGCGCGATCGTGTCGGTGGGCTGGTCCTCGATCGGCGGCTCGCACATCAGCACGGTGTCGTCGTAGAGGCGGCGCTTGGCCGCGGACAGCTTCTCGTAGGAGGCGGGGTGCGCGACGGGCGCGGCCTCCACCGGCTCGATCGTCTGCGGGACGAGCTTGAGCGCCTCCTCCGCGCCCGGGTCGACGACCGCGGACACCTCGGCCGGCAGCAGCAGCCGGGTCCGGCCCCCGAACGGGTCCGCGAACGGCGCGAACGCGTAGTCGAAACCGGAGGAGGCCATACACGCGCGGATCGGCTCCTGCCGGGCCACGTGCGCCAGCAGCAGGGCCGCGGTGCGCTGCTCGACCGAGCCCTGGATGCGCTCGTACATCGCGCGCAGGTCCCCGGCGACGACCGTGGCCTGCGCGGTGGTCAGTGACGCGCGCCGCGTCGCCGCCGCACAGGTGAGCAGGGCCAGCAGCGCGAGCCCGGCGGCCACGGCCGCGTCCCTGCGCCTGCGGGTGGAACCCGGGCGCGGCGCGTCCTGGGCGGCGGGAGAAGTCATCGAAGTCCTCGGTACGCAGATGTGCCGGGGCTCCATTCACGACCGCGCGGCGGGTCTCACCGTAGCCCGTGCCCCAGCCGCCGAGCGTCGTCCTGTACGGCCGAGGGTCCGGCCGGATCATCCGGTTCCGGCTCGCCCGCCGAGGCAGAAGTGGTGCGGATACCTGACACTCCGGTTGCGCCGGACCGGTCCGGCGGGTGACCCCGGCGGGGCCTGTCCGCCGGTGGGGCCGGGCCGCTGCGGGTGACCGACGCGGCCGGCGCGGTCAGGTGCGGCCAGGGCTCAGCGGGTGACCGCGGCGGCCAGCGCGGTCAGGTCCGCGTTCTCGCCGACCAGCAGCGTCGCGGTGTTGCCGGCGGTGCGCAGCAGCGCGGTCCGGCCCTCCGGCCCGAGGTAGCGCTGCCAGGTGACCCCGCCCACGACGGTCTCGCCGTCGGCCTGCGCCTTGCCGTCCAGCTCGGCGCCGAGCAGCGCCTGCGCCCCGGCGCGGGACTGCACCAGTTGCGCCCCCGCGCCGTCCGGGTCGAGGTAGCCGATGCGCAGCACGCCGTCGGCGTACTTGGCGGTCACCGTCTGCCAGCCGTCGGGTGCGACGCCCGGCAGCGGCGCCAGCGACGCCCGGCCCGCACTCTCGATCGCGTTCGCCGGGTCCACGGTCACCGCGGCGTCCCAGCCGTAGAACAGGCGGTAGCCCAGCACCAGCAGCAGCACGGGGATGAGCAGGACGCCGAGGGACAGCGCCATGTCCTTCGGGGTACGCCCACCCGACTGCGGCACCTGCGTCTGCTCGCTCTCCACTGCGCTCACGTACACCATCTTGACCGATGTCACAGGTCACATCACACCGGGGGAGCAGGGCGAACGATATCGGCAATCGGTGACCCGAACGTACGTTCAGGCCGCGGCATGACAGGATGCCAACAGGCCGATTCGCAGGAGGAGCAGCATGGCGACCCGTACTCCACAGGATCTCGACCGGAACCTCGCGCTGGACCTCGTCCGCGTGACCGAGGCGGCGGCCATGGCCGCGGGCCGCTGGGTGGGGCGCGGCGACAAGGAGGGCGGCGACGGCGCGGCGGTCGACGCCATGCGCAAGCTGATCAACTCGCTGCCCATGGCCGGCACCGTGGTCATCGGCGAGGGCGAGAAGGACAACGCGCCGATGCTGTTCAACGGCGAGCGCGTCGGCGACGGCAGCGGCCCCGAGGTCGACGTGGCCGTCGACCCGATCGACGGCACCACCCTGATGAGCAAGGGCATGCCCAACGCGCTGGCCGTGCTCGCGGTCGCCGAGCGTGGCGCGATGTTCGACCCGAGCGCCGTCTTCTACATGGAGAAGCTGGTCGTCGGCCCCGAGGCGGCCGACGTCGTCGACATCACCGCCGGCTGGACCGAGAACCTGCGCCGCATCGCCAAGGCCAAGCGCGTACGCGTCTCCGACCTGACCATCTGCATCCTCGACCGCCCCCGCCACGCCGACCTGGTCCGCGAGGTCCGCGAGGCGGGCGCCCGCATCAACTTCATCTCCGACGGCGACATCGCCGGCGCCATCTCCGCCGCCCGGGAACAATCCGACGTAGACGTCCTCATGGGCATCGGCGGCACCCCCGAGGGCATCACCGCCGCCTGCGCCCTCAAGTGCATCGGCGGCGTCATGCAGGGCCGCCTCTGGCCCCGTGACGAGGCAGAACGCGAAAAAGCCCTCGCCGCCGGCCACGACCTGGACCGCGTCCTCACCACCGACGACCTCGTCACCGGCGAGAACGTCTTCTTCGTAGCCACCGGCGTAACCTCCGGCGACCTCCTCCGCGGCGTCCGCTACCGCGACAACGGCGCCTACACCCAATCCATCGTGATGCGCTCCAAATCCGGCACCATCCGCGTCATCGACTCCTACCACCGCCTCGAAAAACTCGCCAGCTACTCCAAGGTCGACTTCGCCTGAGACCCCGCCGCCCGCCGCCCGCCGCCCCTCTCCCGCGGCGATCTTGCGTGAACTGTGGGTGCGACACGCGCCATTCGGGCAAATCCCTAACAGTTCGCGCAAGATCGACGGGATCTTGACGGGGTGGCGCGGGGCCGGGGCGGGTGGGGCGGCAGAGTGAGCGCGTGAAGATCTTCTTGGCGGGGCCGGTGTGAGCGCGGACGCCGGTAAGGCCGTCGGGGTGGGGCTGGCCGTGCTCGGCGGGGCGTGCCTGGCGCTGCAGTCGCGGATCAACGGGGAGCTGGGGCGGCAGCTGGGTGACGGCATCGCGGCGGCGACCGTGTCGTTCGGGGTCGGGCTCGTGGTGCTGCTGCTGGCGCTGCCGTGGATGCACCGCAACGCGCGGCGCATCCTGGCCGCGCTGCGCTCCGGCGAGCTGCGCTGGTGGCAGTGCGTCGGCGGGGCCTGCGGGGCGTTCCTGGTCACGACGCAAGGGCTGACCGTGCCGCTGCTCGGGGTGTCGGTGTTCATCGTGGCGGTGGTCGCGGGGCAGTCGGCGTCGAGCCTGGCCGTGGACCGGTTCGGGGTGGGACCGGGCGGGGTGCACCCGGTGACGCGCAACCGCCTGATCGGCGCAGTGCTCTGCGTGGTCGCGGTGGTGATCGCGGTCGGGGACAGCTTCGGCGATCCGCGCGCCCTCGGGTTCGCGGCGCTGCCGCTGCTCGCCGGGGTCGCGGTGGCCTGGCAGCAGGGCGTCAACGGGCGGGTGGCCCGCGCGGCGGGCTCGCCGTGGCCGGCCACGCTGCTCAACTTCGCGGTCGGCAGCGCCGCGCTGCTGGTCGCGCTCGCGATCGAGTCCCTACTGCGCGGCGGCGGCCCGCCCGGCGCGTTCCCCGCCGAGCCCTGGCTCTACGTCGGCGGCCCGCTCGGCATCGTGTTCATCGCGATCTCCGCGGCGGTGGTGCACCGGATCGGCGTACTCCTGCTCGGCCTGGGCATGATCGCGGGCCAGATCCTCAGCGCCCTGGGCATCGATGCCCTCATCCCCGGCCCGGCAGGCCGCCCCGACCTCCTCACCATCACCGGCGCCCTGCTCACCCTCCTCGCCGTCCGCATCGCCGCCCGCGGCTGACCCGGCTCAACCTCGCGGCACCCTCGCGGCACCCTCGCCAAGATCATGTCGATCTTGCACGAAATGTTAGGGATATGACCGTTATGGGCGTGTCGCACCCACAGTTCACGCAAGATCGCCGCGGTGGAGGGGTGGGTGGGGTCAGGAACCAGCGGCGTCGAGTTTGGCTTTGGCGCCGTCGAGCCAGTGCTGGCAGATCTGGGCCAGCTTTTCGCCTCGTTCCCAGAGGGCGAGGGATTCTTCGAGGGTGCCGCCGCCGGATTCGAGTTTCTGGACCACCTCGGCTAGTTCGGCGCGGGCCTGCTCGTAGGAGAGGGGCTCGGGCTGCTTGGCGGGCATGGTCACTCCTTGGTCTCGGTGACGGTGGCGGTGAGTTCGCCCTCTGCGAGTCTGATGCGCAGGGGGTCGCCGGGGGTGACGTCGGTGGCGGCGCGGGCCACGTGGCCGTCGGGGCGCTGCACGATGGCGTACCCCCGGGAAAGGGTGGCGGCGGGGGAGAGAGCCCGCAGGCGGGCCAGGGTGTGGGTGAGGTCGCCCTCGGCGCGGTGCAGGCGGTGGGTGAGGGCGCGGGCGGCGCGGTCACGCAGGGCGGTGACCTCGGTCGCCCGGGTCTCGATCATCTGGTACGGCTTGGCCAGCGCCGGCCTGCTGCGCAGGCTGTCGAGGCGCTGCTGCTCGCGCTCGACGCGATGGCGCACCGCTCGCGTCAGCCGCCCTCTGGCCTGCTCGATCAGGCGGATCTCGTCACCCAGATCGGGGACCACCCGCTTGGCCGCGTCGGTCGGCGTGGACGCGCGTACGTCGGCCACCCAGTCCACCAGCGGCGTATCCGGTTCGTGCCCGATCGCGGAGATCACCGGCGTACGGCAGGCGAACACCGCCCGGCACAGCGCCTCGTCGGAGAAGGGCAGCAGGTCCTCCACCGAGCCGCCGCCGCGCGCCATGATGATCACGTCGACGCTCTCGTCGGCGTCGAGCAGCTGCAGCGCTCCGATGATCGACGGCACCGCGGTCGGCCCCTGCACGGTCACCGGCACCACCCGGAAGTCGACGGACGGCCAGCGGCGCCGCGCGTTGGTGAGCACGTCCCGCTCGGCCGCGCTGGCCCGCGCCGTGATCAGCCCGATGCGCTGCGGCAGGAACGGCAGCCGCCGCTTGCGGCGCGGGTCGAACAGGCCCTCGGCCTGCAGCAGCTTCTTCAGCTGCTCCAGCCGGGCGAGCAGCTCGCCCAGGCCGACCTGGCGGATCTCGTCGGCGCGCAGGCTGAGCGTGCCGCGCTGGGCGAACCACTCCGGCTTGGCGTGCACGATCACCCGGGCGCCCTCGTTCAGCTCCGGCGCGCCCCGGTCCAGCACCTCGCGCCCGGTGGTGACGGTCAGGCTGAGGTCGGCGGACGGGTCACGCAGGGTGAGGAACACCGTCTGCGAGCCGGGCCGCCGGGAGAGCTGCGCCACCTGTCCGTCGACCCAGATCCACCCGAGTCGCCCGATCCAGGCACTGATCTTCTGGCTGACCACTCTTACGGGCCACGGCTGCTCCGCCGAGCTCTGCTCCGTCACAGGGCTCACCATAGGCCGCCGGTACGATGGTCTGGTGGTTGAGACTCCTCGCAAGCGTGTTCTGCTGGCCAAGCCCCGTGGTTACTGTGCCGGCGTCGACCGCGCCGTGCAGACCGTCGAAGAGGCGCTGAAGCTGTACGGCGCCCCGATCTACGTGCGCAAGGAGATCGTGCACAACAAGCACGTGGTGAGCACGTTGCAGGCCAAGGGCGCGATCTTCGTCGAGGAGAACGAGGAGGTCCCCGAGGGCTCGACCGTGATCTTCTCGGCGCACGGCGTGGCGCCGGTGGTGCACGACCAGGCGCGCGAGCGCAACCTCAAGGCGATCGACGCCACCTGCCCGCTGGTGACCAAGGTGCACCAGGAGGCCCGCCGCTTCGCCGCCGACGACTACGACATCCTGCTGATCGGCCACGAGGGCCACGAGGAGGTCATCGGCACCTCCGGCGAGGCCCCCGAGCACATCCAGCTCGTCGACGGCCCGGAGGGCGTGGCCAACGTCACCGTCCGCGACCCGAACAAGGTCGTCTGGCTGTCGCAGACCACGCTCAGCGTGGACGAGACCATGGAGACCGTGGCCCGGCTCAAGGAGAAGCTCCCGCTGCTCCAGTCGCCGCCCAGCGACGACATCTGCTACGCCACGCAGAACCGTCAGCAGGTGATGAAGCAGATCGCCCCCGACTGCGACGTGATCCTGGTCGTCGGCTCCCGCAACTCGTCGAACTCGGTCCGCATGGTCGAGGTCGCCGTCAACGCCGGCGCCCGCCAGGGCCACCTGATCGACTTCGCCCACGAGATCGACCCGGCCTGGCTGGAGGGCGCCACCACGGTCGGCCTCTCCTCCGGCGCGAGCGTCCCCGAGGAGCTGGTCATCCAGGTGCTGGCCCGCCTCGCCGAGTTCGGCTTCGCCGACGTCGAGGAGGTCGTCACGGTCCAGGAGCGCCTGACCTTCTCCCTCCCCCAGGAACTGAAGCGCGACATGAAAGCCGCCCGCTAAAAGGAAGGGCACCTTCTTAACGCTATGCGTAGAAGAAGGTGCCCTTCTTAACGTCTGCCGGTCTGGCGTGCCCGCTCAGGGGCAGCGCTCAGGCTCGTCCTCCCACTTGTAGCCGATCGCGCGGTGGAACGCGCGGCCGCCGGGCGGGACCGTCTTCGGGATGGCCGCGTCGGTGGCCACGATGTACCACGACACCCTGCAGTCCGGCTGGTCCGTGACCAGCTTCATGTCGAGCGTCGGCTGCGCCTGGGTCAGATAGCCCACCTTCGAGGCGAACAGCTTCGACGAACCGTCCGCCTGGTAGACGTAGCTGGCCCAGAGCACTCGCCGCCGCTGCCCCGGGCACCACTTCACGGGCTTCTCCTCCATCCCGCTCACCCGGAAGGTGAAAGAGCCGTCGGCCTTGGGCACGTTCGCCGAGACGGTGCCGAAGGGCGTACAGGCTGGTTTCGGCGCCGGAGCGGGGCTGCGCGGCGGCGGGGGCGACGGCTTCGCGCTCGGCTTCGGCGCCGCCGAGGCTGCCGGGCTGGGCAGGGTGCTCGCGCCGGGGCTCGGGATGGCGGCGAGCTGCGCCGCGGCGGACAGATCCGCCTCGCCGGGGCCGGCGCTCGGCGCGGCCGCCGCCGGGACGGTCGCCGGATCGCCGTCCGAGGTCCGCATCAGCACCCCGCCCAGCAGCACACTGGCGACCGCGGCGACGGCGGACCACAGGACCAGGTTGCGGTACAGGTGGCGCGGGCGGGCGACCGGGCCGGTCTCGCTCATCGGCTCTCCACATCGGGCTCGGGCGACTCCTGGAGCCTAGGCCGCACCGCTTTTCCGCAGATCGCCTGTCCGGCCGAACCCGCGAGCGTTAAGAAGGGCACCTTCATCTACGCATAGCGTTAAGAAGGTGCCCTTCCTTTCAGAGGAGTTCGGGGGCTTGGGGCTGGCGGGGGGCTATGTCGAGGGGCTTCTGCTCGGGGAGGTCGTCGCCGGTGACGCCGAGTTCGGTCATGCGGCGGGCGGTGACCAGGACGCGCTGTTCGAGGGAGCCGATGGCGGCGTTGTAGGCCGTGACCGACCCGCTCAATGACGAGCCGAGCTTGGTGAGGTGGCCGCTGACCGTGCCCAGGCGGGCGTATAGCTGCTTGGCGAGTTCGTGGATCTGCAGGGCGTTGCGGGACAGGGCCTCCTGGCGCCAGGTGTAGGCGACCGTACGCAGCAGCGCCACCAGCGTCGACGGGGTGGCCAGCACCACGTTGCGGGCGAACGCGTGCTCCAGCAGCGCCGGATCGCGCTGCAGCGCGGCGTCCAGGAACGGGTCGGCGGGCACGAACAGCACCACGAACTCTGGCGTCGCCTCGAACGCCTGCCAGTACGCCCGCCCGGCCAGGATGTCCACGTGCGACTTCAGAGCACGCGCGTGCGCGTCGAGGTACGTGTCGCGCTGGCGCTCGTCGCGGGACTCCAGCGCGGTCAGGTACGCGTCGAGCGGCACCTTCGCGTCCACCACCACGCTGCGCCCGCCGTGCAGGCGGACCACCAGGTCGGGGCGCACCACGGCGATGTCGGCGCTCACGTCGCGCAGCGCGGTGACCTGCTCGTCGAAGTCGCAGTGGCGCAGCATCCCGGCCGCCTCGACGATGCGGCGCAGCTGGTGCTCGCCCCACCGGCCGCGCACGTGCGAGGTGCGCAGCGCCGCGACGAGCTGGCTCGTCTCCATCCGCAGCGACGCCGACACCTCGGCCGAGGCGCGCACCTGCTCGCGCAGCTGGGCGTACGCGTCGACGCGATCGTGCTCCATCTCGTTGACGCGCTGCTCGTAGCGCCGCAGCGTGTCGTGCAGCGGGGCCACGGCGCGGGCCACGGCCTCCTGCGACTGCGCGGTCGCCTCGAACGACAGCGCGCGCATCGCCTGCTCCAGCCGCGCCTCCCCGGCCTGGGTGGCGTCGAGGGTCGCCTGCAGCCGGGCCGTCTCGGTCGCGGTGCTCGCGCGGGCGGCGAGCCAGCCCAGCCCACCGCCCGCGAGAAGGCACACGACCACGATCGCGAGAGTCTCCACGGCTCCAATGTGCCATCCGCGATCACCCGTGCCGTGGCGACACCACGCCCGATGTCAAGCCGTGACGAAGTCCGCCAGGTGCTGCGACTGGGCCAGCCGGCTGGGCTCGTGCACGTACATCATGTGCCCGGCCTCGTAGTACTTGAACTCGACGTTGCCGCGCAGCTCGGCGGGGATCTCCAGGTGCGCGAACGTGTGCTCCGAGGCGTAGTACGGCGTCGCGCCGTCGTGGTAGCCGCAGGCCACCTGCACCCGCAGGTGCGGGTTGGCGCGCATCGCGGCGGCCAGCTTGTCAGCCACGTTGATGTGCTGCCCCTCGAACTCCTTGAACGACCACGGGTGCACGTCGCTGCTGATCGCCCGGTACGGCAGGTCGTTGTGGAAGCCCAGCTCGCCGCGCAGGTAGTGGTTGATCGCCGCGGTGTACGGGCCCATGATCGCGTCGAAGGACGGGTCGCTGGTCCAGTGCTCCCGGCCGTAGTCGGCGTCCCAGCCGGTGAACCGCCCGTCCAGCCGCCCGACCGTGCGCCGCCGCGAGCGCAGCAGCTCGGTGAAGTAGCGCACGTGCTCCGGGCGCAGATCCACCCGGTCCACGTAGTCCTCGCTCAGGCCGGTGAGCCGGGCCAGGCGGGAGACGGTGTCGGCACGCTGCTCCCCGCTCAGCCGGGCGCCCCGGTCCAGCGCCCAGGGGTAGTCGCGCTCGGCGAACTCCTCCGCCTCGGCCAGCACCTCGGGCAGCGGGCGGTCGCCGTGCAGGCCGTGGTAGTGCGCGATGGCCGCGTAGGTGGGCAGGAACAGCGGGTACGCCAGGTCCAGGTGGGGGTGGAACTCCAGGGTGCCGATGTTGAGCACGCTGGAGACCAGCATCAGGCCGTTGAGCCACATGCCGTGCCGGTCCTGCAGGTGGTGGGCCAGCGCCGCGGCGCGCAGCGTGCCGTAGGACTCGCCGCACAGGAACTTCGGCGAGGTCCAGCGCCCGTGCCGGGAGGTCCACAGCCGGATCAGCTCGCCGACGCTCTCCACGTCGCCGGTGAAGCCGTGGTAGTCCTTGCTCTTGCCGCCCTTGACCGCCCGGGAGTAGCCGGTCGACACCGGGTCGATGAAGACCAGGTCGGAGTGCTGCAACAGGGTCTCGGTGTTGTCGGTCAGCCCGTACGGCGGGCCGGTGAGCGCCCCCGCGTCGCCCATCACCACCCGGCGCGGGCCGAGCAGGCCCAGGTGCAGCCATACGCTGGACGACCCGGGGCCGCCGTTGAAGGCGAACGTCACCGGCCGCGTCCCCGGGTCGGCCCCGTCCAGCGTGTACGCGACGACGAACATCTCGGCCTTGGCCTTGTGCCCGTCGAACGCGTCCTCGGTGTGCGACTCCCCGCGCAGCACGATCCGGCCCGCGGTGGCGGTGTAGCGCAGGCCGGCGACCTGGTGATGGGTGACGCTGAGGTCGTCGGCCGGCTCGGTGTCGGGGGTCGCCGCACCGTTCTTGCTCTGCTCGTCTGCCATGGCGACAGACCCTACTGCGCAGGCGGCTAGGCCGCCGCTCCCCGGCGCAGGCCGATGCTGCTCCCGGTCTCCAGCCGGTAGCCGAAGCCGTGCACGGTCGACAGCGCCGCGCCGTGCTCGCCGAGCTTGGCCCGCACCCGGCGCACGTGCACGTCGACGGTGCGCTCGCCGCTGAACTCGTGCCCCCACACCGCCCGCATCAGCTGCAGCCGGGTGAACGCCGCCCCGGTGTGCCGGACCAGGAAGAACAGCAGCTCGAACTCGCGGCGGGTGAAGCGCACCGGAGCGCCGTCGACGTCGACGGTGCGGCTGACCGTGTCGATGACCACCGGGGTCACCGTCGCCACGGCGGCGGGCGCGGGTGCCGGGGTGGCGATCTCGCCGTCCCAGATCGTGTCACGCAGCGGCTCGGCGTCGGCCAGCGCGTGCACCAGCCGGGTGGCGGCGCTCGCCGCGTCCGGGCCGGTCAGCTTGAGGGTGAGCGTGACGGTGAGCGGCTCGTCCGCGCCGTCCGGGATGTGGGCGGCGGGGGACTGGCCGAGCAGGGTGGGGAGTGCCGCGTCGGTGTACGCGGACTCGGGCAGCAGGGTCGTCGTCATGTCGAAACTCCTGGTCGTTGCGGGATCGCGGGTGGGCTGCGGTGCGAGCGACCGGCGACATCGGAATGTGCGCTGCACGTGACCCTCCACGAGCGACTCAGCAATACCCGGCCAGCTTAACTCCTCAACTCCTATCGGTCTAGTAGGAAATTAAATCCCCTCGACCCGGTCGACGACGCGCCGCCACTTCGTGCGGAAAGCTCCCACCATGCCGTGAGTACAGCCTGGTGGGAGCTTTGCGAACCGGGTGGCGCTCAGGCGCGGTGGGCGGCCTCGTGGGCGAGCAGCCAGCGCTTCACGTCCAGTCCCCAGCGATAGCCGCCGAGCGAGCCGTCGGTACGCAGCACCCGGTGGCACGGCACGATCAGCGCGACCTGGTTGCGGGCGCAGCCCTGCGCCGCCGCGCGGACCGCCGCCGGGCGCCCGGTCAGCTCGGCCAGCCGGGTGTACGTGATCGGCCCGTCCAGCGTGCGCAGCATGTCCCAGCACTGCTCCAGGTACGCCGTGCCGTGCTGCGCGACCGGGACGGCGTCCAGCGCCGCCAGATCGCCGCCGAAGTAGGCGCGCACCGCGTCCACCGCCTTCTCCGGCACCTCGCCCGGGGCGGCCCAGCCCTCGGGCAGCTCGGTGCCGAAGACCGCGGCGGTGACGGCGGCGCCGTCGCCGGTCATGGTGAACGGACCGGCGGGAGTCTCTATCGTGATCATGCTGCTCTCCAGAGTCGGATCTGTGCGTACGAGCGCCACGGCCGCCAGCGTTCGGCATGCCGGGCGAGCGCCGCGGGGTCGTCGGGCAGGCCCAGCGCCTTCGCGCCGCGCCGGGTGCCCAGGTCGGTGGTCAGCAGGACGTCCGGGTCGCCGAGCGCCCGCAGCGCCACGTAGTCGGCGGTCCAGGGGCCCACTCCCGGCAGCGCCAGCAGCGCCTCCCGGGTCGCGGCCCGGTCGCTGCCCGCGTCCAGCCGCAGCCCGTCCCGCACCGCCTCGGCCAGCGCCCGCACCGTCCGCCGCCGCGCCCCCGGCATCGCGAACACCTCATCCGGCAGCGCCAGCACCTGCTCCGGCGTCGGGAACCCGGGCATCGTGCCCTGACCCGGCTGCAGTTTCGGGGAAACTGCAGCCAGGCGGGCTGACATTCCCGCAGTTTCCCCGAAACTGCCGCTCCGTTCGGCGGCCGTGCGGGTTCCTGGACGGTCGTCCAGGCCGGTGGCGGGGTGCCGGGTTGGTGCGGGCCGCCCGAGCTCGGCGTCGTCGAGGGCGGCTGCGGCGGCGCAGAGGCGGGCGAGGACGGTGCGGGCGCCGGAGACGCTGATCTGCTGGCCGACCACGGCGCGGACGGCCATCTCGAACCCGTCCACGCTGCGGGGCAGGCGTACCCCCGGCTCGGCGGTGACCGCCGCGCTCAGCGCGGGATCGGCGCCCAGCACCGCGTCGACCGCCGCCGGGTCGGCGTCCAGGTCCAGCAGCCGCCGGCAGCGCGCCACCGCCGGGGTCAGATCGCGCACGTCGCTCAGGTGCAGCAGCGCCGCCACGTGCCCGTCCTCGGGCCACAGGGTGGCCGTCGCCGGGCCGTGCGGCAGCCGCAGCGCCCGCGTGTAGCGCCCGTCCCGGAAGTCGTCGACCCCCGCGATCGTGCGCATGGCGAGGAACCCGAACAGCGATGCCGCGTGCAGCGGCGCCCGGTAGCTCAGCTTGAGCGACACCGTGCCGTCCACCGGCGCGTCCTCGCGCCGCAGCGCCGACGGCGCACACCCGTACACCTCGCGGAAAGTGTCGTTGAACTGCCGGATGCTGCCGAACCCCGCCGCGAACGCGATCTCCGACAGGCTCAGCCCCGTCTTGCCGATCAGCGTCTTGGCCGTCTGCGCCCGCTGGGTCCGGGCCAGCGCCAGCGGCCCCGCCCCCAGCTCCTCGGTCAGCAGCCGATGCAGATGCCGCTCGGTGTACCCGAGCCGCGACGCCAGCTCCGGCACCCCGCCCCGATCCACCACTCCGTCCCCGATCAGCCGCACCGCCCGCGCCGTCACATCGGCCCGGCTGTCCCACTGCGCCGACCCCGGCACCGCATCCGGCGCACACCGCTTGCACGCCCGGAACCCGCTCCGCGCCGCCGCCGCCGCACTCGGAAAGAACCGGCAGTTCTCCACCTTCGGCGTCTTCGCCGGACACGACGGCCGACAGTAAATCCCCGTCGACGTAACCCCGGTCCAAAACACCCCGTCAAACCGCGAGTCCCGACTGCTCACCGCCCGGTAATACCTATCCACCCCCCCACCCTCCCCCGCCCCCACCCCCACCGCTAGCGGAAATCGGACCTCACCCCTCTCCCGCGCCGATCTTGCGTGAGCTGTGGGTACGACACGCGCTAACCGGGCAAAAGGGCAACACTTCGCGCAAGATCGACGTGATCTTGAGGGGCTGGTCACGCGCGGGGCGGGCAAGGGGTGGGGATAGACGGGGTGGGACGTAAGCTGTTCTGTCGTGAGCCTCAGCATCGGGATCGTCGGCCTGCCCAACGTCGGCAAGAGCACCCTGTTCAACGCGTTGACCCGCAACAACGTGCTCGCGGCGAACTACCCGTTCGCCACGATCGAGCCCAACGTGGGCGTGGTGGGGCTGCCCGACGCGCGGCTGGACAAGCTCGCCGAGATCTTCAGCTCGCAGCGCATCCTGCCCGCGCCGGTGAGCTTCACCGACATCGCGGGCCTGGTCAAGGGCGCCTCGAAGGGGCAGGGCAAGGGCAACGCGTTCCTCGCCAACATTCGCGACGTCGATGCGATCTGCCAGGTCGTCCGCGCCTTCAGCGACCCGAACGTGGTGCACGTCGACGGCAAGGTCTCGCCGAAGGACGACATCGAGACCATCAACACCGAGCTGATGCTCGCCGACCTGCAGACCGTCGAGAAGGCGCTGCCCCGGCTGGAGAAGGAGGCCAAGCTCCGCAAGGACCGCGCAGGCATCCTCGCCGCCGCGAAGGCCGCCCGTGACCTGCTCGACAGCGGCACCACCCTGTTCGCCGGCGCCGCCAAGGCCGGCATCGACCTCGCCGAGCTGCGCGAGCTGCACCTGATGACCGCGAAGCCGTTCCTGTACGTCTTCAACGTCGACGAGGCCGAGCTGGGCAACGAGGAGTTCCTGAACGAGCTGCGCGCGCTGGTCGCCCCGGCCGAGGCCGTGTTCATGGACGCGAAGATCGAGTCCGAGCTGATCGACCTGTCGCCCGAGGAGGCGGCCGAGATGCTGGAGGCCATCGGCCAGTCCGAGCCCGGCCTCAACCAGCTGATCCGGGTCGGCTTCGGCACCCTCGGCCTGCAGACCTACCTCACCGCGGGCCCGAAGGAGGCGCGCGCCTGGACCATCCCGGTCGGCGCGACCGCCCCCGAGGCCGCCGGTGTCATCCACAGCGACTTCCAGCGCGGCTTCATCAAGGCCGAGATCGTGGCGTACGACGACCTCGTCGCGGCGGGCTCCATGGCGGCGGCGAAGGCCGCCGGGCGGGTCCGCATGGAGGGCAAGGAGTACGTCATGGCCGACGGCGACGTGGTGGAGTTCCGCTTCAACGTCTGAGCACCGAAGACAGCGCTTCTCGCGCGATCCGGCTGGATCCGGTGACCGGGCTTTACTTCAATGCCCGGTCACCGGATCCAGCCGGCCCCCGTTTCCCCTGGAAGGTCAACCGCGCCGGTCGGCCTGGCGGAGCATCTCGTCTGTCTCGGGGTCGGGCAGCAGCTCCCGGACCTCCTGCGCGCAGCGGCAGGCGACGGCCATCTTGGCGGCCCACTCCAGCGCTTCTTCGCGGGTGGCCACCTCGACCACGGAGAACCCGCCGACGACCTCCTTGGTCTCCGGGTAGGG
Organism: Catellatospora bangladeshensis; assembly: GCF_016862575.1. Classification (GTDB taxonomy): domain Bacteria; phylum Actinomycetota; class Actinomycetes; order Mycobacteriales; family Micromonosporaceae; genus Catellatospora; species Catellatospora bangladeshensis. The sequence continues at coordinate 348,957 of NZ_BONF01000008.1, read as the reverse complement.
GCCGTCGGTGACCATCCCGTCCGTGGCCACGATGCTCGCCCGCTGCCGTTCCAGCCCCGCGCCGTACACCCACACCCCGGCGTTCACGGCCTCCTGGACCACCGCGTGCGAGGCCTTGCCCACGTCGGCCATCTCCTCGGCGGGGATGTGGTCCATCGCGCCGTCATTGAACGAGATCAAGTATCGCGTCATCACGTGACTCCCTGGTCCGGGCGGCTTCCTCCGGCCGCCGTTCACCTCTGCTACGAACGGCTCGCCTGAGATCCGACGCTATACCCGAAGATTTATTGAAGGCGCGCCGTACACGAGCGGCCCGCGGCCGGGTGACGGTGCATCGCGGGGCCGGGAGAGGATCAGGCATGCGCGCGATCACGACGCCTCCCGCGATCTCCGCCGGTGTTCTCTCCGCCGGTCCCCAGCCGATGCTGGCCGCGCCGGGTGACCTGCTCCTGCGCCCGTGGGAGGCGGCCGACGCGCCGGTCTTCCTGGCCGCGTACCAGGATCCGGCCATCCGGCAGTGGCACACCCGCCAGCCGTCGTCGCAGCAGCAGGTCCTCGACTGGTTCGCGCAGTACCGCCAGGCGTGGGCGCAGGAGACCGGGGCGAGCTGGGCGGTGACCCGTGGCGGCGGCGAAGTGCTCGGCCGCCTCGCGCTGGGCAGCGTGAACCTGGACGACGGCGTCGCGGGCTGCGCGTACTGGGTGCTCCCCGCCGCGCGCGGTGCCGGGGTGGCCTCCCGGGCGCTGAACGCGCTGAGCGTATGGGCGCTGGCCGAGGCCCGGTTCCACCGGCTGCACCTGGACCACTCGACCCGCAACCACGCCTCCTGCCGGGTCGCCGTCAAGGCGGGGTTCGTCCTGGAGGGCACCAAGCGCAGCGACGCCGTACACGCCGACGGCCGCCACGACATGCACCTGCATGCCCGCATCAGGAGCGACGTCGCGGGCCGTCACTGACGAGCGGCGATGTCATAGGCTGCGAAGCCCCTCGGCGAGAAGAGACGACGTGAGCCACCACCCGGCGCAGACCCTCAGGTTCCTGGTCCCCGCGATCCTGCTCACGGCCGCGGGGCTGTTCTGCACGGCTCTCGCCCTCGACGATCCCCAGTCCACCGAGTCCGCGTTCTACTCGGTGCTCGCCAACGTGCTGCTCGTCCTCGGCGTGATCAACTTCGCGGTCCACGCGGTCGCGGTGCTGCTGCGCCGCCACGAGATGTGGCGCAACAGCCACTTCGTCGAGGTCACCGAGACCGAGGAGTGAGATCAGGCGGCGTCCGGGTTGCTCAGGACGTAGCGCAGGAAGCCGCTGTGCGGGGTGTAGCGGTCGTACAGGGCGCGGGCCCGGTAGTTGTTCTCCCGGGTCTGCCAGTAGAGCCGGGACCAGCCGTTGGCGCGGGTCAGCTCCCACAGCCGGTCGATCAGCAGGCCGCCGACGCCCCGGGTACGCGCCGCCGGGTCTACGAAGAGGTCCTGCAGGTAGCAGACCGGGGCGAGGGCGGACGTGCTCTCGTGCAGCAGGTAGTTGGCGATGCCGACGACCTCCCCGCCGCTCTCCGCGACGATCGCGTACACCGGCGCGTGCTCGTCCATGATCCGCGCCCAGGTGTGCCGGGTGATCTCCTCGACAGGTTCGCGCTCGTAGAAACGGGTGTAGGCGTCCCACAGCTCGCGCCAGCGGGGCTCGTCAAGGGCGGTCACGGGCCGGATCACCACGTTGATCATGGATGAGGATGGTACGCGCCTCCGGTCAGCGCCGGTCGGCCCCGAGCCGCCCGGCGAGCGCGACCAGGCCCGCGTCGGCGGCGCGGCCCGCGTACCCCAGCACGGTGGCGGGCGCGAGCATGACGACCCAGGACGGCGTGCCGGGAAACGTGTCGCTCCAGGCTAGGCACAGCGCGACGGCGGGGCACCAGAGTAGGACGGTGATGATCTCGGAGGCGATGCGCCACGGCCGCGGCAGCCCGTAGATGCCCTGCGGCTGTTCGTCCGGCGCGACCGGGACACCGGTGATCCGCGCCTGTCGGCGAGCGAGGGCACGCTCCTCGAGGTCGATCGCGAACAGTGCCGCGACCTGCGCCACGCTCACGACCGCCGCCGTGGCGAGCCACCACGGGGTCTCCGGGTAGCCGCTGCGGACCAGCACGAGCAGCGGCAGCCCGAGCAGGACCAGGGCGGCCGTGTGCCGGGCGACCCGGCCGGGCATGGTGTGCGGGGAGCGGAGCGCGCTCATGGAACCTCCGGTCGGGGATGACCGGATCATGGTGAGCTACGGCGCCGGCTTCCGCTACCCTGCCGGCGGGGGACGGTTCACTCGCTGAGGGACCGGTAGGCGGCTTCGACGCGGGCGGCCATGCCGATCTCGGCGTCGGTGAGGGCGCCGTTGTCCCCGGCGCAGAGCTGGATCTGGGTGCGGCCGTCGAGGCGGCGGATGTGGGGGCGGATCCCGAAGGTGTCCGCGGCGACCGAGATGCGCTCGGTCATCACCGCGTGCTGGGTGTCGTCCAGGGGAAGGGTGCGCTTCAGGCAGTCGCCCTCGTGGACCCAGCCCTTGAGCTGCGAAAGTGCGTCGCTGATGTAGTCGCGTCGCTGGCCCCGTCTCCAGACCGCGCCCATCCGCACCTCCGATACCTCCCAGGCGGCTGATACCGGCTTGTGGCCGAATCTTGTCCGCGCCGACACTTCGGTGAGACCTATCCTGCCTGCAATCTCGGCGCGTGTCCACGCGCACAAAACCGACTTCCTGCACTTCACGGGACGGTGTGTGCAGCGCGGACTCGTCCGGTGACACCGCGTTCACCATGACGGCCGTTTGTCTGGCACGCTGTCCGCCGTGCCTAACTTCTCCTCCGAGATCCGAATCATCGTCGGTGCTGCCATCATCTCCGACGGGCGCGTGCTGGCCTGTGAGCGTTCCGAACCGGCCGAGGTGGCCGGACGGTGGGAGTTTCCTGGCGGAAAGGTGGAGCCGGGCGAGACGGAGCACGACGCGCTGGTCCGAGAGTGCGAGGAGGAGCTGGGTGTCCTCGTCGAAGTCGGCGAGCGCGTAGGCGACGACGTCCTCCTCGGCCACGGCCGCGCCGTCCTCAAGGTCTACACCGCAACCCTCATCAAGGGCGTCCCCCAGCTCATCGAACACGCCCAGCTCCGCTGGCTCGCCGCCGACGAACTCCACACCGTCCCCTGGCTCCCCGCCGACGCCCCCATAGTCGCCGCCCTCCCCAAATACCTCCCCTAACCACCCCCCCACCCTCTCTCCCGCGCCGATCTTGCGTGAAGTGTGGGTATGACACGCATAAAACGGTCATATCCCTAACACTTCGCGCAAGATCGTCGTGATCTTCGGGCTAGCGCCAGGGGGTGAGGAGGGGGCGCAGGGTGGTGAGGATGCGGGTGGGGTGGGCGTAGAGGTCGCGGTCGGTGAAGTGGCGCATGCGCCAGCCCTGGGCGGCGAGCCAGTTGCCGCGGTAGCGGTCGTGGCGGAGGCGGTCGTGGGTCAGGTGGGTCTGGCCGTCGTATTCGGCGCCGACCTTGAGTTCCTCGTAGCCGAGGTCGAGGCGGAAGCGGCCGACTTCGAGCTGTGGCTCGGGGCGGGGCAGGCCGCCGTCGATGATGACCAGCCTGAGCTGGCTCTCCTGGCGGCACTCGGCGCGGCCGTCGGCCAGGGGCACCAGCTCGCGGGCCTGGCACACGCCGCGCAGGCCGCCGTGCGTGACGAGTTCGGCGGCCAGCAGATCGAGGGAGACCGCGTCGGCGCGCAATGCGGCGTCGAGGATGGGCAGGGCGTCGATGCGGCGCACCGTGCGGGTCAGGGTCACCGCTACCCGCTCGGGCGGTAGCAGCGGGACGCCGTGCAGCCAGATCGGCTCCGGGAGCGGGAGCACGGACTCGCCCGCCCGGACGCCGGTCAGCCTGGGGTGGGCGTACCCCTGCGGGATCGTGACGTGGATCAGCGGGGAGGGCGAGACGCCGAAGCCGTACCAGGTCGCCGCGGTGGGCCCGGACAGCCTGGCCTCCGCCGGCAGCAGCGTGAACAGCGCCTGCACCCGGCTGATCTCGTCGGTGTCGAGCGCGTAGACGCCGCGCCAGGGTCGCCGCAGGTCACCGCGGCGGTGCGCCGTCCGCAGGTTCTGAACCGAGATGCCCTCAGCGCTGAGCTGCCGGAACGTGGCGGGAACAGACATGAGGGAGAGGGTGCGGGCCGATGGAGCAAAGCTCCACCCGCACCGCACCCTCTCCTGTGGACAACCCCACCCTTGTGCACAACCCCCTGATCAAGCCGCCCCTGTGCTATGGGGTCGGCTCAAGATCGCGTTGATCTTGCGCGAAGTGTTAGGGATATGACCGGTTTATGCGTGTCGTACCCACAGTTCGCGCAAGATCGGCGCAACAAGAGGGGTCAGCGGTCGGGGTGGTAGTAGTTGAGGGACTTGGGGTCTACGGGGAACGTGATGTTGTCGCCGAAGGGGCTCGCGGCCGCGGAGCGGTCGGAGAGCATTTCGTTGAGGTTCACGTGTCCCTGGGCGTTGACCTCGGGGCCCTGGGGGGCGCGGGTCTCGCGGCCGAAGTCGACGGGGGCCTTGTCGTCGGCCACGGTGACGGGGCCGGCGTGCACGGTCGGGCCGGCCGGCACGGTGGTGGCCAGCTGGTCACGGCGGAGAATCTTGCGTCCGAATACCACGAGCGGATCATAGCGGCGATCCACGACCCGTTCCTTCATGGGGATGATGGCGTTGTCGGTGATCTTGATGTGCTCGGGGCAGACCTCGGTGCAGCACTTGGTGATGTTGCAGTAGCCGAGGCCCTGGGACTGCTGGGCGATCTCCTTGCGGTCGTGCCGGGCGTCCAGCGGGTGCATGTCCAGCTCGGCGGCGCGGATGAACAGGCGCGGCCCGGAGAAGGGCGGCTTGTTCTCCTCGTGGTCGCGGACCACGTGGCAGGTGTTCTGGCACAGGAAGCACTCGATGCACTTGCGGAACTCCTGCGAGCGGTCGACGTCGACCTGCTGCATCCGGTACTCGCCCGGCTCGACGCCCGGCGGGGGCGCGAACGCCGGCATCTCGACGGCCTTCTGGTAGTTGAAGGACACGTCGGTGACCAGGTCGCGGATGACCGGGAAGGTGCGCAGCGGGGTGACCGTGATGGTCTCGTCGTCCTCGAAGGTCGACATCCGGGTCATGCACCCCAGCCGGGGCATGCCGTTGATCTCCATCGAGCATGAGCCGCACTTGCCCGCCTTGCAGTTCCAGCGGCAGGCCAGGTCGGGTTCCTGGGTGGCCTGCAGCCGGTGGATGACGTCGAGCACGACCTCACCCTCGTTGACCTCGACCTGGTAGTCGTTCAGCTGGCCGCCGGACCCGTCGCCCCGCCAGACCTTGAATTGACGCAGGGTCACGACAGCTCCTCTTCCGTCATGTACTTGGCCAGCTCGGACTTCTCGAACAGGGCGAGCAGGTCGGGGGTCATCGTCGGGATCGGCTGGTGGGTCAGGTCCACGTCGCCGTCGGGGGTGAGCGAGCAGATCAGGTTGACCTGGCGCCACTTCGAGCTCATCTTCGGGAAGTCCTCGCGGGTGTGGCCGCCGCGCGACTCCTCGCGCTCCAGCGCCGCCTTGGCGGTGCACTCGGAGACGACGAGCATGTTGCGCAGGTCCAGGGCCAGGTGCCAGCCCGGGTTGTAGCGGCGGCCGCCGGCCGCGCCGACCTTGCGGATGCGCTCGCGCAGCTCGGCGAGGCGGTTCAGCGACTCCTCCAGCTCGCCCTTGCGGCGGATGATGCCGACCAGGGTGCCCATCACGTCCTGCAGGTCGCTCTGCAGGGTGTACGGGTTCTCGCCGCCGTCGCGGGCCAGCGGGGTGAGCGCCTCCTCGACCGCCGCGGCGACCTGGGTGTCGTCCACCTTGGGCCGCTTGCCCAGCCCGTCGGTGTACGCGGCGGCGTACTCGCCCGCGCGCTTGCCGAAGACCAGCAGGTCGGACAGGGAGTTGCCGCCGAGGCGGTTGGAGCCGTGCATGCCGCCGGAGACCTCGCCGGCCGCGTAGAGGCCGAGCACGCCCGGCGTGGCCGCCGAGTCGGGGTCGACCTCGACGCCGCCCATGACGTAGTGGCAGGTCGGGCCGACCTCCATCGGCTGCGAGGTGATGTCCACGTCCGCCAGCTCCTTGAACTGGTGGTACATGGAGGGCAGCTTCTTGAGGATCTCCGCGGCGGGGCGGCGCGAGGCGATGTCCAGGTAGACGCCGCCGGCCTTGGTGCCGCGACCGGCCTTGACCTCGGAGTTGATGGCGCGGGCCACCTCGTCGCGGGGCAGCAGCTCCGGGGGGCGCCGGTTGTTGTCGGGGTCGGTGTACCAGCGGTCGCCCTCCTCGGGCGTCTCCGCGTACTGCTTGCGGAAGACGTCGGGGACGTAGTCGAACATGAACCGCTTGCCCTCGGTGTTCTTGAGGACGCCGCCGTCGCCGCGGACCGACTCGGTGACCAGGATGCCCCGCACCGACGGCGGCCACACCATGCCGGTCGGGTGGAACTGCAGGAACTCCATGTTGATCAGCTTCGCCCCGGCGCGCAGCGCCAGCGCGTGACCGTCGCCGGTGTACTCCCACGAGTTCGAGGTGACCTTGTACGAGCGGCCCACGCCGCCCGTCGCGAGCACCACCGCGGGGGCCTCGAACAGCACGAACTCGCCGGACTCGCGGTAGTAGCCGAAGGCGCCCGCGATCCGCTTCTCGCCGGTGGACGAGTCGAGCAGCAGCTCGGTGATGGTGCACTCGGCGAAGACGCGCAGGCGGGCCTGGTAGTCGCCGTACTTGGCCTTGTCCTCCTGCTGCAGCGAGACGATCTTCTGCTGCAGGGTGCGGATCAGCTCCAGGCCGGTGCGGTCGCCGACGTGGGCCAGGCGCGGGTACTCGTGGCCGCCGAAGTTGCGCTGCGAGATCTTGCCGTCCTTGGTCCGGTCGAACAGGGCGCCGTAGGTCTCCAGCTCCCAGATCCGGTCCGGCGCCTCCTTGGCGTGCAGCTCGGCCATCCGGTAGTTGTTCAGGAACTTGCCACCGCGCATGGTGTCGCGGAAGTGGACCATCCAGTTGTCGTTCGAGTTCACGTTGCCCATGGCGGCGGCCGCGCCGCCCTCGGCCATGACCGTGTGCGCCTTGCCGAACAGCGACTTCGAGATGATGGCGACCTTCTTGCCGGCCAGCCGCGCCTCGATCGCGGCGCGCAGACCCGCGCCGCCGGCGCCGATCACGACGACGTCGTACCAGTGCTTCTCAATGTTGACCATCTGTGTCACCTCTCGCGGCTCAGCCGATGAACCGCAGGTCGGGCCACCAGTGCGCGGCCAGGCCCATGATGTAGAAGTCGGTGATCGCCAGCGTCGCCAGCGTGATCCAGGCCAGGCCCATGTGGCGCGCGTTCAGCTTGGACACGAAGGTCCACGCGCGGTAGCGCACCGGGTGCTTGGAGAAGTGCTTCAGCCGCCCGCCGATGATGTGGCGGCAGGAGTGGCACGAGATCGTGTACGCCCACAGCATGATCACGTTGATCCACAGGATCACGTTGCCCAGGCCGAACCCGAAGCCGGTCGGCGAGTGCATCGCCAGGACGGCGTCCCAGGTGTTGATGAGCGAGATCAGGGCCGCCGCGTAGAAGGCGTAGCGGTGCGCGTTCTGGAAGATCAGCGGGAAGCGGGTCTCGCCGGAGTACTTCGCGTGGCCGTCGGGCACGGCGCAGGCCGGCGGGGACAGCCAGAACGACCGGTAGTACGCCTTGCGGTAGTAGTAGCAGGTGAGCCGGAAGAGCAGCAGGAACGGCAGGGACAGCGCCGCGAACGGGATGAGCGGGTTGTCCGGGATGAACCGTCCGAACTCCGCTGCCGCCGGATAGCAGCCCTTGGAGACACAGGGGGAGTAGAACGGGGTCAGGTAGTGGTAGGCGTCGATCCAGTACCACTTCTGCATGAACACCCGGACCGTCGCGTACACCACCCAGGCGGTGAGCCCGATGACCGTGAGTACCGGCGCGAGCCACCAGCGGTCTGTACGCAACGTCTTGGCGTCGATCGCGGCGCGCGGTTTCGCGCCGGTCGGCCTCGTTGCCGTCGTCGTCATCTCTTCGTCGCTCCCTGAGCTACCAGTGGGGAACACGTGCGTGGATCAATCACGGACACGTTACGCCGAAAGATGTCGATCATGTGACCGGGGACACTGTGACGTACGGCATCGCGGCCCAGTCGTCCTCGGACACGGATCACGCGCCGACCCCCGCTTGATCACCTGTCTTGCCTGGCAAACGGGCGAATTGCGAGCGCGGATACGCCCATCTGCCAGGCAAGTCGGACGATCAAGAAAGCCGCCGTCAGCCGCCGGCGCCGCCGGTGATGTTCCACGAGGCGAGGTGGAGGGCGGGCGACGCCCAGGCGCCGAGGAACATTCGCGACGGTTGCGGGACCGCCTCGGCGCCCACGGCGAGCACCGCGCCGGGGCCCAGCGCCTGCGGGTAGAGCTGGGTGAAGCGCATGTTGCGCACCGGGCGGGTGACCTCGCCGTCCTCGATCAGCCAGACGCCGTTGCGGGTGAGGCCGGTCAGCGCCAGCGTGCGCGGGTCGAGCACCCGGGTGTACCAGAGATCGGTGATGAGCAGGCCGCGGGCCACCCGCGACACCATCTCGGCCACCGTCGCCGAGCCGGGGGCGAAGCCCAGGTTCTGCGGGGTCGGGCCGAACGCCGGGCCGAACGCTCCGGCGTGGCCGGTGGACGTGCCGCCGCCGGTCGCGGCCGTGCGCCGGTCCTGCGCGAGCGCCGCGGTCACCCCCTTCTCGACCAGCGCCAGCCGGGTCCGCGGGGTGCCCTCGGCGTCGTACGGCTCGCGCGGGTCGTCGTACAGCGTGATCGCCTCGTCGAACTGCTGCGTGCCGGGCTCGGCGAAGCAGCGGCGCTCCTGGTACGCCTTGGCGTTGAAGCCGAAGTAGGAGAAGTTGGTGAGCAGGTCGGACACGGCCTCGGGTTCGAGCACCACCTCGTACCGGCCGGGCGGCAGCTCGATCGGGTCGGCCTGGCCCCGGGCCTTGGCGGCGGCGCGCGTGCCGAGCGCCGCCCCGTCCAGCTCGGACAGGCTGATGCCGGACCGGCGCGCCACGCCGTCGGCCCCCGCGTCGCGGGCGATGCCGTCCATGTCGGCGGTGGTCGCCGCGGCGCTCAGCGCCTGGCCGGCCGAGTTGCGGAAGGCGCCGGTCCAGTAGCCGGTCTGGCAGTAGCCGGCCGTCTCCAGCCCGCCCGCCGCGTCGACGAAGTCGCGTACGCGCGCGGCGCGGTCGTCGGGGGACGCGTCCCGGGTCGCCGCGTCGGCCTCGCCGGCCAGCGCGAGCGGGGCGGGCGGCGTCAGGCCGGGCCAGCCCGGGTCGCGCGGCGCGGAACGGACCGCGGTCGCGGTGCGGGTCACCAGCGAGGTCAGCCCCTCGGGGCTGGTCAGCGTGGTGGTCGTGGAGACGGTCCGCCCGTCGAGGTGCGCGCGCAGCCGCACGCCGACCGTGTCCTCGGTGACGTTCTGGTGGATGCGCGAGTTGGCGAACCGGGTCAGCGCCCGGTGCACCGCGTCGGCGCTCACCTCGATCTCGGCCCCGGGCAGCTCGCGTACCGCCAGGTCGAGCACCTGCTCGGCGATCTTGTCGATGCTCATGCGCGCACCCCCACGCGGACGTTCTGGAAGCGGGCCGGGGCCGACGGGTGGCCGGTGTGCCCGGACTGCGTGGGCTGGCCCTTGCCGCAGTTCGGGGTGCCCCAGTACTCGATGTCGCGGGAGAGCATGTCCATGGACTGCCAGAACTTCGGCCCGATGCCGGTGTAGGTGGGGTTGCGCAGCATCCGGCCCCGCTTCCCGTTCTTCACCTCGTACGCGATCTCGCAGCCGAACTGGAAGTTGAGCCGCTTGTCGTCGATGGACCAGGAGCGGTTGTTCTCCATGAACACCCCGTCCTCGGTCTCGGCGATGATCTGCTCCAGCGTGTGCGGGCCGGGCTCCAGCCCGACGTTGGTCATCCGCACCATGGGCAGCCGGGCCCAGCCGTCGGCCCGCACGCTGCCGCCGTAGTCGAGTCCCGCCAGCGCCGCCGAGTCGCGCCCGGCCAGCACGCCGACCCAGATGCCGTCCTTGACGGCGTACCGCTTCTGCGCCGGGGTGCCCTCGTCGTCGAAGCCGAAGCTGCCCAGCGCGCCGGGCAGGGTCGGGTCGATGGTGACGTTCATCAGCTCCGAGCCGTAGCGCAGGCTGCCGAGCTGGGCGAGGTCCAGCCAGGAGGTGCCCGCGAACGCGGCCTCCCAGCCGAGGATGCGGTCCAGCTCGATGGCGTGCCCGACCGACTCGTGGATCTGCAGGAACAGCTGCTCGGGGCCGAGGATCAGGGTGGTCTCGCCGGCCGGGCAGAGCGGCGCGGTGAGCAGCGCGCGGGACTCCTCGGCCAGCCGCGGCGCGTGCGCGAGCAGGTCGAGGCCCTGCACCAGCTCCCAGCCCTGCGTGCCGTACTGGCCGCGGGAGGCGGGGTAGGAGCGCACCTGCGTCTCGCCCTCGCCGATCGAGGTGGCCTGGATGCCCGCGCCGCACTCGCGCACGTGCTGGTCGATGCGGTGACCCTCGCTGGACGTGAACCACTTGCGGGTGTCCCAGATCTGGTAGAGCGCGGTGGCCTGGTCCGCGCCGTGCTCGACCATGGTCTTGGTGGCGTGGGTGAGCAGGTCGCCCTTGTCCGACAGCGGCACCGCCAGCGGGTCGACGCGGCATTCGCTGACCCAGGTGGCCTGGCTGACCGTGGTCGGGACCAGGTCGGCGGCGGGCCCGGCGACCCGGGCGCTGGCCTTGGCGATGGCCGTGGCGCGGGCCCCGGCCAGGCGGGCGGCGCTGTCGGACAGGTCCGGCACGGCGTAGAAACCCCAGCTCGAACCGACCAGCGCGCGTACGCCGATCCCGGCGGACTCGTCCGAGTTGAGGTCCTCGACCTCACCGTTGCGCGCGTCCATGGACTCGTAGCGCCGGTGCATCACCCGCGCGTCGGCGTAGCGCGCGCCCGCGTCCAGGGCCGCCGCCACCGCCGCCTCCGCGACGTCGAAGAAGCTCATGATCGCCACCCTAGTCCGATGGCTCCCGTCGCGTCGCCCACGTGCCGTGATCGCCCGGCTCGCGGCACTCGCGTTGATCGTCCGACTTGCCTGCCGGAGCAATGATCGAGACACTCTTTCGGCTGCTCAGTGGTGAGATCTGGCCGATCGGGCGGGTGGGCGTTAGCCAGTTGTTACGTGCCGCGTCTGTTGCCGACACGCCGGGGTCCGTTACCTTTTGGCGCACGCGTATGAAAGTTTTCTTCATCGGCACGGACGGGAGCGGCAATGACGCACGACGCTGCGGACCCGCCGTATCTGCAGGTCGACGACCTACGGGTGCGGTTCAGCACCGCGGACGGCGAGGTCCGCGCGGTGGACGGGGTGAGCTTCGGCCTCGGCAGAGGGCGGACGCTCGGCATCGTCGGTGAGTCCGGCTCGGGCAAGAGCGTCACCAGTCTAGCGGTGATGGGCCTGCACGATCCGACCCGGACCACGATCACCGGCGCCATCACGCTCGGCGGCCGGCAGCTGGTGGGGATGCCCGACGACCAGATGCAGAAGCTGCGCGGGCGCGACGTCGCGATGATCTTCCAGGATCCGCTGTCCGCCCTGCACCCCTTCTACACGGTGGGCCGCCAGCTCGTGGAGGCATACCGCACGCACCATCCGGGGGAGTCCAAGGCGCAGGCCCGCAAGCGCGCCGTCGACATGCTCGGCCGGGTCGGCATCCCGCAGCCCGACCGGCGGTTCAGCCAGTACCCGCACGAGTTCTCCGGCGGCATGCGGCAGCGCGTCATGATCGCGATGTCCCTGATGAACGACCCCGCGCTGCTCATCGCCGACGAGCCGACCACCGCCCTGGACGTGACGGTGCAGGCGCAGATCCTCGACCTGCTCGCCGACCTGCAGCGCGAGTTCCACTCCGCGGTCATCCTGATCACCCACGACCTGGGCGTGGTGAGCCAGGTCGCCGACGAGGTGCTGGTCATGTACGGCGGCCGCGCCGTCGAGCACGGCACCGTGGCGCAGGTGATGCGCGGCCCGCAGCACCCGTACACCTGGGGCCTGCTGGCCAGCATCCCGAGCCTGCACGGCGACCCGGACGTCGACCTCAAGCCGATCAAGGGCAACCCGCCGAGCCTGATCAACGTGCCAGCCGGGTGCGCGTTCCACCCGCGCTGCGCGTACGCGATGAAGCCCGAGCCCTGCGCGGCGGACGTGCCGCAGCTGCTGCCGGTGCTGGCCGACGGCCACCGTGTCGCCTGCCACCTGCCCGAGGACCGCCGGACCTCGATCTACACCGAGGAGATCGCGCACGTGGGGGTGGCCCAGTGACCGAACCGCTGCTGAAGGTACGCGGGCTGACCAAGCACTTCGCGGTGCGCCAGGGGGCGGCCGGGGGCAAGGCGCTGGTGCGCGCCGTCGACGGGGTCGACCTGGACGTGCACCCCGGTGAGACGCTCGGCCTGGTCGGCGAGTCGGGCTGCGGCAAGACGACCACCGGCCGGATGCTGGTCCGGCTGCTGGACCCGACGTCCGGCTCGATCGAGTTCGAGGGCCGCGACATCACCCGGCTGGGCCGCTCGGCGATGCGCCCGCTGCGGCAGGACCTGCAGATCATCTTCCAGGACCCGTACTCGTCGCTGAACCCGCGGCACACCGTGGGCAAGATCGTGGCGATGCCGCTGGAGGTCAACGGCATCAAGCCGCCGGGCGGGATCAAGACGCGGGTGCAGGAGCTGCTGGAGCTGGTCGGGCTCAACCCCGAGCACTACAACCGCTTCCCGCACGAGTTCTCCGGCGGCCAGCGCCAGCGCATCGGCATCGCCCGCGCGCTCGCGCTGCGCCCCAAGCTGATCGTCGCCGACGAGCCGGTGTCCGCCCTCGACGTGTCGATCCAGGCGCAGGTCGTCAACCTGCTGCGCGACCTGCAGCGGGAGCTGGACCTGGCGTTCGTGTTCATCGCGCACGACCTGGCCGTGGTGCGCCACTTCAGCCGCCGCGTCGCGGTGATGTACCTGGGCAAGGTCGTCGAGGTCGGCGACCGCGCCGACATCTACGAGCGGCCGCGGCACCCGTACACCAAGGCACTGCTCTCGGCGGTGCCGGACGTGGCCGCGTTCGGCGAGCCCCGGCAGCGCATCCGCCTCACCGGCGACGTGCCGACCCCGCTCAACCCGCCGTCGGGCTGCCGTTTCCGCACCCGCTGCTGGAAGGCGCAGGACATCTGCGCCACCGAGGAACCGGCCCTGATCACCCGCGACGGCAGTGCCCAGGCGGTGGCCTGCCACTTCCCGGAGCCGGCCGGGCCGGAAGCAGCCGTGCTCGTCCCGGCGCAGGCTACGGCGCACGTTTCGGAGGTGACCGAGTGAGCATGTTGCAGATCGAGACCGACCCGGCGGGGATGGACCCGACGGCGGTGCCGGTCGCGCCGGAGCGGGGCATGGTCGGGCGCTCGCCCGGCCGGCTGGCCTGGGAGCGGCTGCGCCGCAACCGCACCGCGATGGTGAGCGGCTGGATCATGCTCTTCCTGGTGGTGCTGGGCGTGTCCGCGCCGCTGGTCGAGCTGCTCTACGGCATCGGGCCGTACGAGCAGTTCCAGGACCGGATCGCCAACAACAGCCTGCCGCTGGGCTACCTCGGCGGCATCTCCGGCGACCACTGGTTCGGCCTGGAGCCCAAGCTGGGCCGGGACATCTTCATCCGCCTGGTGTACGGCCTGCGCACCTCGCTGCTCATCGCGACCTCGGCCGCCGTGATCACCACGGCGATCGGCATCGTGCTCGGCATCGTCGCGGGCTACCTGGGCGGCTGGATCGACGCGGTGATCAGCTGGGTCATCGACTTCGCGCTGGCGCTGCCGTTCCTCATCTTCGCGCTGGCCGTGATGCCGACGGTGACCGCGCGCTTCTACGGCCCGCGCGACGAGATCGACGTGCCGTTCCGGATCGCGGTGATGATCCTGCTGTTCGCGATGTTCGGCTGGACCGGCACGGCCCGGCTGGTCCGCGGGCAGGTGATCTCCCTGCGGGAACGGGAGTTCGTGGAGGCGGCGCGGGCCAGCGGCGCGGGGCTGGGGCACATCCTGTTCCGGCAGCTGCTGCCGAACCTGTGGGCGCCGATCCTGGTCACCTTCTCGCTGGCGGTGCCGGGCTACATCACCGGCGAGGCGGCGCTGTCCTTCCTGGGCATCGGCATCGTCGAGCCGACGCCGGACTTCGGCGTGATGATCAGCAACAGCCTGGACTACATGGACGGGGACCCGATGTACCTCATCATCCCCGGCTTCGTGATCTTCCTGCTGGTGCTCACCTTCAACCTCTTCGGGGACGGCCTGCGCGACGCGCTCGACCCCAAGTCTTCGCGGTAGGGGCGGGGCATGCTGCGTTTCCTGATCAAGCGGCTGCTGCTCGGCGCGCTGACCCTGTTCGCCGTCAGCCTGGTCGCGTTCGGCATGTTCTTCATGCTGCCCCGCGACGCGGTCGCGACCATGTGCGAGAAGAACTGCAACGCCGAGCGGCTCGACCGCATGCGTGACGAGCTGGGCCTCAACGACCCGCTGTTCGACCAGTACACCGGCTACATGAAGGGCATCTTCGTGGGCCGGGACCTGGGCAGCGCCCAGGGCGGCCGGTGCGACGCGCCCTGCCTGGGGTACTCGTACACCAACGGCGAGGAGGTCACCGACATCTTCGCCCGGGTCATCCCGGTGACGCTGAGCATCGTCATCCCGGCCGCGATCCTGTGGCTGGGGCTGGGCATCGGGCTGGGCATGCTGTCGGCGCTGAAACGCGGCACCGTCTTCGACCGGCTGGCCATCGGCTTCTCGCTGACCGGCGCCTCGATGCAGCTCTACTTCGTGGGCGGCATCCTGCTGATCGTCTTCGTGTACACGCTGAAGATCCTGCCGCCGCCGCGTTACGTGTCGCTGTGGGAGAACCCGCTGGACTGGGCCGCCGGCCTGGTGCTGGCCTGGATGGCGCTGGCCTTCCTGTTCTCCGCGGTGTACGCGCGGCTGTCGCGGGCGCAGATGCTGGAGACGCTGGCCGAGGACTACGTGCGCACCGCGCGGGCCAAGGGCCTGACCAAGTCGAAGGCGTACGGGCGGCACGCGCTGCGCGCTGCGATCACGCCGATCGTGACCATCGCCGGTCTCGACGTCGGCGGCGCGCTGGGCGGCACGGTGATCACCGAGACCACCTTCGGCATCCAGGGCCTGGGCCGTACCGCCGTCGAGGCGGTCCGGCTGGGCGACCTTTCGACGATCATGGCGACCGTGCTCATCTCGGCGGTCTTCATCGTCGTCGCCAACATCGTGGTCGACCTGCTGTACGCGGTCATCGACCCGCGGGTCCGGCTGAGTTAGCGGCCAACCTGTGATCGACGGGGTATGGCGAAATCCGTCGATCATTGCTACATAATTTGTAGGTTTCCTTCACATCTGGCACGAGTGACTGGAGTGGATATGAGAACGAGAGCGGCACTGGCCGCCGGCGGCGCGCTCGCGCTCGTCGTGGGCCTGAGCGCCTGCACGGAGAACACCGACGGCAACTCGGGCATCGACCCCAACCGGCAGTCCAGCGGGGTCATCGCCACCGACCCCAAGGACTCGCTCGGCCCGGCGCCCGAGGTCCCGGGGGCCGTCAAGGGCGGCACCCTCACCATCCTGCGCGAGACCAAGATCTCGCACCTGGACCCGCAGCGCATCTACAACTTCGTGGGTCTCAACACCGCTCCGCTCTTCGCTCGCTTCCTGACCACCTGGAAGGACGACGGCAAGGGCAAGGTCACCCTGGTCGGCGACCTGGCCGAGACCCCGGGCGTGAACGTCAACAACGACTGCAAGGTCTGGGAATTCAAGATCAAGAGCGGGGTGAAGTTCGAGGACGGCAGCCCGATCACCTCCAAGGAGATCGCGTACGGCATCGCCCGCTCGTTCAACCCCGACCTCGCCGGCGGCCCGACCTACATCCAGGAGTGGCTCGCCGACACCGCGGCGTTCGACACCAAGTGGGACTTCAAGGCCAACAAGACCTCGCTGCCGCCGGGCCTGACCACGCCGGACGACAAGACGCTGCGCTTCGAGTTCGCCAAGCCGCACTGTGACCTGCCGTTCGCCGCGTCGCTGCCGTCGACCGCGCCGCTGCCGCCGGCCAAGGACACCGGCGTCGACCTGGACGCCGCGCCGTTCGCGTCCGGCCCGTACAAGCTGACCAAGAACACCGCCGGTGTCGAGCTGGTCTTCGAGAAGAACGAGCACTGGGACCCGGCCACCGACCCGGTGCGCCACCAGTACCCGGACAAGTTCGTCTGGCAGTTCGGCCCCGACGCCACCGCGCAGACCGACCGGATCATCACCGACGGCGCCGACGCGGCGACGCTGGGCTGGAACGGCGTGGCCACCTCCCGGGTGGCGAAGGTGTCCGCTGACGGCACCCTCAAGGGCCGCACCCTGCTGGAGCCGACGCCGAGCGCGAACCGGCTCACCATCAACACGCAGCGGGTCACCGACCTGACCGTGCGCCAGGCGCTCAACTACGCGATCGACCGCGAGGGCCTGATCAAGACGCTGGGCGGCGACTATGTCGCGTCCCCGATGACCACCCTGATGCCGCCGTCGACCCTGGGCTTCAAGTCCTTCGACGTGTACCCGGCCGGCAAGAACGGCGACATCGAGAAGGCCAAGGCGACGCTGGCCGGCAAGACCCCCGAGCTGGTGCTGGTCATCAGCGACGACTCGGGCGACCAGGAGATCGGCACCCAGCTGAAGAACAACCTGGAGAAGGCCGGCTTCAAGATCACGGTGCGCACCACCCCCTCGGACAGCAAGCTGGACGAGACCAAGAAGAAGAACAACCAGTGGGACCTGTACCTGGACTCCTGGGCGGCCGACTGGCCGAGCGGCGCCGCGATCCTGCCGGTGCTCTTCGACGGCCGCAACATCAAGCCGGAGGGCAACAGCAACACGTCCTTCATCAACAACGACGCGATCAACGCGGAGTTCGACCGGGTGCTGGGCATGGACCCGGCCAAGCAGGCCGACGAGTGGGCGAAGATCGACGAGCGGATCATGAAGGAGCTCGCCCCGGCGGTGCCCCTCTACGCCGACGTCGCCTTCTACATCCACGGCACCAAGGTCGGTGGCCTCTACATCGACAGCATCTTCGGCTACCCCGCCTTCACCCGCGCGTTCGTCAAGCAGTGAGGTGACCCCCTCACCCGGCGATCTTGCACGGACGGTGGGTACGACACGCCCCAAAAGGGCATAACGGCAACACTTCACGCAAGATCGCCAGAGCCGGGCTCCCGCGGAGACTTCCGCGGGGGGCCCGGCTCCTTTCACGACGGGATCGTGGTGGGGGCGGCTTCCTGGATGACGACGGTGGGTGGGAGGTCGTCCAGGGCGTGCCGCGCGTAGATCTCGCTGTCCAGCTCGCGCGGGCCCAGGTAGCGCTCGGCGAGCGGTGGCGGCAGCGCCGACCAGTCCCAGGGCTCCACCGCGATCGCCGCGCGCACCGTGTCCGGGCGGCGTGCCGCCAGCATCGCGGCCAGCCAGCCGCCGAAGCCGCTGCCGTACGCCGTGACGCGGGTGAGGTCCAGGTCCGAGTGCTTGTCGGCGATGATCCGCAGTGCCTCGGCGTGATCGGCGACGGCCAGGTCGGCCACCCGGCGGTGGGTCACCTTCTCGAAGCTCGGCGACACCCCGAGCGTGCCCCGCCCGTCCACCAGCACCACCGCGAACCCGGCCTCGGCCCAGTGCCGGGCCTGCGTGAACGCCTCGTGGTCGTTGCGCACCTGCTGCGCGGTGGGCGTGTGCGGCAGGCACAGCAGCACCGGCAGGCGACGGCCGAAGACGTGGCCGGGCGGGTAGAGCACGGCCGTGGGCAGCCGCCGGTCGGTTACCCGGTCCAGGGTCGGGCGGTTGGTGGTCGCGGGGACCGGGCGGCGCGGCGTGAGCTCTGCGACCATGTTGCCGGCGTGCCACACGGTGAGCTGCACACCCTCGTCGTCCAGGCTGCGGAACCCGGTCACCACCGTGTCCCCGCCGCAGGCGGCGCTGTGCCAGCCCGGGGCGCTGGTGAGCCGGTGCACCACCATGCCGCCGCTGGTGCTGCTGCGTACCCGGAACAGGTGCTGCTCGGCGGGCTCGCCCTCGCTGGCCTCGATGAGCAGGTCGCCCAGCTCGCCACCGGCCGAGCCGGGGCCGAGGCGGCCCACGACGCGCCGGACGTACAGGTTGGGCGGGGTGAGCAGGGTGCCGTCGGCGAACAGGCAGCGCGCGTCGTACCCGTCGTGGGAGATCTCGCCGCCGACCAGCACCCGGCCGTCGGCCAGGTGGCGCGGCGTACCGGCGATGGGGTTGACCCAGCGCGGGTCGGCCAGCTCGGCATGCACCTGGGTCTCGCCGGTGCGCCGGTCCACCGCCAGCACCAGGCCGTGCCCCTGCGAGCGGCGCAGCGCGGTGATCAGCGGGCCGCCGTCGGCCCAGCGCACCGCGCCGAGGTACGGGTAGATCTCGCGGTCCCAGTGCACGTCCACCCAGCCGCCGTCGAGGTCGAGCAGGTGCAGCGAGACCTGGTCGCCGCTGCGCCGGGTGGCCAGCACGCTCTCCCCGTCAGGGGACCACCACCAGCCCGAACCCCGGCCGAAGTACGCGGCGTACGGGTCGGTCTCGCCCCAGCGCACCCCGTCCGGCTCCCCGGCCAGCAGGTCGTCGCCGTCGGCGGAGGCCACCCGCAGGGTGCCCTCGTACAGGTACGCGATGCGCCGCCCGGTCGGATCGGGCCGCGCCGCGCGCACCGGGCCGGGCGTGGCCAGGGCGGTGACGCCGTCGGTGTCGGCCCGGAACAGGCGGCCGCCCGAGGTCCAGGTCACGACGGTGCCCGTGCGGTCGAGGGCGAAGTCGTCCACGTCGTCGGCCACGGTCCGGGACCGGCGGCCGAGCGGCTCGTCGATGTCGAGTACGCGATCGTGCAGGTGCCCCACCCGAAGGCCGTCAGCACTGACGGCGATGCGGTGGCCAGGCCCCGGCCCGTCAGGCTGCTGCGCCTCCATGGCCGCGATGCTATCGACGCGGGAGGTCGGCGCGTGGCGGTTTGCCTGATGCGGGCTAGAGTGACCGGGTGGCTCGCAGCATTATGTTCGTGCACGCGCATCCCGACGACGAGTCGATCGGCACCGGCGCGACCATGGCCCACTACGCCGCGACGGGCGCGCACGTCACCCTGGTGACCTGCACCCTGGGCGAGGAGGGCGAGATCCACGTGCCCGACCTGGCCCAGCTGGAGGCCGCGCAGGCCGACCAGCTCGGCGGCTACCGGCTCACCGAGCTGCGGCAGGCGCTGGCGGCGCTGGGCCCGATCGACCACCGGATGCTCGGCGGCGCGGGCCGCTACCGCGACTCGGGCATGATGGGCACCCCGGCCAACGAGCACAAGCGCGCGTTCTGGGGCGCGGATCTCGACGAGGCCGCCGACCACCTGCTCAAGATCATGGATGAGGTGCGGCCGCAGGTCGTCGTCACGTACGACCCGAACGGCTTCTACGGCCACCCGGACCACATCCAGGCGCACCGGGTCGCGATGCGCGCTTCGGAGCTGGCCGCCGAGCGCGGCTTCGGCCCCGCCAAGATCTACTGGACCGCGATGCCGCTGAGCGTGCTCAAGGCGGGCGTCGAGGCGCTGCGCGACTCCACGGACAACCCGTTCGCGGCGGTCACCGACGTGTCGGAGTTCCCGTTCGGCACGCCGGACGAGGAGGTCGCCGCCTGCATCGACGGCTCGGACTTCCACGACGCGAAGGTCGCCGCGCTGAAGGCGCACGCCACCCAGATCCCGGACACGTCCTGGCTCTACTCCATCGCCGGCAACTTCGGCCAGGAGTTCATGGGCGTCGAGCACTACACGCTCGCGGTGGGCGACCGCGGGCGCGGCGACGGCCCGTACGGCTGGGAGACGGATCTGTTCGCCGGACTGCCGGAGTGAAGCTGCTGGACTTCGCGATACGCGGGGTCGGGGCGCTGCTCGCGGTGTTCCTCGGGGGCATGACCGCGCTGCTGGAGGCCGTGTACACGCCGTACCGGATCGGCGGCTGGCCCGCGCTGTGGCTGCCGCCGCTGGCGTTCGGCGTCAGCCTGCTGCTGGGCTGGTTCGCGCGCACCGTGACCGGCACGGCCTGGGGCTTGTGGCTGGCCGCGGTGCCGTGGTTCCTGGTGATGGTGTTCGCGGTGGGCGGCACCCAGGAGGGCGACCAGATCGCCGCGACCTGGCTCGGCCTGCTGGTGCTGGCGGCCGGTGGCATCGGCTTCGTCGGCCCGGCCGCCTACCGGGCGGGCCGCGCGACGACCGCGCCCGCCGCCCGGCGGCCGTCCGCGCAGCCGCTGGGCGACGGGGCGCGCCGCTAGCGGCTCAGCACGTCGAGGCGGTCGGCCGCGTTCTGGTATGCCGTCGCGGGAACCCGTTCGGTGCTGGTGAACGGCCGCTCGATCTGGTGGATGGTGAACAGCAGCAACGTGATCATCCCGGCCACGGCACTGGTCATCGCGAGCTGGGTTCCGATGTGGTCGAACCGGAAGAACAGGATCGGCATCCCCGCCAGCAGCGCGCCGAACAGCAGCGCGAACCAGGTCACGTCGCCGATCCGCTTGTCCGCCAGGGCGAGCCGGTCCTCCCGGGCCTGCATCACCGCGTGCACCGCGGCCCCCGCCGACTCACCCTCGTCAGTGGACACGGGCAGCTGCGCGGACACCGTACGCAGCTCGTTCAGCATGGTCCAGCCCTGGTCGCCGACGGGTTTGCCGTCGCGCAGCCGCGGCAGCTCCCGGTCGATGATCTCCCGGAGGTAGGCGCGGGAGACGGCCTGGATGCGCGCTCGCGCCTCCGGCGGCCCGGCGTCGGCGGCCCATGCCACCGACTGCACCGCCTGCGCCTCACGGTAGGTGGCGTCGCGCGCGTCGTTGCCGATCTGCCACACGTCGATGAAGACGAACGCGGCGACGACGGCGTACAGCGTGCCGGTCATCGAGAAGACCACGCTGAGCACGTCGTGGGTGTCGGCGCGGCGGTCCGGCGGCCAGGACCGGCGGATCAGCACGACCGCGAGCGCGGCGAGACCGCAGACCCCGAGAAACCACAACAAGCCGCTCGCGTACGCGCGCATCGCGCCTCCCGGAAATCGAGTCTGCCCAAACGGGACGTTTGGGGCTATACAGGATGCTATGCGTGCGACGTCCAGATATCGACCCCTCGTTGCCGGGCTGCTTCTGGCCGCCGCCGTCGCCGTCCCGCCCGCGGTGGGCTGGCACGCCCGGCCCGCCGCCCACGCCGCCGTCGCCGCGGCGGGTGTCGTGCTGCAGGTGCGCTCGGTGGTGCCGAACGCGCCGTCTTCCCTGGTCACGCTCGATCCCGACACCGGCGAAGTGCTGCATCACCGTTGGCTGGAGCACACCGTCAACGCCATCGGGTACGACGCGGCGCAGGGCCTGCTCTACGGCGTGGCCACCCGGTGGCGGCTGGCGCCGCTGAGCGGGGGCGGGCATCTGGTCTCCGTCAGCCCTGCGGGTGACGTCATCGACCACGGGCCGGTGCTCGGCGGGTCTGCCGCCACCGCCTACGCGGGCGCCGTCGCGGGGGGCGAGCTGCTGCTGCGCGCCGGCAACCGGCTGCTCGGGCTGGACGTGCGGCCCACATCGCCGACGTTCCGGCACGTCGTGCGGCAGGTGCGGCTGTCGGCGCCGGTGGACGTGGGGGACTGGGACTACGACCCGGTCCGGCAGGTGCTCGTCGGCCTCGACGGCACGGGTGGCTCCGTGCGCCTGGTCGAGGTCGATCCCGGTAGCGGGCAGGTGTCCACGCGGGCGCTGAGCGGGGCGCGGCGCGGCGGCTCGTACGGCTCCGCCGCGCTGGCCGGGGACGTCCTCTACACGGTGAACAACGGCATGGACCGGCCGCTGCGGGCGTACCGCGTCATGCTCGGCACCGGCGTCGCGACCGAGCTGTCGGTGTCTCAGCCGGTGCACGCGACCGACGCCGCGTGGGTTCAGGCACCGCCGCCGAGCCCACCGCCCTCGCCGAGCCCGCCACCGTCACCCACGCCGTCGCCGTCGCCTTCGCCCAGCCCAAGCCCTTCACCGAGCCCGAGCCCATCGCCCAGCCCTTCACCCAGTCCGTCGCCGCCGAGTCCAAGTCCGTCGCCGAGTCCAAGTCCGTCGCCGAGCCCGAGTCCCTCGCCCAGCGCCAGCCCTTCCCCCAGCCCCAGCCCTTCGCCGAGCCCGTCAGCATCGCCCAGTCCGAGCCCTTCTCCAAGCCCATCGCCGCCGCCCAGCCCCAGCCCGCCGTCGCCGTCACCGAGTCCATCACCGTCGGCGTCGCCGAGTCCGTCGCCGGTGGTGCCACCGCTGGTGGTGCCGGAGCTGCCGCCGCCTCCGGTGCCTGAGCCGCCGGGCCCCTCGCCGGAGCCGGAGCCGTCGCCTGAATCGCCCGCGCCGCAGCCGAGCCCGGCCCGGCGACCGGCGGTCTACCTGCCGGAACCGGTATACGACGGCTACGACCCTGTGACGACGGGACGCAACACCGTCGTGATCTTCATCCTGGGCCTGTCCGGGGCGCGCCTGCTGCTCGCGGCCCGCCGCCGGCGCCGCTGAGCCGACCGTGGGAGGTGAGCCGGCGGGGCATGCATCTTCTGGGATGCGCATGAAACCCAGAAGATGCATGCCCCGCGATTTTGTGCACCGCCGCCGGGGACACATCACCTCCGCGCGCTACAACCCACGAGTTGTGGATACAACGCAGAAGTTGTGGGGCGGGGCAAGCACGCCTCGCCCGTCCCCCAAGGGCAGCGCGGGGCCGGGTCAGGCGGTGGCGGCGGCCTCGATCTGGGCGAGGTCCTCGGGCAGCAGCCCGGCTGCTCGGGCGCCCGCCACGGTGAGTTCGAGCTGTCGGTCCAGCGCCTCGATGGTGCGTACCCGATCGGGGGTCAGGGCGCCGCGGTAGCCGGAGCGGCAGCCGTCGGCGAGCATGCGCAGCGTGCGTACCAGCGGAATGACCACGGCGGTGTGCGGGGCGGCGTAGTGGCGTAGCTGATTGAAGGCGTGGCCGACGTACTCTGCGTGGTCGAGGTCGCAGGGGGTGAGCAGGATCCGGCCCTCGGGGTCGCGCACGGATTGGGCGGGGCAGTCGGCCAGCAGCAGCGGGCGCATGACCGAGCCGATGCGCAGGATCACCTCGACGGCGGTGGTCGGGTCGTTGACCGCGGCCGACAGGGCGCGCAGGCCGATGTCGTTGAGCTGCCGGAGGCCGAAGTCGATGTCCTGCTGCATGGTGCGGGCCGGGCCCACGATGACGGCCTCGGCGATCAGCCGGGCGGTGACGGCCGGGTCGGGCGGCGGCGGCCACATGGTCACCAGCGAGGTGCCCGCGGTGAGGTACGCGCCGACGCGGGTCTCCAGGCGCAGCACGGTGCCGGGCGGCGTGGCGGCGACGACGGCGCGCCGGCTGAGCTGCTGCACCCAGCCGTCGGCGACCGCTGTGACCACCAGCGGGCGGCCGAGCGCGGCCAGGTCCGGCGGCTCGACCGGGTCGCCGACCTTGACGCCGATGTGCGGGCCGTAGGGCAGCTCGCTGATCAGGACGTGGGTCTCCCGGGCCACCCGCTGCATGATCCGCCCGACGTACTGCTGGCGGCTGATGCGGTCCAGGTAGACCACGATCGCGATGACCGACAGCAGGGTGAGCAGCAGCGCCAGGCCGACGGTGAGCGGCGGGGCGTGGTCGGCGCCGGTGTCGATGCGCGACAGCGCCACCACGCAGAACGCGAACGTGCTCAGCAGCAGGCCGACCAGCACCTGTCCGTGGCGGTCACGCCAGAAGCCGCGCAGCACCCGGGGCGAGAACTGGCCGCTGGCCAGCTGGAGCGACACCACGAGCAGGGAGAAGACGACGCCCGCAGTGGTGATCATCGCACCGGCGATGGTGCCCAGCAGGGTCACCGCGATGTCGGGTGTGAAAGTGATCACCTTGCTGGGGTTGGTCATGAAGCGCTCGTCGATCTCGCCGAGCGCGTAGCTCAGCCCGATCGACAGCACCAGCATCACCATCGGCAGGAAGAGCAGGCTCTCCGCCATGCGGTCCCGCAGGGCGCGCGAGCGCAGGCGGCGCAGGTGTGGAGCCACCTCGTGTTCGAGCTCGGCCGACCCGTCGCCGTGCGTCGAATCACTCATTTCGGTCATAAGCCGCTATTTTCTCGAATGTGGGTGAGCTTCGTGTATCGCGCTACCCTTGGTCGCCGTACGTCTCCCACCAATGATGATGAGGTGCCGTCTTGTCCGTCGCCCCCGTTCCCCACCGACGCTGGCTGATAGCGGGTCTGGCTTCCGTCCTCGTGCTCACCGTGTCCGGCGCGTTCGCCGGCAACGCGTTCGGTGCCGACGTGCCGCGCGGCGCCAAGGTGCTCGGCATCGCCATCGGCGGCAGCCGCGAAGACGCGCAGGACGCGCTGCGTACCGGCCTGGCCGCGAAGGCCGACCAGCTCAGCGCGCCCGTGACGGTGCGCGTGGGTTCGCAGACCGCGAGCGTGCAGCCGCAGGACGTCGGCCTCAACATCGACGTCGACAAGACCGTGGACGCGGCCATGGCGCGCGCCCGCAACCCGATCGCGACGGTGTTCGGCGGCGGCGCGGTGCCGCCCGTCGTCACCCTGGACGAGGCGCGCCTGGCCACGTCGCTTGCTCCGGCCGTGCAGAAGGCGGCCGCCGCGATGACCCTGCCGGGCGTCACGTTCGATGGCACCACCCCGAAGCCGGTGTACCCCAAGGCGGGCCAGGCGCTGGACGGCGCCGGCGCGGCCGCGGCGGTGCGCGAGGGCTGGCTGCGCGACAGCGAGATCAAGGTGCCCCTCAAGGACAAGGCCCCCGCGGGTACGCAGGCCGACGTGGACCGCATGATCGCCGAGGTCGCCCGCCCGGCGACGGCCGCCCCGGTCACCGTGACCACGCCGCGCGGCAACCTGACCGTGTCGCCGAAGGCGGTCGCGGCCAGCCTGGTGATCAGCTCGGACGCGCAGGGCAGGCTGTCCGCCCGGGTCGACGCGGCCAAGCTGCGCAAGGCGATGGGCACGGAGCTGGCCAGGGTGGAGACCCAGCCGCGCAACGCCACCATCGGCGGCGGCGACGGCACCACCGCGCAGGTGGTCGCCTCCACCGGCGGCACCCTGGTCGACACCGCCAAGCTGGCGAACGACCTGCTGCCGGTGCTCAAGCAGACCGGCCCCCGGACCGTGCCCGCCGTGATCAAGGACGTGCAGCCGGCCACCACCACCGGCGAGCTGGCCGAGCTGGGCATCAAGGAGCAGATCTCCAGCTTCACGACGTACTTCACCGGCGGGCTGAGCAACCCGCGGAGCAAGAACATCGTGCAGATCGCCAAGGAGGTCGACGGTGCCATCGTGCGGCCCGGCGAGACGTTCTCGCTGAACGGGCACACCGGCCCGCGCGGCTACGCCGAGGGCTACCACGACGCCCCGATCATCATGGACGGCAAGCTGATCCCGGGGGTGGGCGGCGGCGCGTCGCAGTTCACCACCACGATCTTCAACGCGTCCTACTACGCCGGCATGCAGGACGTCGAGCACAAGCCGCACTCGTACTACTTCTCGCGGTACCCGGCGGTCATCGAGTCCACGATCATGTATCCGTCGCTGGACCTGAAGTTCACCAACACCAGCCCGTACGGCGTGCTCATCGACACCTCGTACACGAACAAGTCGGTGACCGTGAGCATGTGGTCCACGAAGGTCTACGACAGCATCACGACCCAGTACGACCCGAAGCGCGACATCGTCGAGCCGGAGAAAAAGGTGCTGGAGGACGGCCCCACCTGCATTGCTACTAACGGTAGTCAAGGGTTTACTCAGGACGCCTGGCGTATCTTCCGCAAGGACGGTAGAGAGATCAAGCGAGAGAAGTTCACCTGGCGGTATGACGCTGAGCCACAGTTCGTGTGCGAGGCGAAGACGCCGCCCCAGACTGCCAAGCCCTGAGGAGGGGTCCGATGAAGGAGCGCTGGCTGCCGGTCGGCGTGATCGCCGGTGTGCTGTTCGTGATCAACGTGGTTGCCAGGTGGGTGGCCAAGGGGATCGACGACGCGGACAAGCAGTCCGTGGCCGGGATGATCGCGCTGGGTGTGATCGGTCTCGTCTTCCTCGCGATGGCGGCCTACTGGGGGCGTACGCGGCCGATCTCGCGGGTGGTCGCGGACCTGGCCGCCGCGGGCGGGGTGGCGTGCCTGCTGAGCATCTTCATCGGGCCGCTGCTGGCCGGTGAGGGCCCGTTCGCGAACGGCGCCGGCGCCTTCTTCGCCCAGATCTGGGTCTACGCCGCGGTCTTCGCCGTCGGCACCGGCCTGGGCCTGGCGGGCCTGGTCGCGTTCACCGCCGACTACCGCTCCAAGCAGCTCAAGTCCTACGCCGAACGCAGCAAGGCCCACCCCCGCCGCGTGTAAAGGCAAGGAAGGGCACCTTCTTGACGCTATGCGTTGCAGAAGGTGCCCTTCCTTATCTGAGCTGGTAGCGGGTGTAGTGGTGGTGGCGGGTGAAGCCGAGGTCGGCGTAGAGGGCCAGGGCAGCGGTGTTGCGCGACTCGACCTGGAGGAACACGTCGGTGGCGCCCCGCCCGGCGGCCCAGCGGGCGAGCACGCCCATGGCCTCGCGGGCCAGGCCCCGGCGGCGGGCGGCGGGTGACGTCTCCACGCCGAACACGCCCAGCCAGCGCCCCTCCCCGGTGATCGAGCCGCGCGCGCGGGCGAGCAGCGTGCCGTCGGCGTCGAAGCGCTGCGCGAAGACCAGATCGGGCACGGCGGTCAGCACGTGCAGCGCGGCCTCCGGCAGTTCGCCCCGGGTGCCCGCGATCATGGCCAGGAACTCCGGCGACGGCGCGTCGTTCAGGGCGAACCCGGCCCCGTCGGGCGTCGCGGCGATCAGCTCCGGCAGCGGGCAGACCTGTACCTCGACCGTGCACTCGGCGTGCCAGCCGTCCTTGAGCAGCTCCCGCTCGACCCCCGCGGCCAGCGGCAGCGGCACGTCGACCTGCGGCGGCAGGCCCTGGCGCCGGTAGAAGTCGATCACCGCGTCAAGTGCCTCCGGCAGCGGCATGCCTGGATCGCCGACCGGCAGCGCCGAGTTGGCCCGGCCGGTGTAGCCGCCCGCGGCGCGCAGCCGCCAGGTGCCGAGCATCTCGACCGCCGGCGGCGGCCACGCGTCGGCGGCGGCCAGCTCCAGGGCAGCCGTCTCGCGGGCGGTGGGGCCGCGCCGGGCGGGCACCACCTTGGCCCGGTGCACCTCGGCCAGGGGTACGACGACCAGCCCGTGGGACGTGGCGACGGTCAGCGAGGTGTCCCCGACCGCGGTGAGTTCGCCCAGCACATCGGTGAATAGCTGCCGGTCGCCGTGGGTCCCGGCGCGTCGGCGTACCACCACGCGGGACCCGAGATCGTTCTTAGCCAACACTGACTACCTACCTCCTCGCCCCGGATATTAGGCTTGCCGTTGGCCGCGTAACGCGGCGGAACGTGTTTGCTCATGTTCCGGGAGTGCGTGGAAGGACGACCCGTGACCTACATCATCGCCGAACCGTGCGTCGATGTGCTCGACAAGGCCTGCATCGAGGAGTGCCCTGTCGACTGCATCTACGAGGGCAACCGGATGCTCTACATCCACCCGGACGAGTGCGTTGACTGCGGCGCGTGCGAGCCGGTGTGCCCGGTCGAGGCGATCTTCTACGAGGACGACGTGCCGGAGCAGTGGCGCGACTACACGACCGCCAACTACGAGTTCTTCAACGAGCTCGGTTCGCCCGGCGGCGCCTCGAAGATCGGGAAGATCACCGCGGACGCGCCGTTCGTCGCCGCCCAGCCGGCGAAGGAAGGCGACCACTGAGCGCTCAGGCTCCCGGCTCAGGCCGGCGGAGGATCTCCGCCGGCCTGCCGGACTTCCCCTGGGACCTGCTCGAGCCGTCCAAGCGGCGCGCCGCGGCGCACCCGGACGGCATCGTGGACCTGTCCATCGGCACACCGGTCGACCCGGTGCCCGCGGTCGTGCGCAAGGCGCTGGCCGAGGCGTCGGACTGGCCGGGCTACCCGCTGACGGCGGGCACGGCCGAGCTGCGGCAGGAGATCACCGCCTGGACGGCGCGTCACTGCGGCGCCCCGCCCGGGTTCGGGGTGCTGCCCACCATCGGTTCCAAGGAGCTGGTGGCCTGGCTGCCGTCGCTGCTCGGCGTCGGCCCCGGCGACACGGTGGTCATCCCCGAGGTCTGCTACCCGACGTACGAGGTGGGCGTCCGGCTCGCCGGTGCCACCGTGGTCCGGGCCGACAGCCCGCCCGGGGGCGTCCGGCCCGCGCTGATCTGGATCAACTCGCCCGGCAATCCGACCGGACGGGTCGCGTCCGAGGCCGAGCTGCGCGCCTGGATCGCGTACGCCCGCGCCACCGGCGCCGTGCTGGTCAGCGACGAGTGTTACCTGACCCTCCCGTGGACGGCGCAGCCGCTGTCGGTGCTGTCGGTGTGCGACGGCGACCTCACCGGCCTGCTCGCCGTGCACTCGCTGTCGAAGCGGTCCAACCTGGCCGGCTACCGCGCCGGGTTCGTCGCGGGCGACCCGGAGCTGGTCGGCGAGCTGCTGGCGGTGCGCAAGCACGCCGGCATGATCGTGCCCGGCCCCGTGCAGGCCGCGATGATCGCCGCCCTGGCCGACGAGTCCCACGTCGACGAGCAGCGCGCCCGGTACGCCGCGCGCCGCGAGCTGCTGTCCGGGGCGCTGCGGGAGGCCGGGTTCACCATCGACCACTCGCAGGCCGGGCTCTACCTGTGGTCCACGCGCGGCGAGGACTGCTGGCAGACCGTCGACGCGCTCGCCGAGCTGGGCGTGCTGGTCGCCCCGGGCGCCATCTACGGCCCCGGCGGCGCGCAGCACGTACGGGTCGCGCTCACCGCGACCGACGAGCGCGTACGCACCGCCGTCGCGCGTCTCGCCGCCCGCTGAGCCCTTCTCGCCTGATCGAAGCTCCCGCCGCTGTTTCCGGCATGGCTGGAGCTTCGATCGTGGAGCTGAGGGTCAGGTGAGCGCGATCGGCACCCGGGTCGCCCAGTAGATCTGCTGCTGCGGGCCGGTGAAGACGAGCACGACCGCCAGGTCGGACAGCTGTGGTGCGCTTGCGCGGCCGAAGTCGTTCGAGAAGGTGATCGAGGCGGGGTCCTCCGTCGTGGCGTCCACCGCCATCGGCTGCTCGTGCGTCGTGCCGCCTGGGCGCAGGGCCGACAGCCAGGGGTAGCGGTCGGCGAGCTCGTAAAGGTAGCCGTCCCAGCCCGCGCCGTATTGCCCGTAGACGGTCACCGTGGTGTTCGTCCGGGTGTCGACGACGAAAACCTGGTGCCGGTCGTCGGGTGAGCGCTGCGGCGGCAGGGTCAGGTCGACCCGTCCGAGCAGCTGCACGATGTCGTTCCCGCCGGTCCAGCCGCGGTCGGCCCAGGCCATCTTCAACGCGGCGGCGTCGGCCTGGTGGGTCTGCGAGGTGGCCAGGCGCAGCCGGGCGGTGGCCTGCACGGCCTCCGGCCCGTACGGCGGGGTGTCGCGCGCGACTCCGGCACCGACCCAGCCGGCGGTTGCGGCCACCAGCATGAGGCCGAGCACGGCGGGCACCGGCCCGCGCCGGACGGGCGGGGTCGCCCACCACACGCTGAGGGCCAGCAGCAGGCCGCCGAACACCCACAGCCAGCCGGCTTCCGTCACCACATCCTGCGTCGCCCCGGTCAGCCTGGGAGTCAGCAGGTCCGCCTGGCGCAGCAGGCACTGGACCGTGACCAGCACGCCGAACGCCGTCAGCCCGGCGGCCGCCCGGTCGCGAATGGCGCGGTCCACCTCGACGGGTGCACCCTGCAGCGAGGGACGCCGCGCGACGTGCCGCACCGTCCCCGCCACCACCGCGCACGCGGTCAGCGCGGCCAGCCCCCAGGCGGCCACGACGATCGGGTCTCCGGGATCGGCCAGTACGCACAGGACGGTGACCGGCACCGTCAGGACGGCCGCCACGGCAGGGGTGGCTCGCAGCCAGCGCGGCAGCGGGTGCGGCGGCTTGAGGGCGGCGCCGGACCGGAACAGCCGGAACTCGGCCAGCATGCCGCCGAGCAGCCAGCCTGCCGACATGGCCAGGAAGTCAACGGCGATCCGCTGCTGCGGCAGCAGCCACAGGAGTGGGAGCACCATGCCCGCCGCCATGCCCCAGATCCGCGACCGCCGGGCCTGGCTCAGATATCTGGTCACCGGCGCGCCCCACTCGTCGGGCAGGTCGAGCCGGTGCCACCGGACGAAGTTCGTCAGCCCGGCGCGGCCCGCCGCCATGACCGCGAGCGCCGGGATGGTGACGAGAAAGGCGAGGCCCAGGGCCACCTTGGCGTCCACTTGCGTACCTGCTTTCCCCCGTGACAGTGCGCCAGACTGTAGCGGTACGCCGCCATCGAGCGACGTCGCAGGTTAGCGGTGTGGCACGCGGTGCGCGGCGAGGCGTTCGAGGAAGGCGCGGTTGGCCTCCCAGCCGTCGACCTGCGGCGGGTCGGTGCCCAGCCACACCGGCTCGGCGGCCGGGTACGCGTGCAGTTGCTCCTCGACCCCGCCGCGCGTCACCACGACGCACGCCTGCCGGTGCCGGGACGCGAGCACGCACAGCCGCCCCGCCTCCAGGTGGAACGCGCTGGCGTCGCGCCGCCCGCTGAGCGGATGCCAGGCCAGCACGACCTCGTACTGCCGCCCCTGCAGCCGGTTCGCCGTGTCCACGGTGACCCCGGTGACGCCCCGCCGTTGCAGGGCGGCTTCGACGTGCGCCTTCTGGTCCCGGTGCACCACGCCCACGGCCACGTCCGCGTGGCTGAGCGGCCGCGCGCCGGACGGGTCCACCGTGGACGCCTCGGCGGTGACGAGCTGGTGCACCAGCTCGGCCAGGGTCGCGACCAGCGCCGGGTCGGTGCGCGGCACGTGCGCCTCGGGCAGCTCCAGCAGCGCCCAGCCGTGGTCGGCGGCGTGCGCGAGCGCGGGGTGGGTGAGGCTGCCCAGCTCCAGCCGCCGGTCCTGCGGCGCGGCCCCAGCGGTGAAGGCGCGGGTGTAGAACGCGTCGGAGATGACCGGCGCCGTGTGCGGGGCGAGCCGCCAGCTCACCGGCAGCGGCACGACTGGGGTCTGCGGGTGGTGGCGCAGCAGCGTCCCGGCGGCGGTGTCCAGCGGCCAGGTCGCCATGGAGCGTACGGAGTGCTCGTCGGCGACCGTGAACGGCGCGAGCTGCCCCGGGTCGCCCACCAGCAGCAGCCGGTCGAACAGGTGCCCGACGCGCACCAGCGCCGCCGCCGACATCTGGTACGCCTCGTCGATGATGCCCAGCGGCCACACCCGCTCGTCGGCCTTGACGTACGCCCACTTCGCGGCGGTGCCGACGATGACGTCGCTGCCGCCCAGCTCGCCGAGCTTGGTGCCGGTGCGCACCTTCGTCCTCGGCCAGCCGCGCGGCGGCGTCCACTCCTGACCGTGCAGGCGGCCCGTGTTCAGTCCCGCCCCGGCCAGCGCGATGACCAGGTCGTCGGCCTGGTCGTTGGTCTGCACCACGATCGGCACGTGCTCACCGGCCGCGACCAGCCGCCGCGTCAGCTCCCGGACCAGCGTCGACTTGCCCGCCCCCGGCGGCGAGTCCACGACCACGGCCCGGTCGGTGCCGCGCACGCGGTCCCAGACCTCCTCGATCGCGGCCCCGTGCCGCGCCCCCGCCGTGCTCACTCCGCTGCCTCCGTCCCCGAGGCGACGGCATCGATCTCGCCGTCCGGGGCGGTCCGCGCGGCCGGGACCGCGCCGCTGAGCCGGGGCTGCGGTGTGGCCGTCGGCGGGCCGGCCGCGACGTCGGTGTCCAGCTCGTCGTCCTGCTCGGGCTCGGCGGCGGGTCTGCGGTGGCCGCGGGTGGGCCAGGGCAGCTCGTCGGGGAGGTTGTCGGGGAAGTGCTGCTGGGGGCCGAAGGGCGCGAGCACGACCTCGGTGTCGGTCTCGGGGAGCAGGTTCAGCTTGGGGCGGGTGACGGCGCCGCTGACCACCATCAGCTCGACGGTGTCGTCGGTCGCGGCGCGCACGGTCATGCCGAGCTTGCCCAGCCACAGCTCGGTGCCCGCGGGGCGGTCGAACGCGGCGTTCGTGCGTACCCACAGCAGGGGCCGCAGCACCGACCGGCCGCCGGCGTTGGTGATGGTGTGCTCGGGGTCGCGCTTGACCACGACGCCCGCCACGGCCTCGCCGGTGGCGAGGTAGCGGGCCATCACCAGGGGGTCGTCCAGGGCCATCTGCCGGTCCAGGGCGGTGGTGCGGGTCTCCAGCTCGTGCAGGTAGCGGTAGGCCGGGACGTCGGCGAGCCGGGTGGTGAACGAGACGGTGCCGGCCAGCACCCGCTCCCGGTGCCGGGTCCACGACCAGCGGTCGGACTCCCAGCGCCGGGCCACGTGCTCGCCGGGCGGCAGCAGCCGCACCAGGTCCAGGGCGGCCCACGTGTCGCGCCAGGCGCCGTCCAGCACCTCGGTCGCGGCGATCTTGAGGCGGCGTACGTCGCCCTGCTCCTTGGCGCGTTCCAGGGCGGGGCGCAGCACGACCTGGTCCCAGGCGGGATCGCTGGCGGGACCGGCCGGTGGGCGGGCCTCGGCGTCGCGGGCGGCCTGCCACGCGTCGGACCCGGCGGGCGGCTCGATCCAGGCCAGCAGGCGGCCCAGGTGACCGTCCTCGGTGGGTAGCTGGCCGGTCCGCCAGTGCGTGGTGAGCAGGTCCGTCGCGGTGAGCAGCACGCTGGAGCCGGGCAGGTGGCGGCGCGAGGCGATCCAGCCCAGGTGCGCTCCGGCCTGCTGCAGCACCGGGTCGTCGAGGGTGCGCAGGTACTGCCCGAGCAGGCCGACCCAGTGCGCGGTGGCCTCGTTGGGCACCACCAGCTGCGGCGCGTCCACGCAGCAGTGGTTCACGTCCAGCTCTCGGCCGTTGCCGGTGGCCCGCACGACCGGCTCGGTCACCGTGTAGCGGCTGAGGTAGGTGGCCAGGTCCCGGGCGAGCGCGCCGAGCGCGGTGAAGCGCTGCTTCCGGTCGCGCGGCTCGGCGATGGTGAGCAGCTTGGGGGAGTCGCGGAACGAGCCGTAGCGGATCGCGACGGGCGCGGACGGCTCACCGGCCAGGTGGTAGCCGGACAGCACCCAGGGCCGCGGCGACAGGTGCCGGTGGGCGCGGGACGCGGCGGGCACGGCCCGCGCCCGGGACAGCGCGAGCAGCCGCTGGTACACGTCGAGGCTCACGGCACGCTCCCGGTGGCCCACCCGTACGCCTGCGCCGCCCGCGCCAGCTCGGCCGCGATGGCCTGCTCGGACTCGCCCTGCGGGGTGCGCTCGCCGTGGGCCAGCGCGAGGGCATGCGCGGCCAGCCCGACCGGGCCGCACAGGTTCGCCGCGGCGGCCCCGGCGCGGGCCACCGAGCCGTCCTGCTCCGCGCCGGTCCGGCAGTGCGTGTACATGGGGCAGCTCGGGCAGCCGTCGCCGAACCGTGCCTCGACCTCGGCCAGCGCGCCGACGAGCGCGTCGCCCTGCAGCGCCGGGCCGCCGTCGGCCTGCCGCCGCAGCCGGTCGGGCAGGTCGGTGCGCAGCCGCGCGAGCGCCCAGCCCAGGCGGCGCACCTGCGGCGCGACGTCCAGCGTGGTGGCGACGGGGGCGAGACCGAAGTTACGCGGCAGCACCAGCAGCGCCCGGCTGCTGATGCGCTCCGGCACCGGCGCGGCCTGGCGCAGCGCACCGACGATCACGGCCACCTCGCGCGCGGTGCCCGCGACCTTGGCCGGATCGGCGTGACCGTCGACGACGGCGTACGACCTGATCTCGACGGGATGCAGCAGCGTGCCGTCGGAAGCCAGGACGACCTGGTCGGGGGTGACCGGCAGGTCGCCGAGCCGCAGCCGGGGCTCGCGCCACACCCAGAGCCCGGGGCCGCTGGGCAGCGCCTCGGTCTCGACCGCGGCCGTGCACTCGATGCCCAGGT
This sequence comes from Catellatospora bangladeshensis, assembly GCF_016862575.1. Taxonomy (GTDB): domain Bacteria; phylum Actinomycetota; class Actinomycetes; order Mycobacteriales; family Micromonosporaceae; genus Catellatospora; species Catellatospora bangladeshensis. Next base: position 314,797 of record NZ_BONF01000008.1, on the reverse strand, counting down.
GCCGGGTGACCAGCTCGGGCAGCCGGGCGGTGGCCAGGTGCGCGAAGGTGCCGTCCCGTTCCCGCGCGTACGGGCTCTGCCCGCTGGGCGGGGCGCCGATGGCCTCGGCCAGCACGCCGAGGTCGACCCGGGCGGCGTCGAGCGCGAGCCTGCGACGGCAGCCGGGCGCGTCGAGCAGCCCGGCCATCCGTCGTGGATCCAAGGTCAGCGCCTCCCGGGCTTGCCGCCGGTCGAGGCCAGGCCCCGACCGGCGCGGCGGTCAGTCGTTGGCGTGCAGTGCCGCGTTGAGCACGATGCCGGTGCCGGTGCGCGGGCGGGCCTCGACCGCGCCGGTCACCGAGTTGCGCAGGAACAGCACGTTGGACGCGCCGGACAGGGTCGCCGCCTTGACCACCTCGCCGGTGGCGGTCAGCGTGACCTTGGTGCCCGCGGTGACGTAGCAGCCGGCCTCGACCACGCAGTCGTCGCCGAGCGAGATGCCGATGCCGGCGTTGGCGCCGACCAGGCTGCGCTCGCCGACGCTGATGATCTCCTTGCCGCCGCCGGACAGGGTGCCCATGATGGACGCGCCCGCGCCGATGTCGGAGCCCTCGCCCACCAGGACGCCGGCCGAGATGCTGCCCTCGACCATCGAGGTGCCCAGCGTGCCCGCGTTGAAGTTGACGAAGCCCTTCTGCATGACCGTGGTGCCGGACGACAGGTGCGCGCCCAGCCGGACCCGGTCCGCGTCGGCGATGCGCACGCCGGACGGGACCACGTAGTCGGTCATCCGCGGGAACTTGTCCACGCCGTAGACGGCCAGGTGGCGGCCGGCGGCGCGCTCGAACAGGCGCAGCTCGTCGACCCGGTCGGGCGGGCAGACCCCGGCCGACGTCCACGCGTTGTTCGGCAGCAGGCCGAAGATGCCGTCCAGGTTCGCCTGGTGCGGCTTGATGATCCGGTGCGACAGCAGGTGCAGGCGCAGGTACGCGTCGGCGGTGTCGCGCGGCGCGCCGGCCAGGGTCGGGATGACGGTGTGCACCGGCACGACCCGCAGGCCGGGCAGGCAGGGCTCGGCGACCTTGAGGTCGGGCGCGTCCTGGCCGCACAGGCCGATGCCGAGCTGGCCGGTCGGATACCACACCTCAAGGGTCTGCTCGCCGGTGACGGTGGCGAGGCCGAAGCCCCAGGCGGGCTGGTCGAGACGTTCGCTGCTCACGGTGCCCTAGGCTACCCGTATGCCGAACCCGCTGACGCCTCAGGTGCTCGCTGATCCCGTCATGTTGACCCGAGCGCTGGTGGACATCGAGTCCGTCTCCGGCAACGAGAAGGAGATCGCCGACGCGGTGCAGGAGGCGCTGGAGGCGTGCGCGCACCTGCGGGTCGAGCGGATCGGCCACAACGTGATCGCGCGCACCGAGCTGGGCCGCGCGCAGCGGGTCGTCCTCGCCGGACACCTGGACACGGTGCCGATCGCGGACAACTTCCCGTCCACCATGGACGAGAAGATCATGTGGGGCTGCGGCACCTCGGACATGAAGAGCGGCACGGCGCTGGCGCTGCACCTGGCGGCCACGGTGCCGCAGCCGCGCTACGACGTCACGTACTTCTTCTACGAGTGCGAGGAGGTCGAGGCGGCCCGCAACGGCCTGAAGATCATCGGTGACCTGCGGCCGGAGCTGCTGGAGGCCGACTTCGCGGTGTTGCTGGAGCCGACCTACGGCGCGGTCGAAGCGGGCTGCCAGGGCACCATGCGGGCGGTGGTGCGCACCAGCGGGACACGGGCGCACGCGGCCCGCTCGTGGCTCGGCTCCAACGCCATCCACAAGGCCGGTGAGGTGCTGCGCCGGCTGGACGAGTACCAGGCGCGCTCGGTCGAGATCGACGGCTGCGCCTACCGGGAGGGCCTGAACGCGGTGCGCGTGACCGGCGGCGTGGCGGGCAACGTCATCCCCGACGCCTGCGAGGTCGAGGTGAACTTCCGCTTCGCTCCGGACCGTACGCCCGCGCAGGCCGAGGTGCACCTGCGCGAGGTGTTCGGCGGCTACGACGTCCAGATCACCGACTCGGCGCCCGGCGCGCTGCCGGGTCTGACCGCGGCTCCGGCGGCGGAGTTCCTCGCGCTCACCGGCGCCCCGCCGACGGGCAAGCTGGGCTGGACGGACGTGGCGCGCTTCGCGGCGCTGGGCGTCCCGGCGCTCAACTTCGGGCCGGGCGACCCGAACCTGGCGCACAAGCGCGACGAGCACGTGGAGCTGGACAAGATCGTGGCGGGCGCGGAGCTGCTGCGCCGCTGGCTGGCGAGCTGACGGGCGCCGGTGCGGGGGGTCACCGGCCGGAACTCGTCAGCGGGCCGTGGCGGGCTCCTCCACCGGCTGGGTCTGCGGCGGGTCGGTCAGCACGGCGATCCGGCGGGCGTGCACGGTGGCGCGGATCCGCTGGCGCATCGCCTGTTTCTGGCGGAGCACTACGGTGCGGGTCATCATGTTCATCGCCTCCCTCGTCGGCCAGTCCTGTCTATCCCTGCGGTATGACATCTTGACGCCACAGCATGGCGAAAAGTTGCGATGTTCGCTGGGAATTTGCTGCGACGTGGCGCGCAGCGTCGTCACGTAAACGATCGGGCGGGGATAACGTGATGGCATGACGCAAAGCAATCGTCGGCCCGAGCGCCACCGGGGTCCGGTGACCCTGCGCCGCGACGCGGTCTCCACCGGCACGGCGGACCGGGCGCTGCTCGACTCGGCCGGCCGTCCGGATTGGAAGGTCCGCGACTCGTGGCGCACGCTGCGCATCCTCAGCGAGTTCGTGGAGGGTTTCGACACCCTGAGTGAACTGCCCCCGGCGGTCAGCGTGTTCGGCTCCGCGCGCAGCGCCCCCGACTCGCCCGAGTGCGAGCTGGCCCAGCGCCTCGGCGCCGCCCTGGCCCGCGCCGGGTACGCCGTGATCACCGGCGGCGGGCCGGGCGTGATGGAGGCGGCCAACCGCGGCTGCACCGAGGCGGGCGGCCTGTCCGTGGGGCTGGGCATCGAGCTGCCGTTCGAGCAGGGCATCAACGAGTGGGTGGACGTCGGCATCGACTTCCGCTACTTCTTCGTACGCAAGACCATGTTCGTGAAGTACGCCCAGGCCTTCGTGGTGCTGCCCGGCGGGCTGGGCACCATGGACGAGCTGTTCGAGGCGCTCACCCTGGTGCAGACGGAGAAGGTCACCCGCTTCCCCGTGGTCATGATGGGCAAGGACTACTGGAGCGGCCTGATCGCCTGGATGCGCGACACCATGCTCGCCGACGGCAAGATCAACGTCGCCGACCTGGACCTGCTCATCTGCACCGACGACGTCGACGAGGCGATCACCCACATCGTCGACGCCGACAAGGTCCTCACCGCCGAGCAGCACGCCCTCCTCACCGGCGACCCCCTCGGCTGAAAGCAGGGGCACCCTTCGGGTGCCCCTGCTTCTCTAGACGCGGTCGGAGAGGCGGTCGGCGGCGCGGTGGAGGCGGTGGTTGAGTTCCGCCTTGTGTTCGAGGATCTCCAGGTCGATCTCGGCGCGGCGTTTGCGCAGGACGGCCTCGCGCTCGGCGTACTCGGTCTCGATGTCGTGGTTCAGGTCGCGCTCGGCCACCGCGAGCTGGGCGCTGACCAGGCGGTCGTACGTGGTCGAGCCGCCCACGAACTTGACCAGGATCGGCATGCAGTCGACCAGGATGAAGAAGATGCGCACGGCCCAGATGCCGACCGCGAGCACGCCGCTGGAGTCGGCCAGGTCGTGCAGCGCGCCGAGCCGCTCCAGCAGGCCGATCGGGCCCTGATGGCTGCGCTCCTCGGCGACCCGCGCCTCGATCTTCGTCTCGCGTTCGGCCTCGAAGGCGGCGTGGCTGGTGTTCGCCGACACCTCCAGCTCCGAGATCCGGGTACGCAGGCCCGCCAGCTTCACGTTGTTGGCGTTGATCTGGCGGGTGCGCGCGAACGCGTCCGCCTCGGCGCGCAGCCGTCGGCAGTTCGGCCCGACGCCGCGCTGCCCGGTCAGGCCGGCGCCGGAGTCGCCGACGCACTCGCGGCGGGCCAGGTCGTTGATCGCGCGCAGCTGCGCCTGGTCGGCGTCCACGGTCTTCTGCAGCGCGGCGGCGTCGGTGCGGCGGGTCGCCAGCTCACGCAGGGTCGCCACCGGGGATTGGTCGAAGTTGAAGACCTCCATGGCCTTGCAGTCGGCGGGTGCGGCGAGTTCCGTGGAGCCGGGCACCGGGTTGCAGGCTTTGAGCCGCCCCGACAGCTGGGCCAGCGCCTCGGTGCGCTGGTCGGCGACGTGCTGCACCACGGCCGTCTCGAAGATGCGCAGCACCAGCGGTTCAGCGATGATCACGCCGAAGAAGACCGCCATCAGCACCCGCATGAGCAGCACCGGCACCCGCCGGAACCAGCCCTCGCCGAGGCGGCTGGACACCAGCCAGCGGTCCACGTTGAGGATGAACAGGAACCAGACCAGCACCGGGAAGACCGCGAGCCAGCTCGCCGCGCCCATGGCCTGGGTGATGGCGAAGTACATGGAGATCGCCGCGATGGTGGCGGTGCCGAGCACCACCCCGCCGAGCGAGGTGTACCAGGCCCGCTCCTGGGGCACCCGGTCCAGCAGGCGCTCGTCGACTCCGGCGAGAACCCGCAGGCGGCGGCCGAGCTGAAGGCGGGGCATCGGGCGGCGCGGCCGGTCGGGCGGCGGTGCGGGCTCGGGGTCGGGCTGGGGCAGTGGTTCGGTGGGGTGCACGCCGAGCTCCTTAGCGCCGGGTGGGGTGCCGTCCATACTCCGGTGAACACACGCGGTCTGTCTGTCCGTGGGTTGTCGGGGTTGGCCCCTACGTGGCCCTATCGGCCACCGCGCATCGCCCCGCGCTGATGCAACTACTTGCAACTAGAACGCAACAACCTAATGGCTAGTTGTATGTGGCGCATGGTCGTTACGAAAAGATTACGCAGAACCTTGTGCGCGCCGTCACCGCGAATCTAAAGTCACCTACACCTCCTGGCGTCCGCTCCGCCTCGAGCGTCTCAGGCGATCCTCTGTCCCTCCAGAAACGAGTCTGTCGATGACACGGAGCATCACAGGAGCTGCAACGAGGTCCCGCCGCTGGGCCCCGGCGGTGGTCGCCTCGGCGACCGTCGCGGCCGTCGGCCTGACCCTCGTCGGCAGCGCCGGCGTCGCCAACGCCGGAACCAGCGCCACCGGACCCGTGGTGACGCGCGCCGCCCTCGACCCCGCGCTGGTCGCGGGCCGGGGCGCCGACGTCGCCTTCCTTGAGCAGGAGGCCGAGAACGCGGCCACCGACGGCACCCTCATCGGGCCGGACCGTACCGCGTACACGCTGCCCGCCGAGGCCTCCGGCCGCAAGGCGGTCAAGCTCGTCCCCGGCCAGTACGTCGAGTTCACGCTGCCCGCCGCCGCGAACGCGATCACGGTGCGCTACAGCATCCCCGACGCGCCGAACGGCGGCGGCATCACCGCGCCGCTGAACGTCACCGTCAACGGCAAGAACAAGAAGGTCATGACGCTGACCTCCGAGTTCTCCTGGCTGTACAACCAGTACCCGTTCACCAACGACCCCAACGCAGGCCTGCTGCACGAGGACTGGTGGATCACCGAGTGCGCGTGCGTGCCGGCGTTCACCGAGCCGAAGCCGGTCATCAGCAAGCCGTTCCGCCCGATGCACTTCTACGACGAGCAGCGCCTGCTGCTCGGCAAGACCTACAAGGCGGGCGACAAGGTCCGGCTGACGGTGCCGAGCGGCAGCAACGCCGCCTGGACCGTGATCGACCTGCTCGACTCCGAGCTGGTCGGCGCCCCGCACGGGCGGCTGTTCGCGGCCAACGTGCTCGCCTTCGGCGCGGACCCGACGGGCCGTAAGGAGTCGTCGGACGCGTTCGACAAGGCGATCGCGTTCGCGAAGAAGTGGAAGCTCAAGGTCTACGTCCCGCCGGGCGTGTTCCAGGTCAACCGGCACATCATCGTCGACGACGTGACGATCGAGGGCGCCGGCAACTGGTACACGATCATCAAGGGGAAGCAGGTCGCGCTCAGCGAGCCGGCCGAGGACGGCTCGGTGCACACCGGCGTCGGCTTCTACGGCAAGTACGCCGAGGACGGCGGCAGCAGCAACGTGCACCTGTCCGGCTTCACCATCGAGGGCGACGTGCGCGAGCGCATCGACACCGACCAGGTGAACGGCATCGGCGGCGCGATGAGCGACTCCACCATCGACGGCCTCTACATCCGGCACACCAAGGTGGGCATGTGGTTCGACGGCCCGATGGACGGCATCAAGGTCACGAACAACATCATCGTGGACCAGATGGCCGACGCCCTGAACTTCCGCAAGGGCGTCACCAACTCGCTGGTGTCGCACAACTTCATCCGCAACACCGGTGACGACGGCCTGGCCATGTGGTCCGACGGGGTCGCGGACGCGAACAACGTCTACGAGCACAACACGGTGCAGAGCCCGTCGCTGGCCAACGGCATCGCGATCTACGGCGGCACGGACAACACCGTGTCGCACAACCTGGTCGCCGACCCGGTCCGCGAGGGCTCGGGCCTGCACGCCGGCTCGCGCTTCGGGGCCACCCCGTTCGCCGGGCAGCTGAAGTTCACGAACAACACGGCGGTCCGGTCCGGCACGTACGAGCTGAACTGGAACATCGGCCTTGGCGCCATCTGGATCTACGCGCTGGACAAGACGATCGACGCGGACATCCAGGTGACCGGGGACCACTACCTCGACAGCACCTACAACGCGATCATGATGGTCAGCGAGTGGAGTGTTAAGGACCTGTACCAGATCCGCGGCGTCAAGTTCAAGGACCTGCGGATCGACGGCACCGGCACCTCGGTGCTCAGCGCCCGGGTCGAGGGCGGCGCGTCGTTCGAGAACGTCGACGCCCGCAACGTCGGCGCGGTCGGCATCAACAACTGCGGCTCGTTCCACTTCACCCCGGCCGGTTCCGAGTTCGTCGTGACCGACCTGGGCGGCAACGACGGCGGGGGCACCACGGGCCCCTGGATGGCGTCGTGGGAGCTGCCGAACACGATCACCTGCGACGACCGGCCGCCGGTCGTCGTGCCCCCGGCCCCGTCCGCGTGGTGACGGGCCGGTCGTAAGGCCATACCGGATAAGGGAAGCGGGCGGGCGTTCGAGTGCACGGCACCGGGCGCCCGCCCGCGGCATGTCCAGCCTCTTATGACAAGTTCCCGACGCTCCCTGTGGGGGACCCCGGCCGTCTCTTTTGGCCCGTGCGTTCGGTGAGGTCAGAGCACGTCGAGGTCGACGGGCATGCGACCGGATGACCTCACCTATCGGCTCATCGGGCAATAGAGCCCGTTCGTTACCGCGTGTTTAGGTGAAGGCCGGCCACGACTAGGGGGATCCATGTCAATGAGCAAGGGGCGTTGGCTGCGCTCTGTCGTACGACTGGGCGTAGCGGGCGCGCTGGTGGCCACCGGTCTGATCGTGGGAGCCTCCCCGGCGCACGCGGTCGCCACCAGAACGGTCGCCTTCTGGAGCATGGACGAGCCGGACGGCGCGTCGGTGCTCGTGGACAGCAGCGGCAACGGGCGCAACGGCACCATCGGGTCCGACGTGACCCCGGGCACGCTGTACGCCGGTGCGACCGGGCATCGTTTCGCGACGGTGCTGCCCAGCGAGAACGCGTACCGTCCGGGACACGTCGACCTGGTGCCCGCGCACAGCGACTTCAACCCGGACGCCGGCGACTTCTCGTTCACCGTCCGCCTGCGCACGACCTACTCCTTCGGCAACATCATGCAGAAGGGGCAGGGCGCGACCGCGGGCGGCTACTGGAAGTTCGAGGCCCCGGGTGGCAGCCCGAAGTGCCTGTTCCGCGGCGGCAACGGCGCGTCGCGCACCGGGTACTTCGACGGCACGATCAACGACGGCCAGTGGCACACCATCACCTGTAACCGCACCTCGACCTACGTCGAGATGTACGTCGACGGGGTGCGCACCAGCCGCCTGACCGGCCCGACCGGCACCATCGCGAACAACTGGCAGCTGTCGATCGCGGGCAAGAGCGCCTGCGACGGCGTCGAGGTCACCTGCGACTACTTCGTCGGCGACATCGACTACATCAAGCTCATGAAGGGCTCCGGCGGCACGTCGAACGCGGCCCCGGTCGCGAACGTCGCGGCCTCGTGCACCGGCCTGGTCTGCGCGCTGTCCGGCGCGGGCTCGACCGACGCCGACGGCGCGGTGCAGAACTACGCCTGGAACTTCGGCGACGGCGCCACCGCCGACACCGACAGCGTGCCGACCACGTCGCACACGTTCGCGGCGGCGGGCACCTACAACGTCACGCTGACCGTGACCGACGACGACGGAGCCGTCGACACGGACACGCAGCAGGTCACCGTCGCGCCGATCCCGGAGAAGATCTCCTTCGTCGGGCAGGCCACCTCGAACGCCAACGTCACCACGCACACGGTGACGGTGCCGTCCGGCGTGCAGGCGGGCGACCAGCTGCTGCTGTTCCTGAGCCAGAACACCCACGCCACCACGGGCACGCCCACCGGCGGCGGCTGGACCCAGCTCGACCGGCTCGACGGCGGCTACGCCACCACGACGGTGTGGCGCAAGACCGCCACGGCCGGCATGGCGGGCAGCACCGTGCAGGTGACGCTCGGGGCGCAGTCGAAGGGCAACTTCGTGCTCGCCGCCTACCGCGGCGTGGACACGTCGGCGCCGGTCGTCTTCGCGAACGCCGCCGACACGGCCAGCGCGGCCGCCCGCATCACGCCGAACGCCGCGGTCACCGCGGCGCAGAGCTGGGGCGTGTCGTACTGGATGCACGGCGACGCCGCGTCCACCGCGCTGACGGCTCCGGCCGGGGTGGAGGTGCGCAGCAACGGCTCGCAGACCGGCGGTGGCCGGGTCACCGGCCTGCTGGCCGACTCCGGCAGCTCGCTGCCGACCGGCACGTACGGCGGCCTCACCGCCACCGGCGCCGCGGCCAGCACCACGACCACCACGTGGACCGTGATCCTGCAGCCCGCGTAAACCCCGTCACACGGCGAAGCTCCCGCCATGCTGTCGACACAGCGTGGCGGGAGCTTCGTTCTTCCGGGGGTACGGCTCAGGAGCAGCGCCAGAGCACCGCCTGCTGGAGGCCGTCGCGGGTGCCGTCGTCGGCGTTGCCGACCACGGTGCGGCCGTCGTCGCTGACCGCCTGCGCGAAGTTCATGCCGTGCTCCGGGAACGGGAACACGTCGGGCAGCCGCACGGTGCGGGTGCCGTCGGTGAGCACCGCGTGCTGGTCCCTGCCCATCCCGGCGACCCAGCCGTGCGCGTTGACGCCGTTGCTCCACTCCAGCTCGGGCAGCACCTCCGCCTTGCCGGTGACCAGGTCCCAGCGCACGCCGACGGGCGTACCGACGGCCTTCGCCGACGACGCGTAGCCGACCACCCAGCCGTTGCTGATCCCGCGGGCGTCGTAGTAGTCGGCCGGTACGCCGCCGGGCAGCACCGGGCGCTCCAGCACCCGGCCCGGCCCCTTGGCCGGCCACAGGTAGGCCACGCGCTCGGCGCGTACCCCGGCCGCCTTCATGTCGTCGGTGGCCTCGCCGGGCAGCTCGACGTAGCCGACGACGATGCCGTCGGAGTCGACGTCATACGCATGACCGCGCTTGACGCCCTTGGGCAGGGGCAGCTTCGTCGGCTGCGACGTCGCCGAGTCCCAGCGCACCGGGGCGTTCTCGTCCGCGCTGCCGCCGACGATGACACCGAACTCGTTGATGGCGCGGGCGTCCCGGCCCTTGCCGCCGGGCAGCACCTTCGAGCTCTTGCCGACCGCGACCACCGCGCTGGGGCCGCCGTTGCCCCACACCTGGCCGACGGCGACGCCGTTGGAGTTGATGCTGCCCAGGCTGTCGTCGTCGCCCGGCTCGCCGACCTTCGTCACCACGCCGTCGTGCCAGATGATCGGCTGCCGGCCCGCCGAGTAGGTGCGGTAGGTGGCGTACCGGCCGGTGGGGTCCAGGGCGCTGGCGTGGCTCTGCCCGCCGCCGGGCACCGGCAGCGCCTCGCCGGTGCAGGAGGTCGGGAACGACACGCTCACCGTGCGGTCGTACTTCGGCTTGGGCGAGCTGCTGGGCCTGGCCGACGCGCTCGGCCGCCCGGCCGCGTCCGGCGTCACCTCGGCGGCCTGGCTGAGCACCACCGGGATGCTCGCGGCGGCCAGCCCCACGGCCGCCGCGGCGGCGGTGACGGCCAGCCGCCGCCGGCGCCGGTGGCGGGTGCCCGCGACCACGGCAGCGGTCACGTCCACCCGGGACGGCGCGTCCGGCTCCTCGTCGAGCGGCCGCAGGATGCGGTGCCCGTACTCCTCGTCGTTCATATTCAGTGACTCCTGGCTGCTGTCGTCAGGGGAAAGTCGGCCGCCCCGCCGAGGTGGCGGCGCAGCGCGGCCAGACCGTGCGAGGTCTGGCTCTTGACCGTGCCGGGGGAGCACCCCAGCAGTTGGGCCACCTCGTCCACGGGCAGGTCGCACAGGAAGCGCAGGACCAGGACGGCCCGCTGGCGGCGGGGGACCTGTTCCAGCGCGGCGCGGACGACCAGCCGCAGGTCGGTGTTGGGCTCGGGCTGGCGGCGCTCGTCGGGCGTGTGCCCGAACAGCCGCACCTTCGCCCAGGACAGGCGGCGCTCGTCCAGGAACTCGCGGACGAGCATGGTGCGCACGTACCGGTCGAGGTGGACCACGTCGCGCGTGCGGTGCCAGCGCACGTAGAGCTTCGTGATCGCCTGCTGGACCAGGTCGTCGGCCCGGTGCGTGTCGCCGCAGAGCAGGAAGGCCGTCCGGCGCAGCGACGTCAGCTGCGCCGACACGAACTCGGTGTACTCCGCGTCCCGTTGCTCGTTCTTCGATGCCATCGCCCGCCCCGTGGTAGGTGTTTGCCCTTGGACGGGTCCGGGCGCGCGGCGGGTTGTATCGCCGGGGCGCGGACGGGTGTCTGGTCGGGCCGAAGATCGGTGTCTCGTGTCGAAACCTGCGGCCACACCCCACTTTGTGACACGAAACGGCGATCATCCCCACCGGGGGCGGGGCGGTGGGGGTCACGGGGGACGCATGGCTAGTGGGGCGGTGTCGCCCCGGCGTGCTGGAATGTTCGGCGTGAGCAGCGGCGCGCAGCGGAACTGGCGGCTGGTCCGGGCCGGCGGCCCCGACCGGCCGCCGCTGCATGCCGATCCGGCCCAGCTCCGGGCCATCGAGCACGAGGCCGGTGCGCTGCTGGTGCGTGGCGGGCCGGGCACGGGCAAGACGACGACCCTGGTCGAGGCGGTCGCACGGCGGGTGGCCGAGGGCACCGACCCGCAGCGCATCCTGGTGCTGACCTTCGGCCGGCGCGGTTCGCAGTCGCTGCGCCGCCGCATCGAGTCCCGCATCGCGCGCGGTGTCGGCCACGAGCCGCTGGTCAGGACCTTTCCGGCGTACGCCTTCGGCCTGCTGCGCCGCTCGGCCGCGCTGCTGGGCGACCCGTCCCCGCGCCTGCTGTCCGGCCCGGAGCAGGACCTCGTCATCCGCGAGCTGCTGCCCGGCGAGGACGCCGCCTGGCCCGCGCGGCTGCAGCCCGCCCTGGGCACCCGCGCCTTCGCCGAGCAGCTGCGCGACCTGCTGCTGCGGGCCGCCGAGCGCGGCATCGGCCCCGAGGACCCGCTCTGGCAGCGGCGCGACGACTGGCAGGCCGCCGCACGTTTCCTGCACGAGTACGAGCAGACGATGGCGCTGCGCGACGCGAGCACCCGCGGCTCGGCCGGCTACGACCACGCCGAGCTGGTCCGGGCCGCCACCGCGACGCTGCGCCGCGACCCGGAGCTGCTGGCCGCCGAACGCTCCCGGCTGTCGGCGGTCTACGTCGACGAGCTGGCCGACACCGACCCGGCGCAGGTGGAGCTGCTCCAGCTGATCGCGCAGGGGCTGCCGCTGGTGGCCTTCGCCGACCCGGACTCGTCGACCTACGCGTTCCGGGGCGCCGACCCGGAGATCGTGCGCACCTTCGGCGAGCTGTTCCCCGGCGCCGGGCAGGTGCTGCTGGCCACCGCCCACCGGGCCGCGCCCGCCATCCGGAAGGCCACCGCACGCGTCGCCCGGCGGCTGCCGAGCCACCTGCCGCTCGTGCCCGCGCCTCGCGAGCCCGATCCCGACACGGTTCCGCTGCTCGCCACGGCCGTGCTCGACGCGGCGGTCGCCGCCGAGGAGGTCGACGATCCCGACGTCGGCGTCGAGGTGGTGGCGCTGCGCAGCCGGGTCAGCGAGGCCGCGTTCGTGGCCCACCGGCTGCGCCGGTCGCACCTGGTGGACGGGGTGCCCTGGTCGCGCATGGCGGTCATCATGCGCTCCACGAACGCGCAGCTCCCGGCGTACGAGCGGGCGCTGCGCCAGGCGGGCGTGCCGACCAAGGTGCTGGCCGAGGACCTGCCGCTGCACCAGCAGCCGGCGGTGAAACCGCTGCTCCTGCTGCTGCGCTGCGCGCTGCGGCCGGACCAGCTCACCGAGGAGGCGGCGGTCGCGCTGCTGCACTCGCCGCTGGGCGGGGCCGACCCGATGGCCGAGCGGCGGCTGCGCCAGGGCCTGCGCGCGCTGGCGATGGCCGGCGGCGACCCGCGCGGCTCGGGCGAGCTGCTGGTGGAGGCGCTGCGCGACCCGGCGGAGCTGGCCGCGCTGGACCGGCGCTGGGCCGAACCCGCGACCCGGATCGCGAAGCTGCTGGCCACCGGGCGGGAGGCGGCGGCGCGCCCGCGGGCCACCGCCGAGGAGGTGCTGTGGGCCGTATGGCGTGCCGCGGGCCTGGCCGAGCGCTGGGCGGCGCTGGCCACCGCGCCCGCGCTGGGGCTGGACCAGCAGCGCCGCGCCGAGACCGCCGACCGCGACCTGGACGCGATCATGGTGCTGTTCGACGCGGCCGCCCGGTTCACCGACCGGCTGCCCGGCGCGCGGATCGACACGTTCCTGGAGCACGTCGCCGACCAGCAGCTGCCCGCCGACTCGCTGGCCGCCAGCGGCGACCGGGGCGAGGCGGTGCGGCTGCTCACCGCGCACGCGGCCAAGGGCCTGGAGTGGGACGTGGTCGTGGTGGCCGGGGTGCAGGAGGGCGTCTGGCCGGACCTGCGGCTGCGCGGCAGCCTGCTCGGCTCGGAGCAGCTCGTCGACGAGGTGGCGCAGCGCGCGTTCACCGGCGACCGGGCACAGCGGGTGGCGCAGACCGCGGCGCTGCTGCACGAGGAGCGGCGGCTGTTCTACGTGGCGGCGACCCGGGCCCGGCGGCGGCTGGTGGTCACCGCGGTCGACTCGGGCGCGGTCGGCGGCGCGGACGGCGAGGACCGGCCCAGCCGCTTCCTGTTCGAGCTGGCGCCGCCGGTCAAGGTGGACGAGGACGAGGTCGCCGAGCTGGAGCTGGCCCGGCCGCCGCGGGCGCTGACGCTGCCCGCGCTGGTCGCCGAGCTGCGCACCGCCGTGGCGGGACCGGATCCGGCCCGGCGGCACGCGGCGGCCCGGGAGCTGGCCCGGCTGGCCGCCGCCGGGGTGCCCGGCGCGCACCCGGACAGCTGGTGGGGGCTGCCGGAGCTGTCCGACGACGGCCCGCTGCACGGCCCGGACGAGCCGGTGCGGGTCACCCCGTCCACCATGGAGAGCGCGCTGCGCTGCGGCCTGCGCTGGCTGCTGGAGCGGCACGGCGGCGCGCCCGCCTCGTCCAGCGCGCAGGGCGTGGGCAATCTGGTGCACGCCGCGGCGATGCTGGCCGACGAGGCGATGACCGACCCGTCGGTGCTGGTGGAGTACGTCGCCGCGCGCTTCGACGCGATCGAGCTGGCCGCCGCCTGGCTGGCGGGCCGGGAGCGGGACCGGTCACAGGAGATGCTGGGCAAGCTGACCCGCTGGCTGGCCGAGAACCCGCGCCGCCTGGTCGCGATCGAGCGCGAGTTCACCGTACGGCTGGACGCCGAGCCGCCGATCGACCTGGTGGGCCGGGTGGACCGGCTGGAGGTCGACGAGCAGGGCCGGCTCGTGGTGATCGACCTGAAGACCGGCAAGACCACCACCGCCACCCGCGAGGAGCTGCCCGAGCACCCGCAGCTGGGGGCATACCAGGTGGCCGTGGAGGCGGGCGCGTTCCCGGAGGGCGACGAGTCCGGCGGGGCGGCGCTGGTGCAGCTTGGGACGACCCACAAGGACGCCAAGGAGCAGGTGCAGGACGCGATCGGCGGCGCGGAGGATCCGCAGTGGGCGCACGCGATGGTGCACCGCACCGCGGCGACCATGGCGGCGTCCACGTTCGTCGCGAAGATCAACGACAAGTGCCGGATGTGCCCGGTGAAGAGCAGCTGCCCGGTCTCCGGCAAGGGCCGCCAGGTGGTCGAACCGTGACGCTGACGACGAAGCCGCTGGTCGAGGACGGTCCGCGGTGGACGCCGGAGGAGCTGGCCGCGCGGCTGGAGCTGAAGGAGCCGACGGCCGAGCAGTCCGCCGTGATCAGCGCGCCGGTCGCGCCGCTGCTGGTCGTCGCGGGCGCGGGTTCGGGCAAGACCGAGACGATGGCCGCCCGGGTGCTGTGGCTGGTCGCCAACCAGCACGTACGCCCCGAGCACGTGCTGGGCCTGACGTTCACCCGCAAGGCCGCGGGCGAGCTGGCGCACCGGGTGCGGGTACGCCTCGGCCAGCTGCGCCGGCACGCGGGCGACCGGATCCCGGGTGGGCTGGACGGCGAGCCGACCATCGCGACGTACCACTCCTTCGCCGCGCGCATCGTCACCGAGCACGGCCTGCGCGCCGGGTACGAGCCCAGCACCCGGCTGCTCACCGAGGCGTCCTGCTGGCAGCTGGCCGACGAGGTGGTGCGCTCGTACACCGGGGACATGACGGCGGTGGAGGCCGCGCCGAGCACAGTCGTGTCGGCGGTGCTGGCGCTGGCCGGGGAGCTGGCCGAGCACCTGGTCACCCCGGACAGCCTGGCCGCCTGGACCGGCCGCTTCCACGCCACGCTCAGCGCGAAGCCGGGGAAGGTCACCGCGGACGTGCGCGACCTGCTGGCCCGCCAGCGCGCCCGGCTCCAGCTGCTGCCGCTGGTGCGCGCGTACGACCAGCGCAAGCAGGTGCTGGAGGCGATGGACTTCGGCGACCAGATGTCGCGCGCGGCCCGCGTCGCCCGCGACCATCCCGAGGTCGGGGCGGCCGAGCGGGACCGCTTCCGGGTGGTCCTGCTCGACGAGTACCAGGACACCAGCCACGCGCAGGTGACGCTGCTGCGGGCGCTGTTCGCCGGGGACGTGGCCGTGGTCGAGGGCGGCGCGACCGGGCGCGGGCATCCGGTCACCGCCGTGGGCGACCCGTGCCAGTCCATCTACGGCTGGCGCGGGGCCAGCGCGGGCACCCTGGACCGGTTCCCGGCCGAGTTCCCCGACGTGAACGGCGAGCCCGCGGCGACCGCGCAGCTCGGCCGGAGCTTCCGCAACCGGTCGGAGATCCTGTCGGTGGCCAACGCGATCTCGGCGCCGCTGCGCGACCGGGGCGCCCGGGTCGTGTCGCTGACCTCGGGCAGCGACGCGCCCGGCATCGTGCAGTGCGCGCTGCTGGAGTCGCACCTGGACGAGGCGGACTGGATCGCCGACCAGATCGTGACCGCCTGGCGCACCGAGGCGAAGGTCGCCGACGACCAGAACCCGGCGCACATCCCGGTCGAGCGGCGGCCCACCTCGGCGGTGCTGGTGCGGGTGCGCTCGCAGATCGCGCCGATCGAGGCCGCGCTGCGCGCCCGCGGGCTGCCGGTCGAGGTGGTCGGCCTGGGCGGCCTGCTGGACACCCCCGAGGTGCGCGACGTGGTGTGCACGCTGCGGGTGCTCAACGACCCGATGGACGGGGCGAGCCTGCTGCGGCTGCTCACCGGCGCGCGCTGGCGGATCGGGCCGCGCGATCTGGTGGCGCTGCACCGGCGCGCCCGCGCGATCGCGCACGAGCGGCGCGAGCACGCCGGGCCCGACGCGGAGATCGTCACCGACCGGCTGGACGACGCGGCGCTGTCCGAGGCGCTGGACGACCTCGGCCCGGCCGAGCAGTACTCGCCCGCCGCGTTCACCCGGCTGTCGGCGTACGCCCGGGAGCTGGCCGCCCTGCGGGCGCGGCTGGACCAGCCGGTGAGCGACCTGATCGCCGACATCGAGCGCACCACCGGCCTGGACGTCGAGGTCGCGGTGCGGGCCGGTGAGGTCGGCCTGGCCCGCGCCCACCTGGACACCCTCGGCGAGGTCGCGGCGCGGTTCGCGATCGAGACCGACGGGGCGCCGCTGGGCGCGTTCCTGTCCTACCTGGCCGCGGCCGAGGACGAGGAGCGCGGGCTGGCCCCCGGTGAGATCGACGTGGCCGAGGGCGCGGTGCAGATCCTCACCGCGCACGCGGCCAAGGGCCTGGAGTGGGACGTCGTCGCCGTGGCCGGGCTGACCAAGGACGTGTGGCCGGGGCCGAGCAAAGCGAGTGACCACTACCTCAAGGGCCTGGGCGTGCTGCCGTTCCCGCTGCGCGGCGACCGCGACGGCCTGCCCGCCCTGCACGTGCAGCGGGCCGGGGACCAGAAGGAGCTGGGCCGCGCCGTCGCCGACTTCGAGCGGGACTGGAAGGAGCACGACGCCCGCGAGGAGCGCCGCCTGGCGTACGTCGCCGTCACCCGTCCCCGGACCTGGCTGTTCGCCTCCGGCTACTGGTGGGGCGACAAGGTGCGCAAGCCGCGCGGCCCGTCGCCGCTGCTGGAGGAGATCGTCGCGGTGTGCCGGGCCGGCGAGGGCCACGTGGACGTGTGGGCGCCCGAGCCGGAGCCCGACGCGGTCAACCCGACCAGCGGTGAGGTCGTGTCCACCTGGCCCAGCGATCCGCTCGGCGCGCGCCGAGCCCAGGTCGAGGGCGCTGCGGACCTGGTCCGGGCGATGCTCGACGACCCGGACGGCGGGGTGGCGCTCGCCGAGCACGACGAGGTGACCCGGCGCTGGCGGCAGGAGGCCGACCTGCTGCTGGTCGAGCGGGCCGAGCAGACGCGCCGCGCGCAGCGGGCCGACGTGGTGCTGCCCGCCCACCTGTCGGTGTCGCAGCTGGTGGCGCTGCGCAAGGATCCGGTGGCGCTGGCCCGGCGGCTGCGCCGCCCGCTGCCCGCCGCGCCCGACCCGTACGCGCGCCGCGGCACCGCCTTCCACCACTGGCTGGAGCAGCGCTACGGCGCCGACCAGCTGCTCGACCTGGACGACCTGCCCGGCGCGGCCGACGAGGACGCCGCTCCCGACGAGGAGCTGGCGGTGCTGAAGGAGCGCTTCGAGCAGAGCGTCTGGGCGGACCGGGTGCCGGTCGAGGTGGAGACGCCGTTCGTGGTCGAGCTGGGTGGCACCGTCGTGCGTGGACGGATGGACGCGGTGTTCCGCTCGGGCGACGGTTACGAGGTGGTGGACTGGAAGACGGGCCGGGTGCCCACCGGTGCGGCGGCCACCGCGGCCGCCGTGCAGCTCGCGGCCTACCGGCTGGCCTGGGCGGCCCTGGCGGGGGTGCCGGTGTCCCAGGTCAGCGCCGCGTTCCACTACGTACGCGACAACCACACCGTGCGCCCGGCGGACCTGCTCGACGCGGCGGGCCTGGCCGCGCTGCTGACCGCACTGCCCACCCAGGACACCGACTGACGGTCCGTGCCATCGGAGATCGGCCGAACGCCGGACGGAACGAGTCGTCGAACCGACAGCGTGATGTCGTACGGAACGGGCATTGTGGGTGCGGAAACACGCATCCGCTGGGAGGCGCGCCGTGGAGTCGTCGGTCCGGGAACTGCTCCTGGTGATGCTGCTCGCGCTCGCCGGGCTGGGCATCGCCGGGGCCGTGGTGCTCGCGCCGTGGCATGCGGCGCAGGCCGGTATCGTCGTCGAGGTGCATCCGCCGGCGCTGCCGTGAGCCGGATGGAGCTGAAGCTGTGAACGCCTCGGAACCCGGCCCGTTCCCCCTGGACCGGCGGTTCCTCGATACCTGCCGGAGTGGCGCGATGTTCAGTCGGATTTCCCTGGTGACGGCGGCCGTTCTGGTCACCGTGCTGGTCGCGGGCGCGGGCCCGGCCGTGGCGGCCGAACCCGACCTCGTCCGCAGCTCCCAGTGGCAGCTCACCGACCTCGACCTCGCCGCCGTGCACCAGCGCGCCACCGGCGAGGGCATCATCGTCGCCGTGATCGATTCCGGGGTGGACGGCGCCCACCCGGACCTGACCGGGCAGGTGCTGCCGGGCGCGGACGCCGCCTCGGGCACCGATGTGGACGGACGCGGCACCGGGCTGGCCGGTCTCATCGCAGGTCACGGCCACGTTCCGCCGGTCGTGCCGGTGGCCCCGGGCACGTCGCCGTCCCCATCCCCGTCGGCAGCCGGGTCGGCGTCGCCGGAGCCCTCCCCGCAGGCTGTGGCGAATCCGCGTACGGCCGGGGTGCTGGGCGTGGCGCCGGGCGCGAAGATCCTGCCGGTCGCGTTCGCGCCGGAGCCGGGTGCGAGCGGTGACCCGGACCTGCTGGCCGCGGCCGTGGACCGGGCGGTGGCCGGGGGCGCGAAGATCATCTGCGTGGCCCGGGGCGTGGCGCCGAGCGCCCGGCTGGAGGCGTCCGTCGAGGCCGCCGTCGCGGCCGGGGTGCTGGTCATCGCGGCTGACGCGGACCGGGCCGGGCTGCCGTTCACGCCCTGGCCGGCGTCGTACCCGGGGGTGCTCAACGCCATCCCGGCCGACCGCTCGGGTCAGGTGCCGGTCGCGCCGCTGAGCGGGCGCACCACCGGTCTCACCGCGCCCGGCGTGGACCTGGTCACCACCGGTCCCGGCGCGGGCTACCGCATCGACGGCGGGGCCGGGGCCGCGGCGGTGCTGGCCGGTGCCGCCGCCGTGGTCTGGTCGGCCTACCCGAAGGCGACCGCCCTGCAGGTGGTGCAGCGGCTGCGGCTGTCCGCGCAGGACCTGGGCGCGCCCGGCCCGGACAGCCGGTTCGGCACCGGCCTGCTGAACCTGTCCGCCGCGCTGACCGTGGCGCTGCCGGAGGACACCCCGGCGAGCCCGGCCCCGTCGCCGGCGGCGCCGAGCCCCAGCGCCGCGCCGAGTGCCTCGCCGCTGCCGGTCGCCCTGGCCGACAGCAGTGACTGGCGGCGCTGGCTGGTGGTGCTGCCGCTGCTGCTGTTCTTCACCGGCCTGGGCGTGTGGGCGGGCCGCGCCTCGCGCACCCCGGCTGCCGCCCGCTGACCGCTGCTTCGCGCCAAGGCTCCCCTCATGCCGCGCGGGCGGCCTGGTGGGAGCCTTGCGCGCGCGTGGGGGTGGCAAGTGCCGCTGACATCTCCTATCGTGTCGGTAGGTTATATAGGTTTTGGGCCGGGCTGCCTGGCCGGTCCGGCGGGCTGCGCCCTAACTTGATCAGCGATACGAGGAGGTACGGCCATGGGCATCGCGGTGGTGGTCGGCGGCGGTTGCAGCGGTGTACTGGCCACTCGTGAGCTGCTGCGGACCGGCTGGCACGTGGTCATGGTCGACCCGGGCGCGCGGCCGGGCCGGGGGCTGGCCTACGGCACCGCCGCCCCGTGGCACCTGCTCAACTCGCCCGCCGCGGCGATGAGCGCCGACCCCGATCAGCCCGAGGACTTCCTGCGCTGGTGCCGCGCCCGCGACCCGCGGACCGCGCCCGGCGCGTTCGTGCCCCGCACCTGGTACGGCGACTACCTCACCGAGGTGCTGCGCGACGCGGACCGCACCGCGCAGGGGCGGCTCACCGTGCAGCGCGGCCGGGTGGCCCGGGTGTTCGAGCCGTCCGCCGCGGGCGGCCCGCTCACCGTGCTGCTCAGCGACGACGTGGTCATCCCGGCCGACCGGGTGGTGCTGGCGCTGGGCCACCCGGCCCCGTCCGCGCCCGCCCGGCTCGACCCGGCGCTGACCCGCTCGGGCGGCTACGTCGCCGATCCGTGGCGGCCGGGCGCGCTGGCGAATCTGCCGGACGGGCCGATCCTGCTCATCGGCACCGGCCTGACCGCGGTCGACGTGGCGCTGAGCCTGTCCCAGGCGGGCCGCCGCGAGCTGACCGCCGTGTCCCGGCACGGCCTGCTGCCGCAGCCGCACCGGCCCGCTCCGGCAGCGGGCGCGGGGACGGCGGGCGCGCAGGCCGGTGCGCGGGCGGTGTCCGGCACCGGGGCGGTGGCGGCTGCTCAGGCCGCGACGCTGGCAGCGCTGGCCGAGCTGCTGGGCGCCGGTTCGCTCGCGCGGACGGTCCGGACCCTGCGCGCGATCACCGAGCAGACCGGCGACTGGCGTGCGGTGCTGGACGCGCTGCGGCCGCACTGGGACGCGCTGTGGCAGGGCCTGCCCGAGCCGGACCAGCGGCGTTTCCTGCGGCACCTGGCCCGTTACTGGGAGGTGCACCGGCACCGGATGGCCCCGGCCGTGGCGGACGAGATCGACGGGCTGCGCGAGCGTGGCGAGCTGCGTATCCAGGCGGCCGAGCTGTGCGGGCTGGCGCCCGCGGCGGGCGGCGGGGTCAGCGTGGTGCTGCGCGAGCGGCACGGCGGCGCGATCACCACGACCGGCTACGCGGCGGTGGTGAACTGTACCGGGCCGGGCCGGCTGGTCGAGTCCGATCCGCTGGTCCGGGCGCTGGTGGCCGAGGGCATGGCCCGGCCGGGCCCGTACGGCCTGGGCCTGGACACCGACCCGCACGGCGCGCTGCTGCGCCGCGACGGCTCGGCGCACCCGGCGCTGTGGACACTCGGGCCCACCCGCCGCGGCGTGCTGTGGGAGACCACCGCCGCACCGGAGATCCGCGCGCAGGCGAGGGCGCTGGCGCGGGCACTGGCCGGCGCGGTCGGCCGTGACCTGGCACCGGTCGCCGAGTGCGTGGAGTCGTAGAAATTCCCGGCGGGCACCCGCGCGCATGTCACACCCCGCGTGTGCGGACGCGCACTCGGACATGTTGCTAGGGTCGGCCTTGTGTCCACCGAGACCAGCATCCAGATCCCGCGCACGGCATACGAGGTGGAGCGGTTCACGCTCCCCAACGGCCTGCGCGTCGTGCTCAGCCCGGACCGCAGCGCACCGGTGATCGGTGTCGCGGTCGTCTACGACGTGGGCATCCGGTCCGAGCCCGAGGGCCGCACCGGATTCGCGCACCTCTTCGAGCACCTGATGTTCCAGGGCTCGGCCAACCTGGAGAAGCTCGCCCACTTCCGGCACGTGCAGGGCGCGGGCGGCACCTTCAACGGCTCGACCCACCTGGACTACACCGACTACTTCGAGACGGTGCCCAGCAACGCGCTGGAGCGGATGCTCTTCCTGGAGGCCGACCGCATGCGCGGGCCGCGCCTGACCGAGGAGAACCTCAAGAACCAGATCGACGTGGTCAAGGAGGAGATCCGGGTCAACGTGCTGAACCGGCCGTACGGCGGGTTCCCGTGGCTCAAGCTCCCGCCGGTCATGTTCGACACGTTCCCCAACGCGCACGACGGCTACGGGTCGTTCAGCGACCTGGAGGCCGCGACCGTGGCCGACGCGGCCGAGTTCTTCGACCGCTACTACGCCTGCGGCAACGCGACGCTCAGCGTGTCCGGCGACTTCGACTCAGCGTACGCCCGGACCCTGATCGAGCGGCACTTCGGCGACGTGCCCGCGCGCCCGGCGCCGCAGCTGGCCGACTTCGACGAGCCGGACCTGACCGCCGAGCGCCGCGAGTCCTACGTGGACCGGCTCGCGCCGCTGCCCGCGGTTGCCTCGGCGTGGCGGGTGCCGAACCCGATCACCGACTTCGCCGGCTACCTGCCGTACGTGGTCCTGGCCGAGGTGCTCACCGACGGCGACGCGTCCCGGCTGGTGGAGCGCCTGGTGCTGAAGGACCGCACGGTCACCAGCGTCGGCGGCTACCTCGGCTTCATGGGCGAGCCGTTCGAGGTGCGCGACCCCACCGCGCTGCTGCTCCAGTCGCACCTGCCGCCCGGCGGCAGCGTGGACAAGGTGCTGGTCACCATCGACGAGGAGCTGGACCGGCTGGCCACCGACGGGCTCACCCCGGGCGAGCTGGCCCGCACCCAGGCCCGCATGGCGACGCACCTGCTCCGCGAGACGGACGCCGTGCTGGGCCGCGCGCTGCGGATGGCCGTGCTGGAGCTCCAGCGGGGCAACCCGGGCCTGCTCAACGACCTGCCGCACCTGATCGCGGAGGTGACCGAGGAGCAGATCCGGTCGGCCGCCGCCGCCCTGCGCCCGCACCGCCGGGCTTCCATCGAGGTCGTGCCCGGAGGAAACCAGTGACGACGATCGCTCTGCCGGAGCTCGACGAGACCCGGCCGCTGTCGCTGCCGCTGCAGGCCGAGCGGACGCTGCCCAACGGGCTGACCGTGCTGGCCATCCGCCGGCCGAGCGTGCCGCTGGCCGAGGTGCGGCTGCGGGTGCCGTTCGCCCGCACCGAGCTGGCCGAGGCCGCGGTGCTGGCGCAGACGCTGTTCTCCGGCACCAGCACCAAGACCACCGTCCAGATCGCCGCGGACCTGCAGGCGGTCGGCGGCGGCCTGGGCGCGGGCATCGACCCGGACCGGCTGCTGATCAGCGGCAACTCGCTGGTGTCCGGGCTGGACCGGCTGCTGGAGCTGCTCGCCGAGGTGCTCCACGACGCCGCCTACCCGGAGGGTGAGGTGGCGACCGAGTCCGAGCGCCTGGCCGACCGGATCCAGGTGGCCCAGAGCCAGCCCGCCCACCTGGCGCGGGTCGCGCTGCTCAAGCGCATCTATCCGGGCCACCCGTACGCGGTGCAGACGCCGTCGGTGGAGGAGGTGCGCGCGGTGACCCCAGCGGGCCTGCGCGCGCTGCACGCCCGCCGCCTGCACCCGGCCGGGGCGACCCTGGTGCTGGTCGGCGACCTGGACCCGGAGCAGGCGGTCGAGATCGCGGCCAAGCGGCTGGGCGGCTGGGACGGCCGGGGCGAGACCGCCGAGCTGCCGCCGATCCCGGCGCTGACGCCGGGGCCGCTGCTGCTGGTGGACCGGCCCGGCGCGGTGCAGTCGTCGCTGCGCATCGCGCTGCCCGCGGTGCCGCGTACCCACCCGGACCACGCGGCGCTGCAGCTGGCCAACATGATCTTCGGTGGCTACTTCTCGTCCCGCTGGGTGGAGAACATCCGCGAGGACAAGGGGTACACCTACGGCCCGCACTCGGTGATCGAGCACTCCGTGGCCGGCTCCACGCTGACCGTCTCCGCCGAGGTGGCCACCGAGGTCACCGCCCCGGCGCTGGTCGAGACGCTGTACGAGCTGGGCCGCATCGCGGCGCTGCCGGTGGCCGAGGCCGAGCTGGAGCAGGCACGCCAGTACACCCTGGGCACGCTGCAGCTGGGCATGTCCACGCAGGCCGGCCTGGCCGGGCTGGCCAGCTCCTACGCCGGGTTCGGGCTGCGCCTGACCTACCTGGCCGACTACTCGGAGCGGCTCGTCGCGGCCACGCTGGAGGACGTGCACCGCGCCGCGGCGACGTACCTGGCGCCCGCCGTGGCGGCCCCGGTGATCCTCGGCGACGCCGAGAAGATCCAGGCCGCGGTCGCGGCGATCGTGCCGGTCGAGGTCGAGTCGAAGCCGTGAACGAGCATGAGGCGGCCCGGTCGGACCTCGACCGGGCCGCGTTCCGCCGCGCCGACCCGCAGTGGCTCGCCGACGCCTGGCAGCGCGGCCGCGTGGTCGTGGTCGGCGACGACGGCAGAGCGCTGATCCGCGACGACCGGCTGGTGCTGTTCACCTCGGCCGAGGTGGGCCCCGGCGACGCCGCGGGCGAGCCGCTGTTCCTCGCGGTGGACGCCGAGGGCATGCCGTACTTCGCGGTCAACCGCACCCTGCCCGAGGTGCCCGGCGCGGCGCCACGGCACCTGTGGGAGGTGGGCGCCGACCTGCCGCCCCGGGAGACCGCGCTGCTCACCCAGGCGCTGGCGCTGGTCCGCTGGCACCGCGACCACCTCTTCGCGCCGCGCACCGGCCGCCCCACCACGGTGGAGCAGGGCGGCTGGGTCCGCCGCGACAGCGAGGGCGAGCTGCACTTCCCCCGCACCGACCCGGCCGTCATCATGCTGGTCCACGACGGAGTGCCCGGCCCGGACGGCCGCGCGCTGCTCGGCTCCAACGTCATCTGGGCCAAGGCCGACAAGCGCCGCTACTCGACCCTGGCCGGTTTCGTCGAGGCGGGCGAGACCGCCGAGGACGCGGTGGCCCGCGAGGTCTACGAGGAATCCGGCGTCCGCGTCCACGAGGTGCGCTACCTGGCCAGCCAGGCGTTCCCGTACCCCCGCTCGCTGATGCTGGGCTTCACCGCGACCGCCGACCCCGCCGCCGACCCGATCCGCACCGACCCCGAGGAGCTGATCGACGCCCGCTGGTTCACCCGCGCCGAGATCGCCGCCGTCACCGACGGCTCCGACACCTCCTTCACCCTCCCCAACCGCTCCTCCATCGCCTACCGCCTGGTCCTCCACTGGCTCCACGGCCACGCCTGACGCCTTCCGTCGCGTTGATCATGAACTTATGGACGTGATGGGCGGCGTGTCGCCACCCCGGGACCGTGATCAACCTGGGAAAAGGGTGTGTCGGAGCGGGGGAGGGGTGGGGGTGGCGGCTTAGCCTGGGGGCCGGTCGCCCCGACGGAGGTCCCCCTTGCCGCGAGGATCCAGCCCGATCGTCCGCCGCCAGCGCCTCGGCGTGGAGCTGCGCCGCCTGCGCGAGGTCGCCGGGCTCACCGGGGAGCAGGTCGTCGAGCGGGTCGGCTGGGCGGCGAAGTCCAAGCTGTCCCGGCTGGAGAACGGCCGCAGCCGCCCCGACCTGGCCGACGTGCTGGACCTGCTCGACCTCTACCGCGTGCGCGGCCGCGACCGCGAGCAGCTGGTCGCGATCGCCCGCGACGCCGGCAACACCCGGGCCTGGCTGCGGGCCTACCCGGTGATGACCCAGCGGCAGCGGGGGTACGCCGAACTGGAGGCGGGCAGCGCCCGGATCAGGGAGTACGGCTTGGGCGTGGTGCCCGGCCTGCTGCAGACGCCGGACTACGCGCGGGTGCGCATCCTGTCCTCGTGGTCGCTGTCGGCCGGGGTGTCCGCGCCCGTGCCCGCCCAGCGGCCCGCGATCGGGCCGGTGGCCGAGCCGCCCGCGCCGCAGGAGCCGGAGACCGAGGTGGCCGCGCGGCTGGCCCGCCAGGCGATCCTCACCCGGGCGCCCGATCCGCCGCGCTACGAGGCGATCCTCGACGAGCAGGCGCTGACCGGCCGCGGCGCGCCGGACGAGGTGCGCGACGCGCAGCTGGTCCACCTCGCCGATCTCGCGTTGTTACCCAACGTGACGATCAGAGTACTGCCGCGCACCGCGACGGTCGGCCGCCACTTCGTACCGTATACGGGATTTTCTATCTATCACTTTCCCGACCCGGGGGACCCGGAGACCGTCGCGGTGGAAACGCTGGCCCGTGAGCTGGTTCTCACCGACCGCAACAGCGTCGACCGGTACGCCACGGTGTTCGGCTGGCTAACTGACGCCGCGCTCGACCCGATCCGATCCCGATCGTGGATCAGCGCCCGCATCGAAGATTCGCGCCGGAAGTAAACTACGCTCCGTCACCCGTTCGGGCGGTGCTGCTCGCCGATCGTCGCGTCTTGCTTGATTCCAGCTCGGGAAATGCACAAGCATGACATCAGCCGAATGTGGAACTTCCACCCATGGACCCACATTCGACCTCCGCCCGGCAGACAGTGACGGAGCAGCGCATGCGGTACCTGATCGTTCGCACCGAGGTACGACCCTTCGCGCCCGAGGAAGTGGTCGCGTCGTTCCTCGACGAATCGCCGCTGCGCGATGAGACCAGCAGCCCCGAGCAGCGACGACAGGTCGCCGAGGCGGACACCCTCGACGCCGCGCTCCAGCTCGCCCGTGCCCTGGCCTCGGTGGGCGCCGTGCGCTCCGGCCGCCAGCGCGTCAAGGTCGTACGCCTCGACGCGCCCCGCTGGCCGAGCTGAGCCCGGCCGGCGGGGCAGGTGTCAGGCAGGCTCGGCGGCGGTGTCCGCGATGGCCGCCAGGCGCTCCTTGACCTGGATGATGCTGGGGTTGGTGAGCGCGGAGCCGTCGGCGAAGCGGACCGTCGGGACGGTCTGGTTGCCGCCGTTCACGCTCATCACGAAGTCGGCCGCGTTCGGGTCCTGCTCGATGTCGATCACGGTGTAGTCGATGCCCTCCCGGTCGAGCTGAGAGCGCAGCCGGTGGCAGTAACCACACCACGTGGTCGAGTACATGGTCAGCATGGACGATCCTCGGGTCGGGGGAGCGGGGGCTCCGGGGGACTCTACGCAACTCAACATCCACAACACCTGGGATGATTCCTTGTTGTGACCCGATTCGCCGACGCCGACACGGCCTCGCAGGTGCTCGCCGGCCTGGACGAGGAGCAGCGGGCTGCGGTCGTCGCGCCCGCCGGCCCGGTCTGCATCCTGGCCGGCGCGGGCACCGGCAAGACCCGGGCGATCACCAGCCGGATCGCGCACCGCGTCGTCAGCGGGCAGATCCAGCCGAAGCACGTGCTCGCGGTCACGTTCACCGCGCGGGCCGCCGCGCAGCTGCGGGAGCGGCTGATCGGGCTGGGCGCGCACGGCGTACAGGCGCGCACCTTCCACGCCGCCGCCCTGCGCCAGCTGCGCTACTTCGCGCCGCGGCTGCTGCGCGGCCGGGACATGCCGCCGCTGGAGGAGAGCAAGGCGAAGCTGGTCACCCTGGCCACGGCGCGCGCCGGGGTGCGGGTCGACCGCACCGGCACCCGTGACCTCGCCGCCGAGATCGAGTGGGCCAAGGCCTGCCTGGTCGAGCCGGGGGAGTACGCCGTCGCGGCGGCCAAGGCGGGCCGGGAGACCCCGCTCGACCCGGCCCAGGTCGCCGCCGTCTACACGGCGTACGAGCAGGTCAAGCGGCAGCAGAGCGTGATCGACTTCGAGGACCTGCTGCGCGCCATGTGCTGGGGCATCGAGGAGCACCCCGACGTCGCCGAGCAGGTCCGCGCGCAGTACCGGCACTTCGTCGTCGACGAGTACCAGGACGTGAACCCGCTGCAGCAGCGGCTGCTGGAGGCGTGGCTGGGCGGGCGGCGCGACCTCACCGTGGTCGGCGACGCGGCGCAGACCATCTACTCGTTCACCGGCGCGACGTCGGCCTACCTGGTGGACTTCGCGCGGACCCACCGTGACGCCACCGTGGTCCGGCTGGTCCGCGACTACCGGTCCACGCCGCAGGTGGTGGGCCTGGCCAACGCGGTCATCCGGCAGGCGAAGGGCAGCGAGGCCCGGCTGCGGCTGGACCTGGTGGGCCAGCGCCCGGCCGGGCCGGAGCCGGACGCGCGGGTGTTCGCCGACGAGCACACCGAGGCGGTCGCGGTGGCCCGCCGCTGCGCCGAGCTGATCGCTGCGGGCACCCCCGCGGCCGGGATCGCCGTGCTGTTCCGCGCCAACGCCCAGTCGGAGACGTACGAGGAGGCGCTGGCCGAGGCCGGGGTGCCGTACGTGCTGCGCGGCGGCGAGCGCTTCTTCGAGCGGGCCGAGATCCGCCGGGCGATGGTGACCCTGCGCGGCGCCTCACGCACCGAGGACGGCCTGGACGACCTGCCCGGCACGGTCAGCGCGGTGCTCACTGGCCTGGGCTGGCAGCCCGAGCGCCAGCCGGCCGGCGGTGCGGCGCGCGAGCAGTGGGAGGCGCTGGCCGCGCTGGTGCGCCTGGCCGCCGAGTTCCGCCCGGAGCCGGGCGGCGAGGACGGGCTGGCCGGGTTCAACGCCGAGCTGGCCCGGCGCGCCCAGGCGCAGCACGCCCCGGCCGTGGACGGGGTGACCCTGGCCAGCCTGCACTCGGCCAAGGGCCTGGAGTGGGACGCGGTGTTCCTGGTCGGGCTCGCCGAGGGCACCCTGCCCACGGCGTACGCCCGCACCCCCGAGGCGCTGGAGGAGGAGCGGCGCCTGCTGTACGTCGGGGTGACCCGGGCCCGGCGCCTGCTCTGGCTGAGCTACGGCGAGGCCCGCTCACCGGGCGGGCGGCCCCGGCGCCCGTGCCGCTTCCTGCAGGGGGTGCTGTCGGGTTTCGGCGGGCACACCACCGCGCCGCGCGCCGAGCGGGCGGAGCGCCCGGCCCAGCGCCTGCCCCGCAAGACGGTGATCGTGAGCTGCCGGGTGTGCGGGGCGACCCTGTTCGGGGGGGCGGAGCGCAAGCTCGGCCGGTGCGCCGGCTGCCCGTCCTCGCTGGACGAGGAGCTGCTGGAGCGGCTGACCGACTGGCGGGCGCGGGCCGCGAAGGCGGAGAGCGTGCCGGCGTACGTCGTCTTCACCGACGCGACGCTGACCGCGCTGGCCGAACGTCAGCCTTCCGACAACGCGGGCCTGGTCCAGATCGCGGGCATCGGTCCGCGCAAACTGGAGAAGTACGGCCAGGCTGTGCTGGCCCTGCTCAACGGCGCGACGCCCGATGAACTACTGCCCGCCGAACCCGGCTCAGAAGATCTTCAAAAAGATTTGGCAACAGAGCCGTAAAACCGTTTGCGCGCTCCCGCCCGGGAGGCATAACCTTCGGTCACACCTTCAAGAGCGCGCATCAGTGCTGCTCCTGAGCGGTGATTCACGTTCTGTTCGATTCTAGGGTGCGTTGGAGAGGAGGCGAGTCCCATGGAGATCACGTTCATGACCCCGAACGCTGTGTTGCCGTCGCTCGCCGCTGCCTGCGCGCCGTCGGTCACCGTCTCGCCGAGGAACCGTGCCGTCATCGGTGGCCACGCCACCCGTGGCTTCGCGGCCCCGGCCGTCGCCGGCCTGCTGCCGGTGGCCCAGCTGCCCGTCCTGCGACAGCTGGCGTGGACCCCGATCGAGATCAAGGCGGCCGCTCCGGCGGGCGCCATGACCCTGAAGAGCACCACCCCCAGCACCATCAGCACCACCCTGGCCTACCGGGTCCAGGAGTCCACGGGCGTCAAGCTCGATGGATTCGGCGGTGTTCCACCTCGAGGTAAACCAAAGGTCTGACCAGACCACCGGCTCACCTCGAGGCCGCGGAACCCGTACACCGGGATCCGCGGCCTTAGTTATTTCCACCCCCATGGAAAGCCGATCCACGAGATCGCGATGAAAGGAAGGTGACCGGAAGATGAGTCTGGCATTGGCCCCAGCCCTCGACTTCAGCGTCGAGCTGGGTGCGGAGCTGCCCTGCCGGAAGTTCGACCCGGACCTCTGGTTCTCCGACGCTCCTGCGGAGCTTGAGCTGGCGAAGTCGCTCTGCGGCGAGTGCCCGCTCAAGGTCGAGTGCCTCTCCGGCGCTCTGGAGCGCGAGGAGCCCTGGGGCGTCTGGGGCGGCGAGATCTTCGAGCGTGGTGCGGTCGTGGCGCGCAAGCGTCCGCGTGGCCGTCCGCGTAAGGACGACCTCGCTCGCGAGGCGGCCCTGGTGGCCGAGACCGAGGCGCGCGTCGCCGCGGTCACCGCTCGCGAGTCGGTCCGGCTCGCTGCCTGAGCAGCAACTCCGCAACACCGATCCAGCCGCCTGCCGGCTACGCAACTACTCGAGAACGGAAACGAAGGAAATGAGAAGCGAGATGAGCGACATCTATATGATCCACGAAGTCATGAGCCGGGCCCGAATGCTTGAGCCTCAGACCATCCCCTCTGAGGCTTCCCGTTCCGCCCGCCAGATCATGGTTCGCGCGCGTAAGCGCGCTCGTGAGCTGTCGCAGCGCTAAGCAAGTGATGACCGAAGCTCCCGCCGGGCTGTCCAGCCGGGCGGGAGCTTCGCTCGTATCAGGGCTCCGCCCCGGGTGAAGATCGCGGTCTCGTGTCCAAACCTGCGGCCCAGCCGCACATTCCGACACGAGACCGCGATCATGGCGCGGGGTGGATCACTCCGGGTCGGCGAAGCCGGGGAGCCAGCGTTCCAGGATGGCCCGGTAGGGGGCCTTGGCCTCCAGCTGGCAGAGCACGCCGATGGAGCCCAGCGTCACCCGGTGGATCATCAGGTACGACGGGGGCAGGTTGAGCTGCCGTCCCAGCTGGTACGCGGGGCTGCGCGGGCTCGCCAGCCGGGCCGCCTCCTCCCGCAGCCAGGCACGGCTGAACCGGAACTCCTCCTCGGCCAGCGGGTCCAGCATGGGGCGCACGTAGTCGAGCACCGCCTGCGCGTCGATGTCGGAGTCCTTGCGCAGGAAACCCTCGCCACGCAGCCCGGCCAGCACCTCGTCGGCCCGGCCGGCCAGCGCCAGCCGGGTGATCCGGCCGACCGGTTCCGGCAGCCCCTGCGGCACTCGGGCCACGGCCCCGAAGTCGATCACGGCCAGCCGCCCGTCGGGCAGCAGCCGGTAGTTGCCGGGGTGCGGGTCGGCGTGCAGCAGCCCGGCCCGCTCCGGCGCGGAGAAGTGGAGCGTGGCCATCAGCTCCCCGGCCCGGTCGCGCTGCGCCACGGTGCCCGAGCCGATGATCTTCGAGAGCGGGATGCCCTCCACCCACTCGGTGACGATCACCCGGGGCGCCGCGGCCATCACCCGCGGCACCAGGAAGTCCTCGTCCCCGGCGTAGGCCTCGGCGAAAGCGCGCTGGCTGGCCGCCTCCAGCTCGTAGTCCAGCTCCTCCACGACCCGCTCGCGCAGCTCGGTGACCAGCGGTTTCACGTCCAGGCCGGGCTGGATCACCTTGAACAGGCCGGCCAGCCGGGACAGCTGGGTCAGGTCCGCGATGAGCGCGTCCCCCGCCCCGGGGTACTGCACCTTCACCGCGACCGGGATGCCCGCCCGCTTGCGTGGCAGCTTCCACTCGGCCCGGTGCACCTGGCCGATGCTGGCCGCCGCGGCCGGGGCGTCGTCGAACTCGCGGAACAGCCCCCGCCAGTCCGCGCCCAGCTGCTCGGCCAGCACCTTGTGCACGGTCGCCGCGGGCAGCGGCGGAGCCGCCTCCTGCAGCTTGACCAGCGCCTCCCGGTACGGCTCGGCCAGCGCGTCCGGCAGGGCCGCCTCGAACACGCTCAGCGCCTGGCCGAGCTTCATCGCGCCGCCCTTGAGCTGGCCGAGCACGCTGAACAGCTGCTCGGCCGTGCGCTCCTGGATCTCCGCCGAGATCACGTCGGAGGCCAGGCCGGTGACCCGCTTGCCGAAGCCGAGCACGGTGCGCCCGGCGAAACCCAGGGGCAGCGAGGCCAGCTTGGCGGTACGGGACACGGCGCGGCGCGGGATGTCGGTCACCGTGCCATTGTGGCCGACTCGCCGCGTTTCGGCCGCTCCTGAGCGGTGAAGACCGTGTGGAGATGTCGAGGTCACCGGCGCCGGGTGCAGTCGCACGCGGGATGCGGGGTCCAGGTGCGCCGCCGCCAGGGCCGTACCCCGTTGATCTCCACGGTGGTGCCGACGGTGGTCGGCTCGGCGCCATCGAGGTAGGCGAGCACCTCGGCCGCGGCGAACCCGGCGGCGGTGAGGCGGGTCGCGGCGGCGCACGGATCGCGGCCCGGCCCCGCGGCGAGCTGTGCGGCGAGCGCGGGCCAGTCCGGGTCCCGATCGGTGCGGTGCAGGTCCAGGCAGCGCAGGCAGGGGCCGCCGGAGGCGGGCACCAGCGGCCCGACCACCGCGATCCCGTCGCGTACGGCGAGCGCCAGGTGCGGCACCCGGCGGCGCGTGCCGCGGCTGGACACCGCGTACCCGACCTGCACCCGGAAGGTGGCGTCGGTGGCCCGCAGCGTGCCCGGGGGCCCGGCGGGCGGCGCCTCCGGCCGGCCCTCGGCCACCGCCGCCGACTCACCCGCGGCGGCCACCACGCCGACCTTGCCCACCCCGGCGTCCGCCAGCGTGGTGGCGACCAGCCGGGCGAGCGGTCCGGTGCCGGCCACGATCACCCGCGCCTGGGAGCGGCGCTGCAGCACGCGGGCCGGAGTGCCCGCCGTCTCGCCCTGGCGCAGCGCCAGTGCGGCGGCCTCGTCACCCAGCCGCTCCCGGCGGGACGGGGGCAGCGCGGCGGGCATCAGGGCCTGGGCGGGCACCACCAGACCGCGCTCGGCGAGGGCGGCCAGCACCGCGTACACGTCGTCGGCGCGCATGCCCAGCCGGCTCATCTCGCCGAGCAGCGCGCGCTCCGTCCGGGACCCGTCGAGCAGCTCCAGCAGCCGGGCGGCGGAGCGGTGCGGCAGTTCGAGCACGACCGCGTACTCGGGATCGGTGCCCAGCTGGACGGTGAGCGGGTCGCGCCACATCGGGCGCAGGCCCGGCAGCAGGGCCGGGCGGGTCATCGGCGGGCGGTTCACAGCCGGTCACGGTGCCAGCCGCGCGCGGCCCGGAGGCGTTTTCCACAGGCCGTCCCCCGTGATCATCAGGTTTTCCACAGGCCTGACCTGCGTTGTCCACAGATCTTGGGGAAAACTGTCGGGTAGACGACAGGAGCCCGCGGTGACCGCGGGCTCCTGTCTGCCGTTGTTCCTCAGGCCTTGCCGAGAATGCGGTTCACGGTCGTGCCGCAGACGGGGCAGGGCCCCTTGGCCATCCGCATGCCAGTCTTGGAGATCTCCACCTTGCCGGTGAAATCACGCTTTTCCTTGCACTTCACGCAGTAGCCGTTGTACTTCTCTTCGGCCACGGTTCCTCCTCATGATCCACGGTGACTCGTCCGGCGCTCGCGCTGTGACGGTGGAAGTCTGCCTGCCCTGATCGATCAGATAAGTCAGGTTACGCGGGACACGCCGGAGTCATCACGCTTGTAGAAAATGAGGCATTTTCTGGAAGTCGCCTGCGCATTGAGCAATGTCCCCTTATGCGGACAGGCCGGGGCCGTACCAGCCGGAAGAATTTTCTTGGCGAACTCGGCAAATCCCAGCAATTCTGGCGATGATCACAAGATTGACCCTTGCGGAACCCTGGCATCGGGCCGCTAGCGTCCTTGCCGTGAGCAACACCCCCCTGGTCGCCCCCGGGTGCCCCCTGGCCTGCGCCGGTCACTAGATGGCCGCCGCACGCAAACCCGTGGTTGAGGTAC
This sequence comes from Catellatospora bangladeshensis, assembly GCF_016862575.1. Classification (GTDB taxonomy): domain Bacteria; phylum Actinomycetota; class Actinomycetes; order Mycobacteriales; family Micromonosporaceae; genus Catellatospora; species Catellatospora bangladeshensis. The sequence continues at coordinate 281,769 of NZ_BONF01000008.1, read as the reverse complement.
GGCGCAGCGAGCGCCGGCGGCGGACGGTGTCCGCCTACCGGGAGGGCGAGCGGGTCGTGGTGCTCATCCCCAGCCAGTTCTCCCGCGCGGAGGAGAGCGAGTGGGTCGGCAAGATGCTCGCCCGGCTCGCCGCCCGCGACCAGCGCAGCCAGCGCAGTGATGCCGACCTGGCGGTGCGCGCCCGGCAGCTGGCCGGCCGCTACCTGACCGAGTTCGGCGCGATCGCGGTGCCCGCCAGCGTGCGCTGGGTCTCCAATCAGCACGGACGCTGGGGTTCCTGCACGCCCGCCGACCGCACCATCCGGCTGTCCGAGCGGGTCCGCGACATGCCGTCCTGGGTCAGCGACTACGTGCTGCTGCACGAGCTGGTGCACCTGATCGTGCCCAGCCACAACGCCCGCTTCTGGGAGCTGGTCGGCCGCTACCCCCGCACCGAGCGCGCCCGCGGCTACCTCGAGGGCATCGCCGCCGCCGACGCCCGCGCGGAGTAACCCCACCCGCGCCGCCCGGCCCGGCAACGGCGTCGGCCCGCCACCTCGGGTGAGAGGTGACAGGCCGACGCCGGCGACGGTCAGGGCTGCTTGGGGCCGTCCTGCGGGGCGGGGCCCTCCTCGGTGGGCGGGAGGTCGAGGTCGTCCAGGGCGCTGAGGTCGAAGACGGCGCTGTCGGCGCCGGTGGCGTAACCGGCGGGGTCGGCGAACGCCTCCTCGTCGGGCAGCAGGTCGGGGTGGGCCCAGAGGGCGTCCCGGCCGTCCACGCCCCGGTGCTCGGTGAGCGCGGCCCACAGCGCGGCGGCCTCGCGCAGCCGCCGCGGCCGCAGCTCCAGGCCGACCAGCGCGGCGAACGTCTGCTCGGCCGGCCCGCCCGCGGCACGGCGGCGGCGGAACGTCTCGGACAGGCGCACCACGTTGGGCAGGCGGCCCTCGGCGGCGCCCTCGACGACGTGGGTGACCCAGCCCTCGACCAGGGCGAGCACCGTCTCCAGGCGGCGCAGGGCGGCCTGCTGCTGCGGGCTGTCGTCGGGGGTGAAGATGCCCTCGAGCTGCAGCTCGCTCATCGACTCGGGGTCGGCGGGGTTGACCCGGGACAGCGCCTCCTCGATGGCCTCCCGGTCGACCCGGATGCCGTTGGCGTACGTCTCGACGGCGGTGAGCACGTGCCCGCGCAGCCACGGCACGTGGCCGAAGAGGCGCTGGTGGGCGGTCTCCCGCAGGGAGACGAACAGGCGCAGCTCGCCGGGATCGAGTTCGAGGCCGGCGCCGTACGCCTTGATGTTGGCCGGCACCAGGGCGGCGGTGCCCCGGGGGCCGAGCGGCAGGCCGATGTCGCCGGCGGACAGCACCTCGACGGCGAGCTTGGCCAGCGCGGCGCCGAACTGGCCGCCGAACAGGGCGCCGCCCAGGCTGCTGATCATCGAGGCCATCGGGCCGAGCTGGGCGCGGGCCTCCGGTGGGACCAGGTCGCCCATGGCGGCGACCATGCGCTCGGCGACGGGGTCGGCGAGCTTGCGCCACACGTCCAGCGTGTTGAAGATCCACTCGTTGCGATTCCAGGCGGCGGTGGTGACCAGGCCGCTCGGCAGCGCGGTGGCGGGGTTGAGCCACAGGTCGGCCAGCCGCAGCGCCTCGTCCACCTCGGCGCGGTCGGCGGCGGACACGGCGGGGTCGCCCTCGCTGTTGAGCGAGGTGGTGGCGACCTGGCGGGCCAGGTCCCAGTTGACGGGGCCGCCGCCGGACTGGGACATGGCCATGAGCTGTTGCAACCCGGCGAGGAACTGCTGCATCTGCTGCGGGTCGTTGGGATCTGGCGGTTGGCCGCCCGGAAGGGCGAACCCGAACGGGGTGTCAGGCACGCCCTCCACCGTACGCGCACTTGAGTCCGACTGACTCATAGCGGGGGGATGATCGGGGACGAGTCAGGGTCCGGCGGGTCGCGGGGGTGCCCGGCTAGGCTGGCCGCCATGAGACGTCGCGGGTTGACTGTGGTGCTGGGCGCCGCCTTTGCCGTGCTGCTGCTGCTGGGCATCGGCCAGGTGCGGGTGCCGTACGTCGTGGAGAGCGCCGGCCCCACCGTGGACACGCTGACCGCCGTCGACGAGAACGGCGAGCTGTGCGACCCGGCGGCGAAGGACGCGGCGAAGGGCTGCCACGAGGTCATCTCGGTCACCGGCGACGGCGGCCCCGCGGTCTCGAAGTCCGACGGGCAGCTGCGCCTGGTCACGGTCAACGTGCAGTCGTCGACGGACCTGCTGTCGATCATCCGCGGCTGGTGGTCCGACGAGGAGGCGGTGGTGCCCTACGAGCTGCTCTACCCGCCGGACCAGACCCGCGAGGAGATCGACCAGCAGGGCCAGGAGGCGTTCAAGAACTCGCAGACCAGCGCGGAGACCGCGGCGCTGCGCGAGCTGGGCTACCCGGTGCGGGTGACCGTGAGCAAGGTCGTCGACGGCGGCCCGTCCGCCGGGAAGCTCAAGGTGAACGACGTCATCGACACGGTCGACGGCACCGCGGTCACCTCGAACGGCAAGCTGCTGGAGCTGATCCAGGCCAAGCCGGCCGGCACCACGCTGAAGCTCGGCGTGACCCGCGACGGCGCGCCGGCCACCGTGGAGGTCACCACGAAGGCCGCCTCGGACACCGACAGCACCCCGCGCGTGGGCATCGAGGTGGACACCAAGCAGCCGCACCCGTTCACGCTGAACATCAAGCTGGACGACATCGCCGGGCCGAGCGCGGGCCTGATGTTCGCGCTGGGCATCATCGACAAGCTGACGCCGGAGGACCTCACCGGCGGCAAGGTCATCGCGGGCACCGGCACCATCGACGACGAGGGCAACGTCGGCCCGATCGGCGGCATCCCGCAGAAGCTGTACGGCGCCAAGGACGCGGGCGCGAAGTGGTTCCTCACCCCGGTCGACAACTGCGCAGAGGCAAAGGCGAACGCGCTGCCGGGCCTGCCCCTGGTGAAGGTCGCCACGCTGGACGACGCGCTGGCCGCGCTGAAGACCATCAACTCGGGCGGTACGCCGCCTTCCTGTTAAGAAGCTGAGAACGCCCCGGTGGGAGGCCTTCCTCCCTGCCGCGCTCTTGCACGGCAACGTAGGCTTCCACCGTGGTCAACCGATCAAGTCAACTGCCGCACATGAGCCGGCGCGGTCGCGCGTGGCTCATCGTGCTGACCGGCCTGCTGATCTTCTTCGCCGTCCTGGGCTGGGTGGTGGAGGCCTGGACCGAGTGGCTCTGGTTCGACGAACTGGGCGCGACCCAGGTCTTCTCCGGGCAGCTCGGCACCCGGATAGGCCTGTTCGCGGTGTTCGGCCTGATCATCGGGGCGTTCATCTTCGGCAACCTGTACCTGGCGTACCGGCTGCGCCCGTTCCTGCCGCCCACCGGGGTGGAGCAGCAGGCGCTGGAGCGCTACCGGTACGTGCTCGGGCCGCACCTGATCCGCTGGTTCGCGCTGGCCGCGGGCGCGGTGGCCTTCTTCGCCGGCCTGGCCGCGCAGGGCCACTGGCAGCAGTGGCTGCTGTTCGAGCACGCGAAGCCCTTCAACCAGAAGGACCCGCAGTTCGGCATCGACGTCGGCTTCTACGTGTTCAAGCTGCCGTTCTGGCAGTACCTGCTGAACACCGGCTTCACGGTGACCGTGCTGGCGCTGATCGGCGCGCTGGGCGTGCACTACCTCTACGGCGGGGTGCGGCTGTCCGGCCCCGGCGACCGGATGACCACCGGCGCCCGTGCCCACCTGACCGGGCTGGTCGCGCTGTTCGTGAGCCTCAAGGCGGTCGCGTACGTGCTGGACCGCCGGGCGCTGCTGCTGGACACCATCGCGGGCACCGACCTGACCGGCGCCGGTTACACCGACATCCAGGCGCTGCTGCCGGCCAAGGAGATGCTCACCTACATCTCCGTGATCGTGGTCATCGCGATCCTGGTCTTCTCGAACGCGGTGATGCGCAACCTGGTGTGGCCGGGCGTGGCGCTGGGCCTGCTGGCCATCTCCGCGGTGGCCATCGGCGGCATCTACCCGTGGGGCGTGCAGACGTTCCAGGTCGACCCGAGCCGCAACGTCAAGGAAGCGCAGTACATCGACCGCACCATCGCGGCCACCCGCGCGGCCTACGGCCTGGACGCGGCCAAGAACACGCCGTACGTGTCGGACACCGTCGTGCCGCCGGCCACGCTGGCGCAGGACAAGACGATCGTGCCGAACATCCGACTGCTCGACCCGTCCGTGGTCGCCGACAGCTACACGCAGCTGTCGCAGGTGCGCAGCTTCTACCAGTTCGGTGACAAGCTGGACATCGACCGGTACACCATCGACGGCAAGACCGCCGACTACGTGGTGGGCCTGCGCGAGATCGAGTACGGCAAGCTGACCTCGGCCCAGAGCAACTGGATCAACAAGCACACGGTCTACACGCACGGCTACGGCCTGGTCGCGGCGCCCGCCAACACCACCGTCTGCGCCGGGCAGCCGTACTTCGTCTCCGGCTTCTTCACCGGCCAGGCGCAGGGCAGCGACCAGGGCTGCTCGTCGGCGACCGACAAGCTGCCGGTCGAGCAGCCGCGCATCTACTACGGCGAGCGCATGGGCGACGAGTACGCCATCGTCGGCAAGCCCGACGGCGGCCAGAGCGCCGAGTACGACCGGCCCACCGGTGAGGCCAGCGACGCCCGGTACACCTACACCGGGTCCGGCGGCGTGGACATCGGCTCGACCTGGCGCCGGCTGCTCTACTCGATCAAGTACGCGGAGTCGAACTTCCTGCTCGCCGACGCCGTCAACGACAACTCGAAGATCCTCTACGAGCGCGACCCGCGCACCCGCGTGCAGAAGGTGGCCCCGTTCCTGACGCTGGACGGCGACCCCTACCCGGCCGCCGTGAACGGGCGCATCGTGTGGATCGTCGACGGTTACACCACCAGCGCGAACTTCCCGTACGCGCAGCGGGTGGACCTGCAGGACGCGACCAGCGACTCGCTGACCGGCGACGGCACCTTCCGGCTCGCCCGGCAGGAGATCAACTACATCCGCAACTCGGTCAAGGCGACCGTCGACGCGTACGACGGCACGGTCAAGCTGTACGAGTTCGACGACACCGACCCGATCCTGCAGGCGTGGAACGACGCCTTCGGCGGCGACCTGATCACGAAGAAGGACCAGATCCCGGCGGAGCTGGCCAGCCACTTCCGCTACCCGGCGGACATGTTCAAGGTGCAGCGCGACCTGCTCACCCGGTTCCACGTGAACAACGCCAACGACTTCTTCAACGCGCCGGACTTCTGGGCCGTGCCGAACGACCCGGCGGGTCGCGCGGACGCCAAGCAGCCGCCGTACTACCTGCTCACGCAGCTGCCGGGGCAGACCGAGCCGCGCTTCCAGCTGACCGCCGCGGTGACCCCGCGCGAGAAGCAGAACCTGGCCGCGCTGATCTCCGGGTCGTACGTCGACGGCAAGCCGCACCTGGAGGTGCTGGAGCTGAACAAGGACGGCCGGATCCCCGGACCGGGCCAGGCGCAGCAGCTCATGGAGAACTTCGACGCGGCGCGTACCCAGCTCAACATCTGGGGCACCAACGTCGTCAAGGGCAACCTGCTGTCCCTGCCGTACGGCGGCGGCATGCTCTACGTCGAGCCGATCTACCTGAAGTCCAGCAACGACAACCCGTACCCGCTGATGAAGAAGGTGCTGGTCAGCTACGGCGACAAGATCGCCTTCGAGGACACCCTGCAGCAGGGCATCCAGAAGCTGGTCGGGACGACCACCACGCCACCGGTGGTCACCCCGGAGCAGCCGCCGCCGCCGACCACCGGATCGCCCACCTTGGCCGCCGCCGCGGCCAAGGTGAAACAGGCCATCGCCGACCTGCGCGCGGCCCAGCAGTCCGGCAACTTCGAGGCGTACGGCAAGGCGCTGGCGGCGCTGGAGGCGGCGATCAAGGAGTTCGAGGCGGCCGGCGGCAACCAGCCGCAGACCCCGGCGAGCCCGGCCCCGCCCACGCCGACGCCGACACCGGCCACGACGGGCTGATCGAGCACGGGGTGAGCGCTGAGACGGCGCTCACCCCGTGTCGATTTGCGGCCGGTGCGATCTACGCGCTAGTGTTTAGGAACCGACGCGGGGTGGAGCAGCTCGGTAGCTCGCTGGGCTCATAACCCAGAGGTCGCAGGTTCAAATCCTGTCCCCGCTACGAACAGAAGACCCGGTTCCCCTGGAGCCGGGTCTTCTTCTTTCTCCGGCTGGGGGTGACCGCTGTGACCAGGGAGGACCTGATCCGGCTGCGCCGGGCGCGCGACCGGATGGACCGCGACTACGCCCAGCCGCTGGACGTGCCCGCGCTGGCCCGCACCGCGCTCATGTCGCCCGGCCACTTCTCGCGCAGCTTCCGGGCCGCCTTCGGCGAGACGCCGTACAGCTACCTGATGACCCGCCGCATCGAGCGGGCCAAGGCGCTGCTGCGCCGCGGCGACCTCAGCGTGACCGACGTGTGCATGGCGGTCGGGTTCACCTCGCTCGGCTCGTTCAGCAGCAGGTTCACCGAGCTGGTGGGGCAGAGCCCGAGCGCGTACCGGGCCCGGGACGACCACGCCTGGCTGGCCGGGGTCCCGGCCTGCGTCGCCAAGATTTTCACCCGACCCGTCAGGAACGGAGAAGCCACGACGGGCGCCTGACCGTAGCGTGAGCTGCATGGATCTGAAAATCGCGCACAGCTTCCTGTTCACCGACGACCACGACGAGGCACTTGCCTTCTACCGCGACGCGCTGGGCCTGGAGGTCCGCACCGACGTCGGCGGTGGCAAGATGCGCTGGATCACCCTCGGCTCCCCGGAACAGCCCGAGGTGAGCATCGTGCTGACCCCGGCCGCCAGCCCGGCCGCCTCGGCCGAGGACAACGCGGCCATCGCCGAGCTGATGGCCAAGGGCGTGCTCGGCGGCATCGTGCTCACCACCGACGACGTGGACGCGGTCTTCGAGCGGGTCGCCGCGACCGGCGCCGAGGTGCTCCAGGAGCCGATCGACCAGCCGTACGGGGTGCGCGACTGCGCGTTCCGCGACCCGTCCGGCAACATGTGCCGCATCAACCAGCCCAAGTGACGTGCGGGCCGGGGCTCCCGCGTGGAGCCCCGGCCGCGCTGCTCAGGGCGTGACGGCGATGTTCGTCAGGCCGGCCGTGGCGTTGGCGACCGTGTTCGAGGCGTACACCACGTTCAGGTTGCCGGCGCACTTCGAGGTCGAGGTGATCCGGATGGCGTACTGGCCGACGCCGCCCAGGTTCGAGCTGTTGCCGCGCCACACGTTGCCGCACCCGTTCAGGAAGGCCGGGGTCGTCGCCGGGTTGTGCGTCTCGTAGCCGTTGACGAACGTGCCGGGCGAGGCGAACGTGCCGGTGTTGTTCTCGATGAGGTAGCCGATGCCCTTGACGTCGATCCAGGAGTCGGCCGAGTTCTGCCCGGAGATGCCGCGCCCGTCGAAGGTGTTGCCCCGGATGACGCCGCTGAACGTGCCCTCCTTGACGTCGATGTGCTCGGCGGCGACGTACGGGCCGATCCGGTTGTTGAGCACCTGCACCCGGTCCGAGCGGTCCGCCCCGCCGGAGTTGCCGTGGCAGGCCCAGTTGGACCCGGCGGAGCCGAGGTAGACGCCCTCGCCGTAGCCGGGCTGCACCAGGCCGGTGTACTCGATGACCGAGTCGCGGATCACCCCGTCGGCCGAGGAGCGGCGGAAGTGCACCCCCTCGTCCTCGGTGTGGTGCACGTACACGTTGCTGATGGTGACGTGGTGCGAGTTGTCGAGCACGATGCCCTTCTTGGACTCGGCCACGGTGAACCCGTCGAGCTTCCAGTAGGGCGCGTCGAACAGCCACAGGCCGTAACCCGAGTCCCAGCCTGCGGTGGGCTGCGGGCACGAGGGCGCGGTGCCGCTCGGGCCGTCGTTGATCAGGACCGCGGAGCGCGGCCCGGTCAGCGTGATCGGCAGGCTCGCGGTGCCGGGCCGGGTGGTGGTGAACGCGCCGCGGTAGGTGCCCGCCGCGAGCCTGATGACGGCGCCCGGGACCGCGCTGTTAAGGGCACTGGTCAGCTGCGCGGCGGAGGCCACGTCGACCACCGGCCCGTTCGGCGGGGGAGTCGAGGTCGGCGATACCGACGGCGACGGGGACGCCGAGGGCGAGGCCGGTGCCGAGGGGGAGGCCGACGGCCCGGCGGTGCGGGACGGGGACGCCGAGGGCGCGGGGCCGCCGCCGCAGGCACTGCCGTTGACCGTGCAATTGAGCGGCAGGCCCAGCCCGGCGGCGTTGAAGCCGAAGGTCTGCGAGGCGCCCGGGTTGACGGTGCCGTTCCAGCTCACGTTGACGAACCGGTAGCGCTGGCCGGTCTGGGTGCGGGTGGCGCTCCACGAGGAGCTGACCGTGGTGCCCGCGGGCAGGTCGAACTCGACGGTCCAGCCGGTGGCGGCCGCGTCGCCGCTGTTGGTGATGGTGACGTCGGCGCCGTACCCGCTGCTCCACGTGCTGACCCGGGTGACCGTGACGGTGAGCACCGGCCCGGCCGCGTGCGCGGGGGTGAGCAGGTAGGGCACCGCGGCGCCCAGCAGGGCGGCGGCCAGCGTGACGGCGGCCGCGCGGAAGGGTCGCATCGACTGGCTCCTTTCTCGAAGGAAGGTTGCCAGTTATCGAACACCGTGGAAGCCGTCCTGCCAAGAGGATGGCGTCCACAAATGTGGTTGATTTAAGGATTGGACACGGTCGACAACGGTGACCTAGTCTGTACCAGCCGACGCGGGGTGGAGCAGCTCGGTAGCTCGCTGGGCTCATAACCCAGAGGTCGTCAGTTCAAATCTGGCCCCCGCTACCACGATCGAGACCCGGTTCCCTCAGGGAGCCGGGTCTCGTGTTTCCGCGGGACAATGGCCGCATGGCAGTGCGGACCATCGACGAGTACATCAGCGCGCAGCCCGAAGCCGTCCGGCCGGTCCTGGAGCGGGTGCGGCAGACGATCCTGGCCGCCGCGCCGCCCGAAGCCGGGCAGACCATCAGCTACGGCATCCCCACGGTCACCCTCGACGACCGCTACCTCGTCTACTTCGCGGGCTGGAAGCACCACATCTCGCTCTACCCGGTGCCCGACGGGGACGAGTCGCTGGAGGCGGCCGTCGCGCCGTACCGGGCGGCCAAGGGCACGCTGCGCTTCCCGCTGCGCGAGGCGATCCCGTACGACGTGATCACCCAGGTGGTCGCTGCCCTGCTGGCCCGGCGCCCGGCTTGAGTCAGGGCAGCCGGTTCACCGCGAACCGGCGCTTGGCCAGCTGCTCGCGCAGGCTCTCCGGGCAGCTGCCCGGCCCCTCTGCCAGCACCGCGCGGATGTCGGGCCCGAGCGCGTGCCCGAGCCCGTCGCTGAGCTGCGCCGCCTGCTGCCACAGCGCCCGGGCGGCGGCCCAGTCGGTGCCGGCCGTCGCCGAGGCGAGCAGATCCAGGGCGTACGCCTGCCGCAGCGGGTCGGCCAGCGCCTGCGCCAGCTCCAGCGCCACCTGCGCGTGCCGGGCGGCCGCCGCGGGCCGTCCGAGCTGGAGTTCCACCTCACCCAGCCCGTGGTTCAAGTAGACCGTGGTGTGCGTGTCGCCGCTGTGCCCGGCCATCTCCAGCCCGCGCCGCATGTGCCCGGCGGCCTGCTCGAACCGGTGGTCGTTGTAGTCGAGGTGGCCCAGGTTGAGCAGCAGCAGGGTCGCGTAACGCGGATCGTCGCCGTAACCGGCCAGGTGCAGCGCCGCCGTCAGGTGCTCCCGGGCGAGTTCGGGCTCGTCCGCTCCGTTGTAGACGCCGCCCAGGTTGATCAGAAGCGGGCCGATGGTCAGCGGGTCGCCGTGCTGCCGGGCCACGGCCAGCCCCTCCTGGTAGTACGCGATGGCCTCGCCGCGCCGGCCGAGCTGCTTGCTGGCCACGCCGAGCCCGTTGAGGATCTTCGCGAGGCCGAGCAGGTGCCCGTCGGCGCGGGCGGAGGCCAGCGCGGTCTGGTAGACCTCGTGCCACTCGGCCCAGATCCGGCGCCGGTGGTAGTACGCGAACAGCGCCGTGGCCAGCTGCCACGCCTGCCGGTGCAGGCCCGCGGCGGCCAGCGCGCGCACGGCGGCGGCCAGCCCGGCCCGCTCGGTCTCGAACCAGGCCGTGGCCTGCGCGCGGGAGGTGAACCGCAGCGGGAAGCGCGGGGTGCGCACCTCGACCGGCAGCGGCCCCGCCGCCCGCGGGCTCAGCAGGGGGTACGCCGTGTACGCGGTGTCCAGGTACCAGTCGGCGACCCGGCGTACCGCGTCGATGCGCGCCTGCGGCGGGTCCTCGGCCGCGGCCCGCTCCAGAGCGTGGATCCGCACCAGGTCGTGCAGGCGGTAGTCGGTGCCGTCGCGCACCACCAGGTTGCTCCGCGCCAGCGAGGTGAGCAGCGAGTACGTCTCCCCGGGCGAGCGGTCGCAGAGCGCCGCGGCGCTGGCCACGCTGATCACCCGGCCGGGGTGCACCGCGAGCAGCCGCAGCAGCTCGGCGTGGGCGGGCGCGAGGTCGCGGTAGGACTGGTCCAGGATCGCGCGGATGCCGGCGTCGCCGCCGTCGATCTCCAGCGCGGTGAGCCGCCGGTCCTCCGGCACAAGGTCCTGCAGCACCAGGTCGATGCCGTGCTGCGGGTCGGCCGCCAGCCGGCAGCCGACGATGCGCAGCGCCAGCGGCAGCCGGTCGCACAGGTCGGCGATCCGCGCCAGGCGGGTGCCGCGCTCGGCTCCGGCCAGCCGGCCCACCGTGCCCAGCAGCTCCAGAGCCTGCTCCGGAGTCAGCCCGGCGACCCGCAGCAGCCGGGCGCGCTCGTGCACGGCGAGGCTCTCCAGCGCCACCCGGGACACCACCAGCACGGTGACCTCCGGGTCAGCCGGCAGGGCGGCCCGCACCGTGTCCGCGTCGGCGGCGTTGTCCAGGATCAGCAGCGCGCGGCCGGTCAGCTCGCGCAGGTCGGCGGCCGGGCGGGCACCGTCCCGGCCGAGGTCGGCGTGGTACGTGCCGCCCGGGAAGTGCCCGGCGCGCAGGTGCGCCCACCGTACGACCAGCGTCGACTTGCCCGCCCCGCCGACGCCGTGCACCACCGCCAGCCGCGCGCCGGGCGGTGCGTCGAGCAGCTCGTCCAGCCCCGCCTGCTCGCCGGGACGGGGCACGAAGTCGGGGATCGGTGCGGGGAGGTCACGGGCTCCCACGACGGCCGCCTCGGAGCGCGCCGCGGGCACCGAGAGCAGCGGGTCCTCCCGCAGCACCGAGGTGTGCAGGGCGCGCAGCTCGCTGCTCGGCTCGATGCCGGTGCCCGCGATGAGGCGGCTGCGGTAGCGGGCGTACGCGGCGCTCGCACCCGCGGTCTGGCCGCTGCGGTGCAGCGCCAGCATGTGCAGCGCGGTGAACCGCTCCCGCTCCGGGTGCTCGGCCGCGGCACGGGCCAGCTCGGGCATCCGCTCGCGGTGCCGGCCCAGCTCCAGCTCGGCCTGCAGCCAGCTCTCCAGCGCGACCAGGCGCAGCTCCTCCAGCTCCTGGCCGACCCGCTCGCGCACCCGCGCCCCGGCGACGTCGGCCAGCACCGGCCCGCGCCACAGCCCGAGCGCCTCCTCCAGCAGCGGGCCGCGCCGCTCCACCGGGGTCGAGCGGTGCACCGCCTGCGCCACCAGCGACCGGAACCGGTGCGCGTCGACCCGGTCGTCGCCGACGCTCACCGCGTAGCCGGTGCCCTCGGTGCGCAGGGTGGGCGCGTCCGGGTACGCCGCGAGCTGGGCGCGCAGCCGGGCCACGTGCGCCTGCACGGCACGCCGGGCTTTGGCCGGCGGCTCGCCATCCCAGAGCAGGTCGATCAGGCGGTCCATCGGGATGGCCCGGCCGGGCTCCAGCAGCAGCAGGGCCAGCAGGCAGCGTTCCCGGCGGCGTCCCAGCGGCACCGGCGCGTCGCCGGACTCCACGCGGAACGGCCCGAGAACCCGGAACTGCATGGGCTGCATGATAACGAGGTCCCGCCCGTGGCAACCCGATGGCAACAGCACGGCAGTTCGCACGTGCGAATCTGGTACCCGACCGGCCGCTGCCGGCCGTGCCTACGGGGGTGGGCAGATCTCATGCTGCCCGAGGCAGGAGGGCTCAGGCCGAGGCACCGGTCTGAGCCCTTCGTCATGCCGGGCGCCTCTCTCACCCGCTCCGGCATGCATTCCGTCGGGCGCGGTCCCTAGGATCGACGGGTGCATGACGCATCCGAGGTGTTGAGCAGGATCTTCGGCTACGACTCGTTCCGCGGCGAGCAGCAGGAGATCATCGATCACGTGGTGGGCGGTGGGGACGCCCTGGTGCTCATGCCCACCGGCGGCGGCAAGTCGCTGTGCTACCAGATCCCCGCGCTGGTGCGGCCCGGGGTCGGGGTCGTGATCTCGCCGCTCATCGCGCTGATGCAGGACCAGGTCGACGCGCTGCAGGCGCTGGGCGTGCGGGCCGGCTTCCTCAACTCCACCCTCAGCATCGACGAGCGGCAGCTGGTCGAGGCCGAGTTCCTGGCCGGCGAGCTGGACCTGCTCTACCTCGCGCCCGAAGGCCTCAGCAGCGGCTCGGCCATGCGCCTGCTGGAGCGCGGCAAGATCTCGCTGTTCGCGATCGACGAGGCGCACTGCGTGTCGCAGTGGGGCCACGACTTCCGCCCCGACTACCTGGCCCTGTCGGTGCTGCACGAGCGCTGGCCGGACGTGCCGCGCATCGCGCTCACCGCGACCGCGACCACGGCCACCCGCCGCGAGATCGCGCAGCGGCTGGAGCTGACCGGCGCCCGGCACTTCGTGTCGAGCTTCGACCGCCCCAACATCCAGTACCGCATCGTGCCGAAGAACGACCCGAAGAAGCAGCTGCTGGAGCTGCTGCGCACCGAGCACGCCGGGGACGCGGGCATCGTCTACTGCCTGTCCCGGGCGTCGGTGGAGAAGACCGCCGAGTTCCTCGTGCAGCAGGGCATCGAGGCGCTGCCGTATCACGCCGGCCTGGACGCGGCGACGCGGGCGGCCAACCAGTCCCGGTTCCTGCGCGAGGACGGGCTGGTCATGGTGGCCACCATCGCGTTCGGCATGGGCATCGACAAGCCGGACGTGCGCTTCGTCGCGCACCTGGACCTGCCCAAGTCGGTCGAGGGCTACTACCAGGAGACCGGCCGCGCCGGGCGCGACGGCCAGCCCTCGACGGCCTGGCTGGCGTACGGGCTGCAGGACGTGGTGCAGCAGCGCAAGATGATCGACAGCTCGGCCGGCGACGCGGCGTACCGCCGGGGACTGGCCGCGCACCTCGACGCGATGCTCGCGCTGTGCGAGACGGTGCAGTGCCGCCGGGTGCAGCTGCTGAACTACTTCGGCCAGACCGCCGAGCCCTGCGGCAACTGCGACACCTGCCTGAACCCGCCGGAGCAGTGGGACGGCACGGTGCCCGCGCAGAAGCTGCTGTCCACCGTGCTGCGGCTGCAGCGCGAGCGCAACCAGCGCTTCGGCGCCGGGCAGTCGATCGACATCCTGCTCGGGCGCCGCACCGACAAGGTGGCCCAGCACCGCCACGACGAGCTGACCGTGTTCGGCATCGGCACCGAGCTGCAGGAGTCGGAGTGGCGCGGCGTGGTGCGCCAGCTGCTCGCCCAGGGGCTGCTCGCGGTGCAGGGCGAGCACGGCACGCTCGCGCTGACCGACGCCAGCGCCGACGTGCTGGGCCGCAAGCGGCAGGTGATGATGCGCCGCGAGCCCGAGCGCCCCGCGCGCAGCTCGGGCTCGTCGCGCAAGGCTGCCGCCGCCACGGCAGTGGCCGAGCTGCCGGCCGAGGCGCAGCCGCTGTTCGAGCGGCTGCGCGCCTGGCGGGCCGCGACGGCGAAGGAGCAGGGCGTCCCGGCGTACGTCGTGTTCCACGACGCGACCCTGCGCGAGATCGCCGCCCAGGCGCCCGACTCGCTCGCGAAGCTCCGCCTGATCAGCGGCGTCGGCGAGAACAAGCTCGCCAAGTACGGCGACGGCATTCTGGAGGTCCTCGCCGAGGCCTGAGCCGCACCGCCGGGTAGAGGGTTGGCACTCCATCGACGTTGACGAAATTGTAAACCTCCTGTTTCATGGGTCGTGATGAGAGCGCTCTCCTGCCTCAAGTAATGACTCTGAGCAGGAGGTTCACATGCGTCTACCGGCACGTCTCATAGCCGCCGGGCTCGCCGTCGCGGGCCTGGTGGCCGGGCCGCTGGCGACGGCGGCCACCGCGGCGCCCGTCTGCAACCGCTACTGCGACGGGCGCGACCCGGCGCTGTCGCCGGGCGATCGCACCCCGGTCAGCGCGTCCGTCTGGGGCCGTCAGATAGTGCTGCACTTCGACGACGCCGACGCCATGGGCTGGGCGAGCACCGCCAACGGCAACCCGGGCGACCGCGTCTGGCTCGACCGCTCCTTCGACGGCGGCCGCACCTGGACCGGCCTGCTGGGCGACACCGCCGTCCCGGCCGGCCAGCGCGGCTGGCGCACGGGCATGTACAACGTGGACGACTGGGCGGCGCTGGGTGTCGGGGCGCTGCGCGCCTGCGGCAAGGCCGGCGACCGGCCCGAGATCGCCTGCACGGCCTGGGCCCGTACCACCTGGAACGCCGGCAACCGGCGCACCGCCGCGGCCACCGGCCTGATGACGTCGTACAGCCTGAGCACCGGGCTGTTCAGCACCACCGGCTGGTGGAACTCGGCGAACGCGCTCACCGCGCTGATCGACAACATCCGGCTCACCGGCATGGGCAGCTACCGCTACGCCATCGCGCGCACCTACGACCTGAACGTCAACTCGCGGCTGGGCCACTTCCGCAACGAGTACCTCGACGACACCGGCTGGTGGGCGCTGGCCTGGCTCGCCGCGTACGACCTCACCGGCGAGGCCCGTTACCTGAGCACGGCCCGGATCGCGGCCGACCACATGGCGGCGTACTGGGACGGCGTCTGCGGCGGCGGCATCTGGTGGAGCACCGCCCGCACCTACAAGAACGCCATCTCCAACAGCCTCTACCTGCACGTCAACGCCGCACTGCACAACCGGCTGCCCGGCGACACGGTCTACCTGCAGCGGGCCCGCGCCGAGTGGACCTGGTTCCAGGCCACCGGCATGATCAACGGCTCGTCGCTGATCAACGACGGCATCAGCCTGTCCACCTGCCGCAACAACGGCCAGGCCGTGTGGTCCTACAACCAGGGCGTGCCCCTGGGCGGCCTCGTCGAACTCTGGCGCGCCACCGGCGACAACAACCTGCTCACCACCGCCCGCCGCCTCGCCGACGCCTCCACCACCACGACCCAGCTCCACCTCAACGGCATCCTGCGCGACCCCTGCGAGAACGGCGACTGCGGCGCCGACGGCCCCTCCTTCAAGGGCCCCTACGCCCGCGGCCTGGGCGTCCTCAACACCACCCTCCCCGACCACCCATACACCGCCTACCTGCGCCGCCAGGCCGACACCGCCTACGCCGCCGACCGCACCCCCCTCGACCTCTACGGCCTGCGCTGGTCCGGCCCCGTCGACAAACTCGACGCCGCCCGCCAGCACTCCGCCCTTGACCTCATGAACGCCACCCCGTAACCCACCCCCCACCCCGGCGATCTTGCGTGAACTGTGGGTACGACACGCCCATATAGGACAAAATCCTAACAGTTCACGCAAGATCGTCGCGATCTTGGCGGGCGGGCGGTCAGGCGTCTTCGGTGCGGCCCTGGCGCCAGTAGCCCATGAAGGCGACGGATCTGCGGTCCAGGCCGCGGTCGGAGACGAGGTGGCGGCGCAGGGTGCGGATGACGGCGGCCTCGCCGGCGAGCCAGGCGTAGAGGGCGCCGGTGGTGCTCGTCTCGGGGACCTCCCAGAGGACGTCGACGTCGACGTCGACATCCTCGACAGTGGCGGCGGCGCCGGGCACGGGGACGAGCCAGGCGGCGGCCTCCTGCACGGCGGGCACCAGCAGGCTGCCGCGGGGCAGGTCCTCGCGGGCCAGCCAGCGCACGTCCACCCCCGCGGGGGCGTTCAGGGTGAGCGCGTCGGCGGCGTACGGCACCTCCAGCAGCGCCGCGCCCCGGGTGTCGGCGGGCAGCCGCTCCAGGATCGCCGCGATCGCGGGCACCGCCGTCTCGTCGCCGGCCAGCAGCACCGGCACGCCCGGCGCGGGCGCGACGAACTCCACGCCGCCGTGCGGGCCGGGGTGCGCGGCGTTCGGCCCCATCAGCACGATCCGGTCACCCGGCTTGGCGGCGCGGGCCCAGCGGGACGCCGGACCGGCGTCACCGTGCAGCGCCACGTCCACATCGACCTCACCGGCCTCGGCACGCACGTGGCGGGCGGTGTAGGTGCGGATCGGGTTGCGCTTCTCCTCGGGCGTACCGCGCCAGACGGTGTACCAGTCCGGCCCGCGGTCTAGAGCGTCGAAGCCGCCGTCCGGCGCCGGCAGCACCAGCTTGAGCCGCAGGTCATACCCGCAGTCCGCGAAGTCGGCCAGCTCCGGCCCGCTGAAGGTGAACCGCGTGAACGTAGGCGTAAGCGGCCTGACCTCCTTCACCTCGACAGCGAACAGCCGCCAGACCATCGTCGTCACAACACACCCTCCCCAACCCCGCCCATGAAGCCAACCTTAGGTTAGCCTTACCTCCCCCCGTCAACCGCCCCCTCCACCGCGCCGATCTTGCGTGAACTGTGGGTGCGACACGCCCACATGGGACAAATCCCTAACAGTTCGCGCAAGATCGACGCGATCATCGCGGGGTCAGGGGTGTGGTGCGGGGGCGGTGGCGGTGGCCGGGGTTCGGTCGCGGAGGGTGAGCAGGGCGATGGCGGCGGCGGTGGCCATGATCAGGGCGGCGCCGATCGCGGCGGCGTGGAGGCCGTCGACGAAGGCCGTGCGGGCGGCGGTCAGCAGCGCCGCGCCGGTCTCGCCGGGGAGCGCGGCGGAGGCGGCGGCCGCTCCGGCGAGGGTCTCGTGGGCGGCGTGGGCGGCCTCGGCGGGCAGGCCGCCGGGCAGGTCGAGGCCGGCGCGGTAGACGGCGGTGCCCAGGCTGCCGAGCACCGCCATGCCCAGCGCGCCGCCGAACTCCGACGACGTCTCCGACACGGCGGACGCGGCACCGGCCCGTTCCGGCGGGGCGGCCCAGACGATCAGCTCGGCGCTCAGCGCCATCACCACGATCAGTCCGGCCGCGTAGCAGGCGGAACAGACGATCAGCGTCCATAGTGGCGTGTCGACGTCGATCGTGAGCATTCCGGCGAACCCGGCGGCGGCCAGGCCGAATCCTGCCGCGACCAGCCGCGAGCGGGGCACGCCGCGCTGGGCCAGGCTGGTGGCCAGGGGCGCGGCACCGCCGACGAGCAGCGACGGCGCCAGGCTCCACAGCGCGGCCTCCAGTGGGGTCATGCCCCACACCGTCTGCAGCAGCTGCGTCGCGAAGATGGCGAAGCCGACCAGCCCGAACATGGCGAGCAGGTTGATGACGACCGCGCCGCTGAACGAGCGGCGGCGGAACAGGGCCAGGTCGATCATCGGGTACGCCGAGGTCCGCTGGCGGTGCAGGAACACCGCACCCACGGCCAGGCCCGTCACGATCGCGGCACCGGCGAGCGTGCCGTCGCCCTCGGCGGCGATCTCCTTGACGCCCCAGATCACGGGCAGCACGGCGGCCAGCGACAGGGCCGCACCCGGCAGGTCGAAACGTCCCTCGGTGAGCCGGGGCGACTCGGGCACCAGCACCGGCACGAGCCCGACCAGCAGCAGCATGAACGGCACGTTGATCAGGAAGACCGATCCCCACCAGAAGTGCTCCAGCAGGAATCCGCTCAGGATCGGCCCGAGCGCGACGCCGAAGGTGAGCGCGGCGGTCCAGATCGCGATCGCGGTGGCGCGCTGCTTCGCGTCGTGGAACATGGTGCGGATCAGGGCCAGCGTGGACGGCATCAGCGTGGCGCCGCCGATGCCGAGCAGGGCGCGGGTGGCGATGAGCGCCTCGGCGCTGCCCGCGTACGCCGCGGCGGCGGAGGTGACGCCGAACGCGGCCGCGCCGATCATCAGCAGCCTGCGGCGCCCGATGCGGTCGCCCAGCGCACCCATGGTGATCAGGAGGCCGGCCAGCACGAAGCCGTAGATGTCGAAGATCCACAGTTGCTGGGTGGCGGTGGGGGCGAGGTCGGCGCTGATGAACGGGACGGCGAAGTAGAGCACCGAGACGTCCATCGAGACGAGCAGCAGGGGCAGGAGCAGCACGGCTAGGCCGATCCACTCGCGGCGTCCGGCGAGGGGCGGGCTTGGCTCGTTCATCGAGGGGCCACCTTCTGTGTATGTGATACGCGCTTCTGTGTATGCCATACGCTGTACTGTGTACGTTATACGCGGTACTAGGATGAGCAGTCAAGACACGAGAGCAGGAGTGAGCCTTGGAGCTGGACGGCGCTGCGGTGCCGGCGAACCTCGCCGCGGCCTGGGGGCTGCGCGAGCGCCCCGGCAAGGGCCCGAAACCCGGCCTGACGCTGGACGGTATCGTGCGCGCCGGCATCCGGGTGGCCGCCGCCGACGGCATCGGCGCGGTCTCCATGAGCCGCGTCGCCGCCGAGGCGGGCGCCTCCACCATGGCGCTCTACCGCTACGTACGCGCCAAGGACGAGCTGCTCGAACTCATGGTGGACACCGCCATCGGCGACCCGCCGCCGCTCGACGCCGCCGCCGGCTGGCGGGCCGGGCTGCTGGCCTGGGCCACCGCCTGCCGCGACGTCTACATGAGCCAGCCGTGGATGCTGCGGGTGCCGATCAGCGGCCCGCCCGCCACCCCGCACCAGCTCGCCTGGATGGACGCCGGGCTCGCCGTGCTCGGCGGCACGCGGCTGCCGGAGGAGGGCAAGCTCTCGGTGATCCTGCTGCTCAGCGGGTACGTCCGGAACGAGGCCACCACCGCCGTGGACATGCTGACCGCGGTGAACGCGGCGGGCTCCTCCTTGGACGAGTCCATCGGCGCGTACGGCAGGCTGCTCAAGCTGCTCGTCGACCCGGCCCGCTTCCCGGCGCTGGGCAGGGTGCTCGCCGCGGGCGTGTTCGACCACCCCGAGGAGGGCTACGACGAGTTCGAGTTCGGGCTCGACCGCATCCTCGACGGCGTGGGGCTGCACATCGAACAGGCGGGCGGCTGACCGGAACGGACAGACGGTACGGTCTTCGACGTGACGGACATCCCCTCCCCGGTCACGGTCGTGACGCCGCCCAAGCACGGGCTGGCCTGGTCGCTGCGGCACCTCGCGGCCGTGCTGCGGACCACCGGCGCGCTGCTGCTGCGGCACTGGCCGGTGCTGTTCGCCCTGATCTTCGCCGCCTTCGCGGTGCGGCGCGGCATGATCATCCTTGCGGTGCAGGCCAGCAAGCTCGGCGGCGTCTACGGCTTCCTGGTGTTCGCACTGGTGCCCGTCGTGGTGATGACCGCGCTGGTGCTGATGATGCGCACGCTGTCCCGCTCGCTGCCCGCGCTGACCGGCGACGGCGAGCCGGGGGAGCGGTTCCGGCTGCTGGCGAACACGGCCAGCGTGCTGCTGCCGTTCGTCGCGGTGTACGCGTCCTTCGACTACTTCACCGAGGACCGCAACAACTACATCTACGAGGTCTTCCGGGACGAGACGCTGGCCAATCCGGACACGTTCCTCAACCCGTCCGCGGTGAACGTCGAGGAGCGCCTGCCGTTCGAGCTGAACGCGGCCCTGGTCACCGTGGTCGTGGTCGCCATGGTGCTGCGCTTCGTGCTCGGCCTGATGGCCAAGCGGCTGTGGGACTGGGTCAACTTCGTCCGGGCATACCTGGAGGTGCTGTCGATCACCCTGGTGGTGGTGTTCGTGAGCGGGCTCTCCGACAAGGTCATGCCGTTCGTGGAGCAGCGCCGGTTCTACCAATGGTCGCTGGACACGTGGCACGCGCTGGTGGCGCACCTCGGGCCGCTGGAGCAGTCCGCGCAGGTGGCCGGGCGCTTCGCGCTCGACCTGGCCACCTCCGTGGACACCGTGCTGATCGTGCCCGTGGCCTGGCTTTTCGTGGCCACCACGGTGTACGGCATGAAGGACCCGCCGCTGACCGAGAAGGAGGTGCAGCGGGCGCGCCGCGCCGCGCGGCGCTGGACGCGGGTGCCCATGCCGGTGCGCCGGCTCGCCAAGGGCGGCACCGCCGACATGCGCGAGGCGATGAGCCCGCTGGCCCGGTCCTACCGGCTGGTGGCGTACGCCGGCATGGTGCCCATCCTGCTGTTCTGCCTGCTCTTCGTGTGCACCCAGGGACTGCCGCGGTGGCTGTGGGAGCTGGAGCGCACCATCATCGGCCCGCGGCAGCTCGACACCTGGTGGGTGCCGCTGTCCGGGCCGCTGTCCGCGGTCAACGAGTCGATCACCATGGTGCTGCAGCTGTGCCTGGTCGCCGCGGCGGTGGACCGGGTGCTGCGGGTCAGCGGCTCAGCGGCCGAGGCGGGCGTACCGGGTCAGGTCGACCGCGCCGAAGGTGACGCGCACCGCGACGGGCTCGGCGTCGGCGGGCGTGACGAAGTAGGCGGCGGCCTGGTGCCGGCCTGACGCGGCCGGGACCGGGCTGTCCTCCACAGCGCAGGTGGCCCGGTCCGCGTCGGCGCGCAGCAACTCGTCGGGCCGGTCGTCGTACACCCGGCCCGCCGTGTCCTCCAGCCGCACCGAGCAGAACGGCACCTCGGCCCCGGACGGCTCGATCTCGAACACCGCCCGCCAGGCGGTCACGCCCTGCGGCACCGTGAACGGCTGCCCGCCGAAGCGCTTGAGGTCGGTGGCCGGCACGATCTCGACCAGGTGCAGCCGCACCCCGCCGAAGTCGACCCAGCCGTCGGCGGCCGCCGCGACCGGCCGTGGCTCGCGCTGCTGCCAGTTGTCGAGGTCGATGTACACCGAGCCGTACAGCATCGCGGCGAAGGCGGGCAGCACCACGACCAGGCCCCACCGGTTGCGCCGCCACCAGCCGCGGCCGAGCGCGTCCGGGCCCCTCACTTCGCGACCCTGGGCGCCAGGACCTCGGTGGAGGCAGGGTTGTCCAGCGCCGCTCTCACGTCGCCGATGGGCAGCGGGATCTCGGCCATCGAGTCCATCCGGTGGTCGACGAAGGTGGAGGCCAGCAGCAGGGTCAGCGTGCCGGTCGAGGTGGCGGGCACCTCCAGCGCGATCTCACCCTCGACCGCGATGCCGGGCTGGAGGCGGCGGCCGCCCGCGACGAGCGTCTGCTCGAAGCGGTCGGTCACCTCGTAGACCCGGCCCTCGGCGTCGCGGATGGCGGCGTACTGGATGCTCGTCACCTGGCTGCGCGCGGTCAGCCGCAGCTTGACCACGATCCACACGCCCTGCGTGGTCAGGATCGCGGTGCCGATCTTCAGCTCGGCGGCGCAGCGCACCGCGCCGACCCGCACGGTGAACTCGCGCGCGGTCACGTCGGTGCCGAACTCGCCCGTGGCCGGGAACGCGCGCAGCTGCTGGTTGCGGTCGGGCAGCGCGGTGGTCAGGGCATGCCCGGCGGCGAGCACCGCGATCACGAAGAGGGCCGCGCCCAGGCGGCGGAGCAGGCTCACGGGGTGGCCCTCGCGCTCGGGGAGGCGGACCGCGGCGAGCGGCTGGGCTTCGGCGAGGCGCCGGGCTTCGCGGTCACCGACGCGCTGGGCCGCGGCGAGGCGCTGGGCGAGGCCGCGGCGCGGTTGTCGATCACGGGGAGGGTGACCCGGCCGGCGACCTCGTCGTCGTCCATCCACTTGGCCTCGTGGCTGAGCGAGTCCTCGCGGTAGGTGCGCGCCTGGACCAGCACGGTGAGGCTGGTGGGCAGCGGCGCGTCGCCGTCCTGCTCCCAGAAGAAGACGACCTTCTCGGTCATGTTCGGGTGCAGCCGCCGGATCACCCGCTTGTCCCGGTCGAGCGCCATGTCGTAGGGCTCCTCGGTGAGCAGGCCCTCCACCCCGGACAGCCGCAGGATCTGCTTGGTGAGCGTGATCGACTCGTGCGCGGTGATGGTGACGTTCGCGATGACGTACACCCAGCGGTTGTTCTCGTCCTGGCGGCGCAGCGGGGGCATGTCGCCGGCCACTTTCGCCTCGAGCACCTCGACCTGCCACGGTCCGCCGCCGATCGCGGTGCCCGCGGTGTGCTGCGGCTCCGGCGCGGCGGGCACCGTCTCCCACCCGCCGAACAGCCCGGAGATCCCCAGCGCCAGCACCACGATGATCATGCGCAACCGCGGCGCCGCCGTGTCCAGCAGTCCTCTGCCCAGCCTGCGGCTCAGCGAGCCGCGCCCCGTCACCGACACAGCGGCGAGCATACGAGACGGACGCCGCCGGTCCCAATCGACCTGCGGCGTCCGTCGTGCGTGGACCGGTCAGCCCATCCAGGCGAAGGTCGCCGGGTCGGGGCCGATCCGGGCGCCGGTGTCCAGGGTGGACAGCGCGGCCATGTCCTCGTCGTCCAGGGTGAAGTCGAAGACGGCCAGGTTCTCCGCGATCCGCGACGGGGTGACCGACTTCGGGATGACCACGTTGCCGAGCTGCAGGTGCCACCGCAGCACCACCTGCGCCGGGGTCCTGCCGTGCCTGCTCGCCACCTGCGCGAGCACCGGCTCGTCGAGCAGGCCCTTGCCCTGGCCGAGCGGGCTCCACGCCTCGGTCGCGATGTCGTGCACCGCGTGCAGCTTGCGCAGCTCCTCCTGGGTGAAGCGGGGGTGCAGCTCGATCTGGTTGACCGCGGGCACCACCTCGAACTCGTCCAGCAGGCGGCTCATGGTCTGCACGGTGAAGTTGGAGACGCCGATGGCGCGCACCCGCTGGTCGGCGTACAGCTTCTCCAGCGCGCGCCAGGCCTCGGTGTAGCGGTCCTGCGACGGCACCGGCCAGTGGATCAGGTACAGGTCCAGGTAGTCCAGGCCCAGCTTGGCCAGGCTCTCGTCGAACGCGCGCAGCGCCTTGTCGTACTCGTGCTCGGTGTTCCACAGCTTGGTGGTGACGAACAGTTCCTCGCGGGGCACGCCGGCGGCCCGGATGGCGCGGCCGACGCCCTCCTCGTTGAAGTAGATCTTGGCGGTGTCGATGCTGCGGTAGCCCGACTCCAGCGCCGTGATCACGGCCTTCTCCGCCGTGTCGTCGTCGACCTGCCACACGCCGAACCCGAGCTGGGGCATCCGAACCCCGTTATTGAGCGTCACGTCCGAAACGATCATGCGTCCATTCTTCCAGCGCCCGCGCCGGCTGCCTGGCGCAACACCTAAAGGAGTGACGATCGGGACGTTGCGCGAGGTAGTGAGCCCTTGCTATGGAAGCGCTCCCATGTAAGACTGATCCGAATTCGCGACCGGGAGCCATCGTCGCGCGACACGGCACGTCAGGGCATGGACGAGCCGCTTCGCTCCATCGCCGTCATCGATCGACGGCGCGAAAGGTTTCCCCGCCGGGCCCGATCCCGGCGCATTCGCGAGGAGTTCATCTTGTTGCACACACTGCGGCGTTCCCGCCACAGAATCCTGCGGCGCTCCGGCGCCGTCGCCACCGCGGCGCTCGTCGCCGTCGGCGGCCTGGTGGTGGCGGCGAGCCCGGCCCAGGCCGCAGTCGCCTGCGAGGTCGTATACACCGCCAACCCGTGGACTGAGGGCGCCGGCACCGGCGGCTTCACCGCCAGCCTCACCCTGAAGAACCTGGGCGACCCGTGGACGAGCTGGTCGCTCGGCTTCACGCTGCCCTCCGGCCAGTCGATCACGCTGCCCGGCTGGTCGGCCAACTACACCGCGTCCGGCCAGAACATCACCGCGACGAACCTCAACTACAACGGCAACGTCGGCACCGGCGGCTCGACCGGCATCGGCTTCAACGGCCGCTGGAGCGGCACGTACTCGTCGCCGACGTCGTTCAGCATCAACGGCACCCCGTGCACCGGGGCCAACCCGGCGCCGACCGTGAGCATCACGTCGCCGGCCAACAACACCCACTTCACCGCGCCGGCCGCGTTCACCATCGCGGCGACCGCGGCGGACACCGCGCCCGGCACCGTGTCGAAGGTCGAGTTCTACCGCGACGGGCTGCTGCTCGGCTCGGACACCGCGTCCCCGTACACCTGGGACGTCTCGGCGCTGCCGGTGGGCACGTACGTGTTCCAGGCCAAGGCGACCGACAACGGCGGCGCCACCGCCACCGCCAACACCACCGTCGTGGTCGACGCCTCTGTAGCCCCGAAGGTGCTGGTCAACGGGGCGAGCACGGCCGCGGTGAGCGTGCCCGAGGGCGGCACCAACACGGTCAAGGTGAAGCTGTCGGCCGCGCCGACCGCGAACGTGACCGTCGCGGTCGCCCGCACCGCCGGTGACACCGACGTGACCGTCTCCACCGGCGCCACGCTGACGTTCACCCCGGCCAACTACGGCACCGAGCAGACGGTGACCCTGGCCGCGGCGCAGGACGCGGACAACACCTCCGGCACCGCCACCATCACGGCCAGCGCGACCGGGCACGACCCCGGCGTGGTCACCGCGACCGAGGCCGACGACGAGGTCAACGTCTACACCCAGCGCTTCATCGACCAGTACAACAAGATCAAGAACACGGCCAACGGGTACTTCTCGCCCGAGGGTGTGCCGTACCACTCGATCGAGACGCTGATCGTCGAGGCGCCCGACTACGGCCACGAGACCACCAGCGAGGCGTTCTCGTACTGGCTGTGGCTGGAGGCCTACTACGGCCGCTTCACGCAGGACTGGACCAAGTTCAACCAGGCCTGGACCGTGATGGAGCAGTACATCATCCCGTCGGCGACCGACCAGCCCAACGCGGGCGTGGCCGGCACCCCGCAGTACGCGGCCGAGTCCCTCAACCCGGCCGACTACCCGGCGCAGCTGCAGCCCAGCGTGTCCGTCGGTGCCGACCCGCTGCGCAGCGAGCTGACCAGCACCTACGGCAACGGCAACATCTACGGCATGCACTGGCTGCTGGACGTCGACAACAAGTACGGCTTCGGCCGCTGCGGCAACGGCACCACGCGCCCGGCGTACATCAACACCTTCCAGCGGGGCCCGCAGGAGTCGGTGTGGGAGACCATCCCGCAGCCGAGCTGTGACAACCTCGCCTTCGGCGGCCCCAACGGCTACCTGGACCTGTTCGTCAAGGAGTCCAGCGCGCCCGCGCCGCAGTGGAAGTACACCAACGCGCCCGACGCCGACGCCCGCGCCATCGAGGCGGCCTACTGGGCGCTGACCTGGGCCACCGAGCAGGGCAAGCAGTCGCAGATCGCGTCCACCATCGGCAAGGCCGCGAAGATGGGCGACTACCTGCGCTACGCCATGTTCGACAAGTACTTCAAGAAGATCGGCAACTGCGTCGGCGCGACCACCTGCGCCGCCGGCACCGGCCGTGACTCGATGCACTACCTGATGTCCTGGTACTACGCCTGGGGCGGCGGCCTCACCTCCGCCTGGTCGTGGCGCATCGGCTCCAGCCACAACCACTTCGGCTACCAGAACCCGATGGCGGCGTACGCCCTGGCGAACGTCCCCGCGCTGAAGCCGCAGTCGCCGACCGCCAACGCGGACTGGACCAACAGCTTCAACCGGCAGCTCGAGTTCTACCAGTGGCTGCAGTCGGCCGAGGGCGGCATCGCCGGCGGCGCGACCAACAGCTGGAACGGCAACTACGGCCAGCCGCCGGCGGGCACGCCGACGTTCTACGGCATGTTCTACGACGAGAAGCCGGTCTACCACGACCCGCCGTCGAACCAGTGGTTCGGCATGCAGGTCTGGTCGATGGGCCGCATCGCCGAGCTGTACTACGCCACCGGTAACACCAAGGCCAAGGCGCTGCTCGACAAGTGGGTGCCGTGGGCCATCGCGAACACCACGGTGAGCGGCACGAACTTCGCCGTCCCGTCCGAGCTGGCCTGGTCCGGCGCGCCGACCACCTGGAACCCGTCCAGCCCGGCCGCCAACACCAACCTGCACGTCACGGTGACCAGCACCGGCCAGGACGTCGGCGTCACCGCGTCGCTCGCCCGCGCCCTGCTGTTCTACGCGGCCAAGTCCGGCAACGCCGCCGCCAAGACCACGGGCAAGGGCCTGATCGACGCCCTGTACGCCAAGGCCGAGAGCAAGGGCGTGTCGACCGTGGAGACCCGCGGCGACTACCGGCGGTTCGACGACACCTACAACACCTCCACCGGCCAGGGCATCTACGTCCCGTCCGGCTGGACGGGCGACATGCCCAACGGTGACATCATCACCGCTGGCAAGTCGTTCATCGACATCCGCTCCTGGTACAAGCAGGACCCCGAGTGGTCGAAGGTCCAGACCTACCTCAACGGCGGCGCCGAGCCGCAGTTCACGTACCACCGCTTCTGGGCCCAGAGCGACGTGGCGATGGCCTTCGCCGACTTCGCCGCCCTGTTCCCCAACGGCTGACCCCTCTCAGCCACCCCTCAGGCGGGCGCCCCGTTCCCGGGGCGCCCGCCCCCTTTACGCCCAGTGGCGGCCCGCAGTTTCGGGGAAACTGCACGAATGCGTCGTCGGATGACTGCACTTTCCCCGAAACTGCAAACCGCCCGGCGCGAGGCGACCGGGCGGGGGAACGCGATGCGGCGTCAGGGGACGCGGCGGGCGATGGTGTACAGGGCGAAGAGGAAGTAGCCGGCGAGCAGGGGTGCGGTGACCGGGAGGATCGAGCCGATCATGGCGGCGATGCCGAGGACGCCGATGCAGGCCAGGATCAGCTTCGGGCGGGTGAACGCGGTACGCAGCGCGCGCAGGTACCCATACCCCCGGCCCAGGAAAGGGATGGCCAGGCAGACCGCACCCGCCAGCGCGAGGATCGCGGCGACCGTGACGGCCGTCAGTGCCGCGCCGCCGGGCGCGAGGCCCTGGCGCAGCCAGTAGAGGTTCAGGCCGAGCAGCAACGCGGCGGCGACCACCGCCAGCGTGGCCAGGAAGCCGGGGAGCAGCCGGCGGCCGAAGGAGCGCAGCAGGTCGCCGATGCCCGGCCAGCGGCCCTCGGCGAAGCGCAGGTGCACGGCTTCGGCGCCGGCGGCGACGGCGGCGCCGGTCGTCACGACCGGCACCGCCGCGACGGTCACCACGATGCCGACCAGGGCGAGGTCGGCCGCGTCACGCAGGGTGTCGCGCCAGTCCGTGGTGGTCGTCGCCGTCATGGGTCAGCCCTTCAGTCCGCTCGTGTTGATGCCCTGGACCAGGAAGCGCTGGAAGCCGAGGAAGAACAGGAACACCGGGAGCAGCGAGACTACCGACATGGCCAGCATCGGGCCGATGGAGGTCTGCCCGCTGGAGTCGATGAACAGCCGCAGCGCCACCGGGACCGTGTAGCTCTCCACGCTGGGCAGGTACACCAGCTGGGTGAAGAAGTCGTTCCAGGTCCAGATGAACGAGAAGATCGCCGTGGTGATCAGTGCCGGCCGGGACAGCGGCAGGATGACGTGCCAGAACGTGCGGTACGGGCCGGAGCCGTCGATCTTCGCCGCGTCGTCCAGCTCCCGCGGGATGCCCCGCATGAACTGCACCATGAGGAAGATGAAGAACGCCTCGGTGGCCAGCAGCTTCGGCAGGATCAGGGGTAGCGGGGTGTCGATCCAGCCGAACTCGTTGAACAGCACGTACTGCGGCACGATCAGCACATGGCCGGGCAGCAGCAGCGTGGCGATCATGAGCGCGAAGTAGAAGCCGCGGCCCCGGAACTTCAGCCGCGCGAACGCGTACGCGGTGACCAGGCAGCTCAGCGCGTTGGCCACCACCGTCGCGAGCGAGATCACCAGGCTGTTCGTGATGAACGTGGTGAAGCTGAGGCCGGGGATGTAGTTCCAGCCGTCCGAGTAGTTGGACCAGGTCAGCTCCTCCGGCCACACGGACAGGTTGCTGGTGATCTCGGTCGGCGACTTCAGCGACGAGCCCAGCACCCAGACGAGCGGGTACAGCACGACGGCGAGCACGCCCAGCAGGGCGAGCACGCGCAGCCAGCCACGGACGCGGGCCATCAGTTCTCTCCGTCCGAGTAGTGCACCCAGAACTTGCCGGTGCTGAAGAAGACCACCGTGATCAGGCCGATCGCGGCCAGGAAGATCCAGGCCAGGGCCGACGAGTAGCCCATCTGGAAGTCGGTGAACGCCTTGTCGTAGATGTGCAGGGTGTAGAGCTTGGTGGAGTACACCGGCCCGCCGGTGCCGTTGCTGATGACGAAGGCCGAGGTGAAGCCCTGGAAGCCGTTGATGGTCTCCAGCACCAGGTTGAAGAAGATCACCGGCGACAGCATCGGCAGCGTGATGTGGAAGAACTGCCGGACCTTGCTGGCCCCGTCCACCGATGCGGCCTCGTACAGCTCGCTGGGGACCTGCTTGAGGCCGGCCAGGAAGATCACCATGGGGGCGCCGAACTGCCAGATGGTGAGCACCATCAGGGTCTCCAGGGCCCAGTCCGGGTCGTTGATCCACGGCTTGCCCTCGATGCCGAACAGGCCGAGGAAGGCGTTGAAGGAGCCCTCGCCGTTGAACATGGCGACCCAGACCAGGGCCAGCGCCACCGAGCCGCCGAGCAGCGACGGCAGGTAGAACATGCTGCGGAACAGGCCGACCCCGCGCCGCTCGCGGTTGAGCAGCAGCGCGACGCCCAGGGAGGCGGCGAGCTTCAGCGGGATCGCGATCAGGCCGTAGGTGAGGGTGACCCGCACCGACTTCCAGAAGATCGGATCACCGGTGAAGATCTTCTTGTAGTTGTCGAAGCCGACCCACTCCACGAACTCCCAGCTCGACAGGATGTCGTAGTTGGTGAAGCTCAGGTACAGCGAGAAGAGCATGGGGAACGCGGTGATGGCCATCAGGCCGATCAGCCACGGGGAGAGGAAGACATAGCCCGCCAGGCCCTCCTGGCGGCGGGAGGCATAATTCTTTCGCCGGCCCCTTTTCGGCGGCGGCGTGGGCGCAGCGGCCGTGAGGGCCGGTCGGGAAGCCGTGGTGAGCGCCACGCGCGGTCCCCTTCCAGGTTGTGATACGTGGGTGGGCCCCTCTCGGACGCGTGGCCGCAACTCGGGAAGGAGTTGCGGCCACGGCGTTCCTGGCGAGGGTGGTGTCCGTCAGAGCTGCGGTACAGGTGCGGCGGGCCGGGTCACGCCAGGGCGGCGGTGGCCTCGGTGAAGAACTGCTTGGCGGCGGCCTCGGGGGTCTGCTTGCCGTACGCCACCGTCTCGGCGATGTCGCGCAGCGTGTTGCGCAGGCCGCTGTGGCCCTTCGGCGGCGGCGCGGGGGCCGGGCCGAACTTCGGCGTGATCTCGTTCTCGAAGGCGACCGTGTCCTTCATCTTCTGGTCGGTCAGCGCGTCGGAGACCGCCTTGCGGACGTCGAGGTTGTTCGGCAGGCCCCGGTCCACACCCAGGATCTTGCCGGCCTCCACGTCGTTGACCAGGAAGTTGATGATGTCGGCCACCACGTCCGGGGACTTGGTGGTGCGCGAGGCGGCCCAGTACGTCGACGCGCGCGCCCACTGGCCCTTCGGGTCGCCCGGGTATGCCGTCATGGCCAGGTCGTTCTTGGTGGCCTTCTGCATCTCGGAGAGCTGGTTGGACCACATGAACGACACGGCGGCCTTCTTGGTCACCACGAGCTGGGTGGCGACGCTGCCGGTGACCGCCTCGTGGCAGACGTCGGCCGGCGGGATCGCGCCCTTGGCCCGCGCGTCCACCCACAGCTTGAACCAGCCGACCAGGTCGCCCTCGGTGAAGGCGAGCTTCGGGCCGTCGTAGAACTCCTTGCCCTGGGCGCGCAGCCACAGCCACAGCGCCTTGTAGTCCGAGCTCGGGTCCATCAGGCCCCAGTACTTGCCGCCGGACTTGGTGGTGATGCCCTGGCCCCAGGCGATGATCTGCTCGTACGTCCAGCCGACCGCGGGCGCCTCGACGCCCAGCTCGCCCAGCTTGGTCTTGTCGTAGATGATCGCCGGGGTGTTCTCGCCGGTGGCGATGGCCACCTGCTTGCCGCCGAGCTGGCCGTACTTGGTGAGGCTCTCGGGGTGCTTGGACACGTCGATCTTGTTGCTCGACGTGTACTTGGACAGGTCCAGGGTGACGTTGCGGCCGGCGTACTCGGCCAGGCCGTTGTCGTCGATCTGGAAGATGTCCGGCGCGTTGCCGCCCGCCGCGATGGTGGCGAGCTTGTCGTAGTAGCCGGTGAACGCCTGCCAGGTGGGCGTGATCGTGACGTTCGGGTGCTTGCTCATGTAGAGCTTCAGCGCCTCTTCGGTGAGCTTGGCGCGGGCCTCGCCGCCCCACCAGAAGAAGGAGATGTTGACCGGCGCGTTCGGGTCCGCCGCCGGCTCCTCCTCGCCGCAGGCGGCCAGCAGGCCGGCCGCGGGCACGGCGATAGCCGTTCCGGCGAGCATACGCAGCAGGTGGCGGCGATTCATGCCGCCCGCCGGCAGGCTACCGTGGAGCTGCGCCGGCTGGTCGGCCGGCGCGGGTGTCGCTGGGTGCATAGCTTTCACTCCCTGCTCTCGGAAGCGACACCGTCAACGGGCGGCTGGTGCCGTCCGCCCGGGCCCGCAGTGCGATGCGGGCCCGGGCCTGACGAGTCGCGGATGACCAACTCGGTCTGGAGCGTTACCAGTGCGGTGGTGCGGCGGTCGTCGCCATGCTGGAGCAGCATGTCGACGGCCGCCCGTCCGGCGGCCGCCGTAGGGGTGGCCACCGTCGTCAACATGGGGCGGGTGCGCCGGCTCAGTGCGGTGTCGTCTATTCCGACGACGCTGATCTGATCCGGGACCTTGACCCCGCGGTGGTCGAGCGCGTCGATGAGGCCCACGGCCATGAGGTCGTTGTACGCGAGCACGGCGCTGACGCCGGCCCGCAGCACGGCGTCGGCCGCGGCCGACCCGCTCTCCTCGGTGGGTGGGTTGGGGCCGACGACCACCAGCTCGGCCCCGGCGGTGCGGGCGGCCAGGGTGGCCGACCGGCGGATCTCCCGGTTGGTCCACGAGCCGCGCGGGCCGCCCAGCAGCGCGATCGAGCGGTGGCCGAGGCTCACCAGGTGCTCGACGGCCAGGCGGGCGCCCTGCGCGACGTCCATGACGACCGCGGGCAGGCCCGGCACCGGCCGGTTGACCACGACCAGCGGGACCTCGCGGGACAGCTGCTCGATCTGGGTGTTGCTCATGCGCGGGCTGCACAGCAGCACGCCGTCCACCTGCTTGGCGAGGGCGAGCACCAGCTCCTCCTCGACGCCGGCGTCCTCGTTGGTGTCGGCGACGAAGACGTGGTAGTCACGGCCGCGCGCATGGCTCTCCGCCGCCTTGATGAGCGGCGGGAAGAACGGGTTGGCGATGTCCGCCACGATCAGCCCGATGTTGTGGGTGCGCCCGGTGATGAGCGCGCGGGCCGCCCGGTTGGGGCGGTAGCCGAGCTCTTCGGCCGCCGCGAGGACGTGCGCCCGGGTCTCGGCGTTCACCAGGTGCGGTGCACTGAACGCACGCGACACGGTGGAGACGTGCACGCCACTTGCTCGGGCGACGTCGCGGATTGTGGCCGGCACCTGCGCTCCTCTGTGGACACGGGCCTGTGGTGGCTATCACGGTGGTCACCCATTAGATGCAAACGGTTGCGCCTCTGTCAACGGTCGAATATGACGATCCGGTTTCGACAGTGGACCTTGCGCGCCTTCGTGGGGGTAAAAATTAGGACAAT
Source organism: Catellatospora bangladeshensis (assembly GCF_016862575.1). GTDB lineage: Bacteria > Actinomycetota > Actinomycetes > Mycobacteriales > Micromonosporaceae > Catellatospora > Catellatospora bangladeshensis. The sequence continues at coordinate 250,035 of NZ_BONF01000008.1, read as the reverse complement.
CAAGGCTGATTCTGGTACGCCCATTGACGCGATCGAAACGCGATGGTTAGTTCTGCTGCAAACGTTTGTAGTCCCTGAGGCCCAGGAGGCCGGATGACCACGCGGTACGCGATCGTGGGGACCGGGGCTCGTGCGCAGATGTTCGCGCAGGTCCTGACCCGGTACGGCGAGCTGGTGGCGCTCGCCGACGTCAACCCCGCACGGATCGCCGCGCAGCAGCGCCGGCTGCAGGCCGCGGGCGCGCCGCCCGCTGTCGCATACGACGCCGCAGCCGTGCCGAAGATGCTGGCCGAGGAGCGCGTCGACACGCTCGTGGTGTGCAGCGTCGACGCGACCCACGACGAGTACATCGTGGCGGCGCTCGACGCCGGCTGCGCCGTGGTCACCGAGAAGCCGATGACGGTCGACGTGCCGAAGTGCCGCCGCATCCTGGAGGCCGTGCGGCGCACCGGCGGCGACGTCAAGGTCGCCTTCAACTACCGCTTCCACCCGGTGCACGAGCAGGTGCGCACGCTGCTGGCGGAGGGCGCCATCGGCGAGATCGGCTCGGTGCACTTCGAGTGGCTGCTCGACGTGCGGCACGGCGCGGACTACTTCCGCCGCTGGCACCGCGACCGGGCGCACTCCGGCGGCCTGCTGGTGCACAAGGCGACGCACCACTTCGACCTGGTCAACTGGTGGCTGGGCAGCACCCCGGTGCGGGTCACCGCCGAGGGACGGCTGTTCCTGTACGGCGCGGACGGCGCCCGCCACGGCTACGCCCGCGACTACACCCGCGCCCACGGCTCCCCGGAGGCGCAGGGCGACCCGTTCGCGCTGCACCTGGCGGACAACCCGAACCTCGCCGAGCTGTACCTCGACGCCGAGCGGCACGACGGCTACCACCGCGACGTCAACGTGTTCGCTCCCGGCACCGACATCGAGGACGACATGGCGGTGCTGGTCCGCTACGCCTCCGGCGCGACGATGAGCTACCACCTCACCGCGTACGCGCCCTGGGAGGGCTACCGGATCGCCTTCAACGGCAGCCGGGGCCGCCTGGAGCTGGAGATCGTCGAGTCCGACCACGTCGCGCCGGGGGTGGCCGGCGCGGTCAAGGGGCACTCGGCGGCGCTGCACGGCGTGGAGGCCGCCGCCGAGCAGGGCGGCGTCTCGCTGCGCCTGCGCCGCTACTGGGAGCCGCCGGTGGACGTGCCCGTCGCCGCGTACGACCGGCAGGGGCACGGCGGCGCGGACGCCCGGATGACCGGGGTGCTCTTCAACGGCGACACCGACCCGCTGCACCGCTCGGCCACGGCGCTCGACGGCGCGCGCTCGCTGCTGACCGGTCTGGCCGCCAACGCCTCGATCGCCTCCGGGCGCAGCGTGGACGTGGCCGCCCTGCTCGATCTTTCAGAATGGGAGTGACCGTGGACGACCTGCTGTTCCCGGCGGAGGCGCGCACCCGGGCGATCGCCCGCGAGCTGTACACGCACGCGCGGAACCTGCCGCTGATCAGCCCGCACGGTCACGTGGACCCGGGCATCCTGGCCGACGACGCGCCGTTCCCGGACCCGGCGCGGCTGATCGTGGTGCCCGACCACTACGTCACCCGGATGCTGCTCAGCCAGGGCATCCCGCCGAGCGAGCTGGGCGTGCCGCGGATCGACGGCGGCGAGTCGGAGACCGATCCGCGCCTGATCTGGCGCCGCCTGGCCGAGAACTGGCACCTGTTCCGGGGCACGCCGTCGCGGCTGTGGCTGGAGCAGACCTTCCGCACGGTCTTCGGCATCGAGACCCCGTTCAACGGGCAGACGGCGGACCGGGTCTACGACGAGCTGGCCGCGAAGCTGGCCGAGCCGCAGTACCGGCCGCGCGCGCTGTTCCAGCGGTTCAACCTGGAGGTGCTGGCCACCACCGAGTCGCCGCTGGACGACCTGTCCCGCCACGCGAAGCTCGCGGCGGACGGCTGGGGCGGCCCCGGTGGGCGCGTGATCACCACGTTCCGCCCGGACGACCTGGTGGACATGGACTGGCCCGGCTGGCCCGACCGGGTGGTCAAGCTCGGTGAGATCACCGGGCAGGACACCGCGACGTACGAGGGCTTCCTGCACGCGCTGGCGCAGCGGCGGCGCGACTTCATCGCGGCCGGGGCCACCTGCTCCGACCACGGGCACCCGACCGCCGCGACCGGCGGGATGACCGCGGCCGAGGCGAAGTCGCTGTTCGAGCGGGTGGTGCACGGCGGCGCGACGGCGGCCGAGGCCGAGGCGTTCCGGGCGCACATGCTGATGGAGTTCGCCCGGATGTCGCTGGACGACGGGCTGGTGATGCAGCTGCACCCGGGCTCGTCGCGCAACCACAACGCGACGCTGTTCCGCACCCACGGGCGCGACGTCGGCGGAGACATCCCGGTGGCCACCGAGTACACCAACGCGCTGCGGCCGCTGCTGGAGGAGTTCGGGCACGACCCGCGCTTCCGGGTGGTCGTGTACACGCTGGACGAGTACACGTTCAGCCGCGAGCTGGCCCCGCTGGCCGGCGGCTACCCGGCCATGTTCATCGGCGCCCCGTGGTGGTTCCTCGACGCTCCGGAGGCGCTGCGCCGCTGGCGGGAGGCGGTCACCGAGACCGCGGGCTTCTACAACACCGCCGGGTTCGTCGACGACACCCGCGCGTACTGCTCGATCCCGGTCCGGCACGACGTGGCCCGGCGGGTCGACGCGGGCTTCCTCGCGCGCCTGGTCGCCGAGCACCGCCTCGGCCTGGACGAGGCCGCCGAGACCATCGCCGACCTGGCGTACCACCTGCCCAAGAAGATCTTCCGAGTAGGATGACCATGAAAATCATCGACGCCAAGGTGCACGACGTACGCTTCCCGACCGCGGCGGCCGGCGACGGCTCCGACGCGATCAACCGGGGTGACTACTCCGCCGCCTATGTGGAGCTGCACACCGACGCCGGACTCTTCGGCGCGGGCTTCACCTTCACCAACGGGCGTGGCAACGAGATCGCCTGCGCGGCGATCCAGGCGCTGTCCCACCACGTCGTGGGGAAGACCCTGGAGGAGCTGTTCGCCGACCCGGTGACGTTCTGGCGCTCGCTGTCGGCCGACGTGCAGCTGCGCTGGCTCGGGCCGGAGAAGGGCGTCATCCACATGGCGACCGGCGCGCTGGTCAACGCGGTGTGGGACCTGCGGGCCAAGGCCGAGGGCAAGCCGATGTGGCGCCTGCTGGCCGAGATGCCGGCCGAGGAGCTGGTGAACAACGTCGACTTCCACCACATCAGCGACGCGATCACCCGCGAGGAGGCGCTGGCGCTGCTCGCCGACGACGGCGGCTACGCCGAGCGGCTGGCGGTGCTGGAGCGCGACGGGTTCCCGTCGTACACCACCTCTGTGGGCTGGCTGGGCTACCCCGACGAGCAGGTGCGGGAGCTGACCCGGGCGGCGTACGCGCAGGGCTGGCGGGCGATGAAGATGAAGGTCGGCGGCCCGATCGAGGACGACCTCCGCCGCGCCCGGCTGATCCGCGAGGAGATCGGCCCGGACGCGCTGCTGATGATGGACGCCAACCAGGTCTGGGACGTGGACGAGGCGATCGCCAACATGAAGGTGCTGGCGGAGGTGGACCCGTACTGGATCGAGGAGCCGACGCACGCCGACGACGTGCTCGGCCACGCGGCCGTGGCGCGCGCAGTCAATCCCATCCGCGTCGCCACCGGCGAGGTCGCCGCCAACCGGGTCATCTTCAAGCAGCTCATGCAGGCGAACGCGATCCAGGTGTGCCAGATCGACGCGTGCCGGGTCGGCGGCGTCAACGAGGTGCTGTCGATCCTGCTGATGGCGGCCAAGTTCGGCGTGCCGGTGTGCCCGCACGCGGGCGGCGTCGGGCTGTGCGAGTACGTGCAGCACCTGTCGGTCTTCGACTACCTGCGGCTGGGCCGCTCGCTCGACGGCCGCATGGTGGAGTACGTCGCGCACCTGCACGAGCACTTCGAGGACCCGATCACCGTGGTGGACGGGCGTTACCGGCTCCCGGCGCAGCCCGGCTACTCGGTGACCTTCAAGCCGGAGTCGATCGCCCAGTACAGCTTCCCGGACGGCCCCGTATGGCGATGACCACCTCCGCGACCCGGCTCGGCCGGGCGACGCTGTCGCGGCTGCCCGCCGACAGCCGCCCGGCCGTGCTGCCGGGCTCCGTCCGGGCCGGGGTGCTGCACCTCGGCCTGGGCGCCTTCTTCCGCGCCCACCAGGCCCTCTACGTCGAGGCCGCGATGGCCGCCTCCGGCGGGGACTGGGGCATCGTCGCGGTCGCGCCGCGCTCGCGGGACGTGCTGGAGGCGCTGCGCGCGCAGGACCACCTCTACAGCGTGGTCACGCTCGACGGCGCCGCCTCGCGGACCCGCGCGGTGGGCGCGCTGACCGGCACGGTGCACGCCGCGAGCGACCCCGACTCGGTCGTCGCGCACCTGGCCGACCCGGCGATCCGGGTGGTGACGATGACCGTGACCGAGAAGGCGTACGCGCCCGACTCGGCGGTGACGCGGTTGCTGGTCGCCGGGCTGGCCGCGCGCCGCCGCGCCGACGCGGGGCCGATCACTCTGCTCAGCTGCGACAACCTGCCGTCCAACGGGGTGGTGCTGGGCCGCCTGCTGGCCGGGGTGATCCCCGGCGAGCTGCGCGACTGGTACGCCGCGTCGGTGCGCTGCCCGTCCAGCATGGTCGACCGGATCGTGCCCGCCACCACGCCCGCCCTGCTGGCCACGGCGCAGCGCGACCTCGGCGTGGCCGACCTCGCCGCCGTCGTGGGGGAGCCGTTCTCCCAGTGGGTGATCGAGGACGACTTCGCCGGGGCCCGCCCGGACTGGGCGGCGGCGGGCGCGGTGCTCACCGGCGACGTCACGCCGTGGGAGCACCTGAAACTGCGCGCCCTCAACGGCGTGCACAGCACCCTGGCGTACCTGGGCGCGCTGGCCGGCTGCGAGTACATCGCCGACGCGCTGGCCCTGCCCGGCATGACCGACCTGCTGCGCCGCTACGTCGCCACCGAGGTCGCGGCGTCGATGACCCCGCCGGAAGGGGTCACCGTGGCCGGGTACGGCGACGCCGCGCTGGAGCGCTTCGCCAACGCCGCCCTGGGCCACCGCTGCCTGCAGGTGGCCATGGACGGCACGCAGAAGCTGCCGCAGCGGGCGCTGTCCGTGCTCAACACGGTCCCCGACCCGGCTCTGGCCACGCTGATCCTGGCCGCCTGGGCGAGGTTCGCCGAGGGCCGGTCCGACAGCGGGCAGGAGCTGCCGCTGAACGACCCGCGCGCCGCCGAGGTCCGCGCGGACCTGAGCACCGAGGCGCTGTTCGGCGAGTCCGGAGTGCTCCCGGTGCCCGATCCGGCCCGGCGGCGGATGATCGACTTGTGGCGCGCCGAGCTGGCCACCCACGGCGCGGCGGACCTGGTCCGGAGGACCGTGGCATGACGCGGGGTGCGGCGCGGCCCGGTGCGGAGAGGAAGGTTCGATGACGGCGACGACGGTCGCGCTGATCGGCGCGAACGGGCACGGGATGTACCACCGGCGGCAGCTCGCGGAGCTGGCGGAGCAGACCGGCGCGGTGCGGCTGGTCGCGCTGGCCGACACGCGCGAGGTGGTGGACCCACCGGACGGCGTGCCGGTCTACACCGACCATGTGGCGCTGCTGGTGGAGGTCAAGCCGCAGGTGGTCATCGTGTGCACGCCGCCGCACACGCATCTCGCGCTGACCCGGGACGCGCTGCGGGCCGGGGCGGACGTGCTGCTGGAGAAGCCGCCCGTGCTCGACAGGGCGGAGCACGAGGCGCTGGTGGCGGCGGAGGCGGAGACCGGCCGGGTGGTCCAGGTGGGCTTCCAGGCACTGGCCTCGCCGGCGCTGGTCCGCCTGCGCGCGGCGGTCGCGGGCGGCGCGCTCGGCGCGGTCCGGCACATCTCCGTGCTCGGCTGCTGGAAGCGTGACGACGCCTACTGGGCCCGCTCGCCGTGGTCGGGCCGGCGCACCGTGGACGGCCGCCCGTCGCTGGACGGCGCGCTGGCCAACCCGTTCGCGCACGCGGTGATGCAGGCGCTGTCCGTGCTGGACGCGCCGGTCGAGCGGGTCGAGGTGGACTGGCTGCGGGTGCGCCCGATCGAGGTCGAGGACACCGCGACGCTGCGTATCACCCTGTCCGGCGGGGTGACGGTGCTCGTCGCGGTGACGCTGGCGGGCGAGGGCTTCGTCGACGGCGACCTCACCGTGTACGGCGAGCGCGGGGACGCCGAGCTGGGCTTCCGCGAGGACCTGCTGCGGCTGCCGGGGGAGGCGGCGGCGACGCCTGTCGCGGGCCGCCGCACGCTGCTGGAGAACCTGCTGGCCCACCGGGCGGAGGGGGAGCCGCTGCTGGCGCCGCTGTCGCGCACCGCGCCGTTCACCACGGTGATCGAGCAGCTGCGGGCGGCGCCGCCGCCGTACCAGGTCGCGGAGGAGGCGCTCGACGTGGCCGACGGGCACCGGACGCTGCGCGGCGTGAACACCGTACTGGCCCGCTGCGCCGCTCGGGGAGCCCTTATGAACGAGCTTTCCCGGCCCTGGTCTGCAACGGTTCCGGACGGGACTGCAAACGGCTGACATCGCATTCGAATGCCGACCTGAATAGTCGCTGAATCCAGCCTTACGGGGGGCTGGAGCAGCGCATACTGTTCGAGAATTGCTGCAACAAACCTGCTATTCCGATCCATTGACTTCACTGTTCGCGCTTTTCTACGTTGTCTGATGACGTAACACATCGGACACATTCTTTGGAGAGCGCGATGCGAATAGACGACGTGGTCGGCCGGCGGCTGCGGGGGGTCGCCGCCGGGGGCGCCCTGGGCGCGTTGCTGCTGGTGGCGGGCGCGACGCCCGCGGCGGCCACCGGCGACCCGAGCGGCCCCGGCTGGTGGGCCAGCCAGCTCGCCCGGCAGCCGCTCGCCGCGAACGACGGCTGGGCCGCCTCCGGCACCGGCACCACGGGCGGCTCGGCCGCCGACGACGCCCACGTGTTCGTGGTGCGCGACCGCAACGCCTTCGCCGCGGCGGTCACCGGCACCGACCCGAAGATCGTCTTCGTGGAGGGCGTCGTCGACGGGTTCACCTCCGCCGAGGGCAACCCGATCACCTGCGCGGACCTCACCGACCCCGGCTACACGCTGGAGAGCTACCTGGCCGCGTACGACCCGGCGGTGTGGGGCCGGGCGGCCGACCCGAGCGGCCCGATCGAGCAGGCCCGGGTGCGCTCGGTGGCCGCCCAGCGGGCCCGTACCGAGATCAAGGTGGGCGCCAACACCACCATCGTCGGCCTGGGCGACGCCACCCTGAAGCACGTCACCCTGATGATCGACGGTGCGCCGAACGTGATCGTGCGCAACCTGAACTTCCAGGACGCCGCCGACTGCTTCCCGCGCTGGCGCCCCACTGACGGCGCCGAGGGCAACTGGAACTCCGAGTACGACCTGGTCTCGGTGCGGCGCTCGACCAACGTGTGGATCGACCACAACACGTTCAGCGACGGCGACAACCCCGACTCCAACCAGCCGGTGTACTTCGGCCGCCCGTGGCAGGTGCACGACGGCGCGCTCGACATCACGCACACCTCAGACCTGGTCACCGTGTCGGCGAACGTGTTCACCCACCACGACAAGACCATGCTGATCGGCTCCTCGGACACGGTCGGCCCGGACGTCGGCAAGCTGCGCGTCACGCTGCGCGACAACGTGTTCGACGGGGTCGGCCAGCGCGCGCCGCGGGTCCGCTTCGGCCAGGTCGACGTGTACAACAACTTCTTCCGGATCGCCGAGTTCTACGACTACAGCATCGGCCTGGGCATCCAGTCCGCCGTCGTCGCGGAGAACAACTTCTTCGTGCTGCAGGACGGCATCACCGCCGACCGGATCCTGAAGGACTGGAAGGGCACCGCCGTCACCGAGCGCGGCAGCTGGGTCAAGGACGGCCGCAAGGTCGGGCCGGTGAGCCTGCTCGACGCGTACAACGCCACCCACGACCCGGACTTCGGCGCCGACGCGGGCTGGACGCCCGCCCTGCGCCGGAGCACGCCGCTGCCCGCCTACGCGGTCCCGCTGGTCACCCTGCTCTCCGGCGCGGGGAGGCTCGGCCTCCACTGAGCCACCCCGCACCGTGCGAACTCCCGCACCCGGTGGCGCCCTCCGTTGCGCCCGCAGCGGACCACCGGGTGCGGTCCCTCCCAAGGAGGTTCCGCACATGTCCGTATCCATGCGCGCGGCTCCACGGCGCACACGTATCGCCGCCGCTCTCGGCGCGAGCCTGACCGCCCTCGTCGTCGCCCTCGGCGCGACCTGGTTCGGCGGCACCGCGTACGCGGCGACCCTGTTCTCGGACGACTTCGAGGACGGCAACTCGACCGGCTGGTCGAAGTCCGGCGGCAGCTGGTCGGTGGTCTCCGACGGCAGCCAGGTCTGGCGGCAGACCAGCACCGGCGCCGACGCCAAGGCACAGGCCGGCTCGTCCTGGACCGGCCAGTCCGTCTCGGCACGGGTCAAGCCGATCGCCTTCGGCAGCCCGTCCCGCTCGGTCGGCGTCGCCGCCCGGCTGCAGAGCCTGTCCAACCACTACTCGCTGGTGCTGACCGGCAGCGGCGCGGTGCAGCTGCGCCGGGTCTCCGGCGGCGGCGTCACCAACCTGGCCACGCTGGTGTTTCCGGTGGCCACGAACACCTGGTACACGCTGCGGCTGGACGTGTTCGGCTCGACGCTGACCGGGTTCGTCAACAACACGCAGGTGCTCACGGCCACGGACACGACCTTCTCCTCGGGGAAGATCGGCCTGATGGCGTCGTACGCCAGCGCGTCCTTCGACGACGTCACGGTGTCCGACACGGCGGGACCGGGCAATCCCGGCAGCCCGTCGCCGTACCCGCCGACGCCCTCGGTGCCGCCGTCGCCGAGCACCTCCCCGCCGCCACCCGGCACCTGCAACACCGGCGGCAGTCCCACCGGCTTCGCGGCCGTGAACGCCTGGGGCCGCAACGGCACCACCGGCGGCGCGGGCGGCCCGACCATCGAGGTCGACACCGCGAATGAGCTGATCTCGGCGATCGGCCAGGCCGGCGCGCTGAACATCTGCGTGAAGGGCATGATCGCGCTGCCCGCCGGCATGTACAACGTGGCCTCACACAAGTCGATCATCGGCGTGGGGTCGAACTCCGGGGTCACCGGCGGCGGCTTCAACATCGGCCTGCCGATCGACGACGTGATCACGTCGCCACCGGCGAACGCGGTGCAGAACGTGATCATCCGCAACCTGGTGTTCCGCAACGCCAGCGACGACTCGATCAACGTGCAGATGTTCTCGCACCACGTCTGGCTCGACCACAACGACCTGGCACAGGGCTACGACGGCCTGATCGACGTCAAGCGCGGCTCGTCGTACGTGACCATCTCGTGGAACCACACCCACCACCACAGCAAGAACATGCTGCTGGGCCGGGACGACGCCGACGACGAGCAGGACACCGGCCGGCTGAAGGTCAGCTACCACCACAACTGGTTCGACGAGACCCCGCAGCGTAACCCGCGGGTCCGCTACGGCGAGCCGGTGCACATCTACAACAACTACTACTTCCACAACACCGACGCGGGCGTGGCCTGCCAGACCAATGCCGGCTGCATGGTCGAGGGCAACTACTTCGAGAGCGTCGAGGAGCCGATCACCAACAGCTACGCCGGCCCGTCCGGCCGCTGCGTCGCGCGCAACAACGTGTTCACCGGCACCGAACCCGGTGCGCCCGATTGCTCGGGCTCCGTCGAGGAGCCGGGCGACTACTACAGCTACGTGCTCGACAACCCGAACGACGTCAAGGCCATCGTCATGGCCGGCGCGGGTGTCGGCAAGATCTAGGAGACTCCATGCGTACCCCTCGATCCGGTCGCGCCCGGCGCGCCGGCCTCGTCACGGCGGCGGTCACCGCGCTGCTCGCCATGGTGATGACGGTCCTGATCAACCTCACCGGCGGCGTGGCCATGGCCGCGACACTGTTCTCCGACAACTTCAACAGCGGCACGGCCACCGGCTGGTCCAAGTCCGGCGGCGACTGGACGGTGGTCACCGACGGCACCGGCGTGTTCCAGCAGAGCAAGACCGACAGCGAGCTGGCCCGGCAGTTCGCGGGCAGCAGCTCGTGGACCAACTACACGGTCACCGCCCGGGTCAAGCCGACCGCGTTCAACGGCTCCGGCCGCTACGTGTCGCTGGGCGCCCGGTCCACCGGCAGCTCGACCCGCTACCAGCTCGCCCTGCTCAACACCGGGCGGGCCGAGCTGCAGGCGGTCAACGGCAGCGCCGTCACCGTCATCGGCGGCATGAACCTGTCCGTGACCACCGGCACCTGGTACAGCCTGCAGCTCAGCGTCAGCGGCAACACGCTGACCGGCTGGGTCAACGGCGCGCAGGTCGCCACCGGCAGCAGCAGCCTGTTCAGCGCGGGCCGGATCGTGCTGGCGACGTCGTACGCCGCCGCACGGTTCGACGACGTGGTGGTCTCCGACGGAGCCGCGCCGTCGCCGAGCGCCCCGGCCAGCCCGAGCACCCCGGCGAGCCCCAGCGCCTCGCCGAGCGCCCCGGCGAGCCCGAGCGCGTCGCCCAGCGCCCCGGCCAGCCCGAGCGCGAGCCCGAGCACCCCGCCCAGCAGCGCGCTGTACGTGGCGCCGGGCGGCACCGACGGCGCGTCCGGCACGCAGTCGAACCCGACCACGCTCACCTCGGCGATCACCCGGATCGCGGCGGGCGGGACGATCTACATGCGCGCCGGCACCTACAACTACTCCTCGACGGTGACCATCGCGCCGGGCAACAACGGCACCTCCAGTGCCCGCAAGAAGCTGTCCGCGTACCCCGGCGAGACGCCCGTGCTGAACTTCTCGGCGCAGGCGGAGGACCCGGCCAACCGCGGCCTGGCCGTCAACGGCAACTACTGGCACGTCTACGGCCTGATCGTGGAGCGCGCCGGGGACAACGGCATCTTCGTCGGCGGCAGCAACAACATCCTCGAGCGCACCATCACCCGCTACAACCGGGACACCGGCCTGCAGCTGTCGCGCATCGCGTCCGACACGCCCAACAGCCAGTGGCCGGCCAACAACCTGATCCTCAGCGCGGAGTCGCACGACAACGCCGACTCCGACGGTGAGGACGCGGACGGGTTCGCCGCCAAGCTGACCGTCGGCTCCGGCAACGTCTTCCGCTACTGCGTGTCCCACAACAACATCGACGACGGCTGGGACCTCTACACCAAGACCGACACCGGCCCGATCGGCGCGGTCACCATCGAGGACTCCCTCGCCTACAACAACGGCACGCTGAGCAACGGCGGCCAGGCCGGCAACGGCGACCGCAACGGCTTCAAGCTGGGCGGCGAGGACATCGGCGTGAACCACACCGTGCGCCGCACGATCGCCGTCAGCAACGGCAAGCACGGCTTCACGTACAACCGCAACAACGGCTCGATGACGATCTCGAACAACCTGAGCATCAACAACACCGAGCGCAACTTCACCTTCGAGGCCGGCTCGTCGGTCTTCCGCAACAACACGTCCTGCCGCAGCTCCAGCGGCACCAACGACAAGATCGTCGGCAACACGGACAGCTCCAACCAGTGGTGGATGGGCAGCAACGGCTCCCGCTGCTCCTCCTTCACCGGCTCCCTCGGCTGGTCCTTCAACTCCACCGGCGCGCTCATCGTCACCCTCGGCGGCCGCGTCGTAGTCCTCTAGTTCCGAAGGAAGGGCACCTTCTTAACGCTATTCGTATAGGAAGGTGCCCTTCTTAACGCTCATCGCACCGTCCCCTTCCGGCACCGTCCCTAACGGAGGAGAGATGTCGACAACGCACCGCCGGCGCCTCGCGATCCTGGCCGGCACCACCGCCACCGCCCTCGCCCTGGCGGTCGGCCTCACCACGGCCGCCTCGGCGGCCACCCTGTTCACCGACGACTACGAGGACGGCAACGCCTCAGGCTGGAGCAGCTCCGGCGGGAGCTGGTCGGTGGTCACCGACGGCTCACGCGCGTACCGCCAGTCCAGCACCAGCGCCGACGCGAAGTCCCTGTCCGGCACCACGACCTGGACCGACTACACCGTGTCGGCCCGGGTCAAACCGATCGCCTTCGGCAGCTCCGCGCGCAGCACCGGCGTCGCCGCCCGCGCGCAGAGCACGTCCAGCTTCTACTCGTTCGTGCTGGTCGGCGCCGGTCGGGCCGAGCTGCGCCGGACCAGCGGCGGCGGGGTGACCGTGCTCGCCCAGGCGGCGACCGCGGTCGCCCCCGGCACCTGGTACACCCTCGCGCTGTCGGTCTCCGGCACCACGCTGCGGGGCGCGGTGAACGGCACCCAGCTGGTCACCGCCACCGATGCGGCGTTCAGCACCGGGCGGATCGGGCTCGTCGGGCAGTACGCGAGCGCGTCCTTCGACGACGTGCAGGTGTTCACCGGTCCTGGGCCGGACCCGTCCGCGCCCGCCTCGCCCACCGCCTCCGCGTCGGCCTCGCCGTCGCCGAGCGGCAGCCCGCCGCCACCGCCCCCGCCGGGACAGGCCGACGGGTATGCCTCCGTCAGCGGGCAGGGGCAGAACGGCACGTACGGCGGCGCGGGCGGCCAGACCGTCACCGTCACGTCCGCGGCGCAACTGGCCGACTATGCGGGACGGGCGGAGCCGTACATCATCATGGTCTCCGGCCGGATCACGGTCAGCGACATGATCCTCGTGGTGGCGAACAAGAGCATCATCGGCGTCGGCAGCACGGCCGAGATCGTGGACGGCGGGCTGCAGATGGGCTCGACCACGCGGCCCGGCAACAACGTGATCATCCGCAACATCACCTTCCGCAACCCGTCCGACGACTCGGTGAGCGTGCACAACGGCTCGCACCACGTGTGGATCGACCACAACGAGTTCTGGCCGGGCTACGACGGCTCGGTCGACGTGAAGCGGCAGTCCAACTACGTGACCGTGTCCTGGAACGTGTTCCACGGGACGGACAAGTCGATGCTGCTCGGGCACTCGGACTCGTACCCGGCCGACACCGGCTATCTGAAGGTGACCTATCACCACAACCTGTTCGACGGGTCGAACCAGCGGCATCCGCGGGTGCGCTTCGGTGAGCCGGTGCACGTGTACAACAACCACTACCGCAACATCGGGCTCTACGGCGTGGCGTCCACGGAGAACGCGGGCGTGGTCGTCGAGGGCAACTACTTCGAGAACACGGCCTACCCGTGCTACTCGACGAACGGCTACGCCGACAGCGCCCCCGGCCGCCTGGTCCAGCGCGCGAACGCGTTCGTCAACTCCGGCGCCTGCGAGGCGAACGGGTCGGTGATCGAGCCGGGGACGTTCTACTCGTACACCCTGGATGCCGCGTCCACGATCCCGGCGAAGGTCGCCGCCGGCGCGGGCGTCGGCAAGCTCTGACCGGAGGAAAGGAAGGGCACCTTCTTAACGCTATGCGTAGAAGAAGGTGCCCTTCTTAACGCGCCCCGGGAACCAGGGACGACCGGCCGCATGGCCGGAGCGGTTCGAGCGGCAGTGGATGTGCCCGGCTGGGCACGCATGATCGCTGTCTTGTGTCAAGATCTGCGGTTCTACCTGGCGAATTGACACGAAACAGCGATCTTCGTGACCTCCCGCCGGTGCGGACCGGGGCAGTCCAGCAGGGGAGGGTTAAGAAGGGCACCTTCCTATACGCATAGCGTTAAGAAGGTGCCCTTCCTTTCCTGGCTGACGGTGCAGGTGGAGCCGTTGAGCTTGAAGGCGGTGGGTTCGGGGTTGGTGGTGGTCCAGGCGCCGTTGTAGCCGATCGTGGCCGAGGCGCCGGGGGCCAGGTTGGCGTTCCAGGAGAGGGCGACGGCGGTGACGTTCGCGCCGGACTGGGTCCAGGTGGCGCTGTGGCCGCTGGTGACGGCCAGGCCGGAGGCCGGGAACGGGTAGGTCAAGCCCGGCGAACAACCGGCGCCACCGGCCCGGAGGGCGGATGGCGTCACTGTGGGTAGGCACTAGGATTCTCCTGTCCGTGGAGCCGCGCGACGCGAGTCGCCGCGGTAGGGCACTGACGGGGCGGATGTGGGCGCATCCGCCCCGTCGCTACCTCGTATCGCGTGCGGGGGTGTCAGGGATTTCCAGGCGTTTCGGCGTACATCGATGGAAGCGCTCCCACCTCTGTCAGCACGATTTAACCGCGCGGTTGCCGTCTTGTGAAGTCCCGATTTCCGGGAAAACCCTTACCGCGCAGGCGATCAGGGGCGCGCGGGCGCGGCGGTGCTGGCGCGGGCGGTGAGCTTCGGGGCGAGCAGCGTCGAGTCGGGCACGGGCACCCCGTCGAGCTTCTGCATCAGCAGCTCCACGGCGTAGCGGCCCACGTCCTCGGCCGGTATCTGCACCGAGCTGAGCACGGGGGAGGAGCGTTCGGCCAGCTCGTCGGGGCAGATGGCGACCACCGACACGTCCTCGGGCACCCGGCGGCCGAGCGTGCGCAACGCGGCCAGCACGTGCCCGACGGCCGCCTCGTTGTGCACCACCAGGCCGGTCAGCGCCGGGTGGTGGTCCAGCAGCTGGGTCAGCGAGGTCAGCACCGCGTCCGGGTGCTCCTCGAACGGCTGCGCGTACGCGGTCAGCTTCAGCCGCTTCGCGGCCTCCAGGAAGCCGTCCCGGGTGCGGTGCGCGAAGCCGGTGTCCCGGTCGTACACCACGCGCGGCGCGCCGAGCAGCGCCACCTCCCGGTGGCCGAGCGCGGCGAGGTGCTCCACGCACACCGCGCCGGCCCGGTGGAAGTCGAGGTCGACGCAGGTAAGCCCGGCGGAGTCGGCGGGCAGGCCGATCAGCACGCTGGGCCGCTCCAGCCGTCGCAGGGTGGGCACGCGCGGGTCGTGCATCTCCACGTCCATCAGCACCAGGCCGTCCACCAGCGCCCCCGCGGCGACCCGGCGCAGCCCGGCCGGGCCCTCGTCGGCGGTCACCAGCAGCACGTCGTGGTGGTGCATCCGGGCGCTGGTCACCACCGCGGTGGCGAACTGCATCAGCACCGGCAGGTGCATGCCCTGGCGCAGCGGCAGCACCAGCGCGATCACGCTGGACCGGTTGCTGGCCAGGGAACGGGCTCCCGCGTGCGGGTGGAAGCCCAGCGCGCGGATGCTGGCGTGCACCCGGGCGCTGGTCGAGGCGGAGATGGCCCGCTTGCCGCTGAGCACGTACGACACCGTGCTCGTGGACACGCCCGCGTGCCTGGCCACGTCGGCGATCGTCACCACGCTGTCGCGCTGCGCCGATCGCCGCGTCCTGCCGTTCATGGCTGCTCCCGCCTGTTCTCCCCGCGCGGTCATACCCGCCGTCCGCCGTACCCGATCACGAGAACCGCAGCTCGCTCACGATGATGCCGGGCGCGTCACAGACCAGGTATAGGTCGGTCCGGCCGGTCAGGGCCAGCTCCCGGCTGATCTTCGTGTACGCGTAACGCTCCCCGCCCGCCGAGACCGCCTCGGCCAGCACCTCGCCGTCCAGCGGGTCGCCGTCCAGCAGCGCCACCCGGCCCGGCGCGCCGGTGACCGCGAACTCGACCGCCGAGCAGCCGGACAGGTCCGTCGCGCCGAACGACAGCCACGCCCCGGCGTCGGCGGCCCGCACCGAGTCGCCCCGCTCCGGGGCGGTGTCCACCAGCGCCACCGCGCACGCCTCGTCGTGGTCGATGGCGCGCAGCACGCCGGGCAGGCGGCGCGGGCCGATGCGCTCGCCGCGCACGGTCAGCGTGGCGCAGCCGCGGATGTCGGTGGCCGAGCGGCCGACCATGACCTTGTGCCGGGCCGCCTCGACCACGAACCGGCTTGTGGTCACATCCCAGAACGCCAGGTCGGCGGCCTTCAGCTCGATGGTGACCACGGTCTTCTCACCGGGCGCGAGCGCGATGCGCTGGAAGCCGCGCAGGCGGCGCAGCGGCTGCTTGACCCGCGAGCGCTGCTGGTGGGTGTAGAGCTGGACGACCTCCTCTCCGGGGCGCTCCCCGGCGTTGGTCACCTCGACCCGCACCGTGACCACGCCGTCGGCGTCCACCGCGTCGGTGTCCAGGGTGACCGCGCCGTACTCGAACTCGCCCCAGCTCAGGCCGTGCCCGAACGGGTAGAGCGGGGTGCCGCGGTAGTAGAGGTACGTCGCGTCGCTGGTGATGATGTCGTAGTCGTAGAGGTCGGGCAGCTCGCAGTGGCTGCGGTACCAGGTCTGCGGCAGCCGCCCGGCCGGCTCGGCGTCGCCGAACAGCACGTCGGCCAGGGCGTGGCCGTACTCCTGGCCGCCGTGCGAGCTCCACAGGATCGCGGGCAGGTGCACGTCGGCCCAGCTGATCGCGTACGGGTAGCTGCTGGTCAGCACCAGGGCGGTGCGCGGGTTGGCGGCGTACACGGCGCGCAGCAGCGCCTCCTGCGCGGGCGGCAGGGCCAGGTTCTCCCGGTCCTCGGTCTCCCGGCCGTTGACCAGCGGGTGGTTGCCGAGCACCACCACCACCGCGTCGGCCTCGGCGGCGGCGGCCGCGGCCTGCTCGACGCCGCTGCGCCGCAGCTCCACGGTCAGCCGGGCGGCCTGCTCGTACGCCGCGCCCACGGCGGCGACGCCGTCCTCGCCCACGGTGAGGTAGCTCTGGCTCAGCTCGTGGTGCAGCGACAGCGTCCCGTCGGCCCGCTCGATCAGGCGGAACGTCTCGTGCACGTCCCAGCCGTGCGGGCCGGGCGCGTCGGCGACCAGCACCCCGTCCCGGACCGTCACGTGCCTGCCGTTGGCGGCCGAGCGCAGGGCGAGCACGCTGGTGCCCTGGTGCCCGCCCCGGCCGGGGTGGCTGCCCCAGTCGAACACGTCGAAGCCGTGCGGGTCGGCGAACGCCCGCCGCAGCCCGGCCGCCCCCGCGTCGCCGTCGGCGACCGCCAGGAAACCCCCACCGGCCAGGCGCAGCGCGATGCGGTCCGCGCCGTCGGCGAAGTCCACGTTGTCCGCGCCGAGCCGCGCGGCCAGCCCGTCCCGGGCGGTGACCTGGTAGGGCAGGGTGCCGCTGTACCAGTCGGCCATCAGCTGGTCGCCCAGCGGCCCGATCACCGCGACCCGGCGGACCTCGGCGGAGTCGAACGGCAGCAGCCGGCACTCCTGCTTGAGCAGCACCATGCTGCGGGTGGCCGCCTCGTGGGCCAGCGCCTGGTGGGCCGGGCAGTTCACCACGTCAGGGTCGATCCGGGTGTACGGGTTCTCCTCCGCCGGATCGAACTCGCCCAGCCGCAGCCGGATCGTCAGGATGCGGCGCACCGCGCGGTCCACGTCCGCCTCGGCGATCAGCCCGCGCTCCAGCGCCTCGGTCAGCCGCTCGATGGTGACGTGCGAGCGCGCGTCGGCGTCGGTGAAGCTGTCGACGCCCGCCTTGAGCGACGCGGCATGGCTGGTCGCGTGATCGGGGAAGTACGCCTGTTGTGCCGGGTCGGCGAGGTTGCTGGGCGCGTAGGCGTCCGACACCACCAGCACCTCGTCGGCGGTCCACGACCGCAGGTCGTCGGCCAGGTGCGGACTGACGTGCGCGGGCCGCCCGTTGACCAGGTTGTACGACGCCATCACCGCGACCGCCGCGCCGCTTTCGATCGCCGGGCGGTACGCGGGCAGCTCGTACTCGTGCAGCACGCGGGGCCCGAGGTTGCTGGAGCTGACGCAGCGGTCGTTCTCGTTGTTGTAGCCGAGGAAGTGCTTCAGCGTCGGGGCGGTCTTCAGGTAGACGGGGTGGTCGCCGCGCAGGCCGCGCGCGTACGCCTCACCCATGATCCCGGTCAGCCAGGCGTCCTCGCTGTACCCCTCCTCGTTGCGGCCCCAGCGCGGATCGCGCAGCGGGTTGACCACCGGGGCCCACACGTTGAGCTGGGCGCCGGACGGGTCCTTGTGGTGGCTGGCCCGGACCTCGTCGCCGGTGGCCGCGCCGACCCGGCGCGCCAGCTCCGGGTCCCAGCTCGCGCCGAGCCCGACAGCCTGCGGGAACACCGTCGCCTCACCGAGCCAGGCCAGGCCGTGCAGGGCCTCGGTGCCGGTGCGGAACGGGCCGAGCCCGAGCCGGGGGATCGGGGGCTGGTGCTGGTGCAGCAGGGACACCTTCTCATGCAGCGTGAGCTGGGCGAGCAGGTCGTCGACGCGATCGGGCAGGGGAGCGCTGGGGTCGCGGAAGTTCATCGCCGGGTTCCTTCGTCTGGGCGGACGGTCGGAAGAGTGCGTGGAGTACGGGCAGCTCTGGAGTGGTAGTCGAAGCGCTTCGACAATGGATCGAGGATGGAGGGTCCCCTGATCCACAGTCGAAGCGCTTCGACGATCGGCCGAAAAATACTCCGCCCGGCGCTGTTTCCACCTGATTTCGCAACGGAGTACGCCAGAGGTTTACCGCGCGCGGCGCCCGGTCGTCAAGGGAGCGTTCCCATACGATCTTGGGGGGTCTCCGGCCGCCACGCTTCGCGCAGCGCTCCAGCAGCGCGAACGGATGAATCGATCATGCTTTGTGGATCGTCAGCGGGAGAGCAGCTCGCGAGGCTCGGCGGGCCGGTAGGCGAGCGACTCGGCGGGCCGCATCCGGTCGCGCAGCCCGCTGAAGGCACGGCGGACGCCGACGGTGCGGCGCGGACCGTCGAGCCGCGGGTAGTGCAGGTAGTGCACCCGGCCGGGCCCCTTCCACCAGGGCGAGCCCGCTCCCGACAGCGGGTAGCCCAGCTCGCGCAGGTGGCGGCCGAGCTTCGCCTCGCACAGCGTGATCTGCCACGGCGCCAGCCGCTCCCGCCAGCTGCCGACCCGGTCCGTGGTCACCGGCTCGTGGGTCAGCTTGTGCCAGCTCTTGCGGCTCGGCACCGCCACGTCGGCCACCCGGGCCGGCTCGGCCATCGCCGGGTCGTACTCCTCGCCCAGGAAGCGGCAGATCGCGCGCAGCTCCGGCTCCGGGTCGGCGACCAGCCGCTCGTAGCGGACCTCGTGGTAGCTGTCGGCGGCCAGGCTCCGGCGCGCGCGGGCGGAGCTGTCCATCGCCCGCGCCCAGTCCGAGATCGCGTGGCACACGTCCTTGCCCTGCTGCCACGGCGTCTCGCTCAGCGAGGCCACGCAGTCGCGCCCGTCGCGCACGATGTTCACGATCTGCGCGTCCGGGAACAG
This sequence comes from Catellatospora bangladeshensis, assembly GCF_016862575.1. Taxonomy (GTDB): domain Bacteria; phylum Actinomycetota; class Actinomycetes; order Mycobacteriales; family Micromonosporaceae; genus Catellatospora; species Catellatospora bangladeshensis. The sequence goes on along the minus strand of NZ_BONF01000008.1, from coordinate 230,846 downwards.
CCGCAACAGCGGGCCGAGGTTGTTCAGATAGGCCGGGCGCTTGTCACCCCAGCGCGGCCGGTCGAAGCGGCGGGCGTACGCCTGGAACACGATGCCCATCGCCGATCCCAGGGTCGGCGGCCCCGCCGCGATCTCCTCGATCACCACGTCCGCGTCGAGGCCGAGGTCGCCGAACGCGGTCTTGCCCTCCACGATCCACTCGGCCAGGCGGCGGCGGTTGGCGGGCTCGGCCAGGTCGCCGTAGGAGCGCCGGTTGGCATACGCGGCCAGCAGGAACCGGGTCTCCGGGGGGATCGCGATGCGGGGGTGCGCGTGCAGCATCAGCTGCAGCATCGTCGTGCCCGACCGCGGGCAGCCCACCACGAACACCGGCCGGTCACTGCCCACGGCTATCGCTCCGTCCAGTTAATCCGGATTACACCCGTATTAACGCCCCGCGAACGGATAACGATGCGCGGCTCAGAGGCGGGGGAGCCGCCCCGCGTCGACGTGGTCGAGGACGGTGGCGGCGCCGCCGGTGGCCGCCGCGCCGTGGTCCAGGATGGACGCGGAGACACGTGCGCCGCCCTGCTCCGGGCCGATGCGGCGGTCGCGCAGCTCGGCCTCGACGGCGGGCAGCAGCCACGGCGCGAGCGGCACGAAGTACCCGCCGAGCACCACGACCTCCGGGTCGAGCAGGTTGGCCAGGATGGCGACGCCGATGCCGAGCGCCCGGCCGACCTCGTCCAGCGCCCGCAGCGCCGCCGGGTCGTTGCCGCGGGCTCGGCGTACCACCTCGTCGACCTCGGGCTGCAGGTCGGTGATGTCGCCGTCGCCCGCGACCTCGGGCAGGACCCGCGCGATGATCGCGGAGATGCCGGCGATGGCCTCCAGGCAGCCGCGGCGGCCGCAGCCGCACGGCGGGCCCTGCGGGTCGACGGTGAGGTGGCCGATCTCGCCGGGGAAGCCGCGGTGGCCGCGCAGCGGGCGGCCGTCGCTGATGATGCCCGCGCCGATGCCGACCTCGCCGGTCAGGTAGACGAGGTTCTGCGCGCCGGCGAACTCGCCGTAGCGCGACTCGGCCAGCACCGCGAGGTTGGCGTCGTTGTCGACGGCGACCGGGAAGCCGGGCTCGCCGAGCGCGCGGTTGACGATGTCGCGCAGGTTGACGTCGTGCCAGCCCAGGTTGGGGGCCATGATCACGACGCCGTCCGGGTCGACCAGGCCGGGCACGCCGATGGTCAGGCCCAGCACCCGCCGCTCCTCCTTGAGCACGCGGTTGACCGCGCGGCGGCCCAGCGCGGCGATCGCGGTGGCGGCCTGGGCCGGGCTGGACGCGAGCCCCGCGAACGAGCGCCGCCAGGACAGCACCTGCTGCCCGGCGAGGTCGATGGCCACCGCGGTGAGGTAGTCGGCGTTCACCTCGATGCCGATCGCGGCGTACGGTGAGCCGTCGAGGACCAGCATGGTGGCCGGGCGGCCGATGCGGTGCTCGGTCAGCCCGGTCTCGCGCAGCAGCCGCCGGTCGATGAGATCGGCGACGAGGCTGGACACGGTGGCCTTGTTCAGGCCGGTGGCCGCCGCGATCTCGGCACGCGAGCAGGGCGCGTGGCCGCGTACGTAGCGCAGCACGACGGCGAGGTTCGTGGCCCTGACGTCGGCGAAGTCCGCCGGCTGAGGGCCGCGCTGCATCGTGATCACCGTCTGCCCTCCGGTGTGACTGCACTGGTCGCACCATCATGCCGTATCCGCACATCCGGCGGCACGGGTGCGGACCCGGCGTGGGAACGCTCCCTTGTGGTCGGCAGGACCATGGGTTAGTTTGTTTAGTCGAAAGACGAACTAACTGTACCGCGTACCCCGCTCCACACACACCCCTTTCCCTGATCCTGAGCTTGACAAATGACGAAGGGAGCACGCCGTGGACAACCCCCTCGCGGGCGCGGCGGCGAACCGCCGGTCGTTCCTGAGCCTGATGGGCCTGGGCGCGATCGCCGTGGCCGGCGGCGGCACGCTCGCCGGCTGTGGCGAGAAGGCGGCGAACGAGGGCACCGCGCAGCAGGTCGACCAGCTGTCCGCGGTCCTGCCGAAGTACCAGCCGCTTGAGCTGGTCCAGCCGGACATCAAGGGCGTCTCGCCGGTCGCCAACGGGTTCACCAAGTACCCTGCCTCGCTGGTCGACGCGATCACCGAGAAGCCCGGCCGGGGCAGCACCATCACCACGATGACGCCGTACTGGGGCCAGGTGCCGGCCGGTCCCGGTCAGAACGCCTACCTCGACGCGATCAACGCGGAGCTGGGCGCCGTGGTCACCCCGGGCATCCAGGACGGCAACACCTACGCCGACAAGCTGAACGCGATCCTGCCCGCCCGGGACATCCCGGACGTGCTGTGCATCCCCAGCTGGGAGATCCCGAAGATCCCGAACTTCTCCGAGGCGGTCAAGGCCCTGTTCGAGGACCTGTCCGACCACCTGGCCGGGGACAAGGTCAAGCCGTACGCGATGCTGGCCAACCTGCCCACGGTGGCCTGGTCGAACGCGATCTGGAACCAGCGCCTGATGGCGGTGCCGTGGCCCACCGACGGCCCGTACCCGTGGGCGCTGTTCTACCGCAAGGACATCACCGACGTCCTCGGCGCGGCCGTGCCCAAGACCGCCGAGGAGCTGTACCAGTTCGGCAAGAAGGTGACCAGCCCCGACAAGGGCGTGTGGGCCTTCAACAACATCCTGGCCATGGTCGAGATGATCTTCCGGGTGCCCGGCGCCAAGGAGGGCTGGCGGTACAAGGACGGCAAGGTCGAGTTCAAGTACGAGACCGCCGAGTTCAAGGCCGCGCTGGAGTTCATGGCCCGCCTCTACAAGGAGGGCCTGGTCCACCCCGAGGTGGTGGCGAGCAAGGGCGCCGACGCCAAGCTGCTGTTCTCCAGCGGCAAGATCGTCATGGTACAGGACGGCGTGGGCTCGTGGCTCGGCGTGCAGGCCGAGCAGCAGAAGGTCACCCAGGGCTTCAACATGCAGCCGGTGCCCTACTTCGCCGCCGACGGCGGGCAGCCGCTGGTGCACGGCTCGGGCGACCCGATCTTCTACACCTTCGTCAAGAAGGGCCTGCCCAAGGAGAAGATCGCGGAGATCCTGGGCGTGCTCAACTTCGCCGCCGCGCCGCTGGGCACGAAGGAGTTCGAGCTCATCGAGTACGGCGTCGAGGGCAAGCACTTCACCCGGGGCGAGGGCGGCTGGCCGCAGGGCACCGACCTGCAGGCCAAGGAGAAGGCGGACCAGTTCCGGTTCCTGGCCGGGACGGCGCCGACCATCAAGTACGACGCGCGCGTCCCCACGTACGTCAACGACCTGATCAACTGGGAGAACGCCGCGGTGGGCTTCCTGGAGAAGGATCCGTGGTCGGGCATCAAGATCGAGATGCCGGCCGGTTACGTGAAGGTGAAGCAGCCGACCGAGGACAAGATCACTGACATCGCGCGCGGCCGGCGTCCGCTGTCCGACCTCGACGTCGTGCTGAAGGAGTGGCGCGACGGGGGCGGCGAGGAGGGGCGTACCTTCTTGGCCAAGGCGCTGTCCGACGCAGGCCGATGAGGACGACCGCATGACAGGCAAGACCGGGGTGGCCGGGCCCGCGCAGGCCCGGCCCCTCCCCGTCCAGGCGACACCCGAGCCGCAGGCGGCCCCGCCGCCCGCCCGGCGCGGCATGACGCTGCGCGCGAAGTTCCACCGCGACCGCGCGCTGCTGCTGATGACCGTGCCCGCGGTGCTGCTGCTCACGGTCTTCCACTACCTGCCCCTGCTGGGCAACGTGGTGGCCTTCATGGACTACGACCAGTGGGCCGGGGACAGCGCCGTCGAGGCCATCGTGAACAGCCCGTTCATCGGCTTCACCAACTTCGCCGAGCTGTTCGAGGACTCGCAGTTCTGGGACGCGCTGCGCAACACCCTCACGCTGACCGCGTTCCAGCTCGTCTTCTTCTTCCCGCTGCCGATCGCGCTGGCCATCCTGCTCAACAGCGTGCTGTCGCCGCGGCTGCGCGGCTTCATCCAGACCGTCGTCTACCTGCCGCACTTCTTCAGCTGGGTGCTGGTGGTGACGTTCTTCGTGCAGATGCTCGGCGGGGCGGGCCTGCTCGCCACGGTGCTGCGCGACAACGGCATGGAGCCGTGGAACATCATGGGCAACCCCGACACGTTCATCCTCCTGGTGAGCACGCAGGGGCTGTGGAAGGACGTCGGCTGGGGCACCATCATCTTCCTCGCCGCGCTCACCGCGATCGACCAGAGCCTGTACGAGGCGGCCGCCTCCGACGGCGCCACCCGCTGGCGGCGGCTGTGGCACGTCACGCTGCCCGGCCTGCGCCCGGTCGTGGTGCTGCTGCTCATCCTCCAGCTCGGCAACGCGCTCACCGTCGGCTTCGAGCAGTTCTACCTGCAGCGCGAGGCCGTCGGCCGGCAGGCCGCCGAGGTGCTCGACACGTACGTGTACTACCTCGGCCTGGCCACCCAGGACTACGGCGTCGGCACGGCGGCCGGCCTGTTCAAGGCGGTCATCGGCCTGTTCCTGATCCTGATCGCCAACCGGCTGGCCCGGCGCTTCGGCGAGGAGGGGGTGTTCGTCCGCTCATGACCGCTCTGCTGAACCCGAGCGCCCGTGCCCGGCGGCGCAACCGGCGGCCCGCGTGGGAGGAGCCGCCCACCGTCGCCGGGCAGCTCGTCAAGGGCGCCGTGCTCACCGGCGTGGTGCTGGCCGTGCTGATCCCGGTGTGGTCGATCCTCGTGACCAGCTTCTCGTCCCGCCAGGCCATCGCCGACGCGGGCGGCATGGTGTTCCGGCCGCGGGACTTCGACCTCTCGGCGTACGTGCTGATCTTCACGCGGGGCGAGGTGTCCCGCGCGGTCTGGAACAGCATGTTCGTCACCGTCACGGGCACCCTGCTCGCCCTGGTCTGCACCGTGCTCGCCGCGTACGGGCTGTCCCGGCCGGGCAGCCTGTTCCACCGGCCGCTGCTGCTGTTCTTCCTGATCACGTTCCTGATCGGGCCCGGCCTGATCCCGAGCTACGTGGTGGTGACCAGTCTCGGGCTGAAGGACTCGCACTGGTCGCTGATCCTGCCCGCCGCGGTCAACGCGTTCAACCTGATCGTGGTGCGGCAGTTCTTCATGGGCATACCCGGCGAGCTGATCGACAGCGCGCGCATCGACGGGGCGGGGGAGTGGCGCATCCTGACCCGGATCGTGCTGCCGCTGTCCAAGGCCGTGGTCGCCGTCGTCGGGCTGTTCTACGCGGTCGGCTACTGGAACATGTACTTCAACGCGGTGCTCTACCTCAACAACTCCGAGGACCACGTCGTGCAGCAGGTGCTGCAGGCGTACATCCTGGCCGGACAGAGCCCGGCGGGCATCGGCTCGCCGCCGGCGCTCGGCTTCAACGCCCCGCCCAGCCTCGCCGTCAAGATGGCGGTCGTGGTCGTGGTGCTGATCCCGATCGTCATCGTGTACCCGTTCATCCAGCGCCACTTCACCAAGGGCGTCATCACCGGCGCCCTCAAGGGCTGATCGCCGCGGCACTCCCTTCGCCGCGGCGATCAGCCGTCCCCGGCCCACGACCGTCCCCGGGCGGTAGCCGTCCTGCCCGCCGGCGCCGCCCCGCCGCGCGACGCCAAGCGCCAAGATCGCCGTTTCGTGTCCAAACCTGCGGTCCTAGCCGAGGTTCTGACACGAAACGGCGATCTTTCTTCCCGCCCAAGGGCCGGGGTCGCTGCCGTCACGGGGTGAAGATCGCGGGTTCGTGTCAAGATCTGCGGTCCTACCAGAGGTTTCGACACGAACTCGCGATCATGGCCCAGCCGCCAGCCGCCAGCCGCCAGCCGCCAGCCGCCAGCCGCCAGCCGCCAGCCGCTGTCGGCCGGGCGGCGAGGGTCAGGCCAGGAAGGCGGTGAGCGCGGCGGCGAACTCCGGGTTGCGGACGACGGTCAAGTGATCACCGGCCAGGACCTTCCAGCGCGCGTCGGGCAGCCCGGCCGCGAGCACCTCTGGCCGCCGCGCGAGCCAGTCGTCCGTGCCCGCGAGGACCAGCGCGGGGACGGTGATCCGGTCCAGCGGGATCGGCGTGCGGTGGCTCGCCTGCGCCTGTGCCGCCAGTGCCCGCCGGTCGGCGCCCGTCGCCTCGGCGAACATGCGGAAGCCCATGACCCGCTCGTCGGTGATGGTCGCGGGGTCGTCGGTGAGCAGGCCGTCGATCAGCTCGCGGCCGGGCAGCGCCGCGCGGTCCAGGCCGCCCTGTTCGACGACGCTCGCGCCGATCCCGCCCGTGACCAGGCGCCGGACCCGGTGGTCGCCCGCCGTGGCGAGCAGCGCGACGATGCCGCCCATCGAGTAGCCGGCCAGGTCGTACCGGGCCAGCCCGAGCAGGTCGACGAGGACGCCGAGGTCGCGGGCCATCTTGTCCTCGCCGTACCGGTCGGGGTCGGTGTGCTTCTCTGACGCGCCGTGACCGCGGGCGTCGATCGCGACGACGTGGCGGCCCGCCGCGACCAGCGCGTCCACCACGCCGGGCAGGTGCCAGTTGCCGAGGGCGGACGAGCTGAAGCCGTGGTGCAGCACGACGGTGGGCAGGTCGCCGGTGGTCTCGCCCCAGGTGTAGTAGGCCAGGGTGGTGCCGTCGTACGAGGTGAAGGTGTGCATGGCGGCTCTCCGATCAGGTCAGGGACTGCGGGTCCGCTGCACTCGATCGGCACGCCGCCGCGCGCGCGGCGCTCCGTGATCAGTCTCCGTACCCCCACCGGCCTGGGCATCGGCGATTTCACCGGTCTGCCGAGACGGCGTTAGGAAGGGCACCTTCTACATCGGAAAACGATAAGAAGGTGCCCTTCTTTCAGAGGGTGAGGTCGCGGGCTTCGGCGTAGCGGGCGCGGACCGTGGGGGCGGGGTCGGACTCGAAGAGTTCGGCGCCGGTGAGGGTCCAGTCGGGGGCCTGGCCGGTGGTGAGCCAGGCGGCCTGGCGGGCGGCGCCGTCGGCGACGTACTCGCCGGGCGGCGGGACCAGGACGGGGCAGCCGAAGACCGAGGGGGCGATGCGGCGGACCGCCTCGGAGCGGGCGCCGCCGCCGACCAGCACCACGCGGTTGACGGTGGCGCCCTGGCCGCGCAGGGCGTCGAGGCCGTCGGCCAGGGCGCAGAGCATGCCCTCGACCGCGGCGCGGGCCAGGTGGGCGGGGGTGGACGTGCCCAGGGTCAGGCCGTGCAGGGAGCCGGTGGCGTCGGGCTTGTTCGGGGTGCGCTCGCCCTCCAGGTAGGGGACGAGGACCAGGCCGCCCGCTCCGGCGGGGGCGGACAGGGCCAGCTCGGCGAGGCGGGCGTGGTCGACGCCGAGCATGGTGGCGGCGGCGTCCAGCACGCGGGCCGCGTTGAGGGTGCAGACCAGCGGCAGGAAGTGGCCGCTGGCGTCGGCGAACCCGGCGACCGTGCCGGTGGGGTCGGCGGCGGGCACGGTGGCCACGCTGAACACGGTGCCGGAGGTGCCGATGGAGACGACCACGTCGCCGGGGCGGGCGCCGACGCCGAGCGCGGCGGCGGCGTTGTCCCCGGCGCCGGGGCCGAGCAGCGCGCCCGAGGCGGTGCGGCCGGCCGAGTCGGCGGGGCCGAGCACGACGGGCAGCAGCACGTCCTTGCCGAAGGCGAGCTTGAGCAGGTCGCGGCGGTATTCACCGGTGGCGGGGGACCAGTAGCCGGTGCCGGAGGCGTCGCTGCGGTCGGTGGCCAGCGCGGCGAGGTCGCCGCTGCCGCCCAGGCGCCAGGTCAGCCAGTCGTGCGGCAGGCACACGGCCTCAGTGCGGGCCGCGTTGGCCGGCTCGTTACGGGCCAGCCAGCGCAGCTTCGTCACGGTGAACGAGGCGACCGGCACGCTGCCGATGCCCTCGGCCCAGGCGCGCGGGCCCGCCTCGCCCGGCCCCAGCTCCGCGACCAGGTCGGCGGCGTCCGGGGCCGAGCGGGTGTCGTTCCACAGCAGGGCGTCGCGCACGACCGCGCCGTTCGCGTCCAGGCAGACCATGCCGTGCTGCTGCGCGCCGACCGAGACCGCCGCGACGTCGTCCAGCCCGCCCGCCTCGGCGATCGCCGTCTGGAGGGCCTGCCACCAGGCCTCGGGCGGGCAGGACGTGCCGTCGGGGTGGGCGGCGCGGCCCTGGCGGACGAGCGCGCCGGTGCCGGCGTCGCGTACCACCACCTTGCACGACTGGGTGGAGGAGTCGATGCCGGCGACGAGTGCCATGGGTTCAGTCTCCCGGTGCCTGCCAGGTCGCCGTGAGCAGGCCGTCCACCATGCTGAGCGTGGCCTCGTCGCCGTTGACCAGCACGGTGGCCGGAGGGGTGCCGCCGGCGACGGTGGGGAAAGCGATCGCCGTGACCCGGGCAGGCCCGGCGATGGTCACCGAGAGCGTATCCCCGTCCCGGCGTGCCGCGACAGTGCTTGCGTAACCGTCGTCGCGGATCTCGCAGTGCCCGTCGCCGCCGCCGAAGCTGAGCAGGGTGAGCCGCTCCCACGGCCCGTCGGCCAGGCGGTCGGCGGGCGCGGTCACGGGCAGCAGAGCGTCGCGGCGCACCCACAGCGGGAGCTGCTCCAGCGGCGGGGACACCCGCAGCGTGCGGCCGCCGGTCACCGCGTCGCCGGTCCACCAGTCGACCCACTCGCCCGGCGGCAGGTACACGTCGCGCTGCTGGGTCTCGCTGATCATGGGGGCGACCAGCAGATCCGTCCCGAGGCGGTAGACGTGCTCGGCGCGCCAGGAGCCCGGGTCGGCGGGGGAGTCGACGGCCAGCGCCCGCATCATCGGCTCGCCGGTCTCGGCGGCGCGCAGCGCGAGCGAGTACAGGTACGGCATGATCCGGTAGCGCAGCCGCAGCGTCTCGATGACGGCCGGCTCGACCTCGGGGAAGCGCCACGGCTCGCGGGTGGTGGTGCCGTGGAAGCGCAGCAGCGGCGACAGCGCCCCGAACTGGGCCCAGCGCAGGAACAGGTCGTCGCTGGGGACGCCGCAGAAGCCGCCGGTGTCGTGCGACCAGTACGGCACGCCCGACAGCCCGTGCGCGAGCCCGCCGTTCATCGAGGAGGCCAGCGCCTCGTACGTGCACATGGTGTCGCCGCCCCACTGGGCCGCGTGGCGCTGCCCGCCGAGGTAGGAGGAGCGCGCCCAGACCAGGTCGCGCCCGTGCACCTCGCGGGTGACCGCGACGACCGCGTCGTTGAACAGCAGCGTGTAGACGTTGTGCAGCTCGGTGCCGGTCATGCCGTTGTGCGCGACGGCGTCGGCGGGCACCCCCTCGGCGAAGTCGGTCTTGAACACCGCCACGCCCTGCTCCAGTAGCGGCCGCAGCAGCCCCTGGAACCAGGCGGTCGCCTCGGGGTTGGTGAAGTCGACGATGCCGCCCGCCGGGAACGAGCCGTGCCAGGAGTCGGCGACGTACACGCCGCCGTCCGCACGGCGCAGCAGGTAGCCCAGCTCGGCGGCCTCGGCGAAGCGCGCCGACTTCGCCGACAGGTAGGGGTTCATCCACAGGCACACCCGGAAGCCCTGCTCGCGCAGCTCGGCCAGCATCGCGTCCGGGTCGGGGAAGGCCTTGGCGTCCCAGCTCATCCCGGACCAGGTGCCCTCGGCCTGCCAGTAGCAGTCCAGGTGCAGCACGTCGCAGGGGATGCCGTGGGCGCGGATGGTCGCCGCCCGCTCCAGCACCGCCCGCTGGCTGTCGCGGAAGAAGCCGGACGAGATCCAGGAGCCGAACGCCCACTTCGGCGGGCAGACGGGCCGCCCGGTGAGGGCGTGGTAGCGGTCGATCACGTCGGCGGGGCCGGGGCCGGCCAGCACGTAGTACTCGACCAGGTCGTCGGGGACGAGCAGCTGGGTGACGCTGCCGGTGGACGCGCCGAAGTCGAACTCGACCGGCATGCCCGAGTCGACCACGAGGCCGTAGCCGCGGCTGGACTGGTAGAACGGGATGTTCTTGTACGCCCGGTCGGACTCGCTGCCGAACGCGTCGAAGTTCCACATCACCGGGCGCTGGCCGCGCAGGTTCAGCGCGGTGAAGCGCTCTCCCGTGCCCGACAGGACCTCGTCGGCGGGCAGGCTGAAACTTTCATGGAACGCCACGATGCGGCCGTCCACCCGCGAGCAGCCCAGCGGCAGGTTGCGCATCCGGCCGGAGATGTCGGTCAGGCCCGGGTCGCTGCGCAGCAGCAGCCTGCCGTCCGCGTCGTGGAACGACAGCCGCCACGGGCTCAGCGTGATCTCGGCGGTGAGCGGGCCGCTGGTGATGGTGACCGTGTTCTCGCCCGCGGATACGGTGGCCACGGCACCCGGGTCGGGCTGGGTGAGCGGCAGCAGGCGGGCCGAGCGGCTGCGCGCGGACGGGTCCTCGGACAGGCGCACCCGCAGCACGCCGTCGCCCGCGGCGCCGACCTGGATGTGCAGCGTGTTGCCCGCGTCGGTGCGGGCCTGGAACGTCGCGCCGGCCGAGTCCTTGCCGGTCAGCTCGGCCCGGACCACGCACTCCGGGCCGGGTTCGCCGTAGGCGCGGCGCGGCAGCTCGGGTGGGTCGGCGGAGAAATACTCGTGAGCCACCAGCGGCGGGCGGAACGGCATCATCGGCTCCCTGTACGGCGTCTACTGCAGATATAACCTGTTTTAGTTTTCCGTGTAGCCAAACAAACGTCAACGGTTGACGCTCGCGAGAGGGGCCTCTAATTTGGCCGCCGTGCCGAACCACCCGTACTTCTACGGTGCCGACTGGAATCCGGAGCAGTGGCCCGAATCCGTCCGCGCCGCCGACCTCGACCTGATGCGCCAGGCCGGGGTCACCGCCGCCACCGTCGGCGTGTTCAGCTGGTCGCGGCTGGAGCCCGCGCCCGGGGCGTACGACTTCAGCTGGCTCGACCGCGTCCTCGACGGGCTGCACGCGGCCGGGATCGGGGCGGTGCTCGCCACCCCGACCGCCTCGCCGCCGCCCTGGTTCACCCTCGCCCACCCGGACGCGCTGGCCCAGCGGCGCGACGGCGTACGCCTGGTGCACGGCTCACGCGACACGTACTGCGTGAACGCGCCCGCGTACCGGGCCGCGAGCCGCGGCGTCGCCGCCGCGCTGGCCTCCCGCTACGCCCACCACCCGGCCGTGGTGCTCTGGCACGTGCACAACGAGTACGGCACCTGGTGTTTCTGCGATCACTGTGCGGCGGCGTTCCGGGGCTGGCTGCGCGCCCGCCACGGTGATCTCGCCGCGCTCAACGAGGCGTGGTGCACCGACTTCTGGAGCCAGCGCTACGGCGACTGGGCGCAGGTGCTGCCGCCCCGCGCCACGCAGTACCTGACCAACCCCGCGCACGAGCTGGACTACCGGCGCTTCCTGTCCGACAGCCTGCTGGCCGCGTACGCCGAGCAGCGGGACGTGATCAAGGCGGTCGCGCCGGAGGCGCAGGTCACCACGAACTTCGTGCTCGGCGGGTGGGTGCCGGTCGACCACGCCCGCTGGTCGGGGCAGGTGGACATGGTCGCCATCGACCACTACCCGTCCTCGCTGGACGGCGCCCCGGCGCAGAGCGCGTTCGCCGCCGACGCCGCGCGCGGCTGGTCCGCCGCGGCCGGCCACGGCGGGGAGTGGCTGCTCATGGAGCACGCCCCGGCGCACGTCACCGAAAACGGCGTACAGCGCCGCAAACCACCCGGCATGCTCGCCCGCATCGCGCTGGCCCACATCGCCCGCGGCTCCCGCGGCGCCATGTACTTCCAGTGGCGTGCCGGCCGCGGCGGCGCCGAACAGTGGCACTCCGCCCTGGTCGACCACCCCGGCCCCGGCACCCGCCTCTTCCGCGAAGCCACCGCCCTCGGCACCCGCCTCGCCGACCTCGAAAGGAAGGGCACCTTCTTAACGCCATCGGTAGAGGAAGGTGCCCCTCTTAACCCCTCGCAGGTCGCGGTGTGGTTCGACGAGGTGTGCGGGTGGGCGATCGGGGCATCGCACCTGCCCGCGCCGGTGGACTATCAGGGCATCGTCGAAGGGTGGCACCGGGCGCTGTGGCGGCGGGGCCACGCCGTCGACGTGGTGCCGCCCGCCGCGCGGCTGGGCGGTTACCGGGTGCTCGTCGTCCCGGCTGCGTACCTGCTCACGGACACCTCGGCGCGGCGGCTCGCCGAATACGTACGCGACGGCGGGCACCTGGTGGTGACGTACCTGTCGGGGATCGTGGACGAGCACGCACGGGTCCGCACCGGCGGCCACCCGGGCGCGCTGCGTGACCTGCTCGGCGTGCGGGTGGAGGAGTTCGACCCGCTGTCCGCGGGGGAGTCACTGGTCCTGGACTCGGGCGACGTCGCGGCGGCGTGGACGGAACACCTCACCGCGCCGGACGCCGCGGTGCTCGCCGCGTATCCGGACGGCAGACCGGCCGTGACCAGGCGCGAGCACGGCGCGGGGGTCGCGTACTACGTCTCGTGCGGCCTGGACGACGCCGCGACGGCACGGCTGCTCGCCGCGGTGTGCGCGGCGGCCGGAGCCGAGCCCCTGGTGCCGGACCTGCCGGAGGGTGTGGAGGCGGTGGCCACACCGCAGGGGCTGTGGCTGTTCAACCACACCGACCTGGTCCATGTGATCGGAGGCCGTGACGTCGCACCGGGGGAGGCCGCGCTCGCCGCCTCGCCCGGCGCACCGTCGCCGGACTGAAACTTGTGCAGTTCGTGTCGTCCCGGCAGCACGAACCGCACAAGATCTGGTGGGCGTGGCGCACGGCTGGACGGGAACGGCCGGGTGTGCGGCCCGGCGGGGTAGGTCAGCCGCGGGGCTCGATCTCGCCGGGGCGCCAGGTCTGGTCGTACCAGGGCTGCGTCGGGTCGTGGAGGCGGAGCATGGCGAACCAGTGCCCGCCGGGCACGGTCTGGATCCAGTTCGACCCGCCTCCGGGCGACGGCTCCGGGCCGAAGCAGACGTCGGTGCTGCCGTCCTCGTTCGCGGCGACGGTGCCGGACAGGCTGCTCACGCTCGGCTGCGGCTGGTCGGTGACCAGCAGCGAGCGGGTCTGCGTGTCGTACGCGGTGACCGACCAGAACGCCTTCGCGGGCACCCGCCGGGGCAGCCGCAGCACGTAGGAGCGCCCGCCGTCGAGCCACTCGCCGGTGCCGTCCTCGGCGGTGTACGCGTACACCGAACCGGTCCCGGCCGGCGGATCGGCCATGGCCGGCGTGATCACGGTGGCCAGGTAGTGGAAGGCCGCGCGGGCGTCGAGCAGCCGGGCACCGGCGTGCAGGAACTCGTGGCTGCCGCCGTAGAACAGCCGCTTCCAGGAGGAACCGGGAAGGTAGTACGCCTCGGCGGCGCGCGGCCGGAACGCCAGCGCCCGCGCCATGCCCGCGGCCAGCGGCGCCGCCCGGCCGAGGATCGCCCGCATCCGGTCGTCGGGGGCGAACAGGTCGTCCTTGACGATGCCGACGGCGGCCAGCACGCCGCGCCGCTCGGGATCGAGCGAGTCGAGCGGCTCCTCCTGCACCACGGTGTCGACCTGCTCGTAGAAGGTCGCGTCGCTGGCGAACACGGTGTCGTGCGGCCGCCCGGCGACGTCGACGAACTCGTTGGGCGGCGGGTAGGCGGCCTGGTCGAGGGGGTGGACGCGGACCTGCCGGATGGTGTCGGCGCCGTCGAGGGCGCGGAACACCGCCCAGTTGGTGTACGTCGGGCAGCGGAACACGTAGTAGCCGTCCGGGAACTCGCCCTCGTGATCGGGCGGCAGGAACAGGTACTTGCCGCCCCGGCCCTCGTCGGGACCGGCCAGGCCCAGGTCGGTGACGTGCCGGAACCAGAAGTCGTCCACCACGCAGCGCGAGTTCGGCGGGGCCTCGACCACGGTCGGGCCGTCCCGGTTCAGGTCGAGGAACGTGTGGGCGAACGCGGTGTCGGTGTCGGGTGTCAGATACAGGCTGGCCGACTCGGGGCGCGGGCCGGTGATCGCGATCTGGCGGGCCGAGGTGACGCCGATGTTGCGCAGCCCGGCCCGCATCGCGGCCAGCGACGCGGCGGGCATGGCCACCAGGAACGCCTCGACCGCGCGCATCAGGTCGAGCGCGTCGTACAGTCCGGCGACGCTGTCGGGCGCGGGCAGGCCGTCGGCGAACGCGAACCGGCCGAGCGGCGTGTTCAGCTGATCCGGCACGCCGAGCGACGCCAGGATCTCCTTCGGGATGGACAACTCCGGCCTCCTGTCCCCACGTCCGCGCCTTATCGCACGGTATGCGCAGAAGGAGAGGCCCGTCCGGCGATCGCGTTATTCGGCGACCGCGCGCAGCGGGCGGCGGGCCGGCGCGGGCACGTGCCCGTTGGCGGACGCCTGGCCGGGCGGCAGCGGCACCTGGCCCGAGGCGGTCGCCGGCAGGTAGCCGTGGTGCCCGTTGGCCACGGGGTGGCCGTTGGCGATCGGGTGCCCGTTGGCGGCGGGGTGCCCGTTCGATGCGGCGGGGCCGGTGGCCGCGGGCGGCTGGGTGGTGGCGATCGGGACCATGACCGGCAAGTATCCGCCGGTCGCGGGCTCCGGCTCGGCGGCCGCGGCGGGCACCGGGATGGCGGTGGTGGGGATCGCGCCGGTGCGCGGGCCGGGCTGGGACGCGCCGGGCACCTGGAACACGCCGCGGGCCGGGTGGTCGGGCAGGCCGGGCACCGAGACGGAGGTGAACCGCACCGGCAGCGGCACCGGCTCGGCCACCAGGTCGTGCTGCGGCTCGGCGTACCTGGTGAGCGCGATGACAGCGCCCAGGGTGACCACGAAGCCCAGCGCGGCGACCCAGGCCATGCCGGGCCGGATCTGGTCGCCGAGCAGCAGCATGCCGATCGCGGCGGCGGGCGCCGCACCGGCGGCGTCCATCGCGGCGACCGCGGCGTTGGTGGAGCCGCGCTGCATGGCGAGACCCAGCAGCAGCTGGCCCGTGAGTGAATGTGCGATGACTAGATAGAGCAGCGGATTCAGGCCGAATTCGACGATGCTCTGCGCCGAGGCGAGCGGCCGGGCGGCGATCGCGGCGGAGGCGAAGCAGAGGCCCGCGAGCGAGCCCAGCACCACCGAGCCGAGCACGCCCTTCACCTTGCCCGCGAAGGTGCTCACCCCCGCGATCACGGCCAGCGCCACGACCAGCGAGATGATGCCCTTGGCGTCCAGCGGCTCGGCGTGGCCCGGCTTGGCCGACGCGGCCAGCATGCCGATGCCCGCCACCACCGCCGTGAGCAGCAGGATCTCCGCGGGTGGCAGCTTCCACTTGAGCACCAGCACCCCGGCGAACGCGGTGACGCACAGGCCCGCGGTCACCGCCGACTGCACCAGGAACAGCGGCAGGTCGCGCCGCGCGCCCAGGGCGAGGATGAAGCCGAGGATCTGGCAGCCGAGACCGAGCAGGTACGTACGGTTGCCGAACAGCCGCAGCAGCAGACCCGGATCAAGGTTCTCGGTCGTCGCTGTGCGTGTCGCCGCGACGGACTGCAGCAGGTTGGCGATGCCGTACGCGGCGATCATCGCCGCCAGGAACCACCAGCCAGAGGACACCACCCACGCAGCTTAGACCCTTAGGGGTCGGCAGCGCCCTACCCGGAGCCGACTTAACCGAGTGAATGATGCTGACTACAGAGCGCGAAGACCGGCCGGGCTCAGCCGCTCCAGCACGTCGTCGTGCAGCAGACCGTTGGTGGCCACCGCGGAGCCTCCGGCGGCGCCCGGACGGCCGGAGAGGTCGGTGAAGGTGCCGCCCGCCTCGGTCACGATCGGCACCAGCGCGGCGGTGTCCCACAGCATCAGCTCGGGCTCGATCATGATGTCCAGCGCGCCCTCGGCCAGCAGCATGTAGCCGTAGAAGTCGCCGTACGCGCGGCTGCGCCAGGTCTTGCGCATCAGGTCGAGCACCGAGGCCAGGCGGCCGGTCTGCTCCCAGCCGTCCAGGGAGGAGTAGCAGAAGCTCGCGTCGGCCAGGCGGCGCACGCCGGAGACCCGGATCGGCTGCGCGGCGGCCTGGTGGCGGCCCGCGAACGCGCCCAGCCCGCGCGCGGCCCACCAGCGGCGGCCCAGCGCGGGCGCCGACACCATGCCGACGACCGGCTCGTCGCCCTCCATCAGCGCGATCAGCGTGCCCCAGATCGGCACCCCGCGGATGAAGTTCTTGGTGCCGTCGATCGGGTCGATGACCCACTGCCGGCTGCCGCTGGCCCCGGTCACCCCGAACTCCTCGCCCAGCACCCCGTCCCGCGATCGGGTGCGGGCCAGCGTCGAGCGCAGCGCCTTCTCCACCGCCGTGTCCGCGTCCGAGACCGGGGTCAGGTCCGGCTTGCTCTCGACGTACAGGTCGAGCGCCTTGAACCGGGACATGGAGATGCTGTCGGCGGTGTCCGCCAGCACATGGGCAAGCCCAAGGTCATCGGAGTAGCGGGCCATGGCGAGAACTTATCGGATCTCCGCACGTCCCCGGTACCGGGTTGGCCGACCCGCCCGAAATGAGAACGCGTGGATCAGCGCGTACGGGGTACCTTCCACCCCATGGGCGCGGATGCGGAGAAGGTGCTGCGGACGTTCCTCGACGAGCACGGGCGGATCTCGGCGCTCCCCGCGAAGGCGGGCAAGCGGCGGGTGCTGCTGGAGCACATCGTGGCGGCGTTCGAGCCCGGCGTGAAGATGACCGAGCGCGAGGTCGACGCGGTGCTGCGGGCGTTCTACGAGCCGGACTGGGTGTCGCTGCGGCGCTACCTGATCGACACCGGCCTGATGGCCCGCGCCGACGGCGTCTACTGGCGCACCGGCGGCTACGTCGAGGTCTGACCGGCCGCCCCGGTCACGGGCGCGGAGCGGACGAGCCGCGATCGTCGGCCGGGCCGGGCTCGGCGTCGCCGGAACGGGACGCGAGCAGCCGGCGGAACGACGCCAGCCGCCGCGGGTCCGCCTTGCCCTGCGCCACCCAGGCGTCCAGCGCGCACTCGCCGCCGCCGTGCTCGCAGTTCGGCGGGCAGTCGACCGTGCCCTCGACCAGGTCGGGGAAGCCGTGCAGCAGGTCGTCGGAGGAGACCAGGGCCAGGCCGAAGCTGCGTACGCCCGGCGTGTCGATGATCCAGGACTCGCGCCTGTCCGGCAGGCGCAGCGCGACCGCGCTGGTCGAGGTGTGCCTGCCCTTGCCGATCGCGCTGACCACGCCCACCGCCCGGCCCGCGTCCGGGATCAGCCGGTTGACCAGCGTCGACTTGCCCACCCCGGAGTGCCCGACCAGCACCGACACCCGGCCGGACAGCTTCTCGCGCAGCTCGTCCAGGTCGCCGTCGGGGCGGGTCAGCACGTAGTCCAGGTCCAGCTCGGTGTAGTAGCTCAGCAGCTGCTCCGGCCCGGCCAGGTCCGCCTTGGTCAGGCACAGCAGCGGCTCGATGTCGGCAGCGTACGCGGCGACCAGGCAGCGGTCGATGAAGCCCGCGCGCGGGGGCGGGTCGGCCAGCGCGCTCACGATGACCAGCTGGTCGGCGTTGGCCACCACCACCCGCTCGATGCGCCCCTCGGCCGTGGTGTCGTCGTCGTCGGCGGTGCGCCGCAGCACCGACCGGCGCTCCTCGATCCGCACGATCCGGGCCAGGCTGCCCGGGTCGCCGGTGACATCGCCGACCAGGCCGACGTCGTCACCGACGACCACCGACTTGCGGCCCAGCTCGCGGGCGCGCATCGCGGTGACCTCGAACGTCTTGCGCCCCTCGGTCACCACGCAGGTGTAGCGGCCGCGGTCGACGGCCACCACGAAGCCGGTCACCGCGTCGTCGTGCTTCGGGCGGGTGCGGGTGCGCGGACGCGAGCGGGACGACTTGGTGGCCCGCACCTTCACGTCGTCCTCGTCGTACTCCCGCTTGCGCTTCACGGCTGCACCCTCATCGTCCGGCGACCACCGCGCTCCATAGTGCCGGGAACTCGGGCAGCGTCTTGGCGGTACACGCCACGTCGCTGAGCTGCACGCCGGGCACCCGCAGGCCGATGACCGCCGCGGCGTGCGCCATCCGGTGGTCGTCGTACGTCTCGAAGACCGTGCCGGTCAGCGGGCCGGGCGTGATGGACAGGCCGTCCGGGGTCTCCTCGACCCGCGCGCCGAGCGCGGTCAGCTCCCGGGCCAGCGCGGCGAGCCGGTCGGTCTCGTGGGTGCGGATGTGGCCGACGCCGCGCAGCGTGGACGGGCCGTCGGCGAGCGCGGCCAGCGCCGCGATGACCGGGGTCAGCTCGCCCACCTCGGACAGGTCCGCGTCGATGCCCTTGACCGCGCCGGTGCCGGTCACGGTCAGCCCGTGCTCGGACAGGGTCACCCCGCCGCCCAGCGCGCCGAGCAGCTCGCGTACCCGGCCCACCGGCTGCACGCTGCTGCGCGGCCAGCCGGTGAGGGTGACGCTGCCGCCGGTGACCAGCGCCGCCGCGAAGAACGGCGCCGCGCCGGACAGGTCGGGCTCGATCTGCCAGGCCCGGCCGGACAGCCGCCCGGGGGCCACGTGCCACACGTCGCGCTGGCCGTCGTCCACGGCCGCGCCGGCGGCGCGCAGCATCTGCACGGTCATCCGCAGGTGCGGGGCGCTGGGCACCGGGTTGTCGCCGACGTGGCGGACGGTGATGCCCTCGTCGAAGTCGGCCGCGGCCAGCAGCAGGCCGGAGATGAGCTGGCTGGACAGCGACGCGTCGACGGCGACCTCGCCGCCGCGCAACGCGCCCTTGCCGTGCACGGTCAGCGGCAGGCCGTCGATGGCCGACGCCTCGATCTGCGCGCCCAGCTCACGCAGCGCCTTGAGCAGCGGGCCGAGCGGGCGCTGCCGGGCGCGCGGGTCGCCGTCGAAGGTGACCGGGCCGTTGGCCAGCGCGGCGACCGGGGGGAGGAAGCGCATCACGGTGCCGGCCAGGCCGACGTCGATGTGCGCGGGGCCGGCCAGCGGCCGGGGCCGCACCTCCCAGCGCTCGTCGTCCGAGGTGGACACGTGCGAGCCGAGCGCGCGCAACCCGGCTGCCATCAGCTCGGTGTCGCGGGCGCGCAGCGGGGCCAGCAGCGTCGACGGCCCCAGTCCGAGTGCGGACAGCACGAGCGCCCGCGCGGTCATGGACTTCGAACCCGGCAGGCGGACGACGGCGTCCACGGCATCGACGGCGGTAGGCGCGGTCCACGGCACGAGTGGTCTGCTCACGCCTCACAGTCTGCCTGATGGACCCCGGTGGGGGAGCGCCGGTGGTCCGCCGCCCGGATGGACCGCCGGGACGAGCCGTCAGCGTGCGGTGGCGTATGGTGACCGCCATGTGTGGGCGGTACGCGACGACTCGTACGGCGGCTGATCTGTCCCAGATCTTCGCCGCGGCGGACGAGACCGCCGAGTCGCTGGCCCCCGACTACAACCTGGCGCCCACCGACCCCGCCCCGATCGTGCGGGTCTCCGCGTCCGGCGGGGGCCGGGTGCTGAGCGTGGCGCGCTGGGGCCTGGTGCCGCCGTGGGCCGCCGACGCCCGCACCGGCCTCAGGATGATCAACGCGCGGTCGGAGACGCTGGCCACCTCGCGCGCCTTCGGCCCGTCGTTCGCGGGCAAGCGCTGCATCGTGCCGGCCGACGGCTGGTACGAGTGGCTGCGCACCGACAAGGGCCGCCAGGCGTACTACATGACCGACCCGGCCGAGGGCGCCGGGCTGGCCTTCGCGGGCCTGTGGGCCGCCTCGAAGCACGGTCTGACCTGCACCATCGTCACCACGGCCGCGCTCGGCGAGCTGGCCCGGGTGCACGACCGCATGCCGCTGCTGCTGGAGCCGGCGCGCTGGGCGGAGTGGCTGCACGCGCCCGCCGACCCGGCGCTGCTCGCGCCGCCCGCCGAGGCGTACCTGTCCACTCTGGAGATCCGTCCGGTGGGCGCCGCGGTCGGTAACGTATACAACGATGGCCCTGAATTGACCGCGCGCCTGGCCGACCCGGCTGCCCAGCCCGGCCTCTTCTGATTTTTGCGCTGGAACGTGGCAATTTGTGCCACCAGTTTGCGGGTAAACACTTGTCTGAACCTCGTAAGGTGCGGTAAGACACAGCGTCGGTGGTAAGCGGTTCGCCCGCGCGTCACCGTCTGTCTGAGCCGGATCCCCCCGCTGGCCGGGGGGACCGACCCACGGGGGAGGTGGGTGGATGACCCGGGCGCGGATTCCACGCCCGCATGAAGTCGCCGCTGCTCGCAGGGACCCGCGCTTGGTGCGGGCCGTGCGGGAGCGTCACGACAACGCCTGGCGCACCAGAGGTGCCTGCCAGGCCGTCGATCCGGAGACGTTCTTTCCGGCACCGCTGGAGCCCGCCGACGCGGCCGTCCAGCTGTGCGGGCGGTGTCCGGTGTCGGGGGCCTGTCTGGCCTGGGCGCTGAGCGTCGGCGACTGTCATGGCGTATGGGGCGGCACGACCGCCCGCGAGAGGCGGGCCATGCTGGTCGCCTGGCGCACCGAGGAGCAACAGGAGGAGCTGCCGTACGCGGCCTACGGGCCACAGGCGGACCTGGTGGTCTCGGCCGGGGAGCTGCGCGCGCCGCAGCGTCCGGCGGCCGGGGCGACCCGCCAGGTGCCGCGGATCCCGATGCAGCGCACCGGGCTGGCCCTGCGCGCGCTGGGCGACACGGAGCGCGACTCCGTGCTGCACGGCGTGCCGTTACTGGCCAGGGAGCCCGTCCACGCCGGATGATCGCCTGATGCGAGGCGGTCCCCGATCGGTGGAGACCGGGCGTGGCCCGGCCCGTATCGAAGTCACCCTTCCCGGCGACGGCGCCGGGGCAGCCGACGATCGAGCACAGCGGCGGTCCGGGGCGGGCGCACGGCGTCCCGCCCCGGCCGCGCTGCTCGTGCTCGGGCACGGCGCGGGCGGTGACGTCGACGCACCCGATCTGGTCGCCACCCGCGACGCCGCGCTCGCGGCCGGGGTCGCGGTCGCGCTGGTCACCCAGCCGTACCGGGTGGCCGGGCGGCGTGCGCCAGCTCCGGCGGGTCACCTCGACGAGGCATGGCGCGACGTGCTTGCCGTGCTCACCGCCGAGTTCGCGGGGCTGCCGCTGATCGTCGGCGGGCGCTCCAGCGGCGCGCGGGTGGCCTGCCGTACGGCCGGCGACGTCGGCGCGTCAGGCATCGTCGCGCTGGCCTTCCCGCTGCACCCGCCGGGCAAGCCGGACCGCAGCCGGGCCGGTGAGCTGCTCACCGGCCTGCCCACGCTGGTCGTCAACGGCGACCGCGATCCCTTCGGCGTGCCCGAGGCCACCGCCGGGGTGGAGGTCGTCGTGCTGCCCGGCCAGCGGCACGACCTGCGCGGCGGCCGGGAGGATGCGGGCCGGGCGGTCGTTACCTGGCTGGCCGCCCGAGGCTGGGCCCGCCCGGAGTGACGGTGGTCACCGTCCGGGGCGTCCCACGGAATGCGACGGCCGCCGGACGGCGTTGTTCCCCGCGGATGGGCCGATCGACCTCGGCCCTCGGCGAGAGGTGGTCTCATGGTGCGGACGCGTTACCTGACGCGGTCGGGCGAGGACCCTGCGGTGCAGGCGGTGGAGCGGCTGCTGGCGGCGCCCGAGTGGCCCGCGGCGCTGGACGGCGAAGCCGTGTCCGGCATTACCGCGGTGCCCGCCCCGCGGGTGCACCTGGCATCGGTAGAGTCAGCCTCAGTGCCGCGAACCGCGCAGAGGGAGTCGCGGACCGGCCGATCTTCGAGGGTGGTCTCGCGCTTGACCAGCACCGACAGCGTCGAAGAGCGTCGTTCCCGCTTCGAGCGGGACGCGATGCCCTTCCTCGACCAGCTCTACGCGGCCGCACTGCGGATGACGCGCAACCCGGCCGACGCCGAGGACCTGCTGCAGGAGACCTTCCTGAAGGCGTACGCCGCGTTCCACCAGTTCGAGGACGGCACGAACCTGAAGGCGTGGCTCTACCGCATCCTCACGAACACCTTCATCAACTCGTACCGCAAGAGGCAACGGCAGCCCATCCAGGCGCCGACGGACGAGATCACCGACTGGCAGCTGGCCGAGGCGGAGTCGCACACCTCCACCGGTCTGCGCTCGGCCGAGACCGAGGCGCTGGACCGGCTGCCCGACAGCGACGTCAAGGACGCGCTCCAGTCGCTGCCGGAGGAGTTCCGGCTGGCGGTCTACCTCGCCGACGTGGAAGGCTTCTCCTACAAGGAGATCGCGGACATCATGAACACGCCCATCGGCACCGTGATGTCCAGGCTGCACCGTGGCCGACGCAACCTGCGCAAGCTCCTGGAGGGCTATGCCGCGGAGCGCGGATTCTCGGGCCAGACCAGCGCTCGGGAGGCGTGATGAGCGAACACGAGGACAACGACTGCCGCGAGGTGCTCACCGAGGTCTACCTCTACCTGGACCTCGAGTGCTCCGACGACCGGCGGACGCTGATCAAGCAGCATCTCGACGAGTGCTCGCCGTGCCTGCGCGAGTACGGCATCGAGCAGGAGGTCAAGGCCCTGGTCAACCGCTGCTGCGGCCAGGAGCAGGCCCCGGCCGAGCTCAAGGACCGGCTCCGCGCGAAGCTCTCCGAGCTGGTGGTCGAGGTCGAGGCCACGCGGGAGCTGGGCTGATCGCCTTCGGGCTGATCGCGTCGGCTGCTCGCTTCGCGTGAAGATCGCCGTCTCGTGTCATGATCTGCGGCCACACCGCAGGATGTGACACGAGACGGCGATCTTCGTTTGTCACCGCCGCGCGCGGCTCAGCGGAGCCGGAAGACCTCGCCGCGCGGGGTGAAGGGCAGCCTGCCACGCTCGGGCATCAGGTATGCGTGCTCGCGGCGGACACGCAGCACGTCGCAGTCGCCGTCCGTGATGATCAGGATCGGGCCGTCGGCGGGGAAGTCCTCGGCCCGCTCCAGCAGGCGGATGCCGGGCTGCAGCTCGGTGCCGCCGCGGCCGCGCACCTTCACCCGGCCGGCGATCTCCTCGACCGGCAGGTAACCCGCGTCGTACGCGGCCGCGTCGCAGAACACCACGCGGGCCGCGGGCACGTCGCGGGCCAGCGCGTACGCGGCGATCGCGCCCAGCGCCCGGCCCATCAGCTCGTGGTTCATCGAGCCCGAGGTGTCCAGCACGACGCCGAACGTGCGCTGCTTCTCGACCAGCTCCGGCCGCACCCGGCCGGGCCGCGGGATGTCCGGGGTGGCCGCCTGGCGGCGCGAGGCGCGCGCGTACGACCGGGTCGGCTCCAGCGGCGTGAAGTAGCGGTCGAACCAGCGGGCCAGCTGCACGTCCCACGGCGGCGGCGGGTTGTCCAGCACCCGGATCTCGGCGACCAGGCCCGCCGGCAGGTAACCCCGGCCGTGCTGCTCGTGGTACGCCAGGCCGCCGGCCAGCGCGCGGCGGCAGAAGTCGTCGACGTCGCCCGCGCGCCGCGCCTCGTCCGCGCCGCCCACCGGCCGGTCCAGCATGTCGCCCAGGCCGCGCCCGCGCAGCGTGGCCAGCTTGCGGTAGCGGCGCAGGTTCGCGGTGATGAGGTCGTACACCTCCTCGCTGGAGTGGTCCTTGAGCGCCGGGTCGTAGAGCACGTCCTCGGGCAGCTCGCCGACGCCCATCTGCACCAGCCAGCCGTTGATCACGTAGTCGGTGGCGATGTTCCACAGGTACGGGTCGCGCGGGCCGACCCGCTGCCCGTGCCGCAGCGCGGCATGCAGCATCTCGTGCGCCAGCACGAAGCGGCAGTGCGGCTCCGGCATCCGCCGCAGCGGGTTCACGTAGATCTCGCCCGCCGCGGCGTCCACCGCCGCGATCGAGATCTGCCAGGCGCGGGCCAGCTCCGCGTCGGCGACGATGCGGAAGCCCGCGGCCAGCGCTCCGAGCAGCGGGTACGACGACACGAACCAGCGCCGCGCCTTCTCCCACGGGCTGTCCGGGTCGATCTCGCCGTCGGGGCGGCGGGCCTGGCCCGCGTCCTCGACCGCGGCGGTCGCGGCGGCGGCCAGCCCGATCGCGAACAGCTCCGGCCAGGTCAGCGTCGGCACGCTGGTCGCCTGGCGCAGGTGCCGGGGCGGGCGCGTCTCGTCGGGCTCGGCGACGTCCAGGTCGCCGAGCGCGCCGCCGCAGCCGAGCGCGGCGTACTCGGGCGGCACGCCGGTGTCGCGCCACAGGTCGGCCAGCCGGTCCTCGTCGGTGCCGGGCAGGTCGGCGGGCACCTGGAACGGCGGCGTGCCCAGCCGCAGCTGCTGCTGGAAGCGGGCCACCACCAGGCACGCCGCCGCCTGCGCGGCGTGGTCGGCGCGCCGGCCGGGCTCCAGGTGGCCGAAGCCGAGGTGCAGCGCGCAGTGGGTGAGCACCCAGATCCACTCGGCCGGCTCGGCGGGCGCGTTGCGGTTGACGGTGATCCGGCCGTCCCGGCGCACCCGCGCCCAGCCGCGGGCGCGGCCCAGCTCCGGGTGCTCGGCCCAGTCGGTGGACAGCCAGCGGTCGCCGTGCGGCGAGTCGCGCATCGCGCTGAAGATGCGCTCCCCGAACACCGCCTGCACCGCCGCGTCGAACGCCTCCTTGCGCGGGTCCTTACGCTTCTCCCCGCCGCGCCGGCTCACCGCCGCCCTCCCACATCCCGTGCCGATGCGCCTCGCGCCACCCTGATCGTCCGACTTGCCTGGCACATGGGCGTATCTTGAGCTCGCTTTCGCCCAGGTGCCAGGCAAATCGGACGATCAACGGCCACGCCCGCCTCGGTCCGCGTGGTGGCGGTCCGCGTGGTGGCGGGCTGTGTGGTGGCGGACCGTGGGGCGCGGGTTCGTGGCGGGTGGGTGGTCATGTGCGGGCCGCGACCAGGCGCGGCAGGTCGCGGGTGACCTCGACGAGGAACCAGGCGGGCAGCACCGGCTTGCCCTCGGCGTCGGCGGCGACCACGAGCTGCGCGCACTCCAGCGAGATCTCGGCCAGCTCGACCAGCAGGCCCTTGGCGCGCAGAGCGAACTCGCGCACGGCACGGCTCGCGTGCTCGCGGCTGTCCGGCAGGTCCTTGACCAGCCGGGCCCGGAACGTCTCGGCGAAGAAGTAGAGCAGGTCGCGGTCGGTCGCGGCGCGCGGCCACGAGGCGTCGCCGCGGATGATCGCGTCCAGGCCGTACCGATGCCGGACCGTCTTGACGTACGCGCAGAAACCCGACGCATGCGCCGGGGTGAGCGTTCCGTACGCCAGCAGCCGCAGCGTCTCCTCGACGATGTCCTCGCCGTAGGAGTGCAGCGCGTCGGACAGCATGTGCCAGGCGCGCGGGGTGGAGAACGGCTCCTCGGTCTTGGGCGGCTGCACCCACAGGTGGTCCGGGCGCTGGGTGAGGTAGTCCAGCACCCACGGGTGCACGCCCGCGCCGCCCGCCCAGCCCAGCCAGTCCACTGCCGACGCCCGCAGATGCAGGTGCAGCAGGCGGTTGACCAGCGCGGACGCCATCGGGCGGGCGAGCGCGTTGTCGGTGGCGCGGTTGCCCGCACCGATCACGATCGAACCGGCCGGCAGCTCGTACGCGCCGATGCGGCGGTCCAGGATGAGGGAGTAGAAGGCCTTCTGCACCTCGGGCGAGGACGCGTTCAGCTCGTCGAGGAACAGGCAGTAGGGCTCGCTGCGGGCGATCATCTCGGGCGGCGCGAAGCGGCTGCGGCCGTCGCGCAGCTCGGGCACGCCGATCAGGTCCTCGGCGGCGAGCTGGGTGCCCACGAGGGTGACGCAGGGCAGGCCGAGCGAGTCGGCGAACGCGCGGACCAGCGAGCTCTTGCCGATGCCCGGCGCGCCCCACACGAACACGGGCCGGACCACCGCGACGTGCAGCAGCAGGTCGGGCAGCTGGGCCGGGGTGAGGGTGAGCGCGGAGTGCACGCCGGGAAATGATCCGCCCCGAGGTGCACCCCGGCAACGGGATTAGCTGTTGGGTCGCTTGCCGTGGTTGGCCTTCGAGCCCTTGCGGGACTTCTTCTTGCGAGCACGCTTGCCCATGGACACACCCCTTCCGGTAACGGCGCTCAGTCAGGGACAAATCCTATGCGCCGGTTGAGCGTCACCGGACCGGCGCTCCGTGATTGGATACGGTCGTCTTGCACGCGAGTCAGGGGAAGGGGCCGGCTGATGGCCGAGGAGATCAAGGCCGAGATGGTGGCGAACGTGTGGAAGGTCGTGGCGGCGGCGGGGGACGAGGTCGCCGAGGGTGACACCCTGGTCATCCTGGAATCGATGAAGATGGAGATCCCCGTGATCGCCGAGTCGGACGGCGTGGTCTCCAAGATCGCCGTGAACGAGGGTGACGTCGTCCAGGAGGGCGACCTCATCGCCGTCATCGAGTAGTAGCGGCACCCCGCATGACCGAGATCCTCGTCCGGCCGGCGCTGCCGGCCGACTACGACGCGATCGGTGCGCTGTCCGTCGCCGCCTACCGGGGCGACGGGCAGACCGCGGACGGCCACCCGTACGAGGCGCACCTGTCCGACGCCGCCGCCCGCGCCCGCGCCGCCGAGGTGCTGGTCGCCGTGGACGAGACCACCGGGGCCGTGCTCGGCTCGGTGACGTTCGTGCTGCCCGGCAGCCCGCTGGCCGACCTGGCCCGCGAGGGTGAGGCCGAGTTCCGCATGCTCGCCGTGTCGCCGCAGGCCCAGGGCCGGGGCGCGGGCGAGGCGCTGGCCCGCGCGTGCCTGGAGCGCGCCGCCGCCCACGGCTGCCGCAGCGTCGTGATCTGCGTACGCGACTTCGCCGCCGACGCGCGCCGCCTCTACGCCCGGATGGGCTTCGAGCGGCTGCCCGAGCGCGACTGGTCGCCGCTGCCCGGGGTCACCCTGCTCGCCCTGCGCTACCCGCTGGCCTGAGCGCCACCGCGGCCGCTCAGTCGCGGATGAGGTCGAGGGCGACCTCCATCGCCGCCTCCCGCCGCTGCTCGTCGCTGATGTCCTCACCCTGCAGCAGCAGCCAGCTCGTGTTGAGCGCGAACACCGCCATACCCGCGCGCAGCCGTGCGGTCGGCGCCGAACCGGGCTCGGCGAGCAGGCCGATGATGTCGATGATGGCGTCGCGCATCTTCGCCCCGGCCGGCTGGTTCTTGAACGCCAGCTGGTTCTGGTGGAAGAAGCGCATCACCTTGAGGAACGGGCCGCTGTGCAGCTCGTCGGCGTAGCGGGCGAGCAGCTCGCGCCGGAACCCGGCCGAGTGCGGCTCCGGCTGGCTGCGGCCCCACTCGATCAGCATGTCCATCCGCGCGAGGCGGTCGGCGCTGAAGCTGTCGACGATCTCCTCTTTGCTCTTGAAGTGGTAGTAGAGGGCCGCCTTGGTGACGCCGAGCCGTTCGGCGATCTCCCGCAGCGACGTGCCCTCGTAGCCCTGCTCGGTGAAGAGGTCGAGGGCGACGGCCTGGATGCGGGCGCGCGTGTCGGGCCGGGCGTCGGCCCGGCCACCGGCGAGGTCGTCGTTCATCGCTGCTCCGTGTTCCCTGGATCACACTGTCAGCCGGGCGGGGTAACCAACTTGACGGCCGGCAAGTAGGGAACTTACCGTACGGCTAGTAAATATTCTAGCCGGGCGGCAAGTAAGGTCGCCGGTGAACGAGCGGAGCCCCCATGACTGAAGTCCTGGACCGGACGACGTCGTCCCCCGAAATCCCCAAACCGAACCTCCGCGTTGTGCTGCCCGGCCTGATGCTCGCCATCCTGCTGGCCATGCTCGACAACATGATCATCGGTACGGCCATGCCGCGCATCGTCGGCGAGCTGGGCGGACTCGACAAGCTGTCCTGGGTGGTCACGGCGTACGTGCTCGGCACCACGATCTCGACCCCCATCTGGGGCAAGCTGGGCGACCTCTACGGACGCAAGACCATCTTCCTGGTATCGATCATCATCTTCCTCGTCGGCTCGGCGCTGTCCGGCGCGGCCGGTGAGATCGACCCCGCCTCGGGCATGAACCAGCTGATCGCCTTCCGGGCGCTGCAGGGCCTCGGCGCGGGCGGTCTGATGGTCGGCGCGATGGCCATCATCGGCGACCTCGTCCCGCCCCGCGAGCGCGGCAAGTACCAGGGCATGATGGCCGCCATCATGGCCGTCGCGATGATCGCCGGCCCGCTCGTCGGCGGCCTGATCACCGACCACGCCGACTGGCGCTGGGCCTTCTACGTGAACCTGCCGATCGGCGGCATCGCCCTGTTCGTGCTGGCCACCACCCTGCACCTGCCGAAGTACCGCACCGAGCACCGCATCGACTGGATCGGCGCCGCCCTGCTCAGCCTCGGCGTCACCGCGCTCGTCCTCATCACCACCTGGGGCGGCAACAAGTACGCGTGGGACTCGCCGGAGATCCTTGGCATGGGCGTGGCCGGTGTGGTGCTGCTGGGCATCTTCCTGTGGACGCAGACCCGGGTCGCCGAGCCGATCCTGCCGCTGGGCATCTTCCGCAACCGCAACTTCAGCCTGGTCTCGGTCATCGGGTTCATGGTCGGTTTCGCGATGTTCGGCGCGATCTCGTTCCTGCCGCTCTACATCCAGACCGTGCAGGGCGCCTCGGCCACCAACAGCGGCCTGCTGCTGCTGCCGATGATGCTCGGCATGATGGTCACCTCGATCGTCGCGGGCCGGACCATCACCAAGACCGGCCGCTACCGGATCTTCCCGATCCTCGGCGGTGTCACCCTCGCCCTGGCGATGGTGCTGCTCACCCGCCTCGACGTGGACACCAGCATCACCGAGTCCTCGATCTACATGGTGGTGCTCGGCGTCGGCATGGGCTTCCTCATGCAGACCACGATGCTCATCGCGCAGAACAGCGTGGAGCAGAAGGACCTGGGCGTGTCCAGCTCGACCGCGACGTTCGTGCGGTCCATCGGCGGTTCGTTCGGTGTGTCGATCTTCGGTGCGGTGTTCGTCGACCGGCTCAAGGACGACCTCGGCAGCGTGATGCCCGCGGGTGCGCCTGGCGGCAACATGGAGTTCAACGTCGGCGGGCTGCAGCCGGACAAGCTCGACCTGCTGCCCGCGCCGATGAAGGAGGCGGTGCTGCACGGCATCGCGTACGCCACCTCGGGTCTGTTCTGGTGGGCGCTGGGCTTCGCGATTCTGGTTCCGATCGCGGCCTGGTTCATCAAGGAGGTCCCGCTGCGCGGCGGTGAGCCCACCGCCGAAGGCGCCGAGGCCCGGCCCCTGGTCGCCGTCGAGTAACCACCGCACCACCGTCGAGGCCCCGCCCCGCCGCCGTTCCCCGGCTGCGTCGTCGGGGCCTCGCCATGTCCGGCCCCGCCCTGCCCCGCGAAGATCGCCGTCTCGTGTCAGAAAGTGTGGCTGGAGCCCGGCTCGTGACACGAGCCCGCGATCAACACCCCCCTAAAACCCGCGCCGAAGGGAGTGGGGGGTGGAGATCGACCGCGATCAAGGCCGGCTGTGCTCGGTCCGGTCCGGGTGGCGGCGGTGAAGATCGCGAGTTGGTGTCGAAAAGTGGGGCTGGGCCGCAGGTTGTGACACGAAGTCGCGATCAAGCCCTCCGGGGACTGGGCTGGGGTGGAGCCGCGTTCGCGAAGATCGCCGTCTCGTGTCGGAAGCTGGGCTCCAGCCACACTTTCGGACACGAGACCGCGATCTCCACCCCCGCTCCGCTCGGCGCGGGTTTCAGGGAAGGGCGTTGAGTGCGGGCTCCCGTCACAGGCCGGACTCAGCCACAGGTTGTGACACAAGACGGCGGCGGCGGACCGGACTTCGGGCGCAGGTCAGGGTCGCCGCCGAAGGAGGCGGGAGAGCCACGGGCGGCGGGGACGCGGGACGGCGGCGGCCGGGCCGGGCAGGGCGTCGCCGGTGATGTGGCCGGCCAGGGCGCGGGCCTCGGCGGGCATGCCCGGGGTGACGTAGGCGAGCTGTGCCACGGCCACGTCCGCGGTGAACGGGTGGACCCGGCGCGCCTCCGGCACCGCGCGCAGCCGGGCCTCCAGCAGGGCGGCGACGTCGGCGCGGCAGGCAGGGTCCACCCAGCCCGCGGCGACCAGCGCGTACAGCGCCTCGACGGCACCGTCCCCGGCACCGAGGGCGACGTCCAGCAGCAACCGCCGCCGGGTGGAGCCGAACCAGGGTTCGCCCGCGCGATGGTGCAGCAGGCCGAGGCAGCACCAGAGCCGCAGGACGCGGCGCGCGGCGGGGACCCGGTCGGGGTCGACACCGGGCGGGACGGGCGGGTGGGACAGCGCCGCGATCAGATCTTCGGCGGGTACGCCGGCCAGCCGCACCGCCGCGTCGTACACCATCGGCGGGGGTGCCCAGCCGAGCGGGAGCATGGCGGCGATCGCGCGGGCGGCGGCGGGTTGCGGCGGGTCGGGCCGGGGTCCGGCGGGCGGGACCGGGTCGCCCTCCTCGGGTACGAAGCCGAGCCAGGGCAGCCGTTCGCAGCACTGCTGCAGGTCGTAGTGCTCGTGGCTGGCGTCGGTGGTGGCGCGCATGAAGTCGGCGAGGGCGACCAGGTGGCCGGGGTCGCCGTCGGCGAGGAAGCGCAGCCGGTGCGCGGTGTGCACGGCGCAGTCGTACGACGGGTCCTTGGCGGTGGCCTCCTCGATGAGGGCTAGGGCTTCGGCGGTGTGACCGAGCTCGGTGAGCCAGAGCGCGAGGTCGGAGGCGACGGACAGGTCGTCGGGGTCGTGCCGCTGGGCGGCTCGCATGGCTCGCACCGCTTCGTCGAGCCGCCCGTCGGCGCGCAGGGCGTTGCCCCACCACATCTCGGTGAGCTTGCCGGACTGCAGGCGTACCCCCCGCTCGGCCCAGGCCAGCGCGAGGGGCAGCTCGCGCAGCCGCCGCGCCACCCCGGAGGCCGCGCCGTGCAGCAGGGCCTCGCGGGGGTGGGCGAGCAGGGCCCGGCGGGCCAGGTCGAGGTATGGCCGGGTGGCCCGCGCGATGTGCGCGGGGGCGGGGTCGGGCAGTGCGCCCAGCACGGACAGCAGCACGCGGAGCAGGTGCTCCGGGGCGATCTCGGCGGCGTCGAGGGCCTGCACCCAGCTGACGTCGGCCCAGGGGCGGGCCGGGTCGTGCACGGTGGCCTGGGCGAGCAGCGTGAGCGCGTCGGCGTGGCGGCCGTGCCGGGCGAGCACGTGCGCGAAGGCGACCACGCGGCCCGCGGTGGCGCGCTCGCCGGGGTGGAACAGGCCCAGCCCGCCGTCGTCGGCGCGGGCGGCGATCTTCGCGAGCAGCTCGTGCGCCTCGGGCAGGCGCGGGTCGTGGCCGAGCGCGGCGGCGAGGTGGCGCACCGCGTGTTCGGCGTCGTGCTCGTCGAGGGCGAGGGTGGCGAGGGCGAGTTCGCCCAGCGCCTCCTGCTGTGGATCGTTGACGCCGTCGGACATGTGACCTCCCCTCGGTCGCACAGGGTAGAGGCGCGCGCGGGCATTGTGTGCCCCTGCTCATTTCTGCGCGCAGTGTTGCTCTGCCGGTCATTATCGTGCAAGACTGCGCACCGAACGCGCGGTATCGCGCAGCATCGCAGGGCGAAGTGGTAGGGAGAAGAGATGGGCCAGCGCGGCAGCGGGATGGCAGCGGACATCGCCGAGCAGCCGGAGGTGTACGCCGGGCTGCTGGAGCCGGCACACGCCGACGCCATCGCACAGGTCGCCAAGGTGATCGCCGAGCGGAGGCCGAAGCACGTGGTGTTCACCGCGCGCGGCACGTCCGACCACGCCGCCCTGTACGCGGCGTACCTCACAGAGATCCGGCTGGGACTGCCCGCCGGGCTCGCCTCGCCGAGCGCGATCACCGTCTTCGGCGCCCGCCCCGACCTGTCGCACGCGCTGGTGATCGGCGTCTCGCAGAGCGGCGGCTCGCCCGACCTGGCCGAGGTGCTGCGGGTGGCGCGCGGCTCCGGCGCGCTCACCCTCGCGGTGACCAACAACCCCGAGTCCGTGCTCGCGCAGACCGCCGAGTTGTCGGTGGACGTCGCGGCCGGGCACGAGCGGGCGGTCGCCGCCACCAAGACCTACACCGCCGAGCTGTTCGCGCTGCTGATGCTCATCGAGGGGGTACGCGCCGGCGACGGTGCGCTGCCCGCCGACGAGCGGGCCGCGCTGGAGCGGCTGCCCGAGCTGGCCCGGCAGACCCTGGCCGATCCGACCGCCGCCGAGCTGGCCGCGCGCTACCGGTTCGCGGCCCGGATGGTGACCACCGGCCGCGGCTACGCCTACCCGACGGCCCGCGAGGCGGCGCTGAAGCTGATGGAGACGTCGTACCTGCCGGCGCTGGCGTTCTCCGGTGCGGATCTGCTGCACGGCCCGCTGGCGATGACCGACCCGGACGTGCCGGTGCTGGCCATGGTCGGCGCCGGGCTGGGCGGCCAGGCCATGCGCGAGGTGCTCACCCGCCTCGACGAGCGCCGCGCGGACGTCGTCGTGGTCGGCCCCGAGTCCGTCCCGGGCGCCTCGGCCCGCCTCGACGTGCCCGCCGTCGACGAGCGCTACGCCCCCCTCCTGGAGATCCTCCCCCTCCAGCAGCTCGCCCTCTCCCTGGCCCTGGCCCGCGGCGAAGACCCCGACGCCCCCCGCGGCCTCAAGAAGGTCACCGCCACCCTCTGACCCCCCGCAAGATCGATCGACTTGCCAGGCACACGGGCGTATCGCGCGCCAAGATACGCACACCTGCCTGGCAAGTCGGTTGATCTCCGGGCGGGTGTGCGGGCGGTGACCGCGCGGGCACCCGGGCGTGAGACGCTGATCGCGTGTCAACGCTGCGTGAACTGGTCGAGGAGCACACCTCGCTCGGCCCGGCCGACATCGACCACCTGCACCGGCTCGCCGGCGACTGGCAGCTGATCTCCGACCTCTCCTTCGCCGACCTGCTGCTGTGGGTGCCGGTGGAGAGCGAGCCGGGTGGCGGCACACCGTCGTTCCTCTGCGTGGCGCAGGTGCGGCCGACCACCGCGCCCACCGCGTATCAGGACGACCAGGTGGGGCGTACCTCCAGCGGGGCCGAGGTGGCCCACCTGGGGGTGGCGCGCGAGCAGGGCCGCATCTGGCGGGAGGGCGACCCGGTCTGGTACGGCGACACCCCGGCGCGGCACGAGGCCATCCCGGTGCGGCGGCGCGCCGACGACGGCGAGGCGGGCGCGGTGATCGCGGTGGTGGGCCGGGACACCAACCTGTCCACCGCGCGCACGCCCAGCCAGCTGGAGCTGAACTACCTGACCACGGCCGACGACCTGGCGCAGATGATCGCCGACGGCACGTTCCCGGCGGTGCGTCACCCGGGGGAGACCACCTCCGCGCCGCGCGTCGGGGACGGCCTGATCCGGCTGGACGGCAGCGGCAAGGTCACCTACGCCTCGCCCAACGCGCAGTCCGCGATCCGCCGCCTCGGCTTCTCCGCGCACCTGGTCGGCGAGGACCTGGCCGCGCTGTTCAACCGGCTCGCCGAGGACCCGCTGGAGGGCTCCGAGGCCAGCAACCGCATCCTGTCCGCGCTGCGCGGCGACGCTCCGGCCCGCAAGGAGATCGAGGCGCGTACGGCGACCGTGCTCAGCCGGGCGCTGCCGCTGATGCCGGCGGGCGTGCCGATCGGCGCGCTGGTGCTGGTCCGCGACATCACCGAGGTCAAGCGCCGGGACCGCGCGCTGATCACGAAGGACGCGACCATCCGGGAGATCCACCACCGGGTGAAGAACAACCTGCAGACGGTCGCGGCGCTGCTGCGCCTGCAGGCGCGCCGGGTCACCCTGCCCGAGGCGCGGGCCGCGCTGGAGGAGTCGGTGCGGCGGGTCGCCTCGATCGCGCTGGTGCACGAGACGCTGGCGATGTCCGCCGACGAGGCGGTCGAGTTCGACGGCATCGTGGACCGGGTGGCCAACGCGGCCGCCGAGGTGGCCGCGCCCGAGTCGCCGGTGCGCACCCGGCGCGAGGGCAGCTTCGGCGTGCTGCCCGCCGAGATCGCCACCCCGCTGGTCATGGTGCTCAACGAGCTGCTGCTCAACGCGGTCGAGCACGGGTTCGACTCGATGGGCGGCGAGGTCGTGGACGGCGCCGAGGTGGTGGTGCACGTGGAGCGGGCCAAGCGGGAGCTGCACGTGACGGTCGCCGACAACGGGCGCGGGCTGCCCGAGGACTTCGACCCGACCACGAACAAGCGGCTGGGCCTGCAGATCATCCGTACGCTGACCACGGGCGAGCTGCGGGGCAGCATCGAGCTGCGCAACCGGGCCGAGGGCGGCACCGAGGCGCTGCTGTTCGTGCCGCTCGCCAAACGCGAGCGTTAGTCCCTGTTTTAACAAAGAGCGATCTGCGTCACGTCCGCGTCAGAATGTGGGACGTGACGCGATCGGTGATTGGCACGGGTCTGCCCGCCGTGAGAAAGTGACTGCATGACCGCCGCTGTGAACCGCCGCCTGATGGGGCTCGGGCTGACCGCCCGCCGCCACATCGATTTCGGCCGCGTGCGCAGCGCCATCTGTCCGGCTGGCTGACCGCGCCCGTCCGTTTTTTTGAACCCGGGCGCGCATACGCGCCGGAGCATTCATCTGCTTGAATCCGCGCTCGACCGCGGTGCTGGCGCATAGGCGCGTCCTCGCTCCACTGACTACAGGAGGACGCTGCGATGGCAGCATCGGCAGCACCGTCATCATCGGCAGGCACCCCCGGCCGGGCCGCGCGCAAGCCCCGCGGCGAGGGTCAGTGGGCGCTCGGGCACCGCGAGCCGCTGAACCCGAACGAGCGCACCAAGAAGGACGACAACGGGCTCAACGTCCGCGCCCGGGTCGAGAACATCTACGCCCACCGGGGCTTCGCCTCCATCGACCCGGCCGATCTGCGCGGCCGGCTGCGCTGGTGGGGCCTCTACACGCAGCGCAAGCCCGGGATCGACGGCGGCCGCACCGCGGTGCTGGAGCCGCACGAGCTCGACGACGAGTACTTCATGCTCCGCATCCGCGTCGACGGCGGCCAGCTCGACCTGGCCCAGCTGCGCGCGATCGCGGACGTGTCGACGAAGTACGGCCGCGACACCGCCGACATCACCGACCGGCAGAACATCCAGCTGCACTGGGTGCGCATCGAGGACGTGCCGGCGATCTGGCGCGAGGTCGAGGCGGTGGGCCTGTCCACCACCGAGGCCTGCGGCGATACCCCGCGCGTGGTGCTCGGCAGCCCGGTCGCCGGGATCAGCGAGGACGAGGTGCTGGACGGCACCCCGGCGATCACCGAGATCGTCGAGAAGTACATCGGCGACCCGTCGCTGTCCAACCTGCCCCGCAAGTTCAAGTCCGTGATCTCGTGGCTGCCCGACGTGCCGTACGAGGCCAACGACATCTCGTTCATCGGGGTCGAGCACCCGGAGCACGGGCCCGGCTTCGACCTGTGGGTCGGCGGCGGCCTGTCCACCAACCCGATGCTGGCCCAGCGCCTGGGCGTCTGGGTGCCGCTGGCCGAGGTGGCCGAGGTGTGGCTGGGCGTGTGCCGGCTGTTCCGTGACTACGGCTACCGCCGCCTGCGCAACCGGGCGCGCATCAAGTTCCTGGTCGCCGACTGGGGCGTGGCGAAGTTCCGGCAGATCCTGGAGGACGAGTTCGTCGGCCGCAAGCTGGTCGACGGCCCCGCGCCGAAGCTGCCCGAGCACCCGATCGACCACATCGGCGTGCACCGCCAGCGCGACGGGAGGTTCTACGTCGGCGCGGCGGCCGTCGCGGGCCGGGTCAGCGGCACGGTGCTGGCGCAGGTCGCCGACATCGCCGAGGCGCACGGGTCGGGCCGGGTGCGGCTCACGCCGTACCAGAAGCTGCTGGTGCTCGACGTGGCCGAGGAGCAGGTCGAGTCGCTGATCGCCGCGCTGGACGCGATCGGGCTGCAGGCCCGGCCGTCCACCTGGCGGCGCGACACGATGGCCTGCACCGGCATCGAGTACTGCAAGCTGGCCATCGTCGAGACCAAGGCCACCGCGGAACGGACCGTGGCGCACCTGGAGCGCACCATCGGCCGGATCGACGGCTCCATCTCGATCAACGTGAACGGCTGCCCGAACGCCTGCGCCCGCACCCAGGTCGCCGACATCGGCCTCAAGGGCCAGCTGGTGCCCGGCCCGAACGGCGAGCTGGTCGAGGGCTTCCAGGTGCACCTGGGCGGCGGGCTGAGCATGGCCCAGGGCCAGAACCCGAACTTCGGGCGCAAGCTGCGCGGCCTCAAGACCACGGTCGAGGAGCTGCCGGAGTACGCCGAGCGCCTGACCCGCCGCTACCTCGAAGGCCGCAAGGACGCCATGGAGCCCTTCGCCGAGTGGGTGCTGCGCGTGGACGAGGAAGAACTCCGATGAGCGAGCGCAGCGAGCGAATCATGAACGCTGCTCGGCTCATGGCGACGCCGGAGGCGGCGGCATGAGCGACGGCAATCAACGGGCGGTGCCGTACTACTGCCCGTTCTGTGGCGAGGAGGCGTACCTGCGCCCGCACGCGGGTCCGGAGAACGAGGCAGGGGAGCCGGCCGCCGGCACCCACGGGCAGTGGGAGTGCCGAGCGTGCCGACGGGTTTTCGCGCTGAAGATGATCGGACTGCTGGGGAGGGTGACGCAATGACCGTGGACGTGCGGCGTTCCACCGCGGAACTGATGGATCTGGCGAGCCGGGCCGGGGCCGAGCTGGAGGGCGCGCCCGCCGAGGAGATCGTCGGCTGGGCGGCGGCCACGTTCGGGTCGCGCTTCTGCGTCACCAGCTCGATGGCCGACGCCGTGCTGGCGCACGTGGCGGCCCGGGTGGTGCCCGGCATCGAGGTGGTCTTCCTCGACACCGGCCTGCACTTCCCGGAGACGCTGCGGGTGCGAGACCGGGTCACCCGCACCATCCCGGTGACCGTGCGGACCGTGCGCCCCGAGCTGACCGTCGCCGAGCAGGACGAGCGCTACGGACCCCGGCTCTACGCCCGCGACCCCGACTCCTGCTGCTACCTGCGCAAGGTGAAGCCGCTGGAGGAGGCGCTCGCCGGATACGAGGCGTGGGCCGCGGGCCTGCGCCGCGACGAGGCGCCGACCCGCGCCAACACCCCCGTGGTGCACTTCGAGCAGAACCGCGGCAAGGTCAAGGTCAACCCGCTGGCGACCTGGACCCAGGCCGATGTGGACGCGTACATCGCCCGCCACGACATCCCGGTCAACCAGCTGCTGAACCAGGGCTACGGCTCCGTCGGCTGCTGGCCGTGCACCCGGCGCACCCAGCCGGGCGAGGACCCGCGCTCGGGGCGCTGGGCGATGTTCGACAAGACCGAGTGCGGTCTGCATGCCGCGTGACGCGCGGACGATGCCGCGGGACGGGCTGACGACCGGCCCCACGGGTGCGCTCGCGCCCGTGGTGCTGGTCGCGCACGGCTCGCGCGATCCGCGGGCGCAGGCGGAAACGCGAGCGCTGGCCCGCGCGGTCGCCTGCGCCCGGCCGGGCCTGGACGTCCGGGTGGCGTTCCTGGAGCTGGCCGAGCCGCGCCCGGCCGACGTGCTGGCCGCGCTACGGGCCGCAGGGGCACCCGCGCCGGTGGTGGTGCCGCTGCTGCTGACCCGCGCGTACCACGGGCGGGTGGACCTGCCCGCCCAGGTCGCCGGGTTCGACTGCGCGATCGCGGACACCCTCGGCGCGGTCTCCGAGCCGCTGCTGGCGGGGCTGGTGCGCCGCCTGCACGAGGCGGTGCCCGCAGCCTCCGTCGCCGGGCGCGCCGGTGCCGGCTACGACGCGGTCGTGCTGGCTGCGGCGGGCACCAGCGTGGCGTCCGGGCGGGCCATGGTCGACGAGGTCGCGGCCGAGCTGGGACGGCGGCTGGGCGTGCCCTGCCAGGCGGCGTATGCCAGCGCGGCGGCGCCCACCGGCGGGCAGGCTGTGACGGCGCTGCGGGAGGCCGGGGCGCAGCGGGTGGCGGTGGCGTCGTACTTCCTCGCGCCCGGCCGGCTGTACGAGGCGATCGTCGCCGATGCCCGGGACACGGGCGCGATCGGCGCGGCGGCACCTCTGGGAGCGTCGAGAGAGCTCGTTCGGCTCGTTCTGCACCGCGTGGATGCGGCCGCTCCGCAACGCGCTCTCGTGGCCGCCTGAGCGGGTTTCCGCACGGTTTCACGCACCGTATTTCCCTGGTCACGGGCCGAGATTCGTGATCTTGTCTGTCTCCGGGCGGCGTCCGCCGGGCACCTTCCGCGCCGCCGTCGGGCGCCCCGGCCCACACCGCGCCCTCGCGACGGCTGCCCTCCGGCGAAGATCGCGGCTTCGTGTCCAAACCTGCGGTCCAGCCGCACCTTTCGACACGAACCCGCGATCTTGCTGGCCACACGTTTCGACACGAACCAGCGATCAAGTCCCGCCCTGCCCACCGGGGAGGCCGCGCCGGCCTGGGACGGCGGGCTCGGCGCGACCGGCGGAGCCCGGACAACGTAAAAGCCCCGGAGCTACGGCGCTCGGGGCTTTCTACGTTTTGTGCGGCGAGGCGTTGTGGTGCAGGTGTCGCTGGGTGCTCAGAGGGAGTGCGCGCGGACCCGGAGGCCGCCACGGCGCTTGACGGCGCGCCGCTCCTCTTCGCTCATCCCACCCCAGACTCCCGCGTCCTGACCGGTCTCCAGCGCCCACTTGAGGCACTCGTTGGAGACGGGGCACCGCCCGCACACCTTCTTCGCCTGCTCGACCTGAAGCAATGCGGGGCCGGACGTCCCGATCGGGAAGAACAGCTCCGGGTCTTCGTCGCGGCAGACTGAATGGTGGCGCCAGTCCATGGCGGAAACACTCCTTGTGATGGCAGTGGAGATTGCTAACGATGCGTTTGGTACGTTCGGGCTTCTCTGTATGCGAACGCGCGTGAAGCGATTTGGATGCGATCCAGTTGTTACGGACCGCTACCGAAATCAGCAGCGCGTGTCGGCGCAACAGGTTCAGCGCTCGGTACGCTTGTGAATGCTTTCACGAACTCCCGCGATGTCAAGGGGGGTGCCCGA
The DNA here is from genome assembly GCF_016862575.1 of Catellatospora bangladeshensis. GTDB lineage: Bacteria > Actinomycetota > Actinomycetes > Mycobacteriales > Micromonosporaceae > Catellatospora > Catellatospora bangladeshensis. The sequence goes on along the minus strand of NZ_BONF01000008.1, from coordinate 191,972 downwards.
AATTAGGACGGACGGGTGAGCAAGCTCACGACCGTTTTGTCCGGATCACCGGGCGTGACCCCGGACCCCGACATGCGACAGTCAGTGATCAATGTAGTACGAGCCGTAATGCGTCGCCAGGATTTCCAGCGTGTGTCACGTGTGCCCATTGACACAGATCGCCATTTCGCTGCCTTTCGACAGCGACTCTTAGCAGATTACGCGCAGTGCCCCGGGCACCGAGGTGAATTTCACCTTTTCGCGTTCACCTAGATAGTCGCCGTCTAGTTGGAACGCCTGGGGGGTGGCGCAACGGACGACGAACTCCGCCAGATCGTGGCGCACCATGATCTTTTTTCCGGACATCTCTCCCCGTTCGTCCGGATCGTCTGGCTGATGGGTCAGCATCTGGGTGACCGTGTGGAGGGTGGAGGGCAGGTGGAGGGCCCTCAATGCCAGCACGTCGAGCCCGGCGTCGAAGGACGCGCGGGGGCTCGCGTGCACCTCCCGCTCCCCGAGGTACGTCCACGGGGCGGTGTTCTGCACGATCACGTTGGCCAGACCGCCCTCGATCTCCGCGCCGGGCTCCTCCACGGTGATGCCGGGCTCGCGGCGGCCCTCGACGAAGTACTGCCCCAGGGTGGAGCGCAGGTAGAGGCCCGGGGTCGAGCGGCGGCCCTTGCGCCGCGCCTGCTCGACCCGGCGCACCACCGCGGCGTCCAGGCCCAGGCCCGCGCAGAAGGTGAAGTAGCGGTCGTCGGCCAGGCCCAGGCTGACGGTCCGGGTGCTGCCCCGGCGCAACGCGCGCAGGATGACCGAGGTGGCGTCCACCGTGTAGCGGGGCAGGCCCAGCGCGCGCACGAACACGTTGGTGGAGCCGCCCGGCACCACGGCCAGCGCGGGACCCTGCGCGCCGCGCCCGGCCGCCATCAGGCCGTTGACGACCTCGTTCACGGTGCCGTCGCCGCCCAGCGCGACGACCACGTCGACCCCGTCCGCGGCGGCGTCCCGGGCCAGGTCGAAGCCGTGCCCGCGGCGCCGGGTGAAGCCGATGGCCAGCTCCATCTCGCTGCGCAGCGCACCGGCCAGCACGTCGCGGGTGCGGGCGGACGTGGTGGTCGCCTTGGGGTTGACGACGAGCAGACCTCGCATGACGGGAATGTACCCGGCGCGGTGACCTCCTGTTACGCGGGCCGCACGCTGGGAGACGGCGTTCACCGTGCTTCGGTTAGGGTTCCTGGCGAACCTGAGACCCCCGGCGGGCCGCCCGCGCGGCACGGTGGGCGGCCAGGCAGAGCCGTGAGAGGGGTCCCCGATGTCCGCCGAGACCACCGCCACCCGGCCGCCCGCGACGCTGTACGGCGCGGTCGCGCTGGTCGTGCTGCAGGCCGTGGCCGTGACCGTGCTGGCCGCGGCGCTGGTGTACGCCGACTTCACCGCGAGCGCCACGGATCTTCGGCTGGCCGCCGGGGTGACCGTGTTCGCGCTGGCCATCGCCGCCTGGCTGGGCGCGGTGGCGTGGGGGCTGCTGCGCCGCCGGCCCGGCGTGCGGGGTCCGGGCTTGGCGCTGGAGCTGATGATCACGGCGCCCGCGTTCTTCATGATCAATGGCGGGATGCCCGCTGCGGGCTGGGCCGTCATGGGCAGCGCGCTGGCCGTCATCGGCCTGGTGCTGGCCCCGGCGACGACCCGCTGGCTGGGCTGGCGCGAGCGCGCCTGACCGGGCGCGACCGGCGGCCCGGTGCCGCGGCGGTCAGGCCGCGGCGGGCTGCTGCGGCAGCTCGGTGACCAGGCGGATGGTGGCCACGCCGTCGGCCTGCTCGGCGTCGACGCGCGAGGTGAGGCCGCTGAGCACCTTCCACGCGAACGCCGAGTCGCCCGGGAGCTTCTTCTTGCCGTTGACCGGCGCGGAGATGGCCACGGTCAGCTCGGTGGCGCCGATCTCGAAACGGCAGTGCAGCTGCGCGCCGGGGGGCGCGATCCCGAGCAGCATCGCGCACGCCTCGTCCACGGCGATGCGCAGGTCCTCGATCTTGTCACCAGCGAAACGCAGGCGCGCGGCCAGCCCGGCCGTCGCCGTACGCAGCACGCCCAGCCAGCCGCCGTCGGCGGGCACGGTGACGGCAACGACGTTGTCGGTCAGCGACATCGCCGTCGGTTGCAGAATCTGACTCACCTGGCCCAACCCCCCGGGCGGAGCCTAGCTCATGACCGGCCGTCCGCGCGCACTCGTCGTGCGGTGCAGCCGGGTGACCGGAACGGTCACCCGGCCGGGCAGGCGGTATCAGGCCTGCTTGGTCTCCCAGAAGATCTTCGCGATCTCGTCGATCTTCACCAGCAGCTGCTCGGCGACGGCCGGGTCGGCCTGGCCCTTGGCGCCGCCCGCGCCGGCGAGCTTGGTGGCCTCGTTGAACAGCTGGTGCAGGTTCGGGTACTTCTCGAAGTGCGGGGCCTTGAAGTAGTCGGTCCACAGCACCCACAGGTGGTGCTTGACCAGCTCGGCCCGCTGCTCCTTGATGACCAGCGCCCGGGTCCGGAACTCCGGGTCGGTGTTGGCCTGGTACTTCTCGCAGATCGCCTTGATCGACTCGGCCTCGATCCGGGCCTGCGCCGGGTCGTAGACGCCACACGGCAGGTCGCAGTGAGCGCTGACCACCGTGCGCGGCTTCAGGCTGCGTCCTTTCAAGAACTGCATCGGAGTCCTCCATGAGCTGACTGAGGTCTGAACGGGACAATGATCCCCTTGCCGACCCTACTCCGCCGCGGAGGCTTTGTTGCGCTGGCCGCTGTTTCCCGTCCTCGTGCACGGCCCGTCCATGGCGCCGACCCTGCGCCACGGCGACATGCTGCTGGTACGCCGCGGCGGGCGGCCGGTCCGGCCCGGTGACGTGGTCGTCGCGCGCTTCCGGGTGCGGCCGGAGCTGCTGGTGGTCAAGCGGGTGGCCAGGCTCCAGGGCGGCGGCGTCTGGCTGCTCGGCGACAACGGCCTGGTCACCGACGACTCGCGGGCGTACGGCGTGGCCGACGTGCTGGGCCGGGTGGTCTGCCGCTACTGGCCCCGCCCGGCGCTGCTGAGGGCCCGGGAGACGGGTCATGAGTGAATCCGACACGGCCCTCACCAGGTGTGAAATGCCACAACGCGTGACCCTGGTCATTGATCATCTGTAGTGCCGGGTCTACACTCCGGGCTTCGGGAGAACCCCGTGACCTCGCCGCGCCGTGTCAACGCTGACCCGTCGTTGAACCGACTCGGCTCGTGTGCGTTGTCATAGTGGGAGTCCACAGTGGATCATCCAGCTTTCGAGAGGCACCGGGGCGGCAAGATGGCCGTCACGAGCACGGTGCCGCTGACCACCCGAGAAGATCTCTCCCTGGCCTACACGCCCGGCGTCGCGCTGGTGTGCGAGGCGATCGCCGCCGACCCCGCCCTGGTGTACGACTACACCTGGGTCGGCCGCACGGTGGCCGTGGTGACCGACGGCTCGGCCGTGCTCGGCCTGGGCAACATCGGCCCGCGCGCCGCGATGCCCGTGATGGAGGGCAAGGCGGTCCTGTTCAAGCAGTTCGGCGGCGTCGACGCGGTGCCGGTCTGCCTGGACACGCAGGACACCGACGAGATCGTGGCCGTCGTGAAGGCGCTCGCGCCGAGCTTCGGCGGCATCAACCTGGAGGACATCGCCGCGCCGCGCTGCTTCGAGATCGAACGGCGGCTGGTCGAGGCCCTCGACATCCCGGTGTTCCACGACGACCAGCACGGCACGGCCGTGGTCGTGTTCGCGGCGCTGCGCAACGCGGCGACGCTGCTCGACCGCAAGCTGTGCGACCTGCGGGTGGTGGTCTCGGGCGCCGGCGCGGCCGGGGTCGCCGTCACGAAGATGCTGATCGCGGGCGGGGTGGACCCGGCCGCCGTGATCGTGTGCGACTCGCGCGGCGCGATCCACGCCGGACGGCCCGACCTGGTGCCCGGCTCGGCCAAGGCGGAGCTGGCGGAGCAGACCAACGCGCGCGGCGTCTCCGGTGGCATCGCCGCGGCGCTGGACGGCGCGGACGTGCTCATCGGCGTCTCCGGTGGGCAGATCGCCGAGGGGGCGGTGGCCCGGATGGCGCCCGGCGGCATGATCTTCGCGCTGGCCAACCCGACGCCCGAGGTGCACCCGGACGTCGCCGCCCGGTACGCCGCGGTGGTGGCCACGGGCCGAAGCGACTTCCCGAACCAGATCAACAACGTGCTCGCCTTCCCGGGCATCTTCCGCGGCGCGCTCGACGCCGGCGCCACCCGGATCACCGAGGGCATGAAGCTGGCCGCCGCGACCGCCATCGCCGACGTGGTCGCCGCCGAGCTGAGCGCCGACGCGATCGTGCCCAGCGCGCTCGACCCGCGCGTCGCGCCCGCGGTGGCCGCCGCCGTCGCCGACGCCGCCCGCCACGACGGCGTGGTACGCGCCTAACCGGCCCCGCGGGGCCGTCGGGCCCCGCCGCGCCGCCCGCGCCGGGGCCCGATCTCCGGGCACCCCTCCCCGCCGCCCTCCTGCCGCCGCCCGGTGGGCTTTCCCGCCGCCGACGGTGCTCGCCGGCCCTCCGCGGCGAGCCCGAGTCCGCCACCGGATCTGCGTCGGCCTCTTGCGGCTGTTTCTCTCCGGACGCTCGGATCACCGTGCTGACCCGCGTTCCGGGCCTGTGCCGGCCTTCCGTGGCGGTCTCCCTTGCGGACGCTCGGATCACCCGTGGTGACCTGTGTCGCTGAACGAACCCTCAGGGTGGCCCGGTGGGGCGGCGTCGCTGCTGTTAGCGTCGGGCCATGCGTGCCGTCTATGCCGATTCCATCAATCCGGACAACCCGCTGGCCGGTCTCGCCGTGGGCGAGCGGCCCGAACCGCAGGCACCCGAGGGCTGGGCCACGGTCCGCGTGATGGCCAGCGCCCTCAACCACCACGACCTGTGGTCGCTGCGCGGGGTGGGCTTGTCCGCCGACCAGCTCCCGATGATCCTGGGCTGCGACGCCGCCGGCGTCGACGAGGACGGCAACGAGGTGGTCGTGCACGCCGTCGTCGGCGACCCGGCCGCCGGGGGCGGCGACGAGACGCTCGACCCGAAGCGCTCGCTGCTGTCCGAGCGCCACCAGGGGACGCTCGCCGACCTGGTCACCGTGCCGCGGCGCAACCTGGTGCCCAAGCCCGCGGGCATGACCTTCACCGACGCCGCGTGCCTGCCGACCGCCTGGCTCACGGCGTACCGCATGCTGACCACGCGGGGGCGGCTGCCCGAGGGCGGCAGCGTACTGGTGCAGGGCGCGGGCGGCGGGGTCGCCACCGCGGCGATCGTGCTGGCCGGGGCCCTGGGCGCGCGGGTCTACGCGACCAGCCGCGACGAGGCCAAGCGGGAGAACGCCACCGGGCTCGGCGCGACCGCGCTGGCGCCGGGCGAGCGGCTGCCGGAGCGGGTCGACGTGGTCATCGAGACCGTCGGCGAGGCCACCTTCGACCACTCGGTGAAGAGCACGAAGCCGGGCGGGCGCATCGTGGTCTCCGGCTCGACCTCCGGCCACCTGGCCACGGTGGACCTGCGCCGGGTGTTCTTCCTGCAGCAGGAGATCGTCGGCTCGACCATGGGCACCCGGGACGAGCTGGCCGCGCTGCTGGAGCTGATGGCGGCCCGCAAGATCGCGCCGGTGGTGGACACCGTCCTCGACTTCGCCGACGCCCGCGCCGCGTTCGAGCGCCTCGCCACCGGGGCCGGCTTCGGCAAGATCGTCCTGGACCACGGCCGCTGACCGTCCCGCTCCTCGTGGACGCCGGCCTGTGACGTCGGATCCGGGTGCCGGATTCCCGATGTCACAGGCCGGCGTCGGCGGCAGGCGGGTGGGGGCGGGGTCAGCCCCGGGGCCACTCGCGGGCCAGCATGGACAGGATCACGGTGTCGTGGCGTACGCCGCGGTACGGGTACGCCTCGCGCAGCACGCCCTCGCGGGTGAAGCCGAGGCGGGCCGCCACGGCCAGGCTGCGCTCGTTCTTCGGGCTGGTGTGCCACTCGGCGCGGCTCATGCCGCGGACCTGGAACACCCAGTCGAGCACGTGGCGCACCGCGCGGGTGATCAGGCCCCGGCCCTGCCCGGCCGGTTCGAGCCAGACGCCCACCTCGCAGTTGCCCGCCTCCGCGTCGAAGCGGAACAGCATGCAGCCGCCGACGAGCGTGCCGTCCAGCCAGATGCCCAGGATGCGCCCGGTGTCGGCGGCCTGCATGTCGGCGTAGCGCTGCAGCGTCGCGCGGGCCGAGTCCAGGTCGGTGGAGCGGGTGGCGAACGGGATCCACTCGTCCACATCGGCGCGGGCCCGGTCCATGTGGGTCAGGAACTCCTCGGCCTGCCAGGGTTCGATGGGGCGGAGCTCGGCTCCGTCGCCGAGCAGATGTGCGAACATGCGGCGCCTCGTCTTCGTACTGATGATCACGACGCAGCCATTCTGCCCCATGTGCGGTTAGCGCCGAACCAATCCGAAACGGGTTCAAACGGGACTAGTCTGGCGTTCGGGTGTCGTGATCCACAGAGCCACGGGGGGACTGATGAGCGAGCCGCAGGACAGGGAAGGCCGCCTGGACAACCTGGAGCATGAGGCCGCGGGCTTCATGAACCCGTTCAAGTGGGGCAAGAAGAAGAAGGAGGAAGAGGAGCAGCAGAAGGCGGAGGCCAAGGCCAAGGCGCAGTCCCAGGCTCAGGCGCAGACCGCGCCGCCGCCCGCCGCGCCGCCCGTCACCGAACCCGCGGCGGCCGCACCGCCGGCAGCGGCACCTCCACCGGCGGCCGCACCGGCACCGCCCGCCGCGCCCAAACCGTCCGCGCCCAAGCCGTCCGACATGCCCGCGGCCGCCGCGCGGCCGGCCGCGCCCGCGGCGGCCAAACCGCAGGCCCCGCCGCCGAAGACGGAGCGTACGTACAAGGTGAAGGCGGGCGACACGCTCTGGGACATCGCGACGCACTTCTACGGCGACGGCCGCCAGTACATGAAGATCGCGAAGGCGAACCACATCGCCGACCCCAACCTCATCAACGTCGGCGTGGTCCTGAGGATCCCCGACTGACCCCGGCCCGCTGATCGGCGAAGCTCCCGCCGTTGCGGTGAACCCGCACGGCGGGAGCTTCTGCGGAGAACAGCGAGCTTCAGCGGGCGAGCAGCTCCGCGGTCTGGGTGGCGATCTCCAGCTCCTCGTCGGTGGGTACGACGCACACCGCCACCGGCGCGCCGTCCGGCGAGATGAGCCGCTCCTCGCGGGAGGCGGCGTCGTTGCGCGCGGGGTCCACGGAGATGCCGAGCGCGCCCAGCCCGGACAGCGAGGCCTCGCGGACCGGCGCGGCGTTCTCGCCCACCCCGGCCGTGAACGTGATCGCGTCCACCCGCCCGAGCAGCGCGTAGTAGGCGCCCACGTAGCCCTTGACCCGCTCGCAGTACACGTCGAAGGCCAGGGTGGCGGCCGCGTCGCCGTCCGCGCGGCGGCGCAGCACCTCCCGCATGTCGCCGTCGCCGCACAGGCCGCGCAGGCCGCTGCGCTTGTTGAGCAGGTCGTCGATCGCGTCGAAGGACATGCCGGCGACCCGGTGCAGATGGAACACCACCGCCGGATCGATGTTGCCGCTGCGGCTGCCCATGACCAGCCCCTCCAGCGGGCTGAGGCCCATGCTGGTGGTCGTGCTGCGCCCGCCGCGCACGGCGCACGCGCTGGCGCCGTTGCCCAGGTGCAGGGTGATCACGTTCAGCTCGGCGGGATCCCGGCCCAGCAGCTTCGCGGTGCGGTGCGAGACGTACGCGTGCGACGTGCCGTGGAAGCCGTAGCGCGCGATGCCGTTCTCCTGCGCCACCTCGACGTCGATGGCGTACATCGCCTGCGCGGGCGGGATGGTGCGGTGGAACGCGGTGTCGAACACGGCCGCCTGCGGCACCCCGGGCAGCATCTCCCGGGCTATCCGGATGCCGGCCAGGTTCACCGGGTTGTGCAGCGGGGCGAGCGGGATGAGCCGGGTGACCGCCTCCAGCACCTCGTCGTCGATCAGCGTCGGGGTGGAGAAGCGCAGGCCGCCGTGCACCACCCGGTGGCCCACCGCGTCCAGGCCGGACACGTCGGCGGAGAACAGCACCTCGCGCACCGCCTGCGCCGGGTCGGTGACCCGGTCCACCAGGCCGCCGTCCACGGACCTGCCGTCGAGGTAGAGGCCCCACTTCACCGAGGCCGAGCCGACGTTGAGCACCAGGATCTTCATGAGGTCACCTGCGACTGGATGGCCGTGATGGCGACGGTGGAGATGATGTCGCGCACCGTCGCGCCGCGGGACAGGTCGTTGACCGGCTTGCGCAGGCCCTGCATCACCGGGCCCACCGCGACCGCGCCCGCCGAGCGCTGCACCGCCTTGTAGGTGTTGTTGCCGGTGTTCAGGTCCGGGAAGATCAGCACGGTGGCCCGGCCCGCCACGTCGCTGCCCGGTAGCTTGGTCGCGGCCACGCTCGGGTCGACGGCGGCGTCGTACTGGATCGGGCCCTCGACGGGCAGGTCCGGTCGCCGTTCCCGGACCAGCTTGGTGGCCAGCGCGACCTTGTCGACCTCGGCGCCCTGCCCCGAGCCGCCGGTCGAGTAGGACAGCATCGCCACCCGGGGCTCGACGCCGAACCGGGCCGCCGTCTCGGCCGAGGACACCGCGATGTCGGCGAGCTGCTCCGGGGTCGGATCCGGGTTGATCGCGCAGTCGCCGTACACCAGCACGTGGTCGGCCAGGCACATGAAGAACACGCTGGACGCGACGGAGACGCCCGGCCGGGTCTTGATGATCTCGAAGGCGGGCCGGATCGTGTCGGCGGTCGGGTGCACCGCGCCGGACACCATCGCGTCGGCGCGCCCGGTGTGCACCATCATGGTGCCGAAGTAGTTGACGTTGGTCATCAGGTCGTACGCGATGTCGCGGGTCATGCCCTTGTGCGCGCGCATGCGGGCGTACTCCCCGGCGAACTCCGACCGCCAGCGCGAGTCGGCGGGGTTGACCAGCCGCGCGTCGCCCAGGTCCAGGCCCAGCTCGCGGGCCCGCTGCTCCAGCTCGTCGACCGGGCCGAGCAGGGTCAGGTCGCACACGCCGCGGCGGCTGAGCGCCTCGGCGGCGCGCAGGATGCGCTCCTCGGCGCCCTCCGGCAGCACCACGTGGCGGCGGTCGGCGCGGGCCCGCTCGATCAGCTCGTACTCGAACATGAGCGGGGTGACCCGGTCCGGCCGGGTCAGGTCCAGCCGCCCGGCCAGCTCGACGGAGTCCACGTGCGACTCGAACAGGCCCAGGGCCGCGTCCACCTTGCGCTGGTTGTCGCCGCGCAGGCGGCCCTCCAGGCCGGTCAGCGCGGCCACCGTGTCGTAGCTGTCCGAGGGCACCGTGAAGATCGGCAGCTCCACCCGGAAGCGGCTGACCAGCGCCACCACCCGGGGGTCCGGCTCCACGCCGAGCGTCAGCAGCAGCCCGGACACCGCCGCCTGGCCGCCCAGGTGCGCGGCGAACGTGGCCACGATCAGGTCCGCCCGGTCGCCCGGCGTCACCACCAGGCAGTTGTCGCGCAGGTGCTCCAGGAAGGTGGGCACCGAGGCCGCGCCCACCACCGCGCTGACCACGTCGCGGGCCAGCGCGCCCGGCGTCGCGCCGTGCACCGGCGTCGCGTGCAGCGCGTGGGACACCTCGGCCACCGTCGGGGCGGCGATCGCGGGCAGCTGCGGGATGGCGTACACCGGCACCGGCAGCGCGGGCAGCCGGGTGTCCGCCCCGGGCGCCACCCGGTTGGCGATGACGGCCAGCACGGGCAGGTCGTCGCAGGAGTAGTACGCGGCGCGCACCGCGTCGGCGATGTCCCCGGCGTCGCGGCGGTGCCCGTTCACCACGGGCAGCACGGAGGCGCCCAGCTCACCGGCCAGGCGCAGGTTGAGCTGCAGCTCCTCGGGCAGCGCGGGCTCGTCGTGGCCCTCGCCGAGGGTGCGGCCGAAGTCGGTGCCCACGATGATCACGGCGTCGCAGCCGCGCTCCAGCGTGTGGTAGTGCTCCAGCATCTCGCCGACCAGGTCGTCGATGCGGTGCGCGCCCAGCAGCTCCGAGGCGTGCTGGTAGCTCGGCCCGGCCGCGCCCAGCGTGCCGTAGCGGCTGCCCAGCAGCGCCAGCACCGGGTCGTCGTCGCCGTCGCGCGAGAGCGGGCGGAACACGCCCAGCCTGCGCACCCGGCGGCTGAGCAGTTCCGCGAGGCCGAGCGCGACGGCGGACTTGCCGCCGCCCGCCTCGACGCCGGTCACATATACGCCAAGAGCCACAGTCATACCGTACGGCGTGCCCGCGGCCCGACGTGTGTGTACCCGGGCCTTGAGACGGGACGGGACGGGGGACTACTCGTCGTCCTCGTCCAGGCGGGCGAGCCAGGTCGCGAAGCGCTCGATCGGCGTCTCGAACTCCGGGTTCAGGTCCAGGAAGTCGCGCAGGCGCTCGCCGAGCCACTCCAGGGTGACCTCCTCGCCGCCCCGCCGCTCGACCAGTTCCTCGATCCCGCGATCGGTGAAGTACATGTTCTCTCCTTGGAAAGACCGCCGTCCCCGCCCCCGCGCGGCGGAGACGGGGACGGCGGTCGTCAGCGTGTTCAGGAGCGGGGGAGCGCCGCCTCCAGCAGCGCGGCCTGCTCGACGTCGTGCAGCTTGGTGGAGCCGACGGCCGGGGCCGCGGCGGCGGGGCGGGAGATGCGGCGCATCCGCACCCCGTCCAGGTGCTCCAGCAGGTTCAGCGCGACGAACGACCAGGCGCCCTGGTTGGCCGGCTCCTCCTGCACCCAGCAGAAGTCCTCGGCCGCGGCGTACTTGGCCAGCTCGGCCTTGAGCTCCTCGACCGGCAGCGGGTAGAGCTGCTCCAGGCGGATGATCGCGGTGTCCTCGACGCCCCGCTCCTGCCGCGCCTGGACCAGGTCGTAGTAGACCTTGCCCGAGCACAGCAGCACGCGCTTGACCCGCGCCGGGTCGAGCTGCGCGGTCTCGCCGATGACCGGCTGGAAGGTGCCGTTGGTGAAGTCGGCCACCGGCGACACCGCGAGGCGGTGGCGCAGCAGCGACTTCGGCGTGAAGACCACCAGCGGCTTGCGCTTGCCCGACAGCGCCTGGCGGCGCAGCAGGTGGAAGTGGCTGGCCGGGGTGGACGGGATGGCGATGCGCATGTTGTCCTCGGCGGCCAGCTGCAGCCAGCGTTCGGGACGGCCGGAGGTGTGGTCCGGGCCCTGGCCCTCGTGGCCGTGCGGCAGCAGCAGCACCAGGCTGGACTGCTGGCCCCACTTGACCTCGCCGGAGCTGATGAACTCGTCGATCACCGACTGGGCGCCGTTGACGAAGTCGCCGAACTGCGCCTCCCACAGCACCAGCGCGCTCGGGTCCTCGACCGAGTAGCCGTACTCGAAGCCGAGCGCGGCGTACTCGCTCAGCAGCGAGTCCTGCACGTGGAAGCGGGCGTCGTCGCTGGCCACCGCAGTGGCCGGCAGGAAGTCGCCGCCGGTCTGCGCGTCCACGATCGCCGCGTGCCGCTGCACGAACGTGCCGCGCCGCGAGTCCTGGCCGGACAGGCGCACGGTCACACCCTGCGCGAGCAGCGAGGCGAACGCGATGATCTCGCCGAAGCCCCAGTCGATGTCGCCCTCGACCGCCATCTTCGCGCGCTTCTCCAGCAGCTGCTGGATGCGCTTGTGCGGGGTGAAGCCCTCGGGCAGCGCGGTGTGCGCCTCGCCGATGCGGCGGACCAGGTCGGCCGGGATCGCGGTGGCGACGACCGGCTCGGGGACCACCTCGCGGGCCCGGGTGAGCCGGCTGGACACCCCGGCGACCGCGTCGCGGGTCGCCTTGAACACCGTCTCCAGCTGCGTCTGGTAGTCGCGCAGCGCCTCCTCGGCGCCCTCGACCGTGATGTCGCCGCGGCCGATCAGCTCCTCGGTGTAGAGCTTCCGCACCGAGCGCTTGGCGTCGATGATCTGGTACATCAGCGGGTTGGTCATCGACGGGTCGTCGCCCTCGTTGTGGCCCCGGCGGCGGTAGCAGACGAGGTCGATGACCACGTCCTTGTTGAACTCCTGCCGGTACTCGAACGCCAGCCGGGCCACCCGCACGACCGACTCGGGGTCGTCGCCGTTCACGTGGAAGATCGGCGCCTGGATCATGCGGGCCACGTCGGTGCTGTACAGCGAGGAGCGGCTGTACTCCGGGGCGGTGGTGAAGCCGACCTGGTTGTTGACGACCACGTGCACGGTGCCGCCGGTGCGGTAGCCGCGCAGCTGGGACAGGTTCAGCGTCTCGGCGACCACGCCCTGGCCCGCGAACGCGGCGTCGCCGTGCACCAGCAGCGGCAGCACGGTGTAGCCGTGCAGGCCCAGGTCGAGCCGGTCCTGCTTGGCCCGGACGATTCCCTCCAGCACCGGGTCCACGGCCTCCAGGTGCGACGGGTTGGCCGCCAGCGACACGGTGGTGGAGAACTGCCCGTCCGGCGAGGTGAACTTGCCGGTCATGCCGAGGTGGTACTTGACGTCGCCGGAGCCCTGCGCGGTCTTCGGGTCGAGGTGGCCCTCGAACTCGCCGAAGATCTTCTCGTACGGCTTGCCGACGATGTTGGCGAGCACGTTGAGCCGGCCGCGGTGCGCCATGCCGATGACGACCTCGTCCAGGCCGCCCTCGGCGGACGCCTGGAGCACCTCGTCGAGCAGCGGGATCAGCGACTCGCCGCCCTCCAGCGAGAAGCGCTTCTGGCCGACGTACTTCGTCTGCAGGAAGGTCTCGAACGCCTCGGCGGCGTTGAGCCGGCCCAGGACGTGCTTCTGCTCCTCCGGGGAGGGCTTCTCGTACTTGCGCTCCACCCGCTGCTGGATCCAGCGGCGCTCCTCCGGGTCGGTGATGTGCATGTACTCGACGCCGACGCGGCGGCAGTACGAGTCGCGCAGCACGCCGAGGATGTCGCGCAGCTTCATCTTGTCCTTGCCGGCGAAGCCGCCGACCGGGAAGGTGCGGTCCAGGTCCCACAGGGTCAGGTCGTGCTCGCGCACGTCCAGGTCCGGGTGCTTGCGGATGGTGAACTCCAGCGGGTCGGTGTCGGCCATCAGGTGGCCCCGGACCCGGTAGGAGTGGATCAGCTCGATGACCCGCGCGGCCTTGTCGATCTGGCCCTCGGAGGTGTGCGAGATGTCGCGGATCCAGCGCACCGGCTCGTACGGGATGCGCAGCGCGGTGAAGATCTCGTCGTAGAAGCCGTGCTCGCCGAGCAGCAGCTCGTGCATGACCTTGAGGAACTCGCCGGACTGCGCGCCCTGGATGACCCGGTGGTCGTAGGTGCTGGTCAGTGAGATGACCTTGCTGACGGCCATCTCGGACAGCTGCGTCTCGCTCATGCCGGCGAACGGTGCCGGGTACTCCATCGCGCCCACGCCGATGATGGCGCTCTGGCCCTGCATCAGGCGCGGGATCGAGTGCACGGTGCCGATGCCGCCGGGGTTGGTCAGCGAGACCGTGGTGCCGCTGTAGTCGTCCATGGTCAGCTCGTTCTTGCGAGCCCGGCGCACCACGTCCTCGTACGCCTGCCAGAACTGCCGGAAGTCCATCTGCTCGGTGCCCTTGATGGAGGGCACCACGAGGGTGCGGGAGCCGTCCGGCTTGGCCAGGTCGATCGCGATGCCGAGGTTCACGTGCTCCGGCACGATCATCGCGGGCTTGCCGTTGACCTGCCCGAAGTGGTTGTTCATCTCCGGGTGCATGGCGATCGCCCGGACCAGGGCGTACCCGATCAGGTGGGTGAAGCTGACCTTGCCGCCCCGCCCGCGGGTGAGGTGGTTGTTGATCACGATGCGCTGGTCGGACAGCAGCTTCGCCGGGACGGCGCGCACGCTGGTCGCGGTCGGCACCTCCAGCGAAGCGTCCATGTTCTCGACGATCTTGGCGGCGATGCCGCGCAGCGGCACGGCCGTGGTGCCGGCCGGCGCCCCTGCGGCGGCGGGCTTCTCGGCGGGCTTGGCCTGTGCGGGAGCCGGCTTCGCGGCGGCGGGCGCGGCGGCCGCGGGGGCGGCGGCGGTCGCGGCCGGTGCGGCGGCGGGCTGGGCGGGCGCGGCCTTCGCCGGTGCCGCGGCCTTGGCCGGGGCGGCGGGCTTGGCGCTGTCGGCCGGCTTGTAGTCGGCGAAGAAGTCGTGCCACGCCGGGTCGACGCTGGTCGGGTCGGCGAGGTACCGCTGGTACATCTCCTCCACGATCCACTCGTTGGGACCGAAGCTCGCCAGTGGGTTGTCCTGAACTGAGCGGCCGGTCGGGCCGGTGCCCGAGGTGTGCTGGGTCGACACGGGTGTTTTCGCCTCTTCCGCACGTGTTTAACGAGAACTCAGAAAACCGGGTCCCAGGCTACGCGGTGCGCTGGGGGGCGGCACTCGCGGCACGGCTCCGTGTCGCATACCACACGCGGTCCTTTGCGCGACACTACGCCGAGCGCGAAACCGCAGGCCGCGCGCCGGCGGCCGGGTCAGGCGGCGACCGCGATCCAGGTCGCCTCGGCGCGCGCCAGCAGGGTGCCGTCCGGGGCGTAGAGGCTGGAGCGGACCAGCGCCTTGCGGCCCTCCCGGTGCACCGGCTGCCCCATCACCACGCACTCGTCGTCCGGTTCCGGCAGCGCGTCCACCGCGACCGCGTAGCGGCCGAGCACGAACGCCTGGTCCCGGTCGATCACCGCCCAGCCGCCGGGGCAGTCCAGCGCCGCCCAGACCACCGTCTCGGACACGTCCGGGGGCGCCACGAAGGTCGCGGCGGTGCGGCCGTCGGGCAGCCGTCCCGGGAAGATGCGCAGCCCGTCGGCCCGCTGCGGTCCGCACACGAAGCAGGTGGGGAACGGGTGATCGGTGTGCCCGGCATAGCGGCCGGTGGCGGCCAGCGCCTCGGTGCGGCTCACCGCGGGCACCGCCGGGATGTCGCCGGTACGCCGCACCGCGCCCGCCACGAGCCCGCCCTCCGGATCCCGCACGGCCCACCCGGCGTCGGTGGGCACCACGGCCAGCGGCGTCTCCAGCGGCGGCGGCTTGCGCAGCGTCACCTCGACCAGCCCTTCGCCGGGCCCGATCGCGGCCGCGACCAGGCCGCTCGTCCAGCCGCCGTTGCCGGAGCCGGGCGGTCCGTTGTGCCGTGCGTCGATCACCAGCGAGGTCATGCCCTCCAGCCTCTCACTCTTCACGTCCCGGCCACCCGGCACGGGGCCAGGTGTCAAGCAGGGCTTCTACACAGGTCACATGACGACGATGTTGTTGACCGCCGCCCCCACCGGCTACTCCGCGCTGATCGCGGGAGACGCGGCCACGGTCGAGGCGGCGCAGCGGCTGCGCTACCGCGTGTTCGCCGACGAGATGGGCGCCCAGCTCGCCGGGGACGGCGGCCTGGACGTCGACGAGTTCGACGCGTACTGCGACCACCTGGTGGTGCGGGAGGACCGCACCGGCGAGGTGGTCGGCACGTACCGCCTGCTGCCCCCGCAGCGGGCCATCTGGCTCGGCCGCCGCTACGGCGACGGCGAGTTCGACCTGTCCGCGCTCACCGTGCTGCGCGACCAGCTCGTCGAGGCCGGGCGCAGCTGCGTGCACCCGGACCACCGCACCGGCGCCGTGATCAACCTGATGTGGGCGGGCATCGCCAAGTACCTGGAGCGGATGGGCCACCGCTGGCTGTCCGGCTGCGCCTCGGTGCCGCTGGCCGACGGCGGCACGCAGGCCTCGCAGGTATGGGACCTGGTCTCCCGCAAGCACCTGTCGCCGCCGCAGCTGCGGGTGCACCCGCGCCTGCCGTACGTGCCGCGGGAGGTGGCCAAGCCCGCCACCATCGCGGCCGCCCCGCCGCTGCTGCGCGGCTATCTGCGGCTCGGCGCGTGGGTCGCGGGCTCCCCGGCCTACGACCCGGCGTTCGGCGTGGCCGACTTCTACGTGCTGCTCGGCGTCGACCGCATCGACCCGCGCTACCTGAAGCACTTCTCGGCGTGACCGGCGGGCAGGCGCACCGATGACGACCGTTCCGTTCCCGGCCGGGGCCCCGGCGGCCACCGTGCCCCCGGCCGGGGTCGCTCCGGCGGCGACCGCGCTGCCCGCCCCTGTCCGCCCGGCGGACTCACCGTCCACCGCCCGGATGCCGGGGCGGCGGATCCCGGCGGACCTGCTGTGGCGGCCCGTCGCGGACTGCGGCAGGCAGTGCGGCTGCGACGGCGGGCCGCGGGTCGGCCGTGCCCGGCGCGTGCTGCGTACCGTCGCGGGTGCGCTCGTGCTGCTGGCCGGGATGCTGGTGCCGTGGCGGGCGGACCTGCTCGCCCGGACGCTGCTGCGGGCGCTGGGCATCCGGCTGCGGGTGGCCGGGGCGGACCTCGCCCCCGGTGCGCTGCTGGTCGGCAACCACGTCTCCTGGCTGGACATCGTGGTGATGACGGCGCTGAGCGGGCCGCGCGCCCGGCTGCGCATGGTCGCCAAGACCGAGGTCGCCGACTGGCCGGTGATCGGGCGGATCGGCCGCAGGCAGCGGACGATATTCCTGGACCGGACCCGGCCCCGGGCCCTGCCCGGCACCGTCGCGCAGGTCGCGGCGGCGTTGCGGGAGGGGTACACGGTGCAGGTGTTCCCCGAGGGCACCACCACCTGCGGTCCGCATCCCGCGCCGTGGCGGGCGGCGTTCCTGCAGGCGGCGATCGACGCCGGGGCGCCGGTGCAGTCGATCACGCTGCGGTACACCCATCCGGCGGCCGGGTTCGTGGGCGACGACACCCTGGTGGAGTCGCTGCGCCGGGTGCTGGCCGCGCGGGGACTGTCGGTGGCGGTCCTGCTCGGCGCACCCCGGCCCGCCGACGCCCCCCGCCGCGACCTGGCAGCCCGGCTGTCCCACACCGAAGCGGTCGCCTGACCGGCCCCGCCCCGCCCCGCCCACCGCGCCGCGCCGCGCCGCGCCGCGCCGCGCCGTGCCGTGCCGTGCCGCGCCGTGGCGCGCCGTGGCGCGCCGTGCCGCGCCGTGCCGTGCCGCGCCGCGCCGCGCCGCGCCAAGATCGCTGGTTCGTGTCGAAAAGTTGAGTCTGGCCCGAGAAATTGACACGAAACGGCGATCATGGCCGGTTTTGCGAAGCGGAGGTCGGCCGAATTCAGGTGATTCGCCGGAACATGTCGTCGGATTCACAGGAAGCGTTCAGGATATCCACAGCGCTCGGGAAAGATCCGGGCGCAGGATGGATGACATGCCTGAGGCGAACCTGCTCGTGGTCGAGGATGACCCCAACATCCTCGAACTGCTGTCTGCCAGCCTGCGCTTCGCGGGATTCGAGGTCAAGGCGGTGGGCGACGGCGCGACCGCGCTCGACGCCGCCGCCAAGGTGCGGCCGGACCTGGTCGTCCTCGACGTCATGCTGCCCGACCTGGACGGCTTCGAGGTGATCAAGCAGCTGCGCCAGGATCGCGGCCGGGTGCCGGTGGTCTTTCTGACCGCGCGCGACGCCACCGACGACAAGATCCGCGGGCTCACCCTGGGCGGCGACGACTACGTCACCAAGCCGTTCAGCCTGGAGGAGCTGACCGCCCGCATCCGCGCGGTGCTGCGGCGCACCAACGGCGATTCCGGCTCGCCCCGGCTCACCTTCGCCGACCTGGAGCTGGACGAGGAGACGCACGAGGTGCGCCGGGCGGGCAACCTGGTGCAGCTCTCGCCGACCGAGTTCAAGCTGCTGCGCTACCTGATGCTCAACCCGAACCGGGTGCTGTCCAAGGCGCAGATCCTCGACCACGTGTGGAACTACGACTTCCGGGGCGACGACAACATCGTCGAGTCGTACATCTCCTACCTGCGGCGCAAGGTGGACAACGTGTCGCCGCGGCTCATCCAGACCCTGCGCGGCGTCGGGTACGTCCTGCGCAAGCCGGCGTCGTGAAGCTGCCGCAGCTGACCCGGGAGCAGCCGCTGCGGATCAAGCTGGTGGCGTACACCATGCTGCTGCTGGTGCTCGCCATCGTGCTGATCGGCGTGGCCAGCCACATGGCGATGCGCCGCTACCTGTCCGAGAAGCTGGACAACGACCTGACCGAGGCCACCAGCGCGCTGCAGAACGGGACCGAGACCGCGGCCACGAACCCCGGCGACACCCAGCTGTTCCTGCCCAGCGACTTCGTGGTGGCCCGCGAGGTGCCGCGGCCGGGTGGTTCGGCCTGGAAGTGGAGCTTCCCGTACACCGTGACGGAGCGGGACCTGCCGGAGGCGGCCACGCCCAAGGACCTGCGCTCCCGCGTCGGCGAGTTCTTCACCGTCAAGGCACGCGACGGCGCGCCGCACTGGCGCATGCTGGTCGGCGAGTCGAAGGTCAACGGCGTCAGCCAGCTCACCGTGGTCGCCGAGCGGACCACCACCATCGACGCGGCCCTGCACCGGCTGCTGTGGATCAACATCTACGGCGGCGCGGCGGTGCTCATCCTGGCCGCGATGATCGGCACCGAGCTGGTGCGCCGCAGCCTGCGGCCGCTCGCCGCGATCGAGAAGACCGCGGTGGCGATCGCCGGCGGCGACCTCACCCAGCGCGTGCCCGACCCCGAGGAGGGCCACGCCCGGCCCCGCACCGAGGTCGGCTCGCTGGCCAGGGCGTTCAACTCGATGCTGGCCCAGATCGAGAGCGCGTTCACCGCGCGGGCGGCCTCCGAGACCTCGGCCCGTGCGGCGGAGTCGGCGGCACGCGACGCGGCCGAGGCCGCCCGGGTGTCCGAGGGCCGGGCCCGGCGCTCCGAGGAGAAGATGCGGCGCTTCGTCGCCGACGCCTCGCACGAGCTGCGCACCCCGCTGACCACCATCCGGGGCTTCGCCGAGCTGTACCGGCAGGGTGCGGCGCGCGAGCCCGAGCAGACCGCGTCGCTGGTCAAGCGGATCGAGGACGAGGCCCGCCGGATGGGCCTGCTCGTCGAGGACCTGCTGCTGCTGGCCCGGATGGACCGCGAGCGCCCGCTGCGCCCGGCCCCGGTGGAGCTGCGCGTGCTGGCCGTCGAGGCGGTCCAGGGCGCGCGGGCCGTCGACCCGGCCCGCCCCATCGAGCTGACCGTCGCGCCCGACGCCGGGCACCTGGTGGCGGCCGGGGACGACGCCCGGCTGCGGCAGGTCATCGGCAACCTGATGAGCAACGCCATGGCCCATACGCCGCCCGGCACGCCGGTGGAGTTGCGGCTGCGCCGCGAGGCGGAGCAGGCTGTGGTGGAGGTGGCCGACGAGGGCCCCGGCCTGGACGCGGCGCAGCAGGAGCGGGTGTTCGAGCGCTTCTACCGCGCCGACCCGGCCCGCACCCGGCGCGCCGACGGGCAGGTCAGCACGGGCCTCGGCCTGGCCATCGTGGCGGCGCTGGTGGACGCGCACCACGGCTCGATCGAGGTGGACAGCGAGCCCGGCAAGGGCGCGGTGTTCCGCGTCCGGCTGCCGCTCGCCGAGGTCGCCGACGAGGTGGACGAGCCCGTCGATGCGGGTATGCCCAGGCAGGTGGACGCATGATCCACGCGCGCGACTCGTAACCGGGTCCGACTCACAGACAAGTTCCAGAGCCAACCCAGAACAGACGCAGCGTCGCACGGAAGACTGAGGACATGAGCGAGTTCGACAAGCCCCAGACCGCAGCGCAGCCCGGCGAGCCCGGGTACGGCGCCGTACCCCCGCGGCCGGAGGCGACGGCCGAGACCGCACCGGCCACCCCTGCTCACGCGGCGGCCGAACCGAGCCTGCCGGTGGAGCCGGACGCGACCGCGGCGACCTGGCCGCAGCCGCATACCCCGGCGGAGCCGGCCACCGCGCAGCTGCCGCAGACCCCGGCCGAGGCCGCCACCGCGCAGCTGCCGCAGACCACCGGCCAGCCGGCGCCGGCCGGTCCGCAGCCGCCCGCACCCGCGAGTCACGCGCAGCCGGCGGGCTACCCGCAGGCCGGCGGTTACCAGCCGGCCGGGGGCTACCAGCCCACGCACGGCCAGCCGGTCAGCAGCCAGCCCGTGTCCGGTTACCCGACCAGCGGTTACCCGGCGAGCGGTTACCCCGGCAGCGGCTACCCGACCAGTGGCTACCCGGTCACCGGGCAGCCCGCGTACGGCCAGCCCGCCTGGACGCCGCCGGGCACGCCCCGCAAGAGCGTCGGCGGCACCATCGCCAAGGTGGTGCTCGGCACCACCGCCGCGGTGCTGCTGGCGCTGGGCTCCGGCGTGGCGGGCGCGGTGATCGCGACCCGGTTCGCTGAGGACGGCAAGATCACGGTGTCGTCCGGCACCACCGCGGCCGCGCCGGTGATCGACCGCGCGTCGCTGTCCGGCGTCGCGGCCGCGATCCAGCCCAGCGTGGTGAACATCGCCACCGGCTCCGGCGAGGGCTCCGGCATCGTGCTCACCGAGGACGGCTACATCGTCACCAACAACCACGTGGTCGCCAACGCCGGCAAGGACGTGACGGTCACCCTGTCCACCGGCAAGAAGGTCCCGGCCACCGTGGTCGGCACCGACCCGCGGACCGACCTCGCCGTGGTCAAGGCGAACACCAACGGCCTGAAGCTGGCCGCGTTCGGCGACAGCGACAAGGTCGCCGTCGGCGACACCGTGCTCGCCGTGGGCAGCCCGCTGGGCCTGCGCGGCTCGGTCACCGCGGGCATCATCAGCGCCCGCGACCGCACCATCTCGGTGGGCGAGGGCCGCTCCACCTCGCTGTCCGGCCTGCTGCAGACCGACGCCCCGATCAACCCGGGCAACTCCGGCGGCGCGCTGGTCAACACCAAGGGCGAGGTCATCGGCATCAACACCGCGATCGCGACCAACGGCAGCAGCGAGGGCAACATCGGCGTCGGGTTCGCCATCCCGAGCAACAAGGCCAAGGGCATCGCCGAGCAGATCATGA
Source organism: Catellatospora bangladeshensis (assembly GCF_016862575.1). Taxonomy (GTDB): domain Bacteria; phylum Actinomycetota; class Actinomycetes; order Mycobacteriales; family Micromonosporaceae; genus Catellatospora; species Catellatospora bangladeshensis. Next base: position 171,092 of record NZ_BONF01000008.1, on the reverse strand, counting down.
ACGGCAAGCCGGTGAGCCACCCGTACCTGGGCGTCTCGGTCACCGCGGCGAACGAGGGCGGCGCCTCCATCAGCGCGGTCACCGAGGGCAGCCCGGCTAACAAGGCGGGCCTGCAGAAGGGCGACATCATCAGCAAGTTCAACGGGAAGATCATCAACGACTCGGACGACCTGGTGTCTGCCGTCCAATCGGGCACCGTCGGCCAGCAGGTGACGGTGGAGTTCACCCGAAACGGCGAGGCCAAGACGGCAACGGTGACGCTCGGCGAAGCGTCCTAATAGCAGCGCACAGGATCTGTGCCTCCTCCCCACCCGGCGGCGGGTGACGGTGACCATCGGGGTTGGTCACCGTCACCCGCCGCCATCTTCGTCTCCGCCCACCCCGCTGCGGCGCGGATCAAGATGAGTTGTTGTCGTCCCGGCAACCACAGCTCATCTAGATCCACTGCGGCTGCCTTGACTAGGCACGCGCGGAGCCCGTAGAAAGCGCGGATGCGCGTTTCCGAGGTGCCCATGCCGGCGGTGATCGCCGCCCGGCCACGGGACGGCCGGGGTTATCCGGTCCCGGCGATCACGCCGTGGGAGGGCGGGGAGCCGCGGTTCGCGTCCACCGGGACGGCCCGCACCTACATCTGCGCGGTCGAGCGGCGCTGCTCGGTATGCGGCACCGAGATGGCGCCCGGCCCGGTATGGCGAGTGGTCGCCGCCGCCGAGGCCGAGGCGATCAGCGCGGCGCTGGACGCCGGTACGCCGTACCGCAACCAGGCCGCCACCGTCGAGGCGCCCGGCCACCGCACCTGCATGCTGTACGCCGCCGTGACCTGCCCGTACCTCGCCTTCGCGACCGCCCGGCGGGGTGCCGCGGCGGTCACCCCGACGCTGGCCGCCGAGCGCGGCGAGCGCCGCCAGGAGGGCGGGGCCGTCGTCGGCTTCGACGGCTACGAATTCCGGGTGCAGGGCGACGTGGTGCTGTTCCGGTTCGGCGGACTGCACGAGTTCCTGCCGCACCGGGAGGGCGCCGAGCAGCTGCCCGCGCTGCGGGAGGCGCTCGCCGCCGAGGACGGTACGACACTGTCCGTAGTGGACTATCTCGGCGCGGACGAGGACTCGGCCGAACGGCGGTGCCGTGAGCTGCTCGGCTGACCAGGCCATGGCCGCTCGGTCACCGTCGTCTATGGACACGCTGCTCAGCAGCGATTACAGCGGGCTACAGGGTTTTTGAAGACCGTACGCGCATGATCCTGTCCTGACCCTGAGGTTCTGGAGAGAGAAGAACATGCGTACACGGTCCATCCGCAGCGGCGCCGCCGGCGCGGCGATCCTCACCGCTTCGCTCGCGCTCGTCGCGGCCTGCAACGGCAAGGCCCCTGCGCCCGGGACGTCGGCGTCGCCGTCCGGGCAGGCGCAGCCGGCGGGTATCAAGGCCGGCGCGCTGCTGGTGTCCGACGGCGGCGAGGGTGTGACCATCGACGGCCGGAAGGTCGCGCTGCCCGGCCCGGTGCGGGACGCGGTCTGGTCGCCGGACGGCAGCCGGATCGCCTTCGTGCTCGGTGACGGCGTGGTCGCGACCGCCCGCCCCGACGGCTCGGACGTGGTGCGGCTCACCGAGGGCAAGGCCGGGGCGAAGGCGAGCGGTCCGGCGTGGACCGACCACGGCACCACGATCACGTTCACCGAGCGGGCCGGATCGGGCAAGCCGAAGTTGGTCGAGGTGCCCGCGAGGGCGCCCGGCAAGCAGCTGGACAGCGGGGCGGCGGAGGGTACGGGCAACTCGGCGCTGAGCGTGAGCGCGGTGGACAGCGGCACGGCCGATGTCGCGTACCAGCACCAGGGCGCGTCCGGCCCCGAGGTGTGGATCGCCGACCTGAACCAGCGCGACCCGTCCCCGTTCAAACTCGTCGCCGGGTCCGACCCGGCGCCGTCGCCCGACGGCGAGCAGGTGGCGTTCATCGGAAAGAACGGCCAGCTCAGCGTGATCGCGGCGAAGTACGACGCGAAGCCGGTGCAGGTGACCTTCGGGGCGGCCAAGCCGACCGATCCGGTGTGGACGCCGGACGGCCGGAGCATCGCCTACCGCACGGACAGCGGCATCGAGTCGGTCTCCGCGAGCGTCAAGGCGGGCGCGAAGGAGAACCCGGCGACCAAGCTCTCCGACATCGCGGGGGTGCCGAGCCTGCTGGGCGCGCCCGCCGACCGGGTGGTGCGGATCAAGGGCACCGATCCGGTGGGTACGGCGATCGCGGCCTCGCAGGCCCGCTGGGCGACGCAGCCCAAGCAGTTCATGATGTGCGAGTGCCCGGCGTGGGCCTTCTCGGCCGTGCTGGTGGCCGCCGACGACGCCGACGCGGCCCCGGTCGCCGCGGCGCTTGCGAGCCGCAGCCCGGTGCTGTTCACCGGAGGCGCGACGCTCGACGCGCGGACCGAGCAGGAGCTGGTCCGGCTGTTCGGCAAGGTGGGCACGGGCATGGGCAACCCGACCGTGCAGCTGGTCGGTGACACCTCGAAGATCCCCGCCGCGATCGAGCAGCGGCTGAAGAAGCTCAACTACCTGGTGGAGCGGGTCACCGGCGACAGGTTCGCGCTGGCGGCGAAGGCCGCGTCCGAGTATCCGGGCCGCATCCTGCTGGTGTCGGCGGCGGACCGGGCCTCGGTGACGGCGGCGTCCACGATCGCCAACAGCAACGACGCCGTCCTGCTGACCGACGGCGCCACCATGCCGCAGGCCACGGCGGCGTACCTGACCCGCCAGCGGGCGCAGGGGCTGAACACCGAGGTCTACACGGTCGGCGCGGACGCCGCCAAGGCGCTGGCCGCGATGCCGGGCAGCAAGCCGAAGGTCACCGCCGCGGTCGCGGGCGACTCGGACGCGGCGACGGCGGTGCTGGTGGCGCAGCGTTTCGTCACGCAGCTGCACGAGGTGGTCCTGGTGGACGCCGCCGGGCCGGACGCGGTGGTGGCCTCGACGCTGGGCGGCTGGAACACGGCGGTGCTGGTGATCGACCCGAAGGCGGGTCCGGCCGAGACGGTGCGAACGCTGCTCGACGCGTCCGCGTCCGGCATCTCGACGGTCTGGGTGGTGGACACCGCCGGCGCGGTGAGCGACGAGACCGCCGGCAGCTACGGCGCCCTGGCCGGCGGCCCGCTCGGCTTCACCACTGCGGAGAACCCGAAGCTCGCGGCCTGATGCCACCGGCGGGCACGCTCGCCGCTGCACGTTAAGAAGGGCACCTTCTACAACGCATAGCGTTAAGAAGGTGCCCTTCCTTGCTTGGCTGCCCGTCCCGGGGAGGCGGCCCCGGGACGGGCAGGGTTCACGGCGTCAGCGCAGGGCTTCGGCCAGTTCCTCACCGAGGCCGGTGGTCGGCTCCTCGGTGCGCTGCTCGTGGCGCGGGGCCGCGTGCTTGGCGCTGCCGCCGCGGCGGCGCTTGACCCGCTGCTTGAAGCCCTCGACCAGGGAGTAGAGGACCGGCACCAGGACCAGGGTGAGCAGCGTCGAGCTGACCAGGCCGCCGATCACGACCACGGCGAGCGGCTGGGAGATGAACGCGCTCGACTCGGTCAGGCCCAGCGACATCGGCAGCAGCGCGAAGATGGTCGCCACGGCCGTCATCAGGATCGGGCGCAGCCGGCGCCGGCCGCCCTCGATGATCGCCTCGCGGACGCCGTAGCCGTCCTCGCGGTACTGGTTGATCAGGTCGAGCAGCACGATCGCGTTGGTGACCACGATGCCGACCAGCATCAGCAGACCGATCATGGCGGCCAGGCCGAGCGGCTGCCCGGTGATCGCCAGCAGGCCCAGCGCACCGGTGGCCGCGAACGGCACCGAGATGAGCAGGATCAGCGGCTGCACCAGCCCGCGGAACGTGGCGATCATGATGATGAACACCAGCGCGATGGCGACCAGCATGGCCAGCCCCAGGTCGCCGAAGGCGTCCTGCTGGGCCTCGGTGACGCCGCCGATGGAGTACGACGCGCCCTCGGGCAGGTCCAGGCTCTTCAGCTTCGCGTCCAGCTTGGCGTTGATGGTGCCCAGCGCCTCCTGGCTCGGGGTGCCGGTGACCTTGGCCGTGCGGACCTGGTCCACGCGGTTGATCTGCGCCGGGCCGGCCACCGTGGTGACGTCGGCGACGTCGTCCAGGGTGACGCCGGGACCGATCGGCAGGGCGCGCAGCGCGGCGAGGTCGGCCGGGGCCGCCCCGGTGCGCAGCACCACCGGCTGCTCGATGCCGTTGATGACGACGCGGGTGAGCGTGGTGCCCCGGAACGCGTTGCCGACCAGCTGGCCCAGCGCGGCGTCGGACAGCCCGGCCCGCGCGGCGGCGGGACGGTCCAGCGCGACCTGCACCTGCGGGGTGCTGGCGGCCAGGTCGCTGTCGACCTCGGTGACGCCCTCCAGCTCGGACACGGCCGCGCGGATCTGCTCGGCGGCGGCGCGCAGGGTGTCCTCGTCGCCGGCCTCGACCGCGACCTCCAGCCCGCTGCCGCCGAAGCCGCCCTGCACCGCGCCGACCACGACCTCGCCGACCTGGCTGTCGTCCAGGGCGTCGATCTTGTCGCGGAGCGAATCGGTCAGCGCCTGCTGGTCGGTCTCGCTCTCCGAGGTCACCTGGAAGCGGGCCTGGGTGGTGTTGGCGCCGCCGCCACCGCCGAACAGGCCGCCGCCGCCACCGACGGTCACCTGGTAGGACTTCACGCCGTCGGTCTCGTCGAGGATCTTCTCGACCCGCTTGGCGGCCTCGTCGGTCGCGGCCAGCGAGGTGCCGGTGGGCATGGTCTGGGTGATCGCGAACGAGTTTCCGGAGCTCTCGATGAAGCTGGTCTCGATGCGGGTGGCCAGGTAGCCGGTGCCGGCGATCACGCCGAAGGCCAGCAGCAGCGTGATCGCGCGGTGGCCCAGCGACCAGCGCAGCACGGGGACGTACACCCGCTGCAGCGGGTTGCGCAGCTCCTTGGCCTCGGCCTGGACCCGGATCGACTCCAGCTCCTCGGCGGTGCCCTGCGGCGCCTTGAGGAACCAGTACGCCAGCACCGGCACGATGGTCAGCGACACCAGCAGCGAGGCCAGCAGCGCCGCGGTCACGGTCAGGCCGAACGGCCCGAACAGCTGGCCGACCATGCCGCCGACCAGCGCGACGGGCAGGAACACCGCGACCGTGGTCAGCGTCGAGGCGGTGACCGCGCCGGAGACCTCCTTGACGGCGGTCAGGATGGCCTGCTTCTTGGGCTCGCCGTACTCCAGGTGGCGCTTGATGTTCTCCAGCACCACGATCGAGTCGTCGACCACCCGGCCGATGGCGATGGTCAGGCCGCCCAGGGTGAGCAGGTTGAGCGAGTAGTCGCCCGCCCACAGCGCGATCAGCGCGATGACCACGGAGACCGGGATCGACACGGCGGTCACCAGGGTCGAGCGGACCGACAGCAGGAAGACCAGGATCACCAGCACGGCGAAGGCCAGGCCCAGCGCGCCCTCGGTGGTGAGGCTGTCGACCGAGCGCTCCACCTCGGGCGCCTGGTCGAAGATGACCTGCAGGTCGCCGCCGGAGCCGAGCTGCTCCTTGAGCTCGGGCAGCTTGTCGTTGACCGCGTGGGAGATCTCCACCGCGTTCGCGCCGGGCAGCGCGGTGACGCCGACGCCCAGGCTGGGCTTGCCGTTGGTACGCGTCAGCGTGGTCGCCTCGGCGGGCGCGGAGGTGACCGTCGCGACGTCCTTGAGCTGCGGCAGCGCGGCGGGCTTGGCGCCCGCGGCGGGCTTGCCGGCCGGCTTGAGGTAGAGGTCGCCGATCTGCTCGACGGTGGTGAAGCGGCTGCCCACGGCGACCGAGTAGGTCATGCCGCCGTCGGCGATGACGCCGCCGGGCATGCTGATGCCGTTGGCGGTCAGCGCGCCGGTGACCGCCTGCGCGGTCAGCCCGGCCGCGGCCAGCTTCGCCGGGTTCAGGTCGATGGTGACCTGCGGGGTGCGGTCGCCGGAGAGGGTCGCCTCGCGTACCCCCTCGATGTTGTTCAGGGCCGGCAGGACCGACGCCCGCACGCGGCGGGCCAGCTCCTGGTCGTCGCCCCCGGCGCCGCTGACGGCGAGCTGGATGACCGGGATGTCGTCGGTGGTGCCCGCGAAGACCGTGGGGTCCACGTTCTGGGGCAGGCGGCTGTCGATGCGGGCCAGGGCTTGCTGGATGTCGGCCTCGACCTGCTCGACGTCCACCCCGTAGTCGAAGTTGACCCAGACCGTGGCGGAGCCGTTGCGCGAGGCGGAGGTCACCATGGTCACCCCGTCGACGCCGGCGACCGCCTGCTCGATCGGCACGGCCACCTGCTGCTCCACGATCTCCGGCGTGGCGCCCGGGTAGGCGGCGATCACGGAGACGCTGGGGAACTGCAGGTCCGGGAACATCTGCTGGCGCAGCTGCGGCAGCACGAAGGCGCCCGCGCCGAGGATCGCCACGGTTATCAGCGCGACGAGCCCGCGGTTGGCGAGGCTCAGCCTGGCCAGAAATGACATGACGACTCCAGGAGCTTCACGGTCGAGCGGTATGGGGGAAAGGACGACCGCCGCAGTCAACCAGGCCAACGCGCAGGAACTGTGAACTGAAGCTGAAAGCAGGCCGAAAGCCGCTCGCAGGTCCGGGCTCCATGGAGTTGTCGGGGGTGACAGGGGGATACGAGGCTCCACGATACGCAGCGCCGCCCGGCGAACCGGTTCAAAACGGGCGTGACGCGTATGACTTTCAGCATTTATTCGGGTTTCCTGCAGGGCGCATGCGGGACGGCTCGGGCACACTTGCCGCACTCGACGATGGGAGAGCGGGCGATGAAGCCGGAGAAGGGCGAGCAGCGGCGGCTGCTCGTGGTCGACGACGAGCCCACCATCGTCTCGCTGCTGTCGGCCAGCCTGCGTTTCGTCGGCTTCGAGGTGCGCACCGCCGCCACCGGCGCCGAGGCGCTGGCCGTGGCCGCCGAGTTCAAGCCCGAGCTGCTGGTGCTCGACGTGATGCTGCCCGACTGCGACGGCTTCGAGGTGGTCCGTCGGCTGCGCGCGAACGGCGCGCACGTGCCGGTGCTGTTCCTGACCGCCCGCGACGGCGTCCAGGACAAGATCACCGGACTGACCGTCGGCGGCGACGACTACGTCACCAAGCCGTTCAGCCTGGAGGAGGTCGTCGCCCGGATCCGGGCCGTGCTGCGGCGCACCTACGCCGGGGCGGCCGCGCCCGCAGACGACTCCACACTGCGCTTCGCCGACCTCGAACTCGACGAGGAGACCCACGACGTGCGCCGCGGCGGCAAGCTGGTGCGGCTCAGCCCGACCGAGTTCAAGCTGCTGCACTACCTGATGGTCAACGCCGACCGGGTCGTCTCCAAGGCGCAGATCCTCGACCACGTCTGGCGCTACGACTTCGGCGGCGACGCCCGCATCGTCGAGTCCTACATCTCCCTGCTGCGCCGCAAGGTCGACATCGTCGACCCGCCCCTCATCCACACGCTGCGCGGGTTCGGATACTCGCTGCGGCTGCCCCGGTCGTGAGGCGCCTGGTGCGCGGGCCGAAGCGCTGGTCACTGCAGGCGCGGCTGCTCGCGGGCGTACTGGCGCTGGTCTGCGCCGGGTTCGTGGTCGCCGACATGGCCAGCGTCGCGCTGCTGCGCATGTACCTCGTCGAGCGCATCGACGAGCAGCTGCACCTGACCATGCAGCAGCTGGTCAAGCTGGAGCCCGCCGACGTCACCGACGCCGAGGCCGAGCTGCTGTCGCAGTCCAAGCGCAAGGGCAAGACCTACTTCGACGCGTACGTGCTGGAGTTCCTCGACGAGAACGGCAGGCAGCAGGTCCGTTACGCAGGAGGCGACGAGCAGCGCGGCCAGCCAGCCCTGCCCGCGCTCGACATCGCCTCGGTGCGCGAGCGTGCGGGCACCCCGTTCTTCGTGCCCAACGACGAGTCCTACCACCGGCACCCCGGCTACCAGGTGCTCGTCGGCGAGCGGGAGAGCGGCAAGGGCAGCGTCGTCATCGCGTACGACCTGACCGGCGTCGCCAAGACCATGGGCCGGCTCGGCGCGATCGAGATCGCGGTGACCCTGGCCGTGCTGGGCCTGGCCACCGCGCTCGGCGTCTGGGTGATCCGGATGAGCCTGCGCCCGCTCACCGAGGTCGAGCAGACCGCCGAGAAGATCATCGCCGGGGGCGACCTGTCCCGCCGGGTGCCCGAGCAGGCCGGCGCGCGCACCGAGATGGGGCGGTTGTCGCGCACCCTCAACACCATGCTCACCCAGATCGAGGGGTCGTTCGCCGAGCGTACGGAGTCCGAGGCGCGGCTGCGCCGCTTCGTCGCCGACGCCTCGCACGAGCTGCGCACCCCGCTGGCCGGCATCCGCGGCCTCGCCGAGCTGCACCGGCAGGGCGTCGTCACCGACCCCGCCGAGGTGTCCGCGCTGCTCGCCCGGATCGAGACCGAGGCGACCCGGATGGGGCTGCTCGTCGAGGACCTGCTGCTGCTCGCCCGGCTCGACGAGCAGCGCCCGCTGCGCAGCGAGCCCGTCGACCTGGTGCCGCTGGCCGCCGACGCGATCGAGGCGGCGCAGCTGCGCGACCTGGAGCGGCCGCTGCGGCTGGAGCTGCTCGACGGCGAGCCGCCCGTGGTCTGCGGCGACGAGGACCGGCTCCGGCAGGTCGTCACCAACCTGGTCGGCAACGCGCTCACGCATACGCCCGCCGGGACGCCGGTCACGGTCCGGGTCGGCGTCGAGGGCGACCGGGCGCTGCTGGAGGTCGTCGACCGGGGTCCGGGCCTCGCACCGGAGCACGCCGAGCGGGTGTTCGAGCGCTTCTACCGGGCGGACCCGGCGCGGGCGCGCGACCACGAGCGCTCGCCCGCGGCCGGCTCCGGACTCGGCCTGTCCATCGTGGCCGCCCTGGTCACGGCCCATGGCGGCGAGGTCTGCCACCGCGCCACCCCCGGCGGCGGCGCCACCTTCCGGGTCACCCTCCCGCTGGCCTGACCTCCCACCCGTCCCCGGCCGCGACCAACCGCCAGGCGCGACCTGCCGTCGGGCGTGACCTGCCGTCGGGGCTGGTCCTGCCGTCGGGGCCGGTCCTGCGAAGATCGCCACTTCGTGTCGAAACCTGCGCTCTGACCATAGGTTTCGACACGAACCCGCGATCATGGCCGACCGCTCGGCCTCCCGCCGCGCGGATCCTGCCGCATGATCGCGGTCTCGTGTCACAACCTGCGGCCCAGCCCCACTTCCCGACACGAATCACCGATCATCCCCACCGGACACACCCAGCCCAGTGTCGATCACGGCGCCAGGGTGGCGACACGCCGTCGAACCCGCCCATAAGTTCATGATCAGCGCGTAAGGGGGTGGGCGTGGGTGGGGACCTTAAGGGTGGGTTAAAGATGGGGCGTCGGCTCTTGTGTGGTCGGGGTCACGGGATTAACTTTTAGCAAACTTAACTAACGGTTTCCTTGTGATTGCTGAGCCGCCCATCAGGAGGGTGATCGTGCAACGTAAACCGCTACTCAATCTCTTCGTCGCCACGGCGACGGCGCTGGTCGGGACCGCTGTGGCCGTGGCCGTGGCGGGGACCGCCGGGGGCGCCGTGGTGGACCACAACGCGTGCCGGCCGGACGGTCTCTATCAGACGCCGAACGTGGCCGTGCCCTACTGCGACGTCTACGACACCAACGGCCGCGAGGCGATGGGCGCCGGTCACCCGCGGCGCATCATCGGCTACTTCACGAGCTGGCGGACCGGTAAGAACGGCGCCCCGGCGTATCTCGCGAACCAGATCCCGTGGACGAAGATCACGCACATCAACTACGCGTTCGCGCACGTCGACGGTGCTAACAAGATCTCCATCGGGGATCCGGCGGCGGCGAACAACGCCTCGACGAACATGACCTGGCCCGGCGTGGCCGGCGCGGAGATGGACCCGGCGTTCCCGTACACGGGCCACTTCAACCTGCTCAACAAGTTCAAGAAGCAGTACCCGGACGTCAAGACGCTGGTCAGCGTCGGCGGCTGGGCGGAGACCGGCGCGTACTTCGACGCCAGCGGCGCCCGCATCGACTCCGGCGGCTTCTACCGGATGACCACCAACGCCGACGGCTCGGTCAACACGGCGGGCATCAACACGTTCGCCGACTCGGTCGTGTCGTTCCTGCGCACGTACGGGTTCGACGGCGTGGACATCGACTACGAGTACCCGACGTCCAACAAGGACGCGGGCCACCCGCTCGACTTCCAGCAGTCCAACGCGCGCCGGGCCGGCCTGAACGCGTCGTACCAGGTGCTGATGAAGGCGCTGCGCGAGAAGCTGGACACCGCCGCCGCGAGCGACGGCAAGTACTACATGGTCACCGTCGCCGCCCCGGCCTCCGGCTGGCTGCTGCGCGGCATGGAGTCCTACCAGGCCACGCAGTACCTCGACTACATCAACATCATGTCGTACGACCTGCACGGCGCCTGGAACCAGTACGTCGGCCCGAACGCGTCGCTGTTCGACGACGGCGCCGACAACGAGCTGACCGCGGGCGGCGTCTACAGCGCCTACTCCGGCATCGGCTACCTCAACACCGACTGGGCGTACCACTACTACCGCGGCGCGGTGCAGAGCGGCCGGATCAACATCGGCGTGCCGTACTACACCCGCGGCCACAAGGACGTCACCGGCGGCACCAACGGCCTCTGGGGCACCGCGGCGAAGACCGCGAACTGCCCGATCGGCACGCAGAGCCCGTGCGGCAACGGCGCGATCGGCATCGACAACCTGTGGCACGACCTCGACCCGCAGGGCAACGAGGAGCCGGCCGGCTCGAACCCGATGTGGCACGCGAAGAACCTGGAGAACGGCATCGCCGGCTCCTACCGGACGGCGTACGGGCTGACCCCGGCCACCGACCCGAACGACAACCTGACCGGCACCTACACCCGGCACTACTCGGCGACGCTGGTCGCGCCGTGGCTGTGGAACGCCACCAAGAAGGTGTTCCTGTCCACCGAGGACGAGCAGTCCATCGCGGCCAAGGCCGACTACGTGGTCAACCGCGGCATCGGCGGCATCATGATCTGGGAGCTGGCCGGCGACTACGCCTTCGACACCGCGGCCGGCGAGTACCGGATGGGCAACACGCTCACCAACACCATCGCGTCGAAGTTCGCCACCGCGTCGCCGTACGGCGCCAGCCGGTCCAACACCGCGCTGCCCGCCCAGACGCTGAACGTGGACGTGTCGCTCGGCCAGTTCGCGCTCGGCGACTCGAACTACCCGATCAACCCGAAGCTGAAGCTGACGAACAACTCCACCACCACCATCCCCGGCGGGGCGGTCCTGGACTTCGACTACGGCACCTCGGCGCCGGGCACGATGAGCCAGCAGTCCGGCTGGACGATGACCGTCACCCCCGGCCACACCGGCAACAACGTGGGCGGCCTGAAGGGCGACTTCCACCACGCGAAGGTGACCGTGCCCAGCTACCTGTCGGTGGCGCCGGGCGCGAGCGTCGAGATCACGCTGAACTACGTGCTCCCGATCGGGTCGCCGTCCAACTACACGCTCACCTTCGGCGGCCAGACCTACAACCTGTCGGTCAACCGCGGCCGCGGCGGGGGCACCCCGTCCGGCACGGCCTCGCCGAGCACGCCGACCTCGCCGAGCGCTTCGCCGAGCACCCCGGCCACCTGCACCGACCCGGCGTGGGTCGCCTCGCAGGTGTACACCGGCGGCCAGCGCGTGTCGCACAACGGCCGGTCGTGGCGGGCGCAGTGGTGGACGCAGAACGAGACCCCCGGCGTCGCGTCGGTCTGGGTCGACCTCGGCCCCTGCTCGGGCGGCAGCGCCTCCCCGTCGGCGTCCCCGTCGCCCAGCCGCAGCACGTCCCCGAGCCCGAGCGTGTCGCCCAGCGCCTCGCCGAGCCCGAGCACGTCGCCGTCGGCCAGCCCGTCCACCTCGCCCGGGGCCTACCCGGCCTGGGCGCCGAACACCTACTACGCGGCGGGTGTCCGGGTCACCTACGGCGGCCGTACCTGGCAGTGCCGTCAGAACCACACCTCGCTGGTCGGCTGGGAGCCGCCGAACGTCGGCGCCCTCTGGCTGGCGGTCTAGGACCGGCCCGTCCCGGCGCGCCCCCCTTCCAACGGCGCGCCGGGACGGCCCTCCATCCCGCCCAACTGTGATGCCGGTCATCGTCTGAGCAGGTCTGACAGCTCAGACGGGGCCGGCATCCGGCATGATGGCGGCGTGGGATCCACCGCGTTCGTGTTCGGCGGCGGCGGCGTGCTCGGCGCCGTCGAGGTCGGCATGCTGCGCGCGCTGTTCCGGGCCGGCATCCGCCCCGACCTGGTGACGGGCGTGTCCATCGGCGCGGTCAACGCCGCGCTGCTCGCCGCGCACCCCGAGCCCGAGGTCACCGACAAGCTGGTGCGCCTGTGGGCCACCCCCGAGATGAACGAGGTGTACGGCGACTCGGTGCCGCGCCAGCTGCGCCGCCTGGCCACCCGCACCCACCTGCACTCGCCCGCCCCGCTGCAGCGGGTGCTGGAGCGGTCGATGCGGTCCGGGATCACCTTCGCCGACATGGCCGTGCCGCTGCACCTGTGCGCCGCGAACGTCGAGCGCGCCGAGGCGCACTGGTTCAGCGAGGGCCGCGTCCTGGACGCGGTGCTGGCCGCGGCGGCCCTGCCCGGCCTGCTGCCCCCGGTGGAACTGGGCGGCGAGCACTACCTCGACGGCGGGCTGGTGGCATACCCGATCACGCGGGCCATCGAGCTGGGCGCCGACGAGGTGTTCCTGCTGCAGGTGGGCCGCCTGGAGCGTCCGCTGCAGCCGCCGCAGCGCCCGTGGGAGGCGACCAACGTCGCCATGGAGATCGCCCGCCGGGTCCGCTTCACCCGCGAGCTGGCCGCCGTGCCCGAGGGCGTGCGCGTGCACGTCCTGCCCGGCGGCGCGGGCGCCGACGAGAGCCCGTGGGCCTACCGCGACGCCGCCGCCGTGGGCCGCCGCGTGAGCGAGGCCTACGCCGCCTCCCGCGACTACCTCGCCGCCGTCGGCCGCTGACCCGCCGCCCGTCCGCATCAAGATCGTTCGACTTGCCTGGCAGGTGGGCGTATCTTGCGGCGCCATACCCCCATGTGCCTGGCAAGTCGGACGATCAAGGGCGGTGAGGGTCAGGCGACGCCGGGGACCATGGGGCCGGAGGTGGTCTTCTTCGCGGAGCGGCCGGAGGCGATGCCGAGGACGAGCTGGATGATGCCGAGGGCGATCAGCCAGAGGCCGGCGATCCAGACGAGCACGGTCAGGGTGGGGCCGGGCCAGAGGAAGAGGATCAGGCCGGCGACGATGCTGAGGATGCCGAGCAGCACGGTGCCGATCTTCGGCCAGGTGCCGTGGGTGCGGGCGAAGCCGGTGGCGATCTCGGCCACTCCGCCGACGATCCAGACGATGCCGAGGATCGCGGCGAGCACGGTGACCGTGCCGGTCAGGTGGCGCAGGCACAGGATGCCGACGATCACGTAGAGCACGCCGACCACCGCGATCAGGGTGCGGTGCCCGCCGCTGACGCCCTTGCTGGTCAAGCCCTCCGCGACGCGGAAGATGCCGACCAGGATCAGCCAGATGCCGAGCAGCGTGACGAGGAAGAGCAGCGTCTTGTCCGGCCAGAAGATGAGGAAGAGCCCGGCGGCCAGCGACACGAGCCCGCCGAAGATCGCCATCCGCTTGAACGACTGCAGTGCCGCGGTCTCCAGTGCGGCGTCTCCGTACGGATCACTCATGATGGGAAGATATCTCGCAATATCCCAGAATTCTCCCTTTTCGGATGAGTAGCCTCAGGCTGGAGTGAGGGGGAGAGCGATGAAGAGGGGCCCGCTGGAGTTCGTGGTCGTCGAGTTCACCGGCGGCTTCCCCGGGCGCCGCCTCGGCCCCGAGCTGCACCGCCTGGTCGACCAGGAGATCGTCCGGATCATCGACATGGTGGTGGTGGACCGCGCCGCCGACGGCACGGTCACCTCGCACGAGCTGAGCGCGTACGAGGGCGACGCCGAGTTCGAGGCGATCGACGCGGCCATCCAGGCGGTCGACGGGCTCATCTCCGAACAGGACGTGCACGATCTCGCGGAGACGATCAGACCCGGCGCGAAGGCGCTGGTGCTGCTGTTCGAGCACCTGTGGCTGAGCAGCCTGCGCACCGTCATCGACGAGGCGGGCGGCGAGATCGTGATGGCCGAGCGCATCCCGGGACCGGTGGTGGACGCGATCGAGGAGGCCGCCGTGGCCGCGGGCGGGAGGCTGCCGTGATGCTGCGCCGGCCGCCGGTGGCCCGGTACGGGCCGGGCCTGCTGGGCACGGCCGCCCGCGCCTGCGCGGTGGCGGGGCCGATGGGCGGGCCGACCCCCTGGACGGACCGGGGACGGCACGACGACGCGCAGCGCGAGGCCGCCCGGCAGGCGGTGCGCGAGCACCAGCGGCTCGGCGAGCTGGCAGACCTGCGCGCCGCCGGGGTGCTGACCGCGACCGAGTTCGCGGCCGCCAAGGCAAGGCTGCTGGGCACATGACCGACGAGCCGGTACACGAGCCGTCGCGGACGGCGTGGGAGCAGCGGCTGGCCGGTGCCGAGGCGAGCGCCGAGGAAGCGCGTACGCCGGAGCCGCCGCCCGCCCCGCGGGGCCGCCCGGCCCGGACCGCGCGCTGGATCGGGGCGACGCTGCTCGCCCTGCTCGCCGCGGTGCTGGTGGTGGCGTCGGTGACGGCTCGCTATGCCCGCTCCGAACTGCTCGACACCGACCGCTATGTGGAGACGGTCGCCCCGCTGGCCTCCGACCCGCAGGTGCAGGCGGCGATCACCGACCGGGTCACCCACGAGATCATGGCGCGGCTGCCGCTGGAGAAGCTCGCCGGCGACCTCGCGGCGGCGGTGGACCTGCCGCGCGCACAGTCGATCATCGACCTGGTCACCCCGGCCGTCAGCTCCTGGCTGCAGAACCAGATCCACAAGGTGGTGGGCGAGGTGGTGACCTCGCCCCGCTTCTCCAGCGTGTGGATCGAGGTCAACCGCAGGGCGCACCAGAACGTGGCGGGCCTGCTCACCGGGCAGGGCGGCCCGATGCTGCACGCCAACGGCACCGACATCGTGATCGACCTCGGCCCCGTGCTCGCCGCAGCCCGGCAGGAGCTGGTGGATCGCGGGTTCGGCCTGGCCGCGCGCATCCCCGACATGTCCATCCCGTACACCGTCGCGCAGGTGGACCAGCTCCCGGAGATCCAGCGCTACGTCCGGCTGCTCGACGTCAGCGCCACCTGGCTGCCGCCGCTGGCCCTGGCGCTGCTGGGCCTGGCCGTGTGGACCGCGCCCAACCGGCGGCGCGGGCTCATCCTCGGCCTGCTGCTCAGCGCTGTGCTGCTCGGCGCTGCCCTGCTCACCAACCAGGTGGTGCGCGACCGGGTCATGCAGCGCGCGACCGAACGCGGGCTCAACGCCGGCGTCGCGCTCGACGTGTACGACACCCTGATCCGTTTCCTGCTCACCGCGCTCGTGACGGTGCTGGTGGCGGCGCTGCTCGGGGTGCTCTGGGCGCTGCTGGCCGGGCCCTCGCGCCCCGCGGTGCTGCTGCGCCGCGGCGTCAACGCGATCGTCGACCGGGCCGTGGTGCCGCTGGCCCGCCAGCCGTGGGCGGTGCGCGCGGGCGCGTTCGTGCGGCGCCACTTCCGCTGGTTCGCCGTCGCGGTGGGTGTGCTGGCCGCGTGGTGGCTGCTCGCCCGCCCGTCGGTGGCCACCGCGATCTGGGCGTTCGTCTGCGCCGCGATCGCCACGCTGCTGCTCACCCTGGGCCGCCACATGCCTGCCACGGTGCTCGCCCCCGCGCCCGCCGGGATCCCCGGGGACGAGGCTTCCATGCTGCCCGCGCACCCGGACGTGGCCGAGGTCCCGCCGGGCGGCGAGCCGTCCCCGGACGCGCCGACGGTGCGGTACGCGGTGCCCCCGGCCGTGGACGGGGTGACCGTCGTGGACGAACCACCGCCCGCGCCGCCGCCGGCCGAGGAGCCGCCACCGGCTGCCGGACCACCCACCGCCAGCGGGAACGGAGCAGCCGACCGGCCGGGGGATTCCTGACTGGCGCGGCTGCGGCATGCTGTCGCGCATGGAGCCCGCGTCGACGTACCCCTGCCCCGTGTGCGGCCAGACCGCGACCTTGGCCGGACCGTGCCCAGGTTGTGGTCGCGCGCCCGATGCGAACGCCGCGGCGGTGCTGGCGCACGACGCGCGTATCGCGGAGCTGGTGCCGCAGGTGGAGCAGGCGCGCAGCGCGTACGAGTCGCTGTCGGCGCAGCTCGCGCAGGTCCGCCGGGACCGGGAGCTGCACGCCACGGCGGTGCGCACCGCGGTCGCCCGCGAGCGCGCGCACCAGTCCACGCTGCTCACCCTGCCGCCGACCACGGCCACCCGGCCGCCCGCCGCGGGGACGGCACTGCCGCCGCAGGCCGGGCGCGGCCCGGAGTCCTCGCCGCGTACCGTGCAGAACCTGCTGTTCGTGCTGGGTGGCCTGCTGCTGGGCATCGCCGCGATCGTGTTCACCGCGGTGGCCTGGGCGGCGTTCGACGTCACCGGCCGGGCGCTGATCCTGGGCGTGCTCACGCTCGGCATGCTGGCCGTGCCGCCGCTGGTGCGCCGCCGCGCGCTGACCGGCACCGCGGAGACCTTCGCCGCGCTGGGCCTGCTGCTGGTGGTCCTCGACGGGTATGCCGTCTGGTACGTCAACCTCGGCGGCGTCGCCGACACCTGGGATCCGGCCTTCTACGCGGGCAGCGTCGCCGCCTTCACCGCGCTGCTCGGCTACGGATACGCGCGGGCCGTCGGCACCGCCGCGACGCGGTTCGGCGCGCTGCTCGCAGCGCAGCCCGTGCTGCCGCTGTTCTTCGTGGAATCCTCGATCGACATCGCGGGCTGGTCGGCGGTCTTCCTGGCCGTCGCGCTCGGCAACCTCCTGCTCTACCGCGCTCTACGCGCTCCCGCGCCCGCCGCTGAGACCGCGCCCGCCGCTGAGGCCGCCTCGAACGCTGAGGCTGCGTCGACCGCTGAGGAGGCGTCGACCGCTGAGGCCGCGACGGCGGATGGCGCTGCCGTGCCTGCGGCGCCGCTGGCCGGGCTGGTGGCGCTGCGGGTGCTGGCGATGCTGGGTTACTGCGGCGCGCTCGTGGTGGGCGCGGTGGTGGCGCTGTTCGCGTGGCTGCTCGGCACGGAGGTGGACACCGCGGCGACCGGTGGGCTGGTGCTGCTGGCGACGGCCGGGGTGCTGGCCGCCGGGCTGTGGCAGGTCACCGGCACCGCGGCCGTCCTCAGCCGCTCGGTGGCCGGTGCCATGCTGACGCTGGCGCTGTTCGCCGCGGTGGCCCGCCCGGCGATGGTGTGGTGGCCGAAGCACTGGCTGCTGGTGGCGGCGGTCGCGGCGGCGCTGGTCGCGGCCCTGGCCGTGGTGCTGCGGCGGCGGTTGCCCGAGCGCCTGTCCATGGTCGCCGACGGCGTGCGCGTCGGCGCGATCGTCGCGGTGTGCGTGCCCGCGCCGCTGGTCGCGGGCTGGGCGCTGCTGATCGGCTGGCGGTCCGTCGTGGACGCCACGCCGTGGTGGGACGCCATGCACGTGCCGTTCGAGGGGGCGTACTCCTGGCAGCCGCTGGTGGCGCTGGTACTGACGGCCGGCGCGGCCTGGGCGCTGACCAGGCTGCCGGTGCGCGCCTGGGTGACGGCCGCGACGCTGGTGCTGCTCGCGCTGGCGCTGCCGGACAACCCGCCGCTCAGCTCGTGGGCACCGCTCGTGATCGACCTGGTGGTGGCGGCCGGTGCGCTGGCGATCGCGCTGCTGCTGCGCCGCAACGGGGCGCTGTGGGGCGGTGCGGCCGCGCTGCTGGCGGCGCACGCGCTGCTGGTGGGGGCGCGCTCGCCCGTGCACTCGGCCGTGGCGCTGTCCGTGGTGGTGCTGCTCGGGCTGGGTGCGGCCGCGGTGGCGCGGACGCGGACCGGCGCGCCGTTCGCCGTCGGCGGGTCGGCCGGGGCGGTGGCGCTGGCGCTGCTGCCGCCCGCGGTGCACAGCATCGTCGCCGCGGCGGGCGTCGACGACCTGTGGGCGCGCCGGGCGATGCTGGCCGCGGCCGTGCTGATGCCGCTGTGGGTGTACCTGTCCCCGGCCCGGCTGCGCGACTTCGCGGTGGTCGGCGGGCTGGTCGGCGCGCTGTGGGCGCTGCCCGCCGCCTGGGGGCAGGACGCTTATCCGGTCTATGCGGCGCTGTGCACGCTCGCGCTGGCACTGGTCGGCGTGCAGGCGCGCTGGGCGCGGGCCGAGCTGCCCGCCCAGGCCGTGCTGGCGCTGACCCTGCTGCTGTGCGGGCAGGCCCTGCACCGCGTCTTCATCGAACCGCTGACCTGGCTCACCCACATCTGGGCGGGTGACCCGGCCGGGACCGGGCTGTGCGCGTATCCGATCGATCAGCTGCCGTGGGCGCCCGCGATCGCACTGTTCCTGCTGGTGCCCGCAGTGGCGTTCTGGTTCTGGCGACCGGCTCGCAAGTCCTCGGCGGACGCGGAGGCACCGGCGGGCAGGATCGCATCCGGCCTCCGGCCGGCCCTGGCGGCGGCGGGGCTGACCGCCGGGGTCGCCGTGCTGGTCGCGCTGGCCGCGGCGGACGCGCCCTGGCCGACGGTCAGCGCGGTGCAGCTGGTGCTCGGCACGGCGCTGCTGGTGCTGGTCGCGCTGCGCCCGGCCGGTGTGCTGACGCTGCCCGGCGCCCTCTACGGGGTGCTGCTCACGGGCGTCGGGCTGGCCGGGCTGCTGGCCGAGAAGTGGTCCACCATCGCGGGGCTGGCGCTGGTGACGGTCGCGCTGAGCGCGATCGCGGTGGGCGCGCGGGCGCGAGCCGTGCGCACGGCCGGCTGGCTGACCGGTGCGGCGGTGAAGGTGCTGCTGGCGATCGCCGTCGGCGAGGCCGCCGAGCTGCGCACCGAGTTCACCGCGTACCTGGTGCTCGGGGTCGCGGCGCTGGTGCTGGGGCTGGCGTACGCGCCGTTCGCGCGCGAGCAGCGGGCCGCGGCGGAGGCGGCGGCGCACTCGGCGGCGCTGGTCGCGCTGACCCTGTGCCACGGGCAGGGCCGCCCGAGCGCGCTGGTGCTGGCGCTGTGGGGGGTGGCGATCGGGCTGACCGTGCTGCGCGCCCCGGCGGGGGAGCGGCTGGTCCGGGCGGCCGCCGCGGCGGTGCTGGAGGCACTGGCCTGGTGGGTGATCCTCTTCGCGGAGGGCGTCGGGGTGCTGGAGGCGTACACGCTGCCGGTGGCGCTGCTCGCGGTCGGCGTCGGCTGGTATGCCGCACGCCGCCGCCCGGAGCTGTCGAGCTGGCTGTTCGCCGGTCCCGCGCTGGCCGCGGCGCTGCTGCCGAGCCTGGCCGGGGCGCTGACCGACGAGGGCGGCACGCCGCTGCGGCGGCTGCTGCTGGGGGCCGGGGCGCTGGCGGTGACCGTGTTCGGCGCGGTCCGGCGGCTGCAGGCGCCGGTGCTGCTGGGCGGCGCCGTGCTGCTGGTGCTGGCGCTGCACGAGCTGCTGCTGGTGTCGCGGCTGCTGCCGACCTGGGTGCCCATCGCGGTGGGCGGCGCGGTGCTGCTCGCGCTGGCCATCACGTACGAGCGCAGCCGCCGGGACGTGGCTCGCCTGCGGGCCGCGGTAGGCCGGATGCGGTAGTTCTCTCCCCTCCGGCAGCTCTGCCCGACAGAATGGGCGTAGTTGCCACAAAGGGGGAAAGATGGACTTCTGGGATGTCTTCTGGCTGTTGCTGATCTTCATCCCGCTGCTGCTGATCTGGGCCTTCGCGATCATCGACATCTTCCGTCGCGACGACCTGTCCGGCTGGCTGAAGGCGCTGTGGATCGTGATCGTGATCCTGATGCCGTTCCTCGGCACCCTGATCTACCTGATCTTTCGGCAGCCCGGGGCCACCCCGCAGGAGCGGAAGGCGATGGACGAGGCCAGCCGTGAGTTCGTCGCGAAGTACGCGCCGACCGACACCGCGCAGCAGCTCAGCCTGCTGTCGGACCTGCACGACCGGGGCAAGCTGACCGACGCCGAGTTCGCCGCCGAGAAGGCGCGGGTGCTCGACGCGGCGCGGGCGGCCGGATCCGCCACGCCCGCCGGGGGACCGCCGCCCGTGCCGGGCACCCCGCCCGCGGCGCCCGCCGCACCGCCGCCTCCGCCCCCGCCCAGCAGCACGCCGCCGACCCGGCCTGCCGGATTCGGCCCGACCGCATAGACCACCGCCTGTGACCTAGCCATCTTGCGGGTTGCGGCAGGTCGCGCCGCGAACCTAGGGTCTGTCCCTATGAGGTTCGAGGTCAGTCAGGTGCTGGATGCGATCGAACGGCGGCTGGGCACCGACCCGGGGCTCGCCGCTGGCGTGCTCGACGTGGCTGAGTTGATCTACTGTGCCGACCTGGACGGCGGCCGCCCGGCCAACCTGGTGCGGCTGGGCATGGTGGTGGACGCGCTGGCCCGCCAGGTCGGCGAGGAGCACGTCTCGGCGTACTGCGTCGTCGACAAGTCCCTGCTCTCCAACCAGGACCTCACCTCCAACGAGCGTATGGTCATGCGCCGCTGGGCCGACGACGGCGTGGTCGAGGTGGTGCCCGGCGCCGCGCCGCGCGTCATCGAGGTCTCCGAGCTGACCGGCCTGCCGATCATCTCGCGGGTGCTGCCCGCGGTGTGGTCGCCGCTGCCCGGCGCGGGCGGCACCGTGCTGCAGCCGCGCGGCCCGATGCCGTCGGGCCCGTCCCCGGTCGGCCGCCAGCTGATGGCCCGCTGGTGGCACTGCCCGGACCCCGACTGCGCCAACTTCGGCCCGGCCCGCCGCGGCAGCGGCCAGCCCGTGCCCCGCCTGCGCAACGGCCAGCCCGTCTGCGGCCGGCACGAGGTGCCGCTCGGCGACAACGGCCCGCGCCCGCCGCAGCAGGTGCTCGCGGTGCGGGTGGACGGCGTGATCCGGACCCGTTTCGTGGTGACCGCGGCCGGTCCGGTCGTGGTGGGCCGCGCGCCCGACGGCGGTCAGGGGCAGATCGGCGTACAGCTCGGCCCGTGGCTGAGCGAGGACGCGCGGGCCAAGGTGAGCCGCGCCCACGTGTCGATGGCGCTGACCCCGCAGGGCGTCTCGGTGACCGACCTGAGCATGAACGGCACCCTGGTCCGCCTCGGCGGCGCGGCCGACGGCGAGCTGCAGCTCAGCCGCGGCGCCAGCCGCCAGCTCGGCGTCTCCGACATCGTCGAGCTGTTCCCCGGCGTCGAGATCGGCCGCGTCGGCGCCCTCGCCAGCAGCCGCCCCGTCGACAGCTCCTCGATCATGTCCGACGCCCCCACCATGACCTTCCGCCCCGGCTTCTGACAAGGAAGGGCACCTTCTTAACGGAATCCGTAGAAGAAGGTGCCCTTCTTAACCTCGCCCCCTCAGGCGCTGGTCACGCGGCGCCGATCACCTCGGCGAGCTGGCGTACCGCCCAGGAGATCTCGTCCTCCTCGATGACCAGCGGCGGGGCCAGCCGAATCGTGGTGCCGTGGGTGTCCTTGGCGAGCATGCCGCGGGCCATCAGCTTCTCCGACGCCTGCCGGCCGCTCATCACGCCCGGGTCGATGTCGACCCCCGCCCACAGGCCGCGCCCGCGGACCGCCGTGACGCCCCGGCCCATCAGCGCGCGCAGCTGCTCGTGCAGCAGGCCGCCCAGCTCGGTCGAGCGCTTCTGATACTCGCCGGTCTCCAGCAGCTTCACGACCTCGATGCCGACCGCGCAGGCCAGCGGGTTGCCGCCGAAGGTCGAGCCGTGCTGGCCGGGCTGGAGCACGCCGAGCACCTCGCGGCTGGCCGCGACGGCGGAGACGGGCACGATGCCGCCGCCCAGCGCCTTGCCCATGATGTGCATGTCCGGCCGGACGTCCTCGTGGTCGACGGCGAACGTGCGCCCGGTGCGGGCCAGGCCGCTCTGGATCTCGTCGGCCAGGAACAGCACGTTGCGCTGGCTGCACAGGGCCCGTACGCCGGACAGGTAACCGTCCGGCGGGACCAGCACGCCCGCCTCGCCCTGGATCGGCTCCAGCAGCACCGCGACGGTGTACTCGTCGACCGCGTCGGCCAGCGCCTCCAGGTCGCCGTACGGCACGATCTCGAAGCCCGGGGTGTACGGGCCGAAGTCGGCGCGCGCGTCCTCGTCGGTGGAGAAGCTGATGATCGTGGTGGTGCGGCCGTGGAAGTTGTCCGCCGCCACGATGATCTTCGCCTGCCCGTCCGGCACACCCTTGACCTGGTAGCCCCACTTGCGGGCCACCTTGATCGCGGTCTCCACGGCCTCGGCGCCGGTGTTCATCGGCAGCACCAGGTCCTGGCCGGTGAGCGCGGCCAGCCGCTGGCAGAACTCGGCGAACTGGTCGTGGATGAACGCGCGGCTGGTCAGCGTGAGCTTGTCCAGCTGCGCGTGCGCGGCGGCGATCAGGCCGGGGTGCCGGTGGCCGAAGTTCAGCGCCGAGTACCCGGACAGGAAGTCCAGGTAGCGCCGCCCGTCGACGTCGGTGACCCAGCAGCCCTCCGCCTCGGCGATGACGACCGGCAGCGGGTGGTAGTTGTGCGCCGTGTACCGCTCCGCCTCGGCTACCGCGGAGGGCGTACGGCTGTCGACGATCGAGTTCATGAGCGCAGCTCCAGGGTGCAGCACTTGGGTCCACCACCGGCCAGGCGCAGCTCGGAGACGTCCACTCCGATCGGCTCGTAGCCGGCCTTGCGCAACTCCTCCGCGAGGTGGGTGGCCTGGACCGGCAGCACGACGTTGACGCCGTCGCTGACCGCGTTGAGTCCCAGCACCTCGGCATCCTCGATATTAGCGATCACGGCGTCCGGGAACAGCTGACGCAGCACACTCTGGCTGCCCGGCGAGAACGCCTCGGGCAGGTAGGCGATGTTGGCGGGCTTGCCGTCGGCGCCCGTGGACAGCACCGCGAGCGCGGTGTCCAGGTGGTAGAAGCGCGGGTCCACCAGCTGCAGGGTGATCACCGGGCGGCCGAAGACCTCCTGAACCTCGGCGTGCGAGGCGTGCGCGGTGCGGAAGCCCGTACCGGCCAGGACGTAGTCCCCGGCGAGCAGGATGTCGCCCTCACCCTCGTTGACGTGCTTGGCGTCGTGCACCTCGTAGCCGGCGCGGTCGAACCAGTCGCGGTAGGCCGGGCCCTCGTCGGCGCGCTCGGCGTGGCGGAACTGGGCGGTGAACATCCGGCCGTCGATCACGGTGCCGCCGTTGGCGGCGAAGACCATGTCGGGCAGGCCGGGCACGGGGTCGATGAGCTCGATCTGATGGCCGAGGTTCTCGTACGTGGCCTTGAGGCTCTCCCACTGGCTGATCGCCAGGGTGGTGTCGTACGGCGCGGCCGGGTCCATCCAGGGGTTGATCTTGTAGGTGACGGCGAAGTGGGTGGGCCGGCACATCAGAAAGCGCTTCTGCATGATCTAACGCTAAGGGGGAAGATCGCAGCGTAACCATCATTCGGCCATGCGCATGACCTTGGTTTCTTGCGCATTTCATCGTGTCGACCAACGATCCGTTGCGTCAACATCCACTTGCGCGTTCGGCGGTGCGCCTCCCCGTGCCTCCGACGCTAGCGCGCCACCGCTCGCGCCGCGATCCCGCGCGTGCGCGGCGCGCCGGGCGCGGGCCGGTTCCGGAGTGCGCTGAACTGTCGTTAAAGTGCGGCGCATGACTGACAGCCAGCAAGTAGCGATCGTCACCGGCGCCGCCCGGGGCATCGGCGCCGCCACGGCCGTGCGGCTCGCCGCCGATGGATTCGCCGTCGCCGCCGTCGACCTCGCCGAGGAGAACTGCGCCGACACCGTCGCGGCGATTTCGAAGGCGGGCGGCCGGGCCATCGCGGTCGGCGCGGACGTGTCCGACTCCGCCGCCGTGGATGCCGCCGTGGCGCACGTCGCGGCCACCCTCGGCGCACCCGCCGCGCTGGTCAACAACGCCGGGGTGCTCCGCGACAACCTGCTGTTCAAGATGACCGACAGCGACTGGGACACCGTCATGTCGGTGCACCTGCGCGGCGCGTTCCTGTGCAGCCGCGCGGTGCAGAAGTACATGGTCGAGCAGAAGTACGGCCGCATCGTGTCGCTGTCCAGCACGTCCGCGCTCGGCAACCGCGGCCAGGCCAACTACGCCGCCGCCAAGGCCGGCCTGCAGGGGTTCACCAAGACCCTGGCCATCGAGCTGGGGCCGTTCGGCATCACCGCGAACGCGGTCGCGCCCGGCTTCATCGTCACCGAGATGACCGCCGCCACCGCGGCGCGCGTCGGCGTCGACTTCGAGGCGTTCCAGGCCGCCCGCGCCGCGGAGACCCCAGTCCGCCGGGTGGGCACCCCCGCCGACGTCGCGCACGCCATCTCGTTCCTGGCCAGTGAGGGCGCCGGCTTCGTCACCGGCCAGGTCATCTACGTCGCCGGCGGCCCCCGCGGCTGACCAAGCCCCGTTCTGTCATCGACGTTGGCCTATATGGATGAGCTTTCGAAAATCGAACTCATCCAGATAGGCCAACGTCCATAAAAAGCTACTCGCGGGTATTGTGATCTAGCTCACGACATGGTTACCTCTCGGTAACTTCGTCGCAGCACCGCTGACACCCCCGCGAGGTGCACCGTGAGGAGATCCCTGTCCCTCCTGGCGGTGGCCGTTCTGGCCGCCACCACCTGGGCCGTCCCCGCCCAGGCCGCCCCCACCACCGGTTTCCGCTTCATCGACATCACCGCCCCGGACGGGGTGGTCCTCAACGCCAACGTCATCGAGCCGACCAGTCCCGGCCGCCATCCCGCCGTGGTCTTCCCGTCCAGCTGGGGCCTCAACGACCTGGAGTACGTCGCCCAGGCCGGGGCGCTCGCCGAGGGCGGGTACACCGTGCTCTCGTACACGCCGCGGGGCTGGTGGGCCTCGGGCGGCGAGATCGACACCGCCGGGCCGAAGGACGTCGCCGACGCGTCCCGGGTGCTCGACTGGCTCGTCGCGAACACCACCGCCGACGCGTCCCGCATCGGCATGGCCGGCGTCTCCTACGGCGCCGGCATCAGCCTGATCACGTCCGCGCACGACGCCCGGGTGCGGGCCGTGGCGGCGCTGTCCGGCTGGAGCGACCTCGTCGCCTCCCTCTACGGCGGCGACACCCGGCGGCTGCAGTCGTCGGCGCTGCTGGTCGGGGCGGCGGCGTTGCTCGGCGACACGAGCGCCGAGTTCGACGCGGTCATCGCCGACTTCTACGCCAACCGGAACATCCCCGGGGTTAAGGCGTTCGCGCAGGCCCGCTCGGCGGCGGCATACCTGCCCGCGCTCAACGCCAACCGCCCGGCGGTGCTCATGGCCAGCGGGTACGGCGACACGATCTTCCCGCCCAACCAGCTCGTCGACTTCTACGGTGCGCTGGCCGGGCCGAAGCGGCTGGAACTGGCCCCCGGCGACCACGCGATCCCGGAGCTCACCGGCCTGGCCGGGCTGGACAACCACGTGTGGACCTCGGTGCGGCGCTGGTTCGACCGGCACCTGTCCGGCATCGCGAACGGCATCGACACCGAGCCGTCCGTGGTGCTGCGCTCGATGACCGGCGGGCCGGTCGAGGCGTACTCGAACTGGGCCGCGACCAGCACCACCACCCGCCGGTACGGCCTGTCCGAAGTCAACTGGCTCACCGGCACCGGCGGCCTGGGCGGCACCGCGACGACCGGCTGGTCCCGGCGGGCCTGGTTCAACGACGACACCGTCGCCGCCGGGGGAGTGGTGCTGCTGTCCAACGGGCTGCAGGCGCTCACCGGCATCCCGCCGACGGCCTGGCTGCCCGCGGTGGACCGCGACAACGCCGGGGTCTGGCTGGGCGACACGACCGGCGCCACGGTACGCATCCGCGGCAGCGCCACGGTGCACGCCCGGTTCACCCCGACCGAGCGCAGCGGCACCATCGTGGCGTACCTCTACGACGTCGACGCCCTGGGCACCGGCCGCCTGATCACCCACGCGCCGGTCTCCTGGCTCGACGCGACCGCCAACACGGCCCGCACGGCCGACATCCGCCTGCCCGCGACCAGCTGGGACGTGCCCGCCGGCCACCGCCTCGCGCTGGTGATCGACGGCCACGACGGCCTCTATCTCGACGAGAACGCCTGGCTCGGCTCCGTCGCCTTCTCCGGCCAGTCCTGGCTGGACCTGCCCACCCGCTGACCCCCGCGGGCACGGCTCCCGCCATGTCGTACCAGGACGTGGCGGGAGCCGTGATCAGTAGTGGGAGGTCATTCGGCGATCGAGCCGCGGGGCGGGACGACGAGGCCGTAGATGACCAGGATGCAGAGGGCGATGTTGACGATCGACCAGAAGGGGTAGACCGGCAGGTAGAGCATCTGGAGCAGGGCCGTCGCGC
Organism: Catellatospora bangladeshensis; assembly: GCF_016862575.1. Classification (GTDB taxonomy): domain Bacteria; phylum Actinomycetota; class Actinomycetes; order Mycobacteriales; family Micromonosporaceae; genus Catellatospora; species Catellatospora bangladeshensis. The sequence goes on along the minus strand of NZ_BONF01000008.1, from coordinate 144,648 downwards.
CGGCCAGGCCGATGCCCGCGCCGCGCGCCCACTCCTGCCCGGCCAGGATGCCGGCGCCGACGGCGATCAGCACCGCGCCGAGGATGAGGTGCAGCCAGCCCCAGGTGTGCAGGTTGAACAGGTACAGCTCCCCACCCGTGGAGGTGGCGTAGGCGGCGTACCGGTCGTTGACGATCGCGAAGATTGCCTCCACCACGTTGAACACCCCCAGTAGCAGGATCATCAGACCGGAGAAGGACAGCCAGCCCGACCCGATGCGATCGGTCGCTTTCGCCACGGTCGACATAGCACCCACCTTCGTGCGAAACGGACGAAGCACCTTCACGTTATCCCTGCGTGAGCCCCTGCTCAGGCGGAACGGCGGAAACGCGGTGCCGGTGCGCGCGGGAGATCGCCCAGGCCGCCAGCGCGGTCGTGATGGGAACCGCCGCGATCAGCCCCAGCGTGCCCACCACGCCCCGCACGATCTCCGCGGCCATGACCTGGGTGGCGAGCACGTCCCTGGTACGCGTGCCCGCCGTGACCAGCAGCAGCATCAGCGGGAGCGACGCGCCCGCGTACGCCAGGATGATGGTGTTGACCACGGACGCGACGTGGGAGCGGCCCACCTTGATCGCCGACCGGTAGAGGCGGCGGGCGCTCAGCGTGGGGTCGGCCAGCGACAGCTCGCCGACGATGGCCAGCTGGGTGATGGCGACGTCGTCGAGCACGCCCAGGGTGCCGATGATGATCCCGGCCAGCAGCAGGCCGCGCAGGTCCACCCCGGCCAGCACGTTGGTGAGGATCGCGGCCTCGTCCGAGCCCGCGCCGGACAGGTGCAGCAGGTGGGTGCAGAGCAGGCCGAGCAGGCCGGTGAGCACGAGCGCGGCGAGCGTGCCGAGCACCGCCATGGACGTGCCCACGCTGACGCCGTGGGTGAGGTAGATGACCGCGAACATGATCACGGCGGAGCCGACGATCGCCACCGCCAGCGGCGGCTCGCCGCGCTGGATGGCGGGCAGGATGAACAGCAGCAGCACCCCGAAGCTGACCGCGAGCCCGACCAGGCTGGCCACGCCGCGCCAGCGGGCGAAGCCGATCACCGCCGCGGCGAACAGCGCGACCAGCGCCAGCAGCCAGCCCCACCGGTCGTGGTCGACCACGGCGTAACGCTGCCCGCCCTGCGCGTCGGGCGAGGAGATCAGCACGACCTTGTCGCCGACCGCCACCTGGGGCGCGCTGGGCCCGGTGGGGACCACGGCGTCCACCGTCTCGCCGCCGACCCGCACCTGGGCGGTGCCGCAGTCGCCGCCCGGCTGGGCGGGCACCTCGCGCGGGCAGGGCGGGGTCGCCGCGACCACCTCGCCGTGCAGGCGGGCCATGGTGTCCGACGGCTGCTGCGCCGTCTCGCCGCGCGGCCACAGCACGATCAGCCCGATCAGGGTGGCCACCACCAGCGGCACGATGACCAGCGTGACTATCCGGCGCAGGTCCGGTGGCGCGGGTGGGAGCGTCTCGCTGGGCTCGTGGCTGTGACCGGCTCCCATGTGCCGAAACTAGCCCGCGAACCCCCGGCAGTAGGCGCCTTTGGCCTTCTTGCCCGCACCGGTGACCAGCATGGTGAACCGGTAGCCGTCGTCGGCGTAGGTGACGAACACCCGTCCGTCGGCCGCGACGGTGAGCCCGGCCTGGCGCGGCTCCAGCTCGATCGGGGCCAGCACGGTGCGCCGCCCCGTGCCGGTTCCGCCGGGCGGGCACTGCCAGAGCACCAGCCGCCGTCCGGGCAGGCTGCCGGTGAGCGAGCCCGCGTCGGCGGGGACCGGCTCGACGCCCAGGCCGTACAAAGTGTTCCCGGCGACCAGGGCCACCGGGTCGGCCCCGGTTACGCCGGGCGGCGGCACCTCCGCCAGGCGCGGCATGCCGTCCGCGCCGGTCACGGCCACGGCGGGCGCGGCCCCGTCGGCGGGTGCGGTCGTGGTGCTGAGGCGTACCTCGGCGCAGTCCGCGTGCACACAGCCGGCGACGTGTGCGGTCGTTCCGGCGGGGTCGCGCAGCAGCACGGTGGGCCGGTCCTGGGCGTCCAGGGTGAGCCGCAGCAGCGGCGCGGGTGCGAACCGGCCGTCGGGCAGGTCGAGGCTGAGCGGCAGCGTGGCCAGCACCTTCAGCGAGCGGGCGGTGCAGTGGACGGTGGTGCACCGGGTCACCGCCAGCTGCACCCGCGCCTTGCCGTCAGCCGCGGGCAGCAGCGGGCGGGCGGTGGCGACCACGATCGCGCCGTCCGCCCCGGCCGCGACCGCGAGCTGCGCCTCGTCCTCGTCGCCGCCGCTGTGCCAACGGGTGATGCCGTCCTCGCAGGTGCCCGGCTGCGGCTTGGCGTCCGCCGGGGCCCAGGGCGCCGAGCAGCGCTGCAGCTGCACCGCGTCGTCGCCGTCGGTCTTGATCACTCCCGGCATCTCGCGGCCGCGGATGCCCGCGGCGACCACGGTGCCGTCCGCGGTGACGGCGGTCGCGGCGTACGGGCCGCCGAGCGCCAGCGGATCCGAGGACTGGGACACCACGGACCCGCACGCGTCGTCGAGACACCAGTGCGGGCCGAACGTGGTCACCACGACCGGGTGCCCGCCCTGGGGCCACGCCGTGGCCAGCACTTCGCCACTCCACGACACGTCGGTGCGGGTGGCGCGCGGGCCGCCGAACGGGTCGCCGACCACCACCGCACCCCCGGCGAGCATCGGGGCCAGCAGCAACGCGACCGCTCCGGCCACGGCGGCCGGGCGCGGGGCGGCCGGGGCGGACAGCTCGGCCAGCCGCCGGTCCACCTCGTCCAGCGACACTTCGGGACCTGCCTGCCCGGCAGGGCGCCGCCGCAGGTAGACGTCCGCGAGGGTCCGGGACTGCAGCAGCGCGGCCGCCGCCAGGCCCAGCGCTTCCAGCGGCACGGCCGCGACGGGCAGGCGCATGGCGATCGTCTCGGTGAGCGCGGTCGCCAGCAGCGGCAGGACCACCACGCCGAGCAGCAGTGAGGCGCCGGTGCGCACCAGCCTGCCCGAGGCGAGCGCGTGCGCGTGCGCGAGGCGGTTGCCCGCGCCGTCGCCGAGCACGATCGCCGGGATCACCAGCAGCCGGGTCGCCAGCACGGCCAGCACGGGGAGGAGCACCAGGAGCAACACCGCGGCGAACTCGAATACGGACGCGCGCTCCCCGACCGGGCCCAGGGCGGCGCTGCCGAACAGCATGAGCCCCTGCGCGGCGATCGCGATGAGCAGCAGCATCACGAGGAGCCAGGGCAGCCGCCGGACGGCGACCCGCAACGCGGCCCACGGCGATACGGGCCGCCCGCGCAGGCCTCCCGCCGCGACGATCGTGCCCGCCGCGAACGCGACGATCCAGCCCACGGCGACCAGCAGCTTGCCTGCCCCGCCCGCGGACTCCGCCGGGCCGGGCAGCAGCGAGCCGTCCAGGACGGTGCTGCCGGCCCCGGCGGTGAACACGCCGATCAGCTCCCGCAGCAGCAGCGCGGGGGCCAGCGCCACGGCGATCACGACGAGCAGGGCCCGCCGGTCCCGCCGGGCGGGCCGCACCGGCCGTACGGGCGCGGCGGTGGTGCTCGGCGGCAGGGGTGGCGAGGGCGGACGCGGTGCGGTGGTCGTCGGCACGCCCCGCAGCGTAGCGGCGGCAGGCCCGTGCCACCGCCCCGCCGGGAGGGCGGCCGGGCTCACACCGGCGGCGGCTCAACCGCCCACAAGGCTCAGCCCGGCGTGCCCACCGCCGTATGCGCCTGGCCCAGGGTGAGCGCCCGGACGTGCTCGATCAGGGTCACCAGCACCTCGCGGCCGGAGCGCCGGTCCCGCGCGTCGCACAGCACCACCGGCACGTCCGGATCCAGCGACAGCGCGTTGCGCACCGCCGGGATCTCGAACTGCTGGTTGCCGTGGAAGCAGTTCACCGCGACCACGAACGGCACCCGGCGGCGCTCGAAGTAGTCGATCGAGGGGAAGCTGTCGGCCAGCCGCCGGGTGTCGGCCAGCACGACCGCACCCAGCGCGCCGATCGCCAGCTCGTCCCACAGGAACCAGAACCGGTCCTGGCCCGGGGTGCCGAACAGGTACAGCACCGCGCTGTCGCCGATGGTGATCCGACCGAAGTCCATGGTGACGGTGGTGGTGCGCTTGGCCTCCACTCCGGACAGGTCGTCGGAGTGGGTGCTCGCCGAGGTCAGCACCTCCTCGGTGTGCAGGGGCAGGATCTCGCTCACCGTGCCCACCATTGTCGTCTTACCCGCGCCGAACCCACCCGCGACCAGGATCTTTATCGCAGTGGGAACGGACCGGGCTCGGTCGTCACGCATGACGGAGGCCAAGGATCACCGCCTGGAGGATGTCGTCGTCCGGGACGTGGCCGGGGGCCACAGCGGGCGCCATGCGGATGACGGCGCCCTCGTCGAGCAGGTCGGCGAGCAACACCCGGACCACACCGAGGGCAAACCCGGCGCGGGAGGTGAGTTCGGCGACCGAAATCGGTTCACGGGCGTGCTCGAGCAGCGCCCGGTGTTCAGGTTGCAGATGCACGGCGTTGCGGCGCTGCCCCGCCGGTGCCGCCACCACGTAGGTGACGAGGTCGAACAGGCCCGCGCCGGGACGTGCCCGGCCGCCGGTGACGGCGTACGCCCGCACCAGCGGCCCGGCGTCGGCGTCGAGCCACTGGTGCGCATCGTCGTGGTCAGCGCGCATGGGCCGAGGTCGGCCGGGGCTGGGTGCCCAGGCTGTGGCCGATGCGCTCGACGACCATGGCCATCTCGTAGGCGACCATGCCGATGTCGGAGTCCGCGTCGCTGAGCACGGCGAAGCAGCTGCCCTCACCGGCGTCGGTGACCAGCAGGACGGCGTCCTCCATCTCGATCACGGCCTGGCGTACCGGCCCCGCCTTGAAGTGCCGCCCCGCGCTGCGGGACAGGCTGGCGAAACCGGCCGCGATCGCGGCCATGTGATCGGCGTCGGCCTGGGTGAGGTCCCGGGACGCGCCGCGCAGCAGCCCGTCCACGGAGAACACGACGGCCTGCCGCGCCGCGGGCACGCGGTCCACGAAGTCGTCGAGCAGCCAGTCGAGGCTCGCGGGAGTGGTCATGGGGTCGGCTCCTCTGGCGTCGGCACCACTGTGGGGGAGTCAGCGGCGTTCGGGGGCGCGGCGGGGACCGTCGCGGCCGTCCGGCCCCGGTGCGCACCGGCCAGCAGCGACGTCAGGAAGTTGCGGGTGCGCTCGGCGGGGCGCGGCGGCTTCTCACCGGACGGCTCTCCGGCGCGCAGCGGCACCACGGGCTCGGCGCGCAGCGGCGCGGCCAGGTGCGTCTGCGGCGCGCGGACCGGCAGCTCGGCGGGGGCGGCCGGGTCGTCGGACGAGATGACGTCGACCTTCATCGGGACCTCGGCGGGCGCGGCCGGGGCGGCGGGCAGCGCACCGGCGGGCGGCGCGGCCGGGGTGACCTGCGGCAGCGGGCCCTGCCCGTCGACGACCAGGTCACGGGGGAGCAGCACGACCGCGGTGAGCCCGCCGTACGGGGACGGGCGCAGGGTGACCCGGATGCCGTGCCGGGCGGCCAGCCGCGCCACCACGAACAGGCCCAGCCGGGAGCTGTGCGCGGGGTCGAAGTCCGGCGGGTCGGCCAGCCGCGCGTTGGCCTCGTCGACCGCGGCGGCGGGCATGCCCACGCCCCGGTCCTCGATCTCCACCGCGTACCCGTTGGGCAGCAGCTGCCCGCTGACCAGCACGTTGGTGTCGCGTGGCGAGAACGCGGTGGCGTTCTCCAGCAGCTCCGCGAGCAGGTGTACGACGTCGCTGACGGCGCGGCCGCGCAGCGACAGCTCCTGTCCGGGCACGACCGTGATCCGGGTGAACTCCTCCACCTCGGACACCGCCGAGCGCACCACGTCGTGCAGCGGCACGGGGTGGCGCCAGCCCCGGCCGGGCACCGCCCCGGCGAGGATGACCAGGTCCTCCGCGTGGCGGCGCATCCGCGCGCCGAGGTGGTCGATGCGGTAGAGGTCCTCCAGGTCCTGCGGGTCGGAGACGCGGCGCTCCATGGCGTCGAGCAGCGCGAGCTGCCGGTGCAGCAGCAGCTGGCTGCGCCGGCCGATGTTGAGGAAGACCTGGTTGAGCCCGGCCCGCAGGGTCGCCTCCTGCACGGCCGAGCCGACGGCGGTGCGCTGCACCTCGGCGAACGCGTTCTCCAGCTCGTGCAGCTCGTCCTCGACCGTGGTGGCCGGGGGCACCTCGGCGTCCACGTCGACCGTGTGCCCGGCCCGCAGCCGGGCGACCACGTCGGGCAGGCTGTGCCCGGCGACGTGCAGCGCCCGCTCGCGCAGGGCGTTGATGCGGGCGATGACCGAGCGCGCCACCCGCAGCGACACCAGCGCCAGCACCACGATGACCACCAGCCCGACCCCGCCGGCCAGGCCGAGCTGGAGCAGGATCGCGGTGGCGGCGGGCATGGTCGCGCTGATGGTGCGGTCGGCGGCCGCAGACTCCAGCGCGTACAGCCGCCCGTCCACGGTGGTGTAGTCGGCGGCCCACTGGCCGGCGTCGACGGCGGGCACCGGCTTGGTCAGGTCGGCCAGCCGCTCCTCGATCGCGCGCAGGCGCAGGTACGCCGCGCTGTCCAGCACGCCCTGGTAGGACGCGCGGTCGTCGGGGTGCAGGTAACGCGTGGCCGTGTCGTGCGCGCGCCGCTGCAGCGCGATGATCCGGACGGCCTCGGCCCGCTCCGCGGCGGTCAGCGGGCCGTTCGCGACGGCCGCCGAGATCAGGGCGTTCTCCCGGGCGTACAGCTCGCGCGCCTCGGTCAGCGCGAGCACGGTGGTGGCCTGGCGGTTCAGCGCCTCGTCGTCCAGCCCGGACACCGAGCCGTAGAGGCCGAACGCCCGGTCGATGATCCCGCTGTAGAGGCGCAGGATCTGGACCCGGTCGTACTGCCGGGTGTCCACCACCGCACGGCCCAGGGGCAGCTCCTCCAGCGCCTTGCCGACCGCGTCCAGGTGCTGCCGCGTGAGCGGGCTGGCCGCGTCGCGGGCGTCCTCGCTGCCGGTGAGCCTGCGGAACTCGGCCAGCGCCGCGTCGGTGCCCGCCCGCTGGTCGGCCAGCTCCACCTGCGCGCCGGTGCTGCCCACGAAGCGCACCGACAGCGCGCGCTCCGCCTGGAGCTGGGTGACCAGGTCGTAGGCGGGCTTGCCGAACAGGTCCACCCCGGACTTGACGTCCATCAGGTTGGTGGCGGCACCGAGCGTGATGCTCGTGCTGAACAGCCACATGCCCGCGAGCGGCACCAGGGGCACCAGCAGGAGCAGCATCACCCGAGATCTGATCGACCAGCTTCGCCGGGGGAAGACGCGTCGCATGCTGACCTCGAATGCGTGCCGGGGGTGGGAACCACGCGGGGGAATCGTGGAAATACTACTGATCTCACGGCCCCGGCACATCTCACGGTCGGCAGTTGTTCACGAGGTAGCACACGAAAACGCGATGACCGGCACCGATACCGATGCCGATCATCGCGTTGACGGCCGTCGTCACGCGGGGACGAACCACACCGCCGCGTACGGTCCGACCGCGACGGTCGCGTATCCGTCGGCGTCGGTGCGCACCCGCCCCATGCTGCCGATGCCCGAGCCGCCGTAGCTCTCACCGTCGGTGTTGAGCACCTCCAGCCAGGCGCCCGGCCGGGGCAGCCGGATCCGGTGCTCGTGCAGCGGGATGCCGGAGAAGTTGGCGACACAGGCCAGCAGCTTCTTCGACGTCTTGCCGTGGCGTACGAAGGAGACGGTGTTGGTGCCCGAGTCGTGCGGGTCGATCCAGCTGAACCCGCCCGGCTCGGTGTCGCGGGCCCACAGCGCGGCGCTGTCGCGGTAGATCCGGTTCAGGTCGCGCACCAGGTCCCGGACGTCGCCGTGGTAGTCGGCGTGCGCCCAGTCCAGCCCGAACTGCTCGCTCCACTCCGACTCCTGAGCCAGCTCGGCGCCCATGAAGAGCAGCTTCTTGCCGGGGAAGGCGTACATGTAGCCGAGCAGCCCGCGCAGTCCGGCCAGCCGCTGCCAGCGGTCGCCGGGCAGCTTGCCCATCAGCGAGCGCTTGCCGTGTACCACCTCGTCGTGGCTGAGCGGCAGCACCCAGTTCTCGTCGAACGCGTAGCAGCTGGGCCAGGTGAGCTGGTGGTGGTGGTAGCTGCGGTGCGCCGGGTCCTTCTTGACGTACTCCAGGGTGTCGTGCATCCAGCCCATGTTCCACTTCATGCCGAAGCCCAGGCCGCCGAACTCGACCGGCTTGGACACGCCGGGCCAGGCCGTCGACTCCTCGGCGATCATGATCACGCCGGGCTGGTCGGCGTACACCGAGGTGTTCAGCTCCTGGAGGAAGGACACCGCCTCCAGGTAGGTGTTGCCGCCGTCGACGTTGGGCGTCCACTGCCCGGGCTGCCGGGAGTAGTCGAGGTAGAGCATGGACGCGACGGCGTCCACCCGCAGGCCGTCGACGTGGAACTCCTCGCACCAGTAGCGCGCGTTGGCGACGAGGAAGTTGCGCACCTCGCGGCGGCCGTAGTTGAACACCAGGGTGCCCCAGTCGGGGTGCTCGCCCCGCTGCGGGTCCTCGTGCTCGTAGAGCGGCGTGCCGTCGAAGCGGGCCAGCGCCCAGTCGTCCCGGGGGAAGTGGGCGGGGACCCAGTCGAGCAGCACCCCGATGCCGGCCTGGTGCAGCCGGTCCACCAGGTGGCGGAACTGGTCCGGGTCGCCGAAGCGGGCGGTGGGGGCGTAGAAGCCGGTGATCTGGTAGCCCCACGAGCCGCCGAACGGGTGCTCCATCACCGGCAGGAACTCCACGTGGGTGAAGCCCAGGTCGGTGACGTAGTCCACCAGCTCGTCGGCCAGCTCCTTGTAGGACAGGCCGGGCCGCCATGAGCCGAGGTGCACCTCGTAGACGGCCATCGGCCGCGCGTGGTGGTCGGCCTTCTTCGCGCGGCCGGCCAGCCACTTCTCGTCGTTCCAGGTGTACGCGGAGGAGAACAGCACCGACGCGTTCTCCGGCGGGCACTGCGCGGCCTTGGCCAGCGGGTCCGAGCGGTAGGTCCAGCGCCCGTCCGCGCCCTGGACCCGGAAGCGGTAGCGCTGCCCGGCGGCCGCCTGCGGCACCGTCGCCGCCCACACGCCGCTGCCCCCCTGCGGGTGCATGGCGATGCCGTCGTCCGGCCACCAGCCCGAGAAGTCGCCGATGACCTGCACCTCGCGGGCGTTCGGCGCCCAGACCGCGAAGCGCCAGCCCTCGCCGCCGTCCACCGGGTTGGCGCCGAGCACCTGCCAGAGCCGCTCGTGCCTGCCCTCGCCGATCAGATAAAGGTCGAGATCACTTATCAGGTTCATCGGTTCCCCTTCGCGCTGCGGCTGGCCTCCCGTTGACCAACGAACGGAGATCGGAAAGGAACGGTCACCGCAGCAGGTTTCCGTCGGGCACGACGATCAGCGGGCGGTCGCCGCCGGCCTGCTCGGCCAGGCGTTCTGCCTGGAAGGAGGGCTCCTGCGCGATGGCGTTGCGGTATGCCTGCGCCGTGGTGGCCGCGATGGTCTGCCAGCCGTAGCGCTTGGACACCATGCTCAGCGCCCGCTTGGCGATCTGCTTGGCCTTCACCGGCTCGGCCAGCAGCGTGCCCACCGCGCCGGCCAGCGCGTCGGGGTCGCTGTGCGGGAAGGTCATGCCGGTCACGCCGGGCTCGACGATCTCGGCCAGCCCTCCGGTCGCGGCCACGGCCAGGGGCGCGCCCGCCGCGGCCGCCTCCAGCGCGACCATGCCGAACGGCTCGTAGAGCGAGGGCACCACGGTCGCGTCGGTCGCCGCCAGCACGGGCGGCAGCTCCCGCTCGGACAGGAAGCCGATGAAGCTGATGGTCTTCTCCAGCTTCAGCTCGTGCGCCGCCTCGACCAGCTGCTCGCGGTAGGGGCCGTCCCCGGCGATGACCACTCGCAGGCCCGGGTGCTCGTCGACCAGCTGCGGCACCGCGTCCACGAGGTGCTGCACGCCCTTCTCGTAGACCAGCCGCCCGGCGAAGCCGACCAGCGGGCCGTCCCCGGCGAACCGGGACCGGGCCTCCTTGACCTTCTGTGCGGGCGCCTTCCAGACCCGGCCGTCGACCCCGTTCGGGATGACGTCGACCTTGCCGATGGGCAGATTGAGCAGCCGGGTGACCTCCCAGCGCATGTACTCCGAGCAGACCAGCACCCGGCAGGCGCGGTGGCCCAGCCACCACTCGACGGAGTGGATGCTCTTGTTCAGGTCCTCCGGCAGCCAGCCCTGGTGCCGCCCGGCCTCGGTGGCGTGGATGGTGGCGACCAGCGGCTTGCCGAGGTGCTCGGCCAGCGTGACGGCGGTGTGCGTGACCAGCCAGTCGTGGCCGTGGATCACGTCGTAGTCGTCGGCCTCGGCGGCCCGCAGCGCCGCCCGGGTGAGGGTGTGGTTGAACGCCATCGTCCAGGCCAGCAGCGTCGGTGTGGCCAGCGGGAACAGCGGCGGGTCCTCCGGCGCGCGCACGATGCGCACCCCCTGCACGCCGGGCACCGGCGGGGGAGCGTACTCCTCCAGCGGCGCGCCGGGCGCGTGCCGGGTGACCACGGTGACGTGGTGGCCCGCCATCACGAGCGAGTTGGCCAGCGCGTGTACGTGCCGGCCCAGCCCGCCGACCACAACCGGCGGGTATTCCCAGGAAAGCATCATGATCCGGAGCGGCTTCGCTGCCGACGCCGGACCCGATGGAACGGGAAGGTTCATGGTCATGCGGCCCCCTCGCAGACAACCCGGGCACACGGAACTAGGCACCGGACACTCGGTGCCTGTACGCCATTGGGGTTGTACAAAGTCTGACTGATACCGATTTCGGACTGGGGACCTTTTGTTTCGTGTCTGTTACGCTCTGCTACTGGTCGGTAGACATGAGGTGATCACGCAAGGTCTCGGCCACGCTCCATGCCTGGAACGGGCACGCCGTCGCCCGGTGCGGCGCCGCTCCGTCGGCGGTCTCGCTGACCGAGCCCAGGCCGTGGTCGCCCAGGTGCGCGACCAGGCCGGTGCCCAGGTCGCGGGTGGACAGCCCGGCCCTGCGCAGCGCGTCGCCCAGCGGCCCGATCAGCCACGGCCACACCGTGCCCTGGTGGTACGCCTGATCCCGGCTGCGCAGGTCACCGCCGTGGTACGGCCGGTACGCCGGGTCGGCCGGGTCGAGGCTGCGCAGTCCGAGCGGGGTGAGCAGCGCGTCGGCGATCCGGCGCAGCACCGCCGGGTCCGGCTCCATCGGCGCGTACGGCAGCGAGTACGCCAGCAGCTGGTTCGGGCGCAGCGCGGCGTCGTCCGGATCGAGCACGTCGAACAGGTGCCCGGCCGGGGCCGGGAAGCGCCGCCGGAACGCCGCCTCGGTCACCGCGTGCCGCCGCCGCACGTCGTCGGCGTGCCGCCCGGCCCGCTCGCGCAGCACGGCCAGCGCCGCCAGCCCGTTGCACCACAGCGCGTTGATGTCCACCGCCTTGCCCGCCCGCTGCGTCACCGGCATGCCGTCGACCCGCGCGTCCATCCAGGTCAGCGCCTCGCCGTCGGCGCCCTGCACGAGCAGCCCGTCGCTCTCGTCCACCTTGATGCCGTAGCGGGTGCCGCGCAGGTGCGCCGCCAGCACCTCGTCCAGCGCGGGCAGCAGCTCGGCGGCGAGGTCCTCGTCGCCGGCCGCGCGCACGTGCCGCTCGACCGCGTGCAGGAACCACAGCGTCGCGTCGGCGGTGTTGTAGCCGACCGCGCCGCCGTCGGCCGTGTTGGCGAGCATGCCCTCCGACAGCGTCGCGGCGTACGCCCGCAGCAGCTCCCGCCCCTGCTCGGCGCGCCCGGTGGCCAGGAACAGGCCCTCGTACGAGGTCATCGTGTCGCGTGACCACGCGCCGAACCACGGGTAACCGGCGACCACGTCCGGCCCGTTCGCCGTGGTCACCACGAACGCGTCCGCGGCCAGGGTCAGCGTCGCGGTCACGGTGTCGGCCGCCCCCGACGTCAGCGACCAGCGGCGGGCCCGCTCGGCTTCGACGATCTCCGTCGCGGGCGGCGGCTCGGCGCCCAGGTCACCGGCCCACGCCGTCACCTCCAGCGCATCGCCGGGCTCGCTGAGCACGGCGGTGAACCGGCCCGCCAGCAGCAGGTCCTCGTTCGGCACGTAGCCGCGCGCGGCCTCCGCCCGGTGGTGCACGCCGTGCAGCCAGGTCCCGTCCGTCGACCAGCGCGCGCCGGGCCCTTCCGCCGAGGTGGGAACGCCGCCGTGACTGAGCGAGCCGCGCAGCCGGTACGCGTCGGCGACGACCGCGCCGCCCGCGGCCTCGCGCAGCGGCAGGTGCCCGGCGCGGCGCTCGCCGTGCTGGTCGCGCCAGGTGCACAGGGCCTCCAGGGACAGCTCGACCGGGCCGCCGGAGACCAGCCGGTCGATCACGGCGACGCACGAGCTGCCGTGCCGCATGGCCAGCTCGCGCTCCAGGACGGTCGCGCCGATCCGCCAGCGCCACCGGGGCAGCCCGTCGACCAGGGCGAACTCCTCCAGCAGCAGGTGCCCCTCGGGGGCGATGGCGCCGTCGGCCCACTCGTGCACGGCCAGCCGGATCGGGGGGCCGCCGTCGACGCGTACCACCGGATCGAGGGCGGCCAGGCCGACGTGGCGGGTCGCCGGCGTGTCGCCCGCGACCACCAGCAGCGCGTGATAGCGCCGGGTGCGCAGCCCGCTGACCGTGCCCATCGCGTAACCGCCGCGGCCGTCGGCCACCAGCCACTCCCGTGCCGCGCCCAGGGCGAGGTCACCGCATACCTGCGTACCGAATCGCATGGTGACGACTCTGGCAGAAAACCGGGGCAATCGGGATACCGATCACGCGACTCCGCCAAAGTTACGCAGAGGTGTAACAAAGCGGGGCGACAATGATCCCGTGGGCGGCAGCGAGGAGATGGTGTGACTGGGGCGGAGCGCAGGCGGCTGGCGGACGCGGACGCCGGGGCCGAGCCCTGGCGGCTGTGGGGGCCGTACCTCTCCGAGCGGGCCTGGGGCACCGTGCGTGAGGACTACAGCGAGCACGGCACCGCGTGGGAGTACTTCCCGCACGATCACGCCCGCTCCCGCGCCTACCGGTGGAACGAGGACGGGCTGGCCGGCGTCTGCGACGAGCGGCAGACCTTCTGCTTCGGGCTCGGCCTGTGGAACGAGGCCGACCCGATCCTGAAGGAGCGCATCTTCGGGCTCACCGGCAACGAGGGCAACCACGGCGAGGACGCCAAGGAGTACTGGTGGTACACCGACTCCACGCCGACCCACTCGTGGATGTCCTGGCGCTACCACTACCCGCAGCGGGAGTATCCGTACTCCGAGCTGGTCGCGGTCAACCGGCAGCTGGACCGCTCTGAGCCGGAGTACGAGCTGGCCGACACCGGGGTCTTCGCCGACGACCGGTACTGGGTGGTCACCGTCGACTACGCCAAGGCGGGTCCCACCGACCTGTGCATGGTCGTCTCGGTCACCAACCGCGCGCCCGAGCCGGCCACCCTGCACGTGCTGCCCACCCTGTGGTTCCGCAACACGTGGTCGTGGGGCCTGCCCGGCCGCGACGACAAGCCCGAGATCGTCGCCGAGCAGGTCGGCGGGCGCGGCGAGCTGCGCGCGCAGCACCGCATCCTCGGCCGCCTGATGCTCCAGGGTGAGGGCGAGCCGACCGTGCTGGCGTGCGACAACGAGACCAACGCGCGGCGGCTGTGGGGGTACGAGGAGACTCCCGACTACCCGAAGGACGGCATCGCCGACCACGTGGTGCACGGCCTGCCCACGGTCAACCCGGACCGCACCGGCACCAAGGCCGCGCTGCACTACGTGCTCACCGTGCCGTCCGGCGAGACCGCGCGGATCCGGCTGCGCCTGACCCACCTCGCCGCGCCCGGCGGCCGGGAACGGCCGCTGCCGTCGCTCGGCGCCGAGTTCGACGAGGTCATGGCCGCGCGCAGGACCGAGGCCGACGAGTACTTCGCCGACCTGGTCCCGCACGGCACACCCGAGGATCAGGCGCACGTCGTGCGTGCCGCCGTCGCCGGGCTGATGTGGGGCAAGCAGTTCTACCACTACGACGTGGCCCGCTGGCTCGACGGCGACCCCGCCTCGCCACCGCCGCCCGAGGGCCGCCGGCACGGGCGCAACAGCGCCTGGCGGCACATGACCAGCTTCGACGTCATCTCCATGCCCGACCCGTGGGAGTACCCCTGGTACGCCGCGTGGGACCTGGCCTTCCACTGCGTCGCCCTGGCCCGCGTCGACCCGCACTTCGCCAAGGAGCAGATCCTGCTCCTGCTACGCGACTGGTACCTGCACCCCAACGGCCAGATCCCGGCCTACGAATGGGCGTTCGGCGACGTCAACCCGCCCGTGCACGCCTGGGCCGCGCTGCGCGTCTTCGAGATCGACGGCGGGCGCGACTACGCCTTCCTCGCCCGGGTCATGCACAAGCTGCTGCTCAACTTCACCTGGTGGGTCAACCGCAAGGACACCGGCGGCAACAACCTGTTCGAGGGCGGCTTCCTGGGCCTGGACAACGTCGGCCCGTTCGACCGGTCCGCGTCGCTGCCCGTGCCCGGCGTGCTGGAGCAGTCCGACGGCACCGCCTGGATGGCGATGTACGCGCTCAACCTGCTGGAGATCTCGCTGGTCCTGGCCACCCACGACCGCATGTGGACCGACATCGCCACCAAGTTCCTGGAGCACTTCGCGTACATCGCGAACGCCGCGTCACACCAGGGGCTCTGGGACGACGAGGACGGTTTCTTCTACGACCTGCTGCGCCGCACCGACGGCCGGGAGGTGCCGCTGAAGGTGCGCTCGGTGGTCGGGCTGCTGCCGCTGTGCGCGACCACCACGCTCAGCTCGGTGACGCTGGTCCGGTTGCCCGAGATCGCGGCGCGGCTGCGCTGGTTCCTCACCAACCGGCCCGAGTTCACCGAGGTCGTCGGGGCGCGGCGGATCTCCGACGGAGGACAGCAGCAGCGGCTGCTCGCCGTCGTCGGGCCGGAGCAGCTGCGGCGCATCCTGAGCCGGATGCTGGACACCGAGGAGTTCCTGTCCCCGTACGGGCTGCGCACGCTGTCGCGACGGCACCTGGACAAGCCGTACACGATCCGGCTCGGCGGGCACGACTACACGGTCGGGTACGAGCCGGCCGAGTCGGCCAACGGGCTGTTCGGCGGCAACTCCAACTGGCGCGGGCCGATCTGGTTCCCGACGAACTACCTGCTCATCGAGGGGATCCGGCACTACGCCCGGTTCTTCCACGACGACCTGCAGGTGGAGTATCCGACCCGGTCCGGGCAGAAGCTCACCCTGGACCAGATCGCCGACGACCTGTCCGACCGGCTCATCGCGCTGTTCCTGCCCGACCGGCACGGCAACCGGCCCTACCTGCCGGACCACCCGCTGCTCGCCGACCACCCGGACTGGAAGGACCACCTCACCTTCCCGGAGTTCTTCCACGGCGACACCGGCGCGGGCCTGGGCGCCACCCACCAGTGCGGCTGGACCGCCCTCGTCCTCGACCTCATCCTCACCCGCCACCACCCCCGCGGCCTCCGCTAAGCCCCGCTGGTCGGCGCCCTCCGCGTCCTCCCTCGGCGACGAGGGGCCGCCAGTTTCGGGGAAAGTGCAGGCGCTGGTCAAGCGATGCGTGCACTTTCCCCGAAACTGGCGGCGGCAGGAGTGGCGGCGGCGGGGGCGGGGCCGGTGGGTCAGCCGAAGTGGCGGGGTTGGCCGGTGGTTTCGAGGACGGACATCCAGAGGTCGCCGGTGGGGTCGACCTGGTTGCGCTTGCTGATGGCCAGGGCGATGGGGACGTGGACGAAACGGCCGCGCCAGCGGCCGACCACCATCGCGGTGCGCCCGGCCATCGCCGCGTGCACGGCGGCGTGCGCGAGCCGGATGCAGTAGACGCTGTCGTACGGGTTGGCCGGCACGCTGCGGATGGCGTAGCTGGGGTCGATGTACTTGAGGCTGGACTCCATGCCGTGCGCGGCGAAGTCCTCCGCAATGCGTTTGCGCAGGAAGAGGCCGATGTCCTTGAGGTTGCGGTTGCCGGACTTGTCGACCTGGCCGGGCTCGTCGGACTCCAGGTACTCCTGCCCGGCGCCCTCGGCGGCGACCACCACCGCGTGCCCGCGTTCGGCGACCCGCCGCCGCAGGTGGGCGAGGAAGCCGTTCTCCCCGTCGAGCTGGAACGGCACCTCGGGGATGAGCACGTAGTCGGCGTCGTTGTTGGCCAGTGTCGCGTAGCAGGCGATGAAGCCCGAGTGGCGGCCCATGACCTGCACCAGGCCGACTCCGTTGGGCACCGCGCGGGCCTCCACGTGGGCGCTGCGCAGCGACTCGGTGGCCTTGGAGAACGCGGTCTGGAAGCCGAAGCTCTGCTCGATGTACGGGATGTCGTTGTCGATGGTCTTCGGCACGCCGATCACGGCGATCTTCAGGCCGCGCTCCTTGACCACGTCGGCGATGGTGAGCGCGCCGCGCATGGAGCCGTCGCCGCCGATGACGAAGAGCACGTTGATGCTCATCTGCTCCAGGCAGTCGACGATCTCGTACGGGTCCTGGCTGCCCCGGGACGTGCCGAGGATGGTGCCGCCGTACTCGTTGATGCCGCTGACCGCCTCGGCGTCGAGGTCGATCGGGGGATGCCCGTAGCCGGCGATGAAGCCCTGGTAGCCGTTGCGGAAGCCGTAGATCTTGGTGACGCCGTAGTGCGAGGTCAGCTCCAGCACCAGGCCGCGGATGACGTCGTTGAGGCCGGGGCAGAGCCCGCCGCAGGTCACGATGCCGACGCGGGTCTTCGAGGGCTGGAAGAAGATCTTGCGGCGCGGGCCGCCGGGCTCGAAGCCGGGCAGCGCGTCCAGCTTGGTCTTACGCGCGGCCACCATGCTGCGCGTGTCGTCGAACAGCACCCGGTCGTCTTCGTCGACGTAGTGCTCGGTGCTCTCGGGCTCCGGCAGCAGCGGCGCCAGCGGAGACTCGATGCGGCATTCACCGAGGGTGCGTACGGTCAGGTCAACGGCTTGCGGAACCATCGCCGTCCTCCATGATTCAGGGGACCGCAGCCTATCGTGGCCGCGTCCGCCCGGCGACGCCTAGAACAGCAGCCAGGTCGAGAACAGCATCCCCATCGGCACGGCGATGACCCCGGCGCCCACCGCGTACGGCCAGAGCAGGCGCGCCGGGAGATGCCGCAGCACCAGCAGCGCGGGCAGCAGCAGCGAGTGCGAGCGGTACTGCGACACGGCCGGTCCGGCGATCAGCGGCCCGACGAAGATCGCCACCGCGTAGAGGGCGAGCCCGGCGTCGTAGCGGCGCAGCGTGCCCCGCCCGGACGCGATCACCGCCGCGGTGACCGCGAGCAGCACCAGCGCCAGCGACCACCACAGCTCGGCGTCGGTGTAGACGTCCAGCTCCCACAGCAGGTCCTGCCGGGGCTCGGCGACCGGGATCACGGCGGGCTCGATCGCCAGCTTGTAGAGCGAGGTCAGCGGGTTGTGCACGCCGTTGCCGTAGTGCTCCTGGATCATCATGTACGCGTTCCAGTGCCCCACGGTCACCCGGTGCACCGCGAACACCGCCAGCAGCCCCGCCACCGGCAGCCCGCACACCGCCAGCGCGGCCCGCGCCGCCGCGAGCGGGCGCAGCTCACCCCGGCCGAGCAGGGTCACCACCGTGCCGAAGCCGATGGCGGCCACCGCGACGCCCATCGGGTACGCCGTGGCGACCAGCGCGCCGAACACCCCGGCCCACCACCACCGGCCGGAGCGCAGCGCGCTCACGCAGGCCAGCAGCAGCACCACGGCGAGCGCCATGGGGAACACCGCGCGCAGGTAGATGCCCGACGGCAGCAGCGCGGCCAGGGCCAGCACGGCCCACGCCACCGGCCGCGCCGTGCCGGTGCCCCGCAGCAGCCGCCACAGCAGCACGAAGGCCGCCAGCAGGCACAGCTCGGTGATGACGAGGCCCGCCACGTACTCGCCGATCCCGGTGGGCCAGGTGAGCACCCGGATCAGCGCGGGGTAGAGCGGGAACCAGCCGGCCGTGCCGCACCAGGCGCCCGGCGCGAACATCGGCCCCAGCGCCGGGTCGCTGTCGCAGAGGAACAGCTCGTAGCCGCGCGAGGCGACCAGCGCGTAGAGCCCCGAGTCGGCGCGCACCCGGCCGTCGACCGGCAGGTACGGCTCGGACACGGCGGCCGCCGCCGCGGCGTACAGGGCGTGGCTCGCCAGGTACGCCAGCAGCGGCGCGAGCAGCGCCCGGCCCCGTGCCCGCCACCGCCGCGGCCGCGTCGCCGGGTGGGCGTCCGGCGCCTTCTCCGGCGCAGGGGCGAGCACGGCGGTGGGGGCGGAGGACATGCAGGAATCCTCTCCGGTGCCGTCGTGAACGGGGTTACCGGGGTGCGGGCCCCGTCGCGGTGCCGGCCGTGACCAGTTCGAACTGCAGGTCGGTACGCGAGTTCACCCGCGACAGGATGGTCTCGACCGGAGCGTAGTGGTTCCACTCGTCGGCATTGGTGCAGGCGCCCTGACCCGGGTCGCCGTACTTGAGGATGCCGACCGCCTTGCCGTCGGCCTCGGTGAACAGCGGGCCGCCGCTGTCGCCGGGGCGGGCGCAGATCTTCACGGAGATCAGCACGCCCTTCTTCACGACGGTGCCGCAGCGCGTGCCGGGCTGGTAGCCCGCGCCCGCGCCGGAGTCGATGATCTTCTCCCCGGCGGCGGGTGTGTAGCCCGAGCCGGTGGCGCACACCACCGAGCCGACCAGGACGTTGGCCAGCGGGGTGACGCCGGTGACCGGGATCGTGCCGCCGCCCGGACAGCCGCCGGGGCACCACTCGTTGATCAGGCCGCCGGAGACGGACCGTGCCGCGCTGCGCAGCTGCACCTGGCCGCCGTTCCAGAAGTTCGCCGTGCGGGTGTCGGCGTACGGCATGATCGCGTAGTCGTAGGGGCTGACCCCGGCGATGTTCTCGCCGAGCGCCGCCCGCAGCGTGGCGTCGGGGTGCTCGACCACCACGGGCATCTTCTCCACCAGGTAGCGGTGCCAGGTGTCGTCGATGCGGCTGTGCGTCGCGGGGTTGAGCACGCAGTGCCCGGCAGTGAGCACGAAGCGCTCCCCGGTCTTCTGCGAGCGCAGCACGTAGCCCGTGGTGCAGCCGCCGACCGTGCCGTTGTCCCGCGGGACGTCCAGCCGGATCCCGCTGCGCAGCGGAGGCTGCAGGCAGTTCAGCGGGTCGCACGACTTCGGCACACCGGCCGGGCGCGGGCTGCGGTGCAGCCGCGCCGCGCCGCCCGCACGGGTCACGGCGGGGCTGATCCCGGTCAGGTCGGCGCCCGCCGGGGCGGTCACCACGACCTGGTTGGACGGCGCGTCCACCGCGATCTCCACGTCGGTGCGCCCGGCCAGGTCGGCGGACAGCTTCGCCGCCGTGGCCTGGAGCTGCTTCAGCGAGCGGGTGGCGGGCACGGCCCGCACGTGCGCGGCGTCGGCGACCCCGGCGAGCGCGGGTTCCAGCAGGTCGGGCCTGGTCATGCCGACCCGCAGCAGGCCGCCCGCCTCCTGGTCCAGCCACAGCCCGGCGTACGCGTCGGGCAGGCTCGCCGACAGGCGCTGCGCCAGCGCGGGCGCCGACTGCTGCAGCGCGAGCCGGCGCACCGCCTCGGCCTCGGTGATGCCGTACTGCGTGCGCAGGAAGGCGACCGAGTGCGGCGCGGCGAGCGCGCCGGGGTTGGCGGTGGTGGGGTCCTTGGCCGGGCCGACGGGCGCGGCGCTGCGGCCGGTCAGCGGCTGGACGGCGCCGCCGCGCAGCGCCCCGGGCGGTCCGGCGGCCGGTGCGGCCTCGGCGGCGGGTTCGGCCGCGGGCTCGTGCCACGCGGCGGGGATCACTCCTGCGGCCGCCAGGGTGCCCACACTCAGGGCGACCGCGGTGGCGGCGATGACGGACATGATGACGCGACGGTTTCGCGACACGCCTGACCTCCCCGTACTAGGCGTCTCTCGACAACCGGGGCATCATAGCGACGAATCGCGAACGCGGCTCGTTACGGCCGCACCACCAGGCGAAACCCCAGGTGGCAGGTGGAGGTGTCGACCGCCTGCGGCATGCGGGCCGCGGGCCGGTAACGGCGGCAGTAGTTCGGCGCGCACAGGAACGAGCCGCCCTTGGTCACCCGGCGCGGGATGCGCACGCCCGGTGTCGCCGGGTCGTAGCTGCCCTGCTCCGTGGCGCCGCGCGGGCCGGCGGGCGCGCAGCAGGCGTCGGCCGTGCCGGGCTGGTGGGCGCCGTACCAGTCCGACGTCCACTCCCACACGTTGCCGATCATGTCGGACAGGCCGAACGCGTTGGGCGGGAAGGAGCCGGCGGGCGCGGTGGTCTCGTAGCCGTCGGCGGCCAGGTTGAGCACCGGGAACTCGCCCTGCCAGAGGTTGGCCAGGTGCATCCCGCCCGGGGTCAGCTCGGCGCCCCAGGCGAACTCGGCGGGCTGGGCGGCGCCGCCTCCGGCGGCGTACTCCCATTCGGCCTCGGTGGGCAGGTCGCCCCCGGCCCAGGCCGCGTACGCGGCGACGTCGGCCCAGGCCACGTGCACCACGGGGTGGTCGTCCAGGCCGTCGAGCGAGGAACCGGGCCCGTACGGCCGCCGCCAGTGCGCGCCCGGCACGAAGTGCCACCAGTTGGTGATGTCGCGCAGGTCGACGCGCTGCCGCGGCTTGACGAACACCACCGAGGCGGGCACCAGCAGCGACGGGTCGGCACCGGGGTAGTCGGCCGGGTCGGGGGCGGTCTCGGCGACGGTGACGTGCCCGGTGGCCTGGACGAACGCGCGGAACTCCCGGTTGGTGACCGGGTGCCGGTCGATCCAGAAGCCGCCGACCCGTGCCGTGTGCGCGGGCGCCTCCTCCGGGTAGTGGGCGTCGGAGCCCATCCGGAACGTGCCGCCGGGCAGCCACACCATGCCGGGACGCGGCGGCTTCTCGCCGTCGCGTCCCGGGCGGGTTGGCGTGATCAGTTCGCTCACGGCAGTCCCGCGGCCTTGGCCTGCTTGTTCAGGTCACGGATGCGGAACGCCATGATGAAGTCGGTGATGCCGCGGGCCAGGCAGATCGCACCGACCAGCACGATGAGCAGCTCGAACGAGCGGAACCAGCGGCCCGCCGCCCAGAAGCCCAGCAGCACCTCGATGATGCCGATGATCAGGCCGAGCCACCAGCCGTCGTGCTCCTTCTTGGTGAGGAAGGCCAGCACGATGTCGGCCGCTCCCTTGAACAGCAGGTACCACCCGATGAAGGCGGCCAGCCAGAACACCGTGCCGCCGGGGTTGACCCAGCAGACGATGCCCGTGATCACGAACAGCACGCCGAGGATGGCGTGCAGCCAGCGCCAGCCGGGCGCGGTGAACGCCTGGATCAGCTCGAACACGCCCGCCACCAGCACGATGATCCCGGCCAGCGCGGCGATGGTGCCGAGGCTGCGCACCGGCTCCTGGTTGTAGGCCAGCACGAACCAGCTGACGATGATCCAGCAGACGCCGGTGATGAGGAACAGCCACCACGGCACCTTCGACGCCATCGTCGCCTGTCCCGTGGTGAACACGTCCGTGCCCGCGGTGCCGGGTGGCACCGGGCCGGGCCTGGCGGCCGTCGGCGCGGTCGCCGCGCCGGTCGCAGGCTTCATGCCGGGCTGCCCGGTGCTGGGACTGGGCGTTGCGGTGCTCATCTGTCCTCCCGGAAGTGAGTTTCATCCGCTTGCAGACTATGCACCGGCTCATCCAGTGATGCGGCATTTCGATAATTCGTCCGTGATCGCCACGCGCTCATTCGAGCCCCGACAGCGCGCCCGCCACCGCGAAGCCGAGCACGGCCAGCAGGCCGGTCGTCTTACCGCCCAGCTTGTACGCCTCCGGGATCATCGAGTCGGCCAGCATGGTCAGCACCGCGCCCGCCGCGAAGGCCTCGATGTAACCCCCCTCGGAGCCCGGCACCATCTTGTACGCGACGGCGCCGAGCGCGGCGGACACGGCCGAGACGGCGACGACGCCCCACCACACGCGGTACGCCTGGCCCCGGGTGTGCCCGGCGGCGCGCATGAAGGCGCTGGCGCCGAGCGCCTCCGGCAGGTTGGAGATGAAGACGGCGACGAGGAAGGCGATCGCCACCTCGCCGCCCGCGGCCACCCCGATGCCCAGCACCAGCGACTCGGGGATGCCGTCGAGCAGCGCGCCCACCACGATGGACCGGTCGGCGGAGGCGGCGCCCATGCTCTGCCGCCCGGTGACCAGGTGGTCCACGAAGAAGAACACCAGCGCGCCCAGGCCGAACGCGGAGAACATGAGCAGATCCTGGTTGAACCCGGTGGGCACCAGTTCGTAGGCGATCGCGGCGAGCAGCGCGCCGGCGCCGAAGCCCATCACCAGGCCGACCCGCGAGTCGGACACCGGCCGCTCGCGGAACGCCAGCCAGGCGCCGACGACCAGCGAGAACGCCGCTATGCCACCCCAGGCGGCGGCCTCCAACGCAGTCACGCGCGCCCCCATCGTCTGCACGCGACGGTAGCAAGTCAATCCATCCGAAAACAGGAACATTGCTCTTATAGGGCGGAATACTGGATCGCGGTAGGACGACGTCTGGAGGAACCATGGCCCCGAGCCGGTCCACGGCGAAGAAGTCTCCCGCGAAGCAGGCCCCTGCGAAGCAGCCCGCCGCGAAGAAGAGCACCGCCGCCCGGAAGGCGACCGGCAAGCCCGCGCCCGTCACGGAGCAGGCGGCGCCCGTCGCGCGCAAGGCGGGGCCGGGCAAGAAGGCGGCGGCGCCCGCCGCGGCGAAGAAGGCCCCGCCCAGCCGGGCCGCCGCGCGGGCGGGACGCGGCCCGTCGCGTACCCCCGCCGCTCGCGCCGCCGCCACCGGCGGCAGCCGCGGGCGCAAGCCGAACATCCTGGTGATCTGGGGCGACGACATCGGCATCAGCAACCTGAGCTGCTACAGCGACGGGCTGATGGGCTACCGCACGCCCAACATCGACCGGATCGCCGACGAGGGCGTGCGCTTCACCGACTACTACGGCGAGCAGAGCTGCACCGCGGGCCGCTCGGCCTTCCTGACCGGCCAGGCGGTGTTCCGCACCGGCCTGTCCAAGGTCGGTCTTCCCGGTGCGGACCTGGGCCTGCATGCCGCCGACCCCACCATCGCCGAGCTGCTCAAACCGCACGGGTACGCCACCGGCCAGTTCGGCAAGAACCACCTCGGGGACAGGGACGAGTTCCTGCCCACCGCGCACGGCTTCGACGAGTTCTTCGGCAACCTCTACCACCTCAACGCCGAGGAGGAGCCCGAGCAGGCCGACTATCCCGATCCGCGCTCCTTCCCCGACTTCCGCGAGCGGTTCGGGCCCCGGGGCGTGCTGCACTGCTGGGCGCTGCCGGGCGGCGGCCAGAAGATCGAGGACACCGGGCCGCTGACCCGCAAGCGCATGGAGACCATCGACGACGAGGTGTTCGCGCACGCGGCCGACTTCATCCAGCGGCAGGCCGACGCGGACACGCCGTTCTTCGTCTGGTTCAACACCACGCACATGCACTTCAAGACGCATCCGCGGCCCGAGATCAAGGGCTGGGCGGGCCGCTGGCAGTCCGACTACCACGACGTGATGGTCGACCATGACCGCATCGTCGGCGAGCTGCTGGGCGTGCTGGACCAGCTCGGCCTCGCCGACGACACGATCGTCGTGTACGGCACCGACAACGGCCCGCACCTGAACACCTGGCCGGACGCCGGCATGACGCCGTTCCGCAACGAGAAGAACTCCAACTGGGAGGGCGCCTACCGGGTGCCGGCGCTGCTGCGCTGGCCCGGCCGCATCGCGGCGGGGCGGGTCGCCAACGAGATCGTCAGCCACCTCGACCTGCTGCCCACGCTGCTGGCGGCGGCCGGGGACCCCGACATCGCCGAGAAGCTGAAGCGGGGGCACGAGGCGGCGGGCAAGACGTTCAAGGTGCACCTGGACGGGTTCGACCTGCTGCCGTACCTCACCGGCGACGAGCCGCACAGCCCTCGCGAGGGCTTCTTCTACTTCTCCGACGACGGCGACCTCACCGCGCTCCGGTTCGACAACTGGAAGCTGGTGTTCATGGAGCAGCGCGCCCCGGGCACGCTGCGGGTCTGGGCCGAGCCGTTCACGCCGCTGCGGGTGCCCAAGATCTTCAACCTGCGCACCGACCCCTACGAGCGGGCCGACATCACCTCGAACTCCTACTACGAGTGGGTGCTCGACCGCGCGTACATGCTGCCGGCGGCGCAGAAGCTGGTCGGCGACTTCCTGGCGACCTTCGCGGAGTTCCCGCCCCGGCAGGAGGCGGCCAGCTTCACCGTCGACCAGATCATGGAGAAGATGCTGGACGGCATAGGGAGCCACTGACGTGGCCTTCCTCCCTTCCTGGCGACCCGGCCCCACGCGCGACGCCGTCGCCTCGTTCCTCGACGAGGCGCTGGCGCTGCCGCCCGAGCAGCGGGTCGCGGTGCTCGACAACGACGGCACGCTCTGGTGCGAGCGGCCCGGCTACATCCAGTACGAGTTCCTGGTGCGCACCCTGCACCAGGCGGTCGAGCACGACCCGGGCCTGGCCGGACGCGCCGAGTACCGGGCGCTGCTGGACGGCGACCACGCCGCGCTCGGCGAGCTGGGCCTGCAGCGGGTCGCACTGGCGCTGCTGGAGCTGTGCGCCGGCTGGACGCCGGACGAGTTCACCGGCCGGGCGCGCGACTTCGTCTACAGCGAGAAGCACCCGGAGCGGGGCGTGCCCTACCCGAAGCTCGTCTACCAGCCGATGCAGGAGCTGCTGGAGGCGCTGCGCGCACACGGCTTCGCGGTGTTCATCGTGACCGGCGGCGGCACCGAGTTCGTCCGCGCGGTCAGCCGCGACCTCTACGGCGTAGCGCCCGACGACGTGGTCGGCACGCTGGTGGAGTACCACTTCGAGGAGCGCGGCGAGGGTCCGGCGCTGGTGCGCACCGCCCAGGCGCTCGGCGAGGTCAACGAGGGGCGGGCCAAGGTCGAGCACATCCAGACGCAGCTCGGCCGCCGTCCCATCTTCGCGGCGGGCAACTCCGCGGGCGACCGGGAGATGCTGGAGTACGCGCACGCGGCCGGCTCGCCCAGCCTGGCCCTGCTGATCGACCACGACGACGGCGAGCGCGAGTACGCGTACGCCTCGGCCGGGGTCACCACCACCGACACCGAGCCGATCGTCGACATCGGCCGCCGCGAGGGCTGGACCGTGGTCAGCATGCGCGACGACTGGGCCACTGTGTTCCCGCCCTGAGCCGCGTAGGGTCGTGCCGTGGCGTACGACCTGCTGCTCACCGGCGGCCGCGTGCTCGACCCGGCCGGTGGGCGGGACGCGGTGCTCGACGTGGCCGTGTCCGGCGGCCGGATCGCGGCGGTCGCCGCCGGCCTGCCCCGTGACGGCGCGCGCGAGGTCGTCGACGTGTCCGGGCGGCTGGTCACCCCCGGCCTGGTCGACCTGCACACGCACGTCCACCCCGGCGCGACCTACTGGGGAATCGACCCCGACCCCGCCGCCTGGTGCTCCGGCGTCACCACCTGGGTCGACGCCGGTTCGGCGGGCGCCTACGGCCTGCCCGCGCTGCGCGAGGCGGTGCGGGGGCACGCCGTACGCGTGCCGGTGCTGCTCAACATCTCGGCCCTCGGCCTGACCGGCCGCACCGGGGAGTCGCGCGACCTCGCGCACTGCGACGCCGACCTGGCCGTGGCCACCGTCGCCGCCAACCGCGACCTCGTGTACGGGATAAAGGCCCGGATCGACGCCGAGACCGTCGGCCCGCACGGCCTGGAGCCGCTGCGCCGCGCCGTCACCGTGGCCCGCGCCTGCGAACTGCCGCTGATGGTGCACGTCGGCGCCGCCCCGCCCGCCGTCGCGGACGTGCTGCCGCTGCTGCGCGCGGGCGACATCGTCACCCACTGCGCCAGCGGCATCGCCATGGGCCGGGGCGCCCCGGCCCCCGCCGTGCGCCGCGCGTACGACGCGGGGGTGCTGTTCGACCTCGGGCACGGCTCCGGCGGCTTCGCCTTCGACGTGCTGGAGGAGCAGCTCGCCGCCGGAATGCCGCCGCACACCGTCTCCACCGACCTGCACGGCCGCTCCCTGCACGGCCCCGTCTTCGACCTGCCCACCACCATGGCGAAGCTGCTCGCCGCGGGCATGACCCTGCCCGAGGTGGTCGCGGCGGCGACGATCGCCCCCGCCCGCGCGCTGGCCCTGCCCGCCGGCACCGGCACCCTGGCCGAGGGCGCCCCCGCCGACCTCGCCGTGTTCACCATCGAGCACGGCTCGTTCCCCGTCGCCGACGTACACGGCCAGCAGCGCACCGCGCCCCTGCGCCTGCGCAACGAGGCCACCTACGTCGCCGGCCGCCCGCTCCCGCCGCGCCTGCCCGCACCCCCGCGCCCCTGGATCCCGCTCACCGACGCCCAGCGCGCCGCCCTCGCCGACCGCGACCGCCGGATCCGAGCCCTGCTCACCACCCCTCTGGTCGGCCCCGAAGCGCTGGCCGACCAGTTCCCCCGCCCCACCGCCCCCTGACCGGTGCTCGACCAGGCCGCGCGCTCCCGCGCGGCGGGTCCGCCGGCCGGAGGAGCGGCAATGTACCGCCCCCGGCGGCGTGGCAGGGCGACTTTCGCCGAGCCCGTCCACGCACCCTGACCAGGGCGGAGGATGGATTCCTTGGGGGCCGGCTCTCCCAGCCGGCACCGTAACCCCGATTGGAGGACGTCATGCGACGCCTCTCGCGAGTTGCCTGCATCCTCACCACCACATTCCTCGCCGCGCTCGGCCTCAGCGCCGTCCCGGCCGCGGCCGCCGAACCGACCCCGGCGGTGTGCACCAAGACCGCCAAGACCGTCGAGGACGGCCTCACCGTCTTCGCCCGCGAACTCTCCAACGTCACCAAGGCCGCCGACTCCGGCGACATGACCGCCGCCGACCAGTCGGTCAAGAAGGCCGGCACCTCCTTGGTCGACCTGGCCGCCGACCTGCGCACCGACGCCGCCACCGCCGACGCCGCCGACGTGAAGACCACCCTCGGCCAGCTCGCCGACGAGTTCGAAACCCAGGGCAAGAGCCTCACCACCGTCGAGTCCCTCCAAAACCTCGACGTGACCCGCATCGACGCCCTCTCCGACCAGATGATCGCCATCTGCGGCGCCGCCTCAGCCGGCACCCCGACCCCACGCTGACTCGGCTCCCTCTCCCGCGCCGATCTTGCGTGAACTGTGGGTACGACACGCCCCTTCCGGGCAAATCCCTAACAGTTCGCGCAAGATCGACGCGGGAGGTCGTGTGGCGCGCGGGCCGGGCGGGGACGGAATAGCATCCTGCGGTGCGTACCTCTGCCCTCACCGCACCTGCCGCCGTCCTGATCGCGCTCGCGCTCGCGGGGTGCGGCACCGCGACGCCCGCGGCCAACCCACAGCCGAGCTGGGTCGGAGCGGGGGCGAGCAGCGCTCCCTCGGCAGCGCCGAGCGCCACCGCCGTGCCGTCGCCGTCGGCCGCCGCGGCCGTGTTCGCGCCGGGCAACCCGAAGGGCAAGGCGGTGGTGCCGGCCGAGGCGCGGGCGGTGAACACCGCGAAGCCGACCCGGGTGATCGGCAACGGCACGCCCGCGAGCTGCACCTCGAAGGCCGTGGTCGCGGCGGTCGCGGCGGGCGGGATCATCACGTTCGACTGCGGGCCGGACCCGCTCACCATCACCATGACGGCCACCGCGAAGGTCAGGAACGCGAACGGGCCGAAGATCGTGCTCGACGGCGGCGGCAGGATCACGCTGAGCGGGGGCGGCAAGCGGCGCATCCTCTACATGAACACCTGTGACCAGGCGCAGGGCTGGACCACCTCGCACTGCCAGGACCAGGACCACCCGCAGCTCACCGTGCAGAACCTGACCTTCGCCGACGGCAACTCCACCGGCGAGACGGCGGAGGGCGGCGGGGGAGGGGCGATCTTCGTACGCGGCGGGCGCCTGAAGGTGGTCAACTCCCGCTTCATCCGCAACCGCTGTGACAGCACCGGCCCGGACCTGGGCGGCGCGGCGATCCGGGTGCTCAGCCAGTCGAAGGGCCTGCCGGTGTACATCGTGCACAGCACCTTCGGCGGCGGGCCGGGCCTCGGCGGGCGCTGCTCCAACGGCGGCGCGCTGAGCAGCATCGGCGTGTCCTGGGTGGTGCTCAACAGCCTGCTCACCCACAACAGCGCGATCGGGCACGGCGCCAATCCGGCGCGCGCGGGCCTGCCCGGCGGCGGCAGCGGCGGCGCGATCTACACCGACGGCAACCTGTTCACGGTGCGCCTGGCGGGCACGATCATCCAGGACAACCACGCCGAGGAGGGCGGCGGCGCGGTCTTCTTCGTCAGCAACGACCGCACCGGCACGATGACCATCGAGGGCTCCACCCTGCGCCGCAACCCCAGCGACGGCTTCGAGACCCGCGGCTACCCCGGCATCTTCTTCCTCGGCGCCCGCAACCCCACCGTCACCTCCTCCACCCTCAAGTAAGGAAGGGCACCTTCTTAACGCTTTCCGTAGAGGAAGGGCACCTTCTTAACCTCCGGCGCCGACGTCTACCCGGCGGGAGACCGACTCTCCGCGCGAAGATCGGTATCTCGTGTCAAAAGGTGCGGCCGGGCCTTAGGTTTCGACACGAAGTAGCGATCATGCCCCCGGCCCCGCGCGGGGCGGCACCGCGCGGGCGGACGGGGTGGCTCAGCCCTCGGCGGTGGCAGGTGTGGCCGCTGGACTCGGGCGCAGGGACGGCGCGGCCAGCGCGACGAACAGGGCCAGGACGGCCGGGATCGCCAGCGCGGCGGGCAGCCCCGTGAACTCGGCGAGCGCGCCGATGACCAGTGGCCCGACGACGAAGCCGAGGAACCCGAGGCTGGCCACCCGCGCGATGGCCTGCCCGGCGCGCGCCGGGTCCTGGCAGCCCGCGGCCGAGAACACCTGCGGCGCGATGCACGCCAGCCCCGCGCCGAGCAGCCCGAACCCGGCCACCCCCGCGACCGGGTGCCCGACCAGCAGGGCGAGCCCGAGCCCGACCCCGGCCAGCACCCCGCTGCCCTGGACCAGCCGCACCGGCCCGAGCCTCGCGGTCAGCCGGTCGCCGACCAGCCGCCCCGCCATCATCATGATCGAGAACGCGGCGTACGCCGCCGCCGCGAACCCCGGCGAGCTGCCCAGGCTGTCGCGCAGGTACACCGCGCTCCAGTCCGCGGCCGCCCCCTCGCCGACCAGGCAGCAGAACACCAGCACCCCGAGGAAGGTGACCCCGCGCAGCCCGCCCGGCGCCCGCTCGGCCGCCTCGGCGGCGGGCACCTCGGCCGGTGCCAGGCGCAGCCGCGCGGCGGCCACCGCGGTCACGGCCACCACCAGCGCGACGGCGAGGAACGTCGGCGCCGCGCCCAGCTCCGCGTACGCGAACACCCCGCCCACGGCCGCGCCCAGGAACCCGCCGACGCTGTACACCGCGTGGAACGAGGACATGATCGGCGCCTGCCGCGCACGCTGCACCTCGACCGCGGCCGCGTTCATGGTGATGTTGAGCAGCCCGTGCGTGATGCCGAAGGCCAGCAGGCACGCCGCCAGCACGGCCAGGCTCGGCGCGTACGCCGGGGACACCAGCAGCGCCCCGTCGGCGAGCGCGACCGGAAGCAGCAGCCGCCCGGTGCCGTACCGGTCGACCAGCCGCCCCGCCGCCTGCATGCCGATGATCGCGCCCGCCGCGAAGGCGAGCAGCCCGAGGCTGAGCTGCCCGTCGGACAGGCCGAGCCCCTGCTTGACCGCCGGGATGCGGGCGGTCCACGTGCCCAGGATCACGCCGTACAGGCCGAACAGCAGGCAGACGGCCAGGCGGCCGCGGCGCACCGCGGGCGGGACGGTCGAGGGCGAGGTCATAGGCGGGCTCCGAGGGGGTGCGCGGGTGCCGGGACGTCATGCCGTACTGCGAATATCATGAATGTCGGGCCGAAATGAGGCGAACCGGCCCGGCCGGGCCCGCCACCCCGGCTGTATGCTGCCAGTTGCCCTGGCCAGGCCTCGGGTGAGCGGTCGCGCCCGCTCCCCGGCCCGCGCCGGGCGGTGCCGGTGAAGTCGAGCTGCGGGAGCCGAGAATCATGACGAACGAGACGCTGCTGGTCACCGGCGGAGCCGGCTTCGTGGGGACGCACCTCATCCGCGCGCTGCTGGAGTCCCGCCCCGCCGCGCGGATCGTGTCCGTCGACAACTACTTCACGGGCACGCACGAGAACGAGATCGACGACCCGCGCGTCACCTACCTCGACGGCTCGACGGTCGACATCTTCAAGATCTGGGCCGAGCACGGCCTGGACTCCCCGAAGATGGTCTTCCACCTGGGGGAGTACGCCCGGATCGTGCAGTCGTTCGACGAGTTCGACCGGACGTGGGAGTACAACACGCACGGCACCAAGGAGGTCGTGCGGTTCTGCGCCCAGCACGGCGCCCGGCTCGTCTACTCCGCGTCCAGCTCGAAGTTCGGCAACGAGGGCCGCGACGAGCACCTGAACCCGTACGCGTGGACCAAGGCCAAGAACGTCGAGCTGATCAAGAACTACGGCGAGTGGTACGGCCTCGACTACGTGATCACGTACTTCTACAACGCGTACGGGCCGGGCCAGATCAGCGCGGGCACCTACGCCACCGTGATCGGCATCTTCGAGCGGCAGTACCTGGCCGGCGAGCCGCTGACCGTGGTCTCCCCGGGCACGCAGACCCGCGACTTCACCCACATCTCGGACATCATCTCCGGCATCCTGGTCTCCGCCGAGGGCGGCAAGGGCGACGGCTACCTGCTCGGCTGCGGCCGGGAGTGGGAGCTGACCGAGGTCGCGAAGCTGTTCGGCACCGAGTACGTCATGATCCCGGCCAAGCGCGGCGAGCGGGTGCACGGCCGGGCCGACAACAGCAAGGTCCGGGCGCTGGGCTGGACGCCGAAGGTCGCGCTGGACGAGTACATCGGTGAATTCGTGCGGAGCAACCCGCGCCCCTGAGCCGGTACGCTGCGGGCCATGTCTGACTACGCGGACAGGGCCCGCAGGTTCGTGGCCGACGTGTGGAACGGCGGCCGCGAGGAGTCGGCGTACGACCTGGTCGCGGCCGACTGCCCCGGGCTGGGCGCGCACGGTCCCGAGGGCACCCTGGCCTGGCACCGCGACCGCCGGGCGTCCTTCCCCGACCTGCGCTACGAGCTGCTCGACGTGCTCGCCGACGGGCCGAAGGCGGCGCTGCGCTGGCACGCCACCGGCACCCAGGAGGGCCACTTCGGCCCTGTCCCGCCCACCGGCCGCGCCGTCACCTACGCGGGGGTTACCATCCTGACCTTCGACGACGACGGCCGCATCACCGACGTCTGGAGCGTCAACGAGCTCTTCCAGCTCCTCCAGCAGCTCGGCGTCGGCATGCTCCCCCCGGAGCCCTGACCCCACACCGCCGCTGGGCGGCCGCAGTTTCGGGGAAAGTGCACGCATCACGCGACCGGTGCCTGCACTTTCCCCGAAACTGCTGACCGGGCGCGGCGGCAGCAGGAGGGGCGGGGTCAGATCCAGCCGCGGCGGGCGGCGATGGCGCCGGCCTGGAAGCGGTTGGCGGCGCCGAGTAGCTCGTAGAGGCGGCTCATGCGGCGGCGCATGGTGCGCACCGACCAGTCGAGCTGGCGCGCGATCGCCTCGTCCTTGAGGCCGCTGACCAGCAGCGCGAGTAGCGCCCGGTCCTCCTCGGACACCGGGTCCTCGGCGGGGGCCTGCAGTGGCACGGCACTGCGCCAGCACAGCTCCCAGTAGTCGATCAGGCCGTCGAGCAGTGTGGACGGCCGGATCACGGCGGCCCGCACGTCGGTCAGGTCAAGTGACAGCGGCATGAGGGCGATGCGCCGGTCCACGATGGCCAGCTTGATGCGCAGCCCCGGCAGCACGCGGGCCTGCTCGCCGTGGCCGATCAGCTCCCGGATGTCGTCGAAGACGCCGGGCCACTCCAGCGCCTCGGGCGCGTACACGGCCCGGTACTTCACGCCCCGCGCGATGTTGGCCTGCTCGATCGGGTTCGAGGTGGTCAGCGCGTACGGCGGCCGGTCCAGCGTGATCACCTCCTCGCGCGCCTCCTGCTGGATCTGCACGAACCAGCGGCCCAGCGCCTCGCTGCCGGTGACGATCTCGATCTCCTCGCCGGTGCCGGAGTGCGCGGCGGCGAACAGCAGGGCCAGCTTGCCGGCGGCGGCCTGCACCTGGTCCAGCTCGGCGGCCCGGCTGCGGACCAGGGCGGACACCGCGGCCTGCGGCTCGATCGCGGCATACCGGCGGCTGCGCCCGGCCAGGCGCCCGACCAGGCCGTGGTCGCGCAGCCGGTCCAGCGCGCGGGCCACCCGCTCCGCCGAGCAGCCGAGTTCCGCGGTCAGGTCGGCGGGGGAGGCCGTGCGGCGCACGAGAACGGCCCGGTAGACGGCCTCGTCGAAGGGGTCGACACCGGCGGGGGTCAGCTCGGAGGTCATGTGCCTGATCCTGGCCCAAAAGTGCCACCGGCAGCAACGGGCCAGCCGATGTCATTGCGCCCTCAAGGTCACGACCACTAGACCGAACAGTCATGAAACTCCCCCCTCGTTCCATCGCGGCCGGGCTCTCGGTCGTCCTCGCCGCCGGGCTCGTCTCGGCCTGGTCCCCGGCGGACGCCGCACCCCCGCCGGCGCTGCGGCGCGTCATCGTGCTGCTGGCCGGTGACGCCGCGGTCGCCGCGGCCCCGGGCGGCTCGCTGCGCGACGCGCGTGGCGCCGATGCGGCCCGGGTCGGCGACGCCCGCAAGGCGGTGCAGGACCGCCAGCGCGCGCTGCTCGACACCGCGCGCCGCCAGGGCCTGCGGGTGACCCGCGAGCGCCCGCTCGGCCTGCTGGTCAACGCGGTCGCCGCCACGGTGCCCGCCGGCGACGTGGCGCGGCTGTCCGCGCTGCCGGGTGTGCTCGCGGTGGTGCCGGACGCCCCGGTGCGGGCGCACACCGACGTGAGCGTGCCGCTGATCGGCGCGCCCGAGGTCTGGCAGCGGCAGGACGGCACGGGCACCCCCGCCAACGGCACCGGGGTGACCGTCGCGGTGCTGGACAGCGGCATCGACTACACCCACCCGGACCTGGGCGGCGGCTTCGGCGCGGGCTTCAAGGTGGTCGGCGGGTACGACTTCGCCAACGGCGACGCCGACCCGATGGACGACAACGGGCACGGCACCCACGTCGCGGGCATCATCGCGGGCCGGGCGGCGGCGCCGGGCGGGATCACCGGCGTCGCGCCGGAGGCGGACCTGCTGGCGTACAAGGTGATGAACGAGTGGGGCGAGGGTTACACCTCGGACATCATCGCGGGCCTGGAGGCGGCGGCCGATCCGGCCAACCCGCACCGGGCCGACGTGATCAATATGAGCCTCGGCGGCTTCGGCGACGGCCTGGACCCGCTGGGCCTGGCCGCGACGGCCGCGACCGAGGCGGGCGTGGTCGTGGTGGCCTCGGCCGGCAACAGCGGCCCGGGCCGGGACACCGTCAGCACCCCGGCCGCGGCCGACGGCGTCATCGCCGTGGGCGCGTCCACCAGCAACATGGTGCTGCCCACGGCCTATGTGGACGGCGTGCGGGTGCAGACCTACCGCGGGCACCTGTCGGCGAACCCGGCGGCCGAGCCGGTCACCGGGCGGCTCGTGGACGGCGGGTCCGGCAGCACCGAGGAGCTGGACGCGGCGGGCGACCTGCACGGCAAGATCGTGCGGATCAACGGCTACGCCGCGCCGGTGCTCGACTACCTCACCCAGTGGGAGCTAGACCTGGCCAAGGAGCTGGAGCGGCGCGGCGCGCTCGCGGTGATCTCCGGCCAGGGCGGCGGTGGCGGCCCCGTGGTGGCCTCCGCCGGCGGCGCCGTCCCCGCCGCCCCGTCGGGCGGCCCGCGCGGGCTGGCCAAGGACCTGGCCAAGGGCCTCGTGGGTACGCAGGCCTCCGGCGACCTGTACCGGATGGACAAGCTGGTCGTGCTCGGCATGGACGGCACGCAGTACGAGGAGCTGACCGCGCGCCTGGCCGCCGGTCCGGTCGACGTGACGCTCAAGGGCGAGGACGTGACCGACCGGATCGCGTCGTTCTCCTCGCGCGGCCCGTCGCTGCGGTTCGGCCTCAAGCCGGAGCTGGTCGCGCCCGGTGTGGGCATCCGCTCGACGGTGCCGACGGCGCTGTTCGGGCCGGGGCAGTACCTGATGTCCGGCACCTCGATGGCCGCCCCGCACGTGGCGGGCGCCGCCGCGCTGCTGCGCCAGCTGCACCCCGGCCAGGACCCCGCCGCGGTGCTGTCCACGCTCACGGGCACCGCGAAGCCGGTGGGCGGCACCCCGACCGCGTACGGCGCGGGCCGCCTCGACGTCGCAGCGGCGGCGCAGGCGGTGCTCACCGCGTCCCCCGCGAGCATCTCGTTCGGCCTCGCGGACCTGTCCGGCCCGAAGGTGGGCGGCAGCGCCACGGTGACCCTGCACAACTCCGGCACCCGGGCGATGACCGTGCGCCTGCGCGCCGGCTCGGCCGACGTGCGCCTCAAGCCGGACCGGGTCACCGTCCCGGCCGGGCGGACCGCGAAGGTCGCCGTCACGCTGTCCGCGAAGCGGCCCGCCGGGGACACCGAGATCTCCGGCGTCATCACCGCCGACGGCGGCTCGGGCCGCGTCACGCGGGTGCCGTACCTGCTGGTCGTGCGCCCGCTGATCGTGGCGGCCACGCCCGACCCGAGCGACGGCACCAGCACCGTGTGGATCGGCGCGCCGACCGCCCTCGGGGCGGCCCCGGTGGTGACCGTCGACCCGCCGCGCGGCAAGCCGTACACGGTCACCGCGACGCACCGCTACGACACCGTCTACACCGCCGACCTGACCGGTGCGCACCCCGGCGCGTACGGCATCAGCGTCCAGGGCACCGCGGCCACCGGGCAGCGGCTGAGCGGCGCGAGCGGCTTCGAGGTCACCCCCGAGGACGTGCGGCGCAACAGGTGGCAGCCGGTCGGCCCGAACGGCGCGGGCGGCCAGCTCACGCTCACCCCGGCCGACGGCGCGCAGGGCGTCATGACCACTGACTACAAGGCGGGCCTCTGGCTCACCACCGACCACGGCACGACCTGGAGCCAGCTCAACCGGCTCCCGGTCGGCGGCGGCTCCGGCCTCGGCACCGTCGTGGTCGACCCGGAGAACGCGGCCCGCTGGTGGTACGCGGTGAACGACCCGCAGGCGGGCGGGCGGATCCTGCGTACCACCGACAAGGGCCGCACCTGGACGACGCTGCCCGCGCCGGAGGGCTGGGTGACCGGCCTGCTCGCCGACGCCCAGGCGCGCGTGCTGGTGGCGGTGGTCAGCGGCACCCTGCTGACCAGCACCGACGGCGGCGACACGTGGACGCCGCAGCCGTCCGGGGTGCCCGGCGAGATCGTGTACACGGCGATCGGCGGCGACGACCTCTACCTCGGCACGTACGACGGCGTGTGGAAACTGTCCGGGATCACCTCGGGCACGCCGGGCACGGCGGTCCAGGTGTACGACGGCGGCTCCCGGTTCGTCGCGGCACTCGCCGCCGACGAGGGCGTGGTCGCCGCGGTGGTCTGGGGCGAGGGCGTGGTCGGCTCGCACGACGGCGGGCAGCACTGGTCCACCCTGTACCAGCGCGACTTCGGCCTGAGCACGCTGCGCGCGACCGGCGGCGAGCTGTACGCGGCGACGCTGTCCGGCGAGGGCCTGCGCGGCCGCGACCACGGCCGGACCTGGGAGTCCGTCGCCCTGCCGTCGCACGACGCGTACGTCTACGACTACGACCGCTGGCCCGACGGCACGGCCGCGACGACCACCACGGCGGGCGTCTACGCCGCGTCCGGCGACGGGTTCCGCCGCCTCGGCGTGCAGGGCACCACCGTGTACGACCTCGCCTTCACCGGCGGCGACCTGCTCGCCGGCACCGAGAACGGCCTCTACCGCACCACGTCGCCCGCGACGAGCGCCGAGTGGGGCGCGGCGCGGGGCGAGGGCTGGATCGGCGAGGGCGCGGAGCACCTGGCCGCCTCCCCGGCCGACCCGAAGGTGCTCTGGAAGGTCCGCCGCCTCGGCTGGGGCGACCAGTTCGTGCTCGCCCGCAGCGACGACGGCGGCCACGAGTGGACCGAGCTGGCCACCGCCTCGGAGAAGCCGACCGCGCTGCTGATCCACCCCGCCGACCCCGGCCAGGTGTACGCGGGCTTCGAGCGGCTGTCCGACCAGGGCCTCACGGTCACCCGCGACAACGGCCGCACCTGGAAGAACCTCTACCTGCCCGAACGCGTCAACGCACTGGCCGGCGACCCCGCCGACCCGCGCCGCCTCTGGCTGGGCATGAACAGCGGCCTCTACCGCTCCGACGACGGCGGCGTGAACCTCACCAAGGTCGCCGACGGCCCGGTCACCGCGATCCACCTCGACGGCGGGCGCTTCGTGCTCGGCGGCGACACGATCCGGACCAGCACCGACGGCGGCCGCACCTTCCGCACCGCCGACACCGGCCCGCTGTCCCTGCTCGTGTCCGACTTCGCGGCCAAGGGCGACACCCTCTACGCCGCCACCACCGCCCACTCCTCCTACGGCCTGGCCAAGGGCGGACGCGGCGTCCTGCGCAGCACCGACGGCGGCCGCACCTGGCACAACATCTCGTCCGGCCTCCAGAACACCGACGTCATCACCATCGCCGTCAGCCCCGACGGCCGCTGGCTCTTCGCCGGCACCCTCCGCGGCGGCACCCACCGCCTCCCCCTGTAAAGGAAGGGCACCTTCTTAACGCTTTACGTATAGGAAGGTGCCCTTCTTAACCTCTCGCAGGTCAGGCCGCACTGTCCCAGCCGGACGGTGCGGCCTGACCCTTCCAGTGGCTGTCCCCGTTCACGCAGCGCTGCTAGCTTTCGGGTGTGCGGCTGGGTGTCTACATCGACGCGTTCAACCTCTACTACGGCGGCCGGTCCTTCTTCGGCCGCGGCACGCCCGGCTGGCGCTGGCTCGACGTACGCGCCCTCGCCCGCGCCGCCGTCGCCCGCCGCACCGACTGGCCCGGCGCGAGCATCGAGCGGATCGTGTACTGCACCGCCGTCATCGACCAGGCCACCAACCAGTCAGGCTACGTCGACCAGCAGATCTACCTAAAGGCCCTGGAAGCCCATGGCAGCGTCGACGCCATCGAATACGGCTACTACGTCAACCGCGTGAAGTACGCCCCGCTCGCCGTGCCCGCGGGCCGCTCCCGCAAACCCAAGCTGGTCCACCCGACCTGGCCTGTCATGATCCAGAACGCCGCGAAGCAGCCCGTGCCCAAAGGGCTGTTCATGGTGTCGTACTCGCACCGCGAGGAGAAGGGCTCCGACGTCAACGTCGCCTCCCACCTGCTCGTCGACGTGCTCAGCGGGGCCGTCGACGCCGCCGTGGTCATCTCCAACGACAGCGACCTGCGCTTCCCGCTCCAGCACGCGCGCACCGTGGTGCCGGTCGGCCTCATCAACCCGTCCCCGGGCTGGCTCGCCGGGGCGCTGGCCGGGCAGCCCGACGACGGCGTCGGGCGGCACTGGTGGCACCAGCTGCGGCCGGGGGAGTTCGAGCGGGCCCAGCTCCCCGCCCAGGTCGGGGCTTATGCGAAGCCCACCGGGTGGTGACCGCCGTCATTGACGTGCCTGTCCGGCCGCTGGTAGCTTCGAGACATAACTCACCCGGCCTCCCTCGTGGAGCCGGGTTTTTACGTGCGGGGCAGCGGCGCGATCAACCCCTGTGGCACTATCTGCTGCTCATGAGGAACTCGCATCCCAGTCAGTCGCCACGGCTCTACGCGCTGGCGGCCACCGCGCTGGGTGTCGGGCTCGTCGGCCTGGTCTGCGCGGGCAACCTCGACTACCAGCTCCGCGACCTGGCTCCGTTCGTGGTCGGGCTGGCGAGTGTCGCCTTCACGCTGTGCCTGATCCTCCTCGCCGCCGCGGCCTTCGCCTGGGTGCTGCGCGGGCATGCGGTATGGCGGGAGTCCGGCGGCCTGGCCGAGGACGTGGCGCAGGCGAAGGCCCGTGCCCGCCAGGACGCCGACGAGCGGGCCGCCTGGGAGCACCACCAGCGCACCAAGGACGCTCCCGCCCCGGCCGGGACAGCGGCGCCCGCCGTGGAGCCGCTGCGCAGCGCGGCACCGGCCGTTGGCGACGCGGAGCCGGGGGCGGCGGCGCATCCATGAGGTGACGGCCGGAGCGTCGAAATCCTGTGCGATGCTGCGCCGATGACACCGCTGAAATTGATCGAGACCGACGCCGGCAGGTACTCGCTGCTGCTGAACGCGGGCGACACCAGCGTCGACGGGCTCATCGAGGAGCTGGGGCACGAACCCAACGGGTACTTCTGGGAGGGAATCGCCGAGCTGCTCGTCGAGCACGAGGCGACGGAACTGGGCGGCCGGTTCGACTACGACCCGGAGGGCGGCATGTTCTGCGCCTACGGCACGGACCGCGCCGCGCTGGAGGAACTGGGCGCGCTGATGGCGCTGGCGGAGGCGACCGGGTTCGAGTTCGACGACTGACCGGGGCAGTGCACGGCCCCGGCGACGTCCAGTCGGTCAGGCGATCCGTAGGCGCTCGTTGGCCTGGCCTGTCAGGTCCGCGATGAGTTCGAAATCCTTGTCCAGGTGAAGCAGGACATGGCCGGCGCGTTCCGCCGCGGCGGCGATGAGCAGGTCCGGAATGCCGGGTGCCCGGTGCAGGCCACGATCGGCGAGCTGTAACTGAACGTCTACCGCTCGCTGCTCCATGGCCGGCGTCAGATACTCGACCGGCATCAGCGACAGCGGCGGTTGACTCGATGCTGTGCGCAGATCACCGGCGGAGCGTGCGGAGAACCCGACCTCGCAGAAGCGTCACCGTGGTGACGTGGACCAATCCGCGGCCGATGCGATCGGCCCACGCTGCGGCATCGGGACTGGTCGACAGCCGGACAAGCGCGGACTTGTCGATCAGCCAGGTCATCGCCACGCCTGCCGCATGGTCTCCTCGTCGGCCAGATCGCCGAAGCTGGTCTCGAACCGGGTCAGATCCTCGATCGAGACGGCGCCCGGCTTGTGGGCAGCCTGGGCAAGCGTCCGCCTCAGGTATTCGCTTCGGGACAGGCCGAGGCGTCCGGCGTTGCTGTCGATGGCGGCGACAACCTCATCGGGCACGTCGCGGATGAGCAGGTCGGTCATCATCGCTCCCGAGGGTCCGCCGGCGGTGATATCCCATGATATCACCGCTGACATCGGCCGATCGCCGCGCTCGAGTCCGACTCCGGATGGGAGCCGCGCGGCGGAACATACAGTTGAAGCCGCTGATCTGCTCTTAGCAGTTCAGCGGCTTCTTGGTGCTGGTAGACCGTGGTGCCCCCGGCAGGATTCGAACCTGCGCCCCCGCCTCCGGAGGGCGGTGCTCTATCCCCTGAGCTACGGGGGCTCAGCGACCGACAAAGAGTATCAGGTCCCTCCGCCGTCACCGAACCG
Source organism: Catellatospora bangladeshensis (assembly GCF_016862575.1). Classification (GTDB taxonomy): domain Bacteria; phylum Actinomycetota; class Actinomycetes; order Mycobacteriales; family Micromonosporaceae; genus Catellatospora; species Catellatospora bangladeshensis. The sequence goes on along the minus strand of NZ_BONF01000008.1, from coordinate 104,983 downwards.
GTATACCGCTCGGCCGTTCGGGCGATGGCATGTCGCGGCGCCCCATCAGCTACCAGCCGGTTAATCCGATCCGGCGCACCCCCGCGGCGAGCGAGTATGTGGCGTTCCGTAAACCCATCTCCTCGGAGGAACCATGCGCCAGCGCTGGACTTCCCGCCTCGCGGTTGTTGCTGCCGCCGGCCTTCTCTCCCTCGGCACGGCCACTGCGGCCTGGGCCGGGACGACTCTCCCCATCCACAGCTCGCACGTGCCGACCACGGCCGCCGGCTTCGGGTCCAAGTCCTGCACCGGCCCGTTCGCCTCGCTGCCCGCGGGCAAGGACGGCTGGCACTTCGTGCTGCCGAACGCGAGCGGTGACGACTTCACCTCGCTCAGCGCGACCTTCAGCAACGGCACGACCGCCGTCGTGACGAGCAAGGACTCGGCCGCGCCGTCGACGGGCACCGGCTGGTCCGGCTACATCGACAACGCGGGCGCGTCGGACAAGCACGTCTACCTGATCACCGACGCGGGCTGGACGCTGACCGCGGCCTCCGCCGACGTCGAGGGCGCGACGGCGGACGGCTACTTCAACCTGAGCCACACCTGCGCCGGAACCCCGAGCTCGCCGAGCCCGAGCCCGTCGACCTCGACGAGCCCGTCGCCGTCGTCCTCGCCGGAGCCGTCGGGCACCCCGGAGCCGTCCGACAGCCCGGACCCGTCGGGCACCCCGGCGCCGTCCCCGTCGGAGCCGGGCCTGCCCGTGACCGGTACGGCCGTGACCGGCATCGTGCTGGCCGGTCTGGTGCTCGTCGCCGGTGGCGCTGTGACCCTGTTCATGGTGCGCCGCCGCCGGGACCTGCCGACCGAGGCCTGATCCCGCAGCCAGAACTGAGAAAGGGCCCCGCCGGAATCCGGCGGGGCCCTTTCTCGTCGTCCGTTCAGCGCTTGGCCAGGGTCTCCTGGAGGCGCTGCATGTCGGAGATCTCAGCGGTCTGGCCGGCCTTCATGCCCTTGGCGAGCCAGGTCACGTCCGGGTCGGTGGAGTCCGCGAGCACCGCGTCGACCATGTGCACCCCGCCCAGGTGATGTTTGATCATCATGTCCAGGAAGAGGCGGTCGAACTCCTTGCCGGTGGCCTTCTGCAGCGCTTCCATCTCGGCCTGGGTGGCCATGCCCGGCATCAGGTTGCCGTTGATGAGCGCCTTGTCGCCGTCGGGCATCCAGGCCATCGGCTTGGCGGTGCCGTTGAGGTTGAGGCCCCAGTCGCGCAGCCACTGGCTCATGATGCCGATCTGGCCCTGCTGGGTCATCGCGACGTCCTCACCGATGGTGCGGACCTCGTGCGAGTGGCCCTGCTTGGCCGCCAGGATGCCCATCGCCACGGCCTGCGCGTGGTGGGCGGTCATGTCGCGGGCGAAGCCCGCCTCGGCGGAGTCGTCGGCGGGTGATCCGCTGCCGAGGACGCGGGTCAGGCCGGCGCCCAGCGCCAGCCCGACCAGCAGCGTCACAGCGGCCACGAGGGCCAGCCCTCGCTTGCTGACGATCGTGAACCCGCGAGGGCTGTTCCTCGTGTCGGTCATGGTGCTCCCGTCAGCCCTGCATCCCGCCGTTTTGCAGCGCGGCGGCCTGCTGCTCGGTCAGCGGCTTGTCGCCGGTGGCGGTGTTGCCGCCGGAGCACAGGGCGGTCGGGCCCTCGAGGCTCGCGTTCACGCGCAGCGCGCTGATGAAGTCGCCGATGCGGGCGTCGTCGGCGTTGTCGACCTTCAGCTGGTAGCCCCAGGCCTGCAGCGAGATCGCCTTGTCCAGGCCCGTGTACGGGCTCATGAACATCTTCTCCACGCCGGTGACCCGGGACGCGAGCTTCGCCACCTGGTCGGCGGGCAGGTCGGGGCGGTACGTGATCCAGACCGCGCCGTGCTCCAGGGAGTGCATCGCGTGCTCGTTCGGGATGGGCGCGTCGTAGACGTTGCCCGTGCAGGTCTGCCACACGTACGAGTGGTTGCCGCCGACTGGCGGGCTCTGCTCGTACTTCACCTGGTCGTAGGTGTGCTCGCGGCCGAAGTCCTGGCTGAAGTGGGTGATGCCGTCGATGCCCTGGGCGCGGTCCTCCCAGCCGTAGCCGGCGCCACCGGGGCGGAACGCGGCCCAGGCACCCCAGCCGATGATGCCGACGGCGATCACGCCGACCGCGACGAACATCGCGATGGGGCCCCAGTTGCGACCCTGGTTGACCTTGATTGGCGTGATCGGCTTCTTGGGTCCGCCGCTCTTGCCGCCCTTGGGCGGGGTCTTGCCGCCGCCGGTGTTCGGCTTGGCGCCGGCCGCGGGCTTGCCGCCGACCTTCACAACATTGGGGCGGTGCTGCTCGCCGCCCTGCGTGCTGATGCTCATCGTGGTGTCCGTCACATCGAGGGGTGGGCGCGCCCGCCATGTGGTGGGACGCAGATCGCCAGAGTCTACCCGGTTAGCATGGCCAGGTGACTCCCGCGAATCTCGCCGACGCCGTCCTGACCGCCGCAAAAGCCGTTTTCGCGGCACGAAGCTTCGATATGTCGGCCCTGCCGGCCGCGGCGACGGTGGAGCGACCGCGCAACCCGGAGCACGGCGATTACGCCACCAACCTGGCCCTTCAGGTGGCCAAGAAGGTCGGCGCCAACCCGCGTGACCTGGCCGCCGCCCTGGCCGAGGAACTCAGCAAAGTCTCAGGCATCGCCTCGGTGGAGATCGCCGGGCCGGGCTTCCTGAACATCCGGGTCGACGCCGCCGCGGCCGGCGAGCTGGCCCGCCTGGTGGTCACCCGGGGGAGTGCGTACGGGCACGGTGTCGCGCTCGCCGGCCAGCGGCTCAACCTGGAGTTCGTCTCGGCGAACCCGACCGGCCCGATCCACCTGGGCGGGGTCCGCTGGGCCGCGGTCGGCGACGCGCTCGCGCGGCTGCTCAAGGCGTCCGGCGCCGAGGTCACCACGGAGTACTACTTCAACGACGCCGGCGCGCAGATCGACCGGTTCGCGAACTCGCTGCTGGCCGCGTCGCGCGGGGAGCCGACGCCGGAGGACGGCTACGGCGGCGCGTACATCGCCGAGATCGCCGAGGCGGTCAAGGCGAAGCGCCCGGACGCCGACGACCCCGAGACGTTCCGGGTCGAGGGCGTCGAGCTGATGTTCGCGCAGATCAAGTCGTCCCTGGCCGAGTTCGGCACCTCCTTCGACGTGTACTTCAACGAGAAGGACCTGCACGACAAGGGCGAGCTGGACCTGGCCCTGGAGCGGCTGCGCGGGCAGGGCCACCTCTACGAGGCCGACGGCGCGACCTGGCTGCGCACCACCGACTTCGGCGACGACAAGGACCGGGTGCTGCGCAAGAGCGACGGCGCGTGGACGTACTTCGCCGCCGACTGCGCCTACTACCTCGACAAGCGCGAGCGGGGCGCGGACCGGGTCATCCTGATGCTGGGCGCCGACCACCACGGCTACGTGGGCCGGATGAAGGCCATGTCCGCCTGCTTCGGCGACGACCCGGACGTCAACCTGGAGATCCTCATCGGCCAGCTGGTGAACCTGGTCCGCGACGGTCAGCCGGTGCGCATGAGCAAGCGCGCGGGCACCGTGGTGACGATGGAGGACCTGGTCGAGGCGATCGGCGTGGACGCGTCCCGGTACGCGCTGGCCCGCTACAGCATCGACTCGCCCATCGACATCGACGTCGAGCTGTGGACCCGGGCGAGCAACGAGAACCCGGTCTACTACGTGCAGTACGTCGCGGCGCGGACCGCGGGCGTGGGGCGGCAGACCGCCGACGCCGGGCTGACCCGCGACACGCTGCCGTTCGACCCGGCGCTGCTGTCCCACCCGAAGGAGCTGGACCTGCTCAAGGCGCTCGCCGACTACCCGGGGGTGGTGGAGACCGCCGCGGAGCTGCGCGAGCCGCACCGGGTGGCCCGCTACCTGGAGTCGCTGGCCGGGGCGTACCACCGCTTCTACGACAACTGCCGGGTGCTCCCCCTGGGGGACGCATCGGTCGAGCCCGTCAACGTCGCCCGGCTCTGGCTCAACGACGCCACCCGCACCGTCATCGCCAACGGCCTCGGCCTGCTCGGCGTGACCGCCCCCGAACGGATGTGAACCGCCTTGCGTGCTCATGAGGCAGGCGCCCTGCACGGTGAGATCGGCCGGACCGGCCCCGCCTGGCTGCGTACCCCCGCCGATGTCAACGAGCTGATGACCCCGCTGTGGCCGCGGACCGCCGCCAAGGACGAGGCGGGTCTGCTGCACGTCGGCGGGCTGGACGTGGCGAGCCTGGCGCAGGAGTTCGGCACCCCGGCGTTCGTGCTGGACGAGGAGGACTTCCGGGCCCGCTGCCGCGACTTCAAGCAGGCGTTCGAGGGCGCGCACGTGTACTACGCGGGCAAGGCGTTCCTGTGCCGCGCCGTGGTGCGCATCCTGGTCGACGAGGAGATGCACCTCGACGTGTGCAGCGGCGGCGAGCTGGCCACCGCCCTGGCCGCGGGCATGGACCCGGCGCGGATCGCGCTGCACGGCAACAACAAGTCGGTACGCGAGCTGACCCGCGCCGTCGAGGCCGGGGTGGGCCGCATCGTGGTCGACTCGTTCGACGAGATCGAGCGGCTGGCGGCGGTGGCCCGCGAGCGCGGGGTCCGGCCGCGCGTCATGATCCGGGTGACGGTCGGAGTCGAGGCGCACACGCACGAGTTCATCGCGACCGCGCACGAGGACCAGAAGTTCGGCTTCTCGCTGGCCGGGGGCACCGCGTTCGAGGCGGCCCGGCGCATCCTCGCGCAGGACGCGCTGGAGCTGCGCGGCCTGCACTCGCACATCGGCTCGCAGATCTTCGACACCTCGGGCTTCGAGGTGAGCGCCCGCCGCGTGCTGTCGCTGCACGACCGGATCCGGACCGAGCTGGGCGCCGAGCTGCCCGAGCTGGACCTGGGCGGCGGCTTCGGCATCGCGTACACCAGCCAGGACACCCCGTCGCCCGCCGGTGACCTGGCCAAGCGGATGTTCAAGATCGTCGAGGACGAGTGCCGGGGCCTGGGCATCGCCCAGCCGCACCTGTCCATCGAGCCCGGCCGCGCCATCGTCGGCCCGTCCACCTTCACGCTGTACGAGGTCGGCACGGTCAAGCCGCTCGACGGCCTGCGCACGTACGTCAGCGTGGACGGCGGCATGAGCGACAACATCCGCACCGCGCTGTACGACGCGTCGTACTCGGCGACCCTGGCGTCGCGTGCGTCACAGGCCGAGCCGATCCTTGCCCGCGTGGTGGGAAAACATTGTGAAGCCGGGGACGTGGTGGTGAAGGATGAATTCCTGCCTGCCGACGTCCGGCCCGGAGATCTTATCGCGGTGCCCGGCACCGGCGCCTACTGCCGGAGCATGGCCAGCAACTACAACCACGTGCCCCGGCCGCCGGTGGTGGCCGTGCGCGACGGGCAGGCACGGGTGATCGTGCGCAGGGAGACCGAAGACGATCTCCTCGCGTTGGACGTCGGGTAGGGCACGCGCACGCGGGGCCCTGACAGGTGAGCGTTACGGGAGACGAAGTGGCTGACTCGGTCAAGGTGGCGCTGCTCGGATGCGGCGCCGTCGGCTCGGAGGTCGTCCGGTTGCTGCACGAGCAGGCCGACGACCTCACGGCGCGCATCGGCGCGCCCGTCGAGCTGGTCGGCATCGCCGTCCGGCGTGCCGGCCGCGACCGGGGCGACCTGCCGGTCGACCCCGAGCTGTTCACCACGGACGCACTCGGCCTGGTCAAGCGCGACGACGTGGACGTGGTCATCGAGGTGGTGGGCGGGATCGAACCCGCCCGCACCTGGCTGGTCGAGGCGCTGCGCTCCGGCAAGAGCGTGATCACCGGCAACAAGGCCCTGCTCGCCGAGGACGGCGGCAGCCTGCACGACGCGGCCGCCGAGGGCGGCGCCGACCTGTACTACGAGGCGTCCGTCGCCGGGGCCATCCCGCTGCTGCGCCCGCTGCGCGAGTCGCTGCACGGCGACCGCATCACCCAGGTCACCGGCATCGTCAACGGCACCACCAACTTCATCCTGTCCGCGATGGACGCCACCGGCGCCGGGTTCTCCGAGGCGCTGGAGGAGGCGACCGCGCTCGGCTACGCCGAGGCCGACCCGACCGCCGACGTGGAGGGCTTCGACGCCGCCGCCAAGGCGGCGATCCTGGCCAGCCTCGCGTTCCACACCCGGGTGCGCGCCGAGGACGTCTACCGCGAGGGCATCACCGAGGTCAGCGCGGCCGACGTGGCCAGCGCCAAGGCGATGGGCTGCACCATCAAGCTGCTGTGCATCGCCGGGCGCACCGCCGACGGCGGCGTCAGCGTGCGCGTGCACCCCGCGATGATCCCGCGGACCCACCCGCTGGCGGGCGTCGGCGAGGCGTTCAACGCCGTCTTCGTCGAGGCCGAGGCCGCCGGGCAGCTCATGTTCTACGGCCGTGGCGCGGGCGGCGCGCCCACCGCGTCCGCCGTGCTCGGCGACCTGGTCGCGGTAGGCCGCAACCGCCTGGCCGGGGTCCGCGCCGCCAGCGAGTCCGCGTACGCCGACCTCACCGTGCACCCGATGGGCGAGGTCCGCACCCGCTACCACGTCTCCCTGGACGTCGCCGACCGCGCCGGTGTGCTGGCCTCCGTCGCCGGCGTCTTCGCCCGCCACGACGTCTCCATCGCCACGGTCAACCAGTCGGGCCGCGGCGACGAGGCGATCCTCGTCATCGTCACCCACTCGGCCCCCGACGCGGCGCTCGCGGCCACGGTCGCCGAGCTGCGCACGCTCGACTTCGTCAGGGACGTGGCGAGCGTTCTGCGCGTCGAGTTCTGACCGAACGGCCGGGACCGGTCGGCGGATGGGCCGGTCCGTCCCGGCCGCTCGCGCTGTTTACCTCCTGAGGCCGCGCCGAGCCGTCGCGCGGCCCTGCCGAGGAGGTCGTGGTGAACCTGGGGGCAGGCGGGACGGGGCGCAGGCAGCGGTGGGCGGATCGCCAGAACGCGCGGCTGCGGCAGGAGCACGAGGCGTCGCTGCGCCGCTGGCAGAGTGAGGCGGAGCTCAACGAGCACTACCACGCGCTGGCGATCGGCGCCCGGCCGCTGGGCCCCGATCAGGCACCCGCCAGGTTGGGCCTGGGCGAGGGCGAGGAGCTCTACTGGACGGGCTCCGGTGCGGTCCTGGTGGAGTGCGCCGAGCCGGTCCGGATGTTCCGCCCGGGGCACACCGCGTACTCTCCGGCGCGGCGCGGCGGGGCGTACGCCCCGCTCTACTACGACGCCGACGCGAGCCGTGACCGCGGCCGGGTCGTCGTCACCGACCAGCGGGTCCTCTTCATCGGCGGCCACATCGATCGCACCTGGCCCTACGCCGCGCTGACCGGACTGGTGCACTCCCACCGGGGCGCCATGACGCTCATGCGGGTCTCGCACCGCCAGGCCGACTCGGGATTGGCGCTGGACCAGCGTTCCGGCGACGAGTTCCGGTTCTACCTGAGCCTGGCGATGGCGGCGGCCCGCGGGGACCGGCCGGGTTTCGTGGCGCACCTGGCCAAGACCGTGGCGGGTCACCTCGGCGAGCGGCCCGCACCGCCGCGTCACGTGTGGCCGCGGCAGGCGCCGGCCGCCGCCACGGCCGCGGCCACCTGGCTGCGGCGGTCCTGCTTCGGCCCGCCCGGCGCCACGACGGCGCGGCAGGCCGTGCCGGTGCTGATCATGGCCATGATCGCGCTCTGGGCAGGGGTGGTGCTCATGCCCGGAGCGGCGGACCCGGCAGGCAGGCCCGCTCCGGCCGCCGCCGCGGGCACCCCCGGCCCCACCCCCGGCCCCACCCCCGGCCCCACCCCCGGCGTGACGGCGCAGGGCGGCCCGTCGCCCAAGCGCTCGCCGAAGCGGTCACCGGTGCGGTCGCCTGAGCGGTCGCCGGAGCCGGAACGCGGGCCGGAGCGCTCCGCCACGCCTGCCGGGTCGCCGGCGTGGGGCTCGCCGTCGCCCTCGGCGGTCGCGGCCGATCCGGCGGCCTACTGCGAAGACCTCCAGAACCCCTGGGGCTACACGTTCTGCGACGGGGAGCCGATCACCGAGCCGGACGCCGCCTTCTGCGACTACTTCGAGTGCGTCAAGAACTTCTGGCAGAGCAAGGGCTACGTGGTCCAGTGCGAGGACGGGACGTTCAGCAAGGCGGGCGGCCGGGGCGGCGCGTGCGTGCAACACGGCGGCGAGAAGCGGACGCTGTATCAGGAGGGGTAACGTCCCGGAGGGTGGAACCTGAGTGGTGATCCGCGCGGCGAGCGGGCAAGGTACTCGATGACACTCGGTAAGGAGACCAGCATGTGGCGTGGATTGATCGAGCAGTACCGGGACCGCCTGCCGGTGACCTCGAAGACGCCCGTGATCACGCTGCACGAGGGGAACACCCCGCTGGTCCCGGCCCCGGTGCTGTCCGACCGCACCGGCTGTGACGTGTACCTGAAGGTCGAGGGCGCCAACCCGACCGGCTCGTTCAAGGACCGGGGCATGACGGTGGCGGTGTCCACCGCCGTCGAGCACGGCGCCAAGGCCATCATCTGCGCCTCCACCGGCAACACCTCGGCCAGCGCCGCGGCCTACGCCGCGCGCGCCGGCATCACCTGCGCCGTCCTGGTGCCGCAGGGCAAGATCGCGCTGGGCAAGCTGGCCCAGGCGCTGGTACACGGTGCGAAGCTGCTCCAGGTCAGCGGCAACTTCGACGACTGCCTCGGGATGGCCGGCAAGCTGGCGCAGGACTACCCGGTGGCGCTGGTCAACTCGGTGAACATCGACCGGCTGCACGGCCAGAAGACGGCCGCGTTCGAGATCGTCGAGGCGCTCGGCGACGCGCCGGACATCCACTGCCTGCCCGTCGGCAACGCCGGCAACATCAGTGCGTACTGGATGGGCTACCAGGAGGACGTCGCGGCGGGCAACGCCACGAAGGCCCCGAAGATGTACGGCTTCCAGGCCGCGGGCTCGGCCCCAATCGTCAACGGCCAGGTGGTGGCGAACCCGTCCACGATCGCGACGGCGATCCGGATCGGCAACCCCGCCTCGTGGACCAAGGCGCTGGACGCGCGCGACGCCTCCGGCGGGCTCATCGACGCGGTCACCGACCGCGAGATCCTCTCCGCGTACCGGCTGCTCGCCCGCGAGGTCGGCGTCTTCGTCGAGCTGGGCTCGGCGGCGAGCGTGGCGGGCCTGCTCCAGGCCAGCGCGGCGGGCAAGGTGCCACACGGCTCGCGCATCGTCTGCACGGTGACCGGCCACGGCCTCAAGGACCCGGAGTGGGCGATCTCCACGGCCCCCGCCCCGACCACCATCGGCAACGACCCGCTGGCCGCGGCTCGCGAGCTCGGTCTGGCCTGACCGGCCGCCGGAGGCGGCGCGCCGCAGATCACAGGGTGGGCAGCGCACCAGTGGGATGATCCCAGGTGTACGGTGCCTTCGTGCTCAGGGTCCTTACGCGTAGTGCCGACTTCCGGCGCCTGTTCCTCGCCGAGGTCATCGTCTTCGGCGCCGACTGGTTCGTGATGGTGCCGCTGCTGGTGCTGCTCAACCGGGAGACGGGGCAGGGGCTCTGGGGCGGGCTGGCGCTGGCGGTGGAGACCGGTACGGTCGCGCTGCTGCTGCCGTACGCGGGCACCATCGCGGACCGGTTCGACCGCAAGCTGATCCTGATCGTCTCGAACCTGTCCGCGCTCGTCGCGGTCGGCGGCCTGTTCCTGGTGCGCGGCCCCGCGGCCGGGCCGATCGCGCTGGTGGCGCTGGCCGCGCTGGCCACGGCGAAGGCGTTCTACACCCCGGCCGCCAACGCGGCGGTGCCGAACCTGGTGGACCCGGTGGACATGGGCCCGGCCATGGCGGTGAACGGCACGGCCTGGGGCACCATGACCGTGGTGGCCTCGTCGCTGGGCGGCCTGGTCACCGAGTGGCTGTCGCCGTACGCCTGCTTCGGGCTGGTCGCGGTCAGCCTGGCCACCTCGGCGCTGCTCACCTCGCGCATCAGGCGGCCCATGCAGGAGCTGGTCGCGGCGCAGCCCCGCCCGGCGTTCGCGGCGATCCGGGAGGCGCTGGCCTACCTGCGCCGCGAGCCGCGGCTGCTGGCGCTGGTGACGGTGAAGTCGGCGGTGGGCACCGGCAACGGCCTGCTGGCGACGTTCCCGTTCATCGCGGCGGCGTTCGGGGTGGGCGCGCGCGGGCTGGGCCTGATGTTCGCCGTACGCGGCCTGGGCAGCCTGGTCGGCCCGTTCCTGTTCCGCGCCGCGCTGGCCCGGCCGCACTGGCTGTTCCCGGCGCTGGCGCTGTCCATGTCGACGTACGGGCTGACCTACCTGGGCGTCGCCGGGGCGGGCTGGTTCCCGCTGGTGCTGGCGGGGGTCTTCGTGGCGCACGCGGCGGGCGGCGGCAACTGGGTGATGTCGAACTTCGCGATCGCCCAGCAGGTGCCCGACGAGCTGCGGGGCCGGGTCAACGCCACCGACACGATGATCGCGATGCTCGCGGTGACCGCGTCGCAGCTGGTGGTGGGCGCGTTCGTGGACTCGGTGGACTGGCGGGTGCTGGTCGCCTGCTGCGGCTTCACCACCCTGACCTACGCCGTGGGCTGGTTCCTGGTCACCCGCCGCATCCCGGCCCCGGCGCCGGCCCTGGCCGACTGAGGAACGCGCTTGACATGCCCTGCTAGCTTGGTGATATCACTTCGATAGTAGGGGGAGGCGCCATGCAGAAGCGGGCGTTCCGGATCTCCGGATTCATCATGGTGCTGGTGTCGCTGCTGGTGCTGGCCGCCACGATCGCCGTCATCGCGGTCAGCCACGACGCGCCGAACAACGACGCCGTGCTGGGCATCGCCGTCGCCGTCGGCACGCTGCTGCTGGTGCTGATCGCCACCGGGTTCATCGTGATCAGCCCGAACGACGCGCGGGTCATCCAGTTCTTCGGCAAGTACGTGGGCTCGATCGGCGAGCCCGGGTTCCACTGGACCTGGCCGCTGACCGAGAAGAGCAAGATCTCCAAGCGGGTGCGCAACTTCGAGTCCAACCGCCTCAAGGTCTCCGACGCCGACGGCAACCCGGTCGAGATCGCCGCGGTGGTCGTCTGGCGGGTGGTCGACACCTACGCGGCCAAGTTCGCGGTGGACGACTTCGCGCACTTCGTCGAGGTGCAGGCGGAGACGGCGGTGCGGCACCTGGCGACCAGCTACCCGTACGAGGCGCACGGCAGCGGCCGGACCAGCCTGCGGGACAGCGCCGCGGTCAGCGACGAGCTGACCGCCGAGCTGCGGGAGCGGGTGGCGCTGGCCGGTGTCGAGGTGGTCGAGTCGCGGATCACCCATCTCGCCTATGCTGCGGAGATCGCGCAGGCGATGCTGGCTCGCCAGCAGGCGCAGGCCATCGTCGCGGCGCGGTCGACGATCGTGGAGGGCGCGGTCGGCATGGTCTCCAGCGCGCTGGAGCAGCTGAGCGAGCAGGGTGTGGTCGAGCTGGACGAGGAGCGCAAGGCGCACATGGTGTCCAACCTGCTGGTGGTGCTCTGCGGCGACCGCAACGCGCAGCCCGTCGTCAACACGGGCTCCCTCTACTGAGGACGGCCCGGTGCCTGAACGCAAGAAACTGTTGCTGCGGCTCGATCCCGCGGTGTACGACGCGGTGGCCCGCTGGGCGGCGGACGACCTGCGCAGCGTCAACGCGCAGATCGAGTACGCCCTGCGGGCCGCGCTGCGGTCGGCGGGGCGCCAGCCCGGCCGCGCCGCCGACGGCCCGCCGCCGGAGGACCTGGCCGACACGGAGGACCCGGCGGACGGCTAGGCCCCGCCGGGTCCGATCCGGACGATCAGAGCGGCGAGTCCGGCGCGGGCACCGCGTCGCGCACCACGACCGCGGGTCGGCGGCCGGCGAACACCGCGGCGACCAGCAGCGACAGCCAGACCAGGTGCAGCAGGGCGATCAGCACGCTGACGATCCCGATGACGGTGGACGAGCCGTCGGCCTCGTACACCGCCCGGATGCCCCACAGCCCCCACCAGGTGCTGACGAGCACGCCGACGATGCCGAGCACACAGGCGGCCATGGCGAGCCCGGTGGCCACGGCGCCGAGCCGGGCCCGCATGGTCAGCGCGAGGACCAGGCCGACCAGGAACGGCAGCGCGCCGATCAGCTGCGGCACGGCGTAGCCGAGCATGCCGAAGTCGAACGAGGATTCCACGAAGATCTCCCGAGGGGTGGGCAACTCGGACACCGTATCGAGAAGCGGCAACCCGTGCACCCCTACGATGACCGCGTGACGATCTCCTTCCCGGCCGGGGCGTACACCGTCCTCGCGCCCGCGACCAGCGCCAACCTCGGGCCGGGGTTCGACGCCCTGGGCCTGGCCCTGGACCTCTGCGACGAGGTCACCGCCTGGGTCCCCGAGGACGGCAAGACCACGGTCGAGGTCACCGGTGAGGGCGCGGGCGAGCTGCCGCAGGACGAGACGCACCTGATCGTGCACGCGATGCGGGAGACCTTCGCCGAGCTGGGCGCTCAGCCGGCCGGGCTGGCGCTGCACTGCCGCAACCGCATCCCGCAGGCGCGCGGGCTCGGCTCGTCGAGCGCGGCCATCGTCGCCGGGGTGACCCTGGCCAACGCGCTGGCGGGGGGCCGGCTGAGCCGGGCCGACGAGGTCCGGATCGCGGGCCGGCTGGAGGGGCACCCGGACAACATCGCGCCGTGCCTGCTCGGCGGCTTCACCATCGCCTGGACCGAAGCGGGCGGCGCGCGCGCCGTGTCGCTGCCGGTGGCGCCCGAGATCCGGCCGACCGTGTTCGTGCCCGCCGTACGCGGACTGACCGCGCACGCCCGCGCCGCGCTGCCGGGCGCCGTGCCGCACGCGGACGCGTCGTTCAACGCCGGCCGCTCGGCGCTGCTCGTGCACGCACTGACCGGCGCCCCGGACCTGCTGTTCGAGGCCACCGAGGACCGGCTGCACCAGGGTTACCGGGCGGCGGGAATGCCGGAGACCGCCGCGCTCGTTGCACGTCTGCGAGAGGCGGGTGTCGCCGCCGTGGTGAGCGGCGCCGGGCCGAGCGTGCTGGCGCTAACGCCCCTGCCATCCGGTTTCGACCTCGGTGGGAGTTGGCTCGCGCACACTCTGCCGGTTTTCTCTGGTGGAGCCCGCGTCTCGGCAGGTAGGATCCCGGGGTAGAAACCGGGGCGTTTGACCTCGCTTTTGCAGCAGTTCAGACACGCCGAGTAGCCCGGTGTTGCCGCTGGTCTCAGTCGTTGATTACGCTCTAGGCAGCACAGCCGCGAAGCGCCCGATCTAGCGGGGCGGCGCAACCGGAGCTCGGTTCAGACGGATACCGTTTGCCAGACGGCCGTCCACCCCCAGTCCTATGCCTGCTGCCGCAGACTGATCGCACGCTCCAGGCGTGTCCGCGCCGTCGTTCATGGACGGCTCCGGAACGCCGTCGAGACTGCGCGAAGACCCCCGTAGGGCTCGCTACGAGCACCGACGGGTTCCGAGGCCGCCCGGCCGCCAACTGTCTCACCAAGACCCGGGCTGCCCCGGCCAATCGAGGGAAGGAATCCATTGAGCGACACCACCGACGTGACGTCGGATGTCTCCCACGTCGCTGACGACGCCTCCACCGGCCGGCGCCGCCGCTCCGCCGGCAGCGGACTCTCCGCGAAGCTGCTGCCGGAGCTGCAGACGATGGCAGCGGGTTTGGGAATCACCGGCACCGCGCGAATGCGTAAGGGCGAGCTGATCGCCGCGATCACGGCCAGCCAGGGCGGCGGCGCTCCGCGCCCCCGTGCTGATGTGGCCGCGGCCGCCGCACCGGCTCGCGAGGAGGTGCGGGCCGAGGTCCGCGAGTCCGCGGGCGAGCCCGCGGCCGCTGCCGAGGGCACCGAGCAGCGAGGCGAGCGGCGTGGCCGCCGCAACGCGCCGGAGCCGCGTGGTGAGGCGGAGGCGCCGGCCGAGGGCCGGGAGAGCCGTCGTGAGTCCCGCCGGGAGCGGGGCGAGCGCGGTGAGCGTGGGGACCGTGCCGAGCGCGGTGAGCGCGGCGACCGTGCCGAGCGGGGCGACCGTGCCGAGCGCGGGGACCGTGCCGAGCGCGGTGACCGGGCCGAGCGGGGCGAGCGCAACGCCAACCGTGGCGACCGCGATGGCAACCGTGGCGACCGCGATGGCAACCGCGGCGACCGCGACGGCAACCGCGGTGAGCGCGACGCCGGGTTCGACGGTGACGAGGACGGCGACGGCCGCCGTGGCCGGCGCAGCCGGTTCCGCGACCGCCGGCGTGGCCGCGAGCGCGGCGAGAACGTCGGTGGCGGCGGCGAGCCGCAGGTGGCCGAGGACGACGTGCTCGTGCCGGTCGCCGGCATCGTCGACGTGCTCGACAACTACGCCTTCGTCCGGACCACCGGCTACCTCTCCGGCCCGAACGACGTCTACGTGTCGATGTCGCAGGTGAAGAAGTACGGCCTGCGCCGCGGTGACGCCATCACCGGTGCCGTGAAGACGGCCCGCGACGGCGAGCAGCGGCGCGACAAGTACAACCCGCTCGTGCGGCTGGACACCGTGAACGGCATGGAGCCCGAGGAGGCCCGCCGCCGTTCCGAGTTCTACAAGCTCACTCCGCTGTACCCGCAGGAGCGCCTGCGCCTGGAGACCGAGCCGCACATCCTGACCACCCGGGTCATCGACCTGGTCATGCCGATCGGCAAGGGCCAGCGTGCGCTGATCGTGTCCCCGCCCAAGGCCGGCAAGACCATGGTCCTGCAGGCGCTGGCGAACGCGATCACGAACAACAACCCCGAGTGCCACCTGATGGTCGTGCTGGTCGACGAGCGGCCTGAAGAGGTCACCGACATGCAGCGCTCGGTCAAGGGCGAGGTAATCGCCTCGACGTTCGACCGGCCGCCGCAGGACCACACCACCGTCGCCGAGCTGGCGATCGAGCGGGCCAAGCGCCTGGTCGAGCTGGGTCACGACGTGGTGGTGCTGCTGGACTCGATCACGCGTCTGGGCCGGGCCTACAACCTGGCCGCGCCGGCCTCGGGCCGCATCCTGTCCGGTGGTATCGACTCGACCGCGCTCTACCCGCCCAAGCGCTTCCTCGGCGCGGCCCGCAACATCGAGAACGGCGGCTCGCTCACCATCCTCGCCACGGCGCTGGTGGAGACGGGCTCCATGATGGACACGGTCATCTTCGAGGAGTTCAAGGGCACGGGTAACGCCGAGCTCAAGCTCGACCGGAAGATCGCCGACAAGCGCATCTTCCCGGCCATCGACATCGACCCGTCCGGCACCCGCAAGGAGGAGATCCTGCTGGCGCCGGAGGAGCTGGTCATCGTGCACAAGCTCCGCAAGGTCCTGCACTCGCTGGACTCGCAGGCGGCCCTGGATCTGCTGCTGGACAAGCTGAAGCAGACCCGGACCAACATCGAGTTCCTGATGCAGATCGCGAAGACCACTCCCGGGGAGTGACGTCAGCAGCGAAGACGGCAAGAGGGCCGGCACCGCGAGGTGCCGGCCCTCTTTCTTTTGCGGGTACGCCGCTGAAAATCGGGGGATGTGCAACTACCTTTCGGGGACTAGTGTTCGTCTGAAGTTTTCCTTCAGGCATCCGCGCTGCCGTGCGGCCTCCCCCGGAGCGGGCTGCACTACACGGCAGCCACCCCTCATCCCCGGGAGGAACCGTGCCCACGCGCAGGCGCATACGCCCTCTGCTGCTCGCCCTCACCGCTCTCACCACGGCCGCCGCGGCTCTCCCGGCGCCCGCCGCGGCGACTCCGCTGTTCGGCCCAGCCACCGATCCCTACGGCGAGGTCGTCACCGGACCCGACTACGTGGACACCCCGACCAGCACCCGCCCGGTCGCGCCGGGCGTCACGCTGACCTCGTTCGACCGGTACGACGCGCGTGGTTTCCTGCGCGCCGACGCGCTCACCGTGGACCTGTCCGGCAGCGCCACGGTGGACTACGTGTTCCCCGGCGCGGTCGCCGCCACCCAGCCGCTGTCCCAGCAGGTCGCCGCGCGCGACTACCGCCGCGTCGTGGGCGGGATCAACGGCGACTTCTTCGACATCAACAACTCCGGCGCGGCGCAGGGCGTCGGCATCCGCGACGGCGAGCTGATCCAGGCCCCGATCGCCGGCCACCACAAGGCCGTCGGCTTCACCGCCGGTGACGTGGGCCGCCTGGTCGAGGTGTACTTCGAGGGCACCGCCACGCCCGACGGGGCCGCCCCGATCGCGCTGTCCGGCTTCAACACGCACGTGCTGGGCGCGAACGCGGTCGGCGTGTACACCGGGCTGTGGGGCACCTTCGGCCGCAGCCGCCCGGTGACCGGCGCGAGCCGGGCCACCGAGGTCGTGCTGCGGGACGGGGTGGTCGAGTCCGTCTCCGCGACGCCCGGCAGCGGCGTGATCGCCGACGGCACGCAGGTCCTGCTCGGCCGCGAGACCGGCGCGGACGCGCTCGCCGCGCTGGTCCCGGGCACCCGGGTTCAGGTCAGCTACCGGCCGCGCAGCTCCGACGGCGGCGAGCTGGACACCGCCATCGGCGGCAACGTCTGGCTGGTCCGCGGCGGGCAGATCTCGTCCGAGGCGGCCGTGGACGCCGACAACCCGCGCAGCGCGGTCGGCTTCGACGCCACCGGCACGAAGATGTACCTGCTCACGGTCGACGGGCGGCAGGCCGACAGCCACGGGCTGACGCTGCGCGACCTGGCCGTGATGATGCAGCGGCTCGGCGCGCACGACGCGCTCAACCTGGACGGCGGCGGCTCCTCGACGATGCTCGCCCGCGAGCCGGGCACGGCGGCCCCGCAGATCGAGAACGCGCCCTCGGACGGCACCGAGCGGCCCACCCCGAACGGCCTGGCGGTGCTGTCGCCGGTCGGCAGCGGGCGGCTGCACGGCTTCTGGGTCGAGACCGCGACCGCGCCGATGGCCGCGCCCACCCTCAACGACGTGCGTGGCGGGCGGCCCGACCGGGTGTTCCCGGGCCACTCGCGCAAGCTCACCGCCGCCGGCTACGACGAGACCTACGGCCCCGCCGCGGGCGACCCGTCGTGGCTGGTCTTCCCGCCGATCGGCCGGGTCGAGGGCGGCACGTTCAAGGCGCTCGCGCCCGGCAGCGCGACGGTCACCGCGTACCGGGGCACGGCCACCGGAAAGCTGGGCCTGACCGTGCTCAACCCGCTCACCCGGATCAGCCCGACGGCCGGGCGGCTGTCGCTGGCCGGGGTCGGCGGCACCGGGAGCTTCGGCGTGCTCGGCTTCGACCGGGACGCGCAGAGCGCCCCGATCGAGCCCGGAGAGGTCGCCCTGTCCTACGACAGCGCGATCGTGGACATCGCGCCGGACGGTGCGGGCGGCTTCAAGGTCACCGGGAAGGCCGACGGCGGCACCGTCGTCGCGCTGACCGTGGACGGGTTCACCACGCGGGTTGGCGTCACCGTCGGGGCGCGCGAGGTCGTCGTCGCGAACTTCGACGACGCGGCCGCGTGGAAGTGCACCGCCGCGCGCGCCACCTGCGCGGTCGCCCCGGCGCCCGGCCACGACGGGCAGGGCCTGCGCATGTCGTACGACTTCACCCAGTCCACCGGCACGCGCACCTCGTACGCCACCCCGCCCGCCCTGATCGAGCTGCCCGGTCAGCCGCTCGCGGTGAGCATGTGGGTCAACCCGGAGGCCGGTCGCGGCGAGTGGGCCCGGATGCAGGTCTACGACGGCACGGGCGCGCTCGTCCCGGCGTTCAGCGGCCCGTACCTGACGAGGACCGGCTGGCAGAAGATCGAGTTCCCGGTGCCCGCCGGGCTGCAGTACCCGCTGAAGTTCCGCTGGTTCTACCCGGCGGAGATCAAGCCCGAGGCGTCCTACACCAACGCGGTCGTCATCGACGACCTCGCGGTGAAGCTCCCGGCCGAGATCGACGTGCCCGCCGACCCGGCGTACCGGCGTGACTTCGTGATCCGGGACGGGGCCGCCGCGGACGAGCAGTGGCGCTTCGCGGTCATGTCCGACGCCCAGTTCGTGGCCCGCAACCCGGACAGCGACCTGGTCCGCAACGCGCGCCGCACGCTGCGCGAGATCAAGGCCGCCGCGCCGGACTTCCTCGTCATCAACGGCGACTTCGTGGACGAGGCAGCCCCGGCCGACATCGCGCTGGCCAAGCAGATCCTCGACGAGGAGCTGGGCGGCACGCTGCCGTACTACTACGTGCCCGGCAACCACGAGATCATGGGACCCGGCAACCTGGACAACTTCCGGGCCGTGTTCGGCGACACCCACCGGGTCGCCGACCACAAGGGCACCCGCCTGGTCATGCTCGACACCTCGAAGGGCACGCTGCGCGGCGGCGGGTTCGACCAGGTGCTGATGCTGCGCAAGGCGCTGGACGAGGCGGCGGACGACCCGGCGGTCGGCTCGGTCGCGGTGTTCTTCCACCACCCGCCGCGCGACCCCACCCCGGTCCAGGCCAGCGAGCTGGCCGAGGCCAAGGAGGTGGCGACCGTGGAGCGGTGGCTGGCCGACTTCCAGTGGACCTCCGGCAAGGGCGCCGCGATGGTCAACAGCCACGTGGGCACGTTCGCGGCCAGCGAGATCGACGGGGTGCCGTACCTGATCAACGGGAACTCGGGCAAGGCGCCGTCCACGTCGGCGGCCGAGGGCGGGTTCACCGGCTGGACCATGATCGGCGTCGACCCGGTCACCCCGCTGGAGTGGCTGGTGCCGCGGCTGTACCCGCAGGCCGGGGTCAGCGACTGGTTCCACGCCGAGATCCGCCCGCACGTCGACGAGCTGACGCTGACCGCGCCGGGTTCGCTCGCCGTGGGCGCGTCCGGCCCGGTGTCGGCCGTGGTCACCCAGGCGGGGCGGCAGGTGCCGGTCGCCTACCCGGTGTCGGCGGACTGGGCGGGCACCGTACACATCGGCCCGGCCCGCACCGCCCCGAAGTCCGCGGTCGCGTCCTATGACCCGGCCACCGGCCGGCTCACGGCCCTCCGCCCCGGCACCGCCACCCTCACGGTCACGGTCAACGCGGTCACCGCCACGGCCACCGTCACGGTGTCCTGACTCCACCCACACGGCGGGCCCGCCCCATCCCGGGCGCGGGCCCGCCGACCCGCTGCAGTTTCGGGGAAACTGCAGCCGCGGAGCCGGGCATTCGTGCACTTTCCCCGAAACTGCCGCGCGGCGTGCGGTGGCGCGCGGCGGGCCGGGTCAGGGGATGAGGTCGGTGACGGGGAGGGTGGCCCAGTCGAGGCGGGCGACGGTGATGACGTCGGCGGCGGTGAAGGTGCCGGTGGACTCGTACACGTCGGTCTCGTCGAGCTGGTACGTGTGCACCGTGAAGTCGGGCAGCGGCTCGACGCGCCAGTAGAACGGGATGCCCGCGTCGGCGTACTCGGCCGGCTTGTGCTTGCGGTCGGCGGTCTGCGTGCCGGGGCTGACCACCTCCACGGCCAGCAGCACGTCCTTGGGGGAGAAGCTGAACCAGTCCAGGTTCACCGCGGCGCGGCGCACCACCAGCACGTCCGGGTTGCGCCGGTGGTCGTCGGCGAGCCGGATCTCCTGCTCGTGCAGCGCGAGCAGGTGGTCCGGGCAGCGGCGCAGCAGGCCCTGCACGAGCCGCATCATGACGATCTGGTGGCGCGTGGTGGGGGGCGTCATGACGTGCAGCACTCCGTCCACGAGCTCGATCCGGGGATCCGGGGGCAGGGCGTCGTACTCGTCAGGGGTGACCGTCACGGCGGTGGGCAGCACGAGGGCGGTCCCGTCATGGGTGATCCGCTGGGACGGCCTGGTCATGGACAGCCCTCTCGTACTGCTCGCTGTCAATCCATGGTAGGAACCCGGACCGCCGCCGTCGAGCATGCGGCGGCGGTCCGGGCTCAGAAGTCACCCTCGGCCACCTGGAACACGGTCAGCCCCAGCTCGCGCCACATGCGTACGACCTGGTTGCGGTCGTCCAGCACGCACACGACGTACCAGTCGTCGCGGATCTCGCGCTCGAAGATCTCCCGCTTGACCACGGAGTCCTTGCGCTGGTCCCCGTTGCCGCGCATGTGCAGCGCCGCGTACGGCACCCCGACGTACTTCTCCAGCCACGCCTGCGTGCCCGCGCGGGCCGCGTCCACCCGGCCGGAGCAGTAGATGATCGTGTGCCCGGCCGCGTGCAGCGCGCGCACCGCGTCGATCACCGGCTGGTGCGGCTCGTCCAGGTGCACCCGGGTGTGGTCGTACGGGCTGCGGTCGCCCATCAGCGCGACGGTGCCGTCCAGGTCGACCAGCACCGCTCGCGGCTTGTCCACGGGCGGGGTGTAGACCAGGCGCGGCCCGGCCTGCGGCAGCACCAGCGCCTCCCGGCGCCCGGCCAGGAAGCGCTCGTGCATGCGCAGGATCACCTCGGGCCCGACCCGCTCGGCCTCGGGCCGGGCCGCGTCGCGCTCCAGGCAGACCTCCAGCGGCACGTCGGTGAAGTCGCGCAGCACCACCTGCGCGCCGCAGTCCACGGCCAGCTCGGCCAGCTCACGGACCACCTTGGCGCGCAGGTTGGTGTCGTCGCAGATCACATCGGCGCCCGCCTTGAGCAGCGCCTCGACCTGCGCCCGGTGGGCGACGGTGACCTGCCGCTCCGCCCAGCCCTCACCGAGGTGGCCGCCGTGCAGCATGCGCCGCAGGTCGTCGCGGTTGACCCGGACGCCCGGCTGCGCCTTGGCCCACGTGGTCTTGCCCGAGCCGGGCAGGCCCCGGGTGATGGTGAGGGTGGGCATCGCGTCTCCTTGTCGTGCTACTCGTCGTCGAAGGTACGGCCGTGGGGAGTCTCGTCCGCGTCCGGCTTGAGCTCTTCCCAGAGCTGGCGGCGGTACGCCTTGCCGTCGAGGTGCGCGAACAGGTATCCGCGCAGCTCGTGCCGCCCGGCGACCATGGCGTAGTCCTTGCGCGACCAGCCGTCCGGCAACCCGGCGACGATCTGGTCGTGCGTCGCCGCGACCCGCTTCTCCAGCTCGTCGAGGCCCGCCGTGAGCCGGGTCGCCAGGTCGGTGACCCACGGGTGGAACTCGTCGGGCAGCGGCTCGGCGATCTCGGCCACGGTCGCGCCCGCGCCCAGCGCCGCCCACACCACGCGCGCGTTCAGGCCCGTCACCACCCGGTGCAGGTCGACGTACTCGGGGTACTTGAGCTTGATCCGGGTGTCCGGGCCGAGCGCGTGCACGACCAGGCCCTCCCGCCCCGGCCGCGCCGGTGCGGCCAGCGCGTCGCGGAACGTGGCGTACGCGAACGTCTCCACCACCGGGCCCGGCCAGTCGGCGACCGCGCCGGGCGGGAACGACCGGCCCGTGGCGATCTCCACCGCGCCGAGCAGCATCAGGTCGTCCAGCCGCCCGTAGTCGACCACGATCCGGTTCCCCGGGTAGATGATCTCCACGAGCACGGTGAGCCCGGCCGGCGGCGCCCAGTGCGGGTAGCGCTCGCGCAGCAGCCGGGTCGCGTGCTGCGCCTGCACCGACGCGAACGAGCCGCGGGTGGCCACCGCCGGGCCGTCCGGGGTGGGGTACACGATGCCCAGCGAGCCGTCCGCCTTGTCGGTGACCACGACCGGCTCGTCCAGGCCGATCACGGCCGCGCCCGGCTGCCCGTGGTTGAAGAACTTGACCAGGGGGCGCGCCAGCACCGCGCCGGACGCATCAGTGACCAACCCGCGGCACGCGAGTGTCACCTCGTCCCACGCGTTCGCGTAGGTGCACTTCTCGGTGTAGTTCCAGATGGTCAGCGGCAGGGCCGGGTGGACCTGCGCGCGGACGAGCCCATCGGCCACGGCACGGTCCAGTGCCCCGGGCGGGAACATGGCGGCGAGGGTCGTTGTTGCGATGGGGGACATGGCCGGTGACGCTACGAGACTTCCTCGCGAAACGCAGCCGAGTTAGCCGCTGCGAAGCGCGACCGGGGTGGATGGCATACTGGTCAGTCGCCACCGGGACTGGTTCACGCCCGAGCTGTCCGGACGAGCGTCCGGCAGTGCTGACAGCGACCCAGCGCCCACGAAACGAAAGGACCGCGGCTATGAAGTCCGGTATCCACCCGCAGTACGACGTGACCACCGTCACCTGCTCCTGCGGCAACACCTTCACCACCCGCAGCACCGCCAAGGGCGGTCAGATCCACGCCGAGACCTGCAGCGCCTGTCACCCGTTCTACACGGGCAAGCAGCGCGTGCTCGACACGGCCGGCCGGGTGGCCAAGTTCCAGGCCAAGTACGCCAAGGTCCAGAAGAAGGACGCCAAGTAGCAGCCGTGCCCGCGCCCGCTCCGTCACCGACGGGGCGGGCGTTGTGCTGTTGCAGGTCATACCGCTGTGGAGTGAGGATTCGGACATGAGCAACGAGCGACTCACCGCGCTGCTGGCCGAGTACGCGGAGCTGGAGGCGCGGCTGGCCGACCCGGCGATCCACGCCGACCAGGCGGAGGCGCGGCGGGTGGGGCGGCGCTTCGCCGAGCTCACCCCGATCCACAAGACCGCCGCGGAGCTGGAATCGGCCCGCGCGGACCTGGAAGCCGCCCGCGAGCTGGCCGCGATCGACCCCGACTTCGCCACCGAGGCGGTCAGCCTGGAGCAGCGGCTGCCCGACCTGGAGGAGAAGCTCGCCGAGCTGCTCGCGCCGCGTGACCCCAACGACGCCAAGGACGTGATCCTGGAGATCAAGTCCGGTGAGGGCGGCGAGGAGTCCGCGCTGTTCGCGGGCGACCTGCTGCGCATGTACCTGCGCTACGCCGAGCGGCGCGGCTGGCTCACCGAGGTGCTCGACTCGCAGGAGTCGGACCTGGGCGGGGTCAAGGACGTCTCGGTCGCCATCAAGACCCGCGGCCTGCCCGACGGCGGCAACGGCGTCTGGTCCCGGCTCAAGTGGGAGGGCGGCGTACACCGTGTGCAGCGCGTCCCCGCCACCGAGTCCCAGGGCCGCATCCACACCTCCGCCGCGGGCGTCCTCGTCATGCCCGAGGCCGAGGAGACCGAGATCGACATCGACACCAACGACCTGCGCATCGACGTCTACCGCTCGCAGGGCGCCGGCGGCCAGTCCGTCAACACCACCGACTCGGCCGTACGCATCACCCACATCCCCACCGGCACGGTCGTCACCTGCCAGAACGAGCGCTCCCAGCTGCAGAACAAGGACAAGGCGATGCGCATGCTGCGCGCCAAGCTCGCCCAGCTCGCCGAGGAGCAGGCCCTGGCCGCCGCCGCCGACGCCCGCAAAGCCCAGATCCGCACCGTCGACCGCAGCGAGCGCATCCGCACCTACAACTACCCCCAGAACCGCCTCACCGACCACCGCATCGGCTACACCGCCTACAACCTCGACCTCGCCATCGCCGGCGACATGGACGGCGTCCTCGAAGCCCTCACCACCGCCGACCGCGCCGCCCGCCTCGCCGGCGAAACAGAACTCTCCCGCTCCTGACCCCTATCCCGCGCTTCACAAGTGCGTCGATCTTGCGTGAACTGTGGGTGCGGCACGCCCTTTTCGGGCATATCCCTAACACTTCGCGCAAGATCGACGTGATCTTCGGCGCTGGAGTGCGCCCTCAGTGGCCGGCGGAGTCGTAGCGGCGGAGGCCGGCGCGGAAGACGGTGCGGGCGAGCCAGACGCAGTAGGCGGCCATCAGCGGGGTGAGCAGGCCGATCCAGGAGTGCTCCTTGTCGAGCACCCAGGTGGCGGGGAAGAAGCTGATGAAGGCGTACGGGACCAGCACCGTGAACGCCGCGCGCACCGCGACGCCGTAGATGGTGATCGGGTACTTGGCCATGTCGGCGGTGCGGATCAAGGTCATCGCGAAGACGGGGTGCGGGCCGCCGACCCAGAACGACACCGCGTTGCCGATCACGATCAGGGACAGCAGGATCGTGGCCGAGCTGACCAGCATCACCAGGCCGCCCACGATCTTGACGGGGGTCCACTCGATGCCCGCGTTGGCCAGGCCCCAGCCGATCATCGCGCCGCCGCCGACGACGTCGCCGAACCCGTGCATGCCGATGCCGCCGCTGATCACCTGCACCGGCACGTTGACCGGGCGCACCAGCGGATAGTCCAGCTCGCCGTGGTTGATCCGCCGGGCCAGGCGCCAGGTGCCTTCGAAGAACAGCGGGCCGAGCCCGTTGATGAAGCCGAAGGTCCCGGCCAGCAGCACCGCCTCCGGGTAGGACCAGCCGTTGAGGGCGGGCACGTGCGCGAACACGGCGCTCAGGAAGACCAGGTTGAGCACCTGGAACAGCAGCCCGGCGACGACCAGGATCCAGAAGTCGGCCTCGTACTCCAGCACCGCGCGCAGGTGCGCGCCCAGGCTGCGCCGGTAGATCCGTAACACCCGGCGCACGTCAGCCTCCGTGGACGGTCAGGGCGCGCAGCGCGCGCCGCCAGATGAGCCGGGCGCCCCACCACAGCGCCACCACCCAGGCCGCTTGGACGGCCAGCAGCCGCAGCGCCTCCCAGCCGGTGGCCTGCTCCAGGAAGATCGCGGCGGGGGTGGCCGTGATGCTGGCGAACGGCAGCACCGACGCCGGCCCGGCCAGCCAGGCGGGCAGCAGCGCGAGCGGGATCAGCGCGCCGGAGAACAGCGTCACGATCGCGTCCTTGGCCCACGAGACGCCCATGAAGTTCTGGGTCCAGAAGCAGACCATGGTGGTGATGTACGCGATGGCGAACTTCAGCGGCGCGACCATCAGGAAGCTCAGCACGAACAGCAGCGCCTGGCCGGGACCGGGCAGGGGCAGGCCGTCGGTGAGCGCCATCACCGCCGTGGCCGCCACCGCGATCGCGATGAACTCCGTGGCCAGGCCGCCCATGTGCTCGCTGAACCGGGCCCACTGGTAGTCCAGCGGTTTGGTCAGGTCGGTGGCCACGTGCCCGTCGAGGATGCGGTTGGCCATCCACCAGTCGCCGTACGCCGAGCCCAGTGCGCCGGTCGCCCAGCCCACCAGCAGGTACGCCTTCATCCGGTCCCAGTCGTAGCCGCCGATGTCACCGTCGGCCAGCAGCGCGTGCCACACCGCCAGCGAGCCCGCGAGGAACGTCGCCCCGCCGATCCACAGGATCACCGAACTCATCCGGTACGCCAGGACCCGGCGCGCCGACATGCGCAGCAGCCCGAGATACGGCTTCATCGCAGCAGCTCCCCGGCGTACACCTTGCGCACCACGTCCTCGATCGCGGGCTCGTCCAGGTGCAGCTCGCCGACCTCGACCACGTCCAGCACCGCGGCGATGACCAGCCCTGCGGTGTACCGGAACCGGTCGAACGTGATCGTCACCTCGGTCGGGCTCTCCCCGCCCACGATCTCCACCTCGGGCAGCCGCTCGGCGAGCTTCTCCAGCGGGGTGACCTCGGCCAGCTGCAGGTGCATCCGGCGTACCCGGGCGAAGCGGTCCTTCATCTCGGCCAGCGGGCCGTCGAAGATCTTGCGGCCCTCGTCGATGATGACGATCCGCTCGCACACGTCCTCGATGTCGCCCAGGTCGTGCGTGGTCAGCATGAGCGTGGTGCCGTCGGCGCGCAGCTCGCGCAGGAACTCGCGGACCCGGTCCTTGACCGCGATGTCCAGGCCGATGGTCGGCTCGTCCAGGTACACGATCTTCGGCTGGTGCAGCAGCGCGGCGGCCAGGTCGGCGCGCATGCGCTGGCCGAGCGACAGCTTGCGGGACATCACCGGCAGCAGTTCGCCGAGGCCGAGCACGGCGTCGAGCCGCTCCAGCCGCTGCTTGTAGAAGGCCGGGCTCAGGTCGTACATGTCGCGCAGCAGGTCCAGCGACTCGCGCACCGGCAGGTCCCACCACAGCTGCGTGCGCTGGCCGAACAGGACGCCGATGTTGCGCGCGTTGGCGACGCGGTCGGCGTTCGGGTTCAGCCCCGCCACCGACACCGTGCCCGCCGTCGGCACCAGGATGCCGGTGAGCAGCTTGATCGTCGTCGACTTGCCGGCCCCGTTGGGGCCCACGTACGCCACCGACTCGCCGGCCTCGATCGACAGGTCGATCCCATCGACCGCGCGGAAGTCCTTGAACCTCCGCTGCACCAGATGTTTCAGGGCGCCCCGCAGACCCGGATCCTTCTCCGGCCGACGGAAGATCTTCGTCAGCCCTCGGGCCTCGACCAATGACATGCCGCGACCCTCCCAGCGCCCCTCCGCCGCGGTCAACCGCATTCCCGCCCACCCGCCACCGCCGCGTCCCCCGCTGATCATCCGACTTGCCCGGCACCTGTGCGTATCTTGAGCGCGCATTCACCCATGTGCCAGGCAACTCAGGTGATCTTCGGCGGGCTGGGGCTCGCCGAAGGGCTCGGGGCGGTGGGGCGGGGTTGCCGGGGGGAGGGGTGGGCTGGGCGGCGGTTACGGTGGGCGGGTGCTCAAGCTCTCCGCCCGGCTCCGGCAGGCTGCCGCCGAACTCGCCGCCGCCGGGATCGACGCCCCGCGCGTCGAGGCGGAGCTGCTCGCGGCGCACGTCCTGGGCACCGCCCGAGGGCGCCTGCTGCTGATCGACTCGCTCACCGACGCGCAGGACGAGCAGCTCGCCGAGCTGGTGCGGCGGCGGGCGGCGCGGATCCCGTTGCAGCACCTCACCGGCACCGCGCCGTTCCTGGACCGGGAGCTGCTGGTCGGGCCCGGCGTCTTCATCCCGCGCCCGGAGACCGAGCTGCTGGCCCGCTGGGGGATCGAGGCGCTGGCCGGGCTGGCCGACCCGGTGGTGCTCGACCTGTGCAGCGGCTCCGGCGCGCTTGCCGTCGCGGTCGCCGACGCGCGCCCGGACGCGCGCGTGTACGCCGTCGAACGCAGCGAGGACGCCCTGCCCTGGCTGCGCCGCAACGCCACCGGCACCGGCGTCGAGGTGCTGCCCGGCGACGTGCGCACCGTCCCGCTCCCGGCCCCCGTGGACCTCGTCCTGAGCAACCCGCCCTACGTCCCGCTGTCCACGACCGTGCCACCCGAGGTCGGCCACGACCCCGCCGAGGCCGTCTTCGCCGGCGCCGAGGGCCTCGACCTCATCCCCGCGCTCGTCGAACGCGCCGCCGAGGTGCTCCGCGACGGCGGCCTCCTCGGCGTCGAGCACGACGACACGCATACCCCCGCCATGTCCGCCCTCCTGGCCGCAGCCTGGACCGACGTCCGCACCCACCCCGACCTGGCCGGCCGCCCCCGCTTCACCACCGCCGTCAGGAAAGGAAGGGCACCTTCTTAACGGTTTCCGTAGAGGAAGGGCACCTTCTTAACGCCGTCGACGCCTTCCCGTCCCAGGGAGGGAGCCGTGCGTGCCGAATGCGAACAGCGCATGACAGACTGGCTCACCGTGAGGCTCTACGACTGCCGCAACGTCGTCGAACGTGATCGGGGAATCCAGGCCGCGATCGACGCCGTCTCCTCCGGGGACCTTGTGGTCCTGCCGACCGACACGGTGTACGGCATCGGTGCCGACGCCTTCAAACCCTGGGCGGTGACCAACCTGCTCAGTGCCAAGGGCCGGGGCAGGCACATGCCGCCGCCGGTGCTCGTCGGCTCCCGGCACACCCTCGACGGGCTCGTCATGCGGCTGCCCTCGGTGGCCCGCGACCTGGTCGAGGCGTTCTGGCCCGGCGCGCTGACCATCGTCGTCGAGCAGGCGCCGAGCCTGCAGTGGGACCTGGGCGAGACCGGCGGCACCGTCGCCGTGCGCATGCCCCTGCACCCCGTCGCGCTCGAAGTGCTGCGCAAGACCGGCCCGATGGCGGTGTCCTCGGCCAACCTGACCGGCCAGGCCGCCGCGCTCACCGCAGAGCAGGCCCGCGACCAGCTCAGCTACAAGGTCAGCGTGTACCTGGAGGCGGGGGAGTGCCCCAGCCCGGTGCCCTCGACCATCGTCGACGTGACCGGCGAACGCCCGCGCGTGCTGCGCGCCGGCGCGATCAGCCTCGACCAGCTGCGCGAGGTCGCCGCCGACATCACGGCCCCGGAGGAGGCGTGATGGCCCCGTTCACGGTCCTGCACGTCTGCATGGGCAACATCTGCCGCTCCCCGATGGCCGAGCGCCTGCTCGCCCTCGCCGTCCTCGAGCAGGCCGGCGACGCGGCCACCGACCTGGTGCTGTCGCACTCGGCAGGCACCGGCGGCTGGCACGAGGGCGAGGAGATGAACCCGCCCGCGGCCCGCCAGGTGCGCTCACGCGGCGGCTCGCCGGACGAGTTCGCCGCCCGCAAACTGCGCGCTGAGCACATCGAGGCGGCGGACCTGATCCTCACCGCCACCGCCGACCAGTACGACTACGTCACCGCGCTGCGCCCCGACGCCGCCGACCGCACCTTCGTCCTCGGCGAGTTCGGCCGCCTCCTCCCGTCCGTCGACCTCGCTGCGCTCCCCACCGCCGCCCGCACCCCCGACGCCGTCTACGAACGCGGCGTCGCCCTCGTCGCGGCCGTCGCCACCGCCCGCAACGGCGACCCCGCCGAGCCCAAGGACGACCTCGACGACCCCTGGGGCCGCGGCGACCAGGTCTTCTCCCGCATAGCCGACGAGATCCAGGCCACCCTCACCCCCCTCACCACCGCCCTCCTCCCCACCCCATCCGCGTGACCCTCCCCACCCCCGCCGCCCTGCTGGTTGATCATGAACTTATGGCACGGTTGGGCGGCGTGTCGTGCGCACAGACTCCTGATGACCTTGAGGCGTGATGCTTGGTAAGCGGCTGACCTTCCTGCCGTTCATGCTCGGGGTCACCGCGGCGGTGGCCGTGGTGGCGCCGCTGGTGGCGTACATCGCGGTCAGCCCGGCGGCGGCGCTGGGTGTGCTGGCCGGGGTGGGGCTGGTGGGGCTGAGCTACCTGCTGTCCAGCTTCGTGATCGCCTGGGCGGATTCGATCAACCCGAAGATGGTGCTCAGCGTCGGGCTGCTCATGTACGGCATCAAGTTCACTGTGCTGTTCCTGGTGCTCGCGGTGATCGCCAAGACCGGCTGGGCCGGCCTCAAACCGATGGCGATCGGCATCGGCGTGGCCGCCGTGGCCTGGACCATCGGCCACGGCTGGTGGCTCTGGCACGCCCGCATCCCCTACATCGACGACCCGGAGCAGTAGTCGATCAGGAAACTGTGGCCGCGACACACCGTCGAGCCGTGCCATAAGTTCATGATCAACCGGAATCTGCCCCGCCGGGGGTCAGCCGAAGAGGGGTGGGCGGCAGGGGTCTTTGACGCTGCCGGAGATGAGGTTGTCGCCCTCGGTGTCCTTGCGGGACGTGCGGGACCAGTCGACGACGGTGCGGTATGTGCCGGAGCGGCAGGAGAGGCTGACGGTCTTGGCGTTGTATTTCAGTTCCGCCGCGTAGGTCTGCTTGCCCTTGAGGGTGTGTGTGGCTGTGGCCACACTGCGCCATTTCTCACCGTCCTGCTTCTCCAGGCGGATCTTGATGGTGAGCTTCTCGGCGCCGGGGGTGGCGCATCGATAGCGGACGCGGCCCGCGAAGTTGGCACGCTTCTCGTCGGCCTTCGGGCCATCGACGATGACCGTGCAGTGCACGGGCTTGGACTGTTGCCCGTCGTCGTTGCCGCGCGGCTCACAACCGGCGCTCAATGCTGTGAGCAGCATGAGAATTACAGGTATCGTGGCCTTGCGCATGGTCGCACCGCCGTGGGGGAGACGAAGGGTGACTGCTCCATCACAGCGGTTCGGCGCGGTTAAATCAACATCGATCTCACCCTTGCGCGAGATGACGTAGTCCCGACCAGGTGATGAACATCGCTCGCGTACGGGGGGTGCGTCGCCCGCTGCACGGGGTGGCTGATATTGTTCGCCGCGTCATGGCCGATGACCAGCCTCCGAAGCGCCCTCAACAGGGCGCCGATGCGGGTTGGGCGGCCATCGGGTATCTCCTCAGCGGCATGCTGGTCTGGGGAGGGGTCGGATGGCTCATCGATAAGTGGCTGGGACTTCCGAACGTCGGGCTGTTGATCGGGTTGATCGGCGGCGGGGCCGCCGGGGTCTTTCTGATCATTAAGCGACTGGACGGGTGACCGTGCCCGATCGACGGAGGATGACAGGTTGATTACGCAGCCGGGTTTCCTTGCCTCGGAGTTCCCCCCTGGCGTGGAGAGCTTCGACTACAAGAGCCTGATCCCGTCCCTCGACGGCACCACCTGGGGCCCCGCCTTCACCAAGCTGACCCTGCTGGTCTGGCTGGCCGTCGCCATCGTCATCATCTTCTTCCTGGTCACGTACCGGAACCCCACCCTCGTCCCCACCAAGAAGCAGTGGCTGGCCGAGTCGGTGTACGGCGTGGTCCGCAACAACATCGCGACCGACATCATCGGGCCGCAGGGCGTGCGCTTCGCCCCCTACCTGGCCACGGTCTTCCTGTTCGTCTTCGTGACGAACCTGTGGAGCATCGTCCCGCTGGCGCAGATCTCGCCGAACTCGCACCTGGCGTTCCCCGTCGTGCTCGCGGTGCTGACCTGGTTCATCTACATCGGCATCGGCGTCAAGAAGCACGGTCTGCTGGGCTACCTCAAGCACTCCACGGTGCAGCCGGGCGTGCCGTGGTGGGTGCACCCGATCCTGATCCCGATCGAGTTCCTGTCGAACCTGATCCTGCGCCCGATCACGCTCGCCGTCCGTCTCTTCGCGAACATGTTCGCCGGCCACATGATCCTCCTGGTGTTCACCCTGGGCGGCGTGGCGCTGTGGAACGCGGGCCCGCTGCTGCTGAAGCCCGCCGCGCTGGGCAGCTGGGCGTTCGCCATCGTGATGACCCTGTTCGAGCTCTTCATCCTGAGCCTGCAGGCGTACGTCTTCACGCTGCTGTCGGCGACCTACTTCCAGAGCTCGATCGCTGACGAGCACTGAGACAGGGCGCCCACCCGGCAACCCCGCGCCGAAGCCCGGCGCGAACACCCCTTGGCTTACCGATCAACAACTGAAGATCGCTCGTACCTGTAATCAAAAACGTGCGCGTGACTGGCACGCGTCGAACTCAGGAGGAATCCAACATGACCGGCAGCCTTAACGTCATCGGCTACGGCATCGCCGCCCTCGGCCCGGGTATCGGCGTGGGTCTGGTCTTCGCCGCCTACATCCAGGCGACCGCCCGTCAGCCCGAGAGCGCCGGCCTGACCCGGACCTACATGTTCATGGGCTTCGCGGTCGTCGAGGCGCTGGCCCTGCTGGGCCTGGTCCTCGCGTTCGCCCTCTAGTAGCGGTCCTGACGCCGAGACGATCCGGTGACCGGTCCATGCGACCGGTCACCGCCGAAGGGGAGTGACCAATGAACATCGCAAGTAACGCGCCGGCGGGCGAAGAGTACTTCGTGCTCGGTGTGCCGCTGGCTGAGGTGATCGTCGGCCTCGTCGCCTTCGGTGTCCTGCTGTTCGTGCTGACCAAGTTCGTGTTCCCGCGTATGGAGAGCATGTTCCAGCAGCGCGTGGAGGCCATCGAGGGTGGTCTCGTCAAGGCGGAGAAGGCTCAGGCCGAGGCGGCCGCCCTGCTGTCGCAGTACAAGGCGCAGCTGGCGGAGGCCCGCACGGAGGCCGCGCGCATCCGTGACGAGGCTCGTGCCGACGCGGAGGGCATCCGCACCGACGTGCTGGCCAAGGCTCGCGAGGAGTCGGACCGCATCATCGCGGCCGGCCGCGAGCAGCTGGCCGGCGAGCGGGCCAGCATCGTCCGCGAGCTGCGCGGCGAGATGGGCGCGCTGGCGGTCAGCCTGGCCGGCAAGATCGTCGGCGAGTCGCTGGAGGACGAGGCCCGTCGCCGCGGCACCGTCGAGCGTGCCCTGGCCGAGCTCGACACCGCCGGAGCGCGTTGATGCAGGCGGCAAGCCGAGAGTCGTACACCGCGGCCCGGGCGGCGCTGGAGGCCTCCGCCCGGGGTGCCGGTGCGGCCGCCACCGCGGTGACCGCGGAGGAGCTGCTGGCCTTCGCGGACCTGCTGGGCCGGGAGCCGCGGCTGCGCCGCGCGCTGTCGGACCCGTCCCGCCCCGGTGAGCAGCGCGCCGAGCTGGTCGGCTCCCTGCTGTCGGGCAAGATCAGCGCGGGTACCCTGGAGCTGGTCAAGGTCCTGGCGTCCGGCCGTTGGTCGGCCGCGGCGGAGCTGCTGGACGGCGCCGAGCGCCTGGGCGTGGACGCGCTGCTGGCCTCGGCCGAGCTGTCCGGCGACCTGAGCGAGGTCGAGGACGAGCTGTTCCGCTTCGGGCAGATCGTCGCCGGGAGCCCGGAGCTGGCCGCGAGCATCGGTGAGTTCACCGTGCCGGTGGCCAAGCGCGCCGAGCTGGTGCACGGCCTGCTGGACGGCAAGGCCAAGCCGGCGACGGTGAGCCTGGCCGAGCTGGCGGTGCGGGGCTTCGGCGGCCGCTCCTTCGGCAACGGCCTGACCCGCCTGGTGGAGCTGGCGGCCGAGCGCCGGGAGGCGCAGGTCGCCTACGTCACCGTCGCGCAGGCGCTGACCGAGGCGGAGGAGGCCCGGCTGGCCTCGTCGCTGTCCGCCATCTACGGCCGTCAGGTCTCGGTGAAGGTAACCGTCGACCCCGCGGTGCTGGGTGGGCTGAGCGTGAAGGTCGGCAGCGACCTGTACGACGGCACCATCGCACGGCGGCTGGCCGCAGTCCGCAACGCGCTCGCCGGCTGACGAGCGCCTGATCATCACCGAACCTGACTTGACAGTCACGACACCGATAGGAAGCTGAGGATGGCCGAGCTGACCATCTCGTCCGAGGAGATCCGTGGAGCGCTTGAGCGTTTCGTCTCCTCGTACGCGCCCGAGATCTCCCGCGAGGAGGTCGGCGTCGTCACCGAGGCCGGTGACGGCATCGCCAAGGTCGAGGGTCTCCCCTCCACCATGGCCAACGAGCTGCTGGAGTTCGCCGACGGCACCCTGGGTGTCGCGCTGAACCTCGACGTCCGCGAGATCGGTGTCGTCGTCCTGGGTGCCTTCGAGGGCATCGAGGAGGGGCAGCCGGTCAAGCGCACCGGCCGCGTGCTGTCGGTGCCCGTGGGCGACAAGTTCCTGGGCCGCGTGGTGAACCCGCTGGGTGCCGCCATCGACGGTCTGGGCGAGATCGAGAACGAGGGCTTCCGCGAGCTGGAGCTGCAGGCTCCGAACGTGATGGTCCGCAAGTCCGTGCACGAGCCGCTGCAGACCGGCATCAAGGCCATCGACGCGATGACCCCGATCGGCCGTGGCCAGCGTCAGCTGATCATCGGTGACCGCAAGACCGGCAAGACGTCGGTGGCGCTGGACGCGATCATCAACCAGCGCGAGAACTGGAAGTCCGGCGACCCGAAGAAGCAGGTCCGCTGCATCTACGTCGCCATCGGCCAGAAGGCGTCCACCATCGCGTCCGTCAAGGGCACGCTGGAGGCGGCGGGCGCGATGGAGTACACCACCATCGTCGCGTCGCCCGCGTCGGACCCGGCCGGCTTCAAGTACCTGGCGCCGTACGCCGGTTCGGCCATCGGCCAGCACTGGATGTACGCCGGCAAGCACGTCCTGATCGTGTTCGACGACCTGAGCAAGCAGGCCGAGGCGTACCGCGCCGTGTCGCTGCTGCTGCGCCGCCCGCCGGGCCGTGAGGCGTACCCGGGTGACGTCTTCTACCTGCACTCCCGCCTGCTGGAGCGCTGCGCGAAGCTGTCCGACGAGCTGGGCGCGGGCTCGATGACCGGTCTGCCGATCATCGAGACGAAGGCCGGTGACATCTCGGCGTTCATCCCGACCAACGTCATCTCCATCACCGACGGCCAGATCTTCCTCGAGGAGGGTCTGTTCAACTCGGGTGTGCGTCCGGCGATCAACGTCGGCACGTCGGTCTCCCGGGT
Organism: Catellatospora bangladeshensis; assembly: GCF_016862575.1. Taxonomy (GTDB): domain Bacteria; phylum Actinomycetota; class Actinomycetes; order Mycobacteriales; family Micromonosporaceae; genus Catellatospora; species Catellatospora bangladeshensis. The sequence goes on along the minus strand of NZ_BONF01000008.1, from coordinate 71,157 downwards.
CGGTGGCGCCGCGCAGGACAAGCCGATGAAGAAGGTCTCCGGCCGTCTTCGCCTGGACCTGGCGCAGTTCCGTGAGCTGGAGGCGTTCGCCGCCTTCGCCTCTGACCTGGACGCCGCGTCGCGTGCCCAGCTGGACCGTGGTGGCCGCCTGGTCGAGCTGCTCAAGCAGCAGAACTTCTCGCCGTACCCGGCCGAGGAGCAGACCGTCTCGATCTGGGCCGGCACCGAGGGCAAGCTCGACGACATCCCGGTGAAGGACGTGCGCCGCTTCGAGGGCGAGTTCCTGCAGCACCTGCGTGCCTCGCACAGCGACCTGCTGAAGAGCATCGCGGGCGGCACCTGGAACGACGACATCGCCGGCCGTCTCGACAAGATCATCGCTGAGTTCAAGGAGGGCTTCCTGCCCGCCGAGGACAACATCGTGATCAACGAGGCGCCCGCTGACGCGCTCGAGGGCGACGAGGTCACCGAGACCGTCACCCGCATCGTGGACGAGAAGAAGTAGCCATGGCCGGGTCGGTACGAGTTCTTCGACGGCGGATCCGCGCGACCCGCTCGACGAAGAAGATCACCAAGGCGATGGAGCTGGTCGCGACCAGCCGCATCGCCAAGGCCCAGGCCCGGGTCGACGCGTCGCTGCCGTACGCCAACGCCATCACCGGCGTGCTGACGGCACTCGCGTCGAACACCAACGCCCAGCATTCGCTGCTGGTGCCGCGGGACCCGGAGCACCGGGCCGGTGTGCTGCTCATCACGAGTGACCGCGGCCTGTGCGGCGGCTACAACGCCAACGCGATCAGGCTCACCGAGCAGCTGATCGCGCGGCTGAAGGCCCAGGGCAAGCAGGTCGCGCTGTACGTGATCGGCCGCAAGGGGATCAGCTACTACACCTTCCGCGGGCGCGAGCTCGCCGGGAGCTGGAGCGGCTTCTCCGAGCAGCCGCGCTTCGAGGACGCGCGCCGGGTCGGCGAGACGCTGATCCAGGCGTTCGTGCACGGGGCGGACGACAGCGTGGACCACGCGGGCGCCGACGGCGTGCTGGGCGTGGACGAGCTGCACATCGTCTACACCGAGTTCAAGTCGCTCATGACGCAGAACGCCAGCACGAAGATCTTCGCGCCGATGCAGGTCGAGGAGCGCGCGGGTAACAAGGGCGAGCTGCTGCCGGCGTACGACTTCGAGCCCAACGCGGAGGAGCTGCTCGACGCGCTGCTGCCGAAGTACATCAACACGCGTATCTACGCGGCGTTGCTGGACTCGGCCGCCAGCGAGTCGGCGTCTCGCCGCCGGGCCATGAAGAGTGCGACGGACAACGCCGAAGAAATGATCAGGTCGCTGACGCGGGAGATGAACTCCGCGCGCCAGGCCGCGATCACCCAGGAAATCAGTGAGATCGTCGGCGGCGTGGACGCGCTGGCGGCGGCGGGGAGTGAATGATGACTGCTACCGAAACCAAGGCGGGCGTCGGCCGAGTCGTCCGGGTCATCGGCCCGGTCGTCGACGTCGAGTTCCCGCGCGACGCGATGCCCCCGATCTTCAACGCGCTCAACGTCGACGTGACCCTCGCCGAGGGCACCAAGACGCTGACCATGGAGGTCGCGCAGCACCTCGGCGACAACGTCGTGCGTGCCGTGTCGATGCAGCCGACCGACGGCATGGTCCGCGGCGCGTCGGTGAGCGACACCGGCACCCCGATCAGCGTGCCGGTGGGCGACGAGACCAAGGGCCGGGTGTTCAACGTCCTCGGTGACTGCCTCAACCTGGCCCCGGGCCAGAAGCTCGAGGTCGCCGAGCGCTGGCCGATCCACCGCAAGCCTCCGGCGTTCGCCGAGCTGGAGCCGAAGACCGAGATGCTGGAGACCGGCGTCAAGGTGATCGACCTGCTCGCCCCGTACGTCAAGGGCGGCAAGATCGGTCTGTTCGGCGGCGCGGGCGTGGGCAAGACGGTGCTCATCCAGGAGATGATCATCCGCGTTGCCCGTAACTTCGGCGGTACCTCCGTGTTCGCGGGCGTGGGTGAGCGCACCCGTGAGGGCAACGACCTCATCCACGAGATGACCGACGCGGGCGTGATCGGCGACACCGCGCTGGTCTACGGCCAGATGGACGAGCCCCCGGGCACCCGTCTGCGGGTCGCGCTGTCGGCGCTGACCATGGCCGAGTACTTCCGCGACGTGCAGAAGCAGGAGGTGCTGCTCTTCATCGACAACATCTTCCGCTTCACGCAGGCCGGTTCCGAGGTGTCCACCCTGCTCGGCCGTATGCCGAGCGCCGTGGGTTACCAGCCGACCCTCGCCGACGAGATGGGTGAGCTCCAGGAGCGCATCACCTCGGTGCGGGGCCAGGCCATCACCTCGCTGCAGGCCATCTACGTGCCCGCGGACGACTACACCGACCCGGCGCCGGCGACCACCTTCGCCCACCTGGACGCGACCACGAACCTCGAGCGCAAGGTGTCCGACAAGGGCATCTACCCCGCCGTGGACCCGCTGGCCTCGTCCTCGCGAATCCTGGCGCCGGAGTACGTCGGTGCGGAGCACTACGCCGTCGCCTCCGAGGTGAAGCGGATCCTGCAGAAGTACAACGACCTGCAGGACATCATCGCGATCCTCGGTATGGACGAGCTCTCCGAGGAAGACAAGATCACCGTGGCGCGGGCCCGCCGGATCGAGCGGTTCCTGTCGCAGAACACCTACGCGGCCAAGCAGTTCACCGGTGTCGAGGGTTCGACCGTGCCGGTGAAGGAGACCGTCGAGGCGTTCAAGAAGATCGCTCAGGGCGACTACGACCACGTCCCGGAGCAGGCCTTCTTCATGTGCGGTGGCCTCGACGACCTCGAGAAGAACTACCGCGACCTGACCAAGTAAGCCGGTCCGGTCCACCCGAGGCTCCTCTTCCGCTCCGGCGGGGGAGGAGCCTCGCCGTTTTTGTCTCGTTATGCACTTCATGGTGGCGAAACAGTGGCGTACGGCGGCGCGGTGGGCGCGCTGGAGTGTTCTGACCGGTACGGCGCTGATGCTGCTCAGCGGAGCCTCGCTGGTGACCGTGGACCGGGTGCTGGCCCGCTACGAGAGCGCCATCCACAACGAGGACCTGTTCGGCGACCAGACGGGCCCGGCCCGGCCGCGCCCGGAGGACATCAAGGGCCCGCTGAACGTGCTGCTGGCCGGCATCGACCCGCGGCGCGGCGACCCGACCTGGATCCCGCGCGCCGACTCCGTGCTGGTCATGCACGTCCCCGCGGGGCTGGACCGGGGCTACCTGTTCTCCCTCCCGCGTGACCTGCTGGTGGCGATCCCGCCGTTCCCGAAGTCGGGTTACGCGGGCAACGCCCAGGACAAGCTGGCCCACGCGATGTACTTCGGCTCGATGGTGCCCGGCAGCCCCAATGCGAACTACGCGCAGGGCTTCGAGTTGCTGGCCGCGACGGTGAGCCAGTACACCGGCATCGCGCGGTTCGACGCGGGCGCGATCATCGACTTCAGCGGCTTCAAGGACGTCATCGACGCGCTGGGCGGCATCGACATGACCGTCGACGAGCGGGTCGCCTCGATCCACCTGGAGCCGGACGGCGACCCGCGCGACCGGGTCGGCGACAGCTACGTCGGCGAGCAGATGGTGTACGAGCCCGGCCTGCGCCACTTCAAGGGCTGGCAGGCGCTGGACTACGCCCGCCAGCGCTACGTGACCGGCGGCGACTACGCCCGCCAGCGCCACCAGCAGCAACTGGTCCGCGCGATGGTCGCCAAGGGCTTCAGCGCCGACGTGCTGGCCGATCCGCTGCAGCTCGACGCGGTGCTCCGGGCCGCCGGCGACTCGCTGACCTTCAGCGGGCGCGGCCACGGCGTGATCGACTGGGCGTTCGCGCTCCAGGACATCCGCCCGAGCCGGATCGCCATGATCAGGCTGTCCGGCGGCGGGGTGGGCCGCTACGTCCTCGACAAGGACAAGAAAGACGACGAGGGCGACGACGGCGGGGACGACGGCGGCGACGATGACGACGATGACGACAAGAAGGACAAGAAGAAGTCCAAGCCCAAGATGAAGTACCAGTACCTCGGTGAGCAGCTCGACCTCGACGCCAAGCAGTTCCTGGCGGCGGTGTCGGCGGGCGCGGTCGAGAACTACCTCGCCTTCCACCCGGAATTGATCAACAACTAGACTGCCGGGCGGATCACACTGATCCGGTCCTGGTGGGTGCCGTCGATCACCGGCGGTTAGACTCGCTGCACCATTCGCTGCCGCATCCGAGGAGACATCGTGGCCAAGCTGCTCCAGGTCGAGCTCGTCGCCGTCGAGGAGAAGGTCTGGTCCGGGCAGGCCGAGATGGTCATCGCCCGCACCACCGAGGGCGAGCTGGGCGTGCTGCCCAGCCACGCGCCGCTGCTCGGCCAGCTCGCGAACCCGGGCGGCGTGCGGATCATCCTCCCGGGCGGCGAGGAGCTGGCCTACGAGGTGTTCGGCGGCTTCCTGTCCGTCACGACCGAGGGTGTGACGGTGCTCGCCGAGAACGCCCACCCGGTCGCTCCGGCCGCCCGCCACTGAGCGACCAGCGCCGCCCACGACGATGAGGTCGCTGCTCGAAGCAATCGCCATCGGCCTCGTCGTCCTGCTCGCCCTGCTGGCGGGCCTGTTCGTGCGCCGCGAGCTGTTCGCGCGCGGGCACGGCACCGTGGAGCTCTACCTCCGGCTGCGCCAGGCGGCCGGGGGCCGTGGCTGGGCACCCGGCTTCGCCCAGTTCCGCGGGGACGAGCTCCGCTGGTATCGCATGTTCAGCCTCTCCCCGCGCCCGCGGCGCCGCTACGACCGCCGCGAGCTGAAGGTGCTCAGCCGCCGCGCGCCCACCGCCGACGAGGCCGTCCTGGTGCCCGCTGACTGGATCGTGCTGCACTGCGCCGACTCCCGCACCGAGGTCGAGATCGCCATGCCGATGCACACCGTCACCGGCTTCCTCTCCTGGCTCGAGGCCGCCGCCCCGTACTCCATGTGACCACCCCAAGATCGTCCGACTTGCCTGGCAGGTGGGCGTATCTTGCGCGTTCTTTCGCCCATGTGCCTGGCAAGTCGGTGGATCTAGGGGACCGTGCGGCGGTAGCGGCGGCGGGCCAGCGGGACGGCCAGCAGGAGGACGGCCAGGGGCCAGAGCAGGGCCAGGGGGTATGCGGACAGCCCCGTCCCCGGGGCGCCGCTCCAGAGGCCGCGTAGCGCCGCCGCGGTGAGGGTGACCGGGTTCGCCTCCGCCAGCGGGCGCAGCCACCACGGCATCGGGTCCGTCGGGGCCACCGCGCCGGATACGAAGGCCAGCGGGATCAGGCAGGCGTAGACCATCCGCCGGGCCGTGCCGGGGTTGCGCGCGTGCAGCGCGAGCAGTAACGAAGCCCAGGTCAGCGCATACCCGGACAGGAGCAGCAGGCCGAAGCCGGCGGCGGCTGCGGCAGGCCCGCCGTCCACCCGCCAGCCCGCGATCACCCCGGCCGCTGCGCCCGCCGTCACCGTCACCGCGAGCCGGACCAGGTCCGCGGCGGTCGCGCCGGTCAGGACCGCGGCCGAGCCGACGGGCAGCGTGCGGAACCGGTCGACCATGCCCCGCCGCACGTCGACCGCCACGTTCGCGGCGCCCAGCCCGGCCGTCAGCGTCACCGCCTGCACCAGCACGCCCGGCACGAGGAAGTCCAGGTAGCCGGGCACGGCCACCGAGCCGCCCAGCACGTACCCGAAGACCAGGAGCAGCAGCAGCGGCAGCAGCGCCGCCAGGACCAGCGTGCGCGGCGCCCGCCGGGTGCGCAGCAGGCTGCGCCGGGCCAGCTCACTCGCGTCCCGCAGCCCGGCTCCCGCGCCGATCGTCACGGCCGCCTCCCGCCCGCACCGCACTGCGGGCACCGGCCGGGTCGCAGGTCCGCAGCGCGCCGGTTCATCGGCGGGCCTCCTCCTCGGCCTGGGTGGGCGTCACGGCCTGGCCGGTGAGCTTGCGGAACACGTCGTCCAGGCTCGCCCGGTGGATGCCGATGTCGACCGGCTCGATGCCGGCCGCGTCCAGCCGGCGTACCAGCTCGACCAGGGCCTGCGCGCCGGAGGTCACCGGCGCGTGGACCAGGTGCTGCTCCAGCTCGACCACCGCCTGGCCGCCGCAGACCCGGTTGAGCAGGTCCTCGGCGACCTGGGTCTCGGCCCGGTTGCCCAGCACCACCTGCAGCCGCTCGCCGCCGATGTGCCGGGTGAGCTGCTCCGGCGTGCCCCGGGCCAGGGTGCGCCCGTGATCGAGCACCACGATCTGGTCGGCCAGCTCGTCGGCCTCGTCGAGCTGGCGGGTGGCCAGCAGCAGCGTCGTCCCGTCGCGGACCCGCTCGCCGATCACGTCCCAGATGCCCAGCCGGCTGCGCTGGTCCAGGCCCGCGGTGGGCTCGTCCAGCAGCACCACCGACGGCGTGCCCACCAGCGCCCCGGCCAGGTCCAGCCGCCGCCGCATGCCGGGCGGGTAGGTGCTCGCCGGGCGGTGTGCCGCCTCGCTGAGGTGGAGGCGTTCGAGCAGCTCCTCGGCGCGGGAACGGGCCCGGCGGCGGCCCAGCCGGTGCAGCCGGCCGAGCAGCTCCAGGTTCTCGAAGCCGGTGAGGAAGCCGTCCACGGCCGGGCGGGCGCCGCTCACCCCGATCTCGGCGCGCACCTGCGCGGGCTGGGTCAGCACGTCCAGGCCGTTGATGAGGCAGCTGCCCGCGTCGGGCCGGAGCAGGGTGGCCAGGATGCGCACCGCGGTGGACTTGCCCGCCCGGTCGGGACCGAGCAGGCCCAGCACCTCGCCCTCCGGCACGCTGAGCGACAGACCGGCCAGCGCGGTCACCGAGCCGTACCGCTTGACCAGCCCCTCCGCGAGGATCGCAGCGGCCATGGACACACGGTAGTCACGCGTGCGCACGCGCGCGCCGGATCCGCCATTTCAGGCCGAGGCGACCAGTTCCACCTCGTAGCCCTGCTCGTCCTCCAGGTACGCCGCGTAGGTGCCGGGGCCGCCCGCGTGCGGGTGCCGGTCGGGGAACAGCAGCGTCCAGCCGTGCCCGCCCGCCGCGGCCACCAGCCGGTCGACGTCGGCCGGGGTGCCCGCGTGCAGCGCCAGGTGGTTGAGGCCGGGCGCGCACCGCTCGTGCCGGTCGCCGGCCAGGTCGGGAGAGCGCTCGAAGACCACGTACGCCGTGCCGTGGCGCCACGAGACACCACGATCCCAGCGCTGGTGCTCCTGCCAGCCCAGCTCGGCCAGCAGCCAGCCCCAGGAGCGCTCGGTGGCGGCCAGGTCCGGCACCCACACCTCGACGTGGTGCAGGCTCACCGGTTGGCCCCGGGCACCCACTTCACGTCGCCCGCGCCGTTCGAATTAGCGACTCTGGCCAGGATAAACAGCAGATCGGAGAGCCGGTTGAGGTACTGTGCGCTCAGCGGGCCGGTGCGTGCCGCATCCTCGGCCAGCAGCGCGAACGTGGAGCGCTCCGCGCGCCGGGCGACGGTACGGGCCACGTGCAGCAGCGCCGCGCCCGGGGTGCCTCCCGGCAGGACAAAAGAATCCAGTTTGGCCAGGCGCGCGTTGAACTCATCGCACCAGCCTTCCAGGCGGGTGACGTAGTCCTCGGTGACACGCAGCGGTGGGTACTTCGGGTCGGGGGTGATCGGGTTGCACAGGTCGGCGCCCACGTCGAACAGGTCGTTCTGGATCTTCGTGAGCACGTCGCGCACGTCGCCGGCGAGCTCGCCCAGCGCCAGTGCCACCCCCAGCGCGGCGTTGCACTCGTCCACATCGGCGTACGCGGTGATGCGCGGGTCGGTCTTGGCCACCCGCTCGCCGTTGCCGAGCGCGGTCGTGCCGGCGTCGCCGGTCTTGGTGTAGATGCGGGTGAGGTGAACAGCCATGTCGACGAGCCTAATGGTGCCCGGCGGTGGTGATTCCGTCGGCGCGGTGCTGGCGGGCGTCCGGGCGCCAGGCCCGGCTTCTACGATGGCCGACGTGGATGTGATCAGGGTCAAGGGCGGCGTACGGCTGGCCGGCGAGGTCGGCGTGGTCGGCGCGAAGAACTCCGCGCTCAAGCTCATGGCGGCAGCGTTGCTGGCCGAGGGCGAGAGCGTGATCACCAACGTGCCGCGCATCACCGACATCGCGCTGATGGGCGAGGTGCTGCGGCGGCTGGGCGCGGAGGTCGCGTTCGAGGGCGACGAGGTGCGCATCAACGTGCCCGCGGTGCTGCACCCGGAGGCCGACTACGAGCTGGTGCGCCGCCTGCGGGCGTCGATCTGCGTGCTCGGGCCGCTGCTGGCGCGCTGCGGGCGGGTGCGGGTGGCCCATCCCGGCGGCGACGCGATCGGCTCGCGCGGGCTGGACATGCACGTCTCCGGCCTGGCGAAGATGGGCGCCGACATCAGCGGCGAGCACGGCTTCGTGGTCGCCGAGGCGCCCTCCGGCCTGCACGGCGCCAAGATCAGCCTGGACTTCCCGAGCGTCGGCGCGACCGAGAATCTGCTGATGGCGGCGGTGCTCGCGCGCGGCACCACGGTGATCGACAACGTGGCCCGCGAGCCGGAGATCGTCGACATCTGCCAGATGCTGATCGCGATGGGCGCCCGCATCACCGGCGCGGGCACCTCCGAGCTGACCGTGCGCGGCGTGGACCAGCTCCAGCCGGTCCGGCACGCCTCCATCGGCGACCGGATCGTGGCGGGCACCTGGGCCTTCGGCGCGGCGATGACCCGCGGCGACGTCACCGTGCGCGGCGTCGACCCGCGCTGCCTGGAGATCGCCCTGGACAAGATCCAGCAGGGGGGCGGCTCGGTGGACTACGGCCCGGACTGGTTCCGGGTGCGCCAGGCCGACCGCCCGAACGCGGTGGACGTACGCACGCTGCCGTTCCCGGGCTTCGCCACCGACCTGCTGCCGATGGCGATCGGCATGGCCGCGGTCGCCGACGGCGTCTCGCTGATCACCGAGAACATCTTCGACGGGCGGTTCATGTTCGCCGAGGAGCTCAAGCGCCTGGGCGCCGACATCCGCATCGAGGGCCATCACGCCATGGTGCGCGGGCGGGCGAACCTGTCCAGCGCCGAGGTCAGCGCGAGCGACATCCGGGCCGGGGCCGGCCTGGTGATCGCGGGCCTGTGCGGGGACGGGGTCACCACGGTGCGCGCCGTGCACCACATCGACCGCGGCTACCCCGACTTCGTCGCCGACCTGCGCGCCCTGGGCGTCGAGGTGGAGCGCGCCGAGGCCCCGGCTGACCCCGAGTACGGCTTCTGAGCCGATGAGGGAGGCCCCGCCTCGGGCAGGGCCTCCCTCATGCTGAGCCGGGTGCCGGCGGCGCTGACGGCATCCGGGGTCTAGCGGGTCTCGCCGACCACCCTGCGGGCGCGATGCACCTCGTCGGCGAAGACCAGGACCCGGATGCGCCCGTCGGGCGCGGTGGCGAGCGTGGCGCGGATGCCCACGCTGTGCAGGTGATCGCGGATCAGCGCGGCGTCCGCGAGCGTACGGGCCACGGCGGCGCTGGCCAGCAGGCCGTAGTCGTCAGGGACCGGCGCGACCGGGGCCGGTGTCTCCGCTTCGCGCTGCATACCGCGGTGCAGCACCACGGCCAGGACCGCGATCGTGAGGATCGCGACCATCGGGCCGGCGAGATAAGCACTAGCAGGCATGATCTAAGTCTGCACCCGGCGGAGGCGGTCGCGAGGCCGTTCGCGGGCTCCTGAGCGATCGTTTAGGCTCGACTGCGGCCGCCGCGACACCGGCGGCCGGTGAGCGCGCCGGAGCGGCCGCCCGCAGCTCGGCGGAGACCGAGCCCCGGGGCCGCGGAGCGGGCTCCGTCAGGCAGCGACACGACTCGTGTCCGGCAAGCGGGAGGCAGGGCAATGGCAGGGAAGCTCGCGGTCATCGGAGCGGGACTCATGGGCGCCGGCATCGCCCAGGTGGCGGCGCAGGCCGGCTGGCAGGTGACGCTGCGCGACCTCGACGACGCGGCCACCGGGCGCGGCCTCGACGGCATCCGCACCTCGCTGAGCCGGTTCGCCGCCAAGGGCACCATCACCGAGCAGGACGCCCAGGACGCCCTGGGCCGCATCACCACCACCACCGACCTGGAGGCCGCCGCCGAGGCCGACGTGGTCATCGAGGCCGTCTTCGAGAAGCTGGAGATCAAGCAGGAGGTGTTCCGGGCGCTGGACCGCATCTGCAAGCCCGACGCGGTGCTCGGCACCAACACCTCGGCCATCCCGATCACCCAGATCGCCGCCGCCACCCAGCGGCCCGAGATGGTCGTCGGCACCCACTTCTTCTCGCCCGTGCCGATGATGAAGCTGTGCGAGCTGGTCCGCGGGCACCGCACCAGCGACGAGACGCTGGCCACCGCGCGCGCGTTCGCCGAGGGCATCGGCAAGACCTGCATCGTGGTCAACCGCGACATCGCCGGCTTCGTCACCACCCGCCTCATCGCGGCGCTGGTCGTCGAGGCGGTCAAGCTCGTCGAGTCCGGCGTGGTCAGCCCCGAGGACCTGGACGTCGCCTGCAAGCTGGGCTTCGGCCACGCGATGGGCCCGCTGGCCACCACCGACCTGACCGGCGTGGACATCCTGGCGCACGCCGCCCGCAACATCTACACCGACACCGCCGACCCGAAGTTCTTCCCGCCGGAGCTGCTGCAGCGCATGGTCACGGCCGGCGAGCTGGGCCGCAAGTCGGGCAAGGGCTTCTACACGTACTGAGCCGTCTCCCGGCGTCGGCCCGTCCGGTCCTCCGGGCGGGCCGACGCTGTCAGGAGCGGGGCTCGGCGAGGGTGTGGCCGAGGAAGTCGAAGGCGGCCGGGGTGACGGAGTTCCAGTACGTGCGGGTGTGGCCGCCCTCGGCGTACGCCGTGCGCGCGCCCGGGATCGCCGCGCCGAGCGCCTGCACGTCGCCGTAGAAGTCGTCCTGCTCGCCGCACCACAGCGCGACGGGCGTCCCGGCCAGCCCGGCCGCCCCGGCGAACACCCGGTCACCCTGACTGACCGCGGGGGAGAACGCCGCCACCGCCCGGAACCGGCCCGGCTGCTCCTGCGCCAGCCGCAGCACCCCGTACCCGCCCATGGACCAGCCCCAGAGCGCCACGCGGGTGGTGTCGAAGCCCCGCTCGGCGCACCATGCGGGCAGTTCCTGGTACGCCATGCGCTGCGGGTCGTCCGCACCGGACGGCTCCCAGCGCAGCCGCCCGCCGGTGGCCCCGGCCAGCACGAACGGCGGCACGCCGCGGCGTACCGCATCGCTGAGGAACCGCCCGAACCCGAAGCCGGGGAAGCTCGCCGCGGTCGCCGAGGCGCCGTGCAGCACCAGGCACAAGGGCAGCCCGCGCCCGTCGCCGTGCCCGGCGGGCACCGCGGTGTAGAAGTCGACCGCCTGCCCCCGCGCGGCGGACTCGCGCTGCTCCAGCCGCTCGTCGCCGAGCGGCGCGTCGGGGATGAGCGCGGCGGCGGTCTCCTGGTCGTCCGGGCCGCCGAACTTCCACAGCAGGGCGCCGCCGAGCGCCGCGGCGCCGACGGTCACCCCGGCGGCGAGCCCCAGCGCCCGGCGGCGGTCCATCAGCCCTCCCGCTTGGTCGTCCAGCGGAACCCGAGCAGGCACAGGATCAGGCCGCCGACGCACCAGGCGGCGAGCACCAGGGCCACCCTGGGCAGCTCGTACGACCCGGCGACCTCCTGCGACGCGAAGGACTCGGGCAGGAAGACGCTGCGCAGGCCCTGGCACATCCACTTGAGCGGGAACAGCGCGGCGAACTGCTGCATCCAGTGCGGCAGGTCCTTGTACTCGAAGAACACGCCGGAGGTGAACTGCAGGATCAGCGCGATCGGGGTGACCACGGCGGGTCCGGCCCGGCCGGTCTTGGCCACGCCGGAGAACGCGATGCCGCACAGCGTGCACGAGATCAGCCCCAGCACGCTCACCCAGAAGAACGTGAACCACTTCTGCCCGGTGTCGGGCAGGTGGATGTCGTAGAAGGCGACCGCGACGGCCAGCAGCATCACGATCGAGATCAGCGCGAGCGCCGCCACACACAGGATCTTGCCGGCGAAGAACACCCACTTCGGCATGGGCGTGCCGCGGTAGCGCTTGAGCACGCCCCGGTCCCGCTCGATCGGGATGGTGATGGCCAGGTTCTGGAACCCGGTGGCCATGATGCCCGAGGCGATCATGCCGGTGACGAAGTACTGCGAGAGTGTGACCTGGGGGATCTCGCCCGGCGGGGTGATGATGATGTTCCCGAAGATCGACCCGAAGATGAACATCAGCATCACCGGGAACAGCAGCGTGAAGACCAGCGACTCCCGGGTCCGCACGAACTGCTTGAACTCGATGCCGCCCTGGGCCAGGGCCAGGTTGAGGCTCACGGCTGCTCTCCCGTCTCGCCGATCATCTTCAGGTACACGTCCTCCAGCGTGGGCCGGGTGACGGTCAGCTCGGGCACCTCGCCGCCGAACGACGCGGCGAGCCGCTGCACCGCCTCGGTGGGGCGGTCGGTCTCCTCGGTGCGGGTGCCGTTCTCGTCGCGCCAGCTCACCGTGGCGGTGGCCAGGTGCCGCCCGCCCAGCTCGGCGGGGGTGGACACGGCGATCATCGCCCCGTGCGCGATCACGCCCACCCGGTCGGCCAGCGCCTCGGCCTCGTCCAGGTAGTGCGTGGTGAGCAGGATCGTGGTGCCGGTGTGCGAGAGCTGCCGGATCAGCTCCCAGAACTCGCGGCGCGCGGCCGGGTCGAAGCCGGTCGTCGGCTCGTCCAGGAACAGCAGCTCGGGCTGGTTGACGATGCCGAGCGCCACGTCGAGGCGGCGCTTCTGGCCGCCGGAGAGGGTGTGCGTGCGCGAGCCGGCCTTCTCGGTCAGGCCCACGCGGGCGATGACCTCGTCGGGGTCGGCCGGGTTGGGGTAGAAGCGGGCGAAGTGGCGCACCACCTCGCCGACCTTCAGCTCGTCGAACTCGCCCGTGCCCTGGAGCACGATGCCGACGCGGCGGCGCCAGTCCTGGTCGGCCTTGGCGGGGTCGACGCCGAGCACCGTCACGTCGCCCGCGTCGCGCTGCCGGAAGCCCTCGAGGATCTCGACCGTGGTCGTCTTGCCCGCGCCGTTCGGGCCGAGCAGGGCGAACACCTCGCCCCGGCGTACGGCCAGGTCGACGCCCGCGACGGCCACGTTGTCCGCATAGGACTTGCGCAGCCCGGAGACGCTGATGGCCAGCTCTTCGTCAGTCACACCGGCACCCTACGCGAGCCGCGCATGCACCCCGCTCGGCCGTGTGTGGCGGTGACACATGACCCAGTGACATTGTTCACCGGCACAAGTTACTGAACGTTCACTTAGCATCGGCGTATGGAGCAGCCTCGCCTCGCTGACCGGGATCGCCCCTGGGTCATGCGCACGTACGCCGGCCACTCGCACGCGGCCGCGACCAACGCGCTCTTCCGGCGGAACCTGGCCAAGGGCCAGACCGGCCTCTCCGTCGCCTTCGACCTGCCCACGCAGACCGGCTACGACCCCGACCACGAGCTCGCCGCGGGCGAGGTGGGCCGGGTCGGCGTGCCGGTGGCGCACCTCGGCGACGCCCGCGAGCTGTTCGACGGCATCGACCTCGCCGCCGCCAACACCAGCATGACCATCAACGCCACGGCGATGTGGCTGCTCGCCCTCTACGTCACCGTCGCCGGCGAGCAGGGCGCGTCCCCGGAGTCGCTGGCCGGGACCACGCAGAACGACATCATCAAGGAGTACCTGTCGCGCGGGACGTACATCTTCCCGCCCGGCCCGTCGCTGCGCCTGACCACCGACGTGGTCGCCTGGACGGTGGCCAACGCGCCGTCCTGGAATCCGGTGAACATCTGCTCGTACCACCTCCAGGAGGCCGGGGCGACGCCCGTGCAGGAGGTCGGCTTCGCGCTGGCCACCGCCGTCGCCGTGCTGGACCGGGTGCGCGACGGCGGCCAGGTCGCGCCCGAGCGCATGGGCGACGTGGTGCAGCGCGTCTCCTTCTTCGTCAACTCCGGCGTGCGCTTCGTCGAGGAGATGGCGAAGATGCGGGCCTTCAGCCGGCTCTGGGACGAGATCACCCGTGAGCGGTACGGCGTCACCGACGCCAGGCAGCGCCGCCTGCGCTACGGCGTGCAGGTCAACTCGCTGGGGCTGACCGAGCCGCAGCCGGAGAACAACATCGCCCGCATCGTGCTGGAGATGCTCGGCGTCACCATGTCCCGCGACGCCCGCGCCCGCGCCGTCCAGCTGCCCGCCTGGAACGAGGCGCTGGGCCTGCCCCGCCCCTGGGACCAGCAGTGGTCGCTGCGGCTGCAGCAGGTGCTCGCGTACGAGTCGGACCTGCTGGAATACCCCGACCTGTTCGCCGGGTCGCATGTGGTCGAGGCGCTGGTGGACGAGATCGCCGACGGGGCGCGGCGGCAGCTCGCCGAGGTGCTCGACCTGGGCGGCGCGGTCGCCGCGGTGGAGAGCGGTCACCTCAAGAGCGCGCTGGTCGCCTCGCTGGCCCAGCGCCGCCAGCGGATCGAGACCGGGCAGGACGTCATCGTCGGCGTCAACCGCTTCACCGAGACCGAGCCGTCCCCGCTCACCGCGGCCGGGGCGCAGGCGATCGAGCAGGTCGACCCGGCCGTGGAGAAGGCCGCCGTCGAGGCCGTGCAGCGCTGGCGGGCCGAGCGAGACGCCGAGGCCGCCGCCGAGGCCCTCGACCGGCTGCGTGCCGACGCCGCGGGCACCCGCAACCTGATGCCTGCCACCCTGGAGTGCGTCCGGGCCGGGGTCACCACCGGCGAGTGGGCGGGCGTGCTGCGCGAGGTCTTCGGCGAGTACCGCGCGCCCACCGGCCTGAGCAGCGGCGTCTCCGGCGGCGGGGACGGGTCGCTGGCCCAGGTCCGCGAGCGAGTGCACGCCACGGCCCGCGAGCTGGGCCGCCCGGCGCTGCGCCTGCTGGTCGGCAAGCCGGGCCTCGACGGGCACTCCAACGGCGCCGAGCAGATCGCCGTACGCGCCCGCGACGCCGGGTTCGAGGTCGTCTACCAGGGCATCCGGCTGACGCCCGCGCAGATCGTGGCCGCCGCCGTGCAGGAGGACGTCGACCTGGTGGGTCTGTCCGTGCTGTCCGGCTCGCACCTCAACGCGGTGCCCGCCGTCCTGCGCGGCCTGGCCGAGGCGGGCCTGTCCGACCTCCCGGTCGTCGTCGGCGGCATCATCCCCGAGCCCGACGCCGAAGTCCTCCGCGCCGCGGGCGTCGCCCGCGTCTTCACCCCCAAGGACTTCGCCCTCACCGACATCATGTCCGAGTTGGTCACCGTCGTCCGCACCTCCCGCGCCCTGCCGTAGCCCCTGCCAAGATCGCTCGACTTGCCAGGCAGATGGGCGAATGGCGCGTCAAGATACGCCCATCTGCCAGGCAAGTCGGATGATCAAGCGAGGCCCGGCGTGGCCCGGCCCGGCGGGGCGGGGCGGGGTTAGGAGAGGGTGACCGTGGCGGTGGCGAGCATGCCGGCGAGGATGATCAGGCCGATGGCGCCGGGGTCGAGGCGGGCGCCGTAGCGCTGGTCGGCCAGTTCGCGGGCGGGGAGCAGGCCGGACAGCGGGGCGCCGAGCAGGGCGAGCCAGCCGGCCAGCAGGCCGAGCGGGCCGTGACCCTGGAGGAAGACCGCGAGCACGGCGACCACCGCGGCGCAGGCGGCGCCGAGCGCGAACAGCGCCGGCAGGATCAGCGGCGGCAGCTTCTCGCCGCCGTGCCGGGCCCGGTCGATCCGCGCGGCGGCGGCCTCCAGCAGCGCGATCGGGTCGGGGGACGGCGTCGGCGGCTGGTCGGCCAGCGGCACCGGTCCGGGCACCGGGCCCAGGCGGCGGCCCCGGCGGCCGCGGATCTGCTTCAGCTCGTCCCACAGCGCGCCCGCCGCCAGGTCGGTCTGCGCGACCAGCCGCTGGGCGTGCGCGGCCCGCGCCGTCGCGGCGATCACCGCGTCGTCGGCGGCGACCAGGTCGTGGTCGATGGTCGCGGTGCCGTCGGCATGGGAGCTGCCGGCGGCGGTCAGCGCGGTCTCGTGCCGCCGGGACGCGGTGACCAGGTCGGCGACGAGCGCCCGGTAGCGGGTCGCGGGCGTTGTGGTCACGGCGCCACCTCGTACGGGATGATGATCTGCGCCTTGTGCTGCACGGCGCGGTCGAAGTGCAGTGCCCGGCCGGTCCGCGGATGCCAGGCGGGCCCGCCGGGCTGCGGGTAGAGCGCCGCCAGCTCGGGTCCGTGCACGTCCAGCGCCACCCAGGCCCCGATCGCGTCGAAGCGGGCCCCGGGGCCGCCGAGATCGTCGCGCAGCCGCGCCACCGTGCGCCACCAGCAGAGCAGGTGGGTACGCCGTTCCGGCCCCCGGGCCAGCACGGTGCGCAGGTGCTCGTGGCCGCTGGGCAGCCCCGGCCCCGGCTTGGCGGCGAGCCGCCCGGCGACCGCGTCCATGGCGAACCCGAACACGTAGTGCACCTGATCACGTCCGCCTGCGCCCTGCACTCGGCCATCGCCCTGCGCCCCGGCGCCGCTGTGCGGCACTGAGCCGCCGGCCGTCGCGGGACTGCCCTGCGGCGCAGCCGCTCCGGCTGGCGAGCCGGGCTCGGCGCATTCCGCGGCCAGGTCGGCAAGCAGGGCGGTGACGGTTTCGGCGGTGTGCCAGTCGCAGCGGTGGCGGGCGCTCAGCGCCGCGTGCAGCGACTTGGCCGCGGTGGCCGCGTCGGAGTCCAGGCACAGCACGCTGAAGCGGGCCGTGCCGGGGGCGTGCTGGCTGCCCAGCGCGTGGCCGGCCGCGAGCAGCACCGCGCACGCCTCGTCGGCGCGGGTGCCGAGCACCGCGAGGTTGCGCCCCGGGGCGCGGTTCAGCCGCAGCGTGGCCGGGCGGCCGGTGACGTCGATGGTCTCGCCGAGCAGCGCCACCGCGCCGACCGAGGCGGGCAGCTCCGGCGCGGGCGGGGGCGGCAGCAGCGGGAACAGCGGCCGGGCGTCGCCGTCGAAGAGCCGGGGTGGCTCGCCGCCCTCGGGCCGGGCCGACCACAGCTGCTCCTGCAGGCCCACCCAGGTGGCGCGGTCGCCCGCGTCGGGCAGCCGCACGATGGTGTTGGCCGCGGGCACGCCGGAGTCGGCGTTGACGACGGCGTGGCAGCGGGGGATCAGCTCGGCGGCGAGGTTCACGTCGGACAGGATGCGGCGCGCCTTGGGCAGCGCGATACGCAGCGTGAACTGCGCGACGAGCCCGGAGCGGCCCCACAGC
Organism: Catellatospora bangladeshensis; assembly: GCF_016862575.1. Lineage (GTDB taxonomy): Bacteria > Actinomycetota > Actinomycetes > Mycobacteriales > Micromonosporaceae > Catellatospora > Catellatospora bangladeshensis. The sequence continues at coordinate 53,879 of NZ_BONF01000008.1, read as the reverse complement.
GCCTCGATGCCGGACACGTCCTGGCTGGCCAGCACCAGGTGGATGCCCTGCGAGCGGCCCCGGCGGGCCAGGTCCTCCAGCAGGTCGACCGCCTCGGTGGTGACCGCGTCGCGGGCGCCCAGCAGCACCTGGAACTCGTCGATGACGGCGACGATGCGCGGCCAGTTCCCGGCCGGGTCCTCGGCGCGCAGCTCAGCGAGCTTGGCCGCCTCGTGCTGCTTGGCCGCGGCGGCCCGGCGCTTCAGCTCCTCGGCGAGATGGCGCAGCAGCGCCAGGCCGAACTCGCGGTCGCTGTTGACGTTCACCCCGACCAGGCGGACGTGCGGCAGCCAGCTCGGGTCGCGGGTGCCCGGCGCGAACCGGGCGAACGACACGCCCTCCTTGAAGTCGAGCAGGTAGAGCGACAGCTCGCCGGGGGAGTAGCGGGTGGCCAGCGCGGCCAGCCAGCAGTAGAGCAGGTTCGTCTTGCCGGAGCCGGACGGGCCGCCGATCAGGGCGTGCGGCGGGTCGTCGCCGAGCACCAGCTCGACCAGCCGCCCGTCGGTGCCCTCGCCGATGGGCGCGCGCAGCGCGTCGGCCGAGGACTGCTGCCAGATCTCGTCGGGCAGCAGCGCCGCGAACGGCACCGGCGGCGGCCCGGCGGTGGCCTGCTCGGCCAGGGCCCGGCAGACGCCGGTGAGCAGCGGCTGCGCCGGGGCCGGGTCGAGGCGCACCGGCAGCTCGCCGGTGAGGCTGGTCCGGGCGGTGCCGTCGGACCGGACGGTGATCGTCTCCACCCCGTCGCCGGTCAGCTCGATGCCGCGGCTGATCAGGTGTACGCCCGCCGCGACGCCGGTCCGGGCCACCCGGTCCAGCTGGGCCCGCTCGGCCCTGGTCAGCTCGGCGCCGTTCGGGTCGGCCAGCAGCACCGCCACCCGCCACGGCTCCGGGCGGCGTCCGGTCTCGGCGGCCAGCTCGGCGACGCTCAGGTACACGCCGCCGAGCACGTTCTCGTTGATCCGCCGGATCTGCTCGGCGAGGTCGTCCAGCAGCGGCGCGAGACCGCCCGGCCCGAGGAAGGAGATCAGCCCGGCGGGGGACAGCGGGGCGAGCCCGGCGAGCGCGCCGCCGAGCTGGCCCGGGTCGTACACGCTGATCCGCACCGCGCCGGGCGGCACGCTGGCCAGCGCGCGCAGCAGCACCGCCCCGATCAGCCCGTCGGCGGTGCCGGTGGCGTCGCCGGACACGGCCAGGTGCGCCGTGTCCAGCAGCGGGACCAGCGCCGGCACGGTGCGTTCGGCGGCGTGCGACAGCGTGCCGATGCGCAGCAGCCCCGGGGCGAGCCCGGCCTGCTGGTCGGGCTTCATGCCGGGGCGCCACTGCGCCCACGGGCTGCCCGCGGTGCCCGGCGCGGCGGCCTCGGCCAGCCCGGACAGCGCGGCGGTGAGCTTGGCGCCCTCGCGTTCCCAGCGCGCCCGCGCGTCGGCGAGCGCGGCGTCGCGGGCCGCGTCCAGCTCGGCGCGGCGCTTGGGCGCCGAGCGGCGTACCGCGTCGAGCTGGGTGACCGCGGCGACCCGCGCCGCGGCCGTTGCTGCCTGCATGGACCGCGCGGCGTGCCGCGCCGCGGCCAGTTCCCTGCGTACCGCCGCGACGATCCCTCGGCTGGTCGGCGGGGTCGCGGCGTCCTGCTCAGCCACCGCTGCGACGGCGGGCCGCGGGCCGGGGCACCCGGCCCAGCTCGTCGACGGCGGAGCGGCGGCGGCCGCTGTCGGTGATGCGCAGCGCGGCCCGGTTGACCTCGGCCCGCTCGGCGGCGCGCTGCTGGGCCGCCCCGGCGGCGGCCCGCTCGGCCTCGATGACCTGGGCCAGCTCGTCGGCGGTGCGGCCGTTGGCCCGCAGCAGCGCGGCGACCAGCAGCGCGGCGGCGGTGGCGGAGTCGACCGGGTGCACCGGGCTCCGGTCGGCCGTGCGCTGCGGACGGGTGTGGCAGATCCGCGCGACGATCTCCTCGGCCGCCTCGGTGGGCAGCTGGGGCAGCAGCTCGGCGGGCAGCGGGAGCGCGGCCCGGCGTACCCGCGCCAGGTCCTCCAGCCGCGGCGGGTAGCCGACCAGGTCCATCGCGAGCTGGCGCAGCAGCGCCGGGGCGACGGCCGACAGGCCCAGCCCGACGGCGGGCCCGGCGGCGGCGAGGTGGCGGTGCAGCCGGCGGCGGTCGCCGTCGTGCGCCGCGACCACGCAGCGGCGCAGCAGCTCGACGCTGGACTGCGCGGCGTCGGCCCGGTCGGCGGTCAGCGTGGCGGCGGAGAAGTCCTCACCGGTGACCAGGGCGACGCGCTCGCCCCACCAGTCGGCCAGGCGGCAGTCGCCGGACCCGGCGACCTCGCCCCGCACCGCCTGCGCCGGGACCGCGGAGGGCCAGGACTCGTCGGCGCGGCCGTGCGCGTCGACGGGCATGCCCAGCGCGAGCGCGTACTCGTCGAGCCGGTCCTGGGCCACCCGCAGCGCAGCGGCGGCGTGGTCCAGCCGCTCCACCGCGCGGCTCAGGTCGGGCACGCTGATCGGCGTGGCGCTGTGGTGCAGCACCCAGGCCAGCAGGCCGGTGGCGGTGCGCAGCCGCTCGGCGGCGGCGGACACCTGGGGCAGCGGCAGCTCCTCGCGGGCCACGCGCAGCTGGTCGGCCAGATCCTGGACCAGGCTCATGACGCCATCCCCCGGGACGTGTCGGGCAGCATGATTCGCTCGCTCATGACAGGCTCACCGGCTCACAGCGTCGCGACGTAGGTCTCGGCCTGCTCGACCGCGTGCAGCGTCGCCGTCAGACACTCCTCGAGCTCCGAGGCGGCCTGGGCGAGCGCGGCCTGCGCGGCCGTCACGGCCTCGTGCCCGGAACCCTCCACCGCGGTGGCGAGGCTGAGCTGCGCCTCGCCGAGCCGGTCGTTGGCGGAACGGACCGCGTCCTGGCCTTCCTGCACATGCAGCATGGCCGCATCGATCGCAGCCTTGACCTCGGCGACGCTGGCCACGGCACCTCCACGGGGGATCTGTTGGGATTACCTCCGCGAAGTATGACGTTTTCGCCCGTTTCCGTCCCTTTCGCCACGCCTGCGCGCGAGGCTACTTTTCGGAAAGCGCACCTACCGCCCGGCGCCGCCGCCTCCGCCGCCGTGACATGGACATCGCCCACCACACGAAGCCGATCAGGAACAGCACCACCAGGAACGGGATGATGATCGCCACCACGGAGAGCCCGGCGCTGGCGCCGTCCTCCACCGTCGACACCACCGGCGCCGCCATGCCGACCGTGGCCACGTTCAGCACGGGCCGCGCGGTCGCCTTGACGCCGTGCACCGTGAGCGCGATGAGCAGGCCGATCACGATCGGGATCCACAGCTTCTCGGTCCACAGGGTGCCCGGGTCGGCCACGGTCACCGTCTCCGAGCCGGACCCGGCGGCGAACGCCATGCCGCCCGCGGTCGGCCGGACCACCGTCTGCACCACGTCGTTGATGCTGTCGACCGCCGGCACCTTGTCCGCCACGAACTCGATCGCCAGGAGCACGGCCAGGATCATCAGCACCCAGCCGTTGCCCAGCCACGACCAGGCGGAAGGCAGGTTGATCAGATTCGTGTACCGGTCCAGCAGGCCGATCACCAGCAGCGGGATGTAGGCGTTGAGCCCCGCCGCGGTGGCCAGCCCCGTGCCGGTCAGTAGTTCGAGCACGATCCCAGCATGCCCGGTCCGCGCCAGGGTATGCGAACGCTACGTCACGAACGCGTCCCTTAGGCTGTTTCGGTGCGTCTCGTCATCGCCCGGTGCACCGTCGATTACGTCGGCCGGCTCTCCTCCCACCTCCCGTCCGCCAAGCGCCTGCTCATCGTGAAGGCGGACGGCTCGGTCTCGATCCACGCCGACGACCGGGCGTACAAGCCGCTGAACTGGATGAGCCCGCCCTGCCGCCTGGAGGAGTCCCCCGGCGTGTGGCGCGTGGTCAACAAGGCGGGCGAGGAGCTGCGCATCCAGCTCGAAGAGGTCTTCGAGGACACCTCGCACGTGTTCGGCCCCGACCCCGGCCTCCAGAAGGACGGCGTCGAAGCCCACCTCCAGGAGCTGCTCGCCGCCGCCCCCCACACCTTCGGCGAGGGCTGGTGCCTGGTCCGCCGCGAATACATGACCGCCATCGGCCCCGTCGACCTGCTCTGCCGCGACGCCGCCGGCGCCCACGTGGCCGTCGAGATCAAACGCCGCGGCGAGATCGACGGCGTGGAGCAGCTCACGCGTTACCTGGAGCTGCTCAACCGCGACCCCCTGCTCGCGCCGGTGGCGGGCGTCTTCGCCGCCCAGGAGATCAAGCCTCAGGCCCGCGTCCTCGCCGAGGACCGCGGAATCCGCTGCGTCGTAGTCGACTACGACCGCCTCCGCGGCACCAAGAAAGACGAACTCACCCTCTTCTGACGCGCCCTACCTAGTGCGTCGATCTTGCGTGAACTGTGGGTGCGACACGCACTAAAGGGACGAATCCCTAACAGTTCGCGCAAGATCGACGCGATCTTGGGGCCGCAGGCCCCGGGTCAGCGGGAGCGGCCGTGGAGCAGCTTGACGATGGTCAGGGCGAGTTTTACGCCGCCGGGTTTGCGGTCGAAGGTGAGCAGGGCGGGGATGCTGGGCAGGCGGCGGCGGGCGATGGCCTTGGCGCGGGTGAACTCGCGCAGGCCGTCTTCGCCGTGGATGCGGCCGAAGCCGGATGCGCCGACGCCGCCGAAGGGCAGCGTGGGCAGCACCGCGAAGGAGAACGCCGAGTTCACCGCGGTCATGCCGGTGCGCAGGCGGCGCGCGATGGCCATGCCCTGACGCTTGGAGAACACCGCCGAGCCCAGGCCGTACTCGGTGTCGTTGGCCAGGGCGACCGCCTCCGCGACGTTCGCCACCTTGGTGACGGTGATCGTCGGGCCGAAGGTCTCCTCGCGCACCGCCGCCGAACTCTCCGGCACGTCCACCAGCACCGTCGGCTTGACGTACGCGCCGCGCACCGAGTCCGGCCCGCCGACCAGGGCGCGGCCGCCGCTGCTCAGCGCGTCCTCGATGTGCCGGGCGATGATGTCGCGCTGGCCGGGCATGGTGATCGGGCCGACCTGCTCGCCGACCGTGAGCTGCTCGGTGCGGGCCACCAGCTTCGCGACGAACGCGTCGTACACCCGCTCGTGCACGTACGCCCGCTCGATGCCGACGCAGGCCTGGCCCGCGTTGAAGTTGGCGCCCCACGCCGCCGCCTCGGCCGCGGCGTCCAGGTCGGCGTCCTCGGCCACGATCAGCGCGTCCTTGCCGCCGCACTCGATCAGCACCGGGGTCAGCGACTCGGCGCAGGCGGCCATCACCTTCGCGCCGGTGCGCCCGGAGCCGGTGAAGGCCAGCTTGTCCACGCCGGAGCGGCACAGCGCCGCGCCGACCTCGCCGGTGCCGTGCACGATCTGCAGCACCGGGTGCTCCGGCACGATCTGCGCGAAGGCGTCCACGTAGAACTGGCCGATGGCGGGGGTGTACTCGCTGGGCTTGAAGACCACGGCGTTGCCCGCGGCCAGCGCGTACGCGATCGAGCCGAACGGGGTGAAGATCGGGAAGTTCCACGGGCCGATCACGCCGATGACGCCGTACGGCTGGTACTCCAGGTGTGCCGCGTACTCCGGCTGTAGCAGCGAGCCGCGCACCCGGCGCGGGCCGAGCACCTTGCGCGCGTGCTTGGCGGCCCAGGCGGCGTGGTCTACCGAGACCACGACCTCCAGCAGTGCCTCGTCGACCGGCTTGCCGCCCTCGCGGTGGATCAGCTCGGCCAGCTCCTCGATCCGGTTGACCAGCAGGCTGCGCCAGGCCAGCAGGCGGCGGCGGCGCTCACGCCAGCCCAGCCCGGCCCACCAGGCGGCGGCCGCGCGGGCACGCTCGACGGCGGCCTTGACGTCCGCGGCGGAGGCGACGGGCAGGCGCGCCACCTCGTCGCCGGTGGCGGGATTCGTCGAGATCAGCTCGCCGTCCTCGACGACGCTGGCGCCGGGCGGCAGGGAAGCGGTGGTGGTCACGGCCGCAGTCTAGGCCTACCCGTGAGTAATCCGAAACATCTTCGCGGCCGGTCCTTGCCGGTCAGGCGGGTCGGGTGACGTGCTCCTCGACCAGCCGGGCGGCCACCGCCGACGGGTCGGGCAGCTCGTCGTTCTCGAACAGGTCCAGGAAGCGCTGCCGCCCGGCGAAGTCGGCGGACCGGATGGTCTCCTGCATGCCCGTGTCCATCACACCCGGATTGACCACCTCGACGCGCACCCGGGGGTCGTCGGCGTACTGCTCCGCCAGGTGGGCGAAGAACTCCTCGGCTCCCCGCTTGGTAGCCGAGTACGCCGACCAGCCGTCGATGATCCGGTGGGCCGCGCCCGACGACACGAACATCACCAGCACCTCGCGTGCGGTGTCCGGCAGGGCGGCCAGCAGCGAGTTCGTCAGCAGGATGGGCGCGGTCAGGTTCACCGCCACGGCCGTGGCGAGATCGTCTACCGCCAGATCGCCGATCCGCCCGATCGGGTCGACCACGGCCGCGTTGTGGATCAGGATCACCTCGTCCGCGTCGGCGAGCGTTTCGCTCAGCTCGGCGGCGTGCGGCATGCTCGCGGGCTCGGCCAGGTCGCAGTGCCGCAGGATCAGGCGCGGCCCGGCGGCGATGCGCTGGGCGTCGCTGAACGTGCGCCCGAGCGCGACGACGACCGTCTCCGGATCGGTCTCGAACTGGTTGACCAGGGCCTCGCCCAGGCCGCGGGACACCCCGGTGATCACCACATAGCGCACGAGCACCAGATTAGTGCGTTCAGCGCATCAACAGCTCGATCGGATCGAATCCAGCCTGGAACGGGTCGCTCATCTCGAACCGGCTCCCGGCGTGGTTCAGCGCGGCTCGGTGGTATCGGCCGTCCTTGAGCTCGAACAGCTCGACCGCGGCCCGCCCGCGCTCCTCGTCCAGGTCGACGGTCATGTACCAGGGGATGCCCGCCTCAGCGCAGCGGGCGGGCTTGTCGATGCGGTCGCGGCGGATGCTGCCAGGCGACACGAACTCCGCCACCAGTACGGCGTGCTCGCTGGACACCCAGGTGCCTCGCACCGGACCGTCCAGCACCGTCACGTCGGGCTGGATCCAGCGTCCCGGCAGGCCGAGCATGAGGTTCACCGGCCCGCAGACGAAGTAGCCGGTGGCGCGTGCGCCGGGCCTCAGCTGGCCGATCAGTTCCGCCTCGCCGTATGAGTTCTGCACACTCTCGTATGGAGTCATGAAGAGATGCCCGTCCCAGCACTCGTACTTCGTCAGGGGCATGCCGGGGATGGGGAGGTAGCGCGCTGCCAGATCGACGGTCCACATACCGTCGAGATCGGTCAGCGGATCGAAGTGGCCACTGTCCACGTTGGTCGCCTGCCGTTCCGCTGTCGATGTCATCGCCCCTCCTCGGCCGCTGCCACAGCCTACGGTCGAGTGCCCGAATCGTGCCTGCTCAAGCATGCTTGATCGCTAATGTAACCGGTCAACCTTGCGTTTAATTGTACGAACGGCTGAGGCTGACCGGTGACATCAACAGCGGCCGATCACTCGTACTCGGTGCCGCCCTTGCGGGTCAGGTACGCGGGGGAGACCAGCTTGCCGATGGCACGGCCGCCGGTCACGCCGCTGTAGCGCTCCGGCGCCGTCCGGACCACCAGGCCCTCGCGCAGGTTAGCGCCGGTGCCGGACACCGTCTCGACGCCCTCGGCGAGCGCGGTCAGCGCCGCCTCGTCGTACGCGCCCCGGAACAGCACCGGCACCAGCGGCACCCCGTGCGCCTGCGCGAGCGGGGCGTACTCGTCCAGCCCCAGCCAGCGCACGCCGTCCCCGGCGTCCACGGCGACGTCGAACACGGCGTAACCGGGCCGCACGCCCGCGTTGGCGCCGTACGGCAGGTCCTGCACGCCGCGGCCGAACACCTCGCCGAACACGCCCACCCGGCTCGCGCCGAACGCCTCGGCGACCGCCGCCGCGAAGCCGGGCACGCCGTAGGTGCGGATCGCGCGCCAGTAGAGGTTGTGCGGCGCCTCCTTGATGGCCAGGCGCTGCTTGCCGAAGCCCTTGGAGGACGCGTACACCTCGCCGGTGGCGGCCAGCAGCGTCATCAGCGTGGCCGAGCCGTGGATCTTCTCGGTGGCGATCACCTGCTCGCCCGGGACGAACAGGTCCGGGTAGCGGCGGATGTTCTCCACCTCCAGCCAGGGCAGCAGGTCGGGCGCGGGCGCCATGTCGCCGGCCAGGTGCACCGGCACCGGCGGCACCCACTTGACCACGCCGAGCAGCTCGGCGAAGTCCGTCCCGGCGGCGGCCGCCGCGGTGAGGTCCACGTCGGCCAGCGCCTTCGGGCGGCAGACGATGCCCTGGGACAGCTCGCCGCGCAGGCGTACCGCGGTGATGCGGTCCTTGTTCGCGCCCGAGAGGCGGCCGGTGAGGCCCAGCTCGGCGATGAGCGGCTCCGGCAGCACGGAGCCTTCGGGCAGGTAGACGGCGTGGTCGCCGGTGCGGTACGCGCCCTTGGCGACCACGGCGCGCAGCCGTCCCACCTCGGCGAGCTCGAGCGCGTCGGCGTTGGGGTGCGGGTGGATCACCAGCCGTTCCGCGGTGACCTTGAGAGTCGACATGCCGAGCATGGTCCCGATCCGGACGGTCCCGGGGCAACGCGATTACCGCCCAGCGGTCCGGTTATGTGGCCCGCAGCCACTGCTTCGGCGCGCACGATGTGGCAGCATCCGCCGCACGGGCGAGCGGTCGCGCAGTTCATGCGCTGGTGGCGCGAGTTGGGAGGATGGCGATGGGCGGGAAGTCCGAGGTGGCGTTCCGGCTGGAAAGCGTCCCGGTGCGCGGCGGTGAGCTGCGCGTCGGCGTGTGGGGTGAGTCCGGGCCGGTCGTGGTGGCCGTGCACGGCATCACCTCGTCGCACGTCGCCTGGACGCTGGTCGCGCAGGAGCTGGGCCGCGATCACCGGCTCGTCGCGGTGGACCTGCGCGGGCGCGGCGGCAGCCGCGAGCTGCCCGGCCCCTACGGCATGGCCGAGCACGCCGCGGACGTCGCCGCGGTGATCCGGGCGTACGCCGACGGCCCCGTCCCGCTGGCCGGGCACTCCATGGGCGGCTTCGTCGCCGCCGAGACCGCGCGCCGTTACCCGGAGCTGGTGGAGCGCCTGATCCTGGTCGACGGCGGCGCGCCGCTGACGCTGCCGCCGGGCGTTGACCCGGCCGCCGGGCCGGAGGTGCTGGAGAAGGCGATCGCGGACACCGTCGGCGCCGTGTTCGCGCGGCTGGACATGACGTTCCCGAGCCGGGCCGAGCACGCGGCGCTGTGGCGGGCGCACCCGTCCTTCGACCCGTGGCCCGAGGGCGCGGACGCGTACATCGCGTACGACCTGGTGGGTCAGGAGCCGGAGCTGCGGTCGGCGTGCCGGATGGAGGCGGCGGTGCGCGACGGCCAGGACCTGTACGCGCTGCCGGGCATGTCACCGGCGGCGCTGCCGCGCCCGGCGCTGTTCCTGCGCGCCCCGCGCGGCATGTTCAACCAGCCCGACGCCCCGCTCTACACCCCGGGCCGGGCGGCCGAGTGGCTGCCGGGCACGGTGGAGCGTGACATCCCCGACGTCAACCACTACACGATCACCATCGGCGGCGCGGGCGCCGCGGCCGTCGCCGCCGCGATCCGGGACGGCGCCTGACCCCGTCCCGTAGGCTCACGAGTGGCTATGTTCACTTCGGCCACACGATGTGCGATCGCAGGCCCCGTGGCAGACTCCCGAGTAACCTTAGCGATCGTTCGGGAGATGGGATGGGCACTGTGGCTCGCGAGATCAACACGGTGGGTGTGGTCGGCCTCGGCACCATGGGCGCCGGCATCGTCGAGGTGTTCGCGCGCAACGGCCTGAACGTGGTGGCCGTCGAGATCAGCGAGGGTGCGCTGGAGCGCGGCCGGGCGAACCTCACCGGCTCCACCGACCGCGCGGTGGCCAAGGGCAAGCTGTCCGAGTCCGACCGGGACGCGCTGCACGCGCGGGTCGACTTCCAGGTCGGCCTGGCCGCCCTGCACAGCGTCGACTTCGTGATCGAGGCGGTGCCCGAGCACCTGGACCTCAAGCAGGCGATCTTCGCCGAGCTGGACAAGGTCTGCCCGCCGCACACCATCCTCGCGACCAACACCAGCTCGCTGTCGGTCACCGAGATCTCGGTCGCCACGCACCGGCCCAACCAGGTGATCGGCGTCCACTTCTTCAACCCCGCACCGGTGATGAAGCTCGTCGAGATCATCCGGACCGTGGTGACCGCGCCCGAGGTCGTCGCCGACGTGGAGGCGCTGTGCGCCCGCCTCGGCAAGGTCGACGTCACCATCAGCGACCGGGCCGGCTTCATCGCCAACGCGCTGCTGTTCGGCTACCTGAACCACGCCGTGACCATGTTCGAGAACCACTACGCCACCCGCGAGGACATCGACGCGGCCATGAAGCAGGGCTGCGGCCTGCCCATGGGCCCGCTCGCGCTGATGGACCTGATCGGCCTCGACACAGCGTACGAGATCCTCGACACGATGTACCGCCGCGGTGGCCGCGACCGCCGCCACGCGCCCGCGCCGCTGCTCAAGCAGATGGTCACCGCGGGCCTGCTGGGCCGCAAGTCCGGCCGCGGCTTCTACACGTACGAGAAGGCGGGCTCGCCCGTCGTGGTCGCCGACGAGCTGACCCCGGCCGCCGGTGAGCGGGCCGCGGGTGCTCGCCCGGTGGGCACCGTCGGCGTGGTCGGCTCCGGCACCATGGCCACCGGCATCATCGAGGTGTTCGCCAAGGCCGGGTACGAGGTGCTCAGCGTGACCCGCGGCGCGGAGAAGTCCGCGAAGGTCTGCGAGTCCGTGAAGACCTCGCTCAACAAGGGCGTGGTGCGCGGCAAGCTCACCGAGGCCGAGCGCGACGCTGCCGTCGGCCGGATCACCTGGTCCACCAACCTCGACCACCTCGCCGACGTGGACCTGGTCGTCGAGGCCGTGGTGGAGGAGCTGAGCGTCAAGAAGGCCCTGTTCGCCAGCCTCGACGAGATCTGCAAGCCCGGCACCGTGCTGGCCACCACCACCTCCAGCCTGCCGGTGGTCGAGTGCGCCATGGCCACCCACCGTCCCGCCGACGTGGTCGGCCTGCACTTCTTCAACCCCGCCCAGGTGATGCCGCTGGTCGAGGTGGTCAGCACCATCCGCACCAGCCAGGCCGTCCTGGACACCGCGAACGCCGTCGTGTCCAGCCTGGGCAAGACCGCCGTGGGCTGCGCAGACCGGGCCGGCTTCATCGTCAACGCGCTGCTCTTCCCGTACCTGAACGACGCGGTGAAGATGCTGGAGGCCAGCTACTCCAGTGCCGACGACATCGACGCCGCCATGAAGCTCGGCTGCGGCTACCCCATGGGCCCGTTCGAGCTGCTCGACGTGGTCGGCCTGGACGTGTCGCTGGCCATCCAGCGCGAGCTGTACCTGGAGCTGCGTGAGCCGGGCTTCTCCCCGGCGCCGCTGCTGGAGCACCTGGTCACCGCCGGTTACCTCGGCCGCAAGACCGGCCGGGGCTTCCGCGACCACACCCACCGCTGAGCCACGCCGTACTGTTGAGGACATGAGTCCGCGTCGGAACCACAGGGATCGCCCCGAGCGCGATCTCGACGAGGCCATGTCCCGGCGCGGGATCGAGTACGTGCGCGACGATCCGGACGGTGAGTTCACCGTCCGGCATCTGAGCGGCGAGACGTCCGACAAGACGTACCGGTGCCCGGGGTGCCACCAGGAGATCCGGCCGGGGGTGCCGCACGTGGTGGCGTGGCCGTCGGAGGGCTGGGGCGACGCCGGTGACCGGCGGCACTGGCACACGAACTGCTGGCGGGGCCGTCACCAGCGCAAACCAAACGTCGAACGGTCCCGCAACGCGCCCCGTTACGGGTGAGCGCGGGGATGTGACGACCGCGACGGTGGGGGGTTCCGCGGGGTCTCGCGCGGGCAGACTGTAGGCGTGACCGCGATCCGTGCCAACTCGATCCTGCCCGCCCGCCGCGAGGACATCGAACTGCAGACCGCCGACGGGCTGACGCTGGTCGGGGAGCTGGCCCTGCCGGCCGACCGCGACCCGGTCGCCACCCTGATCTGCCTGCACCCGCTGCCCACGCACGGCGGCATGATGGACAGCCACGTCTACCGCAAGGCCGCCTGGCGGCTGCCCGCGCTGGCCGGGTTCGCGGTGCTGCGGTTCAACAGCCGGGGCACCAGCAGCGTGCGGGGCACCAGCGAGGGCGCCTTCGACAACGCGGTGGGCGAGCGCTTCGACGTCGCCGCCGCGATCGAGTACGCCGAGTTCCACGAGCTGCCGAACCGGTGGCTGGTCGGCTGGTCCTTCGGCACCGACCTGGCGCTCAAGTACGGCTGCGACCCGGCGATCTCCGGCGCGATCCTGCTGTCCCCGCCGCTGCGCTACAGCAAACCCGAGGATCTGGCGGTATGGGCCGACGCCGGCCGCCCCGTGACCGCGCTGGTGCCGGAGCACGACGACTACCTGCGCCCGGCCGAGGCCAAGGAGCGCTTCGCGGCGATCCCGCACGCCGAGGTGGTGGGCGTGCCCGGCGCGAAGCACCTGTGGGTCGGCGACGCCGAGACGGTGCTGGACGAGATCGTGCGGCGGGTCGCCCCCCAGGTCCCCGTCCCGCTCCCCAAGGACTGGGACGGCCCGATGGAGTACGGCGACGCCAGCGCGTACGCGGACCGCACCGTCGCCGCCTTCGCCGACAAGCCGCGCTGACCCGCCGGGCGGACGGAACGCGAAACGGCCGGCAACCCGGGATGATGCGGATGCATCCCCTGGGTCGCCGGCCGTTCGGCTGACTACTTGGCCTCGGCGCTGTCGCCGGTCAGGCTGATCGTCGGCTCGTTGCCGCCGAGCATGATCGTCGGCTCGTCGCCGGCCTGCTGCGCCGGAGCCGTGCCGTTCGCACCGGCCGGGGCCGCCGGAGCGGCGGCAGGCTGAGCCGGGTGAGCCGCGCCCGACTGGGCCAGCGCGCCGTGCGGGGCCGTGGGCTGGGTCGGCGGCACGGGGGCGGGCATGGCGATGGTCTGCGTCTTCTCCTCGTCGACGGGCGCGGCCGGGACCGCCGCGGGCTTGCCCGCCTCGTCGGCGGCGCGGACGGCCTCGGCGCGGCGGCGCTCGGCCTCCTCCGCCTCGCGCTGCGCCTTGGACAGCCGCTCCAGCTCGCCGTGCAGCTGCTGCTTCAGCTCGGCCAGGCGCCGCTCGATCTGCGTGATGTCGGTGCGCATGGCGTCCAGCCGGGACTGGCCCTCGGCGTACTGCTGCTGGGTGTTCTCCAGGGCGGCCTGCTCGGCAGCGGCGCGGCCCTTGGCCAGGGCGACCTGCTTCTCGGCCTCGTCGGTGCGCTGGGTCGCCGCGGCGGCGGCCTCGGCCACCTGCCGCTCGGCCTCGACGCGGGCCGCGGCGAGCAGCTGCTCCGCCTCGGCACGGGCTGCGGCGACCGCCTGGGCGGCGTCGGCCAGGGCGGCCAGCTTGCGCTGCTCGGCCTCGGCCTGAGCCGCGGCGAGCTGCTGCTCGGCCTGAGCGCGGTGGGTGGCGGCGTACTGCTCGGCCTCGGTGCGGGCCGTGGCGATCTCCTTCTCGGCCTGCATCCGGCGCGACGCGGCCTCCTGCGCGGCGGCGGTGCGCAGCGCCTGCGCCTCGGTCTGGGTATGTGTGAGCAGCTCGCGGGCCTCGGTGCGCAGCCGCTGGGTCTCGTCGCCGAGCTCGGCGCGGCGGCGCTCCTCCTCCTTGCGCTCCTCGTTGCGGCGCTGGGCCAGCGCGAGGTCGAAGTCGCGGCTGGCGGTCGCCGCGCGCTCACGGGCGTCGGCGAGCAGCCGCTCGGCCTCGGCGCGCTGGTCGGCGATCTCCTGCTGGGCACCCTCACGCAGCGCCTCGGCCTGGTCCTCGGCCAGCGAGAGGATCTGCTCCACGCGGGCCCCGAGGTGGCGGAACGAGACGCGGGACGGCACGGCGCGGCGGGCGGCGTCGGACAGCTCCAGCTGCAGCTGCTGCACCTGGCCGGCGAGCGCCTGCACCTGCGAGAAGGCCTGATCTCGCTCGGCGGCGAGGGTGGACAGGTCCGATTCGACCTGCGTTACGTAACGGTCAACCTGCTTCTTGTCATAGCCCCGCAGGGCTATGTCGAAGCTGGGTTCGGATGCGACGCCCTCACCGAGCGCGAACAGGTCTCCGCCGTGCGACATGCGGTCCATCTTCACATAAAGAGTCACGCCGCGTCCGACGGCTGCCGGGCGCGGCGTGATCGAATCCGGGTCGGATCGTTATTCGGCCTTCTCGGCCTTCGGCTTCTCCTCCGCCGGAGCGGCCGCCGGGGCGCCCACGCCGGGGACGATGCCGGCCAGGCCGGACAGCATCTGGCCGAGCTGGGCGGTGACGGCGTTCTTCTGGCGGGTGAGGTCCTCGACCTCGCGCCGCGCGGCGGTGGTGGTCAGCTCCGCCTCGTTGCGCGCCTCGGTCACCAGGCGGTGCGCCTCGGCCTTGGCCTCGTTGACGGCCTTCTCGGCGGCGGCGCGGGCCTTCTCCGTGGTCTCGGTCGCGGTGCGCTCGGACTCGACGCGGCGGGCCTCGGCGCGCTGCTCGATCTCCTTGGCCCGGTCCTCGGCGGCGCGGGCGCGCTCCTCGGCCTCGCCGACCAGCTTCTGCGTGGCGGCGACGGCGGCGGAGTGGCGCTGCGACTCCTCGCGCTCGGACTTCTCGCGGCGCTCGGCCAGCTCGAGCTGGAGGGCCTGCAGGTCCTTGTCGCGCTTGTCCCGGGCGTCGGCCAGCATCTTGGAGGCCTCGGCGCGCTTCTCCTCCGCCTCGCGGGCGGCCTTGGCGCGCAGCTGGGTGATCTCCCGCTCGGCGGTGGCGCGCAGCGTAGCGACCTCGCGCTCGACGGTGGCCTTCAGCTCGGCGACCTCGTGCGAGGTGGCGGTGCGCAGCTGCTTGGTCTCGCGGTCGGCGTCCGCGCGCAGCGTGTCGGCCTCGCGGCGGGCCTGGACCCGGACCTCGGCGGCCTCCCGCTCGACGGCGGTGCGCAGGTTGCCGGCCTCGCGCTCGGCGGTCGCCTTCATGGCGGCGGCCTCGGCGCGCGCCTTGTCGGTGATCTCGCGGGCCTCCAGGCGGGCGGCGGAGAGGATGCCCTCCGACTCACGCTTGGACTCGCCGCGGTGGTCGTTGGCCTGCTCCTCGGCGAGGCGCAGGATCTGCTCCACGCGCGTGCCGAGACCGGACAGGGTGGGGCGGCTGTTCTCTTCCAGCTGCTTGCTCGTGTCGGTGAGCTTCTGCTCCACCGAGTTGAGCCGCTGCTCAGCCTGGCGCAGACGACGCTGGGCGTCGTTCATGCGCTGCTCGGCCTCCGCACGTGCCTGCTCCGACTGGGCAAGCTGAGCGTTCAGACGGCCGACAAACGCGTTTACCTGTTCGCGGTCGAAACCACGCAGGACGACTGTGAAGTCTTGTTGGGTGTTCGCGCCATCGAAGAACGCGACGGAGGAGGGCTGCTGGGACATTGGCACATACTCGCAGATGACCCTGGGTGTCGCGCAAGGGACCGGGCGTACTTTCGCCCTCGGAGTATGGGTCGATTTACGGCTGGAAGATCCGCACCAGAAAACAAAAGTCCAATTCGTCGGAAATGCCGGATGGCGAAGGCGCGCCGTTGCGCCTCCGCCATCCGCGACCTCACCAAGGGTGAGCTTTGGGTCACACTCCGCGGAAGCGGTTGATCGCCGTCAGATGCCGGGCCCGCTTCTCCTGATCGCGCACACCGAGGCCCTCCTCGGGCGCCAGGCACAGCACGCCGACCTTGCCCTGGTGCGCGTTGCGGTGCACCTCGTACGCCGCCTGGCCGGTCTGCTCCATCGGGAACGTCTTGGACAGCGTCGGGTGGATCCGTCCAAGGTCGATCAGGCGGTTGGCCTCCCACGCCTCGCGGTAGTTCGCGAAGTGGCTGCCCACGATGCGCTTGAGCGACATCCACAGGTAGCGGTTGTCGTACTGGTGCTCGTAGCCGCTGGTCGAGGCGCAGGTGACGATCGTGCCGCCCTTCTTGGCCACGTACACGCTGGCGCCGAACGTCTCCCGGCCCGGGTGCTCGAACACGATGTCCGGGTCGTCGCCGCCGGTCAGCTCGCGGATGCGCGCGCCGAACCGCTTCCACTCGCCCGGATCCTGAGTGTGCTCATCGGACCAGAACCGGTAGCCCTCCGCCGCGCGGTCGATGACCAGCTCAGCGCCCATGCGCCGGCAGATCTCCGCCTTCTCCGGAGAGGACACCACGCACACCGGGATCGCGCCGCCGTTCAGCGCCATCTGCGTCGCGTACGAGCCCAGACCGCCGCTGGCGCCCCAGATCAGCACCACGTCGCCCTGCTTCATGTTGGCCCCGTGGTGCGAGACGAGCTGCCGGTACGCCGTGGAGTTGACCAGCCCCGGGCTGGCCGCCTCCTCCCAGGTCAGGTGCGCGGGCTTGGGCATCAGCTGGTTGGCCTTGACGATGGCCAGCTCGGCCAGGCCGCCGAAGTTGGTCTCGAAGCCCCAGATGCGCTGCTGCGGGTCCATCATCGTGTCGTCGTGGCCGGTCGCGTCCTCCAGCTCGACGTTGAGGCAGTGCGCCACGACCTGGTCCCCGGCCTGCCATTTCGTCACGCCCGCGCCGGTGCGCAGCACCACGCCCGCCGCGTCCGAACCGACCACGTGGTACGGCAGGTCGTGGCGCTTCGTCAGCGCGGACAACCGTCCGTACTTCTTCAGGAAGCCGAACGTCGGCAGCGGCTCGAAAATGGACGTCCACACGGTGTTGTAGTTGACCGCACTGGCCATGACCGCGATCAGCGCCTCGCCCGGACCCAGCTCCGGGACGGGCACCTCCTGCAGGTGGAGCGCCTTGCGCGGGTCCTTGTCGCGGGTGGCCAGCCCGTCGAACATGGCGGTGTCCTCCTCGCGGACCACCATGCCCCGGTAGGCGGCGGGCACCGGCACGTCGGCCAGGCTCCGCAGGAGCGCGGCGGGATCGGCCGCGCCCTCCGCTTCCATGATCACGTCGAGGATGTCTTGCACGGCGCCACCTCCGTGGTGAGGGAACCGCTACGTCCCGCGCCTTGCCGGCTGCGGGCGGCTGTTCCGGGTCTGCGGGCCATCCTTGGCGGGCCCTCCGATGAGCCGCCATGTGGTCGGGCACACATGTACGGCTCAGCTGGGCCGGACGTTACTGGTCGGTAGCTTTCGCGGGAACCGATGTGTGAAAAAGTCCACGCCGGGCTTAACGATCATTCAGCCGTACAGGCCGCGCGGCCTGCGACGACGGCTCAGTGGCCCGTTCCGGGCTCGACCAGCTCCACCAGGACGCCACCCGCGTCCTTCGGGTGCACGAAGTTGATCCGGGAGTTCGCGGTGCCGCGCTTCGGGGCGTCGTAGAGCAGCCGCACGCCGCGCTCGCGCAGGGCCGCGCAGGTCGCGTCGATGTCGGCGACGGTGTACGCCATCTGCTGCATGCCCGGCCCGGACCGCTCCAGGAACCTCCCGATGGGCGAGTCCGCCCGCAGCGGCGCGAGCAGCTGCACGGCGCCGCCCGCCGGATCCGGCCCGACCTGGAGCATCGCCTCGCGGACGCCCTGCTCCTCGTTGGTCTCGGTGTGCGTGCACGTCATGCCGAACGTACCTTCGTAGAAGGCGATGGCGGCGTCGAGATCCGGCACGGCGATCCCGACGTGGTCGATGCGCAGCAGGCCGACGAAGTGTGACGAAGTGTCCTGTGATGAGGTCGACAGGGATGCTGGTTCGCTCATGCGGTTAGTCTGACCGAACCATCGTTAAGGCGATACGTGAACCAGGCCACTCGGAGGGGTACCACCATGACTTCTGTGATCGTGAGCGGAGCGCGCACCCCGATGGGCCGCCTGCTCGGCAACCTCAAGGACCTGTCCGCGACGCAGCTCGGCACGGTCGCCATCAAGGCCGCCCTGGAGCGCGCCGGGATCGCCCCCGACCAGGTCCAGTACGTGATCATGGGCCAGGTGCTGCAGGCCGGCGGCGGCCAGATCACCGCCCGCCAGGCCGCCGTCGGCGCCGGCGTCCCGATGAGCGTCCCCGCGCTCACCATCAACAAGGTCTGCCTGTCCGGCCTCGACGCGATCGCGCTGGCCGACCAGCTCATCCGCGCCGGCGAGTTCGACATCGTGGTGGCCGGCGGCATGGAGTCCATGACCAACGCCCCGCACCTGCTCGTCGGCCAGCGCACCGGCTACAAGTACGGCGACGTCACGGTCAAGGACCACATGGCGCACGACGGCCTGTCCGACGCCTGGGACGCCTGCTCCATGGGCGAGTCGACCGAGCGCCACAACGGCCGCTACGAGATCACCCGCGAGGAGCAGGACGCCTTCGCCGCCGCGTCGCACCAGCGCGCCGCCGCCGCGATCAAGGACGGCCGCTTCGCCGAGGAGATCGCCCCGGTCACCATCCCGGCCCGCAAGGGCGACCCGATCGTGATCAGCGAGGACGAGGGCGTACGCCCCGACACCACCGCGCAGACGCTCGGCAAGCTGCGCCCGGCGTTCGCCAAGGACGGCACCATCACCGCCGGCTCCTCCTCGCCGATCTCCGACGGCGCCGCCGCGGTCGTCGTCATGAGCAAGGCCAAGGCGCAGGAGCTGGGCCTGACCTGGCTCGCCGAGATCGGCGCGCACGGCAATGTGGCCGGCCCGGACAACTCGCTGCACGCCCAGCCGTCCAACGCCATCAAGCAGGCGCTGGCCAAGGAGGGCCTGACCGCCGCCGACCTCGACCTGGTCGAGATCAACGAGGCGTTCGCCGCGGTCGGCATCCAGTCCACCCGTGAGCTGGGCATCTCCCCGGAGATCGTGAACGTCAACGGCGGCGCCATCGCGCTCGGCCACCCGATCGGCATGTCCGGCGCGCGCCTGGCGCTGACCCTCGCCCTGGAGCTGAAGCGCCGCGGCGGCGGCACCGGCGCGGCTGCGCTCTGCGGCGGCGGCGGCCAGGGCGACGCCCTGATCCTCAAGGTCCCGGCCTGACCTTGTATATAGGTGCGCCGCCCGGCACTCGTCCGGGCGGCGCGGCCATTCCTTGATCCCTTCGAGCTTCTGCGAAATGGTTGGCCCATGACCGAGCCGAGTGTGTCGTCCCCGTCCCCGGTGCAGGACCTGATCGAGCGGGCCCGCGGCGGTGAGGCCAGGGCGGTGGCGCGGCTGATCACGCTGGTCGAGTCGGGTTCGGCGGCGCTGCCGGAGATCGCGTCGACGCTCGCGCCGAGCGCGGGCGCCGCGATGGTGGTGGGCCTGACCGGCTCGCCCGGCGTGGGCAAGTCGACCACCACGAACGAGCTGGTCCGCGCCTTCCGCGCGGCGGGCCAGCGGGTCGCGGTGCTCGCCGTCGACCCGTCGAGCCCGTACACCGGCGGCGCGATCCTGGGCGACCGGGTGCGCATGCAGGATCACGCGACGGATCCCGGCGTCTACATCCGCTCCATGTCCAGCCGGGGCCACCTCGGCGGGCTCTCGGCGGCCACCCCGGCGGCGGTACGCGTACTGGCCGGGGTCGGGTTCGACGTGGTGCTCGTGGAGACCGTCGGCGTGGGGCAGGCCGAGGTCGAGATCGCCTCGCTGGCCGACACGACGCTGGTGCTGCTCGCGCCCGGCATGGGTGACGCGATCCAGGCCGTCAAGGCCGGCATCCTGGAGATCGCCGACATCTTCGTCATCAACAAGGCCGACCGGGACGGCGTCGAGGCAACCCACCGCGACATCCAGGGCATGATCGCGCTCGGCGGCGCGGACCGCGGCCCCGGCGACTGGCGCCCCCGCGTGGTCAAGGCCGTCGCCGCGAAGGCCGAGGGCATCGACGGCATCGTCGCCGCGATCGAGGAGCACCGCACCTGGCTGACCGACACCGGTCAGCTCACCGAGCGCCGCCGCCGCCGCGCCGCCGCCGAGATCGAGGCGATCGCCCTGGGCCAGCTGCGCGCCCGCTTCGCCGACCTCCCCGGCGCCGGCCTCGCCGCCCTCGCCGACAAGGTCGTCACCGGCACCCTCGACCCCCACACCGCCGCCACCCAGCTCCTCGACGACCTCGTCTGACCGGGCGCTCCACCCCTGCCGCCGCCAAGATCCCGTCGATCTTGCGCGAAGTGTTGGTGATCCGTCCCTTTGGGGCGTGTGGTCCCCACAGTTCGTGCAAGATCGTCAGCGGGGGGTGAGGGCGGGGAGCGGGCTGGTAACGATAGGTGAAGCGGCTTCACGGGCGGACTGACCAATCGCTAAGGTGTCGGGGCACATAGGGCTCTTACACGTGGAGGCGACGGTGGCCGGTTGGTCCGTCATGCTGCGGGGCATCCGGCACCGCTCCGGCCGGTCGCTGGTGGTGCTGTCGCTCGCGGCGTTCGCCACGGCCGCCGCGGTGCTCGCTCCGGCGTACGGGCGCGCGGCGCAGCAGTCGGTGCTCACCGACGCGCTCAGCGCGGCCCCGGCCACCGCCGCCGCGGTCACCGTCACCGCGGACGGCAGCGCCGACACGGCCGAGGCGGCGCACCAGCCGGTCGGTGACACGCAGGCCGTCGTCGGCGGGGCGCTGGCCCGGTCGCCCCGGCTGTCCGCCGTGCTGGACCGGCCCGTCGGCGCGGTCAGCACCGACACGTCGCTGAACACCACCGGGGGTGCTCGTTTCGCCGCCCGGCTGGCCTGGCACCAGGGCGCCTGCGCGCACCTGCGGATCACCGGCGACTGTGCCATCGACGCCGAGCAGGTGATGCTCTCCGAGCGCGCCGCGGCCGAGGCGGGCGTCGAGGTCGGCGACAAGATCACGGTACGCCCGGCGCAGGGCGCCACCGCGGGCCGCAGCTACGAGGTCGTGGGCCTCTACACCCCGCTCGCGCCGCAGGAGGCGCACTGGGGCAACAACGGCTACTTCGCGCAGGGCCAGTCCGGCGGCGAGGGCGCGGCGCGGCTGGACGCCGTGTTCGCCGGCGCCGAGGACGACGTGCAGCTCGGCGACGCCGTGCCGGTCAGCCTGTCCATCGCGTACCCGCTGCGCCCGGAGCTGGTCCGCCTCGACGACGTGGGCGCGCTGCGCAGCGAGCTGGGCGCGCTCGGGCTGACCCTGAACGCCTCCGAGCTGCAGGTCGAGACGGCGCTGCCGGCCATCGTCGAGGACGCCGCGCGCGACCAGGACGCGCTCGCCCGGACCGTGCCGATCATCGCGGTCCCGCTGGTGCTGCTGGCCTTCGTCGTGCTGCTGATGCTGGTCGCGGCGCTGACCGAGGAGCGCGGCCCGGAGCTGGCGCTGGCCCGGCTGCGCGGCTACGGCAGCGGCGGCACCATCCGCTTCGGGCTCGGCGAGACCCTGTTCCTGATCGTGCTGGGCGCGCCGCTCGGCCTGGCCGCCGGGCTGGGCGCGGTCGAGCTGGCCGCCCGGACCGTGCTCGCCGACGGGGTGCACGTCGAGCCGCGCTGGCCGGTGTTCGCGGCGGCCGTCGGCGGCCTGGTGCTGGCCTGCGCCGCGGCCTGGCTGGCCGCCCGCGCCACGCTCGGCCGCAGTGTGCTGGGCCTGCTGCGGCGGGTCCCGCAGCGCGGCACCTGGCGGGCCGGGGTGCTGGAGGGCGTGGCCGCCGCGCTGGCGATCGCCTCGCTGGCCGCCGCCCTGCGCGACCGCTCCGCTCCGCTGGCCCTGCTCGCCCCGGCCGCGCTGGCGATCGTCGCGGGCGTGCTCGCCGGGCGGCTGCTGAACCTGTGGTCGCGGGCCCGGCTCGGCCTGGCCCGGCGCCGCGGCAGGCTGCCCGCGATGCTGTCCGCCGCGCAGCTGTCCCGCCGCCCCGGCGCGGCCCGCACCGTCGCCGTGCTGACCGCGGCCGTGGCGCTGCTGACCTTCTCCGCCACCGCGTGGGACGTGGCCGCCGACGCCCGCGCGCAGCGCGCCGACGACGCGGTGGGCGCGCCCACGGTGTACGCCGTCTCCGCCGCCCACCCGCAGGCGCTGGTCGACGCGCTGGCCGTGGCCGACCCGACGAACCACTCGATGGCCGTGGTCCGCGCCGACGAGCTCTACAACAACCAGCGCGTCGAGCTGATCGGGGTGCAGTCGGAGCGGCTGCCCGCCGTCGCGATCTGGCGCGGGCACGACGACGCGGCCCTGTCCACGCTGGCCGGCCGCCTGCGCGCGGACGCCGGGCAGCCCGCGGAGGTCACCGGATCGGTGACGGCCCGGGTGTCCGTGGCCGAACTCGGCGAGACCCCCGCCCGGCTGGGCGTGCTGGTGTCCACCCCCGGCGAGCCGCCCCGGGTGGTGTGGTTCGAACGGCTGCGCAAGGGCACCCGGGACTACACCGCCACCGTGACCGGCTGCGCCGACGGCGGCTGCCGCCTGGTCGGCCTGGCCGTGGGACGGGAGGGTGGCCAGAGCGGACCCGTCGAGACCGCGCTGACCCTCCAGGAGCTCCGCTCCGGCGGCCAGCCGCTGGCCCTGCGCTACGGCACCGCGACGGCCTGGAAGTTCCTGGTCGACCGCACCCCGAACGCCACCGTGAAGGTCACCGGCGGCACGCAGCTCGCCGTCAGCGTCAGCTCGGCCGATCAGGGCGACGTGCTCATCTCCTACCAGGACGGGCCACAGGAGCTGCCGGTGGTGCTGGCGGGCGCCGCGCCGAGCAGCGACGACCCCGAGCACTTCGACCTGCCCGGCTTCGCCGAGGCGCCGCAGTCGTTCGCCGTACTGGAGAAGGCGGACCTGCTGCCCCGCGCGGGCGAGCACGGCCTGCTGTTCGACCTTGACCTCGCGGTGCGCGCCGCCTCGGTGACGCAGAGCCTGGCAGACGCGACCGACCTGCGCTACGAGGTGTGGGCCGCCGCCGACGCCCCGGCCGACCTGGCGACCAAGCTCGCCGCGTCGGGCGTACGCGTGCTGCGGACCGAGACCGTGCCGGACGAGCTGGACCGGCTCGGCCGCCGCGCACCCGCCCTCGGCCTGCGCCTCTACCTGCTGGCCGGCATCGCCGCGGCGCTGCTCGCGCTGGGCGTGCTGGCGCTCAGCACCCGCCTGGGCGCCGGCGAGCGCCGCGCCGAGCTGGCCGCGCTGCGGGTCACCGGCGTACGCCCCGGCGTGCTGCGCCGCGGCCTGCGCCGCGAACGGCTCGCCCTGCTCGGCCTGCCGATCCTGGTCGGCCTGCTGGTCGGCGTCGGCGCGGCCGCGCTGATGCTGCCCGGCATCCCGCTGGTCACCGTCGGCACGGCGGGCGCGCCCGGCCTGGCCGGGGACGTGCTCGGCGCGCTGGTGCCGAGCCTGGCCCCGGACGCGCTGCCGCTGGCCGTCGTGGGCGCGCTGCTGGTGCTGCTGCTGGCGGTGCTGCGCGGCGGGCGCATGGTCAAGCGGGCCACCCCCGAACTCATCCGAGGAGGCAACCGGTGAACGGCTCGGTGACCTGTCGCGGCCTGGTCTACATCTACCGGCTGGAGGGGTACGACGTGGTCGCCCTCGGCGGGGTGGACCTGGACATCGCACCCGGCGAGTCGGTGGCGCTGCTGGGGCCGTCCGGCTCCGGCAAGTCGACGCTGCTCTCGCTGCTCGCGGGCCTGATCCGCCCGGCCGCCGGGCGGGCCACCGTCGGCGACACCGACCTGGCCAAGGCCACCGAGGCCGAGCTGGCCAGGATGCGGGCCACCGAGGTCGGCGTGGTGCTGCAGGGCGCCGAGCGCAACCTGCTGCCGTACCTGACCGCCGAGCAGAACGTGCGCTTCGCCCAGCGCGCCGCCCGCAACCACGGCGTCACCGGTCTGCCCGCCCCGCGCGACGTGCTCGCCCTGGTCGGCCTGCTCGGCGTACGCGGCCGGCTGCGTCAGCGCCCGCACGAGCTGACCCCCGGCGAGCGGCAGCGCCTCGCGCTGGCCGTGGCGCTGGCGCACAAGCCCGGCCTGCTGCTGGCCGACGAGCCCACCAGCCAGCTCGACTCGGTGGCCCGGGACGAGGTCATCGCGTCGCTGGAGTCGGTGCGCCGGTCCGGCACCACCGTCGTGGTGGTCACCCACGACCCGCAGGTCGGCGCCGGGATGGGCCGCCAGGTCACCATCCGCGACGGCCGCGTCGGCGGCGAGGGCAGCCTCGGCGAGGAGTTCGCCGTGGTCGGCCGGGACGGCTCGGTGCACCTGCCGCCGGAGGTACTGGCGCTGCTGCCGCCCGGCACCCGGGTCCGGGTGCACCCGCGCCCGGACGGCACCGTGCTGCTCGCGGCCGCACAGGCCGGGGCGCCGCTGTCCGCCGACGAGTTCGAGCCGGGCGACGACGCGCCCGTGTACGCCCGGCACGCCGCGCCGGTCCCCGACTACTCCCGTGAGGTGGCCTGATGAGCCGGACGCTGCTCGCCGAGCGGATCACCATGGCGTACACCAAGGACCGGGCGGTGCTGCGCGACGTGTCGATCGCCGCGCAGCCGGGCCGCATCCTGGCCGTCACCGGCGCGTCCGGCGCGGGCAAGACCACCCTGCTGTGGGCGCTGGCCGGGTTGCTGCGCCCGGCCGAGGGCCAGGTCACCCTCGACGGCGCTCCGCTGCGCGACCGTGACCAGGCGGTGACTCAGGGCATCGTGCTGATCCCGCAGCACAACGGCCTCGCCCCGACCCTCACCGCGTCGGAGAACATCCTGGTGGCGCTGGTGTCGGCGGGTATGCGCGCGGCCGACGCCCGCCGCCTCACCGCCGACGCGCTGGCCCAGGTGGGCCTGGCCAACCAGGCCGAGCAGCTGGTCGAGGAGCTGTCCGGCGGGCAGCAGCAGCGTACGGCGATCGCCCGCGGCCTGGCCCTGCGCGGCAGCGTGCTGCTGGCCGACGAGGTGACCAGCGAGCTGGACGCCGCCAACCGCCAGACGGTGCTGTCGCTGCTGCGCGCGGAGGCGGATCGGGGCGCGGCGGTCGTCTTCGCCACCCACGACCCGCAGGCCGCCGCCGCCTGCGACGCCGAACTCCACCTCGTCGACGGCCACGCCACCGCCCCCGTCCGCTGAGGACGCGGCACCCTTCACCCGCTTGCCCTGCGCAGGTAGCTTCGCTCTCATGAGTCGCGCCGCCGTGCTTCGGGAGAAGGCGTCCTTCGGGTTCTGGTGGCTGTGCATCGCCGCCGTCGCGCTGGGCTGGATGTGGCTCGGCGCCCTGCTCGTGCGGGAGCTCGGCGCGGACTCCGTGGCGCGTACGGGCTGGGTCGGCGTGCCCGGCACCGTCGTCGTCTCCCACTGCGCCTCGGAGATCATCGACCAGGAGACCGCGACGGAGTGGACGGACTGCGACGGATGGTTCACCCCCGCAGACGGCTCGGCGCCCGCCCGCACCGTCGGCATGTCGAACGCGGGCGGGACGATCGCCCCGGGCACCTCCGTCGACGTGCGGCTGGTCGGTGACCTGGCGTACCAGCAGTCGTGGTTCCGCGCGGGCATGGGCGCGGCCGGGGCGCTGCTGTTCGGCGCCCTAGGCGGCATCCCGCTCGCAGCGGTGGTGGTAAGCCTCTACAGCACGACCCCTCTCGCCGACCGCTCGCCACTACCTCCCGGCGTCGCGGTCGCCGCCTTCGTGACGATCGCCGTCACCGGCGAGTTCCTCCTCACCCTCCTACTAGACCACTGGCACCTACTCTGACCCACCGCCTACACCCCCGCACCACAGCCCCGCTGGACCGGCTGAACCGCTGAACCGCTGAACCGCTGAACCGCGTCGATCATGAACTTATGGGCGGGTTCGGCGGCGTGTCGCTGCCCTAACTTCATGATCGATGGTGGACAGCGGCGGCGTGACCGGTGGGACGGGGTCTGTCGTCGAGGGCTTCGGCGGTGAACGTTTCCTGGCCTGAGAGAGCGCTCTCCATCTATGGCCGGACGTCGGGGCCACTGCGCCGATCTGTTAAGAAGGTGACCGGTAACATTGCTGGTCGTCTACCCATTGACAGTCGGGGCGTAACGCAATAGAAATCGTGAGAGCGCTCTCACGCGGCGAACCGCCCGGTTGCCGCGTACCGCGATTCGTTGATGGAGGTTCCCTGTGACCCCCGCACCCCCCACCCGGCACCGCCGCCGGAACCTGCTCGTCGCCGGTGCCGTGGCGCTCACCATGGCCGGCACCACCGCACTGACCGTCGACGCCAACGCCGCCCTGCCCGGCACGCCCTCGGGCTGGACTCTGCAGTGGAGCGACGACTTCACCGGCTCGGCCAACAGCCTGCCGTCGTCCAACAACTGGATCTTCACGACGGGTACGCAGTACCCCAACGGCCCGGCCAACTTCGGCACCGGCGAGATCCAGACCTACACCACCAGCACCCAGAACATCAGCCTCGACGGCTCGGGCAACCTGCGCATCACGCCGATCCGCAGCAGCTCCGGCCAGTGGACGTCGGCCCGCATCGAGACCAAGCGGACCAACTTCAAGCCGCCGTCGGGCGGGGTGCTGCGCATCGAGGGCCGCATCGCCATGCCGAACGTCACCGGCAGCTCGGCCATGGGCTACTGGCCCGCGTTCTGGGCCCTGGGCTCGCCCTACCGGGGCAACTACTGGAACTGGCCCGGCATCGGCGAGCTGGACATCATGGAGAACGTCAACGGGATGAACCAGGTCTGGGGCACGCTGCACTGCGGCGTCAACCCCGGCGGTCCCTGCAACGAGACCCAGGGCCTCGGCGCGACCCGGGCCTGCCCGAACAGCAACTGCCAGGGCAACTTCCACACCTACGCCATCGAGTGGGACACCAGCGTGAGCCCGCAGGTGCTGCGCTGGTACGTCGACGGCGTGCAGTTCTTCACCGTGACGCAGAACCAGGTCGGCTCGTACTGGTCGGACATGACCAGCCACGAGGGCTACTTCATCCTGCTCAACGTGGCGATGGGCGGCGCGTTCCCGAACGGCGTGGCCGGCTACTCGACGCCGACCAGCGGCACGAAGTCCGGGGTGCCTATGCTGGTCGACTACGTGGCCGTGTACACCAAGGGCGGCGGCGGCACCACGCCGACGGCCGCGCCGAGCTCGCCCGCGCCGACGTCGAGCAGCGGGACGCGCAGCGCGTACAGCACGATCCAGGCGGAGTCGTACAACGCGCAGTCGGGGATCGTGCCCGGCAGCGACCAGATCGGCTACATCGCCAACGGGGACTGGGCCCGCTACGACAACGTCGACTTCGGCACCACGTCGCCGCGGGACTTCCTGGCCCGGGTGTCGTCCGGCGCGGCGGGCGGCGTGAGCGGCACCGTCTCGGTCCGGCTCGACAGCCCCAGCAACGCGCCGATCGGCAGCTTCTCCATCGCCAACACCGGCGGCTGGAGCAGCTTCCGCGAGGTGCCCGGCAACGTCACCGCCGTCACCGGCCGCCACACCGTCTACCTCACCTTCTCCAGCGGCCAGCCCGCCGACTTCGTCAACGTCGACTGGCTGGTTTTCCGGCGCTGACCCCGGAAGGGCAAGATCGCGAGTTCGTGTCGAAACCTGTGGTCAGAGCCCACAAATCGACACGAACTCGCGATCATCACCAAGCCGCGTGGCGTCAGCGGGAGTAGACCTCCATCTCCCAGAGGGAGTAGCCGTAGGAGGTCGCGCGCTGCACGCCCTGCATGCGGACGTAGCGGGCGTTGACGGGGGTGAAGGCGTCCACGTCGACGCCGCCGTTGCCCGTGGTGGTGGCGAAGGCGGTGGTCCAGCTGGTGCCGTCGGTGGAGACGTCGATGCGGTACGAGCGCCCGTACGCCGCCTCCCAGCGCAGGATCACCCGGCCCACGGACCTGACGCTGCCCAGGTCCACCTGGAGGTACCGGCTGTCGGCGTAGCTGCTGCTCCACCGCGACTGCGGGTTGCCGTCCACGGCGTTGCCGACGGGGTAGAACAGCTGGCTGCCGTTGGCCGACACCGGCCGCCCCTGCGCCAGGTTGGTGATGTCCTGACCACGCCGGGCCTGGAACGACACCACCTGCTGGTACGTCGGCCGGTTCTGCCAGGCGGTCAGCGGCGCGGTGATGCCGCCGAGGGCGGACTGCAGGATCGCGTCCGCACACCACTGGTCACCTGCGGCGCAGTGGTCGTCGCCGGGGTAGACGGCGCTCGCCGTCTGCCCGTTCGCGGCCCCGAGGGTCGACAGCAGCATGGTCCGGCACGCGCTGAGCACGCCGTTGCCGCAGTACGCGCGGCCGAGGCCGCCCGACACCGGGTCGCCGAGCACGGCCCGGATGTCCTTGTCGACGTACCCCCACCAGCCGTGCTGGAAGGACGAGCCCTTGTGGGCCTGCGCGGAGTTGAGCGAGCCGGGCAGGCTGGAGCCGGGCCCGTTCTGGCCGCCGGACGGGGACTCGTTGATGGACATCGCGTCGACCAGCGCGCCGTACAGGTTGTCGCCGAGCGCGGCCTGGAACTGGCCGCTGACCAGCAGCGGCCACCACGCGTCGAAGATCCGGATCGCGTCGGCGTGGGCGTACACCTTCGAGCCGGGCGAGGTCTCCACGCGCCGCGCCCCGGCCTGCTGCCAGGCCTTGAGCTTGCCGACGGCCGCGGCCAGGGTGGGATCGGTGACGGCCTGGCTCTCGACGACCCGGAGCAGGTCGTCGAGCACCTTCCAGCCGCGCAGGTCGGTGACGCCCGCGTTCTCGACGAGCCTGGTCAGCGACGCCCGGTCGAACTTCTGGCCGCTCGCGAGCGCGGCCTTGAGCGGGGCGTCGAGCAGGTCGCCGCGGTGCACCGAGCCGAAGCTGAAGTCGCCGTCGGCCGCCCCGAAATCCTTGGCCTGCCGGTTGTTCCAGCTGATGTAGTAGTCCTGGTTCACCGACTGCGGGTGGGTGCTGTTCGGCGCGTACACCGCGGTGTTGTTGGCGGGGTTGTAGCCCTGCCACTCGTAGGCGGCGTCGCCGCGTACCGGCAGATTCTGGTTGTGGCCCGCCGCCCGCACGGGATTGTTGCCGGCCATGAAGTAGGCGGTGTCGGTCGAGTTCACGTAGAACCAGTTGAAGGAGTAGCCGACGTTGGCGGCGGCGGCCTTGAAGTCGGCCGGGGTGCCCATCGCGGCGGGATCGTTGAACATCTGGAAGCCGATGGCCGAGTCGGCCTCGTGCCGGTAGGTGGAACGCAGGTGGGTGAAGGCGTGCGGGGCGCCGCCTACCGTCGCGCGCCAGGCGACCAGGCCGAGCTTGGTCCGGTACGTGATCAGCTTGTACGAGCCCGCGGCGGTGCCGTCGGCCGTGGTCGGCGTCCAGGCGTTGGTGTGCGACAGCTCCTCCATCGCCGTGCACACGCCCCGGTAGAGGTACTTGTTGCTGTTCAGGGTGGGGGTGCTGCCGTCGGTGGTGCACAGCGGCAGCGCGAACGTGTCGGTGATGTCGTGCGCGGCCGAGGTGGCGCTCCACGCGTAGTCCTGCCCGCGTCCGAGCAGCACGTAGAGGTTGAGCCCGGCGAACGCGGCGCCGCGGGCGCTGATGCCGGGGCCCTGCAGCTCCTGCACCATGAGCAGTTGCGGGGAGAAGTAGCCGGTCTGCGGCCCGAACACGGCGATCGGGTGCCCGTCGGCCGAGTGCGCCGCCGAGACGACCGCCGCATTCGACATGCCCTTGCCGTTCGGGCCGATGGTGAGGCTGCCCAGCGCGGCGGCGATGTCGGACTTCGCGGTGACCGAGCTGTTCGCCGAGCCGGTCGGGTTGGCCGTGACCGGCTCGACCACGGCCGAGCCCGCGTCCGGCAGTACGACCCCGGCCGCGTCGTCGTCGGCCGCGCCGTACGGGAAGCTGGTGCCGTCGTGCACGGTGAGCACGGCCTCCGGGTCGGTGCGGGAGCGGAACGCGTTCCACACCGCGTCGCCCTCGGTGGCGCCGTAGCGGGCCCGCGCGGCCACCCGGACCAGCGCGGACTCCATCTCCTTGCCGCCGCCCCCGCCGAACAGGCCGCCGACCACGCCCGCGACGGCGATCAGGTCGGTCATGGTGAAGTTCACCGGGCCGCCCTCGTTGGTGATCGCGTCGAGGTGGCCGGTGAGCACGTACTCGCCGGGGCAGTCGCGGTCGGCCATGCACTGGGCGATGTACGCGTTCACGCCCGCGATGTAGTTGCTGACGTCGTCGTAGAGCTGCGCGCCCCGGGCGCCCATCGTGCGCAGTGCGTCGACCTGCGCCTGGAGGTCGGCCTCGGTGTAGGGCGCGTTGCGCCAGACGCTCTGCTCCAGCGAGCGGTTGCCCGCCGCGCCCCCGGCGAACGGGGTGAGCGTGCCCCGGCCCACGTGCCGGAGCAGGTCCATGGTGAACAGGCGGTCCTCGGCGCCGGCGAAGCCGGCCCCGTACATGGTCCCGGCGCGGGTGGTGCCGGTGACGTGCGGCGTGCCGGTCGCCTTGTCGCGCACGATGGTCACGTCGGAGCGGGGGGAGTAGGTGCGCTCGGCCTGCCCGGCGGGCACCCCGAACGAGGCGTCGTTGAAGTACGCCGGGATCTGCTCGTCGGTGAGCCCGGCGTAGTTGTAGACCAGGTTGGCGTACCGGTCGAGCTGGTCGGCCGAGTGCGCGGGCCGGGTGCCGAACGCCTGGTGACCGAGGATGTCGACGAGGGTGGCGTTGCCGTTCTGGCCCGGCGGCAGGATGTCCGAGCACTCCTGGAGGCAGTAGTCGTTCGGGGCGAGCACGGCCGCCGCAGCGGGCACCGCGGGTGGCACGACGAGGGCGAAGGCACCGGCCGTGACCAGTGCGGCGGCTGTGGCGAGGGAGCGTCCGGCCCGTGGATACGGGCCGCTGGCGCGTCGGGACATGGGTGGATCCCTTCGGCGGGGGACGGGGGACGGGTCCGCTGTTCCGCATCGGACGGCCCGGTCCACGCGCTGCCGGACGGGTTGCCCGGCCGGTGCCGGGCGCCGCTGGCCGATCGCTCAGCCTGCCGTCGACGCACTTACATGAAGAGATTTCGTGTACCGGATGGTAACGAGGAATCCACAGGTGTGAAAGAGGTCACTCACTGTTTGTTGACCGGCGGGTAGCCCAGGGCTTAGCGATCGTTCAGGGCTGCGGGCTACGCTGTGCTCGAAATCCTGTGATCCAGGTATCACCACCCGGGAGGAAACGTGGACGCCAACGAGATCGCCGCAGGCCGCGAACGCTGGCAGCAGCGGTACGACAAGGCGCACAAGCGCCACGCGGACTTCACCACGCTCAGCGGCGTCGAGGTCGAGCCGCTCTACGGCCCGCCCGCCGGCGTCGACTACCCGGGCTTCGAGAACATCGGCTGGCCGGGCGAGTTCCCGTTCACCCGCGGCCTCTACCCGACCGGCTACCGGGGCCGGACCTGGACCATCCGCCAGTTCGCCGGGTTCGGCAACGCGGTGCAGACCAACGAGCGCTACAAGCTGATCCTCGGCGCGGGCGGCGGCGGCCTGTCGGTCGCCTTCGACATGCCCACCCTGATGGGCCGCGACTCCGACGACGCCCGCTCGCTGGGCGAGGTCGGCCACTGCGGCGTCGCGATCGACTCGGCCGCCGACATGGACGTGCTGTTCGACGGCATCAAGCTGCAGGACGTCACCACCTCGATGACGATCTCCGGCCCGGCCGTTCCGGTGTTCTGCATGTACCTGGTCGCCGCTGAGCGCCAGGGCGCCGACCTGAGCAAGCTCGACGGCACCCTGCAGACCGACATCTTCAAGGAGTACATCGCGCAGAAGGAGTGGCTGTTCGACCCCGAACCGCACCTGCGCCTCATCGGCGACCTGATGGAGTACTGCGCGCACCACATCCCGAAGTACAAGCCGCTGTCGGTGTCCGGCTACCACATCCGCGAGGCCGGGGCGACCGCCGCGCAGGAGCTGGCGTACACGCTGGCAGACGGCTTCGGCTACGTCGAGCTGGGCCTGTCCCGCGGCCTGGACGTGAACGTGTTCGCGCCCGGCCTGAGCTTCTTCTTCGACGCGCACATCGACTTCTTCGAGGAGATCGCGAAGTTCCGCGCCGCCCGCCGCATCTGGGCCCGCTGGATGCGCGACGTGTATGGCGCCACCAGCGAGAAGGCCCAGTGGCTGCGCTTCCACACGCAGACCGCGGGCGTCTCGCTCACCGCCCAGCAGCCGGTCAACAACGTGGTGCGCACCGCGGTCGAGGCGCTGTCGGCGGTGCTCGGCGGCACCAACTCGCTGCACACCAACGCCCTGGACGAGACCCTCGCCCTGCCCACCGACGAGTCCGCCGAGATCGCGCTGCGTACCCAGCAGGTGCTGATGGAGGAGACCGGTGTGGTCAACGTGGCCGACCCGCTGGGCGGCTCCTGGTACGTCGAGGCGCTGACCGACAAGATCGAGGCGGAGGCCGAGGCGATCTTCCAGCGCATCAAGGAGCGGGGCACCGACGGCACCATCACCAGCGGCATCCTGCGCGGCATCGAGGACGGCTGGTTCACCTCCGCCATCGCCGACTCGGCCTACACCTACCAGCGCGCGCTGGAGGAGGGCGACAAGCGCATCGTCGGCGTCAACTGCCACACCGGCACCATCGCCAAGGACCTGGAGATCATGCGGGTCTCCCACGAGGTGGAGCGCGAGCAGGTCAAGCTCCTCCAGGCCCGCCGCACCGACCGCGACCAGGCCACCGTCGACGCCGCCCTCAAGAAGATGATCGAGGTCGCCCGCACCGGCGCCAACATGGTCCCCGCCATGCTCGACGCCTGCCGCGCCGAAGCCACCCTCGGCGAAATCTGCAACGCCCTCCGCGACGAATGGGGCACCTACCGCGAACCAGCCCGCTTCTAACCCACACCTATGGCGGCGATCTTGCGTGGACTGTGGGGGCGACACGCCCAAAAGGGGCAAAGTCGTAACAGTTCGCGCAAGATCGTCGTGATCAACGGGGCAGGGGGGAGCTTTGCGGGGGGTTCGTCACGGGCGTGGGAGACTGGGTAACCATGAGCGATCTCCGACCCGGACAGTCGATCTTCACGCGTGGCGCCGTGGACCTCGGCGCGCTGGCCGCCCGCAACCAGGCGGCCCAGTCGACTGCCGCGCAGCAGCAGGCCGCGCCCGCGGCGAGCCAGGCCGGCGGCCCCGGTAACGGCGGCGGTTTCCCCGGTGCGCCCGCGGGGGGCGGCGTCGTGGTGGACGTGACCGAGGCCAACGTCCAGGACGAGGTGCTGCAGCGGTCGATGACCACCCCCGTGGTGGTGGCGTTCCTGGCGCCGGGCTACCCCGAGGTGCAGCAGCTGGCCGACGCGCTGGCGCAGTTCAACGCCGCCGACGGCGGCTCCTGGGTGCTCGCCCGGGTGGACGTGCAGGCCGATCCCCGGCTGGCGGCCATGTTCCGGGTGCAGAGCGTGCCCACCGTGTACGCCGTGGTCGGCGGGCAGCCGATCGACGCGTTCGCCGGGCCGGTGCCCGCCGCGCAGCTGCGCCAGTGGCTCGACGCGGTGCTGCGCGCCGGTGGCGTCGAGGTGGCCGTGCCCGAGGACCCGCGCCTGGAGGCGGCCGACGAGGCCCTGATCATGGGTGACCTGGACGAGGCCGAGCGGGCATACCGCAAGATCCTCTCGGACTCGCCGAAGGACGCCGCCGCCGAGGCGGGCCTGGCCCACGTGGTGCTGGCCAAGCGGGTGGCCGGGGTGGACCCGCAGGCCGCGGTCGCCGCGGCCGACGCCGCGCCCGACGATGTCGCCGCCCAGTTGAAGGCGGCCGACATCGAGGTGCTGGCCGGTCAGGCGGAGCAGGCGTATCGGCGGCTGGTGGAACTGGTGCGCCGCGTCTACGGTGACGATCGGGAGGCGGTGCGGCAGCACCTCGTGTCGCTGTTCGCCGTCGCCGGGCCGGACGATCCCGCGGTGGCGACCGCGCGACGCGCCCTGGCCAGTGCATTGTTCTAGCGGAATAGAGGCCCGGGGGAGAGGTGTATGCGCCGCATCGCGGTACTCGACGCGCCGTCGAACCTGGGCCTGCGCCCGCCCACCGAGACCTCCGTGCCCGGCTGCGCCAAGGCGCCCGGCGCGCTGCGGGACAAGGGCCTGCTCACCCGCCTTGAGGCGCGGGACGCTGGCTGCCTGACGCCACCCCGCTACGACCCGGGCGACTGGCGGCCCGGGGACGGCGTCGCGCACGCCGCGCAGATCCACTCGTACAGCGTGCGGCTGGCGGAGCGGATCGGCGCGATCGTGGACGGCGGCGAGTTCCCGCTGGTGCTCGGCGGCGACTGCTCCATCCTGCTGGGCTCGGCGCTGGCCATGCGCCGGCTCGGCGAGGAGGTCGGCGGCCGGATCGGCCTGGTCTTCGTGGACGGGCACTCCGACTTCCGGCACCCGGGCAACGCGCCGTACGTCGGCGCCGCCGCGGGCGAGGACCTCGCCCTGGTCACCGGCCGGGGCCAGACCGAGCTGGCCGGCATCGAGGGCCGCCGCCCCTACTTCCGCGACACCGACGTGGTCGTGCTCGGCATCCGCGAGCACGACGAGTACCGGCTCGACCTCCAGGCCGCCGGGTTCGCGGTCCGCCCCGCCACGGCCGTGCGCGCCGAGGGCGCCCGCCGCACCGCCCAGTGGGCCCGCGAGCGCCTGGCCGACTGCGCCGGCTTCTGGGTGCACGTCGACGTGGACGTCCTCGACCCCGCCGTCATGCCCGCCGTCGACGCCCCCGAGGCGGGCGGCATCGCCCTCACCGAGCTGGAACTCCTTCTGGCAGGCCTGGTCAACACCACCGACTGCCTCGGCATGGAGCTCACCGTCTTCGACCCCGACCACGACCCCGACGGCCGCTACGCCACCGAACTAGTCGCCGCCCTCACCACCGGCCTAACCCCCCTCCTCCCACCCAAACGCACCCCCAAACCCCGCGTCCCCGCCCCCCGCAAGGCCACCCCCACCCCCCGCGCAGTGGCCTAGCCCGCGGCCCGGTGCCCCTGCTGCGTTGATCATGAACTTAGGGGCGTGTTCGACGGCGTGTCGCTGCCCTAACTTCATGATCGACGGGTCTGGGTGCGCCGGTGGGGTGGGTGTGGCAGTGGCGGGGGCAACGAGGGGTGGAGGGGTGCGCGAGCGCTGGTTGGGGCAGCGTTAGGGTTGCGCGCATGCCTGCTGTGCTGTCCACCGTGACGACGATCGTCGCTCTGCTGCTGGCCGCTCTCGCGCTGCTCGCCGCGGCGCGTAACCGGGCGCCGGACCGGGTGCAGTTCGTCGGGACGGTCGTGGTCAGCGTCGCGGCCGTGGTGCTGGTCGGGGCGGCGATCGTGAGCTGGATCGGCGGTCACACGCCGGTGGAGATCACAACCTTTCTCGGGTATGCGCTGACGATGCTGCTGCTGCCCGCGGGCGCGTGGATCGTGGGACGGATGGAGCCGACGCGGTTCGGGAGCCTGATCGTCGGGGTGGCCGCGCTCATCGTGCCGGTGCTGGTGCTGCGGATCGGGCAGGTGTTCGGTGGCTAGGCCGGTCAACACGGGGCTGGGCCGGGTGCTGGTCTTCGTGTACGGGCTGTTCGCGGTCGCGGCGACCTGCCGGGCGGCCGTGCAGATCGTGCTCAAGTTCGGTGAGGCGCCGGTTTCCTACCTGCTCAGCGCGCTGGCGGCGGTGCTCTACATCGTGGCGACCGTCGGGCTGGTGCGCGGTGACGCCGGTGGGCGCCGGCTGGCTCAGGTCTGCTTCACCGTCGAGCTCATCGGGGTGCTCGCGGTCGGCACGCTCAGCGTGCTCCAGCCGCAGGACTTCCCCGACGCCACCGTCTGGTCCGGCTTCGGCGAGGGGTACGGCTACCTGCCGCTCGTGCTGCCCGTGCTGGGCCTGGTCTGGCTGCGCCGCCGGGATCCCGCCACCGCCTGACCGCCCCGGGTGCCCGGCCCACCCGATGAACGGCTGTCCGCCCGCAAGATCGTGTTGATCTTGCGCGAACTGTGATGACTTCGCCCGGAAGGGGCGTGTCGTACCCACAGTTCACGCAAGATCGGCACGGGGCGGGGGGGGTCAGGGGGCGAGGGTGGCCTGGGTCCAGGAGCGCCATTTCTGGTACTTGGGGCCGGGCTTGCCCATGTAGTTCCAGGGGTGGCGGGTGACGAGGGTGTCGCCGATGCGGGTGAAGCAGTACTCCGCCTCGGTGAGGCGGTCGGACATGGACAGTGCCATGGCGAACGTGTTCCAGAGCCGCGGAGTCTCGGGGCCGGGGCGGAAGTCCGGGTGGAGGATCGAGGCGTGGGCGGCCGCGGCGATCTCGTCGCCGATGCCGGGACCCTCCAGGTAGTCGTAGTCGCGATCCCGGTCGAGCCACTCCTCCAGGTAGGCGGCGGCGACCAGGCCGGGCAGGGCGGTGCCGGGGTGGGCGGCGGCCTTCTCCCGGGCGAACGCGAACATCAGCTCCGAGCTGCCGTGCCACTTGCGGCACAGCGCCTGCAGCATCGCCCGGTGGGCGTCGGTGTGGACCGGGTCGACCGCGAGCACGGCCTCGTACCGGCGGGTGAGTTCGTCCAGGCCCTTGGAGCGGGCGTTGGCCAGGGTGAGCAGGCCGGCGAGCGCCTCGACGTTCTTCGGGTCGCGGTCGACGACCTCGTCGAGGCAGTTCTCGGCCAGCGTGAGCCGCTGGCGGGTCACCTTCCAGGCCTCCTCCGAGACCGTGTTCGCGTAGCCGCTGCCCCGCGCCTCCCAGGCCCAGCTGATCGCCTTGAGACCCTTCACCAGCAGCGGCAGGACCGGATCGGGGTCGGTGCGGATCGCGTCGTCGATCCACTCCTGCAGGCCCTGCTTGGAGGAGGCGATACCGACGTAGAACCCGTACGCCGCCGGGTCGGCGTTGTCGATGATCGCGCGGGCGGCCGGCCAGTCGCGCTCGCCGAGCAGCCCGCTCAGCCGCTGCGCTCCGGCGTCGCCGAGGAAGGGGTCGAACACGATCTCAGGCTGGTCGTCTTCGGGCACGGCGACGGTCTTCTTGCGGAACGGCCACATGGCGCCACACCGTATCGGCTCCGCCCGCGCCCCGCTGACCGCCGAAGATCCAATCGATCTTGCACGAACGGTTGACCTTACGCCCGGAATGAGCGTGTCGTACCCACAGTTCGTGCAAGATCGCCGCAGGAGAGGGCGGGGGCGGGGTCAGCGGATTGCGCGGAGGAACTTCTCGGTTACGGGGACTGCGGTTTCGCTGGGCTTGACGCCGTTCTCGACGAAGACGGCGACGGCGATGTCGCCCTGCCAGCCGATGAACCAGGCGTGGGTGTGCGCGGGGTTGTCGTCGTACTCGGCGGTCCCGGTCTTGCCGGAGACGGGGCCGCCGGGGACGTCCTTGAGGGCGGTGGCGGTGCCCACGGTGACGACCTCGCGCATCATGGCGCGCAGTGGGTCGAGGGTGGTCTGCTTCAGGGCGGGGCCGTCGGCGGCGGGCTTGGCGGGGGCGGGGTCGAGCAGCAGCACGGGCTGCTTCCACTGGCCGCGGGCGACGGCGGCGGCGACGCCGGCCATGGCGACGGGGCTGACGATGGTCTGGCCCTGGCCGAAGACGGCCGCGGCCAGCTCGGTGGGGCTGCCGCCCGCCGACACCCGGCCGCTGAAGGCGGGGTAGCCGAGGTCCCAGGCCTGGCCGAGGCCCAGCGCGCTGCCCGCGGCGGCCAGCCCCTCGGGGCCGAGCTGCGGGGCCAGCGAGGCGAACGCGGTGTTGCACGACTTGGCGAAGTCGGTGTGGAACGGGACGCTGCCCAGCTCCATGAAGTTCGAGTTCTTGAACTGGCGGCCGTCCACGGTGAAGAACTTCGGGCACGGCACGACCTGGTTGGCGGTCACCTTGCCCGCGTCGAGCAGCCCGTACGCCGAGACGGTCTTGAACGTGGAGCCCGGCGGGACCTGCGCGGTGAAGGCCAGGTTGTCGTCGCCGCTGTTGGCGACGGCGAGCAGCGCGCCGTCGCTGATCCGGATGGCGACCATGGCGCTGCGCTGCTTGACCGAGCCGAGCGCCTTCTCCGCGGCGAGCTGCACGGCCGGGTCAAGCGTGGTCTTGAGCGCCTCGCCGGCCTTGGCCTCGATGGTGTAGAGCGGGGTGTCCTGGCGCGTGCCGTCGGACGCCTTACGGGTCGACACGACGCTGAGCCCCGGAGCGCCGCGCAGCCGGTCGTCGTAGGCGCGCTGGAGGCCGCCGAGACCGGCCTGGTCGCCGACGGCGTACGCGCCGGGCTTGCTGTCCATGATCTCCTTGGTGACCGGGCCGACCGTGCCCAGCACCGCGCGGGCGAAGGTGCGGCTCGGCGCGAGCAGCCACTGCTCGTCGCGGGTCACCGTGCCGGGCAGGGCCCTGAAATCGGCCTCGATCGGCGAGAACGCCTCCTGGCGCAGCGTGATGATCTCGACGAAGGCTTCCGGCTTGGCGGCCTTGACCCGGGCCGCGAGGTCGCTCGTGCCAGCATCGATCTTGGCGGTCTTGAAGAGCGCGGCCAGGTCCGCGACCAGCTTGTCCAGGTCGGTGACGTCGCGGGGCTGCACGCCGATGACGGTCACCGGCCGCGGCTTGACGATCTCGTCGCCCTTGCCGTCTAGCACCCCGGCTCGGCTCGCCGACTTCCGGCGGACCTCCAGCTCGTCGCCCTTGGTCAGCTTCGGGTGCACCACGGCCGGCTCCCAGATGACCTGCCAGCCGTCCTTGCCCTTGGTCATCCGGACGCTGGTCGTGTAGTTCCAGGTGACCTTGTCGGTGACCGGCTGCGACACGGCGACGTCGGCGAAGGCCAGGGCGTCCTCCACCCGCGGGGTCTGCTTGGCCAGCGCCGGGGGCTTGTCCTTGAACTGGCCCTCCAGCGCCTTCAGCTCGGTGGCCACGGCGGCGGCGTCGACCCGCTCGCCGGAGGCGCGTACGAAGCTCACGTTCGCGAAGGAGCCCGACTTCCAGCCGGCCAGGAAGGCGTCGAGCATCGGCTCTGGGCCGTCGTCCTTCGAACAGGCGGCAAGTGCCGGGAACAGCAACGAGGCTGCCACCAGGGAGAGGACAATCTTGGGACGGCGTACGTTCGCGCGCAGAGCCATGCGGGCATTGTGCCGTAAGGAGCCCTGCCCGTGGGAACCCGTGCTGTCCGACAGCGGACTGCCCGGCGCGGTGTCAGTGGCCCCCGAACGCGTGCCTGGCCGCGGGTGCTGGCTAGGCTGGGGTTGACGACGGGACGGCCCCTGCAACGGCCCGTCCCACCAACGACCCACAGCGTGGTGGGCGAAGGGGAGTGCTTTCTCATGGAGTCTGGCGGCCGAGTCGACGGCGGTGCCTCCGCTGATGTCGAAGCCGGGGCGAGCGGTGACACCATCCGGGTCGAGGGGCGGCCGCACTCGCGGCCGGACGACCTCGACGACAGCGAGCTCGACGAGCCGCTGCCCAACGGCGAGCGCCTGATCGCGGCCGCGGTCGCGCTGGCCGCCGGGGGCAGCCCGACAGAGCTGCTGACGGGCGGTCCGAGCCTGGCTGACGACCGGCTGGCCGAGGCACAGCTCGTGCAGCGCTACTGGCGCTTCGCCCCGGACGAGGAGCTGGTCGACCTCACCCCCGCCCGCCTGATCGAGGCGGCCCGCGCCCACCGTGAGCTGGCGCAGCAGCGCAAGCCGGGCGAGCTGAAGCTGCGCCTGTCCCAGTCGGAGCAACCGCGCCACACCGTCGTGGAAGTGGTCACCGACGACATGCCGTTCCTGGTGGACTCCGTCACGGCGGCGCTGTCCGCGCGCAAGGACGTGCAGCTGCTGGTACACCCGGTGATGGTGGTGCGCCGCGACGACGCGGGCACGCTGACCGAGGTCTGCGCCGACGTGGAGCCCGACGACGCGATCCCCGGCGACCTGATCGAGAGCTGGATGCGCATCGAGGTCGGCGCCATCCGCGACGAGGGAGAGCTGGAGCACCTGCGCGCCGACCTGGAGCGGGTGCTGGGCGACGTACGCAAGGCGGTCGAGGACTGGCCGCGCATGCGGGCCCAGGCGCTGGCGCTGGCCGACGAGATCTCCGGGGCCGAGCTGCCCGTGCCGGACCGTGACATCACCGACTCGGTGGAGCTGCTGCGGTGGCTGTCCGACCACCACTTCACCTTCCTCGGGTATCGCGAGTACGAGCTGGTCCACGTGCCCGGTGACGGCGAGGGCACCGACCTGATGCGGGCCGTGCCCGGCACGGGCCTCGGCATCCTGCGCGACGACGACGGCTCCACGGTGCGGGCGCTCGCCTCGATGACGCCGGAGGCGCAGCACAAGGCGCTGGAGAAGCGCCTGCTGATCATCACGAAGGCGAACTCGCGGGCCACCGTGCACCGCTCCGCCTACCTGGACTACATCGGGTTCAAGACGTTCGACGCGGACGGCAACGTCGACGGTGAGCGCCGCTTCCTGGGCCTGTTCTCGTCGGCGGCATACCGCACCAGCGTGCGCGACCTGCCGGTGATCCGGCGCAAGGTGGACAGCGTGCTGGAGCGCTCCGGCCTGTCCGCGCGCAGCCACTCCGGCAAGGACCTCGTGGAGATCCTGGAGACCTACCCGCGCGACGAGCTGTTCCAGATCAGCACCGAGGACCTCTACCACGCGGTCACCGGCGTACTGCGCATGGCGGGCCGCCGCCAGCTGCGGCTGTTCCTGCGCCGGGACGGCTACGGCCGGTTCATCTCCTGCCTGATCTACCTGCCGCGGGACCGGTTCACCACCGCGCACCGGCTGGCGATGCAGGACATCCTGCTGCGTGAGCTGAACGGCGTCGGCGTCGACTACACCACCCGGGTGAGCGAGTCGAACCTGGCCCGCATCCACTTCATCGTGCGCACCGACCCCAACGACCCGCCCGGCGACGTGGACGTCGACGCGCTGGCCGAGATGCTGGGCGACGCCACCCGCAACTGGGACGACGACTTCCGGCTGGTGCTGGAGCGCAAGGTCGGCGACGAGCAGGCCCGGCTGCTGGCCTCCCGCTACGTCGACGCGCTGCCGGAGACCTACAAGGACGGGCACCTGCCCTACGAGGCCGCGCAGGACCTGGCCAAGCTGGAGCTGCTGGAGGAGCCCGGCCAGCTGGAGATGCACCTGTTCCGGCGCAAGTTCACCGCGGGCGCGGGCAGCCTGGTCGAGGCCACCACACCGGGCAACGACGTGCGCTTCAAGGTGTACCGGCACGGCGAGCCGATGCTGCTGTCGGCGGTGCTGCCGGTGCTGCACTCGCTGGGCGTGCGGGTCACCGACGAGCGGCCGTACGAGGTGCGCCGCCCCGACGCGACCGTGTTCGTGTACGACTTCGGCCTGCAGCTGCCCGCCGGGGCGCGGGACCTGGCCGAGGTGCGCGCGCACGTGGAGAACGCCTTCGCCGCCGCGTGGCGGAGCGAGGCCGAGGTCGACGGCTTCAACGAGCTGGTGCTGCGGGCCGGGCTGACCTGGCGCCAGGTCGTCATCCTGCGCGCGTACGCCAAGTACCTGCGCCAGGCGGGCACCGTCTTCTCGCAGGAGTCGATGGAGTCCACCTTCACTGCGTACCCGCAGATCGCGGCGATGCTGGTGGCGCTGTTCGAGACCCGGTTCAACCCGGGCCTGCACCTGTCCGACGCCGAGCGCGGCAGCCAGGCCAAGGAGCTGATCTCGGCGATCGGCCGCCAGCTGGAGCAGGTGGCGAGCCTCGACCAGGACCGCATCCTGCGCAACTACCTGACCCTGATGCAGGCGACGCTGCGCACCTCCTTCTTCCAGAAGGCAGCCGACGGGCGGCCCAAGTCGTACATCGCGTTCAAGCTGGACCCGCAGGCCATCCCGGACCTGCCCGCGCCCCGGCCCAAGTTCGAGATCTTCGTGTACTCGCCGCGCTTCGAGGGCGTGCACCTGCGCTTCGGCGCCGTCGCGCGCGGCGGCCTGCGCTGGTCGGACCGGCGCGACGACTTCCGCACCGAGATCCTGGGCCTGGTCAAGGCACAGATGGTCAAGAACGCGGTGATCGTGCCGGTCGGCGCCAAGGGCGGCTTCGTGCTCAAGCAGGCGCCGTCCCCGGCCGACCGGGACGCCTACCAGGCCGAGGGCGTGGCCTGCTACCGCCGGTTCATCTCGGCGCTGCTCGACATCACCGACAACCTCGACGCGGGCAAGGTCGTGCCGCCCGCCGACGTGGTGCGCCACGACGGCGACGACCCGTACCTCGTGGTCGCCGCGGACAAGGGCACCGCGACGTTCTCCGACATCGCCAACGAGATCTCCGCGTCGTACGGGTTCTGGCTCGGTGACGCGTTCGCCTCGGGCGGCTCGGCGGGTTACGACCACAAGAAGATGGGCATCACGGCGCGCGGCGCGTGGGAGTCGGTCAAGCGGCACTTCCGCGACCTGGGCCATGACACCCAGACGCAGGACTTCACCGTGGTCGGCGTCGGTGACATGTCCGGCGACGTGTTCGGCAACGGCATGCTGCTGTCCGAGCACATCCGCCTGGTCGCCGCGTTCGACCACCGGCACGTGTTCCTGGACCCGGACCCGGACGCGGCGTCCTCCTACGCCGAGCGGCGGCGCATGTTCGACCTGCCGCGCAGCTCGTGGGCGGAGTACGACACGTCGCTGATCTCGGAGGGCGGCGGGGTGTTCCCGCGTACCGCCAAGTCCATCCCGATCACCCCGCAGGTGCGCGCCGCCCTCGGGCTGGCCGACACGGTGACCGCGATGAGCCCGGCGGAGCTGATGAAGGCGATCCTGCTGGCCCCGGTCGACCTGCTGTGGAACGGCGGCATCGGCACCTATGTCAAGGCGACCACCGAGTCGCACGCCGAGGTGGGGGACAAGGCCAACGACGCCATCCGGGTCAACGGCGCGCACCTGCGCGCGCGTGTGGTCGGCGAGGGCGGCAACCTCGGTCTCACCCAGGCCGGGCGCATCGAGTACGCCCGCAAGGGCGCCCAGGGCCACGGCGGCCGGATCTTCACCGACTTCATCGACAACTCGGCCGGGGTGGACTGCTCCGACCACGAGGTCAACATCAAGATCCTGCTCGGGGCGGACCCGGACCTCACCCTCGAGGCCCGCAACGAGCTGCTGGCCAGCATGACCGACGAGGTCGCCGAGCTGGTGCTGCGGGACAACTACGGCCAGGCCACCACGCTCGGCAACGCCCGCGCGCAGACGCTGTCGCTGCTGCCCGTGCACCGGCGGCTCATCACCGAGCTGGAGCGGGCCGGCAAGCTCGACCGGGCGCTGGAGGGCCTGCCCACCGACGAGGAGCTGGCCGCCCGCGGCGAGAACGGCGAGGGCCTGTCCACGCCCGAGTTCGCGGTGCTCATGGCGTACGTCAAGATCGTGCTGGAGGAGGAGATCGTCCAGTCCGACCTGCCCGACGAGGCGTGGACGGCGCAGACGATGGCCGACTACTTCCCGACGCCGCTGCGCGGGATGACCCAGCAGATGGCCGAGCACCGGCTGCGCCGCGACATCGTCACCACGGTGCTGGTCAACGAGACGGTCAACCGGGGCGGCATCACCTTCATCCACCGCGCGGTGGAGGAGACCGGCGCCCCCGCCGCCGAGGTGCTGCGCGCCTTCGAGATCGTCTGGGAGGTCTTCGACCTGCCCGCGCTGTGGGCCGCCGTCGAGGCGACCGACAACGTGGTGCCGACCGCCGCCCAGACCGCCGTCTACCTCAAGGCCCGGCGGCTCATGGACCGCGCGGTGCGCTGGCTCATCCAGAACCGGCGCGCCCCGCTGGACGTGCCCGGCGAGATCGCCAAGCTCAAGCCCGGCGTGGCCGACCTGATGCCGCGCATGAAGGACATGTTCGTCGGCGCCGAGCGGGCCGGCATCGCCGAGCACGAGGCGGAGCTGACCGGCCTGGGCGCACCCCAGGACCTGGCCGAACGGGGCGCCCGCACGCTCTACAGCTTCGGCCTGCTCGACGTCGTCGAGGTCGCCGCCGCCACCGGCCGTGACCTCGACGAGGTGGCCGGCGTGTACTTCGTGCTCTCCGAGCGCTTCCACATCGACGACCTGCTCACCAAGATCTCGATGCTCCCGCGCGACGACCGCTGGCAGACCCTGGCGAGAATGGCCCTCCGCTACGACCTCTACGCCGCCCTGGCCGCCCTCACCGCCGAGGTCCTGGCCGCCGCCCCCTCGGGCACCGCCGAGGAACGCGTCGTCCAGTGGGAGCAGCACAACGCCAACGCCATCGCCCAGGCACGAAAGTCCATCGCGGAACTCGACGGCGCCAAGGCCGACCTGGCCCCCCTGTCGGTCCTGCTCCGCCAGATCCGCACCCTGGTCCGCACCGCCGCCGCAGCCTGACCAACCCCGCGGCCCGGCTGTCCACGCCGGGCCGCGCCCGCTC
Source organism: Catellatospora bangladeshensis (assembly GCF_016862575.1). Taxonomy (GTDB): domain Bacteria; phylum Actinomycetota; class Actinomycetes; order Mycobacteriales; family Micromonosporaceae; genus Catellatospora; species Catellatospora bangladeshensis. Next base: position 9,567 of record NZ_BONF01000008.1, on the reverse strand, counting down.
TCCCGCGCCGATCTTGCGCGAACTGTGGGGACGACACGCCCCTTCCGGGCATATCCCTAACAGTTCGCGCAAGATCGACGCGATCTTGGGTGGCGTGGCGCGGGGCAGTGCGGTGGGGCCTGGGGGGTTAGGCGACGAGGCCGAGGATTTCGGCGGCGGCGCGGCCGTTGGCGTGGGAGGCGCCGTAGGTGGTGACGAAGGCTTTGACGCCGTTGGGGCGCCAGCCGGCGGGCCAGCCCATCTCGACGACGGCGAGGGGGTGCACGGCGGCGAGCTGCTCGGCGAGCGAGCGGGCGGCCGGGTTGCGGTGGGTGTGGCGGCCGACCAGCACGATCGGGCGGCCGGCGGCGGCGTCGATCAGGGCGTTCGCGCTGGTCTCGTCGGCGGCGACGGCCAGCTGCGGGGTGCCGTCCAGGTGGGGGGACAGGCCCCACGGCACGGCGCCCTCGGCGATGGTGTGCCCGGCCCGCAGCTGTACCACGAACGGGTGCTCGAACCCGGACAGGCTGCCCTCGACGCTCACCGCCCGGCGCGCGGCGTCGTACCCGAGGCGCGGGCTCAGCTCGACGTCCTCGATGCCGTGGGTCCACGCGGCCAGCGCCTCGTTGCGGGCGACGGCCTGCTCGACGCGGGCGAGGGATAGGGTGCCGTCGGCCAGCGCGCCCGCGATCGCCGCGGCGGCCTCCTCGACGATCTCCAGCTCGATGTCGGCGCCCAGGCAGAGCAGGTCGGCCCCGGCGCGCAGGGCACGGACCGCGGCCGGGCCGATGCCGCCCGCGCTGCGCGAGGCGCCCTTCATCTCCAGCGCGTCGGTGACGACGGTGCCGGTGAAGCCGTACTCGCCGCGCAGCACGTCGACGAGCAGCGCCTCGGTGAAGGTGGCCGGGTCGTCGCCGGTGATCGCGGGCACCCGGATGTGCGCCGTCATGATGGCCTTGGTGCCGGCCGCGATCACGGCCGCGAACGGGGGCAGCTCGCGGTCCCGCAGCAGCTGCGGCGTCACGTCGACGGTGGGCAGCTCCAGGTGGGAGTCGGCGATGGTGGCGCCGTGCCCGGGGAAGTGCTTGGCGCAGGCGGCCACGCCGGCCTGCTGCAGGCCCACCACGGCCGCGGCGGCGTGCGCGGCCACCCGGACCGGGTCGGCGCCGAACGAGCGGGTGCCGATGACCGGGTTGTCGGTGGCGGTGTTGACGTCCACGGTGGGGGCGAGGTCCAGGTTGATGCCCACATCGGCCAGCTCGCGGCCGATCGCGTGGTACACCCGCCGGGTCAGGTCGAGATCGCCGATCGCGCCCAGTGCGGCGTTGCCCGGGTACGGGCTGCCGGTGCGGTGGGCGAGCCGGGTGACGTCGCCGCCCTCCTCGTCGATGGCGATGATCGTGTCGCGGCGGGCGGCCCGCAGCTGCGCGGTCAGCGTGGCGACCTGCTCGGTGTCGGCGATGTTGAACCCGAACAGCGTGTATCCCGCCAGGCCCTCACCCAGCAGGTCTTCGGCCCACCCGGGCGCGGTGTGGCCGGGGAAGGCGGCCAGCAGCGTACGCAGGGCCAGCCTGCGCAGTCCGGGATCAGTGCTCACGGTGTCCTCCCCCTCGGCGCCGATCGGCGCCGACATGGTGATGGGCCCTTCGGCCAGTGTGTCGGGTCTTGCCATCCATAGTGGTTTTGTGCGTGTAGGCCGTAGGCTACGGCCGTACTGTTCGACCAGAGCAATCTAATAAGAAACTTTACTAAAAACCAGCGCGCGCCGGAACCCGGTTGTGCGGATGTCGAGCTCTAGGATGACGCACCATGGCCGCAGTTTCCCAACCCGGCACGCCTCGGCTGCTCCGCGCGCTGAACGACCGGGCCGCGCTCGAACTCCTGCTCGCCCGGGGCCCGCTCACCCGCTCCCAGCTCGGCGAGCTGACCGGCCTGTCCAAGGTCACCGCCTCGCAGCTGGTCGAGCGCCTGGAGGAGCGCGGCCTGGTGCGCCGGGTCGGTGAGCAGGCCGGTGGCCGCGGGCCGAACGCGCAGCTCTACAACGTCGCGCCGAACAGCGCGTACGTGGTCGGGGTCGAGGTCGGCGCGGAGCACGTCATCGCCGCCTGCGCCGACATCACCGGGGCCGTGGTGGGCCGGGTCGAGGTGTCCACCACGCCCGACCTCAACGGCGGCGGCGACGACCCGGTGCGGGTCGTGCACAACGCCGTGGTCCAGGCGGTCGAGCAGGCCGGGGCCGACCTGCGGGACGTACGCCGCATCGTGCTGGGCACGCCCGGCCTGGTCGACCCGAGCACCGGCGACATCGTGTTCGCCTTCAACCTGCCCCGCTGGCAGCGCGGCCTCGCCGCCGCCCTGCGCGACGACCTGCACACCACCATCCTGTTCGAGAACGACGTGAACCTGGCCGCCGTCGCCGAGGCGCACGCCGGCGCCGCCCGCGAGGTGGGCGACTTCCTGCTGGTCTGGATCGGGCAGGGCGTCGGCCTCGCGGTCATGCTCGGCGGCCGCCTGCACCGGGGCACCGCGGGCGCCGCCGGTGAGATCGGCTACCTGCCGGTGCCCGGCGCGGACATCCCGCGCGAGGTCAGCCGCCGCGGCAAGGGTGCGTTCCAGCAGGTCGCCGGGGCCGACGCGGTCCGTGCGGTGGCCCGCGACCACGGCTTCCGCGCCGCCAGCGCGGCCGAGGCCGTCAAGGCCGCCATCGCCGCGGGCACCAAGGGCGGCCCGGTGCTCGACGAGGTCGCCCGGCGGCTCGCGCTGGGCGTGGCCGCGTCCTGCATCGTGCTCGACCCGCCGCTGGTCGTGCTCGCGGGCGAGGTCGGCGCGGCGGGCGGCACGCCGCTGGCCGAGCGGGTGCAGCACGAGGTCGCCGCGATCAGCCCGGTGGCCCCCCGCGTCGTCGTCACCGGCGTCGCCGACGAGCCCGTCCTGCAGGGCGCCCTGCTCACCGCCCTCGACGCGGTCCGCGACGAGGTCTTCGGCTCCACGGTCGACTGACCCGTCCGATCCCGCCCGAGGCGCCCGGTCAGCCGGGCGCGGGGTGGTCAGACCAGGTCGCGGCGGCGGAAGTTGGCGAAGGCCGCCGCGATCAGGGCGGCGGTCAGGCCGGCGACGACCAGGCCGCCGCTGAGCTGCGTGATGACCAGGTCGCCGGAGCCGTCGTAGCCCGACCAGTACTCCACGTCGCCGTTCACGAACGCGGACAGGTACGTGGACAGGAAGTACGGGTCGTACGGCAGCGCGCCGACGATCTCGAAGACGATGCGCGCGCCGGCCTCCCAGATGAGGAAGTACCCGACGACGATGCCGAGCGCGGCCGCGGTGTGCCGGGCCAGGGTGGCCAGCGCGAACGCGCACGCGGCCGCGGCGACGGACAGCGCGACGCCGCGCAGGCACATGGTCACCAGCTCGCCCCAGAACGTCGCGGGCGTCTCGCCGACCCAGCCCGCACCCGCCGCTATCAGATAGAACGTGCCCACATAGAGCACGGTGAACCCGGTTGCGAACGCGGTGACGCAGGTCAGCACCGCGGCCAGCTTCGCGCCGAGCACGGCCGAGCGCTGCGGCCGCCACAGCAGCAGGTTGGTGATGCCGCCGCTGCTCAGCTCGGCCCCGACGAACGACGCGGCGAGCACGAACCCGAAGAAGCTGAGGTAGACGGCGAGGAAAACGGTCAGGCCGCGGATCTCGTGGGTGAACACGAAGACACCCCAGAGGAAGTCGCCCGCCTTGATCTCGTTCGGGTCGCGGGTGCGGCAGTCCTCGGGGAACGCGGACGCCTCCTCCGTGCCTCTGATCTTGGCCGTCTCGCAGTTGGCCTGCCACTGGATGAGGCTGTTGCGCTGGGAGGAGGCGGTGTCCTCGGCCGCGGCCCAGGTGCCCGCGTCGGGGGAGTGGGTGGAGGACAGCACCGTCGCGACGGTGACCCCGAAGACGGCCACCAGCACGATCAGCATGATGTGGCTGAACCGGCGGGCCAGCAGGCGGCTCAGCTCGGCGCGGAACAGGTTCACACCGCCTCCTTCACGTCGAGGTCGATGACGCCGCCGTCCTGCGGGTCGCGTACGGCGGGCACGCCGATCTGCGGCGGGTCGGCCGGGTGCGGCCGGGTGCCGGTCAGGTCGAGGAACACGCTCTCCAGGTCGGGGGTGAGCGGGGTCAGCTCGGTGAGCCAGAGCCCGTCGCGGCCCAGCGTCTCGCTGATCGCGGCCGGGCCGGCCAGGCCGGACACGACGAGCGCGCCGTCGGCGTCGCGTACCGTCGCGCCCGCGGCCCGCAGCAGCGAGGCCGCGCGGGCGGGCTCGGCCACCCGCACCAGGTGCTCGCCGGTGTCGTGGCCGGCCAGCACCACCGAGACCGGGCCGTGCGCGACCCGGCGGCCCCGGTCGATGATGGTGACCGAGTCGCACACCTGCTCGATCTCGGACAGCAGGTGGCTGGAGAGCAGCACGGTGACCCCACTGGCGGCCAGGTCGCTCATGAGCGTGCGCATGGCGTGGATGCCGGAGGGGTCCAGCCCGTTCGCGGGCTCGTCCAGGATGAGCAGCTCCGGGTGCTTGAGCAGGGCGGACGCCACGGCCAGCCGCTGGCGCATGCCGAGGGAGTACGCCTTGACCGGCTCGTCGGCACGGTCGCGCAGGCCCACCGTGGTCAGCACCTCGTCGACCCGGGTCATCGGGATCCCGCCCGCGGTGGCCAGCAGCCGCAGCGTCTTGCGGCCGGTGAACGGGCTGAAGAAGGCCGGGCTCTCCACGATCGCACCGACCCGGTGCGCCACGTCGGCGAACCGGCTGCTCGGCACGCCGAGGATGGACATCCGCCCCGCGTCGGCGCGCAGCAGGCCGAGCAGCGTGCGCAGGGTGGTCGTCTTGCCCGAGCCGTTGGGGCCGAGGAAGCCGTGCACCTGGCCCTTCTCGACCAGCATGTCGAACCCGTCGAGCGCGGTCCGCTCGCCGCGCCGCATGGTGCGGAACGTCTTGTGCAGCCCGCTGATCTCGATCGCCGCGGTCACCGCGCCTCCCCGTCGGTCAGTGTCCGCCCAACCTATGCGATCCGGGCGGACGCGTGGGGGCGCCGATCGCGCGCGATGTGATCTGGCTGGCAGGTCGCCCCCGCGCGGGGGCGGCCGTGATTGGATAGCGGCGTGTCAGGACTGCACCGTGCCGCCCATGCCGCTTCCGAGGTCAACCAGGCCGTCGCGCCGGACGACCCCGACCTGGTGATCGCCGCCGAAGGCGTCAACGTCGTACGCGACGGCAAGCACCTGCTGCGCGACATCTCGTGGCGGGTGGAGCTGGACGAGCGCTGGGTGGTGCTCGGCCCCAACGGCGCCGGCAAGACCACCCTGCTGCACCTGGCCGCGGGCCGGGCGCACCCCACCAGCGGCACGGTGTACGTGCTCGGCGAGCGTATCGGCCGGGTCGACATGCAGGAGCTGCGCACCCGGATCGGCCTGTCCACGGCGGCGCTGGCCGAGCGGGTGCCCGCCGAGGAGCTGGTGCGCGACGTGGTGGTCACCGCGTCGTGGTCGGTGGTGGGCCGGTTCCGGGAGTCGTACGACGCGATGGACGAGGCCCGCGCCAAGGAGCTGCTGGAGGAGTGGGGCATGGCCGGGCTGGCCGAGCGCCGCTACGGCACCCTGTCCGAGGGCGAGCGCAAGCGCACGCAGATCGCCCGCGCCCTGATGACCGATCCGGAGCTGCTGCTGCTCGACGAGCCGGCCGCCGGGCTGGACCTGGGCGGCCGGGAGGACCTGGTGGCCCGGCTCTCCGAGCTGGCCGCCGACCCCGACGCGCCCGCGCTGGTGCTGGTCACCCACCACGTCGAGGAGATCCCGCCCAGCTTCACGCACGCGCTGCTGCTGCGCGAGGGCGGCATCGTCGCGGCCGGCCCCATCCCGCAGACGATCACCTCGGACAACCTCTCGGCGACGTTCGGCCTGCCGCTGGAGGTAACCGCGACCGAGGGCCGCTTCACCGCCCGCGCCCGCTGACTTCAACATTTCATCGCCAGGTCGGCTGCCGAGGTTGCCGGGACCGGTCAGGATCGTAGGTATGCGCACGATCCTGAACATCCTCTGGTTCATCTTCGGCAGCGGGTTCCTGCTCGCCCTGGCGTACGGCCTGGCCGGGATCATCTGCTTCATCCTGATCGTGACGATCCCGTTCGGGGTGGCGTCGTTCCGGCTGGCCCGCTACGCGCTCTGGCCGTTCGGGTACACCATCGTGGAGAAGCCGAGCGCGGGCCTGGCCTCGACGCTGGCGAACGTGGTGTGGCTGATCGTGGCGGGCTGGTGGCTGGCGCTGATCCACATCACCGCGGGCATCGCGCTGTGCATCACGCTGATCGGCATCCCGTTCGGCATCGCGAACTTCAAGCTGGTGCCGGCGGCGCTGTGGCCGCTGGGGCGCGAGATCGTCGAGCGGCCCTGAGTCAGCGCGGTGCCTCCATGGCCCGCTGGATGGAGCGGTAGATGCGGCCGAAGCGCGACTCGTCGGTGACGCGGAGCAGGAGCACCTCGCGGCCGCGCCATACCGCCCAGATCTCGTGCATGGCGATGCCCTGGTCGTAGCTGTGGTCGAGCCGGTGCAGGGTCCATTCCAGCGCCGGCCCGGCCAGGCCCACCAGCACCACCACGACGGCCAGCGGCACCAGCACCTTGCCGGCCGCATCGGGATCGCCGACCGCGCCCGCGATCAGGTACACCACGCCGAGCAGCGCGAGCACCGCGCCGACCACGACCCCGGCGTTCAGCGCGCCGCGCCCGGCGAGGCGGCGCATCGCCCGGGGGTCCGCCGTGATCTCGCGATGCCAGACGTATTCCAGATCGTCGAGGCGGAACACGCGGTCGTGGATGTGGATCGCGGTGGAGGTCACCTCCACCGCTGGATCGCGGTAATAGACGATCATCGCAGCCTCCGGCCCTCACCGTAGGCGATGGGCGCAAGCCGCATAAGCTCGTCATATCAGGCACTCGACGAGGAGGCAGCGTGGGCGAGTTCGTCAATGTGGAAGTGGACGGCGGCATCGGCACGATCCGGCTGGAACGGCCGCCCATGAACGCGCTCAACGTGCAGGTCCAGGAGGAGCTGCGGGCCGCCGCGCACGCGGTGACCGCCGACAGCCGGATCGCCGCCGTGGTCGTCTACGGCGGGCCGAAGGTCTTCGCGGCCGGCGCCGACATCAAGGAGATGGCGGACATGTCGTACGTGGACATGTCAGCCCGCGCCGGTGCGCTGAGCAGCGCCTTCGACGCCGTCGCGCGCATCCCGAAGCCGGTCGTCGCGGCCATCACCGGGTACGCCCTGGGCGGCGGCTGCGAGCTGGCGCTGGCCTGTGACTGGCGGGTGGTCGCCGACGACGCGAAGCTGGGCCAGCCCGAGATCAAGCTGGGCATCATCCCCGGCGCGGGCGGCACGCAGCGGCTGGCGCGGCTGGTCGGCCCGGCCAAGGCCAAGGACATCATCTTCTCCGGGCGCATGGTCGACGCCGCCGAGGCGCTGACGATCGGCCTGGCCGACCGGGTGTGCGCCGCCGACGTGGTGTACGACCAGGCCAAGGCGCTGGTCGCGGAGTACGTGAACGGCCCGGCGCAGGCGCTGCGCGCGGCCAAGCTGGCGATCGACGGCGGCCTGGACCAGGACCTGGCGTCCGGCCTGGCCTGGGAGTCGCAGCTGTTCGCGGCGCTGTTCGCCACCGAGGACCGGCGCGAGGGCATGACCGCGTTCGTGGAGCGGCGCAAGCCCAAGTTCATCGGCCGCTGAGGCGGGTAGCGGTATGACGGCTCGGGGCCCGGCGGCGGGCCGGGTCCCGAGTTTGTGAGTCCTCTTCATATTTCCGCGCGTGCTGGGTACGCTCCCCGCACACGAAGGGACAATGCGCATGGCTGAGACCTCTGACAACGTCGTCGCGGGGCACGGAGGCCAGCTCGCGCTGGCCGCACTGCGTGCCGCCGGAGTGAAGGAGATGTTCACCCTCTCGGGTGGACACGTCTTCCCGCTCTACGACGCGGCACACCAGGACGGATTCCCGCTCTACGACGTGCGGCACGAGCAGACCGCGGTGTTCGCGGCCGAGGCGGTGGCCAAGCTGCAGCGCCGCCCCGGCGTCGCGGTGCTCACCGCCGGACCCGGCGTCACCAACGGCGTATCCGGCCTGACCAGCGCCTTCTTCAACGCGGCGCCGGTGCTGGTGCTCGGCGGGCGGGCCCCGCAGTTCCGCTGGGGCGCCGGCTCGCTGCAGGAGATCGACCACCTGCCGATCGTCGCCCCGGTCACCAAGCACGCCGCCACCGTCGGGTCCACCGACGACATCGCGGGCGCGGTCACCACCGCCCTGGAGCACGCGCTGACCCCGCACCGCGGCCCGTCCTTCCTGGACCTGCCGCTGGAGGTCGTGTTCAGTACGGGCGAGAGCAAGGCCGCCGCCCCGCAGGTGCCGCTGCTGGAGCCCGACCCCGACGAGGTCGCGCGAGCCGTCCGGCTCGTCGCGGGCGCCGAGCGCCCCGTCATCATCGCCGGGTCCGACGTGTACGGCGGGGACGCCACCGCGGCCCTGCGCGCCGCCGCCGAGGCGCTCACCGTGCCCGTCTTCGCCAACGGCATGGGCCGCGGGTCGCTGCCGCCGAGCCACCCGCTCGCCTTCGCCAAGGCCCGCCGCAAGGCCCTCGACGCCGCCGACGTGGTCGTCGTGATCGGCACCCCGCTGGACTTCCGCCTCGGCTTCGGCGACTTCGGCTCCGCCCAGGTCGTGCACGTGGTCGACGCGCCCAGCCAGCGCGCCGCACACGTCACCGTCGCTGCCTCGCCCGCGGGCGACCTGCGCACCATCCTGACCGCGTTCGCCGACCACACCGGCGAGCGCAGGGACCACAGCGACTGGGTCGCCACGCTGCGCGCCGCCGAGCAGGCCCAGGCCGCCAAGCACGAGCTGGAGATGCAGGCCGACAGCGAGCTGATCAAACCGGCCCGGGTGTACGGCGAGCTGCGCAAGGTGCTTGCACCCGACGCCGTCACCATCGGCGACGGCGGCGACTTCGTCTCCTACGCCGGGCGCTACCTGGAGCCGTCCGTGCCCGGCAGCTGGCTCGACCCCGGCCCGTACGGCTGCCTCGGCACCGGCATGGGCTACGCCATGGGCGCCCGCGTCACCTACCCCGACCGCCAGATCTGCGTGCTCATGGGCGACGGCGCGGCCGGCTTCTCCCTCATGGACGTCGAGTCCCTGGTCCGCCAGAACCTGCCCGTCGTCATGATCGTCGGCAACAACGGCATCTGGGGCCTGGAGAAGCACCCCATGCGCGCCATGTACGGCTACGACGTAGCCGCCGACCTCCAACCCGGCCTCCGCTACGACGACGTCGTCAAGGCCCTCGGCGGCGGCGGCGAAACCGTCACCACCGCCACAGACCTCCCCGCCGCCCTGACCCGCGCCTTCTCCGCCGGAGTCCCCTACCTCGTCAACGTCATCACCGACCCCACCGACGCCTACCCCCGCTCCGCCAACCTCGCGTAGCGCCCCCCGCCCCGCCCCTTCTGCTGCGCCGATCTTGCGTGAACTGTGGGGACGACACGCCCTAACCGGGGG